>CAVSDH010000010.1:7500-410192 GCA_963726765.1 uncultured beta proteobacterium | reverse complement strand
AACTAAAACTAGGGAACCTAATTGACGCGAAATGACGCGTCAATAGGCGATGCGGATGATTTGGAAGGGGGTGAAATGGTCGAATAATCATTGGGGTGAGTGGGGGAAAGGCGGCCTAATGGATACCGGCGTCAGGGATTTCTCAGATCCTCCGCGATTGCTCGATCGCGTGCGCGACAAAATTCGCCTCAAGCATTACAGCATCCGCACCGAACAGGCCTACGTAGATTGGATTAAACGCTTCATCGTTTTTCACGGCAAGCGGCACCCCCAGTCACTCGGGGCGGCCGAGGTCGAGGCTTTCCTGACCAGCTTGGCGGTGGAGCGCCAGGTCGCCGCGGCCACTCAGAATCTCGCCAAGAGCGCGCTCCTGTTCCTGTATCGGGACGTCCTGGAGCAGGAGCTGCCGTGGCTCGACAACGTGGTGCGTGCACGCACGCCAACTCGCCTGCCCGTAGTGCTTACCCGCGCGGAAGTCGACGCGATTCTCCGTCGCCTTGCGCGGCGTGCACCACCTGATCGGCCGGATGCTGTATGGCACGGGCATGCGGATCATGGAATGCGTTCGATTGCGCGTGAAGGACGTCGAGTTCACGCGGCATGAGATCCTCATCCGGGATGGCAAGGGATTCAAGGACCGCGTGACGATGTTGCCGCGACGAGTGATGCTTCCGCTGCAGGCGCATCTCGCATCGGTGCGGGAGCAACACGGACTCGATCTGCGGGATGGCTTCGGCGATGTCCTGCTGCCCTTCGCGCTTGCGCGCAAATTTCCGACCGCGGGTCGGGAATGGGCCTGGCAGTATGTGTTCCCCGCGGATCGTCGGTCACCCGACCCGCGCACGGGCATCGTGAGGCGACATCATGTCAGCGACCAGGCATTCCAGCGCGCGATGAAACAGGCGGTGCGCGACGCCGGGGTCGTGAAGCCCGCGACGCCGCACACGCTGCGCCATTCCTTTGCGACGCACCTGCTCGAATCGGGATATGACATTCGCACCGTTCAGGAGCTGCTCGGGCACGCGGAGCTCGGCACGACGATGATCTACACGCACGTGCTGAACCGCGGTGGACTGGGAGTGACGAGCCCGCTGGACCGGCTCGACTCGACCGTGGTGCGGCCGCCGGATCCGCAGCGCAGTCGCCGCGCTGACTGAACGTCAGGCGGCGCCGGCGGCGATCGCGATCCGGGAGGCGACCGTCGCGCTCAGGCGGGGTCGCTGCCTTCGGGAGGCGGAGCGGCCGGGGCATCGCCCTCGGCGGGAACCGTGTGCCGTTCCTGCCGGCGTTTCAGCTTTTCTTCCTTCTTGCGCTTCTTCTCCAGCTCCTTCTGCCGCTTCTGGTATTCGAAATTCGGTTTTGCCAACGCGACACTCCTCAAAAGTGCGATAGGTGTTCGACGCGGTCCGGGCGCCGTCCGGTGCTTCCCGGCCTCGCCCTGCGCGTTCGGTTGATAATACCCGGTCGCCCGAGTTTCCGCCCGTGTCCATGCGATTTTCAGCGTTTCTCCTGTCTCTGGTAGCCGGTCTCCTGGCGATCGCATGCGCGACCAAGCCCGCGCAGACGCCGGCGACTGCTGCGCCGGCCCCGATCCCCGCTGCGAAGCCCGGGTACTACAAGGACGACGGTCCTGGCGAGAATGTCCCGTCCAATCTCGACACCATCCCCGACGCCCGGCCCCGCCTGGAGCCCCTCAGTCGCTCCGCGAACCGTCCCTACACGGTGTTTGGCCGGGAATACGTGCCCGCGACGTCTCTGCGTCCGTACAAGGAGCGTGGAATCGCTTCCTGGTACGGACGAAAGTTTCATGGCGAGAAGACGTCGATCGGCGAAATCTACGACATGTACGCGATGACCGCGGCGCATCCGACGCTGCCGCTGCCGTCGTACGCGCGGGTGACCAACGTCGCGACGGGCAAGAGCGTCGTCGTGCGCGTCAACGATCGGGGTCCGTTCCTTCACGACAGGGTCATCGACCTTTCGTACGCCGCGGCCCACCGGATCGGCACCGCACAAAAGGGCAGTGGCGAGGTCGAGGTCGAGGCGATCATCCCGGGCGAGAGCGTGATCGCATCGGTGACGCCATTGCCGCCGGTGGCGTCGATGCGCCACTCCGGCCGCGCCGGCAGCCGGTGGGCAGCTCGCGGATTCCGGTACGCCCATCCCGGTGGCGCCGTCGGATGGCGGCTTCGCCGTTCAGCTCGGCGCGTTCGCGAACTACGCGAATGCGCAGAATTTCGTCGCGCATCTCGCGAACCAACTCGCGCCGCTCGGAGTCGAAAGCAGGATTCGGCAGGTGAGCGGATTGTTTCGTGTGTTTGTAGGTCCTTATCCGACACGCGAGGAGGCGAGGCAGACCGCGGACAGGTTGCGCGATGCGCTGGGGCTCACCTCGACCATCGCGATTCATTAGCGCGGCAGTCGTCGGATCTGAACGATAGACGATTGCGCTAACCCTTTCGGCGCGCCGCGTTCGTTATAATCGCTGTGCGTTTTCCGATGGTGTCGCCGCACGGCGACATTTCGTATCGCCCAATCGATGACTACACTCCCCCGTCGTCAGCCTTTCGAGGACTCGTTTGCCCCGCATCGTCGGACTCATCGTTTCCACACTCGCGTTCGCGCTGCTCGCGGTTGCACCCGCCCGCGCGCAGCTCACGATCGAAATCGTCGGTGGCGCCGGCACCGCGATCCCGATCTCGGTCGTCCCGTTCGACAACGAATCCACGTGGCCTCTCGGGATCACCGGCATCGTCGCCGCGGACCTCACGCGAAGCGGTCTCTTTCGCATGGTCGACCCCACCGGCATTTCGCCCCGGCCGGTGCGCGCGGAGGACGTGCGTGCGGCCGACTTCCGCGCGCGCGGTGCCGATGCGGTGGTGGTCGGCTCGATGCGCGCGCTGGGCGACGGCCGTGTGGAGGTCAAGTTCGCGCTGGTCGACACCGTGCGGCAGGCGCAGTTGGCCGCCATGACTTACACGGTCGCGCCGGCACAGTTCCGCGTGACGGCGCACAGGATCGCCGACATCATCTACGAGAAGATGACCGGCGATGCCGGCGTGTTCTCGACTCGCATCGCGTACATCACCAAGCAGGGCACGCGCTATGAGCTGATCGTGGCCGACGCCGACGGCGGCAACCCGCAGGGCGTGGTCGGCTCGAACGAGCCCCTGCTGTCGCCCGCGTGGTCGCCGGACGGCACCCGGCTCGCGTACGTGTCGCTCGAAAACAAGAAGCCCGTCGTCTACGTGCAGTCGCTTGCAACCGGCCAGCGGCAGGTGCTCGCGAGCTTCCGCGGCAGCAACAGCGCGCCCGCGTGGTCACCCGACGGGCGAAGGCTCGCGGTCACGCTGTCGAAGGATGGCGGCTCGCAGATCTTCATGATCAACAGCGACGGCAGCGGCGTCACGCGGCTCATCACCTCGCCAGGCATCGACACCGAGGCGTCGTTCACGCCGGACGGCCAGTCGCTTCTCTTCACGTCGGACCGTGGCGGCACGCCGCAGATCTATCGCCTCAATCTCGCGACGAACGGCGTCGAGCGGATCACGTTCGACGGCAGCTACAACGTGTCGCCGCGCGCGCTGCCCGACGGCAAGGGCTTCGTGTTCGTCAAGCGCGAAGGCGGGCGCTTCATGCTCGCGATTCAGGATTATGCGACGCGCCAGGTGCAGGTGCTGACCCAGGGCCCGCTCGACGAGAGCCCGAGCATCGCGCCCAATTCGAAGCTCATCATCTACGCGGGACAGCAGGGGGGGCGTGGTATATTGGCCGCAACATCCTCCGACGGCCGCGTGAAGCAGCGGCTCATTTCGCCCGCCGCCGACGTGCGGGAACCCGCCTGGGGTCCGCTGGTGCGCTGACGCCCCGCCGGCACCGTCAATTCTCGAGGAGACACCAAATGCGCAAATGGATCATCGCGGCGATCGTCATTGCGGCGCTCGCGGGTTGCAAGAGCACGGACACGCAGGCGCCGGCGCCGGTCGACGACAAGTCGGCCTCCGACGCCGCTGCGGCCGCCGGCGGCGCCACCACCAAGGGTGTCGGCGCCGCGGGGGTCACCGGCTCGCCCGGCAGCACGGCCATGCAGCCGCACAAGGATCCGGCGAACCTGCTGTCGCAGAAGCGCAGCGTCTATTTCGACTACGACCAGTTCGTGATCAAGGACGAGTTCAAGGCGACCGTCGAGGCGCATGCCAAGTATCTGCAGTCCAATCGCGCGTTGCGCGTCACGCTGCAGGGCAACACCGACGAGCGCGGCACGCGCGAGTACAACATCGCGCTCGGCCAGAAGCGCGCGGATGCCGTCAAGAAGCTGATGGTGCTGCTCGGCGCCAACGAGATCCAGATCGAGACGGTGAGCTTCGGCAAGGAAAAGCCCCGACGCGAAGGCCACGACGAGCCGTCGTGGACCGAGAACCGCCGCGTCGACATCGTCTATGTCGGCGAATAGGCAGAGTCTGCACACCGTCGCCTTGCATCTCGATTGCGTCATGGAGCCCACGGAGTGAGCCGCGCGCTTCGCTTTCGGCGTCCGCTTGCCGCCATTGCGCTCGCCGGACTCTTCCTGACCCTCCCCGCGCGCGCCGCGCTCTTCGATGACGACGAAGCGCGCAAGCGGATCGAGGCCACCAACCAGCGCATGGCGCAGGTGCAAAAGCAGCTCGACGAGCGCATAACCGCGCTCGAGGCGCAATTGAAGAGCCAGGGCCTGGTCGAGCTCTTCAGCCAGGTCGAGCAGCTGAAGGCCGACGTTGCCAGGCTCCGCGGCCAGATCGAGGTCCTCGTCTACGAGCAGGAGCAGCAGCAGAAGCGACAGCGCGACCTGTACGTCGACCTCGACTCGCGGTTGCGCAAGCTCGAGGGGGGCCCGGGTGCGGCCGCGGCGGGCGGCGAGGCTCCGAATGCGGCCGCCGCCGCGCCGCCGCCTGCAAGTCCGCCGGCGCCGGCCGCGATGAGCGAGCAGAAGGCGTACGACGTCGCGCTCGACCAGTTCAAGGCAGGCAGCTACGCCGCGGCCATCGCGGGGTTCGGCGCGTTCGTCAAGACGTTTCCGAAGAGCGCGCTGGCACCGTCGGCGCAATACTGGATCGGCAACGCGCAGTACGCGCAGCGCGACTTCCGCGGCGCCATCGCGACCCAGCGGCAACTGATTGCAACCTATCCGGACAGCCTCAAGGTTCCCGACGCGATGCTCAACATCGCCACTGCCCAGCTCGATCTGGGCGACGCCGCGGCCTCGCGCCGCACGCTGGAAGATCTTGTCGCAAAATTCCCGAAGTCGGACGCCGCCGCCAAGGCGAAGCAGCGGCTCGCCGCAAAGTAGGAAGCGCGCCCCGGTGTCCCGGTTCGCCACGCGCATCGTCGCCTGGCAGAAAACGCACGGCCGCCACGATCTTCCGTGGCAGCGCTCGCGCGACCCGTACCGGATCTGGCTGTCGGAGATCATGCTGCAGCAGACGCAGGTCGCGACGGTCATCCCCTATTTCGAGCGCTTCCTCGCCGCCTTTCCCGACGTGCGGGCGCTGGCTGCAGCACAGGAGGACCGTGTGCTCGAGCACTGGAGCGGCCTCGGTTACTATCGGCGCGCTCATCATCTGCACGCGGCCTCGAAGGCGATCGTCGCGGAGCACGCGGGCGTTTTTCCCCGCGATGTCGCAACGCTCGCCACGTTGCCCGGCGTCGGGCGAACGACCGCCGCGGCGATCGCCGTGTTTTCGTTCGGTGCTCGCGCCGCGATCCTCGACGGCAACGTGAAGCGCGTGCTCGCGCGGCACCGGGGCATCGAGGGCTTTCCCGGCGAGCCGAAAGCAGAGTCCCGGTTGTGGCACGCGGCCGAATCGCTGCTGCCGGCGAGCGGTGTGGAGACGTACACGCAAGGGCTGATGGATCTCGGCGCGACGGTGTGCACGCGGTCGGCGCCGCGTTGCGAAGTCTGTCCTGTCGCGCGCGATTGCGTTGCGCGCGCGGAAGGTCGCATCGCCGTCGTTGCCGTCGCCGCGGCCGAAGAAGGCGCTGCCGCAGCGCGCGCTGCGCGTCCTCGTGATCGAGCGCGCCGGGACGATCCTGTTCGAGAAGCGGCCGGCCGCCGGCATCTGGGGAGGCTTGTGGAGCCTGCCCGAGGCGGCGGTCGACGCCGATGTCGTCGCGCATTGCCGCACGCGATTCGCCGCGCGCGTGACCGGGGGCGAGGAACTGGCGCCGATCGAACACGCGTTCACGCACTATCGGCTGACGATTCTCCCGCAGCGGATAGCGGTGCGGCAGTGGCCGCATCGCGCCGAGTCGCCGGGGCGCCTGTGGCTCACGCGCGACGATGCGCTCGCCGCGGCGCTGCCGGCGCCGATCCGGAAACTGCTGCGCGCAATCTGACGTCGGCCGTCGCGTTCAGCGCGACGCCGGCTTCCAGTCGCGCAGATCCGGCGGCAGCAGCCGTTCGTGATCGGGATGGGCGACGCGAAACGCCGCGAGTTCCTTGGCCGCTTCGTCCGTCCTGCCCTCGTCGCGCAGCCTGCGGATGAGCGCGACCCAGTCCGGAACCGCCAGCTTCGGCGGCGCGCTCGGACTCGCGTTCGTCGTCGCGTCGCTCGCGGCGCCGGCCGCTTGCGCACGCAGCGACTCCGCCGTCTTCGCCTTCGGCGTCAGCGACGCGGGTTCCGCGAATTGCGCGACCGGCGCCGGTGCGCGTGGCGCCTCGCGCCGGGATTCGCCGCGACCGGCACCCTGCGCGGCGGCGTTGGCGAGGGCTTCGGTCGACTCGCGCTTGGCCGCGTCCAACGGGAATGGCAGGGCCGCGGGCGGCGCGAATTTCCCTGCGTCCGCGGACATCGTTCCCGCTGCGCTTGTGTCCGCATTTGCATCGCGGGCGCCGGTGCGCTGGTGCCGGCCCCATTTGCTGCAGGGCGGTCATCGGTCGCCGTCGCGACGCTCGTGTCCTTGCGAAGCACGCGTGCGGGCGCCGGTGGAACAACCGGAACGGCCGGTTCGGGCGCGATCGCCTCGCGCACGCCCATTTCGCGTTCCGCCGGCGACGCTGCGGACGGGGCCGCGACGACAGGAGAGGGCGCGGAGGACACGGAGGGCATGTCGGACACGACCGACTTGTCATGCACGGGCGCGCCAGCGTGCTCGTACGTGGAAAGCTGCAGGAGTCCGATTGCGATCGCGCCGATGGTTGCCGCCGCCGCGAGCGGCGCCCACCAGCTTTCGGGACGCAAAGCGCTCGGGACGGACGATGCGCGGGCGTCGATCGTTTGCGGGCCGGCACGGACTTCGCGTCGCGCCGCGGCGCGGATCGCGTCGTCGAGCGCGCCGGGCGGCTCTTCGTGCGAGGCCGCGCGCCACGCCGCGTCGAGGCGCGGGTCGCGGAGGTCGTTCGGGTCCGTCGTGCTCACTGCAGATCTCCCAGTTCCGCCCGGAGCTTCGCCTGCGCATAGCGGATACGGCTCTTCACGGTCTCGGTGCCGGCGCCGGTTAGCTTCGCGATTTCAGCCAGCTCGAGGCCGCCTTCCTGGTGGAGCAGGAACGCCTCGCGCTGCACGGCGGGCAGCACCGCCAGTGCCTGCCGGATGCGTGCGCCGATTTCGCTCGCCCCGGCGCGCACGTCGGGCTCGTCGTTTCGCGCGCCGGGAATCGCGTCGAGGGGATCGTCATCGTCGTCCCCCGTGCTCTCGAGCTCGATGCGGCCCGTCGCGCGCCAGTGATCGATGAGCCGGTTGTGCGCGATGCGGTAGAGCCACGTCGTGAATTTCGCGGTCGGTTCGTAGGTCCCTCGCGCGCGGATGACGTTCATCCATACGTCCTGGAACAATTCGTCCGCGGTCCCGGCGTTGCCGCAGTGGCGAACGAGATAGCGGTACACGCCGCCCTTGTGGCGGGCGTACAGCGCGTCGAATGCTGCGGCATCGCCCGTCGCGTAGGCCCGCATCAGGTCTTCGTCGCCCGGGTCGGTCCGAGTTGCGTTGGCGAGCGCGGGTGCCTGCATCGCCCCCGAGTATGCGAGGCGCAGAGGGCCCGCGCAACCGGAGGCGTGCCTTTCGCCGGATGCGCGTGCGTGCGGGACTCTCAGCGATTCGGCGGCTCCGGCACGAACCGCGGCCAGCCAGGGAACGGGTTCGCCGACCGCGCGATCACCGGCGGCGGCAGAATGCCCATCGCGACGAGGTTCTCGCGGCGGTCGTAGTGGATGGCGATCGTCTCGTTCGGTGTTGCGCTCTCGCGCTCGAAGCGGACCATCTGTGCGGGTGAGTCCTCGCCGCGGCCGTAACCGGTGCCGAGCTTCGACGCGAGTGCAGGCGCGGGCATCGACTGCGCCTGCGCCGGAGAAGCCTGGAATTTGCCTGCGGCTTCTTCGCGCGGGGCCATCGCGTCGGCGCTGGCCTGCGCGTCCTGCCCGTAGGCACGCGCGGCGGGCGCTTCCGCTTTGGCCAACGGCGCATCGCCGCGCGCCTCGTTCGCGATCTTGTCCTTGAAGGGTCTCCATGTGACGGGATGCTGTTTCTCGCGGAACACGGCGACGCCGATCACGCCGACGTTGTCGGGGCGACCGGTGCGCGTCGCGTAGGCATCGGGCAACTCCGTGAAGTAGAAGGCGGCCGTGCGCGCGAGGCTCGTGCGCCAGCCCTGGATGTCGGAGCACTCGTACGCGTTCAGCACGTAGCCCGATTGCGCCGGCGACGCCGTGTCGCCGCTCACCACGTTGACGCCGTCCACGCTGACGACCGCCAGCACGCGGCCGGGAGTCCTGTTGCAGTAGCGGATCGAGTACTCCTGTCCGGGCGCGCCGACGACCCAGTTCCGGCCCCCGCCGGGGTAAACCGGCAACACCTGCCCGTTGCCTCGGGTCAGGATGTCGACGCTGGCGAGCTGGCCGACGGCCGCGGCCGTCGGCGCGGCGAGGGTTGCCCCGACGGCTACCGCCAACGCGCCAAGAGTGAGCGCACGCTGTCGTGCAATGGATTTATATTCAGGCCGTTGCCGGGCACGCTTGCTACAGGTCGTTGTCATCGATCCTCCTTGGTTGCGGTGGCGGGGCGCTCGGTCGATTCGGCCCCGCGTTCCCCTGCAAACGGACCGACTCGGTCAACGGGGTCAAACGCGGCCCGTCCATGGTGCGTGCCATAATTTCCCGATGCCCGGAGCGGACACCCTGCCGGCCGTCGTCACCGGCGGCGCCTTCCTGCTTGCGTTTGTCTTCGGTGCCGTCGGGCAGCGCGTCAATTTCTGCACGATGGGCGCGATTTCCGACGCGGCGAACTTCGGCGACTGGCGCCGGATGCGCATGTGGGCGCTGGCCATCGCCGTCGCGATCGCGGGCGCGGCGGGCCTGCAGGAGGCCGGGCTGGTCGACCTCGCCAAGTCGATCTACACCGGTCCGCGCGTCGCCTGGCTGTCGATGATCGTCGGCGGGTTCACCTTCGGCTTCGGGATGACGCTGGGGTCGGGCTGCGGCAGCAAGACGCTGATCCGGATCGGCGGCGGCAACCTGAAGTCGCTGATCGTCCTCGTGTTCATCGGCATCTCGGCGTACATGGCGCTGAAGGGACTGTTCGCCGTCTGGCGCGTGACGGCGCTCGATCCGGTGCGACTCGACACCGGTGCGCCGACGTCCGACCTGCCGACGGTCCTCGCCTGGATTGGACTTCCGGTGGCGGTGAACGCCTTGGTGCCCTGGCTCGTCGCCGCGGCTGTCGCAGCGTGGGTGTTCGCCGACCGTGCGTATCGCGCGACGCCGGAGATGATCGTCGGCGGCCTCGTCGTCGGCGCCGTCATCGTGGCCGGCTGGTATCTGTCGGGGCACATCGGTCACCTCGCGGAGGATCCGTCGATCCTCGAGGAGAAGTTCGTCGCGACCAACTCCGGGCGCATGGAATCCTTCAGCTTCATTGCGCCGGTCGCTTACCTGCTCGAGCTGTTGGTCTACTGGACCGATACCTCCCGCGTGATGACGTTCGGCATCGCCGCCGTGCTGGGGACGATCGCGGGTGCGGCCGCGATGGCGCTCGCGACCCGGACGTTTCGGTGGGAGGGCTTCACCACGACCGACGACCTCGTGCATCACATCGTCGGAGGCATTCTGATGGGCTTCGGCGGGGTGACCGCGCTTGGCTGCACGATCGGACAGGGAATCACCGGGTTGTCCACGCTGGCGGTCGGCTCGTTTCTTGCGTTCTTTTCGATCGTCGGGGGTTGTCTGGCCGCGCTCAAGTACCAGATTGGGCGGGTGGAACGCACAGGTTAGTCAACGCCGGGCGTCGCGGGAGCGTTTTCAGGGTCATGATCATTTTCGAGCTGGCATGCGGACAGGGACACCGATTCGAGGGGTGGTTTGCCTCGGCGGAGGACTTCTCGCGCCAGTCGGAATCGCGAATCGTCCGCTGCCCGGTGTGCGACGACGCCGGCGTTGCGCGCGTGCCCTCGGCGAAGGTGCGGGTGGGGGCGGGATCGCCCGTCGCGCGCGATGGCGACACGCCAGGTGCTGCGTCCGTGCAGCCGGCGATCGCCGGCCTGCCGGCAGAACTTCTCGCGAAGTTGCGCGAGGTCGTCCGCAACACCGAGAACGTCGGGCCGCGGTTTCCGGAGGAAGCGCGCAGGATCCATTACGACGAGGCGCCCGCCCGCGCCATCCGCGGACAGGCGTCGAAGGAGGAGTCCGCGGCGCTCGAGGAGGAAGGCATCGAATTCTCGACGCTGCCCGATTTCCTGCTGCGCGATACGCACTGAGTGGCGCGCGATCGGTTGAGGCCGCGCCCCGTCCCGGGCTATAATCGCTCGCTTTCGGCGGGCCGTTAGCTCAGGTGGTAGAGCAGCGGACTTTTAATCCGTTGGTCGCTGGTTCAAGTCCAGCACGGCCTACCAGGTCGCTGCTGCCAAGGGTCCGCCGCACCGCCGAATTCGCATTGGGTCGTTAGCTCAGCTGGTAGAGCAGCGGACTCTTAATCCGTTGGTCGCAGGTTCGATCCCTGCACGGCCTACCAAATCCTTCGGGGCCAGCTTCGATGCTGGCCCCAATTTTTTGCCTGCGCGCATGTGGCATTCGTGCCATGGCATGGCGCCGCAGCGACGCTGACCGACGCGGATCGTGATGCGACACCACGAATCGCGTTCGCCGCCGCGCGTCCATGACGACGTCATTGGCATGCGTGCAACATGCGAGGCAATGGCATGAACCGAAGGTCCGAATTCATTGACAGCGCGCGCCGCGCTGTTAATCTTCCATGCTGCAAGCAGGGTGAAATTTTCGAATGGATGTCGCACGGGGAGTTGGCATGCACAAGTACTCAATAAGCCTGAAGGTGATGTTGCTTGCGGGAGCTGCGGCGTTCGGGATGATCGGAAATGCGAACGCGGCCAGCGTCGCGCTGTTCGCCGACACCGCGTATGTCGACTACACGCCACCCGGAACGGGCAGCGAGGCCTACAACATGCAGGTGGCGCTGACGAGCTTCGGCAACACGGTCTCGACGTTTACGGGATTGAGCGCCGCGGCATGGACAGCTGCGCTCGCGGGCAAGCAGGTCCTCGTGATACCCGAGCAGGAACATGGCTCGATCGCCGGCGCACCGCTTCCTGCCGCGACGATCACGGTCATCCAGAGTTTCGTGAATGGCGGGGGCACGCTGATCGTCGCGGACGATTACACTGCGACGCCGTTCCTGAACGCCGTCTTCGGGTACTCGATCGTGCGCGACGGCACCGGGGCGGTGTCGACGAAGACAGCCGCCGCCGCGGGAACAGTGTTCGCAGGGGGTCCCGCGACGCTGCCCATCAACAATGCGACGGACGGAGGCAGCGTGACCGCCTCGCTTCCGGCCGGCTCTGTCTGTGCCTACGCCGCCGGAACCCAGTGCATGGTCTACCAGATCACGCGCGGCGCCGGGAAGATCTATTACTTCGCGTGGGACTTCTTCAATGCGGCGCCGAACGGAACTCAGGACGGCGGTTGGCTCGCGGTGCTGCGACCTGCGGCGGCAGGCGGAGGCGGCGGACCGCAATACATTCCAGCCGTCGACCCGGTCGGTATCTGGCTGCTTGGCATGCTGCTCGCGGGACTTGGCGTATTCGCGCTGCGGCGCAGTGCGATGCACTGATCGGCTCGATCGCCCCGCCGGCGGCGCCGCCGCGGGCGGGCAGCGCGTTCCAGATTGGCCGGAACGGCGAACGCCGTTCCGGCCAATTCGCTTTTCTGGCCTTTGTTGATGGACTATGGGTGGCGCCGGCCAACGCCAGGCGCGCCGTGGCGTCAGCGGAAGGCCCGCCCCGCACCCGCCGGATCCCCGAAAATTCGTCTTGTGCGGTCCCGTCAGGCTCGGGCGCTCGATTCGCCCACGGGGAAAGGCCGGCCCCTAATTTGTGTTGCACAAACGGCCCCCGGGGCGAATAATGACATTGTCATTTTTGCCGTCCACGAGGGAGGAACCCGCCATGATGAATTTCGGTCGCCGTGATCGGATCGCCGAGGCGAAGAACGTCGACAAGTCCATCCTGAAGCCGGCGCTGTACGATCCGCCGGGCACCGCGGCCAGGGCGGCGCCCGCCAACGCTTCCGCGCGTCCCGGATCCATGTCGATTACGTCCGCGCCTTCGGGCTCGCCGGTCGCCGCACCTCCGGTGCTGGCACCCGATGCGACCATTGCGGCACCTACGGCCGCGCGCGTCGCCGAACCGCCGGGAAGCAAGCTCTTCGTCGGCGTCAACATCAAGTTGCGCGGCGTCGACGTGTCCGACTGCGACGTGCTCGTCATCGAAGGCCACGTGGAAGCAACCGTCCACAGCAAGGCGATGGAAATCGCCCGGCCGGGGACGCTCAAGGGCACGGCGCTCATCGACGTCGCCGAAGTCCACGGCGAATTCTCGGGTGAACTCACCGCACGCACGCGGCTCGTCGTTCACGGAACCGGCCGTGTCTCCGGCACCATCCGCTACGGCAAGCTCATCGTGGCCGAGGGCGGCGAACTGAACGGCGACGTGAAGCGTCTGGATGAGGCGGACGAACCGGTGCCGAAGGCACGTATCGCCTCGTCGGCCGGCCCCGCCGCCCCTCCGCTCGCGAACATCGTCGCGCCGCGCTGACGCTGCGCGACGATTGCGGGGGCGCGCCGCAGCGCCTGCTAGACTTGTGTCATGAGCGCCCGCCCCACCGTCGTCATCCGCGAAGTGGGTCTTCGCGATGGCCTGCAGAGCATCGCCCGCGTGCTGCCGACGGCGCGGAAACGGGAATGGATTCGCGATGCGTGGGCGGCCGGCCAGCGTGAAATCGAGGTCGGATCGTTCGTGCCTGCGCGGCTCCTGCCGCAGCTCGCCGACACGGCCGAGCTCGTCGCGTTCGCGAAGACACTGCCGGGACTCTTCGCGTCGGTGCTCGTGCCGAACCTCAAGGGAGCGGAGCGGGCGATCGAGAGCGGCGCGGACCTGATGCTCGTGCCGCTGTCGGCAAGTCATGCGCACAGCCTCGCCAATCTGCGAAAGACGCCGGACGACGTCGTGCAGGAGATCGCACGCATACGCGAGGCGAGAGATGCCGGCGCTTCGAAATGCCTGCTCGAAGTCGGCATCAGCACGGCGTTCGGCTGCACGATCCAGGGCCGCGTCGAGCCGGGCGAGGTTCTTCGATTGGTCGGGGCCGTGCTCGACGCGGGTGTCGATCGCGTCGGTCTTGCGGACACCGTCGGCTACGCCGATCCCGCAATGGTGCAGTCGCTTTTCGGGCGCGCGCGCGAAGTGGCCGGCGATCGGCTCACGTGTGGTCACTTCCACGACACGCGCGGACTCGGCATGGCGAACGTCTTTGCCGCCTGGCAGATGGGCATCACCCGTTTCGACGCGTGCATCGCCGGCATCGGTGGCTGCCCGCACGCGCCCGGGGCGAGCGGCAACGTCGCGACCGAGGACGTCGCGTACATGTTCGCGAGCATGGGTGTGCCGACCGGCCAGGACTTCGACGCGCTGATCGCGTTGCGCGCAAAGGTCGCACAGTGGCTCGAAGGTGAGACCCTGCACGGGACGCTGTGGCGCGCGGATCTGCCGAAGACGATGCGTACCGCGCCGGCTCCCGCTTCCTGAGGATTGCGGCCGCATCATGGACACCGCCGCGGGCAACGCGCCGCCGCAGCCGCTTGCCGGCCTGCGCGTCGTCGAGTTCACGCACATGGTCATGGGCCCGACATGCGGAATGGTGCTCGCCGACATGGGCGCCGAAGTGATCAAGGTCGAGCCGATCGACGGCGACCGCACGCGCCGCCTGCTCGGCGCCGGTGCCGGGTTCTTTCCGATGTTCAACCGCAACAAGAAGAGCATCGCGATCGATCTTCATCGGGATGCCGGCGCCGAAGTCGCGCGCAAGCTCGCCGCCAGCGCCGATGTCGTCGCCGAGAACTTCAAGCCCGGTACGATGGGCAAGTACGGCCTCGACTATGCGGCGTTGTCGAAGGTGAATCCGCGCGTGATCTACGTGAGCCACAAAGGCTTCCTGCCGGGGCCCTACGATCACCGCACTGCGCTCGATGAAGTCGTGCAGATGATGGGCGGACTCGCGTACATGACCGGTCGCCCCGGCGATCCGCTGCGCGCGGGCACCAGCATCAACGACATCATGGGCGGGCTGTTCGGCGCGATCGGCGCGCTCGGCGCGCTGATCCAGCGCGGCGTAACGGGCCGCGGCATGGAGGTGCAGTCGGCGCTCTTCGAGAACAACGTCTTCCTCGTCGGCCAGCACATGCTGCAGTACGCGATGACGGGAAAGGCGCCGGCGCCGATGCCCGCGCGCGACAATCCGTGGGCGGTCTACGACGTGTTCACGGTCAGGGATGGCGAGCAGATCTTCCTCGCCGCCGTCAGCGACGCGCAATGGGTCACGTTCTGCGACGCGCTCGGCTTCGACGATCTCAAGGCCGATGCGACGCTCGCGACCAACAACCAGCGGGTGGGAAAGCGCGCCGCGCTGCTCGAGGTGATCCGCGGTCGCCTCGCCGGCCGAACGGCGGCGGACCTGGCCGCGCTGTTCGAGCGGGTCGGTCTGCCCTTCGCGCCGATCCGCCGCCCGGAGGACCTGTACGACGATCCGCATCTCGCGGCGACCGGCGGCCTGGCGGAGGTGTGCCTCCCCGACGGCGCTCGCGCAGGGCAAATGGTCCGGACGACGCTGTTCCCGATCACGATGCAGGGACGGCGCCTCGGCGTGCGCCTGCAGCCGCCGCGCATGGGCGAGCACACGCGCGAGCTGATGCGCTCGCTCGACTACGACGCAGCGCAGATCGATGCGTTGCTGAAACAGCACGCGATCGCCTGACGGGTTCGTTACACCACGGAAGTCAATCATGGAGGAAAGCATGCCCCGGCCATTGCATCTGCCGACGTTTCGTATGACGACGGGCGCCTTCGTTCGCGCGGTCCTGATCGGAGCCTTGCTGGGAACCTGCGCACAGGCGATGGCGCAGCTCGGCGACCGCCCCGTCAAGTTCATCCTTCCGGTGGCGACCGCCTCGGGCGTGGACACGATCACGCGCGCGGCCCAGCCGGCACTGTCGAAGGCACTTGCGGCGCCGGTGGTCGTCGACAATCAGCCCGGCGCGGGCGGTATCGTCGGCACGTCGGCGCTCGTGAAGTCGGCGCCCGACGGCTACACGCTGTCGATCGTGTCGAACAATCACGTCATCTATCCGAGCGTGTACAAGTCCCTGCCGTTCGACCCGATTGCCGATATCACGCCGATTGCCGTCATCGGCTCGACGCCGATCGTGATCGTGGTCAACGCCAAGGTCCCGGCGAAGAACGCGCAGGAGCTGATCGCGCTGCTGAAGGCGAATCCCGGCAAGTACAACTACGGCTCTTCGGGCAACGGCACGATCCTCCACCTTGCGGCCGAAATGTTCTTCGACGAAGCGGGCGTCAAGGCGACGCACGTGCCGTACAAGGGTGTCGGCCCGATGCTGACGGACCTGATCGGCGGCCAGGTCGAGATCGGAGCGCTTTCGCTGCCGTCGGTGCAGCAGCACTTGAAGAGCGGATCATTGCGTGCCATCGGCACCGGCACCGCGAAGCGTCTCGCTGCCGCACCCGAAATCCCGACGATGGTCGAGCAGGGTCTGCCGAACTACCTGGTCGAAGGCTGGTTCGCGGTCATCGGGCCGGCGAAAATGCCGCCGGCCGAGGTCAAGCGGGTCCGCGACGCGTTCGTCGCTGCATTCGCCTCGCCCGAAGTGACCGAGGCGATGGCGAAGCAGGGCAACACGATCAACGTCAGCACGACCGAGTACGCGAGCCAGTTCTTCCCCAGCGAGCTTGCCAAGTACGCGAAGCTCGTGAAGAAAGCCGGCATCGAGCTGCAGTGAGTGTCGCTAGCGGCGCACGCCCGGTACCTCAATCGGCAATCCCTGCGCGCGCCACGCGAGATAGAGCTCGAGGTCGGTAAGCTCACGCGCGCCGGGCGGCGGCATCTCGGCGCGAATGCCGAAATAGCACGCGCGGATTCGCCGCTGCAGGGATCCCACGCTCTGCCACTCGAGCCGGTACGCCGGGAAGGCATTGCCGTGTCCCTGGCTGATCGTTTCGCCCAACAGTCGCTTGCCCCAGTTCTCGTCGTGACATTGCGCGCAGGCGAGATTCATCTGCCCGTGCCTCGCGCGAAACAGTGCGCGCCCACGATCGAACGACGCGCGGGCAGGGCCGTCGATCGACACCGCGAGCGGCATGCCGCGCGATTGATAGGCGACGTACGCGTTGAGCGCGAGCAGGTCGTCCGCTTCGCGCGGCCAGGCGGTGGCCCGCTGGCGTTGCGTGCGGCAGGCATTGATCCGCGCATCGAGGTCGACGACCTCGCCGGATCGCGCGTCGAACGCCGGATACCGTGTCGCCGCGCCGCGCATCGAGTTCGCCGCGTCGCGATGGCACGACGCGCAGCTTCCGCCGGGCGCCGCCGTGCTCCACAGTTCGTTGCCGCGCTGGACCCAGAGCATTCCGGGATTGGCAGCGTCGTCGGCTTGCAGCGCCCGCACGTCCGGCCCCGCAAAGGCGACGCCCGAGCGCAGATTCGCGAGCGGCAACGTCCGCTCCTGCGCGCCGGCGAGGCTCGCCGCCAGTACGATGGGAAGGAGCAGTGACGACGGCATCAGAGGACGGTGACCGCGACCCTGTCGGTCTCCCGGATCCCGGCGTCGTCGATCCATTCGAACGAGAGTTCGCCCGACGCACGCGCCACGACGAAGAACCGGAGGTACGGATTGGCGGCGATGCCGGGACTCAATCGCGCTGCGAATACGGGGTCGCCGTTGTAGCGGCAGGTGAACGTGCGGATCACGTTGCGCGGGATCGACTTGCCCATGTCGTCCGTGCGATAACCGGTCTCCATCGGATGCCGGATCTGGATGCGCACTTCGAAGGGCGCTGCCGCGCGGGACGCGATCAGCCACGGTGATGCGGGCGTTGGGCATCGGTGCGCTTTCGTCCTAGTGTCCTGTTCCGTAAGTACCGAAGCATGGCGGCTGATTTCGCCGCGAACTTGCGAGTGTATTTGCGGAACAGGGCACTAGGTTCCGTCCATGCAGCCGCCGAGCGTCACGATCACCTCCATGGCCCCGGCGAGCAGCGTGCCATTGGACATTTCGGCGACCGCGACCACCTGCTGCGTACCGGCGAGCCGGACGCGCGTGTCGATTTCGACGCGTTCCAGTGGTTGCGGAAATTCGAATTCCGCCATCTCGGGCACGGGGTTGACTTCGGAGAAGAGCGCAATCCTGCGTACGAACGGCCCGGGCGCAAAGGGACCGGACACCGCGATGCGCATGGGCACCGAAAGTCCGTTGTCGGCGATGCGCGGCAGTTCGAGGCGAACGCGCTCGCGACGCGGCACGCGTCCCGCAAGAAACGTCGCCAGCTCCGGTATCGCGGGCAGATCGCCCTCCGCCGCGCGCGACGGCACGCAGATGATCGCGGCCAGTGCGCCAGCGCATTGAAGCAGGCGCCGGCGCACGCGCAATCTCGCCGAGCCGGATCGGATGCGCGCACTCATCGCAGCGTGGCCAGGTAGGAGACGACGTCCTCGACCTCGCGTGCGGTCAGGATCGGCTTGCCGACGTAAGGTGTCGCCACCAGCGCAAGGTCGGCAATCCTGTGGTAGCTCGGCATCACCGTCGCGCGATTGATCTGCTGGTTGTCGACCACGCGCAGCCGCAGCTGCGGCACCGTCAATCGCTTCCCGACGCCGGCGAGCGTTGGCCCGACGTCGCCGGCGAAGCGGATCGAAGGATCAGGCACTTCGTGACACAGCACGCAGTTCGCCGATCGCGCGCCACGACAAGGGCGCGTCCACGCAGCGGATCGCCGCCTTCGGACGCAAGCGGGAACGGAATGCCGTCGCCGACGATTTCGTAGGCGAGTTCCGCGGGCGCCGACGGGCCTGCGCCGGCGGCCGGTGCACTGTCGATTGCCAATGCGACCGTTGTCAACACACGGCGATTGCGGGCCCCTCATGCGTCGGCCACCGCACCGTTCCCCGAATTTCCATCGCCGAAATGTCGCCCTCTCGCAATTGCTCGCGGACGCACGCTTCGGGCCCTGGCTTCGCCCCTTTCGCTCATGCGTGCGCGAGCATCTCCGACTGATGCTTGAGCGGCAGGTCGCGCACTCGCTTGCCGGTCGCCGCGAAAATCGCGTTCAGCACGGACGGCGTGACCACGCAGATCGTCGGTTCGCCCACGCCGCCCCAGAAGTCGAACGACGGGACCAGCACGGTCTCCACCTTCGGCATTTCGGCGAGCCGCAGAATCGGGTAGGTATGAAAGTTGGTTTCGACGGCGCGGCCCTTGTCGACCGTGATTTCGCCGTAGAGCGCAGCAGTGAGCCCGTACGCGACCGAGCCTTCGACCTGCGCGGCGATCTGGTCCGGATTGACCGCGTGGCCGCAATTGAGCGCCAGCACCAGCCGATGGACCCTGACCTTGCCGTCCTTGCCAACCGAGACCTCCGCGACCGCCGCCGAATAGCTGCCGTAACCCATGAATTGCGCGACGCCGCGCCCCACACCCGCCGGCAACGGCTTGCCCCAATCGGCTTTGGCGGCCGCCGCATTGAGCACCGCCAGATGCTTCGGGAATTTGCCCATCGATGCGCGCCGGAACTCGACCGGATCCTTGCCCGCCGCGTGTGCGGCCTCGTCCATGAAACATTCCATGTAGACGGCGTTCTGGTTGGTGTTGACGCCGCGCCACGGCCCGACCGGCACGTGCGTGTTGCGCATTGCGTATTCGAGCAGCAGATTGGGCGGCGCGTAGCCGAGTTGCGCATCGCCGGGTTTCTCGTAATAGCCCTGCAGCTGGCGGTCGTCCCTGCCGTCCTTGGCGAGCGCGGAATTGTTGAACGCGTTGATCGACTGTCCCGATACGCGGACCTGCAGTCCGACGAGGTTGCCGCCGGCGTCGATGCCCGCGGCGCACCGTGCCTGCGAGATCGGCCGGAAGAAGTCGTGCGTCATGTCCTCTTCGCGGCTCCAGATCATCTTGATCGGCACCCCGGGAAACTGCTTGCCGATGGCGACCGCCTGCCGCACGTAGTCCTGCTGACCGCGCCGTCCGAAGCCCCCGCCCAGCACGTGCTTGTAGACCTCGCATTTCTCGAGCGGCAGGCCGGACGACTCGGCAAGCGCCGCGAGCGATGCCTCGCCGTTCTGCGTGGGCACCCAGGCCTCCGCCTTGTCGGCGGCGATCCTGACCGTGCAGTTCATGGGCTCCATCGTCGCGTGCGCAAGAAAGGGCGTCCGGTAGACCGCTTCGACCTTGACCGGCGCCGCGGCGATCGCCTTCGGCGCATCGCCTTCGTTGCGCATCGCGTAGACGTCCTTCGCCGTCAGGCCCTCCTTCAAGTGATCGGCGATCTGCGCGCTCGTGCGCGTCGCGTTGGCGCCCTCGTCCCAGACGATCGGCAACGCGTCGAGCGCGGTCTTCGCATGCCACCACGTATCCGCCACCACGGCGACGGTCGTGTCGTTCACCTTGACGGCGCGCTTGACGCCGGGCATCGCCGCGATCTTCGCGTTGTCGAAGCTCACGAGCTTGCCGCCGAACACGGGGCAGTCCTTGACGGCGGCGCAGAGCATCCCCGGGAGCTTCACGTCGATCGCGTAGACGAGACTGCCGTTGAGCTTGGGCGCGGTATCGAGCCGCTTCATCGGCTTGCCCGCGATCTTCCAGTCCCGGGGGTTCTTGAGCGTGATGCTCTTCGGATCCGGCGGGGTCAGCCTTGCGGCGGCGGGCGCGACCTTTCCGTAGGTGGTCGTGCGTCCCGTTGGGATGTGCGTGATGACGCTGCTCCCCACCGTCAGCTCGCCGACTGGCACCTTCCATTCGTTGGCTGCCGCCTGCAGCAACATGACGCGGGCGACCGCCCCGCCGCGGCGGACATAGTCCTCGGAGGTCCGGATGCCGCGGCTGCCGCCGGTGCCGAACTCGCCCCAGGCACGCGCACGCGCGTTGCTCTCGCCCGGGGTAGGGAACTCGACGCCGACCTTGCTCCAGTCGCACTCCAGCTCTTCGGACACGAGCTGCGCGAGTCCGGTGATCGTTCCCTGTCCCATCTCGGAGCGCGCGACGCGGATGATGCAGGTGTCGTCCGACCGAACCACGACCCAGGCGTTCACTTCTACCGGCGGCGTCGCGGCGTCGGCCGTGTCCATGCCGAAAGGCAGGCGCAAACCGAGCGCGAGCCCGCCGCCGGCGGCCGCGGAGCGGACGATGAATCTGCGACGCGAAAGATTGGTGGACTTCCTGCGGAGGGTCTTGGACATGGCGATCTCCCGGCGTCAGGCGTTCGAGGTGTCGGGTTGGACTGCCTCCGCCGACTTCATCGAAGCGGCGGCCATGTGCACTCCGGCGCGGATGCGTTGATACGTCCCGCAGCGGCAGATGTTGGTCATCACCTCGTCGATCTGCGCATCGGTGGGATCCGGTGTTTTCGCGAGGAGTGCGGCCGCCGCCATGATCTGGCCCGACTGGCAATACCCGCATTGCGGGACGTCCAGGGCGAGCCACGCCTTCTGCACGGGATGCGCGCTCGTCGCCGACAGGCCCTCGATCGTCACGATCTTGTCCGTCGCCTTCACCGCGCTCACGGGGTGCAGGCAGGACCTGACCACCTCGCCGTTGATGTGCACGGAACACGCGCCGCACTGGGCCACGCCGCACCCGTACTTGGTGCCGGTCAACCCGACCTGCTCGCGGATAACCCACAACAGGGGAGTGGTGTCTTCGACCTGGACGTCGTACACCTTGCCGTTGATATCGAGTTTTGCCACGAGTGCCTCCCGTGAAAGGCCGAGCCAGGGATGATTGCCGATGAAACGGCGTGGACGCGGTTGCCGTGCCGTCAACTGCGCGAATCGCGCGGTCGGGACAATCGCAAAGCGTACTCCAGTTCACGGGCTTGCGCAGCCCGGAAGGCGTCGACGTAGACAGCGATTGGAGCGGCGATATTCCGGGAAGTTCGCCAATGCCGGTCGCAAATTCGGTGCATCGCCTCGCGATGCGCGGATCCGGATCTCTGGACCGGGGAAGACGCCGATCGCTACCGTTTCGCCGCCCACGCGCGAATCCTCATCGCATACGTGTTGACGACCAGGCCGGCGAATACCAGCGCGACACCGGCCATCTGCATCGGCGCAAGCTCTTCGCCGAGGAACAGCGTTCCGCTCGCGATGCCCGACACCGGAATCAGCAGCGCAAACGGCGAGATCAGCGCCGTCGGATAGCGGTGCAGCAGCGCGTTCCACGATCCGAAACCGAACAACGTGGCGCCGTACGCCATCACCGCGAGGCATGCCCATGCCGTCATGCTCATCGTCGCCACGGCCTGGATCGCTGCGGGGCCGCCTTCGAACGCAAACGAAATCGCTGCGAGCGGCAACGGCGGCACGAGGCTCGACCAGACCACGAGGGCGAACATGTCCGGCGCATGCTCGCCTCCCCCGCGCTTCGCGACGATGTTGCCTGCGGCCCACGCGATGCCCGCGGCGATCACGAGCAGGAAGCCGACGAACGTGCCCGTTTCGCCCGCGCCGAGTTTGTGCGCGGCAAGCATCGCCAGACCGGCAACCGCGATCCCCGCGCCAACCGCGTTGTGGCGCCGCAGGCGGTCGCCGTCCAGCGTCACGGCAAGCCCGATCGTGAAGAAAACCTGAAGCTGGATCACGAGCGAAGAAAGGCCGGCCGGCATGCCGAGCTTCATGCCGAGAAACAGCAGGCCGAACTGCAGCACGCCGATGGCGGTCCCGTAGGCGACCACGAATCGCCACGGCATCGCCGGGCGCCGGATGAAGAACACGAGCGGCACCGCAGCCATCGCGAAGCGTGCCGCTGCCAGCGCGAAGGGCGGCACTTCCCGCAGCGCGACCTTGATCGGAACGAACGTGTAGCCCCAGATCGCGACGACGGCGAAGGTCAGCAGCAGGTCGCGCGGGGATAAGTGCGTCTTCACGGAAAGGTTCGGCAGGCGCGGCATCGGATCGGCCCGCGCACGTCGGAAAATCCCGCCGATGATACCGTGGGAGCGCGCCGACGCTGGCGCCAAGGGTATCGCTGGCTATACAGTACGGGGTCGCGGCGGACCGCATCGAACGCGCCGCACCCTCGAGGAGTAGGCACATGAAACCAATCGTGCGTCGGCTGATAGCATGCGCGCTCGCGCTTGGCGCGAACGGGGCGACGGCGCAGAGCCAGGTGAACATCATCTGCAGCGTCCCGATGACGTGGTGCCAGGCGGTCGGCGCCGCGTTCACCAAGGAGACCGGAATCTCCGTCGGCGTGCAGCAGAAGAGCGCCGGCGAGGCGATGGCGCAGGTTGCCGCGGAACGGGCGAATCCGAAACTCGACGTGTTCTACACCGGAACGGGTGATCCGCACCTGCAGGCGGCCGAGATGGGTCTCACGGAGGAATATAAATCGCCGATGTTGCCGCAACTCCACGACTGGGCGATTCGCCAGGCCGAGCAGTCGAAGTATCGAACCGTGGGCGTCTACAGCGGTGCGCTCGGCATCGGCTACAACGCCGAGCTCCTTGCGAAGAAGAAGCTGCCTCCGCCGAAGTGCTGGGCCGATCTCGCGAACCCGATCTACCATGACGAGGTGCAGATGGCGAATCCGAACGCCTCGGGCACCGCCTACGCGACGCTGGCGACGTTCGTCCAGATCTTCGGCGAGGACAAGGCGTTCGAGCTGCTGAAGGCGATGCACAAGAACACCAACAATTACCCCCGTTCCGGCGTGGGCTCGATTCGCGCCGCAGCGCGGGGCGAGACGGCTGTCGCCGTGACCTTCCTGCACGATGGCGTCACGGAAATCGAAGCCGGCTTTCCGATCAAGCTCGTCGTCCCCTGCGAGGGCACGGGTTACGAGATCGGCTCGATGAGCATCATCAAGGGTGCGAAGAACCTCGACAACGCGAAGAAGTTCTACGACTGGGCGCTGACACCCGCGGCGCAGAAGATCGGCGGCGAGCTCAAGAACTTCCAGACGCCGTCGAACAAGGCGACGCCACCGCCTCCCGGTGCGCCGAACCTGGGCGAGATTAAACTCATCAACTACGATTTCGCGAAGTACGGGAGTGCCGCCGAACGCAAGCGCATCCTGGAGAAATGGGACAAGGAGGTCTACTCCATCCCGCGGAGCTGAGGAGGGTGGACGTCGACGAGCGTTATGCGTTTCTTGTCCGGCTCGCGCGCGATGCCGGAGCACTCGCGCACGAATTCTGGGTCCGTCGCGCTGCGCTGACGATCGAGTCGAAGGGTCCGCAGGATTTCGTCAGCATCGCCGACCGTGATGTCGAGACGTTCATCCGCGCCGAGATCGCGCGCGCCTTTCCCGGCGACAATTTCCTCGGCGAGGAAACCGCGGAGGCATTTTCGGGCGATGCATCGCGGCTGTGGATCGTCGATCCGATCGACGGCACCCACAACTTCCTGCGCGGCATTCCGTACTGGAACGTGTCGATCGCCTACGTCGAGAACGGCGTGCGCACGCTGGGCGCGGTATTCGATCCCGCGAATGACGAGCTCTTCCACGCGCGGCGTGGCGCGGGCGCGTGGCGCTCGGCCCGGGACGGCGATCGCCGGATCATGTCGGCTGATACGCGATCGCTCGCAGGCGCGGTCGTCGCCGTCGGACACTCCGACCGGGCGCCGGAGCCGCGCTACCTCGAACTGCGGCGCGCGCTGATGAACGTGAACGCCGCGTTTCGCAATTTCGGTTCGGCGGCGCTGCAACTCGCGCACGTCGCCGAAGGCCGCCTCGACGCCTACGTGGAATTCGAGCTGTCCTCGTGGGATGCGATGGCGGGATTGCTGCTGGTCGAGGAAGCGGGTGGCCGGGTTGCGCCATTCCCCGGACCCGCCGGACTCACCGTCCGCGCGCCGGTGGTCGCCGCCGCATCCGGAATTGCCGGCGCGCTGTCGGCGCTCGTGCAGCAGGCGACGGGCGGCAGGTAAGCGAGCGAACCGCTACGTTTGCGGCGGTCGCGGTGGTTTCGCGCTGGGCGGTGCCATTGCGCGCAGGCTGCGGGCGCTCCGCAGCCCAATCAGAACCATGACGACCACGGCGATCGCCGCAAACGCGACTTCCTCGTAGTGCTTCGCATGGGCGAGCATCCGGGTGAACGCCGCGCCGAACAGGTAGCCGGCGCCTGCAATGGCGATCGCCCAGACGATCGCGCCGGCCGCATTGGGAAGCATGAAGCGCAGGGTGGGAAGGCCGCTTGCGCCGATGACGATCGGCGAGGCGATTCGGAGTCCCACCGCGAAGCGGAGAACGAACACGACCCAGGTCGCGTGGGTCGCCAGTTTTTCCGCGACGAGAGGTTGCGCCGACGCGAGCCGCGGCGACCATGCGAGAAGGCGCGGTCCCCAGCGCCGACCGGCGAAGAACGCGAGCTGGTCGCCGCAGAATCCGGCCGCGGCCGCGGTCGTCATCACCCAGGGCAAGGAAAGGTAGCCGAGGTGCGCGGCGAATCCCGCCAGCACGAGCACGGTTTCGCCTTCGGCGAAGCAGCCGGCGAACACGGCGAGGTAGCCGTAGTTCTCGACGAAGGCCTGAAGGGTCACCGAGGCGCCCCGCGCCTAGGGCTTCGTCGCGGCGATATCGCGCGGTCGCAGCGTCACTTCGCGAACGTTCCCGCATAGACGAACGCGAACGCGTCGGGCTTCACGTACTTGCGCAATGCGGCGTTGACGTCCGCAACGGTCAACGCTGCGACCGCAGCATCGATCTTCGCCGATGTCTCGAACGTGCGGCCAAGGTGCGCCTGCTTCACCAGCGCCGCCGCGAGTGTCGGGTCCTGCGTGCGAGACAGTTGCCGGCGCTTGAGCAGCGCATTCTTGGCTTCGTCGACTTCGGCTTCGGTGACGCCGTCGCGAACGAGTCGCTGCAGTTCTTCGGAGAGCGCGGTCGCGAGGCGCGCGCGGCTTCCGGGCGCGTAGGCGGCACCGACTTCCAGCGGCGAATTCTGCTCGACGCTGTTCGGCTGGAGCGACGCGCCGACGCTGTAGCTCAGTCCATCCTTCTCGCGGACGCGCTTCCACAGGCGCGAGTTGCCCGAATCGCCGAGGATCAGGGCGGCGACGCTCATTGCCGGATAGTCGGTGCTCATGTCGTTCAGCGGCAGCGCCAGTTCGCCCACCAGAGTGGCATTGGCCTTGTCCGGGGTTTCGAGCGTAAGCGTTCTCGCGGGTTTCGCCACCAGAGGGTCGGGCACGCGCACGTAGGGCGATGCGCTTTTCCACGTTCCGAAGAGTTCGCCCAATTGCCGCTTGACGGCGTCGGTGTCGAAGTCGCCTACGACGGCGATCTCCGCCGCGTCGCCCCCCGCGAACTGTTGATGAAACCGCTTGACGTCGTCGAGTCTCGCGCCGTTGTAGCCGGCGAGTTCCTCGTCGAACGTGGGCTGGTAGCGAACGTCGCCGATCGGATAGGGATTGCCCAGCCGCGCGATCTCCCGCCCGGCCATGCTGTCCGGGTCGGTCCGACTCTCTTCGAGCGAGGCGGCGATTTCGCGCTTCAGCTGCTCGAATTCCGGCGCGGGAAACGAGGGCTCGCGCAGGATCTCGGCGGCGAGTCGCAGCACATCGGCGAGCTTTTCGCGCGTGCTGTCCCCCGTCACCACGATCGATGTCTCGCCGCCGTCGACGTCGAGCTTCGAGCGCAACGTGTCGAGCGCATCCTCGATTTCCTGCCGGCCGTGCTTGACGGTGCCTCGCTTCAGCATGTTCGCCGCCAGCGTGCCCAGCGGGACCTTGCCGTAAAGCGATTTCTCGTCGCCCTGGTTGACCTGCACTGCGAATTTGACCGTTCCGCCGCGGGTCCTTTTCGGCAGCAGCGCGACCTTCATGCCGTTGGAAAGCGCGAACCGTTGCGTGCGCGCGTCGAGGTTCGAGGGTGTCGCGTCGAACGCTTCGCCGGTGGTGACCGCAGGATCCCCCTTGTAATCCTTGACCATGCCGGCGACATCGACCGCCGGCACTTGCGGGGCGCGGTCGGGCTTTGCGTCGGGCACGAACGTGCCGACCGTGCGGTTCGAGGGTTTGAAATACGCCTCCGCCACGCGCTGCACGTCGGCGGCAGTCACCGTCCGCCAGCGGTCGCGCTCGAGAAAGAAGAGCCGCCAGTCGCCGAGCGCGACCGACTCCGACAGGGCAATCCCCAGCCGGGCCGGATTGGCGATCGTTTCGTCGAAATCACGAATTGCCCTGGCGCGCACGCGGTCGACTTCCGCCGCGGTGATCGGCGACTTGCGCACACCCTCGAGCGTGGCCTCCATGGTCTCGCGCGCGCCGACGAGCGAGTCGGACAACGACAGCTGCGCGAAGAACGAGACGAAACCGGGATCGTGCAGCGCCGGTGCGAAGCTCTGGACCGCCGACGCCTTCTTCGTCTCCACCAGCGCCTTGTAGAGGCGTCCGGCGGGCTCGACGGTCATGATGCCGGCCAGCGCCTTGACGGCGGTGGCGTCGGGATGCGCGCCGGGAGCCGTGTGATAAAGGATGCCGATGAGTTGCGTGTCGCCCACGCGGCGCAGCGCGACGGTGCGCTCTCCGTCCTGCACGGGCTCCTCGGTATACAGACGCGGCAGCACGCGCGCGGGCTTCGGAATTGCGCCGAAGGATTGCGCGATCCAGCCGAGCGTCTCGTCCGCGTCGAACTTGCCGGCGACGACGAGCACGGCGTTGTCCGGCTGGTAGTACGTGCGATAGAACGCCTGCAGGCGGGCGATGTCGACGCCTTCGACGTCGGAGCGCGCTCCGATCGTTTCCTTTCCGTAGGCGTGCCAGTCGTACGCCGCGCCGGTCAGGCGCTGGATCAGCATTCTCCAGGGCTCGTTCTCGCCCATTTCCATTTCATTGCGGACGACGGTCATCTCGGAGTCGAGGTCGGCGCGGGCGACCCTGGAGTTGACCATCCGGTCCGCTTCCAGCGCGAGCGCCCAGCGCAGGTCGGCCGGAGAGGCGTTGAACGTCTCGTGGTAATTCGTGCGGTCGTACCAGGTCGATGCGTTGAATCGCATGCCGCGCTTCGCGAGTTCCGCCTTCTGGTCACCGGAGGTCGGCGTGCCCTTGAACAGCATGTGCTCCAGCAGGTGCGCCATCCCCGTCTCGCCATAGTTCTCGTGTCGCGAGCCGACGAGGTAGGTGAGATTGACGGTCGTCTTCGCCGCGCTCGCGTCCGGAAACAGCAGGACCGTGAGCCCGTTGGCGAGCGTGTATTGCGTGATGCCTTCGACGGACGTGCCCTGAACGACGCCGGGCGGAAGCGCGGCAGCGGCGGAGAGCGCGACGAAGGCGGCGGTGAACGCGAGAATTCTTGTCAGGAAGCGGATGGGCGGTCGTCATGTCGGGAGGGAATTCGGCAAGGCGGAGGGGGCGAGAGTATAGCGGGGCGCCGGGAGCCACATGGACAGGCAGGGTGCGCGGCGGTTCGCGGCAGTGCGACAGGACGTGGCCCGCGCCGACGAACGGCCGAATCCACGGCAACGGGGCTCTTCCGAGGCATCGCTTCCCGGGTCGGCCGCGGCCTCACGTCGGCCAGAATTGACGTTTACGTAAACGTCATGTAGGGTGGTCGCCCCCCTCGTGAAACGGGGGAGTAAGCTTGGCTTCCCCAGGCGAGCCCCGGGGGCGCTGCTTGCACGGAGGAGCCCGCGATGAACGATTCGAGCCGTCCGCCGCTCGTCTACAAGCCGGTCAACAAGGTCCGCTTCGTCACCGCGGCCTCGCTGTTCGACGGGCACGACGCGTCGATCAACATCATGCGCCGGATCCTGCAGGCGGCCGGCTGCGAGGTGATTCACCTCGGGCACAACCGGTCGGTCGAAGAGATCGTCAACTGCGCGCTGCAGGAGGACGCGCACGGCATCGCGATTTCCTCCTACCAGGGCGGCCACGTCGAGTTCTTCAAGTACATGCTCGACCTGCTGCGCGAGCGCGGAGGTGCCGGCATCAAGGTTTTCGGTGGTGGTGGCGGCGTCATCGTGCCTTCGGAAATCAAGGAGCTGCATGACTACGGCGTGACGCGGATCTTCTCGCCGGAGGACGGGCAGAAGCTCGGGCTGCAGGGCATGATCAGCGAGATCGTCGCGGCCTGCGACGTCGACCTCGCGCAGGACCTGCCGCAGGACCTCGCGGCACTCACCACCGGCGATCGCTTCGGTCGCACCCGCGCGCTGGCGCGCCTCATCTCCGGGCTTGAAGCCGGGACCGCCCCCGCAGAAAATCCGCGGCGCCTTGCACGCGGCCGCGGCCAAGGCGTCGGCGCCGACCCTCGGCGTCACCGGCACGGGCGGTGCAGGCAAGAGCTCGCTCACCGACGAAATCGTCCGCCGCTTCCGCCTCGATCAGCAGGACAGGCTCGCCATCGCGGTGATCTCGATCGATCCGTCGCGGCGCAAGTCGGGAGGCGCGCTGCTTGGCGATCGCATCCGGATGAACGCGATCGAGCATCCGAGCATCTACATGCGCTCGCTCGCGACGCGCGAAGCCGGAAGCGAGATCAGCAAGGCGCTGCCGGATGCCATCGCCGCGTGCAAGGTCGCGGGCTACGACCTCGTGATCGTCGAAACCTCCGGCATCGGGCAGGGCGACGCCGCGATTGCGCCGATCGTCGATGTCTCGCTCTACGTGATGACGCCCGAATTCGGCGCCGCGAGCCAGCTGGAGAAGATCGACATGCTCGACTTCGCCGACTTCGTCGCCATCAACAAGTTCGACCGCAAGGGCGCGCGGGACGCGCTCCGCGACGTACGCAAGCAATACCAGCGCAACCGGGAGCTTTTCAAGACGCCGCCGGACGAGATGCCCGTGTACGGAACGATTGCGGCGCGCTTCAACGACGACGGCGTCACGGCGCTCTACCAGGCGCTCCTGCCGAAGCTCGCGGCGAAAGGCTTGAAGACCGCGCCGGGGCAGCTTCCGAAGGTCGAAGCCAAGGCTCCCGCGGTTTCGCACTCGATCGTGCCCTCGGCGCGAGTGCGCTATCTCGCCGAAATCGCCGACGCGGTGCGCAGTTACCACAAATGGGCCGAGGAGCAGTCGAGAGTCGCCCGCGAGCGGCAGCAGCTGAAGGCGTCGCGGCAGATGCTGGGCGACATGAAGAGCTACGGCAAGGACTTGACGGCGAGCGGCCACGTCTCCGACATGGAAGCCGCGCAGCAGTTGAAGGAGACGCTGGTCGGTGCGCGCCATGCGCTCGATGCGCTGATCGAGGACCGCGATCGCCATCTCGACCCCCGCGCGAAGAAGCTGCTCGACATGTGGCCCAAGACACGCGCCGCGTATGCCGGCGACGAGTACGTCGTCAAGATCCGCGACAAGGAGATCCGCACCGCGTTGACGACGATGTCGCTCTCCGGAACGAAGATCCGCAAGGTCGCGCTGCCGAAATACGAGGACGAGGGCGAGATCCTTCGCTGGCAGCTGAAGGAGAATGTCCCGGGCAGCTTCCCCTTCACCGGCGGCGTCTTCGCGTTCAAGCGCGAGAACGAGGATCCGACGCGGATGTTCGCGGGCGAGGGCGACGCGTTTCGCACCAACCGGCGCTTTCACCTGCTTGCCGACGGGATGCCGGCCAAGCGGCTGTCGACCGCGTTCGACTCGGTCACGCTCTACGGCAACGACCCCGACCGCCGGCCGGACATCTTCGGGAAGGTGGGCAACTCCGGCGTTTCGATCGCCACGCTGGACGACATGAAGGTGCTCTACTCGGGCTTCGATCTCTGCGATCCGGCGACATCGGTGTCGATGACGATCAACGGCCCCGCACCGACGATCCTCGCGATGTACCTCAATACGGCGATCGAGCAGCAGTTCGAGAAGTTTGCCCGCGACAACGGCCGCGAGCCCACGGACGACGAGGCGGACAAGATACGCGCGTGGACGTTATCCACCGTGCGCGGCACGGTGCAGGCCGACATCCTGAAGGAGGATCAGGGCCAGAACACCTGCATCTTCTCCACCGAATTCAGCCTCAAGGTGATGGGCGACATCCAGGCGTATTTCGTTCACCACAACGTGCGCAATTTCTACTCGGTGTCGATCTCCGGCTATCACATCGCCGAGGCCGGAGCGAATCCGATCAGCCAGCTCGCGTTCACGCTGTCGAACGGCTTCACCTTCGTCGAAGCGTACCTCGCGCGCGGAATGCAGATCGACGACTTCGCGCCGAACCTGTCGTTCTTCTTTTCCAACGGCATGGACCCCGAGTACACGGTGATGGGCCGCGTCGCGCGACGGATCTGGGCGATCGCGATGAAGCACCGCTACGGCGCGAACGAGCGCAGCCAGAAGCTCAAATATCACTGCCAGACATCCGGCCGCAGCCTGCACGCGCAGGAGATCGCCTTCAACGACATCCGCACCACGCTGCAGGCGCTGATCGCGACGTACGACAACGCCAATTCGCTGCACACCAACGCCTACGATGAGGCAATCACGACGCCGACCGAGGAAAGCGTGCGCCGCGCGATGGCGATCCAGCTCGTCATCAACCGCGAATGGGGCATCGCGAAGAACGAGAACCCGAACCAGGGCAGCTTCATCGTCGACGAACTGACCGATCTCGTCGAGGAAGCCGTGCTGAAGGAGTTCGAAGCGATTTCGGAGCGCGGCGGCGTGCTGGGCGCGATGGAGACCGGTTACCAGCGCGGCAAGATCCAGGAAGAGTCGATGTACTACGAACACAAGAAGCACGACGGCAGCTACCCGATCGTCGGCGTCAACACGTTCCGCAATCCGCATGGGGACGCGGTCCGCGACAAGCTCGAGCTCGCCCGCTCGACCGACGACGAAAAGGAGTCGCAGTTGAAGCGCCTCGCCGAGTTCCACCGGCGCAACGCCAGGGAGGCGCCCGCCGCGCTGGCGAAGCTGAGGGAGGTCGTGATCGACGACGGGAACGTGTTTGCGGAGCTCGTGAACACCGTGCGCGTCTGCTCGCTGGGGCAGATCACGAATGCGCTGTTCGAGGTGGGCGGGCAGTACCGGAGAAGTATGTAGGCCGCCGGCGCTCACGCGGACGGCGGAGTTGCAGGCAATTCGCGCCGGCCCGCGGAGTCGGGTATCCGACGGCGTTTCCGCTTCGTCACGGCGCCGCCGCTTCGATGCGGATGCTGGCGTACCACGCCGCGAGCTCCTCGATATCGGCGTCGCCCAGCGGCTTGGCGACCACGCTCATCACGTCGTGCTGGCGCTTTCCGCTGCGGTAATTCCTGAGCTGCTCTTCAAGATAGATGGCCGGCTGGCCGGCGAGGTTGGGGGCGTTCGGCAGGACCGAAATCCCCACTTGGCCGTGGCACACGACGCACGCCACGGCCTTCGCGCGGCCGGCTTTCGGATCGGCGCTCTCGCTCACGCGAGGGAGGAGCGCGAGCGAAACGGCGACCAGCGCAAGCCCGGCGAACCGACGCTTCGGAATTGGGACAACGGGCGAAAGCGGACGACGGAGGCCGCGGCCCCCATCGCCCGGGTCACTGCGCGACAATCCTACATTCCGGTGTACTTGATCCGGTAGATTGCGCCGGCAAAGTCGTCGGAGACCAGCAACGAGCCATCCTTCAGCTGCGCCACGTCGACCGGCCGGCCCAGCGCGATTCCCGTTTCCTTGTCGAGGAAGCCGTCGGCAAACACCTCGGTCTTGTCCGCGGTGCCATCGGGTTTCAACGATGTGAACATGACCCGGTAGCCGATTGGCACCGTGCGGTTCCAGGACCCGTGCTCGGCGATGAAGATGCCGCCCTGGTACTTGGCGGGGAACTTGGTGCCGTTGTAGAACGTGAGGCCAAGGTCCGCGGCGTGCGGCGCAAGCTCGACCTGCGGCCAGACGATGTTCGCGGGCGGCGGCATTTCGGAAAGCTTGTAGCCGGCCGCCGCGTCGGTCAACTTGGTGCGCCCGCAGTACCACGGGTAGCCGTAGTGCGCGCCGGCCACGGTCAGGCGATTGAGCTCACCCGGCGGCGTGTCGTCGCCCATGCCGTCCGTCTGGTTGTCGGTGGTCCAGATGGTTTTGTCCTTCGGATTGACCGCGATGCCCACCGGGTTGCGCATGCCCCTGGCAAAGACCTCGCGGCCGGAGCCGTCGAACGGATTCATGCGGACCACGCCGCCGATGCCGAGGCTTTCGTACAGCGCGATCTTCTCCTTGGGCTGCACGTTGAACGGCTGCCCCAGCGTGACGTAGAGCTTGCCGTCGTCGGCGACGCGGCAGGTGCGTGCGCCGTGGTTGTAGGACTCCTCGTCGACCGGGACGAGCTTGCCCTGCGGAACCACTTCGATGACCGCGACGTCCGGGCCCTCGTAGAAGAACTCCGCGGCCGGGAAGTTCAGGACGCGGTTGTGCTCGACCACGATCAGGAATCCGTCCTTGGTCCAGCACACGCCGTTCGGCTGCTTGAAGTTGAGCGACGGCGCGAACGGCTTCACTTCGTCGGCGACGCCGTCGCTGTTGCGGTCGGTGACGGCCCAGAGCGTCGTCTTGCGCGTGCCGACGAACAGCATGTTGGTCGACGGCGCCACCGCCATGTGGCGCGCATCCGGAACGATCGCGTAGAGCTCGATCTGGAATCCGGGGGGCAGCGTCACCTTTTTCAGATTGTTGCGGATGGCATCGGCATTCTTGCCGGTCTGCGGCACCGCCGGGAGGTTGAGGTCTGCCGTCGCAACCCGCATTTGCTTCATCTTCTCGATGCTTGATTGTGCCGCTGCACCGGCGGCCACGCCGGCGATGACGAGTGCGGTTAGAAGCGTGCGCGGTTTCATGTTCTCCCCCTTGGATTGGCGCCGGCCGGCGCGTCGATAAACATGACACGAGGCATCGCGGAAATCAAGCAGGTGCAGTGCAGCATCGACGACTTGCGCGCGTTTCCCATCGCGAGAATGGCGGCAGCGGTCGACGCCGGCATACGTCGCGGCCCGCGAGCCGAATGGTCGGAGTGCACGAGCTTCGGTGCCGGGGCGGGACCGCGAAGCGCGCGCGCACAGGCGAGGCTGCGCGTAGACCTGCTCGCGTTTCGCTTCGTCGAGCCACGGCGCATGTCGGCGTGAAGCGTCGCCGCGCCGTAGAACGCGGCGCGCGGCCAACTCGCGCTCGATCCTCGGCTCCGCCGCCTGCCGCGTCGACGATTCGGTAGGCCTCGACCGCAGTCGCGCGTCACGAGATCGAGCCCGGTGTCGTTGATGAAGACTCGTCCCGTTGATCCGCAATCCGCTGTCGCCGATCAGCACGAAGCGGAACGTGTCTCCCGATCGCGGCCAGCGTCAGAGTCGCCCGAATCGGCGGCCCGGTCGTCTCGCGCGAGATCGAGAATGCCGCCCGGGAATACGAAGCCCGCATCGCAGCCGAAATGTGCTCGACCAGCCGCTGGGTCTTCCCTCGCGCTCCGCAGGATCGAGCAGAAAATCCGCCACGGCCTGCATGCGACCGGCTCGCGTGCCACCCGCCGCGCTTGCCCTCGTATCCGCCATCCCAAGTGCGATGTGATCTGGAGCATCGGCGCCGAGCTGCTCGAGGCCAATGCCGATCTGCTGGAACCGTATCAACCCAAGGACTACGCGATGATCTCCGATGCGTTCAAGAGCAGCGGCGCGTGGATTCCGTATACCGGCATCGTCAACGTCTTCGTCGTCAACACGAAGAAGCTGAAGCCGAGGAATATCCGAAGTCGTGGGCCGATCTCGCGCAGCCGCGTTTCAAGAACCAGATTTCGATGGCTGACGCCGAGAAGTCGGCTCGGCGTACATGCAGCTCAACACGTTTCTGACGATCTACGGGACAAGCGCCGGGCTGGGACAAGTTCAAGCCGTCTTCGCCAACCTCAACGTCTCTCCCAGCTCCGGCGCAGTGCCGCGCTTCGTCAACGACGGCGAGGCCGCGGTCGGCGTCACCTGGAGGACAACGCCTATCTCTATCTCAAGGCGGCGGGCCGGTCGCCATCGTCTACCCCGAAGACGGCACGTCCCATTTTTCCTCACATCTCACCTTCTCACCGCGTACCTCATACTGAGATATGATCTCCGTCCCACATCGACACCCTCCGTTACGCGCCGTGACAGTCACGTTCGCCGGACCGAGCGTTCTATCGTGTGCGCCTCACCGAACGATCCTCGCCATGTACATCCCGACCGCCGTTGCTGAGCAGGGCGCGCGCGTGCCTGTCCTGCCGTCGCGCACCTGCACCTGTTCATCGGCACCCGCCGCATCGCCGCGTCTAGCGCCGCGCGCCGAGCGCCGTGCGCGCAGCGAAGCCAAGCCGAGCGCGCGAAGTGTGAGCCATCTACCTCTGCGCTCTATTTCTGTCCTGCCTCGGTTCGCGCTCATCCGCCTACCCCCCGTGGCGAGTTTTTCCGGTCACGCTGCCGCTGGTCTTCCCGCAGTCAGCAGCGGCGCTGCTCGCGTTCGTGCTGTCGATCGCCGATTTCGGCACGCCGTCGACGTCGCCGGGAAGTTCGCCTGCTCGACGACCGCGTTCGATCTGTTCACCGCGGAAATGGCGGCAACCCGGGCTCGCATCCGCGACGAGCGTCGTCCTGATCGCCATCTCCATGGCGGTCGTGTGTTGCAGCGCTGGGCCGTGCGCCGGCGCGACATCGCCGGTCGCAGATCAGGCGCCCGCGCCGAAGCGGCTCAAGCCGTGGCGTCGGCCGTGGCGCACGTCGTGTGTTACGCCATCGTGCTGGCGGGCTCGCTGCCCTCGCTCGTCATCGTGTTCACGTCGTTCAGGAAGACCAGCGGGCCGGTGTTCCACCCGGGTTTCGGATTGACAGCTATGCCCGGATTCTGGTGAGGTGCCGCAGTGATCCGAAACGGACAGTTCGGCACCGCGTCCGCGCTGTCGACCATCCTTCTCGCGGCAACCGGCCTGGCGGTCTTCGTCGTGTTCAGGATCTCGGATCGGAAAGAAGGCGCGTTCGTCTGACCGGCGTCGCCGTTCTTCGCGCGACTTGCGGGCTGGTATTCTGCAGTGCATGCAGATTCACGTGCCCGATCCGGATTACACGGTGTCCGCGCGGTCGCGCGCCAATTTTCGGCTCGCGGTGAAGATCGCGCTCGGCTTCGTCGCCCTCCTCTGGCTCATCCAGCTCCTGAGCTGGGGCATGGATGCCGGTCCCGCGGAATTCGGCGTTCGTCCGCGGCAGTGGACCGGGCTGCCCGGAATCCTGTCCGCGCCGCTCGTGCACGGCGACTTCGGTCACCTCATCGCCAATACGGTGCCCCTGGCGATTCTTGGGGTGACGATGCTGTATCTGTATCCGCAGTCCGCCACCAAAGTGCTGCCGGCGGTCTATCTCGGTCCGGGTGTCGCCGTATGGCTGTTTGCCGGAGGCACGAGCCACCTGGGCGCCAGCGGGCTGGTCTACGGGCTCGTCGCGTACGTGTTCGTGGCCGGCCTCATCCGCCGCGATCGACGTGCGATTGCCGCGTCGCTCCTCGTCAGTTTTCTGTACGGCACGCTGCTATGGGGACTGCTGCCGATCGAGCGCGGGCTATCCTGGGAGACCCATCTCGCGGCGGCGCTCATCGGGCTTGCGCTCGCGTTGGTGCTGCGGCGTCTCGACATTCCTCCGCGACGGAGCTACTCGTGGGAAGGACAGCCGGACGAGGGCGGCGACGGGAACGAGGGTGCGGACGAAGATTCCGGCGACGCCGTCGCCCCGGAATCGAAGGATGTCGCAGGTTGAGGCGGGCGCGCGAGTGCCCCATCGAAGAGCGGAGCGCGCGCCGCTTGGCCGCGGGTCAATCGCGCCGCAGGCGCGGAAAGCATCGCCCCGCGCCGATGCAGCGGCGCCCTAGAGTTTCTTCTTCGCCGCGGATGCCGCGGTCACCGAAACCGGCTCGGAAGCACCCGCGGTCCGGCATTGAAGCGACGCCGATTTCAACTGCCGGACATAGGCGTCCGCGTCCTTCGCGCGACCATCCTTCTGCGCCGTCGTCGCGGCTCCGCACAGCGCATCCGCGTCGAGAGGGTTGACGTCGAGCGCCTTGCCGAAAGCGGCCCTTGCCTGCGCCGGCTGCCCGAGTTGCGCGTTGAGCAACCCGACCTGCACGAGGCTCGTCACGTCCCTGGCATTGAGCTCCACGGCCCGCTCGTAGGCTGTCAGCGCCGCGGCCGGAAGCTGCAGCGCCACGTTGACCTCGCCCAGGTTTTGCCAGGCGTGCGGATTTTCCGGCGCCAGCTGAACGGCCTTGGTGGCGGCTTCGAGGGCGTCGTTGAATTGCCGCAGCTTGACATAGCCCATGCTCAACTCGTTCCAGGCATCGGGACTCGCGGGAAGCTTGCGCGTCCATTCCGTCGCGTAGAGGACCATCACGTTCCAGTTGCCTGAATCCTTCAGTTCCTGCACTTTCCTCGCGAGGTCGTCGCCGGACACGTTCGGGCGTTCCGCGGCGCGCGCCTTCGTCACGGCGGATTTCGCGGTGTCCAACAGTCTCGTCTGCGCCGACTTGCCAGAAGGGGCGGGCGCTGCGGAAGCTCCGGTCGCCTGCGGGGCGAGCGAGTACCCCACGATTCCGGCGGCCGGCACGCCGATCGCGAGCGCAATGACGACGAGGGCCGTGCGGTTGATCCGCCAGGTCCTGTACGCTCTGCGTGTCGTCGAGGAATTTTCCGAACGGCGCGCGCTGCGGGAGTGCGAAACCGTCGGTTCGGCGAGCCGGTCGTTGCGCGAGGGCTGGTCGCGCCTGGCGACGCGCATCGCCGCGGCGCGGGCCCGAATGTACGCGGCGCGCGCGGCCTCTTCGTCGGCGCCCGATTGTTGTACTGCCCGCAGCCACAGCGGCTGATCGATCTGGCCGTCGTAGAATTCCCGCGCCGCGGCAGCCAGATATTTGGTCATGCGCCCCGGGTCGCCGACCTGCTCGGCACCGGCGACGGTCGCGGGCGGGTCGCCGCCGCCTTCGGCAGGCTCGGCGTTTTCCGGGTTTTCGCTGGCCGAGGCAGGCTGGGACGGCCTGGCGCCGTGCGAAGCCGTTTCATCCCGGGCGTCGTGACCGCCCGAGTCCGCGGTCGAATCACGGGTTTCGACGGTGGCGAAGTCGAGGGGAGGGAGGTCCGGCTCTTCGGCGAGGCGAAGCGCGGCGACCTTGGCGCCCGGAACCGTTTCCGTCGATTGGACGGGCGGCGTGGCGTCGCTCGACGGCATGGGCGCGTCGTGTCCGCCCGGTGCGCCCTCGGCGGTTGCCTCGGGTTCGTCGGCGAGCCTCAACTCCGACAGCTTTGCGCTGGATGCATAGTTGCCCATCCCCTGTGAAGAGCAACCTGCGTGCCAGCACAGGTGTCTGACAACTGGTGCAGTACAACCTGCCGGGTGATCGGGTCTTCAGGACGCCCGGCCGGGGTATTCGCCGCGTTTCCGCCTCCGGCCGGAAGCGCATTCGGCGGCGAGGCGTGCCGTCGACCGAGCGGTCCGCGCGTGGATGCGTTTGGACCGTGCCGGCACAATGGCGGCATGCCCAAATACGACTCGATGGACGGGCGAACGCCCGCCGCGGGGGCTGCCGGCCGGCCGCCCGGCCCCGCACCACGGACTTTGCGCGAGCGCGTCGGCGCGCTGCGCAACGTGCCGCCCTTCCTCAGGCTCGTCTGGGAGACCAATCCGGCGCTGACGCTGGTCCAGTGCGGGCTGCGGCTCGTCCGCGCGCTGCTGCCGGTCGCGACGCTCTATGTCGGCAAGCTGATCATCGACGAAGTCGTCACGGTTACGCAGACCGCGAGCGCACCCGGGAACCTGCGCGAGTGGTTCGCGCTGGGTCTCGTCGACCGCATCGGATTTCTGCTCGCCGTCGAATTCGCCCTGGCGGTGCTCTCCGACGTCCTGGGGCGCACGGTGTCCTATTTCGACTCGCTCCTGTCCGAGCAATTCTCCAACACGACCAGCCTCCGCCTCATGGAGCACGCGGCGACGCTCGACCTCGAGGATTTCGAGGACAGCGAGCTGCAGGACCGCCTCGAACGCGCGCGCCGGCAGGCGGCGGGACGCATGACGCTGATGGGGCAGCTCTTCGCGCAGGCGCAGGACGTCGTGACGATCGTGAGCTTCGCCGCGGGACTCATCGTCTACGCGCCCTGGCTGATCGTGCTGCTCGCCATCGCGCTGGTGCCGGCGTTCGTCGGCGAGGCGCATTTCAACGCGCAGACCTATTCGCTCAACTATGCGCGCACCGCGGAGCGGCGCGAGCTCGACTACGTGCGGCAGACGGGCGCCAGCGTCGAGACGGCGAAGGAAGTGAAGATCTTCGGCCTCAACGCGTTCCTGATCGACCGCTATCGCGCGCTGGCTACGAGCTTTCTGGCGGCGAACCGCGCGCTGGCGAAAAGGCGCGCGACCGTGGGCAGCGTGCTGACGGCGATCGGGACGGTCGCGTACTACCTGGCGTACGCATACATCGTCTGGCGCACGCTGCAGCAGGAGTTCACGATCGGCGACCTGACCTTCCTCGCCGGCTCGTTCCGGCGGCTGCGCACGCTGCTCGAAAGCCTGCTGACGGGATTCTCGCAGGTGGCGGGGCAGGCGCTGTATCTCGACGACCTGTTCTCGTTCTTCGAGATCCGGCCCGAAATCGTGTCGCCGCCCGACGCGCGGCCGTTCCCGTCGCCGATTCGCGAAGGGTTCGTGTTTCGCGATGTCGGCTTCCGCTACCCGGGCGCCGAACGCTGGGCGGTGCGCCACCTCGACTTCACGCTGAACGCCGGCGAAGTGCTCGCGCTGGTCGGCGAGAACGGCGCCGGCAAGACGACGCTGGTGAAGCTGCTCGCCCGGCTATACGATCCGGACGAGGGCCGCATCCTGCTCGACGGCCACGACCTCCGCGAGTACGACCTTTTCGCGCTCCGCTCGAACATCGGCGTCATCTTCCAGGATTTCGTCCGCTATCACCTGACCGCGGCGGAGAACATCGCGGTCGGCCGCATCGAGGCGCGCGACGACCGCGCGCGGATCGTGCAGGCCGCGGAGCGGAGCCTCGCCGACGAGGTCATCGCGAAGCTGCCGAACCGATACGACCAGGTGATCGGCAAGCGCTTTCGCACCGGCATCGATCTGTCAGGGGGAGAATGGCAGAAGATCGCGATCGCGCGCGCCTACATGCGCGATGCGCAGGTGCTGATTCTCGACGAGCCGACCGCAGCGCTCGATGCCCGCTCCGAATTCGAGGTCTTCCAGCGGTTCAAGGAGCTTTCGCGCGGCAAGACTGCCGTGCTGATCTCGCACCGCTTCTCGAGCGTACGCATGGCGGACCGCATCGTCGTGCTCGCCGACGGGACGGTGGAGGCAGTCGGAACGCACGAAGAGCTGCTGGCGACGGGAGGCCGCTACGCCGAGCTGTTCGAACTGCAGGCCGCGGGTTACCGGTAGCGCTGATGCGCGCTGGCCGGGTCAGTCGAAGCTGACGATTTCAACCCAGTTCGACCCCCTTCCGGTCGGATACCGTTCGAGAAGCTGCAGCGCTCCGCTCGCCGCGTCGATCGCATGGACCGAAATCGTGTCCGATTTCTCGCCGGCGGCGACCAGGAATCGCCCGCCGGGGTCGATCGCGAATCCGCGCGGCTGACGCTCGGTGGGCGTGCAGGACAGGTAGGTGAGCTTGCCCACCGCACTGTCGACGCCGAACCCATTGATCGTGCTGCGCGTGCGTTCCGAGATGTACAGGAACCTGCCGTTCGGCGTCATGTGGATATCGGCGCACCAGATGTCGTTGTCGGTGTTGCGCGGTGCCGCCCCGGGAGCCGCGGGAACGCCGCGAGGTGCGCCGGGCACGAGGTCGGTATCCGGCGGCAGTCCGAAAGCCTCGCTCACCATGCGCAGACGACCCGACACGGCATCGACAGAAAACGTGGTCACGGTCCCGGTCATCTCGTTCAGAAGGTACAGGAATCGGCTGTCGCCGGAGGTCACGAAGTGGCGCGGCCCCGACCTCGCCGATGTCAAACAAAGAGGAGGCGTATTCGACGCGAGCCTGCCGGTTCCCGCGTCGAACGTGAACTGGAAGATCGCGTCGATGCCGAGCGCGGGCACATAGACGAACCGGTTGCTCTCGTCGACGCGGATCGCGTGAGGGTTGTGCCCCAGCGGAATGATCTGCGACGGTACGCCGTCAACGCGACCATCGGCCCCCACCGCGTTGACGCTGATGACGTTCCCGGCGTAGGACGCGCCGAAGAGGAAACGGCCGGTCCGGTCGAGCGAAATGTACGGAAAGCTGTCCGCCAGCGGCGAGATCGACAGCGGTGACAGCGCGCCCGACCGCGGATCGATGGAATAGGCGTGCACCGAATACGGCTTGACGCGGGACACCGCGTACAGGAACCTGCGATCGGGGCTTACCGCCATCGGCATCACCATGCCGGCCACCTTGGTGCGCGCGACCGGCTGCAGTTCGCCCGAGTCCAGCATCCGGTAACAGCCGATGTCCCCGTCTTCGGCACTGGAGACGTATACGAAGGTCGCCGGCAGCGCCGGTGCGCTGCGAACAGGCGCCGCTCCTTCTGTCACGAAATTCTCCTGGCAGACAGCACGATGATCGAATCGTGCGACAGTTTATCCGCTCAGCGTCCCTTGCTCTTCCGGAACTCGCTACCGCCGGGTCCGAAGTGCAATAATCCGGCTCCGGCAACATCGGGCGACAGGCGCGCGACGGCATGACTCCCCCAACCCGCTATGCGAAAAGCGGTGACGTTCTCATCGCGTACCAGGTCACCGGCGACGCTCCGATCACGATGGTCCTCGCGCCCGGAACCGTGTCGCACCTCGACATGGACTGGGAATTTCCACTGCGCGCCGATTTCTTCCGGCGCCTGAGCTCGATGTTCCGCCTCATCCGGTTCGACAAGCGCGGCACGGGACTCTCCGACCGTCCGACGGCAATGGCGACGCTCGAGCAGCGGGCCGACGACATTCGCGCGGTGATGGATGCGGTCGGCGTCGACTCCGCGGCGATCCTCGGCGCGTCGGAGGGGGCGTCGATGGCATCGTTGTTCGCCGCGACCTATCCGGAGCGCACGCGCGCACTTCTGACCTGGGGCGGCATGGCGCGGTGGGTCGCGACCGAAGATCACCCGTGGGGCATGTCGCGCGAAGATACCGATCGGATGATTGAGGACGTGCAGGACAACTGGCCGTCGGAGTGGTACATCCGCGGACCGGGCGCCGGAGTCGGACCGGATGCCGATTCCGCCCTCGTTCAGTCCATGATGCGCTATATGAGGGCGGCGGCAAGCCCGTCGGCTGCCGCGGCGTACGAGCGGATGAATTCGGAGATCGACATTCGTCCGATCCTGGGCGCGATCAAGGTTCCCACGCTCGTGATGAATCGAACCGGCGATCCGGTCGCGCCGTGCGAAGCTGCGCGCGACATGGCGAAACGGATTCCCGGCGCGCGCTTTGTCGAATTCCCCGGCAACACGCACTCGATGATGGCGGTTGCTCCGGAAAGGGTGCTGGCCGAGATCCAGGCGTTCGTCACCGGCGTGCGCCCGGTCGAGGTCGACGACCGGGTGCTGGCAACGGTGCTGTTTGTCGACGTGGCCGATTCGACCCGGGCGCTCAGCGCGCTCGGCGACAGCGCGTGGAAGGTGCGCCTGTCCGACTATTACCGGATCGTCCGCGGCGAGATCGCCCGCTACCGCGGTCGCGAAACCAACACGGCGGGCGACGGCATCATGGCGAGTTTCGACGGCCCCGGGCGGGCGATCCGGTGTGCGCTTGCGATTGCCGGCGCCGTGCGTCCCCACGGCCTTGAAGTGCGCGCGGGACTGCACACCGGCGAAGTGGAGCTGATGGGCGACAACATCGGCGGCATCGCCGTGCATCTCGCAGCGCGCGTGCAGGCCGAGGCCGCCGCCGGCGAGGTGATGGTCTCCGGCACGACGCGCGATCTGGTCGCCGGTTCAGGCATCGCGCTCGAGCCGCGCGGCGTGCGGCAGCTCAAGGGCATCCCGGGGGAGTGGGCGCTGTTCGTCGCGAGCGCGTAGGTCGATGCCGCCGTCCGGGGATCCGCTCGAAGTTGCGCGCGAGCAAGGGAACTACTTCAGCTTCTGCACGCGCTCGACTTCGGTGGCATAGAGCTTCTGGATCGCCGGATCGTAGGTCGCAAGCGCCTTCTCGGTAACGGGCTTCGCGATCTTCCGCATGCGTTCCTGCTCGGCAGGCGCGACATCGTTGAACTGCATGCCCTTCGCCGCGAGTTCGCCCACGGCTCGCGAGGCGGCGGTTCGGCTCACCTCGCGCTGATAGTCCCGCGCCTCGAGCGCGGCGTCACGCATGATCTTCTGCTCGGCGGGCGAGAGCTTGTCCCAGAACTTCTTGCTCACCAGGATGATGTTGGTCCCGTAGACGTGGTTGGTCCCGCTGAGGAATTTCTGCACCTCGTAGAACTTGTTCGACAGGATCACCGCGTACGGATTCTCCTGCCCGTCGACCGTGCGCGTCTCGAGCGCCGTATAGAGCTCGCTGAAGCTCATCGGGACCGGATTGGCGCCGAAGGCCTTGAAGGTGTCGAGGAACACCGGGTTCGGGATCACGCGTAGCTTGAGGCCCTCCAGGTCTTCCGGCTTCGTGATCGGCCGCTTGCTGTTGGTGACGTTGCGAAATCCGAGATCCCAGTAGGCGAGGCCGACCAGCCCCTTTTCCGGCAGCTTGTCGAGAAGCGCGCTGCCGAGCGGACCGTCGAGGAGGGCAAAGGCCTGCGCGTGATTGCCGACCGTGAACGGGAAGTCGATGACGCCGTAATCCTTGACGATGCCGACGAGCGACGTCGTGGCCGGAGCCTGCATTTCCTGCACGCCCCCTTGGAGCGCCGATGTCTGCTGCTGCTCGGTGCCGAGCTGGTTCGACGGAAATTCCTTGACCTGCATCTTTCCGCCGCTCTTCGCCGCGACGAGCTCGGAAAATTTCTTCACCCCCATGCTGACCGGGTGATCGGTGTTGTTGAGATGCCCGAAGCGGATCACCCGCTCCTGGATTTCCTGGGCCGAGGGCGCGGCCGCCCACATCATGCTGCCGATGACAAGCATCGCAAGGGTGGAGGTGCGAATGTTCACGACGTGCTCATTCGTCAGGCGATCGGGGATGCGTGGGCGGCTCTTGCGGAAAGGCGGGGCCGATGAATCGATTCCCACGCGGGGGCCAGCTTAGCCGCCGCGAGCGGTCACGTGTGACCGCGGGCGGCCACCGCGTGCGGCAGGCGCACACTTTCACGCGTGCCGAGCAGAGGAGAAGTGCGCGCCGTCAGAACCCGACGCGCGCCCTGCGGCCGCAGAGCTTCTTCGCGTCGATGTCCCCGGGGACGAGGCAGTCGCGCCCCGCGAGTCGCGCCGTCCCGAACGCGTCGAGCAGCAGCTTCTTCATGTCGCGCGGAGGAATGGTCGCGAGCCGGTCGAGCAGCCCGTCGGAGGGTTCCGGCGGGAAGGGCCAGCGGTGCTGGTCGAGGATCTCGCGGTAGACCGAGAGCGCGATGCGACGCGAGCCTTCGGCATCCGGGCGTTCGATCTCGTAGACGTTCATCCGGTTGAGGATCGGGTCGGGAATCGTCGAAGCGTCGTTTGCAGTTGCCACCCACAGGATGTGCGACGCGTCCATGTCGACATCGATGTATTCGTCCTTGAAGTCGAGCGCCGTGTCGCGCTCGAGCAGCGTGTAGAGCGCCCCCATGGGATCGTAGCGGTGATCGCCGCCGGACTTGTCGACTTCGTCGAGGACCACGACGGGATTCGCGTATTCGCCTTCGATCAGCGTCTGCGCAATCTTGCCGGGCCGGGCGTTGTGCCACTGTGCCGACGCGCCGGTCAGCACCCACCCTGCCGTCAGCGAGCTCATCGAGACGAACTCGAAGCCGGTGCCGAGCGCATGGGCGAGCTTCCGCGCGAAGTAGGTCTTGCCGAGGCCCGGTTCACCGAGCAGGAGAATCGGCGTGAACTGCACCGCCTCGTTCCCGGATACGGCCAGCGCGAGGAATTTCTTGAGGTCGTCGATGACTTCGACGAAGTTCGGCGACGCGTCGTACAGATCGTCGACGGCATTGTGCGTGGACGGCTTGACGATGAAGCGCGATCCGCCGAGGAGACGCATGCGGTCGTACCAGCCCTTCAGGCCCTCGTTGCTCCTGGCCGTGCTGTCTCCTGCCGCCCGGTCGACGTCGGCGACGGAGTAGATGGGCTGCAGACCGGCAAGCGGGATGACAGGTTCCATGGCGGGCGGGACCTCCTGCGACGGATAACTGCATCAACCGTGCCAGAAATCGGCGCGAGGGCAATTTCGTCTCCCGCGCGCCCTGTGCGCGAGAGGGGCGGGGAACGGTTCCCAAGGCGCCGCGGCGCGCGCTACGCCGACGGCTTCGTCGAAACCATCGACGCCCGTGCGCCGAACCGCCCGAACCACGCCGTGGCATTCGGGCGCGTGTCGCGCCAGCCGAACGACGCGAAGCGGAAATCGAGATAACCGAGCGCGCAGCCGAAGGCGATGGTGCCCAGGTCTGCGCGGTCACCGAAGCCGGCCGCGCGCGACTCCAGTGCATCGAGTCCGGAGGTCACTTTTTCCAGCTGGCCGGTCGTCCACTCCTTCCAGCGCAACGCTTCCGGCCGCACGGCCGTCTCGTAACGCGTCAGAACGGCCGCATCCATGATGCCGTCGGCGAGCGCCTGCTCGACCAGAACGCTCCAGTGTGCCTTGCCCTCGCGGGGAATGAGATGGCCGTCACCCAGGGTGTTCAGGTATTCGCAGATCACGCGACTGTCGTAGAGGACCGTGCCGTCGTCGGTGATCAGCGTCGGAATCTTGCCCAGCGGATTGTGTGCGACGACGCTGGCGTCACGATCGACGGGATGCGCGGCGGCGCTGACCTGCTCGATCCTGTCGCGCAGCCCGAGCTCGGCAGCGGCGACCAGGCATTTGCGCACGAACGGCGACGCGACGGCAAAAAAGATCTTCATCGAGCAGGGCTCCTTGTATCCAGGTTGGCGCAGATTCCGCTTTCGTCGGGCGTTGCGACGTTCAGTGGACGCTGCGCCCGTGGCATTGCTTGAACTTGCGGCCGCTGCCGCACGGGCAGGGGTCGTTCCGGCCGACCTTGGGCGACGTGCGCGCGACGGGCAGGCGCGGGCGGGTGAATTCGGCGACCTCGAGGACGCAGGCGACGAGATCGTCGATCGCATCGTCGAGATCGGCGAGCGGCGCATCCCGGTTGAGCGCCTTCCTTTCCCGCTCGAAAGTGTCGTCCGGCGAATTCGCGTCCTCCGGCTCGGCGGGAAGGTGGCGCAGGATGCCCAGCAACGAGCCCGCGCCTTCCTCGTCCTTCTCGAAGCGATCCAGAACCGCAGGGAACGAAGTCAGCGCGTTCATGAAGCCGACGGTCCAGGGCTCCAGCGCTGCGATCGCGGCCTTTCCGTCGAGGACGTTGCCGTCCGGATCCTCCATTTCGTACACGATGGGATCGAAGGGTTCGCGCGCCATGATGTGGACGGCGATTTCGTTGTGCCGGCGCATGATGAGGTCCTGCGTCCGCTGCACTGCCGCAATGCCCCGCGCGGCCGAGGGGAGGCGCCCCTGCGCGTCGAACACCAGAGGCAGCCAGTCGGTCGGCAGCACGGTGTCGGGCTGAAGCAGGACGCCGGTGAGAAACCCGTCGAGCATGACCACGTCGAACGGGTCGAGGTCTTCGTCGGCCGCCAGAAGCAGCTCATTGAGCTCCGTGATTTCATCGTCGGTCAGCGGAGTCGACAGCGACTTGGCGGGCGTCCGTGGGTCCATGCGCGAATGATAGGTGAAAACGGCGACGCGAGATTCCGCGCAGCTGGGTCTTTCCGGACCGGGCGCGACTTGACGCGGGCATTGCCCGGTCGCCGATCGATCACTTGCGCGTTGACGATCGCGGAAACTGTGCGATGCGCGCGAGCATGCGTTCGAACGGGCCCAGGCGCGAAAGCGCCCTGCGCTGGCTGGCGGAGACGAGTGGATAGTGGCGCAGATTCGCCAGGCGGTCGTGTGCTTCCCAGCATGGCGTCTCCGACGTCACCCACAGCGACGGTTCGATGCGACGCAGGTCGAATGCCGCCGAGTGGCCTGTGAGCGTCCGATTTCCGTGCCGGTCGCAGTACTCGTGGAAATAGGACATCGCGAGCTCGCGCAGGCTTCGGTAGACGGGATCACGAAAGCGCAACCCGATGTGGTTGCTCTTGGAGATCGCCCCCCACGAGCGGCCGCGCCGAAACAGGGCGATCACGTGCGGCCAGTCGGCGGGGTCGCAGTCGAGATGCATCACGAGCGGCGGCCGGCCGTGGACCCACAGCGCGCACGCGGCGACAAATGCGCCTTCGATGCAGTGCGCGCGGCGCTGACGCAACACTTCGCGCACCGACAGGACGGTCTCGCCGCCGGCCTCGTGGTTGGCCGGGATGGCGTCGACGAAGGTCTGGATGCGTTCCGGCGTGGACAGCCGCGCAAGAACTGCGCGCTCGCGCGCGGCAAGTCCGGGGCGCGCGGCACGCGGTGACGGGCGACTCGGTGCGAGCATCCGGTCAGACTACACCGGTGCCGAGGCGCCGAGGCATCAGGGCCGGCAAAGGAGCGCCGACCGCGTCCGCCTTCCGCTTGTTTGCGCGACTTCGGCGGCGTGCGCCGCGGCAATCGAGGCGTGAACGCGCGCCTTGTCGTGTACGAATTGAAAGTTTGCAATTGAACACGATAACCCCGCCGGATTGGTCCTTTTTTCTCTCCGCGTCGGGCCGCCGTGCATGACGTTTGCACGGACACGGCACAAGGGGGATGCAGAACGGATTCAACTATGCTACTGTCATCGCACGCGATTACCGAGGGTCCTCGCGATGACACCACTGACGCTGATCGACAGAAAACGCTATTTCGGTCTTCACGCGATGCAATTGCGCGATTCGACGGCGCGCTTGCTGGAGCGTCTTCAGGGAATGCCGCCGGATCGCTGCGTCGTCAAGCTCGACGCGCTCGTCGAGGATTTCCGGGTGAGCGCCGCCGCGAGCCGGACGATGATCGAAGAAATGGTGCGGCATGGACTGCTGCAGCCGCTCTCCCGCGGCACCGAATATGGAGTGACCGAGAAATTCCGCCGCTATGCAGATGCGCGCATCGTCGGGCCTCTGCAGCGCACGCAGGCCAAGATGGTGTTGAGCCACCTTGCGGATCTCGCCGTACACTTCAATCGCACCGCGCTCGACAACAAGTACGAGATCGACACGCTCGCCGCGTACGGTGCCTACATGAGCCTCGACCAGGAATTGCCGGATCTCACCGTCGCGGTCACGGGACGGCGCCGGCAACCGGCGGAGCGCCCGGCGGCGGGCCGCGCGACACAGCCCGTGCAGGGAACCGAACAGATCCGGGTTCTGATCGAGGGGATGAGCTCGTATCTGAAGGCAAGATTTTTCCAGTCCCTCGACGACGTGCCGCGCCCGTTCAGCGTGATCTTCAAGTCGACCAGCTGATCCCGCATCATCGGCGTTGCGACGGCGACCTCGGGTGAACCGTTTGCGCGTTGTCCCGTTTCTCGCCGGCGTCGCGCTGGTTGCCGGATGTGCGTCCGCGCCGGCGCCCGTCGCCAGTCCGCAGAACGTTGCCGCACTGCGCGACCAGGTCTTCGCGACCGAGCGCGCGTTCGCGCGGACGATGGCGGATCGCGATTTCGCTGCGTTCGCGTCCTTCATCTCCGACGAGGCGGTTTTCTTCACCGGCCCGACTCCCTTGCGCGGCAAGGCTGCCGTTGCGGCCGGCTGGAAGCGCTTCTTCGAGCAGAGGACGGCGCCGTTCCGGTGGGAGCCGGCGGAGGTCGAGGTGCTCGACTCCGGATCGCTCGCGCTGAGCTCCGGACCGGTGCACGATCCGTCCGGCAAGCAAATCGCGACGTTCACGTCGATCTGGCGTCAGGAAGCGCCGGGCGTCTGGCGGATCGTGCTCGACAAGGGCGCGGCTGCCTGCGACTGCGCGCGCCCCTGAAGCGGCGCCGCATCTTTCCGCCGCCGGCACCTTCCCTGTCCGCACCGTGCCCGCGATCGACGCTGCGCGTCGCGCGCAATTCCTCGCGCAGACCGGGAGCCCCTGCCCTCTGGCGCGCGCGAGACGGCGACCACGCTTCTGGGGCCTGTTCGCGCGCGTGAGTGGGTGCCGGGCGGGTCGCGGGAGTTCGTGTACCCAGTGCACGCCGCGCAACAGCGGGGGCCACGATGGCCACGGGTGATCCACTCGGCCGTGCGGCGAGGGCGCGAGCCATGACCGATCGCGAATACGCGCGTGCGTTCGAGCGCGGGGAGATACGCAATCAGGATTTCCACCATCGCGAGCACCTTCGCCTGGCGTGCGGCGTACCTGCAGGAGTCCGCGACGATCGACGAGGCCTGCGACCGGATGTGCGCCGCGATACGCGCTTTTGCGCGCAGCGCTGGCGCACCGGAAAAATACCACCAGACGCTGACGGTGTTCTGGGTGCGGCTCCTTGCCGAGGTACGCGCACGCGCCACGGACGGAGAGGCTTTCGAGGAGGTGCTGGCGGCCCATCCTTTCCTGCTCGACAAGGACGCGCCGCTCGCCTGGTACACGCGGTCCCGGCTCTACGGCGACGATGCTAGACTCGTCTGGGTCGCCCCCGATCTCAGGCCTCTCGGTGCCCATGCAACTGCAGCTCATCCCCGGGATTCATCGCGCAACCCACCGGATCGGTCTCTACCTGGCCCTGCTTCGTGAACACGGGCTTGCCCAAGGCGAAGCGCACATCCTCGCCCACCTCGCGCATTCCGGCACCGCGACGGTAGGCGAGCTCCACAAGGTGCTCGCGCACAAGCGGTCGACGCTCACCAGCATTCTGGACCGGCTCGTCGAGCGCGGGTTCGTGACGCGTGACGCCGGAGCGACCGACCGCCGGACATTCGTCGTCGACCTTACGCGCAAGGGGCGGCGCGTCGCCATAAAGACGCATCGGCACCTTCAGGACCTCGAGCAGACCGTACGACGGCAATTCCCCGGCGACGCGCTCGACACGTTCGCGGCGGTGCTTTCCGCCCTCGAGGAGGCGGCAAACGACCGCATCTCGCCGCCGCCGCCGGCACGCGGGATCTCGGCGTCGACCCGGCGAGCCCCGCGCTCGCGCGCCCGATCGTGAGCCGCACGTCGCGCCTTCAGCACGTCGTTGGAGTAAGCTTCCGCTCATCCCGGCGTTCGCGCGACCGGGGACCGATCGTAACGCTCATCGCCAGGGGAGTCTTTCTCATGACCGCATCGCGTCTTTTCCGTTCGCTGCTGGTGGTTGCCACGGCCGCGGCCTTCTCCACCGCCGCCGTTGCGCAGGACAACAAGCTGCGGCTCATCACGTGGGCGGACTACGTGCCCGCCGACGTCGTCGCCCAATTCAAGAAGGAGACCGGCATCGACGTCGAGGTCACGCTGTCGAACAACGAGGAAATGATTTCCAAGCTGCGCGCCACCGGCGGCGCCGGCTTCGATCTCGCGCAGCCGTCGCAGGATCGGATCGCGGGCCCGCAGCAGGAGTTCGGCATCTACAAGCCGATGGACCTCGCGAAGATCAAGGGCGAGCTCTTCATCCCGTCGATGCTGGACGCGACCAAGAAGAACACGACCGTCGACGGCAAGGTCTACGGGCTGCCCCACATCTGGGGCACCGACGGCCTCGTCGTCAACACCAAGCTCGCGAAAATGGCCGACTACGGGGACCTGTGCAAGGCCGAGTACAAGGGCAAGACGTCGGTGCGCCTCAAGCGGCCGACGCTGATCGCGCTGGCGTTCGCGAGCGGCAAGGACCCGTTCGCGCTGTACAAGGACCCGAAGGCGTACGCGGCGCTGATGGACGACGTGGGCAAGACGCTCGCGGCGTGCAAGGCGAACCTCAAGTTCTTCTGGGACAACAAGGATCAGCTGCTGAACGGCATGCGCGCGGGCGAGATCGTCGGTGCGATGATGTGGGACACCGGCGGCTGGAAGCTCAATTCGGAAAACGCGGACATCCAGTTCATCGCGCCCAAGTCCGGCGCGCTCGGCTGGATCGACACGTACGCGCTGCCGGCGAAAGGCCGCAACGATGCGGCTGCCTATGCCTGGATCAACTTCAACATGCGCCCGGAAATCGCCGCCAAGGTCGCGGGCGCCGCCGGCAACTTCACCGCCTCGAAGGGCGCCGACCAGCTGATGGACGCCAAGCTGAAGGCGCAGTTCGCGAAGAGCTTCCCGGACGAGGCGATGCGCAACATCAGGTGGTACCCCGCGGTGCCGCCGGGCATCGAGGACATCGAAGGCAAGGTGCTCGACCGCGTCAAGGCGGCGAACTGAGGTTCGCCTGAGGGGGCGTGCGGGACGCGCCGGCGCTCCCCGCGCCGCCTGCGGCTGAACGTCATCCCGGCGCCGTCGCGCACATCGCCCGTCCGATGGCCCAGGATCTCGAGGTCGACCGCGTCAGCAAGCGATACGGCGCGATGGCGGCTGTCGAGTCGCTTTCGCTCGAGGTTGCGCACGGCAGCTTCTTCTCGATCCTCGGCCCGTCGGGGTGCGGCAAGACAACGCTGCTGCGGATGATCGCCGGCTTTCTCGCGCCCGACGAAGGCGACGTGCGCATCGGCGGTGCGTCGATGCGCGGGGTGCCGCCCAACCGGCGGCCCGTCAACATGGTGTTCCAGCATCTCGCGCTGTTCCCGATGATGACCGTCGGCGACAACGTCGGCTACGGACTCGCGCGGCGCGGCGTGCCGCGCACCGAGATCCGCGCCAAGGTGGGGGCGATGCTCGAGCGCGTCGGGCTTCCCGGCGCGCAGGCGAAGCGCGTGGACCAGCTGTCCGGCGGGCAGAAGCAGCGCGTGGCGATCGCGCGCAGTCTCGTGCTCGAGCCGACGCTGCTGCTGCTGGACGAGCCGCTCGGCGCACTCGACTTGAAGCTGCGCGAGCATATGAAGATCGAGCTGAAGCAGCTGCAGGCGGACTTCGGCACGACGTTTGTCTACATCACGCACGACCAGTCGGAGGCGCTCGTGCTCTCCGACCACGTGGCCGTGATGAATGCCGGGCATTTCGAGCAGGTCGGCACGCCGCAGGAGCTCTACTATCACCCTGCGACGCCGTTCGTCGCGTCGTTCGTGGGCGAAAACAATCGCCTCGATGGCAAAGTCGCGGGCGTGGACGGCGACACCGTGGAAATCGTCGTCGCCCCCGGGCTGCGCGTCCGCGCGCGACGGGAAGGTGCGCTTTCCGCGGGCGATTCCGCGGCGATGTTCGTCCGGCCCGAGGCGATCGTGCTCGCGCGCGATCGCGCGACGCTTCCGGCATCGACGCAGCCCTTCGGCGGCACGGTCGAAAGCCTCCTCTTCGACGGTGCCAACTCGGCGGTGCTGATGCGCGAGGCGAGTTCACGCCTGACGATCCGGATCGCGCTGCCGCAGGCCGGCAGCTTCGCGAATCTCGCTCCCGGTGAGGACGTCGCGTTCGGATTCGAACCCGCGCGCGCCGTCTGCTTTCGCACGTCGGCGCGCTGATGGCGGAGGCGGACAACACCATGGCCGATCCGATTGCCGCGCCCCGGGCGCGACTTGCGCTGCTTCTGATGCTCGCCCCCGCGCTTCTTTGGCTGGTCGGGCTCATCGTGCTGCCGCACGTCGAGCTTGCGGTGCTGTCGCTGCGCTCGCGCGTTGCGCCGCGCGTGTTCGAGTGGAGCCTCGCGCAATACCGGACGTTCTTCGACGAGCCGCTCTACTGGCACACGTTCGTGCGCACGGCGGCGATGTCGATCTTCGCGACGCTGTGCACGTTCGCGATCGCCTTTCCCGCCGCCTGGTACATCGCGAAGATAGCCAAGGGCCGCGCCAAGTCGCTGCTCTTCGTTCTCTGCCTCATCCCGTTCTGGGTGAGCGAGACCGTGCGCACGCTGGGGTGGATGATCCTGCTGCGCGAGTCCGGCGTCGTGCCGCGACTGCTCGCGGACCTCGGCCTCACCGCGGCGCCGGTCGAGCTCCTCTATCACGACGCGACGATCCTGGTCGGCCTCGTCTACACGTCGATGCTGTTCATGGTGGTGCCGCTCGTCAATGCACTGGAGACACTCGACGATTCGCTGATCGAGGCGGCGTACGACCTGGGCGGCAACGGATGGTCGATCCTGCGCGAGATCGTGATTCCGCACGCCGCACCCGGTATCGCCGCAGGCGCGATCGTCGTGTTCATGCTGACGCTCGGCAACTACCTGACGCCGACGTTGCTCGGCGGCAAGAATTCGTTGTGGTTCACGGAGACGATCTACACGCAGTTCATCACCCGCTTCAATTGGGAGCAGGGCGCCGCCTTCGGCTTCCTGCTGCTGGGCCTCTCCACCGTGATCGTCTGGCTCGGTCTCAAGCTCGCCGGCCAGCGCTTCGCCGACGTGATGCGCCGCTCATGATTCCGTCGCTGCCTCGCGGCGCAATCGAGCGGTACGCAGTCGCCGGCTATGTAGCGGCGTTCTTCCTGTTCCTGTTCCTGCCGCTCGCGGTGGTCGCGGTGTTCGCGTTCAACGACGCCAACTATCCGGCGCCGCCGTGGCGCGGCTTCACGCTCGACTGGTTCCTGGGAGATCCGGCGCGGGGGCGGACGGGTCTCTTCGCCGATCGGGCGCTGCTGTCGTCGATCTGGACGAGCGTCGTCGTCGCGGGTTGGGTCACGGTGCTCGCGGTGGCGGCCGGCACCGCGAATGCCTTCCTGCTCGAGCGCGCCCGCTTTCGCGGCAAGTCGGTGCTCTCGCTCGCGATGCTGGCGCCGCTCGTCATTCCCGGCGTGATCCTCGGCATCTCGATCCTTGCGTTTGCGAGCCGGCTTGCGCGCCTGGCCGACGACCTGCTCGGCCTCGAGCTCGACTTCCTCCGCCCCGGATTGCCGCTCGTCGTCGCCGGGCAGTTTTCCTTCATCGTGGCGATCGCGACGCTGACGATCGCCGCGCGGCTGAAACGGTTCGACAGTGCGCTGGAGGATGCGGCGCTCAATCTGGGGGCGACGCACGCGGCGGTGCTGTGGACCGTGACGCTGCCTTACCTCAAGCCCGCGCTGATCGGCGCCGCGGCGATCGCCTTTCTCATGTCGTTCGAGAATTTCAACACCACGCTGATGCTGGTGGGTTCCGACCCGCCGCTGACGATCATGATGTACGGGCGCATGCGCGAGGGAGCGAGCCCCGTCCTCAATGCGGTCAGCCTGTTCCTGATGGTCGCATCCGCACTGCTGGCGCTGGTGCTGATGCGGCGGCCGGCGGTGGAGCAGGACGCGCGCTGACTCGCGGCGCCACGTTCACGTTCCAGGTTCGATGCAAACCTACCGCACGATCGTTCTCGGTCTGGGCGCGATGGGCAGCGCGACGCTCCATCACCTCGGCAAGCGCGGCCACCGCGCCCTCGGCATCGATCGCCACGCGCCCCCGCATGCTTTCGGCTCGACGCACGGCGACACGCGCATAACGCGTCTCGCGATCGGCGAAGGCGCCCACTACACACCGCTCGCCATTCGCTCGCATGCGCTGTGGCGCGACCTCGAGCGCGAATCCGGTGCAACGCTGCTCACTTCGAACGGCGGGCTGTTCATCTCGAGCGGCGCGCGGTCGGCGGTCATGCATGTCCCCGATTTCTTCGCCAACACGCTCGCGGCTGCGCAAGCCTACGGAATTTCGCACGAAATTCTCGACGCCGGCGAGATCCGGCGGCGCTTTCCGGCGTTCAACGTTGCCGACGACGAGCGGGGATATCTCGAACCGGAGGCGGGCTTTCTGCGACCCGAGGCGTGCGTCCGCGCGCACCTCGAGTCGGCGGAACGTCATGGCGCCGAAATTCACCGCAACGAGACGGTGCGGGGCTTCGAGGCCTCCGCACGCGGCGTGACGGTCAGCGACGGATCGCGATCGATACGCAGCGGATCGGCTGGTCATCGCCGCAGGGCCCTGGCTCACCGCGCTGCTGGAACCGGTGCTGGCGCAGCATTTCAGGGTCTATCGCCAGCAGCTGTACTGGTTCGCCATCGACGGCGATCCGGCATCGTTTCACCCGTCCGCATTCCCGATTTTCATTTGGGAACTGCAGGGACGCCGACAGGGCCTTTACGGATTTCCCGCCCTCGACGGTCCGTTCGGCGGCGTCAAGGTGGCGACCGAGCAATTCGAGGTGGAGACGAGCGCGGACGCGGCTGCCCTGCCGGCGACCGACGCGGACATCGCGGCGGTCCACGCCGATCTCGTCGCACCGTTCGTGCGCGGCGTTGCCGCGCGCTGCGTGAAGGCCGTATCGTGCCTGTACACGGTGACACCCGATTTCGGGTTCGTGATCGATCGTCACCCCGAGTCGGACCGCGTGTTGATCGTCTCGCCATGCTCGGGCCACGGCTTCAAGCACTCGCCTGCGATCGGCGAAGCGGTGGCGGCATGGGCGGACGACGGTGCGGCGCCCTTCGGCATCGACGCGTTTCGGTTCGCGCGGTTCGGCGCGTAAGCGGCAACGAACATCGATGGACATCTCCCGTCTGCCGCGGCACCGACGGCTGCGCTAGAGAGCCGTACCGGGATGGAGCGGCCGGGTACCGACGCCGGTCATTTCGCACCGGCGCGTTCGAGCACGGTCACCATCTCGCGATAGCCGCGGCTTTGCGCAAGCGTCCGGGGACTCGCTCCGCTGCGATCGGGCAGGTTGACGTTTGCACCTGCGTCGACCAGCGCGGTCAGCGTCGCAAGGTGGCGCGGCCCGCCGTCGCCCAGCACGATGGATTCGATGAGCGCGGTCCAGCCCAGATTGTTCACGTGGTCGAGCGGTGCGCCGGCGCGGATCAGCGCCCGGACGACCTCGACGTGCCCGAGATGCGCCGCGGCGATGAGTGCCGTACCGTCGTAGCGACTCGTCACGTTCGTTGCGTGGCAACCGATCGCGAGGGCCGTCTCGAGCGTGGGCAGGTCGTCGGCGACGGCGGCGATCGTGACGATGTCGTAGCGATCGGCGTCCCGCGCATTGGGGTCCGCGCCTGCCTTGGCGAGTGCGCGCATTGCCTCGCGCTGCCTCGCAAAGGCGGCGACGATCAGCGGCGTGCGGCCATGGCCATCCCGCGCGCTGGTGCCCTCGCCGGCGGCGACGAGTGCCGCGATTCCCGTGACGTCCCCGCGGTCCGCGGCGGCGAACAGGCCGGTGTAGCCCGACTTGTCCGATGCACCGGGCGGCACCTGCGCGGAAACGGCTGCAGCGACGAGCGCGCAGGCGGCGAACAGAGTGCGCATGGAGGGAGGCGGCATGTCGGATAAGGCGGTTTTGCGGCCGCCTGGATTCTGCCGCAGATCGTGTCGAGACGCAGCCCTCGGCGCGGCACACGAAGATGTGCCGGGCGGCGCTCGGTCGAGTACCATGACGACATGGCGGGCGCGAATGCCCGCGCCCGTCGTCCGCCTCCCGTGTCCGACCCGACCCGCTGGGCCTTTCCCAGTTCGATGCAGCCCGCCGCGAGCGAGATGCACTTCGACTTCAAGTCCGCGCTGGACTCGGTGGTCGGATTGCGCGCCGACGTTCCGGACGACGCCTTCACCGCGCCGATCCTCGGCACGGAGCGCACCGGGTGCGGCGTCGTCATCGGCGATGACGGGCTGGTGCTGACGATCGGGTACCTCATCACCGAAGCGGAGTCGATCTGGCTCACGGCGAACGACGGCACGGTCACGCCGGCGCATCCGGTCGCCTTCGATTTCGCGACGGGCTTCGGACTCGTGATGCCGCTGGGAACGCTGCAGCTGCCGGTCCTCCCGCGGGGCAGCGCATCGTCGGTCGCGATCAGCGACGAAGTTTTCGTGCTGGGCAGCGGCGGCCGTGCACATGCGCTCAAGGCTACCGTATTCGCCAAGCGCGAGTTCGCCGGTTATTGGGAGTACCTGCTCGACGAGGCGCTGTTCGTTACGCCCGCGCACCCGGAGTGGAGCGGCGCCGCGCTCGTCGGCGACGATGGCCGCCTCGTCGGGATCGGGTCGCTGCTCGTCCAGGAAGCGGTCGGCGACGACATCGTGAAAGGCAACATGTTCGTGCCGGTGGATCTGCTCGCGCCGATTCAGGACGACCTCCTGCGCACCGGGCGCTCGGGCCTGCCCCCGCGGCCGTGGCTCGGCATGTATACGGCGGAAACGTCGAACGGACTGGTCGTCAACGGCCTCGCATCGGAAGGTCCGGCGGACAAGGCGGGCCTCATGCCGGGCGACGTGATCGTCGCCGTCGGCGACCATCGCGTGACCGAGCTCGCCGACATGTACCGCTCGATCTGGCGAAAGGGCCCGGCAGGCACCGAAGTCGCGTTGACGCTCGCGCGCGACGGCGCTCCCGTGCGGTTGCTCGTGCACACCGGCGATCGCCGCGACTTCCTGCGCAAGCCGCACCTGCAGTGATGCCGCTCACCGCACCCTCCGGAAGACATTGATGCGAGGCCTTGCGCGTCTGGTTCGAATTCTCGCCGGTGCCGCATGGACTTGCGCAGCGTCGGTCGCGCTTGCGCAGGCGCCGCTGCCTGTGCCGCTTCGCGTCATCGCTTTCGACGGCGGCTGGAATCTCCCGGTATGGGCGGCGCAGCGACAGGGTTTCTTCGAGGCGAACGGCGTCACGGTGCAGATCGCCTGGACGCCCTCCTCGGCGTACCTCGTCACCGCGCTGCTCGACGACCGGTTCGAGATCGCACTGGCCGGCATCGACAACCTGGTCGCCTACCAGGAAGGGCAGGGCGAGGCGAAGATCGCCGACAATCCCGATCTCTTCGCGTTTCTCGGCAACGACAGCGGGTTCGCGTCGATCGTCGCTGCCCCGACGATCACGAAATTCGCCGATCTCAAGGGCAAGACGGTCTCGGTCGACGCCATGACCACCGGCTACGCATTCGTCGTTCGCGAGCTCATGGCGCGCAACGCCGTCTCGGAAGCCGACGTTACCTACGTGCGCGCCGGGGGAACGTCGAACCGGTACCGCGAGCTCATCGCCGGCAAGCACGCCGCCACGCTGCTGCGCACGCCGTTCGAGCTCCTGTCGCGCGATCGCGGCTTCAACCAGCTCGCCACCGCCGAGGCGTTGGGCGCGTACCAGGGGACGGTCGGCATCGCGCGCCGCAGCTGGGCGACACGTCACGAAAAGGAGCTCGTCGGCTTCATCCGCGGTTACCGCGCCGGTGTCGAGTGGCTTTACGACCGCGGCAACCGCGACGTCGTCGAGGCGATGCTCGTCGCCAACATCCGCGACATGACGCCCGCGCTTGCGAAGCAATCGTACGATCTGCTCCTCGCCGACAAGGGAGGGCTGACGCGCGACGCGGCGCTCGACCTCGACGGCATCCGCACGGTGCTCGCGTTGCGCAGCAAGTACGGGACGCCGCAGAAGACGCTCGCCGATCCGTCAAAATACGTCGATCTCGGCTACTACGAAAAGGCGTTCGGCAAGCGCTGAACGGTGACGGGAGGAAGCGCATGGCCGGAAAGAAGCGGACAGAGCCGAAGGTCGTTCGTCCGGACGACATCGATCCGCACCACCGTTGGGACCGACCCCTGCAATCGCCCGGCCACACCCAGGTGGACTTCGAGGAACGCGTCAATTTCCGCCGTCTGCACGACTACCGTCTCGCGCGAACGCGGGCGGCGCTCTCCAATTCGGGACTGGGCGCGCTCCTCTGCTTCGACCAGCACAACATTCGCTACATCACGAGCACGGTGATCGGCGAGTGGGCGCGCGACAAGCTCACCCGCTACTCGCTCCTCACCGGCAACGGCGATCCCTATATCTGGGATTTCGGCTCGGCGGCGAAGCACCACAGGCTGCATGCGCCGTGGCTCCACCACGACCATTGCCGCGCAGGGCTTCTCGGCCTGCGCGGAGCGGTGGGCGCCGACATCGAGCTCTTCCGCTCCGCCGCGCGCGAGATCAAGGCGCTGCTGGTCGAGGAAGGTGTCGCCGATCTTCCGCTCGGCCTCGACGTCGTCGAGCCGCCGATGCTCTTCGAATTGCAGAAGTTGGGCATCGACGTCCGCGACGGGCAGCAGACGCTGCTCTCGGCGCGCGAAGTGAAGAACATCGACGAGCTCACGCTCCTCAACATGGCGGCGGCGATGGTCGACGGCGTCTACCAGGACATCGCCGAGGCGCTGAAACCCGGGGTCAAGGAGTCGGAAATCGTGGCGCTCGCGACAGCCAGGCTCTACGGCATGGGCTCGGACTGCGTCGAAGCGATCAATGCGATCTCGGGAGAGCGCTGCAGCCCGCACCCGCACAACTTCACGGACCGGCTGATCCGTCCGGGCGACCAGGCGTTCTTCGACATCATCCAGTCGTACATGGGATACCGCACGTGCTATTACCGGACCTTCAATGTCGGGTTTGCGACGCCGGCGCAGCGCGACGCCTACAAGAAGGCGCGCGAATGGATGGACGTGGCGATCGATCTGCTGAAACCCGGCGTGTCGTCGGACCGCATCGCGGCGGCGCTGCCGACGGCCGAGGACATCGGTTTCGCGAGCGAGATGGACGCGTTCGGCCTCAATTTCTGCCACGGGCTGGGTCTCGGACTGCACGAGCGACCGCTGGTGTCGCGACTCAATTCGTTCAAGGAACCCATCGAGCTCAAGGCGGGCATGGTCTTCGCCGTCGAGACGTACTGCCCGGCGACGGACGGCATTTCGGCTGCGCGGATCGAGGAAGAGGTGATCCTCACGCCGTCGGGCCCGAAGGTGATATCGCTGTATCCGGCGCAGGAACTCCCCATTGCAAATCCCTACTGATCGATCCGCCGGGCTGACGGCCCGGGCGAACGGGTGCGCGCGATTTTTCGACAAGGAAAGCTGCCTATGAAACTCGGCTGGATCGGCATTGGTCGCATGGGCTACGAGATGGCGTCGCGGCTCGCGAAGGGCGGCGCCGATGTCACCGTCTGGAACCGGACGCGCGCGAAGGCGGAGCCGCTCGCGCAATACGGTGCGAAAATCGCCGCGAAGCTCGCCGATCTCGCGGTCTGCGACATCGTGTTCGTGATGGTCTCGACGTACGACGATGTCGACGAGGTGATCGCCGGTCCGTCTGGCCTCCTGTCCGCGGGCAACGCTCCGAACATGGTCGTCGAGTGCTCGTCGATCTCGCTCGACGGATCCGCGGCGCTGCGTTCGCTCCTCGCTGCGCGCGGCGTCGACATGCTCGCGGCGCCGGTCTCGGGCAACGCGAAAGTGATCAAGGCAGGGCGGCTGTCGTTCGTGTGCTCCGGGCCGCGCTCCGCGTTCGACACCGCCCTGCCATACCTCAGGATGATCGGACCCGCGGCGAGCTACGTCGGCGAAGGCGAACTCGCCCGCATCGTCAAGATCTGCCATAACGTGTTCCTCGGCGTCGTCATCCAGTCGCTCGCCGAGATCACGGTGCTGGCGCAGAAGGCGGGCGTGCCGCGCCATGCGTTTCTCGACTTCATGAACCAGAGCGTGATGGGCTCGACCTTCTCGCGCTACAAGACGCCGGCGCTCGTCAACCTCGACTTCAAGGTCACGTTCACTCCGAAGCTGCTGCGCAAGGACCTCGATCTCGGCCTCGACGCCGCAAGACGCTTCGACGTGCCGATGCCGCTCGCAACGGCCACGCGCGACATCGTCCAGACGCTGATCGGGCGCGGCATGGACGACGAGGATTTCGCCAAGCTGATCGTCCTGCAGGCGCAGGCATCGGGTCTGGCGCTCGAGCCGGAACACGTGCCGGTCGGCGACGGACTTTCCTGAACGACGTTCCAGCAAGGGAGGGAGCAACCGATGAAATTCGTGCGCAATCTCGCAGCGCTCGCCTGTTGCGCGCTCATCGCCGGCACCGCCAGCGGGCAGGGTTATCCGAACAAGCCGGTCAAGCTGATCGTGCCTTTTACGGCGGGCAGCGCAACCGACATCCTCGCCCGCACCGTCGGGCAGAAGCTGACGGAGATGTGGGGGCAGTCGGTCATCGTCGACAACCGGCCGGGCGCCGGCGGAACGATCGGCGCGGCGATCGCCGCCAAATCACCGCCGGACGGCTACACCTTGCTCGTCAACTCCGCGGCGCACGCGTACAACCCGTGGATCTATCCGGGGCTGTCGTTCGACACGGTCAAGGACTTCGTCGACATTGCGCTGCTCGCCGGCCAGCCGAACGTTCTCGTCGTTGCGCCAACGACGGGGTACAAGAACGTCGCCGATCTCATCGCCGCGGCTAAGGCGAAGCCGGGCGTGCTCAACGTCGGATCCGCGGGCACGGGGAGCGGCACGCACATCAACGCCGAGAAGTTCCGGCTCGCCGCCGGCATCGACGTGGTCCACATCCCGTACAAGGGAACGCCCGAGGCGCTCACCGACACGATGACGGGGCGGATCACGTATTTCTTCTCGCCCATCTCCGCGGCGCTGCCGAACATCCGCGAGGGCAAGCTCGTCGCGCTCGGTGTCAGCACGGCCAGGCGCTCCAGCGTGCTGCCCAACGTGCCGACCATTGCCGAGAGCGGACTTCCGGGATTCGATTACAACCTGTGGGTGGGCCTGTTTGCCCCCGCAGGGACGCCGGCCGATATCGTCGACAAGATCGCGCGCGATGTCGGTAACGCCATCGCGACGCCGGAGGTCAAGGAGCGCCTGGCCGCGCTGGGCGCGGAGGCCATGCCGATGACTCCGGCCGAGTTCACGAAGTTCGTCGGCGCGGAAATCGAGGAATCGGGCAAGGTGATCAAGGCCGCAGGCATCAAGGTGCAATAGGCGGATCACGCGGCGCGAAAGCGGCGCCGCAGCGCACGCAACTCAAGGCAGCGCGACCGCGGTCTGGTACTCCCAGCCTCCGCCGACCGCTTTCGCGAAATCCACGAGCGACAGGCGCACGTTTCGCGCCGCGATGATCTGCAGCGTCTGCGCCTGCAGCAGCTGGCGCTGCGCGTCGAGCACTTCGAGGTACGGCGAGTAGCCCGAGGCGTAGCGCAGCCGGGACAGCTCGAGCGCCTGCTGAAGCTTCGTGCTCCGCTCCGACTGGGCCGCCAATGCCTCGCGCGTCGTGTCATTCGCCGAAAGCGCGTCGTGCGCGTCGCGGAACGCGACCTGCACGGCCTGCGTGTAGTTGATCAGCGCCTCGTTGCGCCGTGCCGTCTGCGCATCCACGTTCGCCTCGATGGCCTTGAGACCGATCAGCGGCTGCAGCAGCGAGGCAGCGAGCCCCCACACGACCGACGGACCGGTGAAGAGATTCTTGAGGGCGCCGGCCTGCGTGCCGTAGCTGCCCGTCAATGAAATCGCCGGGTAGTAGTCATCCTTGGCCACGTCGATGCGCAGGTTGGAGGCCGCGAGCTGCGCCTCCGCACGACGGATGTCCGGCCGGCGGGCGAGCAAGTCGGAGGGAACGCCGGAAGGCAGCGTCGGGACCGCGGTCAGCCGCGCAACCTGAACATCGCGGACAATCGACGGCGTGAAGACCTCGCGGGGAGAGCGGCCGAGCAGCACCGCGAGCGCGGACTCGTATTCGTTGGCGATGCGCCGCGCCAGCGCGATGTCACCCGCCACCGCCGCTCGTTCGGCTTCCGCCGTTCGCAGGTCGTATTCGCCGATCACGCCGGCCTGGTAGCGGTCCATCTGCAGCGCCACGCTTTCCTCGCGCAGCTTGAGCGTGTCCTGCAGCAGCTGCAGCTGAACGTCCGCGGCAAGCAGGTTGAAGTAGTACCGCGCGGTGTCGGCCTCGACCAGCGTGCGCACGGTCTCGCGCGCGAATTCGGTCGCCATCAGGTCCTGCTTTGCCGCAGCGGTTGCGGTGCGGTATTTGCCCCAGAGATCGAGTTCGTAGGACGCCTGCAGGCCGACGGCCAGATTGTTGGAAAGGGCACCGTACCCGGGCGGGAGCGGATTGGTGCCGACTTCGGTCGATCGCGTCCGCGACGCGCCGATCGCAAGATCGACCGACGGATAGAGATCCGACTGCGCGAGAAGAACGAGCGCACGGCCGTACTCGACCCGCGCAATGGCCGCTGCAAGGTCGAGATTGTGCGCAAGCGCTTCGTCGACGAGCGTGGCCAGCGTCGGGTCGCCGAACGCCGTCCACCAGCGCTCGAGCCGCAGATCGCCGACCGTCGCGGCAGGCAGGTCGAGCGGCGGCGGCGGTGGCGGCGTGCTTGCGCATCCGGCGAGGAGCGCCGCGAGGGCGGCGGCGAGAATCGTCCTACGCATGATCGTCTCCTTTCGGAGGATACGGCGGGTGCCCGGGCGTCATCACCGGCGGGTGGCGCGCGACGTCCCGTGCGTGCTTGATTTCGGCGAACAGGTCGGCGGTGCTGCGCGGCTCTCGCAGGTGGCGCTCGGTGATCAGCTTGAAGAAGAGCGGCACGAAGAAGATCGCAAGGAACGTCGCTGCGATCATGCCGCCCATCACGCCGGTGCCGGTCGAATGGCGCGCGCCCGCGCCCGCGCCGGTCGAGATGGCCAGCGGCAGCACGCCCAGGATGAACGCGAGCGAGGTCATCAGGATCGGCCGGAACCGCAACCGGGCACCTTCGAGCGCGGCTGCCGATGCCGACATGCCCTCGTGATGCTTCATCACCGCGAATTCGACGATCAGGATGGCGTTCTTGGCGGCAAGCCCCAGCAGCGTCACGAGACCGATCTGGAAGTACACGTCGTTGGTGAGGCCGCGCAGGTACACCGCCGCGAGCGCGCCGAAGGTGCCGAACGGCAGCGCCAGCAGCACCGAGAACGGCAGCGACCACCGCTCGTACTGGGCGGCGAGGATCAGGAACACCATGATCACGGCGAGTCCGAGGGCGAACGTCGACGAACCGCTCGAACGCTTTTCCTGGTACGACGTGCCGCCCCAGTCGAAGCTGAAATCGGGAGGCAGCACTTCGTTCGCGATCTGCTCGACGCGCGCGATGGCCTGGCCCGAGCTGTAACCCGGCGCCGCGCCTCCGAATATCTTCACCGCGGGCAGGTTGTTGAAGCGGTCGAGTGCATCGGGACCGGACGAGTAGCGAACGCTCGCCAGCGCGGCCAGCGGTATCATCTCGCCCTTCTCGGAGCGCACGTACACGCCCCCGATGTCGTCCGGGCGCGCGCGGTACGACGGCTCGGCCGACATCAGCACCTGCCAGGCGCGACCGTACTTGTTGAAGTCGTTGACGTAGTAGTTGCCGAGCGTCGCCGACAGCGCGGCGAAGATGTCGCTGATCGGCACTCCGGCCTTCTTCGCCTTCTCGCGGTCGACGTCGACGTAGAGCTGCGGGACGTTGGCGCGCCACAGCGTCTGCGCATAGCTCAGCTCCTTGTCCGACCCGAGACGCTGCAGCAACTGCCCCATGACTTCGTTCATCCGCCTGGGCCCTCCCTCGCCGCGATTCTGCAGGTAGAGCTCGTAGCCGCCCGCGACGCCCAGGCCAAAGATGGGCGGGGGATTGAACGCGAGCACCAGTGCTTCCTTGATGCCGCCGGTCTTCGCATAGACTTCGCCGACCAGTTGCGGCACCGTCACCTTGCGCTCGTCCCAAGGGATCTGCGTCACGAAGATCGACGCCGCGTTGTTGCGGAAGCCCCCGCCCAGGAAGTCGAATCCGGTAAACGAGATGACGTGCGCATTGGCGGGATTCGAACGGATCACGGCTTCGACCTGCGCGGCGACCTTGTCGGTGCGCTGCAGCGATGCGCCGTCGGGCAGGATCACCGACGAGAAGAACCAGCCCTGGTCTTCATCGGGGACCAGGCTTCCCGGCGTGAATCGCCACAGACCGACCGTGATCGCCACCATGCCCGCGAACAGCAGCACGCCGACGACTCCGCGTCGGATCATCCACGCGACACCGGTCGTGTAATGGCGGGTCACGCTGCCGAAAAAACGGTTGAACAGCGCGAAGAAGCCCCTCTTGGGCGCCACGTCGTGGCGGAGGATCAGCGCGCTCAAAGCGGGCGTCAGCGTCAGCGCGACAAGGCCCGAGATCACGACGGCGATCGAAATCGTGACCGCGAATTGCCGGTACAGTTCGCCGGTAAGGCCGCCAAGAAACGCGATCGGCACGAACACGGCGGTCAGCGTCAGGACGATCGCGACGATCGGGCCGGTCACCTCGTGCATCGCCTTGATCGCCGCCTCGCGCGGGGTGGCGCCTTCCTCGCGCATGATCCTCTCGACGTTCTCGAGCACGACGATTGCGTCGTCGACCACGATGCCGATCGCCAGCACCATGCCGAACAGCGTCAGCGTGTTGATCGAATAGCCGAGCACGAACAGGCCGGCGAACGCGCCCAGCAGCGAGACCGGAACGGCAACCAGCGGGATGATCGTTGCCCGCCAGCTCTGCAGGAACACGAACACGACGAGGATCACGAGCAGCATCGCCTCGCCCAGCGTGAAGATGACCTCCCGGATCGACACCTCGACGAACCGCGTGGTGTCGTAGGGGACGGCGTAGGTGAGGCCCTCCGGGAATCGCGTCGCCATCTCGGCCATCGTCTTCCGCACGCTCTTCGCAACGTCGAGCGCGTTCGCCCCCGGCTGCAGGAAGATGCCGACCAGCGTCGCGGGCTTGCCGTTGTAGCGGCCGATGAAGTCGTAATCCTTCGACCCGAGTTCGATGCGCGCGACGTCGCCCAATCGCACGGTCGAGCCATCGGGGTTGGCGCGAACGATGATCTGGCCGAATTCCTTGGCATCGGTCAGCCGGCCCTGCGTGGTGATCGTGTAGACGAGGTCCTGGCCTTTGGTGGTGGGCGACTGCCCGATCTTGCCGGCGGCAAACTGCGCATTCTGCTCGTTGACCGCGCGCACGAGGTCGGACGGCGTGAGCTTGAGCTGCGCGAGGCGGTCGGGCTTCACCCAGATCCGCATCGCGTAGTCATGGGCGCCGAAGATCTGCACGTTGGTCGTGCCCGGCAGCCGTTTCAGCTGATCGAGGACGTTCAACGTCACGAAGTTCGAGATGAAGAGATCGTCGTAGCGGTCTTCCGGCGAGTAGAACGCCAGGACCTGCAGGAACGAGGAGCTGCCGCGCTCGACGGTCACGCCCTGGCGGCGCACTTCCTCGGGAAGCCGCGGCTCGACCTGCTTCACGCGGTTGTTGACGTTCACCGCTGCGTCGTCGATGCGGGTGCCGATCTCGAAGGTCACCTGGATCGACACCACGCCGTTCGACGTCGACGAGCTCGACATGTAGATCATGTTCGGCACGCCGTTGATCGCATTCTCGATCGGCGCGGCGACGGTCTTTTCGATGACGTCGGCGGAGGCCCCCGGATAGACCGCCTGCACCGTGACGACCGGCGGCGCAATCTCCGGGTACTGCGCGATCGGCAGCGTGCGCATCGCGGCAAGACCCGCGAGCACGAGGAACAGCGAGATCACGGCCGCGAAGATCGGCCGGTCGATGAAGAAGCGAGAGAACATGGCGACCCTTCGCGCTCAGGACTTGGCCGCGGGCGCGGCGTCCTTGTCCTTCGCCGGCGGGGCGCCGCCGCCCGGAGGACCGCCCGCGGCCCCGGGGGCGCTGCCGAGCACGACCTGCGCACCCGGCCGCAACTTGGCGATGCCGTCGACGATCACCTGGTCGCCGGCCTTGAGGCCCGTTTCGACGATCCACAGGTTGCCGTCCTTGGCGTCCGGGGCGTCGACCCATTCGCCCAGCGTGATCGGGCGCACGGCCGCGACGTCCTTGCCTTCCTTGTCCTTGTCGACGACGTAGACGAACTTGCCTTGCGGTCCGTCCAGCACCGCGATCTGCGGCACCGCGAACGCATTCGTCCGCGCGGCGCCGGCAAGCTTCACGCGCACGAACTGGCCCGGCTTGAGCGCACCGTCGGCATTCGGGATCTCGGCACGGTATTCGACGGAGCCGGTCGCCGGATTGACGCGCGAATCGGCGAAGTTGATGCGTCCCTGCCGGGGAAACACCGTGCCGTCGGTCAGCTTGACCGTGACGGCGAACGCATTGTCCTTGGGCAGCGAGAGGTGGCCGGTCGCGACCTGCTTCTGCAGCGCGAGCTGGTCGCTTTCGGGGATCGCGAACGGCACCCAGATCGGGTTCACCTGCCAGATCGTCGTCAGCAGCGTGTCGTTGGCGTTGACGAGGCTGCCTTCCGATTTCGGCGCCCGGCTCGTGAGTCCGGCGATGGGCGCCGTGACGTTCGTGTAGGCGAGGTTCAATTGCACTTCGCGGAGCTTGGCCTCGGCCGAGCGGACGCTGGCGGCCGCGAATTCCGCATTCGACGCGGCGTCGTCGGCTTCCTTCTGCCCGATCGCCTTGCGTTCGGCGAGCGGCTTCAGGCGCGCGGACTCGCGATCGGCCTGCGCCTTCTGGGCCTGCGCACGAACGACATCGGCTTCGGCGGCGGCGGCCTGCGCCTGCAGCGGCTTGGGATCGATGACGAACAGGCGCTGGCCCTGCTTGACCGCCGCGCCCTCCTGGAAGAACTTCTGTTCCAGAATGCCGGTGACCCGCGCGCGCACCTCGACTTCCTTCGAGCCCGCCGTCTGCCCGACGTACTCGTAGCTCACGGGAATCGTCTTCGGCGCGACGGCGAACGTCGTCACCTGCGCAGGCGGCATGCCCGGAAATCCCCCCTGCTGCTGCTGACCGCAGGCGGCGAGGGCGGCGAGCGCCAGCACGGAGACGACGATCCCGGCGCGGCGCGCGACGGGGACGGCGAGGGCGGGGACAGGCATGGCGGGCTCCGGAGTGATGCACGGCGGACGCCGCGCACCTTGACGAAGCCGCCGAAATTACATACATTCGTGAATGTTTGCAACCCCTCTTCAAAAAGGGGTTTTGGGCAAACGCACCGACACCACGGGCAGGGCTCACAGATGGCGCGAAGGACGCGGACCGAAGCGATGGCGACACGCGAGGCGTTGCTGGACGCGGCCGAGCGCATCTTCCGCGGCAAGGGCGTCGCGCACACGACGCTCGCCGAAGTCGCCGAGGCCGCGGGGCTCACGCGCGGCGCGATCTATTGGCACTTCCGCGACAAGGCCGAGCTTTTCGAGGCGATGTGCGAGCGCGCGGCAATGCCGATGGAGGCAATGCTCGGATGCGCCGCGGGCGGCCGTTGCGCCGACCCGCTCGGTGCGCTGCGGGAGATGGCGGTGATGGGATTGACGCGCCTTGCGCGCGACGCGCGCACGCAGGCCGTGTTCGACGTGATGTTCCACAAATGCGAATTCACCGCCGACCTGGCGCCGGTGGCCACGCGCCAGCGGACTGCCGACGAAGGCTGCCGCCGCCAGGTGGTCGCGTTGCTCGAGCAGGCCATCGCGCGCGGGCAGCTTCCGGCCAATACCGATGCTTCACTCGCCGCCGCGCTGATGAAAGCCTTCATGGTCGGCGTGATGCACGAATGGGTGCAGAACCCGTCAGCGTACGATCTCGAGCATTCGGCGCCCGTGTTCATCGACACGCTGCTGGCGGGGCTGGCGACGAATCCGCCGCGGCGGGCGCGCCGCAAGGCGGCGCCGCGATCGGCGCGCGCTGTCGTTCGGCCGTCCCGCTGACGGCTGGCGCCCGCCCGGCGATCAGGCCGCCGCGCGTATTCCAGCGTCGCGCAGCTTGTCCCTGGCGTTGCGCAGGGCGGTGCGCAGGCCTTCTTCGACGACGGGATGGTAGAACGGCATTTCGAGTGCCCGCGTCACCGTCATTTCTGCCTGGACGGCCCATGCGAGCAGGTGCGCCAGATGCTCGGCGTCCGGGCCGATCATCTCGGCGCCCGCGATGCGGCCGGACGCGATGTCCGCGTAGAGGTGCAAGAGACCGACATTGCGCAACATCATCCGGCTGCGCCCCTGATTCTCGAACGATACCGCGCCGGTGACGAAACTCCCGGGCGCGAGGTCGGCGTGCCGCGTGCCGACCTGCGCCATCTGCGGGTCGGTAAACACGATGCCGAGCGGGGTGCGGCGCAACCCGGCTCGGACGTCGGGAAACCGCGCGGCGTTTTCACCGGCGATGCGGCCTTCGTCGGCGGCCTCGTGCAGCAGCGGGCGCTCGTCGCTCGCGTCGCCGGCGACGAAAATAGGGTGTGCGCCACACTGCATGGTGTGACGATCGAACAACGGCACGCCCGCGCTGTCGAGCGCAAGCGTCGTGCGCTCGATGCCGAGCTCGCGCACGTTCGGCGCGCGGCCAGTCGCCGCGATGACGAAACTGACCGCTTCGGTGCGCTCTGCGCCGTCGGCACCGCGATAGCGCAGCACCACTGCGTCGCCGTCGCGTTCGATCGAACGGACGTCGGCGTCGGGATCGAGGGCCAGTTCGGATGCGAATGCGCGCGTCGCGTACGCACGCACGTCCGGGTCGCTCAACGGCCCGACATGACCGCGGCGGCCGAACAGCAGCACGCGCACACCCAGCCGGTGCAGCGCCTGGCCCAGCTCGAGGCCGATCACCCCGGGGCCGAACACCGCGACGGACGGGGGCAGGTCGTCCCAGGCGAACACGTCGTCGTTGACGAGGAGCCGGTCGCCGAGCCCGCGGAGCTGCGGCGCGAGCGAGGGCGACGATCCGGTGGCGATCACCGCACTGCCGAATGCGATGGTCGTGTGTCCGTCGATCTCAATCGTGCGATCGTCGACGAAGCGGGCGTGGCCGCGGATGCGGTCCGCGGCCGGCATTGCATCGACTCCGTCCAGCACGAAACCGACGAACCGGTCGCGCTCGCGCTTGACCCGATCCATGACCGCGCGGCCGTCGATCCGGACCGTGCCTTCCTGCCGCAGGCCGAACTCGTTCCATCGCGCGGGAGCATGCGCCGCCTCGGCGGCGGCGATCAGCAGCTTGCTCGGCATGCAGCCCACGCGGGCGCAAGTCGTTCCGTACGGGCCGCCCTCGACGAGAACGGCTCGCTTGCCTGCAGCGACCGCGGCGCGATACGCGGCGAGTCCGGCGGTGCCGGCCCCGATGACGGCGACGTCGACGGAATGCGAGCTCATGCGGGATGGGTCGGTTGGTCCGGAGGAAGCATTACGCGTCAGCCGCGCGAATCCTCGAGCTGGCGCAGGATTTCGTTGGTTTCGCGCATGCGGATCGACTGGATCTTCGCAAGATTCGTCATCAGCCGGATCATGATTCCGGGCTCCTTGGCCGCGATTTCGGCCAGCGCCGAACGCGAGAGGTCGTAGACGACCGTGTCGCCCACCGCCTGGGCGGTCGCCGAGCGCGGACGCCCGTCGAAAAGCGCGGCTTCGCCGAAAAGGGATCCCTCGGCATTCGTCACGATTCGCGCGCGGGCGCCGCCGGGCACGATGATCGAGATTTCGACGGCGCCCTGCGCGAGGAGGCACAGCCGGTCGCCGGGATCGTTCTCCTGGAACAGCACTTCGCCGTCGCCGCAAACGCGGCGCACGAAATGATGCTCGATGCGCCTCAGTTCCGCCGCCGACAGGCCCTCCAGCAGCGGAAATGCCGCGAGCGGCACCGCGGCGTGCTCGGCCTGTCCCCGCGCGTCGAGGATCGCGCGCTCCGCCCATTCGACGGCCTGGTCGGCGTCGCGGAACCAGAGCCGCGACGCGGGATCGCGGAAGGCGTCGTGAGCGATCAGCGTCGCGCCGTGCCGGCCCTGCGGCGTCACGCCGGCGAGCAGCACTTTGGTTCCCTTGGAGGAGAGGCGGCGGGCGATGCTTTCGATCAGCAGCGCGCCGGTCGCGTCGATCACCGTGACGCGGCGAAAGTCGAGGATGACGACGTCGACGATGCCGGCAAGCGGCTCGACGCGCTCGATCAGGCGCTCCGCGCTGGCGAAGAAAAGCGCGCCTTCGAGCTCGATGACGCGGATGCGCTGCCGCGCCGCGCGCACGCGCTCGGCATCCTCACCGCCCCAGACGCGGCGCGAGGGCCGCACGTTGCCGTCGACCACGCTGCGCACCAGCGAGCGCTTCATGCCGAGATAGAGCAGCAGCCCCGACAGCTGGAATCCCACGCCGATTGCCGGCATGAAGCCGAAGATCACTTCCGCAAAACCGACAACGGCCACGGTCGCCACGCTCCACAGGAGCGCGCTTTCGCGCAGCGCGCCTTTGCGCCGCAGGCGGCCGGCGAGCCCGGTCGTCCAGTTGTCGATCAGCGCCAGGCCGAGCGTGACCATGAGACCGGAAATCACGGCGATCGGGACAAAGCCCAGCAGCCGGCCGCCGATGGCGAGCCCCGAGGCGAGCACGAGCGACGCGAAGACCGTCGTGAGGCGCGAGCGCCCGCCGGCGTTGAAGCTCGCCATCGCGACGGAGCGCGACAGCACGACCGGAACGCCGCCGCACAGTCCCGACACGACGTTGGCGACCCCGTGCGCGACGACCTCGCGTCGCGTCTTGTGCCGGGCGTCGGTTGCGGTGTCGATGGCGACCGCCGCGAACAGTCCGTCGACGGTGCCGATGAAGGCGAGGAGTCCGGCCGTCGTCAGGATCAACTGACCGTGCCGCACGACGATGTCCCACGGCAGGTACGCGAGCGGGAGAAGCGCGGTCGGGAGCGGCAGCCCGTCGGGGATTGCGCCCAGCACCGGACCCAGGCGTGCGGCAGGAAAGATCAGCGCGATGGCGTAATAGACGGCGCATCCGGTGATGAGCCCGATGAGCGGCGCCGGCAGCCGCTTCGTCCGTGCGCCGAGCACCCAGATCGTCGCCGCGGTCAGCAGGCCCACGAGGAGCGTCGCAGGCTGCACTGCGCGAAAGGCGACGCGCGCTCCCTGCCCCATGGCCGCGGACGGAACCCCGGCAAGCGGCGAGAGTTGCCCGAGGATGATGAGCGCCGATGCGCCGCACATGAAGCCGGCGACGAACGGGTACGGGACGAAGCGCGCCGAGTTGCCCGCCCCGAATGCCCCGAGAACGAGCTGGATGACGCCCGCGAGCACGACCGTCGCGCCGGCGATGGCGACGATCGGTCCGGGACCCTGTGCCGAGGTGGGCGCCAGCACGGGATCGGCGGCCAGCACCGCGACCAGGCTCGCGAGAATCAGAGTCGCCGCCGGCCGCGGTCCGCTCCCCGGATGCGCTGCGCCGCCCAGCAATCCTGCGGCGAGATGGCCCCAGATCGCGGACGCGAATCCCGCGTAGACGCCGATGTGAAGATAGGCGGGACCGAGCGGCGCGAAAGCGAGGATCCCGAGCGAGATTGCGAGGCCGACGTTGGTCGCCGCCGCCGCCATGCCGCCGGCGAGATCGCGGCGCAGCGCCAAGGATCCGAGGGCGTCGGGTTTGGCGACCGGTTCCGCGGTGGCCGGAGAATCCGGAGGCGGCGCCCCACGGGAGGGCACCCGTTCGGGCGGGGCGGCGGCACCCTCGTGTGAAGGCGGGGCGACCGCGCTCATGAATCAGGTCGGGAACGCGCGCAACACGGCACGTTCCGGGATGACGATTCCGTCCGAAGTGGGTCCCGTTTCCACAGGCGCGATTATGCTCGCATCGTCTGTCGACCGCGCGACCGGGCGGGCCGTGAATCCCGGTGGGCAGGTGTCACGGACCGGCTGCGCGGAAGTGCGGAAGTATCGGCCCCTACGGCGATCCTATAGAATCAAAGCCACAATCGCCCGGGAATCTCGAGCAACGGGCAAGCGGTGTCCGGCCTCGGACGGTCCGCACTGTGGAGGAGTGAAGCGTTGGCAGACCCGTCCGCGCGAACCGGGCCGGATACGTTTCCGCGCCTTCTGCTGCAGCATGCGCAGGAGCGCCCGGCGCATCCCGCATGCCGCGAGAAGGACCTCGGCATCTGGCAAACCTGGACGTGGCGTCAGGTCGCGGACGAGGTGCGCTCACTCGCCTGCGGTCTTGCGGCGGAGGGTTTCCGTCGCGGCATGCATCTCGCCATCATCGGGGACAATCGGCCGCGCCTGTACTGGTCGATGCTCGCCGCGCAGGCGCTGGGCGGCATCCCCGTCCCGATGTACCAGGACGCGCCGGCCGCCGAATTCGTGTTCGTGCTGAGCGATGCCGAGATCGCCTACGCGGTTGTCGAGGACCAGGAGCAGGTCGACAAGATGCTGGAGGCCGTTCCGCAGGTCCCTGCGCTCCGGCATATCTATTACGACGACGCGCGGGGATTGCGCAACTACGAAAGCGTCTCGAGCTTCGAGCGGCTGCAGGAGATCGGCCGCGAATTCGACGCCTCCCACCCGGGCTGGTACGAGGGCGAAATTGCGAAGGGAGTGCCGGACGACGTTTCCGTGATGCTCTACACGTCGGGCACGACCGGCAAGCCGAAGGGCGTGTGCCAGACGCACGCGGCGTTCATCGCGTCGGCCCGCGGCGGGTGCATGTTCGACAGGCTCTCCGCCGACGACAGCATCCTGTCGTATCTGCCGATGGCCTGGGTCGGCGACCACCTGTTCTCCCTTGCGCAGTGGGTCGTCGCCGGATTCACGATCAACTGTCCGGAGTCGGGCGACACGGTGATGACGGACCTGCGCGAAATCGGACCGACCTACTATTTCGCGCCGCCGCGCGTGTTCGAGAACCTCCTCACCCAGGTGATGATCCGGATGGAGGATGCGAGCGCCCTCAAGCGCGGCGTCTTTCACCATTTCATGGCCGTCGCGCGGCGCTGCGGCGCGGAGATCCTGGACGGCAAGCCGGCCTCTCTCGCGGATCGTCTCCAGTACGCGCTCGGCAACGTCCTGATGTACGGCCCGCTGCGCAACGTGCTCGGCATGAGCCGGATCCGCGTGGCCTATACGGCCGGCGCCGCGATCGGCCCCGACCTCTTCCGCTTCTACCGCTCGATCGGCATCAACCTGAAGCAGCTCTACGGCTCGACCGAGACCTGCGCCTACGTCTGCCTGCAGCCGGACGGCGAGATCCGGTTCGACTGCGTCGGCAAACCGGCGCCCGGCGTCGAGGTGAAGATCGCCGCCAACGGCGAAGTGCTGGTGCGCGGTCCGATGCTGCTGAAGGAGTACTACAAGCGCCCGGATGCGACGGCGGAGTCGATCGATGCCGACGGCTACTTCCGCACCGGCGACGCCGGCGTTTTTGCCGACGATGGTCAATTGAAGATCATCGACCGCGCCAAGGACGTCGGCCGCCTCTCGGGCGGCGCGATGTTCGCCCCCAACTACATCGAGAACAAGCTCAAGTTCTTTCCGCACATCAAGGAGGCGGTCGCGTTCGGCCACGACCGCAAGGACGTGTGCGCCTTCGTCAACATCGACATGGGCTCGGTCGGAAACTGGGCGGAGCGCCGCAACATCGCCTACTCCGGCTACACGGACCTGGCGCAGAAACCGGACGTCATCGGGTTGATCCGCGACTGCGTCGAGAAGGTCAACGCCGAGCTTTCGCACGAGGGCGCGCTGTCGGCGTCGCAGATCCATCGCTTCCTGGTCCTGCACAAGGAGCTCGATCCCGACGACGACGAGCTCACGCGCACGCGCAAGGTGCGTCGCACTTTCGTCGCCGAGAAATACGCAGTGCTGATCGATGCGCTCTACGACGGCAAGACGGTCCAGCACATCGAGACGCTGGTGAAATTCGAGGACGGCCGCACCGGCATGGTGGCGGCGGACCTGCGGATAGAGAGCGCGAAGACGTTTCCCGCGGCGCCCGCGCAGAAGCGCCGCCTGACCCGATGACCGCCAGCGCACGCACGATCGGCGACGTGATCCTCAAGCTCGACAACATCTCGCTGTCGTTCGGCGGCGTGAAGGCGCTGACGGACATCAGCTTCGACGTGCGCGCGCACGAGATCCGCGCCATCATCGGGCCGAACGGCGCGGGCAAGAGCTCGATGCTGAACGTGATCAACGGCGTCTATCACCCGCAGCAGGGGACGATCGCCTTTCACGGCAACACGCGGCGCGACATGAACCCGCACGAGGCGGCCGCGCAGGGGATCGCCCGCACGTTCCAGAACATCGCGCTGTTCAAGGGCATGTCGGTCCTCGACAACATCATGACCGGCCGCAATCTCAAGATGAAGGCGAGTTTCATCGAGCAGGCGATCTGGGTGGGCCGGGCGCGGCGCGAGGAGCTCCTGCATCGCCGGAAGGTCGAGGAGGTCATCGATTTTCTCGAGATCCAGCACATCCGCAAGACGCCGGTCGGGCGTCTCCCGTACGGGCTGCAGAAGCGCGTCGAGCTCGCGCGCGCGCTGGCGGCCGAGCCGACATTGTTGCTGCTGGACGAGCCGATGGCCGGCATGAACGTCGAGGAAAAGCAGGACATGTGCCGCTTCGTGCTCGACGTGAACGAGCAGTTCGGAACGACGATCGTCCTGATCGAGCACGACATGGGCGTGGTGATGGACATCTCGGACCGCGTCGTGGTGCTGGATTACGGCAAGAAGATCGGCGACGGCTCGCCCGACGATGTCCGCGGCAACAAGGCGGTGATCGACGCGTACCTTGGTGTGGCGCATTGAGGGGCGGACGAGCGTGTCATTCTTCTTCGAAGTCCTGATCGGCGGCCTCCTCTCGGGCGTGATGTACTCGCTCGTCGCGCTCGGCTTCGTGCTGATCTACAAGGCGTCCGGCGTGTTCAACTTCGCGCAGGGCGCGATGGTGTTTTTCGCGGCATTGACCTATGTCGGCCTGCTGGAGCTCGGGTTGCCGGTGCTTGCCGCGCTGCCCGCGACGCTCGCGGCGATGGTGGTGCTCGGCCTCGTCATCGAGCGGGTCGTGCTGCGTCCGCTGGTCAACCAGCCGCAGATCACGCTGTTCATGGCCACGATCGGGCTCTCCTTCTTCATCGAGGGTCTGGCGCAGATCATGTGGGGCGCCAACGTGCGCGGCCTGGACCTCGGCCTGCAGGACGAGCCGATGCAATGGCTCTCGGACGCGACCGGGATGAGCGTGTCGAAATTTGACCTGGCCGCGGCCGGCGTCGCGGCGATTCTCGTGACGTCGCTCGCGCTTTTCTTCAGCCGCACGCGGATCGGCCGCGCGCTGCGCGCGGTGGCCGACGACCATCAGGCGGCGCTTGCGGTAGGAATACCGCTGCAGCACATCTGGGCGATTGTCTGGGCGGTGGCCGGGATGGTCGCGCTGGTTGCCGGATTGCTGTGGGGGGCGCGCAACGGCGTCCAGTTCGCGCTGACCTTCGTCGCGCTGAAGGCGCTGCCGGTGCTGATCCTCGGCGGCTTCGAGTCGATCCCCGGCGCGATCGTCGGCGGCCTCATCATCGGCGCTTCGGAAAAGCTGGCGGAGGTCTACCTCGGCCCGTTCGTCGGCGGCGGCATCGAAGGCTGGTTCCCCTACGTGCTCGCCCTCGTGTTTCTGCTGATCCGGCCGGAGGGCCTGTTCGGCGAGAAGATCATTCGGCGCATCTAGAGACCCGTTCACGCCATGTTCTATCGCGAAGCCGGCCAGTTCAAGGCCTCCTACCAGGCGGATGCCGCGATCTTTCCGATCCGGCAGGACCGCGTCGCGATGGCGGCGATCGTGCTCGTCGCGTTCGTCGGAGTTCCGCTGTTCGCCACGCCCTACGCGTTCACGGGGATCCTGATCCCCTTCCTGATCTTCTCGCTCGCGGCGCTCGGGCTCAACATTCTCACCGGCTATGCAGGCCAGCTGTCGCTCGGCACGGCCGCGTTCATGGCGGTGGGCGCGTTCGCCTCGTACAACTTCATGCTGCGCGTACCCGAGATGCCGATCCTGCTGGCGTTCATCGGCGGCGGGATCATCGCGGCGCTCGTGGGCATCCTGTTCGGCCTGCCCAGCCTGCGCATCCGCGGCTTCTATCTCGCCGTCGCGACGCTCGCGGCGCAGTTCTTCATCCTCTGGTTCCTGACCAAGGTCGGCTGGGTGACGAATTACAGTTCGTCGGGCGTGATCACCGCGCAGCGGATCGTCATTCTCGGCTACGAGTTCAACACGCCGGCCGCGAAGTATCTGCTCGTGCTTTCGATCGTGACGGTGATGGCGCTCGCGGCGAAGAACATGGCGCGCGGAAATGCCGGGCGCTCGTGGATGGCGGTGCGCGACATGGACGTCGCGGCCGAAGTGATCGGCATACGGCTGATGCGCGCGAAGCTGCTGGCGTTCGCCGTGAGCTCGTTCTACTGCGGCGTCGCAGGCGCGCTGTTCGCCTACGCCTTTCTCGGCACCGTGGAGCCGGAAGCCTACAGCCTCGACCTGTCGTTCCGGATCCTGTTCATGATCATCATCGGCGGCGTCGGCACGGTGCTGGGCTCGTTTCTCGGCAGCGCCTTCGTCACCCTGCTTCCGGTGCTGCTGAGCGTCAGCGTGCGCTTTCTGGACAGCGGTCTCGGCCTGCACATCCCGGAGAGCGCCATCTCGAATCTCGAGCTGATGGTGTTCGGCGGCCTGATCATCTTCTTCCTCATCGTCGAGCCGCACGGGCTCGCCAGGCTGTGGAGCTATCGGCAAGGAAAAGCTTCGGCTGTGGCCGTTTCCCCATTGATCTGGATCAGAAGTCGGAGATTTCGCGGTTTTTGCATGTCGGGCGCGTTGACAGAGGCGGGAAATTCGCCAATCCTCTTCCGGATGTCGCGCCCGTCCGAGGACAGTTTTTTCAGGAGGAAACGTATGAAGTCGCTCAAGCTGGTCATGATGGGACTTGCGCTGTTTGCTGCCGCCGCTGCGGCGCAGGCGCAGAACGAGCAATTCCTGCCGGTTCTGTCCTACCGCGTCGGGCCATACGCCGCAGGTGGTTCCGGCTACTACGGCGGCGCCATCGACTACTTCACGCTGGTCAACCTTGCGGGCGGGATCAATGGCGTCAAGCTCAAGTGGGAGGAGTGCGAGACCGAGTACAACGCGTCCAAGGGAGTCGAGTGCTACGAGCGGCTGAAGAAGAAAAACGGCGGCGCGACCACCGTCGAGCCGCTGTCCACGGGCATCGCCTACGGCCTGTTCGATCGCGTCGCGCAGGACAAGATCCCCATGACGACGTTCGGGTACGGTCTCGCGAGCTCGGCCGACGGGCGCGTGTACGACTGGGTCTTTCCGCTCGGCACCACCTACTGGGACCAGATGGCGGCGATGATCGCGTACCTCGGCCAGAAGGAGGGCGGCCTCGACAAGCTGAAGGGCAAGAAGATCGCGTTCCTCTACCACGAATCCGCGTACGGCAAGGAGCCGATTCCGGTTCTCGACGCATTGGCTGCCAAGATCGGCTTCGAGACGCTGAAGATTCCCGTCACGCCGCCCGGCCAGACGCAGGAATCGCAGTGGCTGCAGATCCGGCAGGCGAAGCCCGACTACGTGATCGTGTGGACCTACGGCGTGATGAGCACCGTGTCGCTGAAGACGGCAGCCAAGACCGGTTATCCGAGGGACAAGCTGCTCGGCGTCTGGTGGGCCGGTTCCGAGGAAGACGTGATCCCGGCCGCCGACGCCGCGAAGGGTTATGTCAGCGCTTCGTTCACCGCGTCCGGCACCAACTTTCCGGTGATGCAGGACATCAAGTCGAAGGTCTACGGCGCCGGCAAGGGCAACCTCGAGGATCCCACGCGGCTCGGCAACGTGATGTACACGCGCGGCGTCGTTTACGGGATGATCGTCGTGGAGGCGCTGCGGAATCGCGCAGGCCAAGTACGGAAAGGGCAAGGTAGTGACGCCCGAACAGCTGCGCTGGGGTCTCGAGCACCTGAACCTTACCGAAGCGCGCATCAAGGAACTGGGCGGCCCCGGCCTCTTTCCGCCGATCAAGACGAGCTGCGCGGACCACGAGGGATCGGGGATGGTCAAGTTCCAGGTCTGGGACGGCACGGGTTTCAAGCAGGTCGCGCCGTTCATGGCCGGCGATCGCGAGATGGTCCGCAAGATGGTCGAGGAGACCGCCGCCAAGTACGCGGCGGAAAAGAAGATCACGCCCCGCGACTGCGGCAAGGAGATGTAACCGGCCGGGAGCGTTGCCTCCGCCCTCGCGCCCGCAGTGCTCGAGGGGCGCGGGCGCCTGCCTCGGATCGTCGGAACGAACCTCGAAACTCTCCTCCTGACATGAGCGCCACCGCAGCCGCCCCTGCCACACCGGCAGGGACGGCTCCCTACCTTTCGGTCAACAACGTCGAGGTCATCTACGACCACGTGATCCTCGTGCTGAAGGGCGTCTCGCTCGAGGTTCCGGAAGGCGCAGTCGTGGCGCTGCTGGGCGCCAACGGCGCCGGCAAGAGCACCACGCTGAAGTCGATCTCGAACCTCCTCGCCGCCGAGCGCGGCGACGTCACCAAGGGAACCATCGAATTCAAGGGCGCGCGCGTCGACAAGCTCACGCCGAACGAGCTCGTTCGCATGGGCGTGTGCCAGGTGATGGAGGGCCGCCACTGCTTCGCCCACCTGACCGTCGAGGAAAACCTGCTGACCGGCGCCTATACGCGTGGAATATCGAGAGCGGAAGTGCGCGCGGAGCTGGAGCGCGTCTACCACTATTTCCCGCGATTGAAGCAGCGGCAGTCGAGCCTGTCCGGCTACACGTCCGGCGGCGAGCAGCAGATGACCGCGGTGGGCAGGGCACTGATGGCGCGCCCGTCGATGATCCTGCTGGACGAGCCCTCGATGGGCCTCGCGCCGCAGATCGTCGAGGAAATCTTCGAGATTGTCCGCGACCTGAACGCGAAGGAGCGTGTCTCGTTCCTGCTCGCGGAGCAGAACACGATGATCGCGCTTCGCTACGCCAATTACGGCTACATCCTCGAGAACGGCCGCGTCGTGATGGACGGCGCCGCGCGGGACCTCGCGCAGAACGAGGACGTGAAGGAGTTCTACCTCGGCATTTCCACGGCCGGGCGGAAGAGCTTCCGCGACGTGAAGCACTATCGCCGCCGCAAGCGCTGGCTGGCTTGAGCGATCGTTGATCGACTTCGCATACGGGCGCATGCGGCGCGACTTTCGATGCTCACGTATGTCCCCATACGCTCCGCTCGAAGCCGCTCGCCCTTGCCCTGCACCCGCCTGCTCGTCGCTGAACGGTCGCTCGCGGCGTCGCTCCGATAAAACGCATCCAGATGACGGAATACTTCGACACCCTCGAGACGCGCGATCCGGAAGCGCGCGAGCGCGCGCTGCTCGCTGCGCTGCCGCGGCAGATCGCGCACGCGAAGGCAAATGCGCCCGCATTCGCGCGCATTCTCGCCGCCGTCGATCCGGATGCCGTCACCACGCGCGCAGCGCTTGCAACGGTCCCGGTCACGCGCAAGTCCGAGTTGCTCGAACTGCAGAAGGCAAGCCGCCCGTTCGGCGGCTTCGCCGCGCTGCGGCGCGGGACCGCCGCGCGTGTGTTTGCCTCGCCCGGCCCGATCTACGAGCCCGAAGGCCGCCTGCCCGATCATTGGCGGCTCGCGCGATCGCTGTTCGCGGCGGGCTTCCGCGCCGGCGATCTCATTCACAACACGTTTGCCTACCATTTCACGCCCGCGGGTTCGATGCTCGAAACCGGCGCGCACGCGCTGGGATGCACGGTGTTCCCCGCCGGGACCGGACAGACCGAGCAGCAGGTGCAGGCGATGGCCGAGCTCGCGCCGGATGGTTATGTCGGCACGCCGTCGTTTCTCAAAATCATCCTGGAGAAGGCGGACGAGCAGGGCGTCGCGCTGCCTTCGCTGAGGAAAGCGCTTGTCTCCGGCGAGGCGTTCCTGCCCGGTCTTCGCGATGCGCTCGCGGCGCGCGGCATCGCGGGATATCAGGTCTACGCGAGCGCCGACCTTGGCGCGATCGCCTACGAGACCGAGGCGCGCGCGGGACTCGTCGTCGACGAGGGTGTGCTGGTCGAGCTCGTGCGGCCGGGCACGGGAGATCCGGTCGCGCTCGGCGAAGTCGGCGAGGTCGTCGTCACGACACTTTCCAATCTGCTGTATCCGCTGATCCGCTTCGGCACCGGCGATCTCTCGGCGTTTCTTCCCGGCGACAGCCCCTGCGGACGGACCAACGCGCGCATCAAGGGCTGGCTGGGGCGCGCCGACCAGACGACCAAGGTGAAGGGGTTGTTCGTGCATCCGTCGCAGATCGCCGAGATCGTCAGGCGGCATCCGGAGATCCGGCGCGCGCGGCTCGTCGTCGACAATCCGGGCGGCAGCGACCGGATGACGCTCAACGTCGAAGTGACAGGCCCGGCGCCTGCGCCCGATGCAATCGTCGCCTCGATCCGGGACGTGACGAAGCTGCGCGGGGAGGTCTCCTTCTGCGCGCCTGGCGAGCTGCCGAACGACGGCAAGGTGATCGACGACTGTCGCAAGTACGACTGACGCGGCCGACGTGCCGGTAGAATGTGGCGTCGTCGTTGCCAATTCGGAGCGTGCCGTGACTTCCCGTCGTGATGCCGTGCCCGAGGATCCGTATGCGCCGCTGGCGCCGGACACCGTGCGCGCGATCGCCGCGTCGGGGGTCGTTCGCCAGTTCCCGAAGAATGCCGTCATCATCAACGAAGGCGAGCACGGCGATTCGCTGTTCATCGTGCTGTCGGGCAAGGTCAAGGTGTACGCGAGCAACGAGGCCGGCAAGGAAGTGGTGATCGATTTTCACGGCCCCGGCGAGTACGTGGGCGAAATGTCGCTCGACGGATCCCCCCGCTCGGCATCGGTCATGACGGTCGAGCCGACGACCTGTGCCGTCGTCAGCCGCGCGCACTTGCGCGAGTTCGTGCTCGCCCATCCCGAATTCGCGCTGCACCTGATCGAGGTGCTGATCCGGCGGGTCCGCGCCGCGACCGAGAACGTGAAGAGCCTTGCCCTCACCGACGTCTACGGGCGCCTCGTCCGCCTGCTGCTGTCGCTGGCGGTCGACCGGGACGGCCGGCTCGTGGTCCCGGAGAAACTGACGCAGCAGGACATCGCGGAGCGGGTCGGCGCTTCCCGCGACATGATCAGTCGCCTGATGAAGGACCTGGTCGGCGGCGGTTATCTCCGGATCGAGGAGCGCACGATCACGATCCTCAGGAAGCCGCCGCCCGGCTGGTAGCCCCCCGGGCGCGTGAATTTTCGACAAACGCGCCCTGCATTTCTCCCTCTTCCTGCCGACCTCGACGGCCTACAGTGAGGTTCATCGACGTTGCGCGGAATGCGCGGCGCCGATGGGGAAGCCGGGTCCGATCGCTGTCGGACCGGCGCCTCGAGCAGGCACCAGCGTTCGACGGGAGATTGCAATGAACAGGACAGATCGATTCACTATCGGGCAATTCTTCACTGCCGGGGAGAAGGCGCTGATCGTGATGGTCGCCGCCGGACTTTTCGGATATTGGGCGGGCTTCAACCTGTCGACGCCTGCGGTCGCCATCGGCATGCCGGTCGCGTCACCGCCCAGCGCCACCGCCCCGGCTGCCGCAGCGGCGGAGGACGAGCATCCCTGGCTCGTCAGCGCCGCGCCGAAGGACGGGGCTTCGCGCGACGAACCGCCAATCCAGGCGTTCTGACGCTCCCGGCGGCCGAAACGCGGCCGTCCGGCGAGCGCCTTGCGCTATCGGTCGATGCCGCCGAAGCAGACGTACTTCACCTCGACGAATTCGTCGATCCCGTACTTCGAGCCCTCGCGCCCCAGGCCCGACTGCTTGACCCCTCCGAAGGGCGCGACCTCGGTCGTGATGAGACCGGTGTTGACGCCGACCATCCCGTACTCGAGCGCCTCCGCGACGCGCCAGATGCGCCCGATGTCGCGCGAGTAGAAATACGACGCGAGGCCGAACTCCGTGCGGTTCGCGAGCTCGACCACCTCCGCGTCCGAGCCGAACCGGAGGAGCGGGGCCACGGGACCGAAAGTCTCCTCGCGGAAGATCTTCATCTCCGGCGTGACGCCGGTCAGCACGGTCGGTTCGTAGAACGTCCCGCCCAGCGCGTGGCGCTTTCCGCCGGTCGTGACGCGCGCGCCGAGCGACGTCGCGTCGGCGACGTGCTCCTCGACCTTCGCGAGCGCCGCCTGATCGATCAGCGGACCCTGCGCGACGCCGGCGTCGGTGCCGGGTCCGACCTTGAGCGCGCGGACGCGGTCGGCGAGCTTGGCGGCGAACGCGTCGTAGACCTTGTCGTGAACGAAGAGGCGGTTCGCGCAGACGCAGGTCTGGCCGGCGTTGCGAAACTTGGAAACGATCGCGCCATCCGCGGCGGCATCGAGGTCGGCGTCGTCGAACACGATGAACGGCGCGTTGCCGCCCAGCTCGAGCGAGAGCTTCTTGATCGTCGGCGCGACCTGCTTCATGAGGAGCCGCCCGACCTCCGTCGAGCCGGTGAACGAAAGCTTGCGCACCGTCGGGTTGGCGCACATCTCGCCGCCGATCGCGCGCGCGTCGCCGGTGATCACGTTGAGCACGCCCGGCGGGAATCCTGCGCGGTGGGCGATCTCCGCCAGTACCAGCGCCGAGAACGGTGTGGCTTCCGCAGGCTTGATGACGACCGTGCATCCCGCGGCGAGCGCGGGCGCGACCTTGCGCGTGATCATCGACGACGGGAAATTCCACGGCGTGATTGCAGCGCAGACGCCGACGGGCTCCTTGATCACGACGAGCCGGCGGTCGTTGCCGATGGTCGGAATCACGTCGCCGTACACGCGCCGCGCTTCCTCGGCGAACCACTCGACGTACCAGGCGCCGATCGTGACCTCGCCCTTCGATTCGGCCAGCGGCTTTCCCTGCTCGCTCGTGAGGATCAGCGCGAGGTCGTCGACATTCGCCAGCATCAGTTCGAACCACTTGCGCAGGACCGCGCTGCGCTCCTTCGCGGTCTTCGCGCGCCACGCGGGCCATGCCGCGCTCGCCGCGTCGATTGCGCGTCTGGTCTCTGCCATTCCCATGACCGGCGACGTGCCTATCCGCTTGCCCGTGGCCGGATTGCTGATCGCGTGCGTCGCTCCGCTGTCGGCGTCCTGCCACTTGCCGTCGATGTAGCACTGCTGGCGCAGCAGCGACGGGTCCTTGAGTTGCGGGAGCGAGCGTTCGAGCGTGTCGGGGGCCATGACTTTTCCGTGGGATGCGGACGCGCGCGGCGTGCCGAAAATGCATTATAGGCCGGCGCGCCTACACCGACCCTGCGCTTGCACCGAGAGGGCCGGAGCGAGGAGTCGCCGTCAATCCCAGCGCACGACGCCCGCGTACGCGGTCGCGAGAATCACGGCGCCGAAGGCGATGCGGTACCACACGAACGGGATGAAATCGTGGTGGCCCACGTAGCGGATCAGCCAGCGCACGCAGGCGAACGCCGAAACGAACGCGGCGACGAAGCCAACCCCGAACGCCGGCAGCGCCTGCGCCGAAAGCAGCGTGGCGTCCTTCCACAGCGAATACCCGGTCGCTGCGAAGAGCGTCGGAATCGCGAGAAAGAACGAGAACTCGGTCGCCGCCACCCGCGACAGACCGAAAAGCATGCCGCCGATGATCGTCGCCCCCGAGCGCGAGGTTCCCGGCACGAGCGCCAGCGCCTGGGCGCAGCCCACCAGCAACGCGTCGGTCCAGCGCATCGCGTCGATCGAATCCACGCGAATCGTATCCGGCTTCAGGCGCTGCCGGCGTTCGGCCCACAGGATCACGAATGCGCCGACGACGAACGCGCACGCGACGGGCACCGGCGCGAAGAGGTGCGCCTTGATCACGCGATTGAAGGCGAAGCCCAGCGCCGCGGCCGGCAGAAACGCTATGAACAGGTTGAAGGCGAAGCGCTGCGCGTCCGCGTCGCTGAAGAGCCCGCGCAGCATGCGGCCGAGACGCGCACGAAACTCCCAGCAGACGGCGAGAATCGCGCCGGCCTGGATCACGATTTCGAAGGTCTTGGCCTGCTCGCCCGTGTATCCCAGCAGGGAACCGGCCACGATCAGATGGCCGGTCGACGAGACGGGAAGGAATTCGGTGAGGCCCTCGACGATGCCGAGGAGGAGCGCGGTGACGAGCGTCGGAGAGTCCACGGAAGGCGTCGCAAAAAAAGGGGCCGGGGAGAACCCCGGCCCGATCATTGTATCGCGACCTCCGCAGGCGATCGTGACGCGGCGTCAGGCGGACTTCTTCGTCAACAGCGCCAGCGCCTGCGCCACCATGTCGTTGTGATCGTCGGGCACCTGTCCGTGCGGCGTCATTCGATCGATCAGCTGCGGCAGCATCGATGCGAGTCCGCCGGCGGCGTCGCCGTGCGACATGCCGAGCTGCTGCGCGATCTGTCCCAACTGGCCCTGTCCCAGGACCTGCGACAGCGCGTCGGCGGATATCGGCTGGTTCTGCCCCGTCGACACCCACGAATCCGCCTGCGCGCCGTACCCCGCCTGCTGGAACTTGCCGAGAATTCCCTGCAGTCCGCCGTTCTGCTGCACGAGCTGCAGCGCCATCTGCACGAGCGGATTCTGTTGTGCCCCACCGCCCTGCATCCCGCCCATCAAGCTGCCCAGCAAGCCATCGAGCATGCCCATGTCTGCCCCCTCGTTCGCGTGATGGAAAAAAGTTCGCGTCAGGCCGATTTCTGGCGTACGTGGAGATGCGCTTCCGCAGCCGGATAACCGGCGGCCCCGAACGTCTCCCGAATGGTGCGATTGGTGTCGAAATAGACCTGCCAGTAGTGGTCGGTGTGCACGAACGGCCGCACCGCGAGGACCGGGCCGCGCTCGTTGAACGTCAGGATTTCGACCGCCGGCGCCGGGTCGGGCACCACGTTGGCGATCTTCGGCAGCGCGTCCTTCAGCCGGCGAACGGCGTCGGCCGGATCGACGCTGTGGTCGAGCTGGGCGGTCAGGTCGACGCGACGGAACGGATTGGTCGAGAAATTCTTGATCGTGCCATTCATCACCTTCGCATTGCCGACGTACGTCTGCACGTTGTCGGGCGTGTCGATCGCCGTGGTGAAGAGGCCGATCGCGCGCACGGTGCCCTCGACTTCGGCGGCGAGCACGTAGTCGCCGACCTTGAACGGGCGCAGCACGAGAATGAACGCGCCCGCGGCGAAGTTGGACAGCAGGCCGCCCCAGGCGGCTCCGATGGCGATGCCGAGCGCGGCGATCAACGCGGCGAAGGAAGTCGTTTCGACGCCGAAGTAGCCGAGGATGCCGATGACGAGCAGGATGTTTAGCGCGACGCTGATCGCGTTGCCGATGTAGCGGATGACCGTCGGCTCGACCTTCTGCCGTTCGAGCGCCTTCTGGATCACCGTGCCGGCGATGCCGATCAGCCAGCGGCCGATGATGTAGAGCGCGATCGCGCCGAGCACCTTGAGACCAAGCGCAACGATCGCAGGCCTGGCCGTGTCGATCATGTTCTGCAGATCCATGGGAAGTCCTGTCGTCGTGGTTTGACTGTGTTGGCCCGCGGAGCGACGCGGGGTCGCCATTGTGAAGCGGACGATGCGGGTTAGGCAACGGCTTTCGCGGGCCGGCGATACGAGCGCAAGATCCTTACATGGGAATGCCGAGCTCGGCGCAGAGCTTCGCGACGATCGCCTTCAGCGCCGAAATCTCGTCCTCGACCCGCGCGAGGTTCGCCTTGAGCGTCGCGACCTCCGAAACTGCCAGGACTTCGTTGCCGGCGACGACCGCGGGCGCTGCGGCGATGGCGGGTGCGCCGGAAACGAGGTGCATCCAGCGCGTCTCGCGCGTTCCCGGCTGGCGCGGCAATTCGGCGACGAGCGCCCCCGTCGGCCGGCCCGCAAGCTCGTGCAGGAAGGCCTCGACGGCGGAGACGTCGGCGAAGCGGTGCAGCCGTTCCGTGTTGATCCGAAGCTCGCTGACCGTCTGCGGGCCGCGCAGCATCAAGGCGGCCAGGACCGCGACGGACTGCGAGGGCACGGAAAGCACGCGCTCTACGTTGTGCGCATACCGCATGACGCGGCCGCCGCTCGTTTCGACGATCAGCGACAGCGTTCGCAGGTGATCGACCGTCGCCTGCACTTCGGCGTCGCTTGCCTCGAGAATCGGATCGCGGCTCGTCTTCTGGTTGCACCCCGCGACCAGCGCGTTGAGCGTGAGCGGATACGCGTCGGGCACCGTGTGCTGCTTTTCGACCAGCACGCCGAGCACGCGCGTCTCGAGCAGCGACAGGGCGGGCAGGGGGCTCACGTTGACGACACTCGCGTCACTTGCGGCTGTAGGTCGACGTGAGCGTCGCCCGGTCGAGGTGGTTCATGGTCAGCGTAAAACCGACGAGCGCAGGCATCGCCTTTTCGTCGAGGTCGAGCTTGTCGACCTTGAGCGCGTGGACGGTGAAGATGTAGCGGTGCGGGCGGTCGCCCTTCGGCGGACAAGGTCCACCGTAACCCGGTGCACCGAAATCCGTCACCGACTGCACCGCGCCTTTCGGCAGCTTGCCGGCCGCGGGATTGCCGGCGCCCGGCAGCAGCGCCCTCGTGTCGGCCGGCAGATTGAACACGACCCAGTGCCACCAGCCGCTTCCGGTCGGCGCGTCGGGATCGTAGACCGTGACGGCGAAGCTCTTCGTCCCCGCCGGCGGGTTGCTCCAGCTGAGCGACGGCGAGACGTTGCCGCCGGCGCATCCGAAACCCTTGTAGACCTGAGCTTCCGCAATCCGGACGTTCGGCTTCACCTCGGCGCTCACGATCGTGAACTTGTCCGCGGCGATAGCCGCAAACGGAAGCAGCGCGGCGACCAAGGCGACGACATGTTGCATGGGATCTCCTTTGCGCGGGCCCGGAAGCATGAGTCCGCCATTTTACCTGCGCCAGGTGCGGAATCGCGCGGAAATCCCGCTCCGGCCCGGCGTGCGCGCATGCTGGTATCGTAAGGTCTTGCGCCGCAGCCGTCGCGCGCCCCTCCCCGGAATCCGACATGGCCCAGTCCCCCGAAGTCACCAACATGGCGCTCTTCTGCGATTTCGAGAACATCGCGCTCGGCGTCCGCGACGCGAAATTCGAGAAATTCGATATCGCCAAGGTGCTGGAGCGGCTGCTGCTGAAAGGCAGCATCGTCGTCAAGAAGGCGTACTGCGACTGGGACCGTTACAAGGCGTTCAAGGCGCCGATGCACGAGGCGTCGTTCGAGCTGATCGAGATTCCGCACGTCCGGCAGTCGGGCAAGAATTCGGCCGACATCCGGATGGTCGTCGACGCGCTCGACCTCTGTTATACGAAATCGCACGTCGACACGTTCGTCATCATCAGCGGCGACTCGGATTTTTCGCCACTCGTCTCGAAACTGCGCGAGAACGCGAAGCGGGTCATCGGCGTCGGCGTGAAGAACTCGACGTCCGACCTGCTGATTGCCAACTGCGACGAATTCATCTACTACGACGATCTCGTGCGGGAAAAGAGAAAACCGGTGGCCAGAAAGGCGCCGGCGAAGACCGCGGCCGCGGGCGGCGGCAAGCCGGCTGCGAAGGCTGCCGCTGCCGAGGCTACGGTGCCGGCGAAGGCGGACGACGACGAACGGCGGCAGAAGGCGGTCGATCTCGTCGCGGACACCGTCGAGGCGCTCGTCGCCGAGCGTGGCGACGAGGACACGATCTGGGGATCGATGGTCAAGCAGGCACTGAAGCGCCGCAACCCGGGTTTCAACGAGTCCTACTATGGATTTCGCCTGTTCACGGGCTTGCTCGAGGAAGCCGCCAGGCGTGGCGCGGTGCTCCTCGAACGGGACGAGAAATCGGCCAATTACCGGGTCCGTCTGCCGGCAGCCGAAGGATGAGCGCGGCGCACCCGACTCCGGCGGCGACGTCGCGGTTCCGCCGGCGCGGTTGCCGCGCCGGGGGGATCGTTCGCCGCTCTCGGCGCGCGCCTCGCACTCGACGGGCCATGACGCGAGTCCACGTTGAATTCCGGCTGGATTGCCCCAAGAATAGCGAGTATTGACCTGCGGACCGGGCAAGCCGGTCGAACGCAGTCGCAGGGCGACGACGAGGTGCCGGAATGGTGGGTGTTCGGGCAGCCGCGGTGGCCGGGATGTTCTACCCGGGAGCGCCGGCGGCGCTGGCAGCGAGCGTGCGAGCGTGCCTCGCCGCGGCGGACGTTCGGTCGTCCGTTGGCGAACCTCCGAAAGCGTTGATCGTCCCGCATGCCGGCTACGTGTACTCGGGCCCCGTCGCGGCCGCCGGTTATGCACGCCTCGTCGCGTCGGGAGGGTCCATCCGGCGCGTCGTGATTCTCGGACCCGCTCATCGGATGGCGGTGCGCGGCCTCGCGCTTCCTTCCGTGCGGGCGTTTGCGACACCATTGGGCGAGATCGACATCGACCGCGAAGCGGCCTCGCTTGCGCTTCTGCTGCCCCAGGTGCGGGAAAGCGACGCGGCGCACGCGCAGGAACATTCGATCGAGGTCCAGCTGCCGTTCCTCCAGGCGGTCCTCGCCGATTTTCGCATCGTGCCCTTCGTGGTCGGCGCGGCAACCGACGATGAGGTCGCCGACGTGATCGACCGGTTGTGGGGAGGGCCGGAGACCTTGATCGTCGTGAGCTCCGACCTGTCGCATTACCATGGTTACGCCGACGCGCGCGCGATCGACCGCGACAGCGCGAACGACATTCTCTCGCTGTCGCCCGTGCTCGACCACGATCAGGCCTGCGGCGCAACGCCGGTCAACGCGCTGCTGCACTGCGCGCGGCGGCGCGGTCTCATGCCGGAACTCCTCGACCTGCGCAACTCCGGCGATACCGCGGGCGACAAGTCCCGGGTCGTCGGCTACGCGTCGTTCGCATTCGCGGAGGCCGCCGGTCGTGGCCGATCGTAACCTCGGCGAGGCGCTCGTCGTGCTCGCACGCGGCGCGATCGGCGCGGCTTTCGGCATCGCGGCGGCCGATGCGGCCGATCATGCTGCGCTCGACACGCCGGGGGCGACGTTCGTCACGCTGACGCTCGATGGCGAATTGCGCGGCTGCATCGGCTCCCTGGAGCCGCGGCGCGCGCTGCGCGTCGATGTTTGCGCCAACGCCCTCGCCGCTGCGTTCAGGGACCCGCGCTTTTCGCCGGTGGGGAGGCGCGAATTCGCAGCGATCACCGTGGAAGTGTCGCTCCTGTCCCCCCAGGAGGAGGTTGCCGTCACCGGCGAGGACGACTTTCTGCGGCGCGTGCGTCCGGGCGTCGAGGGCATCGTCCTGCAGCACGGAGACCGGCGAGCCACGTTCCTGCCGCAGGTGTGGGAGGTGTTGCCCGAGCCGCGGCAATTCCTGTCGGCGCTGAAGCGCAAGGCGGGCCTTCCGGAAGACTTCTGGGCGCCCGACCTCAGAATCGCACGCTACACGGTCAGCAAGTGGAGCGAGGGCGAGTTCGCGGTCGACCGCGCACGTTCATGAGCAACCATCCGGGCCGCTGGTGGCACCGCATCGACGACGGTCGCATCCAGTGCGACCTCTGTCCCCGCGACTGCCGCCTGCACGAGGGCCAGCGCGGCGCGTGCTTCGTCCGGCAACGCGCCGGCGACGCGATCGTGCTGACGACGTACGGGCGCTCATCGGGATTCTGCGTCGACCCGATCGAAAAGAAGCCGCTCAATCATTTCCATCCCGGCTCGAGCGTGCTTTCGTTCGGCACCGCCGGCTGCAACCTCGCGTGCAAATTCTGCCAGAACTGGGACATTTCGAAGTCGCGCGAGATGGACACGCTGATGGATGCGGCGTCGCCGGAAGCGATCGCACGCGCGGCACAGGCCGCCGGCTCGCGCAGCGTCGCGTTCACCTACAACGATCCCGTGATCTTCGCCGAGTACGCCATGGACACCGCGGATGCGTGCCGTGCGCTCGGCATCAGGACGGTCGCGGTGACCGCCGGGTACATCGGCATCGACGCACGGCGCGAGTTCTACGCGAAGATGGACGCCGCGAATGTCGATCTGAAGGGATTCACCGACGAGTTCTACGTCAAGCTATGCGGCGCGCACCTGCAGCCGGTCCTCGAGACTCTCGTCTTCCTGAAGCGCGAGACCGACGTCTGGTTCGAGATCACGACATTGCTCATCCCCGGCAAGAACGATTCGCCCGCCGAGATCGAAGCGATGAGCAAATGGATCGTCCGCGAGCTGGGCCAGGACGTCCCTTTGCACTTCACGGCATTCCATCCGGACTACAAGATGACCGACCTCCCGCGCACGCCGGCGGCGACGCTGACGCGCTCGCGCGACATCGCGTTGCGCGAGGGAATCCGCTACGTCTACACGGGCAACGTGCACGACCGTACCGGGGGCACGACGTTCTGTCCGGGATGCGCGAAGCCGGTGATCGCGCGCGACTGGCACGAGATCCTGAGCTACGACCTGACGCCCGAGGGCTGTTGCCGACACTGCGGCGCCCGACTGCCTGGCCGGTTCGGGCATTTCGACCAATCGTGGGGCCGGCGCCGGATGCCCGTGCGAATTGCACTGCAGGCCTGACCGAAACCGCAGGCCCGGCCCGCGCGCCCTCACTCGAGGTCGAGGTATTTCGTCGCGCGCCCCTTGGCCTTCTCTATCGGATACTTCTCGCGGTTGATGGCGAGCTTTTCGGTCGCCGCGACGACGAGGTCAATGTCGAGCACCTGGCCGAGCCGGACGAGGTAGATGAGGACGTCGCCCATCTCCTGCGCGATCTCCGCCTTGCGCGCGGGATCGGGCGCGGCGGACTCCGCGCCCGTGCTCCACAGGAAATGCTCCATGATCTCGGCGGCTTCGATCGCAACGCCCATCGCGAGGTTCTTCGGCGTGTGGAACTGCGCCCATTCGCGCTCGGCGACGAACGCGGCGACGGCGTCCTCGAGATCGGAAAGGCTGTCGGACATGGCGGTCTTCCTTCGATGCGCGGCTGGAATTCCCGCGATCCTACTCCGCCTTCGCGCCGGTTGCGCGGATGACCCGGCCCCAGAGGTCGATCTCGCTCTTGATGAAGACGGCGAACTGCTCGGGCGAATTGCCGATCGGTTCGGCGCCCTCGCTCGCGAGCTTCTCGGCAACGGTCGGCTCCTTGAGCGCCTTCACGATGTCGCGATTCAGCCTGGCGACGAGATCCTTCGGCGTTTGCGCCGGTGCAAGGATCCCGTACCACTGCGTCGCTTCGTAGTCCGATACGCCCGACTCGGCGATGGTCGGAATCTCCGGGAATTGCTTCAGCCGCTGCGCGGAGGCGACGCCCAGGATCCGCAGCTTTCCCGATTTCACGTGCGGCAACACCGGCGGCAGGCCGGTGATCATGAGCGCGATCTGCCCGCCGAGGAGGTCGGCGAGCGCAGGCGCGGTCCCCTTGTAGGGAACGTGCTGGAGGTCGACGCCCGCCTTCAGCTTGAAGTACTCGGTGGCAAGATGCGCGGCGCTGCCGTTGCCGCCGGAACCGTAGTCGAGCGCACCCGGCTTCGACTTCGCCAGCGCCACGAGTTCGGTCACGGTCCGGCTCGATACCGCGGGGCCGACAACGAGCACATTCGGAACCATCGCGATCAGCGTGATGGGTGCGAAGTCCCTGACCGGATCGTAAGGCAGCGATTTGTAGAGCGCCGGATTGGCGGCAAGCGTCCCGACGTGACCCATCACCAGCGTGTAGCCGTCCGGTGCCGCCTTCGCCTCGATCTCCATGCCGATGATGCCGCCCGCGCCCGGCCGATTGTCGATCACGACCGGCTGGCCCCATGACTCGGACAGCTTCTGTCCGACCGCGCGGGCGAGGATGTCGGTGCTGCCGCCCGGCGTGAAACGGCACGATCAGCCGGACGGGTTTCGACGGAAACGTCGCGATCGAGTCGGCGGCGTGCGCGGGCATGGTGGCGATGCACAGCGCTACCAGCGCCGCGGCGCATGGCGGTCGCGCAAGACACGAACGGAAACGCATCATCGAAAAAGCGTACCACCTTTTTTCGGCGTTCCGAATGGCGGGCTATCGTCGCGCGAATCGCGCAGACGGGACCTCCGCCAATGCCCGTCCCGGCCGAGATCCGGAACTGCGCGCAATTCTTCCGGGTGCTGAATCAGCCCGAGACGGCGCGCGCGACGTCGATGACGCCGGCCTGTTCGCGACGATCTTCCGGCTTCGCGCGTAAGCCCGTCGGCCGGATGCGCACGACGGCCGGCTTGCATTACGCCTTCGTGTAGATCTCCGCGCCCTTCTTCACGAATTCCACGGCTTTCGCCTCCATCCCGCTTGCGAGCGCGTCGGCTTCGGCGATCCCCTGCTTGGCCGCGTACTCGCGCACGTCCTGCGTGATCTTCATCGAGCAGAAGTGCGGGCCGCACATCGAGCAGAAGTGCGCGAGCTTCGCGCCGTGCTGCGGGAGCGTCTCGTCGTGAAATTCGCGCGCCTTGTCCGGGTCGAGGCCGAGATTGAACTGGTCCTCCCAGCGGAACTCGAAGCGCGCCTTCGACAGCGCGTTGTCGCGCATCTGGGCGCCCGGGTGGCCCTTCGCGAGATCGGCCGCGTGCGCGGCGACCTTGTACGCCATGATGCCGTCCTTGACGTCGACCTTGTTCGGCAGCCCGAGGTGTTCCTTGGGTGTCACGTAGCAGAGCATCGCGGTGCCGTACCAGCCGATCATCGCCGCGCCGATGGCGCTCGTGATGTGATCGTACCCGGGCGCGATATCGGTGGTGAGCGGCCCCAGCGTATAGAACGGCGCCTCTCCGCAAAGACGCAGCTGCTCGTCCATGTTGTGCTTGATGAGGTGCATCGGCACGTGTCCGGGGCCCTCGATCATCACCTGCACGTCGTGCTTCCACGCGACCTGCGTGAGCTCGCCCAGCGTCGCGAGTTCGGCCATCTGCGCTTCGTCGTTCGCGTCGTGCCCGGAGCCGGGGCGCAATCCGTCGCCCAGCGAGAACGCGACGTCGTAGGCCTTCATGATCGCGCAGATGTCCTCGAAGTGCGTGTACAGGAACGACTCCCGGTGATGCGCGAGGCACCACTTGGCCATGATCGAGCCGCCGCGCGAGACGATGCCGGTCATCCGCTTCGCCGTCATCGGGATGTAGCGCAGCAGCACGCCGGCGTGGATGGTGAAATAGTCGACCCCCTGCTCGGCCTGCTCGATCAGCGTGTCGCGGAACATCTCCCACGTGAGCTCCTCGGCCCTGCCGTCGACCTTCTCCAGCGCCTGGTAGATCGGCACCGTGCCGATCGGCACCGGCGAGTTGCGGAGGATCCACTCGCGCGTCTCGTGGATGTTCTTGCCGGTCGAGAGGTCCATCACCGTGTCGGCGCCCCAGCGCGTCGCCCACGTCATCTTCTCGACTTCCTCGTTGATCGACGACGACACGGCCGAGTTGCCGATGTTGGCGTTGATCTTCACGAGGAAGTTGCGGCCGATGATCATCGGCTCGCTCTCGGGATGGTTGACGTTGTTCGGGATGATCGCGCGCCCGCGGGCGACTTCGCTGCGCACGAACTCGGCCGTCACCACCGCCGGAATGGCAGCGCCGAAGCTCTGGCCGGGGTGCTGGCGGGAGACGATTTCCGGTTGGGCGGATCGCATCTCGTCCCGCAGCAGGTTTTCGCGGATCGCGACGAATTCCATCTCCGGGGTGACGATGCCGCGCCGGGCGTAGTGCATCTGGGAAACGTTGGCGCCGGCCCGCGCGCGGCGCGGCTTGCGACGAAGGTCGAAGCGCAGGCCCGCGAGCACCGGGTCGGCGAGCCGAGCAAGGCCGAACGCCGACGACGGCCCGTCCAGTTCCTCGGTGTCGTTTCGCTCCGCGATCCACTGCGCGCGCAACGCGGGAAGTCCCTTGCGGATGTCGATGGACGCCGCGGGGTCCGTGTACGGGCCCGACGTATCGTAGACGACGAACGGCGGATTCCTTTCCGCGCCGAAGGACGCCGGCGTGTCGGATTGCGCGATTTCGCGCATCGGCACGAGGATGTCGGCGCGCGAACCTTCGACGTGGATCTTGCGCGAGTTCGGCAGCGGGGCGACGGCTGCCGCGTCGACGTGCGCGTCGCGCGCGTAGAACCGGTCGTTGGCGTTCATGAAAGCTCCTCGGTCGTCAAAGCGCGGGGAGCGGCCGGAGGGGCTACGCTTCCCTGCGCCGGCATTATCCGCACAGGTACCAAGGGTGTGCTCTCACCCGCCGACGGACGTGCCGGCAGGACCCCTAGCGTCGGTAGAGGACGTTACGCCAATCCGGCGATGCGGGCAACCATGTTATGGCGATCGAGAAGCGGGCGCGCACGGACGCATCGCGCGGAAACTTGCTCCCATCTCGATCCCGAGAATCCGGCAAGGCGCGCCTCGGCGAGACAGGTCTCGAGCGGGATGTCGCCCGCCAGCTCCGGCATGTCGTCATTGGTCCAGGTGATCGGATTGATGCCGAGTCTGACTGTCATGACGATTCCGGGAGCAATCCGAGGGCCGCAAGCTCGCGGCGCAGCTGGTCGGGCGAGCGGAAATGAATGCCGTGAATGCCGAGGCGCGTCGCCGCATCGGCATTGCGCGCCACGTCGTCGATGTAGACCGCGGACTCGGGTGCGATCGCATTGCGCTCGAGCAGAATGCGGAAGATGCGGGGGTCGGGTTTGATGACGCGTTCGACGCCGGAGATGACGATATCGTCGAACCACGACAGGAATGCGAAGCGCTCGCGCTGCGGTGGAAATGTCTCGGCCGACCAGTTCGAGACCCCGTAGATCGGCGTTCCGCGCCGCTTCAGCGTCTCCAGTATCTCGACCGTGCCGTCGATCGCGCCCGGGATCATCTCGCCGAATCGCTGGCCCCACGCCTCGATCAGATGGCGCTTGTCGGCATGCTTCGGCATGAGTTCCTGCGTCGCTTCGGCGAACGTGCGGCCGGCGTCCTGCTGCTCGTTCCATTCCGTTGTGCAGACGTTGGCGAGGAAATGCTCCATCGCCGCAACGTCTCCGGCAAACAGCTTGCGATAGAGGTTGCGCGGATCCCATTCGATCAGCACGCCACCGAGGTCGAAGATTGCGACACGGCGGGTTGCGACGTGTGCACCATGAGCCTAGCGGGGCGCGGCAGCTTGACGAGGACGTTGCGCAGGAAGGCGACCGATTTCTCGACGCCCTCGAGCGCAGGGAGCATCGGGTCCTCGTGCTCGATGCCGAACACGTCGTCGTAGCCGACGGCCGCAAGCACCGCGACGAACTCGCGCCGCCTCGAGCGCGTGCGGCCACTGCCGCGCCTCAAACCCGTGCGCGCGCTGCTCGGGCGAATTGCCGCACGCAGCAACCCCGGGCCACCGCAGCAGGAGCGCGATGCGCGCCGCACGGGATTACTTGGGGAACATGAACTGGACTTGCGCGCGGAACTGCCAGTTCGCCGCGTTATCGGGCCGGACCACGTTGTAGTAGGCCGAGAGCTGCATGTTCACCGGCAGCTTGCCGAAATGGAAGATCTTGCCCACACCTCCGCCGAGCGGCAGCGTCACCTGCTGTCCGCCGTCGGCCTTCCAGTCGATCGTGACGATCGGGCTTGTCGTGAAGTACGCACCCTCGGGCAGGTTGTAGTTGACGAACGGTTGGATCAAGCCGTTGTTGTACGGCGGCGAATTGTTGCCCGAACCGACGGACCACACGTTGTTCATCAGCACGCCGTAGACCCACGGGCTGCCTTTGTCGAGGTGCAGCACGACGAAGGAAGGCCCGAGTCCCCAGTGGTCGTTGCCGAGATCGTCGCCGTGCGTCGGCGCCTGGACGATGGCGCCGGCGCCCCAGATCAATTCGCCGGGGTTGGCGGGCGAGAGGAACGCCGTGAACTGCAGGTCGCCAATCCCGTTACTGCGGCTGCCGCCGTCGAACAGCGCCGGTTGCGAGATCACGGGCAGGATGGTCCGCGTGATGATGTTCCAGTCCTTGTCGACTTCGATCGGGATTACCGGCTGTATGTTGAGGATGTTCTGCGTTCCCTTCAATGGACCGAAGTTGAAATTCGCGTTGTTCTGGAACGGCACGCTGATCATGTTGCCGACCGGGTTCTGCGCGATCTTCGCAAGTTCCTCGGCCGAGAGTTCGGCGCGTGCCGGCGCACTTGCCTGGGTCAGCAGGGTAAGTGACAGGGCGGTGGATATGAGAATCGATGTGCGTAGTGACTGCATGGAATTCTCCGATTCCGTCCCGCCGGATCGCGTTGTGCAAATCAGCGCCGGCCGCCGCCGCGGAACCCGCCGCCGCCAAAGCCGCCACCGCCAAAGCCGCCCCGCCGAATCGCCCGCCCCAGCCGCCGCCACCCCCGAATCGGTCGCCGCCGCCGAACCCGCCGCCACCGAAGCGGTCGCCGCCACCGAAGCCGCCGCTGCCGCCGGAACGCGCCATCGGACTCGCTTCGCTGAAGCCGCCGAAGCGATCGTCGCCGCTGCTCCGCGCCTGGGACTCGCGGTCCGCCCACGACGAATCGCCGGACGCGCCACTCCATCCGCTCGACGAATGCTGCTGCCAGCCGTCACCCGTGTTCTTGTAGACGTTTCCGTTGACGTCGGCGTAATGATTGTTGCCGACGCTCGCCGTCGCCCAGGTGTTGGTGTTGCCTGTCTTCGCGTTGTACGTCGAACCGCCGCCGACATGGGCATCGCCTTCGGGTCCCGCGGTAGTCGCGCCGGCGCGGTTGTACGAGCTTCCGCCGGCGCCGGTGCCGGACACCGCGTTGGCGGTCGAGCGTTGCCCCGTGTAGGTGTTGTAATTGCTTGCGCGCGCGACATTTCCCGAACCGCCGGCCGCGCCGTTCATGGTCCGGTCATAGCCGCGCGTCGCATTGCCGGTCCAGGCGTTGTACTGGCGGCCGGCGTTGTAGCTGCCCGAGGTTCCCGTGCGACTGTTGTAGTAGTTTCCACTCGCGGTCGTGCCCGCGACGCCGCCGCCCGCGTACCAGCTTCGCGTTCCCGAATACGTCGTCGCGCCCCAGTGGCCGTAGACGTTGGCGCTTGCCGACGCGCAGCACGGATAGCCGCCCCAGTACGACGGATAGTAGTAGGCGCCGCCCCAGTACGGCTCCATCCACGCCGCGGTCGCAAGCCCTACGGCGAATCCGTACGTATAGCCGACATAGGGATTGTAGATCGGTGTCGCCGCGACGCCGTAGGTATAAGGCGGCGGGAACCACGCGGTGCCGATCCACGGCGAGTACGCGTACCCTGTCCCGTAGACGACGGTGCCGTACGGCGAGACGACGGTCCCCAGATAGCCGGGCGTGTAACCCACGTAGACGTATTGCGGTGTCGCCTCGTAGATGCGCACGTACGTGACGTAGTAGATCGGCGACGACGGTGGAATGGTGTAGATGACCGCAGGTACGGTCGTCGCAATGACCCACGGACCGGTCACCTGCGTTGCGGTGAACCAGACGCCCGCGGTGACGGCGTAATAGGAATTGGGGGCCACCTGGATCATCGGCTCCGACGAATTCTGCACGTGCGACAGCGTGGTGCCCGGAATCGGGACGACCTTCGGCGGGCCGTTGAAATTCGGCGTGAACGTCGGCCCGTTCTTGAGCGGCACGGTCGCCGTCTGCGGTATCGTGTTCTGGATCATCGCCTCCTGCGCCTGCGGCGTGCCTGCGACCGTCGGCAGCACGGCGCCGGCAAGCGAGTGCGGCGGGATTTTGGCGAAGTCGGCCGGCAGCGCGTTGCTCGCGACGAAGGCCCAGGGCCCCGAGAGGCTGGCCGAGGTGAACCAGCGACCTGCGAGGAGCACGTAATAGTTGCTGTTGGCGGTGTTGATCATGACGTCGCTCGTCGTGTTCGACGCCCACAGGAGCTGCGTCCCGACGACGGGCACGAAATCGGGCTGTCCCTTGAACACGATGAGCTCGGTCGGCACCTGGCTCGTATGAATCGTCGGCACGCCATTCGCGAGCGACGGTTTCGGATTCGCCTTGGCCCCGCCGTCGAGAAGGTCGACCACGCCCTTCTTCGCGAGCTCCTGCGCGATCGCGTCGGCCTCCTTCAGCATGAGTGGTCCGAGGAACGCCTGTGTCCACGGCCCGTTGATTCCGCGTCGACGTGAGCCAGCCGTCGTACACGTGCATGTAGAGCGCATCGGTGAACCCGCCCTGCAGGATCAACGCGCGGGTGTTGATCACGCGCTTCACGCGATCGTGGGAGGGAACGGTCTGCAGCACCGGCGCGCCGTCGACCGGCACGAGTATCGCGGGCGAGTAACTGACGATCACCTGCGGTGGCGCGTTCTGCACCTCGACCGTCGGCGGCTTGACCCCCGCCAGCGCAAGCGAGGACTGCAGCCGGTCGAGCGAGATCGTGCGGATCGACTTTGCGAACTCCTTCTGCAGTTCGGCGGCGTACGCGGCGCCGCGGTTCGGCAGCGTCGGGAAGTCCGTCTTCGTGACCTTCAGATCTTCGAACACCACGGTGCGCGCGACCTTGTCGACCTGCGTGCGCGCGTTGGCGAAGATCACGCCGAACGACTCGTCCTTGGCGCCGGAGGGCTTGATCGCGAGCGCGCTCCGGAAGTCGATCCGATTGCCTTCCCACGAGTTCACCTGCGGCTGGTAGACGAGCACCTGGCCGGTGGTGAGGTCGACCACGCGCGGCCACGGATCGGCGGGGCGCTGCAGCCGCCGGCGCGGTCTGGGCCAAAGCCGGCCCGAGAATGCCGAAGCCGGTGACGAGGGCGAGCGCAAATGCAGAAGCGAGAGATCCGAGTCGCATGAGGAATCCGTGGTGTTGTGATCCGCTGGACGAAATCGAAGGCGAGAAACGCGGGGAGACGAAGGGGTCCGTTCCGGCAGGCTTGGGTGCCGATTCGCGATGCCGCGCGCAGGAGAACCAGCGTTCACTGCGCGGAGATGCCGGGGCAGCGTCGGGCGACCCAGAAGCATACGCTCGGGCACCGCCGTCGTCCACATCGGGACGTCGCGGACGCGCGGCAGCCGCCGATCCGCTAAGATGGAATCGGAAACAAATCGAAACGCTGCCGCCATGCCGCATCCCGACCACCCGCGCACCGCTGCAATCGACGGCGCGGGCCGCTGGTTCGATGCCGGCGAACTTCTCGCCACGCTGCGCCGCCGTGTCGCCGTGCGCACCGAGAGCCAGAATCGCGACCGCGCCGCAGAACTCGTTCGCTATCTGGCGCAGGAGATAGGGCCGGATATCGCCGGCCTGGGATTCGAGTTCGCCATCTGGCCGAATCCGGTCGCGGATGCGCCACCGCTCTTGTTCGCGCAGAGATTCGAAGATGCTTCGCTGCCGACCGTGCTGATCTACGGGCACGGCGACGTCGTGGCGGGGCACGATGGCCAGTGGGGCGACGGGCGATCGCCGTGGGATGTCACCGTCGCCGGCAACCGCTGGTACGGGCGCGGATCGGCGGACAACAAGGGCCAGCACACGATCAACCTCGCCGCGCTCGCGCGTGTCGTCGAGGCGCGCGGTCGCCTCGGCTTCAATGCGAAGCTGCTGATCGAGATGGGCGAGGAAGTGGGTTCGCCCGGGTTGCGAAGGATTTGCGAGACGCGCCGGGACGAGCTCGAGGCCGATGTCCTGATCGCCTCCGACGGGCCGCGCGTGCGCTCCGACCGGCCGACGATCTTCCTGGGCTCGCGCGGCGCATTCAACTTCGACCTTTGCGTTTCGCTGCGGGACGGCGCGCACCACTCCGGCAACTGGGGAGGGCTCCTCGCGAATCCCGGGACGATTCTCGCGGGCGCGATCGCGTCGCTCGTCGATGCGCGCGGGCGAATTCTCGTGCCGGCGTTGCGCCCTGCGCCCATTCCGGAGTCGGTGCGTCGTGCGCTTGTAGACATCGAGCCGGGCGAGCCCGGCGGCCCGGTCATCGACACCGCCTGGGGCGAGCCCGGCCTCACGCCCGCCGAACGCGTGTTCGGCTGGAATGCGCTCGAAGTGCTCGCTTTCCGCACCGGCAATCCGGACCGACCGGTGAACGCGATCCCGCCTCGAGCTACCGCCTGCCTTCAGATCCGCTTCGTCGCCGGCTGCGATTGGCGGACGTTCGTTCCGGCGATCCGCGAGCATCTCGACGCCCATGGCTTCGCGCAGGTCGACGTCCGCGCCGGCGAATCCCTGCCGATGGCCGCCACCCGGCTCGACCCCGATCACCCGTGGGTGCGCTGGGCGAGCGCGTCGATTGCCGCGACAACGGGCACGCCCCCTGCGATCCTGCCAAACCTCGGGGGCTCGCTGCCCAACGACTGCTTTGCCGACGTGCTCGGCCTGCCGACGATCTGGGTGCCGCACTCCTACCCGGCATGCTCGCAGCACGCACCGGACGAACACCTGCTCGCCGACGTCGCCCGGGAGGGCCTGCGGATCATGACGGGATTGTTCTGGGACCTGGGCGAACCGGACGGACCACCATCCCGCCGGTAGTGCAAATGGGGCAGCGGTCTCCGGCGCCCCCGATTTCGCTGGACAACGAGTACGCTACAATGGGCGACTTTCGCGGGTAGCGACCGTCTTGGCGGGTGTAGCTCAATGGTAGAGCAGAAGCTTCCCAAGCTTACGACGAGGGTTCGATTCCCTTCACCCGCTCCAACTTTCATTCATATTCCGAAACCCCTCCCGGAGTCCAAGATGACGACACTCACCTACATGGACGACACCGTTCGCATGCCGTGGCAGCCGTCGGGACCGGAAGAAGTCGTCGTGCGTCCCGTGCTGGGAATTCTCTACCGGCTTGCGCTCGGGGCGATGGCGGGCTCGTGGGTGCCGCGATTCCTGCGCTACGAGCGCGACGGACGCGCGGCGATCCGCTGGCACTGGCCGGCATTCCTCTTTCCCGCCGTGTGGGCGTTTTACCGCAAGCTGTGGGTCACGGGAGGATTCATGGCGGCGCTGCCGTTCGGATTTGCGGCGCTCTACGCGTGGGTCGATCCCGCGTTGCGCGATTCGCCGATGGCCTGGCTCGCGCTGGCGCTGGTCGCGGTCTGGGGCGTGCCGGGTGCGGTGGCCGCGCTGTCCGCCGATTCGCTGCTGTACCGGCGCGTGAAGCAGGAGGTGCAAAACGCCGAGGCCGCATTCGCACGAAACGACGAAGTCGCGGCGCTCCTGTCCGCGCGCCGGCGCACGGCGCCCATTGCGGCGCTTGCCCTCGGAACCGGCGTGGTTGCACTGCTGCTGCAGGTCACCGTTCCGGAACTCGGCGTTCTCTACGACCAGCACGTCGTGCGGGCGAACGTCGCCGCCGGACTTGCTGCCGTGGCGCCGCTGCAACGGCAGGTGGAAGAGCAATGGGAGCGCACCCACTCGATCCCGCGGGCTCCCGATTATGCGGCGGTGGAGGCGGAGCGGGGCGCGGCGTTTCTCGACCACGTCGACCTCAACGTCCTGAACGGACGCGTGCGGCTCGCGCTGGGGCCTGCCATCGGAGCGCTCGCCGGCAAGGCCCTGTTGCTTGCCCCGACGCTCGATACGCAACAGCGCATTCACTGGTACTGTTTCGCGGTGGACGTTCCCGCGCAGTACCTCCCGGCAACCTGCCGCAAGGCGTGACGCCCGCACGCGCGCATTCGGCCGGTCACAGGACGAGTATCGCGCTGCAGCCCGGCAGCCGCTCGACGCAACGCGCACCCATCAACTGCACCGGCGTGTAGTAGCCGCCGTCGGCTGCGTGTGCCAGCAGCGTCCTGACCGCCATCAGGACGCCATCCACGGTCAGCCGGTAGCCGTTGCTGGTCGAAAGGCGCGCCGTACGCGCGTCGCCGCGTTCGTTGCGTACCTCGCCCCAGATCCTTGTCCTTTGCGCATCGCGCTCCTTCTGCGATGGCCCGGGGTTGCTGCTTGCGGCGATTCGCCCGAGCAGCGCGCGCACGGGTTTGAGGCGCAGCAGTGGTCGCACGCGCTCGAGGCGGCGCAGTCGCGCGACGGCCCGGGGCGAGGCGGGCACGAACACTTCGATGTTCGCGATGCCCGTCGTGAAATACGCGGAGGCGACATCGCCCCAGGGAATCGCCACCGCGTGTTTCGGACCCGTCCCGAAATCGATCGTTCGCGTGCGGCGCCCGAACGGTTCCGAAACGATTGCGCCGTCGATGCGCAGCCGGGCGCCCGACCGCAAGGCGTCGATCGACGTCCGCGCCGTGCCCGGACTGCGCGAGCCTGCCGCCTTGAAGCCGAGCGCCAGGTGCGTGGCATCGGGCAGGGCCTCCTGGAGGCAGGCCGCCACGCAATCCGTCGGGATGACGTCGAAGCCCACGCCGGGGCAGACGACGATGCCGGCGGCCCTTGCCTCGCCGTGACGTCGGTGCGCGGCGAGAAACACGTCGATCTCGCCGGTGATGTCGACGTAGTGGGCCCGCGCAAGCATGCAGGCGTCCAGCATGGGGGCGCTGGTGACCGCGAACGGTCCGGCGCAATGCGCCACCAGCGACACGCCGTCGAGCGCCCGTCGGGTCGCCGCGACATCGGTCAGCGAAAAGATCCGCGACGGCAAGCCCAATTCCGCGGCGAGCGCGGCGACCCGCCCGCTGCGCCCCGCGAGGATCGGCACGAGACCTTCGCGCCGCGCCGCCTCTGCGACGAGCCGTCCGGTGTAGCCGGTCGCGCCGTAGATCATCCATTTGCGGGGTTCGGCCATGTCGATTCGTATCGGTGCTCGCTGTGCGGCGCCGTCTCCGAGAGCGATGCAATTCTACGTTGACCGACGACTGCTAGAATATGCGGACGTGCGCGCTGCGCGACCCGCCAACATCAACGGGTCGTCACCCATTGCAGCGGTGTCCTGCTTCGGCATCACCGCGCGCTTTCGCCGGGTTCTTCTTCTTGGACGATCGCCTTCTTGGCCCCCGTGAATTCGGACGCGCGACGGTGCGCTTTGCCAAAGTGACGGAGCGGTGACGCCATCGCGCGCCGTTCGGCATCCCGGCCACGTGCCGTCGTCGGCGATCCTGCTGATCGTCGGCGCCGTGGCCTGCTTTGCGCTGCTCGATTCGATCGTCAAGTTCCTTGCCGTCCGCTACCCCGTGCCGCTTCTCGTGTGGGCGCGTTACGCGGTGCAGGCGGCCGCGATGGTGCTGTGGCTCGGGCCCACGCTGCGGATGCGTCTCCTGCGCACGAGCGCGCTGCGCCTGCAAGTCGGCCGCGGACTGATCCTTCTCGCCTCGTCGCTCTGCTTCTTCAGTGCGCTCCGTTTCCTGCCGCTGGCCGAGGCGACCGCCATCAACTACACGACGCCGACGCTCGTGATCCTGCTTTCGGTCGTCGTTCTGAAGGAGCGGATGACCCTGCCGCGCTGGGCGTTCGTCGTCGCGGGATTGGCCGGCATGCTGCTCATCGTGCGGCCCGGCGCGACAATCCTGCACGGCGCCGCGCTGGTCGCGCTCTGCGGCGCCGGCTTCTATGCGACGTTCCAGATCATGACGCGCAAGCTCTCGGCCGAGGATCCGCGGGTGACGCTTTTCTATTCGGCGCTGTGCGGAACGGTGGTGTTGTCGCTTGTGCTTCCGTTTCTCGGTCTCGGAGCCGACGTGCCCTGGACGCACGTTGCTCTGATCGGTCTCGCGGGCCTGCTCGGGACCCTCGGCCACTTCATGTTCATCCTCGCGTTCCAGCGCGCGCCGGCCTCCGGGCTCACGCCGTTCACGTACATGCAGATCGTCTGGGCGACGCTGCTCGGCTGGCTGCTGTTCGGCCAGTTTCCGGATGCCCCGGCGCTCACTGGGGATGGCGGTGATCGCCGCAAGCGGGCTCCTGCTCGCGTGGCACGAGCGGCGGCGCGCGCTCATGTCCGCCGTGCCGTTGGCGGAACCGACGGTCATCGACTGATTTCCGGGCTTGACCCGGCGAAGGCGGGCGCGGTAGAATCGGTCAAGTGGCCTGACCAGTCGGGCGTCGCGTCCGGGTCGGGCCTTTCCAACTCTTGCGGAGACGGCACATGAATGCGACGACCGGCGCGAAGCCGCGCATCGGCTTCATCGGACTCGGGCTCATGGGCCACGGGATCGCGAAGAACCTCGTGACCAAGGGCTTTCCGCTGACGGTGCGCGCGCACCGCAACCGCAAGCCGCTCGAGGACCTGCTCGCCGCCGGCGCGAAGGAAGCCGCGACGAACGCGGCGGTCGCGCAGGCGTCCGACATCGTGTTCCTCTGCGTCACCGGCGCGCCGCAGGTCGAGGAGATCGTTCACGGCAAGGACGGCATCGCGGGCGCCGCCCGCAAGGGAATGATCGTCGTCGACACGTCGACGAGCGAGCCCGCGACGACCACGAAGATGCGCGATGCGCTCGCCGCCGCCGGTGTCCTGTTCGTCGACGCGCCGCTCGCGCGCACGCCCGTGGAGGCGGAGCTGGGACGACTCAACATCATGGTCGGCGCCGACGACGCGACGTTCGCGGCGCTGAAACCGGTGCTGCAGGCGTTCTGCGAAAACATCATCCACGCGGGTCCGCCGGGGCACGGCCTCATGATCAAGCTCATCAACAACTTCATCGCGCAGGCCATCGCCACCGCCACCGCCGAGGCTTGTGCGACTGCGGCGAAGTCCGGCGTGTCGCTGCGCAAGATGCACGAAGTGATTTCCGCGGGCGCCGTCAATTCCGGCATCTTCCAGATGATGGTCGGCAAGATGCTCGACAACCACGGCGATCTCACCGGACTCAAGTTCACGCTCGTCAATGCGATGAAGGATCTCCGCTACTACACGCACTTCGCCGAGTCGCTGCCGGTCTGCGGGATCGTCGGCGAGGCCGTCCACCAGAGTCTCGTCAACGCAAATCTGCTGGGCCTCGGGGACAAGTACGTCGCGTCGCTGATCGAGGCGCAGGAAAGGCTCGCGGGCGTCGCGATCGTTCCCCGCTGACGGCCGCGCGAGCGCCGGTCGCCTCGCCCGAGGTCCTTCTGCGTTGAAACTGCTCGTCCTCGGCGGCACCCAGTTCCTCGGCCGGCATGTGGTCGACGCCGCGCTGGCGCGTCGCTGCAGCGTCACGATCTTCACGCGCGGTCGAGCACCGGTGCCGTGGGGCGGCGCCGTGGAGCGCCGCGCCGGCAACCGCGATCCGGGCATTGCGCCGGGACTCGGCGCCCTCGCGGAGGGATCGTGGGACGCGGCGATCGACACGAGCGGCTACCTTCCGCGCTGCGTCGGCGCGTCGGCACGACTCCTTGCGGCCCGCGTGTCGCATTACCTCTTCGTCTCGTCGCTGTCCGTGTACGCCGACGACAGTACGGCTGGCCAGGACGAGCGCGCGCCGCTTGCCGAACTCCCGGATGCGGCGTCGGAGGACGTCATCGAGCATTACGGTCCCCTCAAGGCGGCCTGCGAGCGGCAGGTCCTTGCGGCATTCGACGACCGGGCGACGATCGTTCGGGCGGGGCTGATCGTGGGTCCTCATGATCCCACCGACCGCTTCTCGTACTGGGTTGCGCGCTTCCTGCAGCCGGGACTTCTGGGCGAGCGGGGCGCACTTGCGGCAGTCCCCGCGCCGCCTTCGCGACCCGTCCAGTTCATCGATGCGCGGGATCTGGCGGAATGGATGCTGGATCTCGCGGCCGCCCGGGTTGCCGGCACGTTCAACGCCTGCAGTCCGCCCGGGCGTTGGACATTCGGGCAGCTCGTCGATGCGCTGGGGCAGCAGGCGGGAACGGATGGACGTGCGGTCGCTCCTGCGTGGATCGACGAGGCGACGATCCTCGGGCAGGGCATCGTGCCGTGGACCGAGCTTCCGCTCTGGCTTCCTCAATCGGATCCATCGACGGCAGGGTTCATGTCGTTCTCGTGCGGAAAGGCGCTGGGTCACGGGTTGAGCTTCGGCCCGGTCGAACGTACGCTCGCCGATACGTCTGCGTGGCTCGCGAAGCGCGACAATTCCGTCCGCTTGGCGCAACGTACTCTCGGCGGCGAAGGAAGCCGCGCTGCTGCGGGCCGCACTCGTCGGGTTGACGGCGCCCGTGGCGCGCCGGCATCGCCGTGCGATGATAGGAGTTCCACGGCGCGCCGCGAGCAGCGCAGCTGCACCCCGCATGTCCAGAAACAGCACACCCGATTTTCTCGACTTCACCCATCGGTTGGCGCAGGCCGCCGGCAAGGCGATCCTGCCGCATTTCCGCGCGGCGCTCGACGTCGCGGACAAGGGCGGCGCGCGCGGCTTCGATCCCGTGACCATTGCCGACCGCGCGGCCGAGGAAGTGATCCGCGCGCGCATCCGTCGCGCTTACCCGGATCACGGCATCCGCGGCGAGGAGATGGGATGGCAGCAGGGAACTTCGCCTTACACGTGGGTGATCGATCCCATCGACGGCACTCGAAGCTTCATTCTCGGACAGATGCACTGGGCGACGCTGATCGCGGTGAACGACGGCGAGCGCGTCGTCGCCGGCGTGGCCCACCAGCCGTATGTCGGCGAGTCGTTCCTCGCGCAGGCCGGCGGCGCGGCGGAATGGCGGCGCGGCCGCGAGCGACGGCGGTTGCGGACCCGTCGCTGCCGCGCGCTCGACGCCGCCGTTCTCGCCTCCACCGACCCTACGATGTTCCGCAAGGCGAGCGATCGCGCCGCTTTCCGGCGCGTCGCCCGCGAAGTGCGCCTGACGCGGTGGGGCGGCGACTGCTACGCCTACTGCCTGCTGGCGATGGGCCTCATCGACGTCGTGATCGAATCGTCATTGCACGCCTACGACATCCAGGCGCTGATTCCCATCGTCGAGGCGGCAGGGGGCGTGGTCACGTCGTGGGACGGAGGGCGCTGCGATGAAGGCGGTTCGGTGGTCGCATGCGGCGACGCGGCGCTGCATCCGAAGGTGCTGAGGCGGCTCGCGGGATGACCCGCGCGTTTCCGGCTACACTTGCCCGGGCGCGCAAGCTGGCTCGTCTTCGCAACTGATCTTCGAACGGTTTTCGGCCATGGCACAGGCATCCCCCCGCGACCTCTGGGACAATCCGCTCGGAACGGACGGCTTCGAGTTCATCGAGTACGCCGCGCCCGATCCCGCCGCGCTCGGCCTGCTTTTCGGCAGGATGGGCTTCACCGCGGTCGCGAAGCATCGATCGAAGAACGTGCTCCTCTATCGGCAGGGCGGCGTCAATTTCGTCGTCAACGCCGAGCCCGACAGCTTTGCGCAGGCCTTTGCCCGCGTGCACGGCCCGTCGATCTGCGCCATCGCCTTTCGCGTCAAGGACGCGGCGCTCGCCTATCGCAAATGCGTCCAGAACGGCGCATGGGGTGTCGAGGCGCACCCCGGGCCGATGGAGCTCAACATCCCGGCGATCAAGGGCATCGGCGATTCGCTCATCTATCTCGTCGACCGCTATGCGGGAGCCGACGCAAATGCGGGCGGCGGAGTGTCGATCTACGACATCGACTTCGTGCCGCTTCCCGGCGCGGATCCGCACCCCAGGGGCGCCGGGCTCACGAACGTGGACCACCTGACGCACAACGTGCATCGCGGCCGGATGGACGAGTGGGCGGGCTTCTACGAGCGCCTGTTCAATTTTCGCGAGATCCGCTACTTCGACATCGAGGGTCAGCTTACCGGCCTCAAGTCGAAGGCGATGACGAGCCCCTGCGGCAAGATCCGCATTCCGATCAACGAGAGCAGCGACGACAAGAGCCAGATCCAGGAATATCTGATCGACTATCGCGGCGAGGGCATCCAGCACGTTGCGCTGGCGACGGACGACATCTACGCGACGGTCGAATCGCTGCGCCGGACGAACGTCGAATTCCAGGATACGCCCGACACGTACTACGAGGCGCTGTCCGCGCGCCTGCCGGGCCACGCCGAGGACACGGCACGGCTGCAACGGAACCGCATCCTGCTCGACGGCGCCCCGGCCGCGAACGAGATGCTGCTGCAGATCTTCACCCGAACCGTCATTGGGCCGATCTTCTTCGAGATCATCCAGCGCAAGGGCAACGAGGGTTTCGGCGAAGGCAATTTTCGCGCGCTGTTCGAATCGATCGAGCAGGACCAGATCCGCAGGGGCGTACTCAAAGGCTGACGGCAGCGCCCGACGCCTTGCCCGGTTTGCATTGCAATCCGGGCTTCCGGCCGCATTTGCGGGGTGTCCGTTGAGGATGGAAATCCAAATCGGATTCTGTTATCCTTCAATGGCTTACATCCCGTAAAACAAGTCAGTGCTCACTCCAATCGGTTTCACGTTGCTCCGCCGGCTCTCGGACGGGGCTTTCCACTCCGGCGAGGACCTCGCCGCGCAGGTGGGGCTCACGCGCGCCCGCGTCTCGCAGGTCCTGAAGGACGCCGAATCAGCCGGGCTCAATCTCGAGCGGATAAAGGGGCGCGGCTACAGGTTGCTCGAAGCGCCCGACTTCCTCGACGCCAAATCCGTTCGCGAGGCGCTCACCGAGCAGTCGGTGCTCCGCGGAGGCGGTCCCCGGCTCACCGTCGAGGTGGTCGATCAGCTCGACTCGACGTCCTCGGAACTCCTGCGCCGGGCGCAGAAGCGCGACGTTCACGGCGTCGCTCTCGCTGCCGAATGGCAGACCGCCGGGCGCGGCAGGCGGGGCCGCACGTGGACCGCGATTGCCGGCGGCAGCCTCACGTTCTCGATCGGCTGGCGCTTCGAGCAGGGTGCGGGATTCCTCGCGGGACTTTCTCTCGCGGTCGGCGTCGCCGTCGCGCGCGCGCTCGAATCCGAAGGGTTTCGCGGCATCGCGGTCAAATGGCCGAACGACATCATTCACCGACACCTCAAGGTGGGCGGCATCCTGATCGAAGTGAATGGCGACGCGCTCGGACCGTCGACCACCGTGATCGGGGTCGGCCTCAACGTTCGGTTGCCCGCAGCGGCGCGCAGGGACATCGCCGTGCCGGTGACCGACCTCGCGACGATCGCCGGGCGCGGGGCAAGGAATTTCGACCGCAACCGGCTGCTCGCCTGCCTCATCGCGGAACTCGCGGCCGTGCTTGCGCAGTACGCGAAGGAAGGCTTTGCGCCGTTCGCCGCCGAATGGCAGCACCGCCACGCGTACCAGGGCAAGCCGGTGACGCTGCTCCTTCCCGACGGCGCGACCGTCGCCGGCAAGGTCGCGGGCGTGGACGCGAGCGGCGCGCTGGTCCTCGCCGACGGGCCGCGTCGCGCGCGTTTTCTTTCCGGCGAGATTTCGCTGCGCCGCGCGTAGCGCCGCGTGCGGACGGGTCCGATGAATCCGGCGGCGGGCCCACAGAACAAGGGGACCCGGCGTATCCAGCGGCAGCGTGGCGACACGTTGCGGTCGATCGCGCACCGCGCGTGCGTCGCGCCATCGGAATCCCGCATCGATTCGCCCCCATGACGCCGGTGCTCGTCATCGACGCCGGCAACAGCCGGATGAAATGGGGTCTCTACGGCCCGTACGGATGGATGGCGCAGGGTGTTACGCCCAACGCCGACATCGGAACGCTCGCGCTGCGCGACTGGCACAACCTGCCGCGGCCGATCCGCGCGGTCGGTGTCAACGTCGCGGGCGAGGCGACGCGCGTTCGGATCGAGGCGCAACTCGCGCGGTGGCGCCTGGTTCCCGAATGGCTCGCCGCGGGCACGCGCGCGTGCGGCGTCACCAACATGTACGCGCAGCCGTCGCAACTCGGCGCCGATCGCTGGGCGTCGCTGGTCGCGGCGAGGCAGCGTTCGGTTGTCACCGACCTCTTTCCGCCCGCATGCGTCGTCGTCAACGCGGGCACGGCCGTGACCGTCGACGCGCTCGACGAAGAGGGCGTGTTTCGCGGCGGGCTCATACTCCCCGGCATGCGTCTGATGCTGCAGACGCTGGCGGAGAACACGGCGGCGCTCAAGTACGCCCCCGGGGAATTCCGCGAGTTTCCGGACAACACCGCCGATGCGCTTCTCTCGGGCGCGATGCAGGCAATCTGCGGAGCGGTCGAGCAGATGCGCCGGCAGATCGACAGCAATCCGGCCCAGGTGCGCGTCTATCTCTCGGGCGGCGCCGGCGCGGAGATCGCGCCGCACCTGAGCCCGCCGGTCGAGGTGGTGGACAATCTCGTTCTCGAAGGCGTGCTCGCGCTGGCCGGCGTCACCGCACCCGTTTAATATTCCGCCATGCGCACGCTGGTCTCCTTCCTGCTGCTCGCGAACCTGGCGCTGGCCGGTTACCTGTGGCTCGACGGTGCGAGCAGCGGCGAGGGCGTGCGCCTCAAGGAACAGGTGCAGCCCGACAAGATCAAGCTGCTGACCCCGCAGGAGGTTGCTGCGCTGGGGCCGGCGAAGGCGGCGGCGCTCGCCGATATCTGCCTCGAATGGGGACCGTTCGGCGATGCCGACCGCGCGCGCGCGCTGGCCGACGTGGAATCTTTGGCGCTCGGCAAGCTCCTGTCGCAGCGACGGGTCGAGGCCTCGAACGCGTGGTGGACGTACCTGCCGCCGCTCGCGAACAAGGCCGCAGCCGACCGGCGCGTTGCGGAACTCAGGAGCGCCGGATTGCGGGACGCCATCGTCATCGACGGTGGTCCCCAGAGGTTTGCGATCGCGCTCGGCGCATTCAAGACCGAGGATGCGGCGAACCTGCAGCTCGTGGAACTTGCGAAGCAGGGCATCGCCGGAGCGAGGGTCGCGCCGCGGCAGCAGGTGACCGTACAGTCGATGCTCGTCATCCGCGATCCGCAGCAACCGGCGATTCTCAGGCTGCGCGAACTTGCGCCGTCGTATCCGGGTGCGGAAGTGAAGATCGGCGCCTGTGAAAAGCCGGTTTGACGAGCGTCCCCCCGCCGACTCGCCCGCAGCAACCTCCTCGCCGCCAGCCGCACCGCGATGAGTGCCACAATCCGGGAAGCGTTGACTCATGCGGACTTCGCGCAGGCCCGCGCGTTGTTCATCGAGTACGCGAAGTGGCTTGACGTCGACCTGTGCTTCCAGGGTTTCGACCGCGAGCTCGCGACGTTGCCCGGCGCCTACGCGCGCCCGGGCGGGCGCCTGCTCCTGGCCGGCGAGCCCGCGCAGGCGTTCGGTTGCATAGCGTTGCGTCCCCACTCCCCGGCTGCCGAATCAGGTCACGGCGGCGTGGCAGAGGTGAAGCGCCTCTACGTTCAACCCGCTGCGCGCGGAGGCGGCTGGGGGCGAAAGCTGATCGACGCGCTGCTCCTCGAAGCGCGGACCATCGGCTACGGAGAACTCAAGCTCGACACGATCGACTGGATGACCGACGCACGCAGACTTTACGCCGCGTCCGGATTCCGCGAATGCGCGCCGTACTACGTCAATCCGTTGCCGGGCGCGGTGTACATGTCGCTTCTGTTGTGAGCGGCCGGCGCCTCATGCGGTCGCACTCACCGAAAACCTGCGTTCCCCCTCTGGTGTTTCATCGCCCGCCGCCCGAGCGGGCGCGCCGATCGCGACATCGCGATAGCCGGCATCCTGCAGCAGCGCGACGATTTCCTCCTCGCTGTACCAGTTCACCGCGGATGTGTCGTCCTCGCGTGACAGGATGGTCGCGCGCTCGCGCTGCTCGTATCTGCTCCGGATGTCGATCCGCCGTCCTTCGACGTCGACGAAGACTTCGGAGCGTCGCGCGATCGTCGTGGCGTCGGGCAAGGTGATCGTCTGCACCTGGACCACGGACGCGCCCGGAGGATGCACGGCCTCGGCAGGAACGTAGAGATCCATCAGCAGCAACCCCGGTAGGACGAGATGCGCGCGGATGCGTTCGAGCGCCTTTTGCGCAGCCACAGGATCGGTCAGCGACTGGAACGATCCTGCGGCAACGATTACGGCGACATAGCGGAACGGCAGGTTGAGCGTCACGATATCCTGCCTGAAGAGCGGCGTCGGCGAGCCCGGCTGCGACAAGGCGCGATTCGCAGCTCGCGATCATCGCGGAAGACGAGTCCGCGCCATGGACGTTGCACTGTTGCTGCAGCAGCGGGATCAGCAGTCGGCCGGACCCCGACATCACCTCGAGAGACGGTCCCGCGGCCGGCGGCAAGCGGGCCGCGTACCACGCGACCTCTGCATCGGAGGCGCGCGGCCTGTCGGCGTCGTAGAAGAGCGTGCAGAGGCGGCCGCAGGTGGCCATCACGACTCAGGGCGGGGATTTGCGAACCCCGGCATTGTGCGCCGGATCGATCCGGTGGGGCTTGTAGCGCCCCGTCCGACTAGCCGATTCCTAGACCTGCTCCCAGGGCAGTCCTTCCATGCGCCAGCCGGAGATCGATCCGCGATGGTGATCGTCGTCGAGGGGACCCTCGAAACCATCGAGGACGTTGTAGACCTCGGCGAATCCCGCCTTTTCGAGTGCCATCCCGGCATCGATCGAACGGTGCCCGCTGCGGCAGATCAGCACGACGGGCCGGTTCGCGCTGGTGACCTTCTTCACCTGGCCCACGAAGTGCGGGTTGATGTCCCAATCGGGGCCGTCGTTCCACGCGACATGATGGGCGCCGACCGGATGCCCGACGAAGAAGTACTCCATCTCGCTGCGGCAGTCGATGAAGACCGCGGAGGGATTTTCCTGCAGGAACTGCACGGCTTCCTTGGGCTTGAGGTGCTTCATGGGCGGAAATCTAGCACGCGCGGCGGAAATTGGGTTATGGCAATCGGTTTGGGCGATATAACCCGCCGTGCGCCGATGCAACGGCGCGGGATTGAACGATGCTCCGTGCGTGCCGATGCTAGAATTTGCGCTGACAATGCAAGGCCGACGTCCGCTCGCATGCAACCCGACCGCACCGAACTTCTCGCCGCGCTGCTCGCGGAGCGCATCCTCGTGATGGACGGGGCCATGGGAACGATGATCCAGGGGTACCGGCTCGGCGAAGCCGAGTACAGGGGTGCCTGCTTTGCCGGCCACACGCACGACATCAAGGGCGACAACGACGTCCTCGTGCTCACCCAGCCGCAGGTGATCCGTGCAATACACGACGCGTACCTCGACGCCGGTGCCGACATCATCGAGACCAACACGTTCAATGCGACGGCGATCGCCCAGGCGGACTATCGGCTCGAAGGTCACGTGCGCGACATCAACTTCGCCGCGGCAAGGATCGCGCGGGATTGCGCGGACGACTGGACCCGTCGCACACCGGACAAGCCGCGCTTTGTCGCAGGGGCGCTGGGGCCGACCAACCGCACTGCGTCGATCTCGCCCGACGTCAACGATCCCGGCGCACGCAACGTCCGCTTCGACGAGCTCGTGGCGACCTACGACGAAGCCATCGTCTGGGCTGGCGGAAGGCGGCGCGGACCTCTTCCTCGTCGAAACGATCTTCGATACGCTGAACGGCAAGGCCGCGTTGTTCGCGCTGGAGTCCCATTTCGATCGCACGGGGCGGCGGTTGCCCGTCATCGTTTCCGGCACCATTACCGACGCCTCCGGTCGCACGCTCTCCGGTCAGACGACCGAGGCGTTCTGGAACTCGGTGCGACACGTGCGCCCGCTCGCGGTCGGACTCAACTGCGCGCTCGGCGGCGCGCTGATGCGGCCCTATCTCGAGGAAATGGCGCGCGTCGCCGACACGTTCGTGTCGTGCTACCCCAATGCCGGCTTGCCGAACCCGATGGCGGAGACCGGGTACGATGAAACCCCGGCGCAGACCGCGCGTCTCATCGGCGAGTTCGCGCGCAGCGGCTTCGTCAACATCGTCGGCGGCTGTTGCGGCACCACGCCGGCGCACATCCGCGCAATTTCGGATGCCGTCAGGGGCGTGCCGCCAAGAAGGGTGCCGGCGGAAGAGCTTGCAATTGCGGTCTGACGGCCCGTCGCTCCGCGTCCGAGGAAATCGTCGACGCGAGCGCAACGCGATGTGCGGCGCCCCGCTTCATCAACTTCCCTCTCCGCCCTGGCCGAGAGGACTGACGGCAATGGCACGTCGTCCCCCATGTCCCGCGTAATGCGCTTGGCTGGCCTCGAGCCGCTCAACATCGGCGACGACTCGCTGTTCGTCAACGTGGGCGAGCGGACGAACGTCACCGGCTCGCGCGCCTTCGCGAAGCTGATTCTCGGCGGCGATTTCGCCGGTGCGGTCGAGGTCGCGCGACAGCAGGTGGTCGCGGGCGCGCAGATCATCGACGTCAACATGGACGAGGCGATGCTCGATTCGAAGGCGGCGATGGCCCGCTTTCTGAATCTCATCGCCGCCGAGCCCGATATCGCGCGCGTTCCCGTGATGATCGACTCGTCGAAATGGGAGGTGATCGAAGCGGGCCTCAAGTGCGTGCAGGGAAAGTCCATCGTCAACTCGATCTCGATGAAGGAGGGCGAGGCCGAGTTCCTGCGTCAGGCGCGTCTCGTCCGGAAATACGGTGCTGCGGCGATCGTGATGGCGTTCGACGAGAAGGGACAGGCCGACACGTTTCTGCGCAAGGTGGAGATCTGCCGGCGGGCCTACGATCTCCTGACCCGCGACGCGTCGTTTCCGCCGGAGGACATCGTCTTCGATCCGAACATCTTCGCCATCGCCACGGGCATCGAGGAGCACAACAATTACGCCGTCGACTTCATCAACGCGACGCGCTGGATTCGCCAGCATTTGCCGCACGCGAAGGTGTCGGGTGGCGTCTCGAACGTGAGCTTTTCGTTCCGCGGCAATGAGCCGGTGCGCGAGGCGATCCACACCGTGTTCCTCTACCATGCCATCCGCGCGGGCATGTCGATGGGCATCGTGAACGCGGGCCAGCTGGGGGTCTACGACGAGATTCCGGTGGACCTGCGCGAGCGTGTCGAGGATGTCGTGCTCAATCGCCGACCCGATGCCACCGAGCGGCTCGTCGCCTTTGCCGAGACCGTCAAGGCGCAGGGCAAGGTGAGCACCGAGGACCTGGCATGGCGCGCGGGCACCGTGAACGAGCGCCTGTCGCATGCACTGGTCCGCGGAATCACCACGTTCGTCGTCGAGGACACCGAAGAAGCGCGGCGGAACTTCGCTCGCCCGATCCAGGTGATCGAGGGGCCGCTGATGGCGGGGATGAACGTCGTCGGCGATCTTTTCGGCGCCGGAAAGATGTTCCTGCCGCAGGTCGTCAAGAGCGCGCGGGTCATGAAGCAGGCGGTCGCCCACCTCGTGCCCTTCATCGAAGCGGAGAAGGCCGCGTCGGGCGCCGCGGCGAAGCCGAAAGGCACGATCGTCATGGCGACCGTCAAGGGCGACGTCCACGACATCGGCAAGAACATCGTCGGGGTCGTGCTCCAGTGCAACAATTTCGATGTCATCGACCTCGGTGTGATGGTGCCGGCGCAGAAGATCCTCGAAACGGCGCGTGCGCGCAATGCGGATGTCGTCGGGCTGTCGGGGCTGATCACGCCGTCGCTCGAGGAGATGGCGCACGTCGCGCGCGAGATGCAGCGGCTCGGCATGACGCAGCCGCTGCTGATCGGCGGCGCGACCACGTCGCGCATCCATACCGCGGTCAAGATCGCACCGCATTACACCGGGGCCACGGTCTACGTGCCGGACGCGTCGCGCGCGGTGTCGGTCGCGAGCAGCCTGCTGTCCGACGACCACAAGGCGGCCTACGTGGCGGAAGTTGCGTCCGACTACGAGCGGATTCGCGTTCTAGCACGCGGGCAGGAAGGGGCCCACGCTGATCCCGATCGAGCTGCGCGAGCCAACGCGTACAGGGCGGACTGGGCGCACTTCGCTCCTCCGGTCCCGACGTTCATCGGGCGCCGGGAAATCCGCAACGTCGACCTGCGGGAGCTCGCGCCGCTGATCGACTGGGGACCCTTCTTCCAGACGTGGGAGCTGAGCGGTCCCTATCCCGCGATCCTCGGCGATCCCGTCGTCGGCGAGGCGGCACGCAATGTCTTCGCGGAGGGGCAGGCAATGCTGAAGCGCGTCGTCGACGGCCGCTGGCTGACGGCGAATGCGGTCGTCGCGCTGCTGCCCGCGAATTCGGTCGGCGACGACATCGTCCTCTTCGCCGACGAGGCGAGAACGCGCGTTGCACTCACGTGGCGCAACCTGCGTCAGCAGAACGAGCGTCCGGCCGGCAAGCCCAACTATTGCCTGGCCGACTTCGTCGCGCCGCGGTCGACGGGCGTATCGGACTACCTCGGCGCCTTTGCCGTCACGTCGGGAATCGGGATCGAGAGGAAGCTCGCCGAATTCGAGATGCAGAAGGACGACTACGGCTCGATCATGCTGAAGGCGCTCGCGGACCGTCTTGCCGAGGCGTTTGCGGAGTGGCTGCACCGGAAGGTGCGCCGGGAGCTATGGGGCTATGCCCCCGGCGAGACTCTCGACAGCAGCGCGCTCATCGGCGAGGAGTACCGCGGTATCCGTCCGGCGCCGGGCTATCCCGCGTGCCCCGACCACGCGGTCAAGGCGCCCCTGTTCGATCTGCTCCGCGGCGGCGAGATCGGGATGTCGCTGACGGAAAGCTTCGCAATGCTGCCGGCAGCGTCCGTCTGCGGTTTCTATTTCGCCCACCCCGAAGCCGCCTATTTCGCCGTAGGCGCCCTCGGCGACGACCAGCGGGCCGACATCGCGCGCCGATCCGAGGGGTGAACCCGCGGATCGTTCGTCGCGCCATGTCATTCGGCGCAACCCGGTTTCAGCGCGCGCCGAGCAGCTTTGCCGCTTTGGCGACCGCCGTCGGCTTCACCCAGAAGATTGCGCCGAATCGGCCTTTGCCACCGGTGACGGCGTCGACGGCGATCACATTGATCTTTGCGCCGGCCAGCTTGTCCAGAATCCGCGTCATCGCGCCGACCCGATCGTCGCCATGGCACAGGAATCCGGTCTTGCGATCGGACACCTTGAGTCCGAGCTTCTTCGCGGCCTTCCGGAATTTCGCGCTGTCCTCCGGCATCAGATCGAGCTGGGCTTCGCGTCCATTCGGAAACCCGGAGAAAGCGAGCAGATTGACGCCTTCCGCCGCGAGCGCGGACATGATCTTCGCGCCGTTACCCGCGCGGTTCGGCACCATTACGTAGAAGTAATCGACCTTGCGCAGCGTATTGCTCATCGTGCCTCCTTGTGTGGCGATACGGCCGGCCCGCTGGCGCAAGCGAACGTTGCCGCCGGCGGCGAGCCGACCCGACCATTATGCGCCGCGTCCGGGTCGCGCGCGCTTGCCGGTCGCGGCGTGGAATCCCGGTCGCCTCGGCGGTAGACTGTGCCGCCGGGCCTCATTGCCGCCCGGTGGAAAAAAGGGGAGACCTCATGCGTTCGTATGTTCCGTCACTCGGGTTCGCCTGCCTGCTGCTGATCGTGGCGCCGGTTGCGCTCGCCTACCCGGACAAGCCGGTCCAGTACGTGATTCCCTTCGCGCCGGGCGGCGAGTCGGACATCGCGGCGCGCCTCCAGGCACAGGTGTTCTCGGCGAAATTCAAGCAGGAGATGATCGTCGTCAACAAGGCGGGCGCCGGTGGCGCGCTGGCCTGGTCGCAGATGAACAACATGCCGGGCGACGGCCACACGATCGTCGGCGTCAATCTTCCCCACATCGTGCTGCAGCCGCTCGAACCGGGGACGCAATTCCGGACCGAGGATGTCACGCCCGTCTATTTCTTTCACTACACGCCGGACGCGGTGATCGTCTCGGCCGACAGCCCGTTCCGGACCTTCGCCGATCTCGTCAAGACGGCGCGCGAAAAGCCGGAGGCTGTCACGATCGCCGGGTCGGGCACCAACACGGCGAATCACGTGGCGCAGGTGCGGCTCGATCGCGAGCTGGGCATCAGGACCACCTACGTGCCGTTCAAGGGGACCGGCGACATGGTCTCGTCGATCCTCGGCAACCACGTGTCGGCAGCGATGTCCTATTCGACGCTCGCGATACAGCAGAAGGGCAAGATGCGCATGCTCGCCGTGGCGACGGAAAAGCGGCTGCCGCAGTTCCCGGACGTGCCGACGTTCAAGGAACTGGGCTTCAACTGGGTCGACGGGGCGTACCGCGGCATCGGCGTGCCGAAATCGACGCCGCAAGCCGTGCGGAAGCAGGTGTCCGACATGATGGACGCGATCAACAAGGATCCCGAGCTTCGCAAGCGGATGACCGACGACGGCTTCGAGGTGACCGACATCACGCTGGAGATGGTTCCGGCGTTCATGAAGGACCGCACGCCGCAGTACCTCGAGTCGGCGAAGACGCTGGGCCTCATCAAGTGACACCGCGAACTGCGCACGGGAAGCGGTCCTTTGCGGCCCTTACGTCAGGGAGATCCGCATGACGGAGGCTTCCGTTTCGAAGTGGCGTCTTCATGGCGTCCGCGTCGTGCATGCGGATGAGCTCGACACCAACACGCCGCAGACGCCGGGAATGAACCGGGCGGCGGCGATCACGCATGCGAGGGCGGGCGCGGAAAAGCTCTGGGCGGGCACGGTCGTCATCCACCCGAAGGCGAAGACCGGCGCGCATCATCATGGTCCGGTCGAAAGCGTGATCTACGTCGTCAGCGGACGCGCGCGCATGAAGTGGGGCGACCGGCTGGAGTTCACGGCCGAGGCCGGCCCCGGCGATTTCATCTACGTTCCGCCGTTCGTTCCGCACCAGGAGATCAACGCGAGCGACGAGGAGCCGCTCTCCTGCGTGCTTTGCCGCAGCGGCCAGGAGCCCGTTGTCGTGAATCTCGACCTGCCCAACGTCGAGCCGAACCCCGAAGCGGTGCATTGGGTCGACAACATCCACCCGGCGCCGGAAACCTAGGCGATCGCGAGGTCGACCGGCCGGTGCGTCCGCAGCGATTCGGTGAGCGCGATGCCGATTCGCGTTGCCTCGGTGGCGTCGGCCAGCGTCAACGGCGGCGCGCGATCGTCGCGGACCAGGTCGACGAACTCCGCGAGCTCGCGCAGGAATGCTTCTTCGAAGCGTTCGTAGAACGTCGGCGTGCACTCGTTGCGCACGCCGTGCGCGTCCGCAATCTCGACCCGTGTAAGCCGCGGGTTCGCGCCGACGGCGAGACGCCCGGCGGTGCCGACGATCTCGGTCATCGACTCGTGCCCGTGCGCGAAGGTCCGCGACGCGTACAGCGTGGCCACGCCGCCGCCGTCGAACTCGATGATCGCGACCGCGTTGTCGACGTCGTTGCAGGCGGCGAGTCCTTCGTGAATCGCGATCGTGCCGGTCGCATAGACGCGCCTGGCCGCGCCGGCGCTGAGCAGCCAGCGCGCGCAGTCGATGTCGTGGACGCTCATGTCGAGCAGGATCCCGCCGGACGTCGGCGCGAAGCGGACGAAGAACCCGTCGGGGTCGTTCCTGTCGGCGCATTGCGAGCGAACGAGGAAGGGGCGCCCGATCGCGCCGGCGCGGATCTTTGCCGATGCGTCACGGTAGTGCGGATCGAAGCGGCGGACGAAGCCGATCATCACTTTCAGCGACGGATGCCGCGCAGCCTCCGCCTCGACGCGCTTGCAATCGTGAAACTCGAGGGCGAGCGGCTTTTCGGAAAAGACGTGCTTGCCGGCTTTCAGCGCGACGATGATCTGGTCCGCGTGCAGCGTCGTCGGCGTCACCAGGAAAACCGCGTCGAGCCCCGGGTGGGCGAGCATCGTTTCGTAGTCGCCAAAGACGTGCGGGACGCCAAGGGCATCGCGCGCCCACGCGAGCTCGTCGGCGACCGGGCTGCAGGCCGTCACCAGCTCGGCGCCGGGGACCTGGCGGGCGAGCATCGTCGCGTGCCGGCGGCCGAGCCGGCCCAGTCCGGCGATTCCGACTTTCAGGTCATGGTGTGGCATCGGGGCGCAAAACCCGTAGTGTACCGAGTCGGAGTCTCGACCGACGGCTTCCGGTTCGCGCTTTCGTCTGGCGGGTTCGCGTCGGCGAGCCGTTGTGCAGAACCGCAAACCCGCCGCGAGGGATGGGCTGCCACCCCCGGCGACGGGTTTGTGTCCGCGACGGACCCTAGTTGCAGCGGTTGGGCGGTGAGCCCGGGCCGCCCTCGACGCACGGAATTGCGCTCAGGTACTCGTAGATGGCGCGAAGATCGTTGTCGGACAGGGACTGGTAGACGGGCCAGGGCATCACCTGCAGGAGCGGGCTGATCTGCGGATGCGCGTTGTCGAGATCGACGCCGGTCCGCATGATGAGCTTGAAGGTGGCGAACGAGTCGCCGCCCACGGGCCTGCCCGACTTGTCCGGGGTGAGATTGCGCGACACGAACGGGCCGAAAGCGGTCCCTCCACCGAGATAGCCGTCGGCGTTGATCTTCTTCGGCTGGCCCTGGTAGGGATCACCGCCCGCGGCAAAAGGCGGCGCCGTGTGGCAATCGTTGCATACCGCCATGGCATTCACGATGTAGCTTCCCAATCCGACGAGCGCACGGTTCTTCCCGTGCAGATTCAGCTTGACCGGCGCAATTCGATACCCCTGAACGATCCTCCATTCGTCGTCATCAACCCCGTTGCCGTCGTGCGCTCGCGCGACGGGCGCATGGGACAGCATGACTGCCGCGGCGATTGCCGAGAGCAGGGTAACGGCACCAACGCCTTTCCGATGTGACCATGTCATCTCGCTTCTCCTCTCGATGTCGGGACGATCCGCTCCCCGCAGGTGCGGCGCATCGCCCGGAGCGTCGTCCACGAAGTTCGCCGCCATGCGCGGGCGAGCGTTGCGGCAGCGTCGAGAATCGGCGCGCGGGCGCGCGTCGTCCATCGCCTTCATGACGCATCCCGGAATTGTCGGGATCAAACGGAAAAAACGGGGGCCGAAATCCCGGTTGCCCTCGCCCTCGATGCGAGAGCGAACCCGGCACGGCCCCGAAAGGAAAGGCCCCACGGGGATGCGTGGGGCCTGGTCCTCCGCGGCATTGCGCCGCGCAGCGGACGATTCCGGTCAGCTAGACACGTTCGATGATCGCCGCGATGCCCTGGCCGCCGCCGATGCACATCGTGATGAGCGCGTAGCGGCCGCCGGTCCTGTGGAGCTCGTACATCGCCTTTACCGTCAGGATCGCGCCGGTCGCGCCGATCGGGTGCCCGAGCGCGACGGCGCCGCCGTTCGGGTTCACTTTCTTCGGATCGAGTCCGAGTTCCTTCGAGACCCCCAGTGCCTGCGCCGCGAACGCCTCGTTCGACTCGATGACGTCGAGGTCGGAGATCTTGAGTCCGGCCTTGGCGAGCGCGCGCTTGACCGCGCTGACCGGGCCCAGTCCCATGATCTTCGGGTCGATGCCCGCATGCCCGTAGGCGACGAGTCGCGCCATGGGCTTCAGGCCCTTCTTCGCCGCCGCGGATTTCTCCATCAGCACGACCGCCGCGGCGGCGTCGTTGATTCCGGACGCGTTGCCGGCCGTCACGGTGCCGTTTTCCTTGATGAACACTGCTTTCAGCTTCGCCATGCCTTCGACGGAAGCATCGCCGCGCACGTGCTCGTCGGTGTCGAACATGACCGGGCCCTTCTTGCTCTTGAGCTCGATCGGCAGGATCTGGCTCTTGAAGTGGCCGGCGGCGATCGCGGCCGCCGCGCGCTTGTGGCTTTCGACGGCAAAGGCGTCCTGGACATTGCGGTCGAGGCCGCACTTCGCCGCGACGTTTTCTGCGGTGACGCCCATGTGGATCGTGTCGAACGGATCGGTCAGCGCGCCGACCATCATGTCCATCATCTTCGTTTCGCCCATCCGCGCGCCCCAGCGCTGCGTCAGCGACGCATACGCTGCACGGCTCATGCTCTCGGCGCCACCGGCGACGGCGGCATCGATGTCGCCCAGCAGGATGTACTGCGAGGCCGAGACGATCGCCTGCATGCCGCTGCCGCAGAGCCGGTTCAGCGTCAGCGCGCCGGTGTCGTGCGGCAACCCGCCGTTCACGCACGCGAGGCGGGAGATGTACATGTCCCTGGGTTCGGTGTGGATGACATGGCCGAGGACGCACTGGCCCACGTCAGCCGGGTCGATCTTCGCGCGGCTCACGGCTTCCTTGACCACGCGCGCAGCGAGGTCGCTGGGCGCGATGTCCTTCAGGCTGCCGCCGTAATCGCCGATGGCGGTGCGCACTCCACTCAGAATGACGACTTCCCGTTGCTCGCTCATGACCGACCTCCGCAGAAAGAACGTCGATTATCCTGCGAAACCGGATTTTTGGCACGGGGGAGGTTGACCGCCATCAACGGGTCGGTGATTTGGCGGACAACGCGGTTCTCGTCGGGCCCGCAAGCAACGCGTTTCATCGGTTACCCGTGCCTTCGTCGTCCCGCTGCACGCCGCGTCGCCGGACCTGCACGTGCCGAAACGCGTGAGCCTGCGGACGATGCTGCCGTCGACAGGTCGAATCGTCGCCGCACCGTTCCTAGGTCGCATCCGGCGCGAGGGCCGACTTCACTCCGCGGTTTCGGGGGCCGTAAAGCGGCGCGTTGACATCGGCAAACGCGAGCATCGGTCCGAGCTTGCGGTCGGCGCCCGCCTCGAACCCGCACTCCCCCATGAACTTCGGCGGATTGCGAAACGTTCCGAACAGCATGTCCCACGGCGGGAAATCCGAGTAGTTGTAGTAGTGCACGCCCAGCCGGTGGTGGACGCAGTGCGATTCGGGCCGCTGGATGAAATAGCCGAGCCGCTGCGGCGTGTGCACGTTCCAGTGCTGGAAGTACCCGTTGAAGGCGACGAGATAGCCGATGAGCGCGGCAGCGAGCGGATCGAGGCCCAGCACGATCACCGTCACGAAAAGCTGCAGCAGCACGTAGACGATCATCTCGAGCGGGTGGAAAAGCACCGAGCCCGCGATGTCGACGCGCTGCGGGCTGTGATGGACCTGGTGGAAGCCGCGCCACAGGAAATCCACGTTGTGCGCGGTGCGATGCCACGCATAGACCACACCTTCCATCAGCACGTAGCCGACGATCGTGCCCCCGACGACGCCGAGCCTCGTTCCATCGATCAGCCGGTGCGCGGCAAGCCACGCCTCCGGGATCAGGAGCGGGACCACCACCGAGATCGTCGAGATGACGACGAGGAAGGCGATGCCGATCCACTGCCAGCCTTTGCGCGGCGGGAAGTCGCGCGCCGGCCAGAGCCTTTCGACGAGGAGGAACACGAAATACGTGACGGGTACGAGCAACCCGAGAATGTCGACGGCATTCATCCGTTTCTCCTTTCCGGTCGCGGCCGGGCAGTGTTCGGTCTTACGCCGTAAGTCGATTGCGGGATCGTACTCTTACGGCGTAAGATTGCAAGTGTCATGGCCAGAAGGAATTCTGCTGTCCCGGTCGTACGGCGGAGCCGGGGAGCGGGCCGGTCCGGCGGCGTTGCACAAGGTGCGCCTGCCGCTGACGCGGCAACGCATCCTCGCGGCAGCGCAGGCGTTGATCGAGCGGGACGGTCTCGCAGCGTTCAGCATACGCAGCCTGGGCGCGGCGCTCGCCTGCGAGCCGATGAGCGTCTATCACTACTTTTCCTGCAAGGCGCACCTGCTCGACGCAGTGGTCGATGACGCGCTGAAAGGCGTATCGACGGATCCTCCGGGAGACGATCCGATAGAACGGTTGCGCGCCATGGCTCACTCCTACCTGGCGCTTGCGCGACGCCAGCCGAAGCTCTTTCCGCTCATCGCCGTGCATCGCCTCAACACCGAGATCGGTGTCCGCCTGATCGAGTCCGCGCTGTCGCTCGTGCACGCGGCGGTTCCGGATGACCGCCTGGCCGCGCAGTACTTTCGGGTGCTGAGCTACTACCTGACCGGCGCCGCGCTGGACGAGACTGCAGGATATGCGGGCGGACCGTCGGCGGCCGAACCCGTGACGGACGCGTACATCGCGGCGCATTGCCCGCGCCTCGCCGCCGCGGCGCGATACCACCGGCGCGAATGGTGGAGCAGCACGTTCGAACTCGGTCTCGAGAATCTGCTCGACGCCATTCGCCAGGCTGCGCCCACGTCCGCCGCGGCGGATACGGTGAACGTTCCGGCGCCGAAGCCGGTGATCCGGCCGAAGCACTGAGCGACCTTCGGGCGTCAGTGTGCCGCGACGTCGTAGTACCACCACTGGTGCGCCGTGTAGGGGTTGAGCTTGTAACCCCTGAGCCACGGCTGGGCGACGATGTTGGTGTAAGGATAGTCGGTCAGGATCCAGGGCGCATAGTCGAAGATCAGGTTGTTCATCCGGTCGAAAAGCGCCGTGCGCGCCGGGCCGTCGGGTAACGCGAGCGACTGCTCGAAAAGCGCGTCCATTTCCGGCAACCGCATGCGCGCATCGTTCGACGTGCCGATGTTGCGGCTGTAGAAATAGCTGTAATAGTCGCGGCCGTCCGGAATGCCGCTGATCCAGCCGAACCCCCAGAGCATCAGCTGACCCGCCTCCGACATCTTGTTGAGTTCCGGCCATTTGTTCTTGAGAAACGTGGTGCGGATCCCGATGGCATCCATGCTGCGCTTCCACAGCTCGTCGCTTACCCGCGCGTCCGCGTCGGTCGTCGAACCGATCACGATCGTCAGCGGCTTGCCGTCGGGCAGCTCGCGGTAGCCGTCGCCGTCGCGATCCCGGTAACCGAACCGGTCGAGCAGTGCGCGGGCGGCAACCGGATCGTAGCCATAGCGCGCGAGGTACCTGGGATCGTGGCCGTAGAGAGGCGGCGGCACCGGTTGGGTCGCGGGGATCGCCTGTCCGTTCAGCACCTGGCGGATGCGTGCCTCGCGGTCAAAGCCCATGCTGACCGCCCGCCGCAGGGCGAGTTTCTCCGGCGTGTAGCCGCCCACGAGCGGATCGTCGAGGTTGAAGTAGAAAAACGAGACCGACGGCGAGATGTCGCGGTAAAGTGTGACGCCGCGTTTCGCGAACTCCGGCTTCAGCGCGGACCCTGCGAGAACGTTTTCGGCAAGGGAATAGGGCACGCTGACATAGTCGAGCGCGCCCGAATTGAAGCCGAGCAGGCGCGGCTGCGCTTCCTCGATGATGCGGATGTCGATGGTGCCGACGATCGGCAAGCGCTTTCCGACCAGTCCTTTTGCGATGCCGGCGTCTCCGGCGTCGCCTCCGGTTCCGGGCGCCGGGAACAGGACTTCGCGGTACGCGGGGTTCGCTTCGAGAACGATTCGCTGTCCGCGGGTCCACTCCTTCAACACGTAGGGGCCGGTCCCGACCGGATGCTCCATCACGCGGTTGCCGCCGTCCTTGTATGCGTCGACGACTTCGCGCGCGACGGCGCCGAATTGACCGGTCGCAAGCCACCACCTGAATGCGTAATCGGGGCGATTGAAGCGAATCCGCAGCGTGTAGCGGTCGATGGCCCGCAGACCTTCGATCGGCGCGTCGTAATCGAGCGAACCGGAGGCGCGCGCGCGGGCGAGCACGTCGTCCAACCCGACCAGGTTCTTCTCGAGCAGATAGAGCCAGTACGAGCGAACCTTGGGATCGATGATCCGCTTGATCGTGTAGACGTAATCCTCGGCGGTGAGCTCCCGAGGCTTGCCCTTGAAGGCGGGGTCGGCGGAAAAATAGATGCCGCGCTGCAGCTTGATCGTGTACGTGCGGCCGCCGTCGGTGACCACGGGCAGGCTTTCGGCGGTGTTGGGTATGAGCCGCATGGGCCGCGCGAAATAGTCGAACGTGTAGAGCGGCTCGAAGATGGCCCGGCACACGTCGAAGGAGTAGGTGTCATAGACGGCTTGCGGATCGAAGCCGTTTTCCGCGACCGGAAACGCGACGCGCAGCGTCTTCGTCATGTCCGCGGACAGGGCGGGCGCGGCGGCGATGAATGCCGTCAGGATCGCGGCCAGGATGCGGAGTCGGGTGCGCATTCTAAGACTTCGTTCATGCGGCATGCGGTGGGCGACTTATACTGTGTCCCGGGATCTTCCGGCAAGTGATGGCGGGGCTTTGTCCAGGCATCGCCCGGATTGGCGCAGCGCCCGCGAACGTCGTACCATCGAAGCGACTTCCCGGAGATTCCATGTCCCTCATGCATATCCGCCAGCGCGGGATGGTCCTCGGCAGCATCCTCGGCATTGTCGTGTGCGGCGGCGCAGGCGGCGTCGCCGCGTGGGCGGTCGTCACGCTGCTGGGACTGGACGGCACCCTCGGCGCGTTTGTCGCAGCCGCGATGGGGATGGTGTTCGCGACCGCCGCATGGACCGCGTGGACGGTGCTGCTGCGCCTGCTCCGCCGGGCGCGATGAGCACCAGCTACGACATCGCCGCGATCGCGACGCGCCTGATCGCCGCCTACGACACCGCGACGCAGATCGCACCGATCACGCAGGCGGATCCGTCGTTCGACGTCCCGGCGGCCTACGAAGTGCTGCGCGAGATCGAGAATCGCCGCCAGATCTCGCAGGGCTGGCAGAAGGTCGGGCGCAAGATCGGTTTCACGAACACCACGATCTGGTCGCGCTACGGCGTGCACCAGCCCATGTGGGCGCACATCTGGACGCATTCGACGCAGTACGCGAAGGGCGGGCGGGCGACGGTCGATCTCAAGCCCTTCGTGCAGCCGCGCATCGAGCCCGAGGTCGTGTTCCGTCTCCGCAGCGCGGTACCGCCGACCAACGATCCGCTGGCGATACTCCGATGCGTGGAATGGATCGCGCCGGGCTTCGAGATCGTTCAATCCCATTTCCCGGACTGGAAGTTCACGGCGCCCGACTGCACGGCGGCCTTCGGGCTCCACGGCGCGCTGGTCGTCGGCACGCCGATCCCGATCACCGACCGCAACCGGGGCGCGCTGGCCGCGGGATTGCCGACATTCGCGCTGACGCTGCGGAACGGGCGCAAGATCGTCGACCGCGGGGTGGGCGCAAACGTGCTTGGCGGTCCTGCGCTGGCCTTAGCCCACCTCGCCCGGGTCCTCACCGGGCAGCCGCAATTCCAACCGCTTGCGGCCGGCGAGGTCGTCACCACCGGCACCATCACGGACGCGTGGCCGATCGTCGCAGGAGAAACCTGGGCGAGCGACTACGGCACGCTCGGCATCGGCGGCGTGACGGTCCAGTTCACGTAGTCCGGCCGTAGACCGGCGAGAAGGCGCCCCGCGCGGTCACGGGACGTCGAGCCCGCGCGTCTTGTGCCAATCGGCGATGCTCTCTTCAGGGTACCTGCGGAAATGCGTGTGCGCCTTTCCGCCCGGAATGTCGGCCCACGGCGCCGCGAAATCCAGCATCAGCTCCACCTCCTCGGGCGGCTTCGGCAGCGGCGTGTCGATAGCCGAGGCAAACGGGTACACCCACTCGGGCCATTGCGGATCGTAAGCCCACAGCGCGCTTCCGCACTCTGGCGCAGAAGTGCCGCCTCGCCGTCGAAAGCCTGGGACGCGCGTCGGGCTGTTCGCGAACGCGCGCGCGGTAGACACGCACGTTCTTCGCGCCGCGCACGCGCAGCGACGGGGCGTCGCCCATGATATTGATCGCGTAGCCGCCGCCCCCGGCTGTCTTGCGGCAGATGGAGCAGTAGCAGCGCATGAACGGGTAGGGCGTATGCGAATCGACGGTGAACTTGACGGCGCCGCAGTGACAGGATCCCGCGAGTTTCATCGGTGCCTCCGATGCACGTGAGTCCGGGATCATAGCGCCGCCTCCGGCAGCGCGACAGCGGACGCTGCGTCAGAGCGTGTCGGTCTCCGCGGTTGCGACGACGACGTAGCGCAGCGGGCCGCCCGTCTCCACCGCGTCGAACGGGTAGCAGGTGACCAGCGTAAGGGTCGGTTCCGCGGGCAGCCGCGGCAATCGCAGATCGTGCCGGTCGGCGACGCGCGATTCACGGACCAGGTAGCGAAAGCGCTGCCCCGCGGGCAGCTCGACGATCAGCGAATCGCCGACCGCCAGTTCGCGCAGGAACCGGAAGTGCGTATCGCGATGGGCGGAAAGCACTACGTTGCCGGGTTGTCCGGGCATGGCCGAACCGTCGTGGTGCCCGGGACCGAAGGCCAGCGTGCGTCCCGTCGCGCCGCCGAGCACGAGGAGGTCGACGTCGTGAGCTGGCGCGAACAGTCGCGCAACGGGCGTCGTGTCCGCCCAGGGCCACGGCTTGGCGGGGACGCCGGTTGCCTGAGTGGCGACCCAGGCGCGATGGAGCAGAACTTGCGCGGCCAGCGCCTTCGCGTGAATGGCGAGCGCATTGCCGGTGAGTGCGAGGCCCAGGATCAGGCACGCGACCGCGGCCCGTTTCAGCGCCGCGCGGCGGCGGAGGGTCCGTGACGCGGCACCGCCGACGGGGGAAGACTCGGCCTTCCGGAAGCGGAGCGCGATGCCCGGCGGCGACGCGCGCATCCAGTTTCGTGGCACTTCGCGAGCGGTGCCCAGATGACCGAAAGGTCCTCCCCGGTCGGCGGTGGTCTGCATGTCAATCTCCTTTCGCGTATCGGGGCAGCCTACGATCCCCCGATGACCACGCGATGACAGCGAGCAGCAGTGCGATGAGGCCCGAGAGCAGATGCAGAGCCGCCGGCGTCGCCGTCTGGGCGCCGCCGAAGATGGCTTCGTAGGACGCACCTTCCGGCAGGTTCACCGGCAATGCGGTCGTCGTGCTCGTCGTTCCCGGCGGCACGGTGGGCGTGACATCGACCGCGACCAGGCTCGTGTACTTGCTGACGAGATGGTGTGCAAGCGCGATTTCGATGATGGACTTGCGTACCTCCGCTTCCGACTCGCCGCCCTTCAGCGCATCGGTCAGCGCCTCGATCTTCGCGCGCGCCCACAGCACGCCGATGCCCGGTTCGCCGGCGCTTGCGGACAGCGGCACGCGGGCACTCCACGGCGCGCCGGCCCGCCTTCCGGTGATCGCCACGTCGCCTTCGAGCGCATCGGTTTGCGCGACGACGACGATCGGCTCGCCGGCGTAGAGGTCACCGGGTTCGTGCGGCCACACCTCGGCCTTGCCGGGCCAGGAGATCGCGATGTCGGTCAGCACCGGGCTCTCGAGCTTGGTGAACAGCGCGCCCATCTTTTCCGCGACTTCGCGGACGTCGCCGATGTAGGTGAAGGTTCCTCGACCGTACTGCGCGGCCTTGGTGAGGAAGAACGAGTTGGGCGCCGACCCGATGCCGATCGTGAACAGCCGACGATCGGCGAGACGCGCACGGATCAATGCGACGAGCTCGCCTTCGTTGCCGACCGCGCCGTCGGTCAGGAACACGACCTGCCGCACGAAGTCGGGCGCGGGGTCTCGCGTCAGCGCGGCTTCGAGTGCGGGCTTCATCTCGGTGCCGCCTCGCGCGCGCAGTCCGGAGACGAAGGTCTTGGCCTTCACGAGCGTCGCCGAGTCGACCGGCATGGGGGCGGCGAACAGCGCCTTCGTCGCCGAATTGAATTCGATCACGTTGAAGCGGTCGCCGGGCTGCAACCGGTCGAGCGCCATCTGCAGCGCCTGTTTTGCCTGCGTGATCGACGTGCCTTCCATCGACCCCGACGTGTCGACGATGAAGACGGCCTCGCGCGGGCTTCGCGGCGCGCCGCGACCTGCAACGGGCGCCGGCGGCACGATCATCGCGAGCGCGTAGGTCTTGCCGTCGATGCGCTCGGTGAAGACGGCGGCGCCCGGCACGGCTGCGACGTCGGGAGCCCAGACGAGCTCGAAGTCGCGGTTTGCGGGGACCGATCCGTTCGAGAGTCTGATCGCGTACCGATGATCGGCCGCTTCGCTGACGTCGATCCGGTGATAGGGACTGTCGATCCTCGACAGCGCGAAGCCGGGGTTGAGCTCGATGTTGATCGTCACCGGATTCACGAAGCCGTCGGCCGGGTGCACGACCGGCGGCGTGATGCGCTCGGCGTCGGGAACCTGATCCGTGTTCATCCCCCATCCGGTGCCCGGCTCGCCGTCGACGGCAAACGCGCCCGGAACGTAGCGCGGCGCGACGACCATCGGGAAGCGAAGGCGGAAGACCCCCGCGTCGTAACGCAGCGTTTCCTGGTATTCGATCGTGACGGTGATTTCCTCGCCCGGTCCAATGTGCGCGACGTTCGTCGTGAAGACGTTTGGACGCTCCTGCTCGACCAGCGTGGCCTTGCGCCCGTCGGTCTTCGCCTGCTCGTAGGTTGCGCGTGCCTCGCCGCGCTCGCGGACCTGGCCTTCGATCCGGCGCTGACCGATCATCATTTCGAGGTGATCGACCGCTGCCTTCTCGGGCAGCGGGAAGACGTAGACACCCTCCTGCCACACGGCCGTCGGATTCGCGAAGCGCTGCGTCACCGTGGCGCGCGCGGTCATGCCGCTGACGGCGATGTCGACGTCGGTGAAGAGGAGTGGCGCGGCGACGGGCGCGTCGCCTGACGCGCTTTTCAGCATCAGCGTTCCCTGTCCGGGGACGGCGCCCGTGTCGGCCGCCTGTGCCTGCGTGGACACGATGAAGATCGCGAGCGCCAGCGCGAGGCTCACGACGAGACCGGCCGCGAGGGCCTCGGCCGCCAGCCGGGCAAAGTCGCGGTAGACATGCCCGCGCAGTGGGTGGGCGGCGCTCGCGTGCGCGTTCCGGCCGGTGTTCATGTCGCTGTCCCTCTCGAAGGTTGTCGATCCGTAGGTGAAGGCGGGTTGCGTCGCTCGGGGCCTTCACGCTGCATTGAAGGCCCCGGAAGCGGCGGCGCCGGGCGCGAAAGCGGGCGGAGCGACGAAAAATCGTGGCAGAAAAATGGCGCCCGACGGACAACGGGTGGGTCCCGGCTTCGGACCGCCGGGCATCGATCGGGCTCGCGACCTGTGCGGGCGACTACAATCGGGATTTTCCCGCGTGCAAAGCGAATTCCGATGGCCACCCCATTGCAGAACTACATCGCCGGCGCATGGACCGCCGGTCCGTCCGTCACCGTCAACCGCAATCCGTCCGATGTGAGCGACGTCATCGGCGAATATGCGCAGGCCGACGCCGCGCAGGTCCGAACCGCGATCGCCGCGGCAAAGGCGGCGTTCCCCGCGTGGGCCTCGGGGTCGATCCAGGAGCGGTCGAACATCCTCGATCGCGCCGGCACCGAGATCCTCGCGCGCAAGGACGAGCTGGGGCGCCTGCTTTCGCGCGAGGAAGGCAAGACGCTTCCCGAGGGCATCGGCGAAACGATGCGCGCAGGTCAGATCTTCAAGTTCTTCGCGGGCGAGGTGCTGCGCCTGGTCGGCGAGCGCGTGCCTTCAGTGCGGCCGGGCGTCGACGTCGAAGTCACGCGGGAGCCCGTCGGCGTCATCGGCCTCATCACGCCGTGGAATTTTCCGATCGCGATTCCCGCGTGGAAGATCGCGCCCGCGCTCGCCTACGGCAACTGCGTCGTGTTCAAGCCGGCCGACCTCGTCCCGGGGAGCGCCTGGGCGCTTGCCGACATCCTCGTGCGCGCGGGCGTGCCGGCGGGCGTGTTCAATCTCGTCATGGGCCGCGGATCGGTGGTCGGCGAGACGCTGGTCACCCATCCGGACGTCAACGCCATCAGCTTCACGGGATCGGTCTCGACCGGCCGCGCGATTGCCGCGAAGGCCGTCGCGCGAATGGCGAAGGTGCAGCTCGAAATGGGCGGCAAGAATCCGCTGGTCGTGCTGGACGATGCCGACCTGTCCACCGCCGTCAACGTCGCCGTCCAGGGTTCGTACTATTCGACGGGGCAGCGCTGCACGGCGTCCTCGCGCCTGATCGTCACCGAGGGCATCCACGACCGCTTTGTCGCGGCCGTCGCCGAAAAGCTGGCGGGCCTCAAGGTCGACGATGCGCTGGCGGCGGGCACGGACATCGGGCCGGTCGTCGACCAGAGCCAGCTCGATCAGGACCTGGCGTATCTCGAGGTCGGGCGCAAGGAAAGCGCGAAACTCGCGGCCGGCGGCGAACGGTTGCGGCGGGACAAGGACGGCTATTATCTCGCGCCCGCGCTGTTCACCGAAGCCACGAATTCGATGCGCATCGCGCGCGAGGAGATCTTCGGGCCGATCGCGTGCGTGATTCGCGCCAAGGGCTACGACGAGGCGCTCGCCATGGCCAACGACACCGAGTTCGGCCTGTCGGCGGGCATCGTGACGACGTCGCTGAAGCACGCGTCGCACTTCAAGCGCAACTCGCAGGCGGGCATGGTGATGGTCAACGTGCCCACGGCCGGCGTCGACTACCACGTGCCGTTCGGCGGCCGCAAAGGCTCGAGCTACGGGCCGCGCGAGCAGGGCCGTTATGCGGCGGAGTTCTACACGACCGTGAAGACGACGTACATCGCGTCGTGACGCACGCGTGACGGGCGCTCGACCGCACCCGGACAAAGAAAAAGGGGCCGGAGCTCGCGGCCCGCCGTCGCGGGAAGCGAATTCCGGCCCCCGGGTACCGCTGACGGAAACTCAGGCCGCGCCGAATTTCCCGGCCTGATAGTCCTGCACGGCCTCGACGATCTCGTTGTGCGTGTTCATCACGAACGGGCCGTACTGCGCAATCGGCTCGCCGAGCGGCCGGCCCGCGATCAGCAACGCGCGCGACGGACGCTGCGCCTTGATGACCACGCCGTCACGGTCCGGTCCGTTGCCGAGAATCGCCATCCGTTGCGACGGAACGTGCGTCGCGCCGATGTCGACGCCGCCGCGATAGACATACACGAACGCGTTGTGTCCCGCCGGCAGCGACTGCTCGAACGACGAGCCCGCCGGCAGCTCGAGATCGAGGTACAGAGGCTCCGTAATCTCGCGTTGCATGGCGCCGTCGACGCCGTGACTTGCGCCGGCGATCGCGCGCACCTTCACGCCTTCCGACGTCGCGAATTCCGGAATGTCGTGACCCTGGATGTCGCGGTACCAGGGCGCGCGGAGCTTGTCCTTCGCAGGCAGGTTGAGCCAAAGCTGGAAGCCTTCCATTCGGCCGTCTTCCTGCTCGGGAAGCTCGGAATGGATCACGCCCTTTCCGGCGGTCATCCACTGCACGCCGCCGTTCTGCAGCAGACCCTCATGACCGGCGCTGTCGCGATGGCGCATCCGCCCGGCGATCATGTAGGTCACGGTCTCGAAGCCGCGGTGCGGATGATCAGGGAACCCGCCGATGTAGTCCTGCGGGTTGTCGGTGCCGAACGCATCCAGCATCAGGAACGGGTCGAGCCGCCGCTGCAGCGACTGCGTCAGCACGCGGGTAAGCTTCACGCCCGCGCCGTCGGACGTTGCCTCGCCTGCAACCAGTCGCTCGACGTCGCGCGCCCGCGCCACGGTTTCGCGTTGGAGTTCGAGGGTCTTCGTCGTCATCGTCTTCTCCTTGTTTGCGCCCGGTTCCCTGTTGCGGGGTGACGGATTGAGATGGGGCCGTCGTCGCCGCGATCAAGCGGCCAGCGCCTCGTCGATCTGCCGCCGTGCCTCGGCAATCGCCTCGTTCGCCGCTTCGGCGCCCATCGCCAGGCCCTCGGCGTACACGAACTCCACGTCGGTGAGACCGATGAAGCCGAGCGCGATCCTGAGGTAGGGAACCTGTGTGTCGGCCGGGGTGTTGCGATACCTGCCCCCGCGCGTGAGCACCACGTAGATCTTCTTTCCTTTCAGCAACCCTTCCGGTCCGCTCGCCGTGTAGCGGAACGTCACCTTGGCACGGGTCACCGCGTCTATCCAGTTCTTGAGTTGCGCGGGTACGCCGAAGTTGTACATCGGGACGCCAAGAACGACAACGTCGGCGTCCCCGATCTCGGCGATGAGCACGTCGTCCTGCGCCACGCGCGCCGCCTGCTCCGGCGTTTGCTTGTCTGCCGACGTGAACAACGCCTGCAGCGCCGCGTCATCCAGCGCCGGATGGGGCGTGCGGGCGAGATCGCGCACTGTCACCTTCGCGCCCGGGTTTGACGCGCGGAGGCGGTCGACGATGGCGTCGGCGAGCAGCGTCGATTGCGAACCTTCGCGTCGCACACTCGAATTCGACTTGCAGGATGTTCATGACCGGTTCCTCGGGGTTGATCGGATGTTCCGGACCTACTATAGTTGTTCCATCTGACACATATAAGACGCAGAAATGGATAAGATTGTTGCTGCAACGGAACAAATAACTCGGTCGATGAACGTCGAGCCGAACGACCTTCTGCTGTTTGCCCACGTCGTGGACGACGGAAGTTTCAGCAAGGCAGCGCTGCGGCTCGGCCTGCCCAAGTCGACGGTCTCGCGCCGGCTGGCGGCGCTGGAGGGGCAGCTAGGTGAGCGCTTGCTGTTGCGGACGACCCGGAAGCTGACGGTGACCGACTTCGGCCACAGCGTCCTCGACCATGCCCGCCATGTCGCCATCGAGGTCGACGCGGCGACGTCGCTCGCCCAGCATCGCCAAGTCGTGCCGAGCGGGCGGCTCCGGGTCTCGATGCCGTCCGATTTCGCCAACTCCATACTCGCGACGTTGCTGGCCGAGTTCATGAACGCGTACCCCTCGATCGCGCCGGAACTGGACCTCTCGCCCCGGCGCGTCGACCTGATCGGGGAAAATTTCGACGTCGCGCTGCGCATGGGCGAGCTGCCGGACGACGCATCGCTTTCCGCGCGAAAGCTCGCCGTGTTCTCGCACGGGCTCTACGCGTCGCCCGGTTATCTCGAACGCCGCGGGGTCCCGCCGGAGCCGGAAGCACTGATGGACCATGACGCGTTGCACTTGCTCGCGCGTACGGGCGACCCGGTTTCCTGGGTGCTCACGCGTGACTTGCAGCAGTGGGAGGGCGTTCCTCCCGTGCGCGCCGTGGCGAATTCGCCGGAGCTGCTGCAGCGTCTTGCGCGCGCCGGCGCCGGCATCGCCGTGCTCTCCGATCACTTCGTCGAACCCTACGTGCGCGCGGGCGAGCTGGTTCCGGTGCTCGATGAGTGGGATCTGCCGACGGTGACCGCATGGGCCGTGTTTCCGGGGCGGCGCCTGATGCCGGCGCGCACGCGCGTTTTTCTCGATGCGCTGCAGGCAAAGTTCTCGGGTCCGGAGTGCCAGGCCATCGAGGCCAGGGCGCGGCAGACGAAGCGCGCGCGGCGCAAATAGCCGGGTCCTGCGGCGCGAGTCCGGGACAAGCCTCGGCATCTCCATTACGATGTCGGGATCTGCGCCGATGATTCGATTGCCGCCGGAGGCGGCGTCGATTGTCGTGGGCGCCGCCTGCCACCCTCAGGACCACGCACGCCGCGCTGATGCCGTGGCGCGGAGATATCGAATGAAAGCTGGCGCCGACAATCCTCTGGTTGCCCATCTGGTCGCCGCGCACCATACGGGCCACCTCGTTCCGTACGCGGACGCGCTGGTGCCGCACGACATCGCTGCCGCATACGCGACGCAGGCGCATGTGGCGGAGACGCTCGCCGCGGAAGTAAGCGGATGGAAGGTGGGGATCCGCCCCGAGGGCACCCCCATGACGGCGCCGATCTTCGCGGACAACGTGAAGACCAGCGGCGCGACGTGGCTGCTGCCGCCTGCGGGACAGCTTGTCGTCGAGGTCGAGCTCGCCCTGCGACTCGCCGACGACCTGCCCGCGCGCTCGCGGCCCTACACGCGGGACGAGGTCGCGGGAGCCGTCAGCGAAGTGCTGATCGGCATCGAGCTGATCCACTCCCGAATCGGCGGAAACGACGACCCGCCGTTCCTCATCGTCCTCGCCGACAGTCTCGGCAACGCGGGTTACGTGGTCGGCGACGCGCTCCGAAATTTTCGCTCGCTCGATTTGGCCCGGCTGCGCTGCAGGATGACGGTCGACGGCGCGCGCGTGCACGACAGGGTCGGCGGGCATCCACAGGACGATCCGTACGCGCCGTTGATCGCCTGCCTCGGGCAGGGAATGATGGGACTCGGCGGATTTCGTGCGGGCCAGGTCATCACGACGGGCAGCCTGATCGTGCCCTTGCGGCCGACGAAGCGAATGGCGATCCACGCCGAACTCGAAGGCATCGGCACGGTTGCGGTGACGATCGGTCGATAGCGTCGGCAGTTCGCGCGGCGCCGGCGACGGCTGCGCTATAGTCCGCGCGTTCCCTTCAATTTGCGCTCCCGCACGTTTCCATGTCCCGCCGCATCGCCATCGTCGAGGACGAGCCCGCCATCCGCGCCAACTACGCGGACGTCCTGAAGCGCCAGGGTTACGAGGTCGCCGCGTACGCGAAGCGTGCCGACGCGCTGACGGCATTCCGGACGCGACTTCCCGATCTCGCGCTGATCGACATCGGATTGGGCGAGGATGTCGACGGAGGCTTCACGCTGTGCCGCGAGCTGCGTGCGCTCTCCGCCACGGTGCCGATCCTCTTTCTCACCGCGCGGGACTCCGACTTCGACGTGGTTGCCGGCCTGCGACTCGGCGCCGACGATTACCTGACGAAGGACGTGAGCCTGCCGCACCTCACGGCGCGCATCGCCGCGCTGTTCCGGCGCAGCGACCTGCTGAATGCGCCGCCGGCATCGGACGACGTGCTGACGCGCGGAGCGCTGACGCTCGACGCGAAGCGCCTTGCGGCGCAATGGAATGGCAGTCGTGTGGACCTGACCTTGACCGAATTCTGGATGGTGCATGCGCTCGCGCGGTTTCCGGGGCACGTCAAGGATCGAGACAGCCTGATGCGCGATGCGCGGATCGTCGTCGACGACAGCACGATCACGTCCCACGTGAAGCGGATTCGACGGAAATTCGCCGCGATCGACCCGCAGTTCGACCGGATAGACACCGTGTACGGCATGGGATATCGCTGGATAGATGCATGAGCGAGCCGGGCGTCACGGAGGCCCCGACGCGCGCGACGCCGGGCGATGGCGATGACCGACAGCAAGACGGGTCAAATTCCACACGACGGCGCGGAGACGGGGGACGGGCGATGACGGGCACCCGCTTCGCGCTCGGCATCCGTGCGCAGCTGATGCTTGTGCTCACCGTGTTTCTGGTCATTCCGTTTCTCGGATGGAGCTACGTGCGCGAGCTCGAGCGCGTGCTGCGCGACGCGCAGGAGCGCACGCTGGGCGGCACGGCGCAGGCTGTCGCGACCGCGCTGCACGACCGTGCGCGCCTCTTCGATCTCACGCCGGTGCCGCTTCCTTCGCTCGCGGCGGAGCGTGGTTCGGAAGAGCCGATCCCGGACTCGCCTCCCGACCGGCGGCCGATCCCGCACCCGGGCGCGGTCGCCGACATCGCGCAGGTCCTGCAGGGAATGTCGCGGACCACCGCGCGCATCTGGGTCGTCGACCGGAATCTCGACGTGCTCGCGCGCACGGGGTCGCTGCGCCGGCAGGCGCTTCCGCCGGAGCCCGCGCCCGAAGGGCTGGAGGGCGCCTGGCGCCGCGTCGAAAGGTCGGTGCTGCATCCACTGTACGCACTGATGCTTGCGCAGCCGACGGAAGAGTTCGCCGAAGAAAGCCCCGCGTCGACGCTGCACGAGGCGCGCGACGTGGCCGGCGCGCTTGCCGGCATTCTCACGACCGATCGCCGTCCCACGCCCGACGGCCGCGCCGTTGTCGTCTCCGCTGCGCATCCGATCTGGGTCGGTGACGAAGTTCTCGGCGCGGTCATCGTCGAGGAGACCGCCAACGCGGTGCTCGCGGAGCGCAATCGCGCGTTCGAGCGCCTGTTCACCGTCGTGCTGGCGGCGTTGCTCGTGGGTTCCGTGGCGCTGACCGTGTTTGCGTCGAGGCTGACCGGACGCATCCGCAACCTGCGCGACGACGCGGAGGCGGCGATCGACGCGCAAGGCCGCGTGAGAGGCGCGCTCGCGGGCTCGCAGGCGGGCGACGAGATCGGTGACCTGTCGCGGAGCTTCTCCGCCGTGCTCGACCGGCTGTCGCAATATGCGGGATACCGGGAAAACATGGCGAGCCGGCTTTCGCACGAGCTTCGCACGCCGCTCGCCGTGGTGCGCTCGTCCCTCGACAACCTCGGAGCGCAACCCTTGCCGGACGACGCGCGCGTTTACATCGAACGTGCGCAGGGCGGCCTGCAGCGCCTGGCGGAAATTCTGACGCGGATGACCGAAGCGACGCGGCTCGAGCAGAGCCTCGCCGATGTCCTGCGCGAACGGCTCGATCTCGGCGCGCTCGTGGGAGCGTGCGTGGAGGGCTACCGGCTCGCCTACCCGCAGCGGGACCTTGTGTTCGAGCGGCCCCCGGAACCGCTGTACATGGAGGGCGCTCCGGATCTGATCGCGCAGATGCTGGACAAGCTCGTCGCCAATGCCCATGAATTCGCGGCACCGCGCACGGCGGTCACCCTGCGGCTCGCCCGTTCCGGAGATTCCGCCAACCTGACGGTCGAGAACCGCGGTCCGCCGCTGCCCCAGGGAATGCGTGATCGGCTGTTCGATTCGATGGTCTCGGTGCGGCCCGGTGCCGGCGGCGACGTGCCGCATCTCGGCCTCGGCCTCTACATCGTGCGGCTCATCGCCGAATTCCATGGCGGGACGGCGCGCGCGGACGATTCCGGGGGCGGCACGGGCGTCGCGGTCACGGTAGTCATGCCACTCGCCGGAGGAAATTGAATGAGGTCCGGGTCACCCGATCACGGTGCCGACGTTGATCGCATGCTCGACGTGCCGGCATACCTGCGGCGGATAGCCTACAGGGGCGAGCTGGCGCCATCGCGAGCGACGCTCGACGCGCTTCATCTCGCCCATGTCACGGCGATCCCGTTCGAGAATCTCGATGTCCTGCGGGGCGTTCCCATCCGGATCGATCTGCGGAGCCTGCAGGCAAAGCTCGTCGCGGGCAACCGCGGCGGGTACTGCTTCGAGCAGAACACGCTGTTCGCGGCGGTCCTCGAGCACCTCGGATTCAGGGTGACGCGACTTGCGGCGCGCGTGCGCCGGGGCACCGACCGCGTGCTGCCGCGCACGCACATGACGTTGCGGGTCGACCTCGATGATGTGCGACTGCTTGCGGACGTCGGGTTCGGCGCCGACGGCATCCTGCTGCCGGTGGAGCTCGACGGCGGCCCGTCCCGGCAATATGCCGCGACCTATCGGGTATTCGACGCCGGCGATGTGCAGGTTCTGCAGGTGCGGAACGGGGAGACGTGGGAGGATCTCTACGCCTTCACGCATGAGCCGCAGCTGCCGGTCGACTACGAGATCGCCAATTACTACACGTCGACGCACCCCGCGTCACGCTTCACCCAGGTGCTCACCGCGCAGCGGCTGTCGCCCGACGTGCGCCGGATCCTGCGCGATCGCGATTACATCGAGATTCGCGGCGAAACGAGCACCACGCGCGTGGTCGCCGATGACGACGAGCTTCTGGCCGTGCTCGCGGAGGCGTTCGGACTTCGCTTCGCGGCCGGGACGCGATTCATTCCCAAGTCTCCCGCCGACTGACGCGGGCCTCGCGCTTCGCACCCGCGATCGACGATAATTCCGATACCCCGACCGGCGAATCGCACCCGCGACACCGACCACAGGTAGCCATGCCTTCATTCTCCAGCTCGTCGCCCGTCCGCCGCTCGCCTGCGCGGTGCTGCTTACCGCGTCGAACCTTTTCATGACGTTCGCGTGGCACGGCCACCTCGAGCATCTGCAGGGCTCTCCGTGGTGGACTGCGGCGCTGTGCATGCCGGGCGCCGTCCAATTCGTCTTTCGCCGATGACGCCCCGCCCTGTCCGTTGCGCATGAGCACCGCCGCGCCGCGCTTCTTCCCGCACGTCTACGGGGCCTTCGCGGCGGGCTATCTGCTGTCGTATTTCTTTCGCAACGTCAATGCGGTCATCTCGCCGGAACTCACACGCGAGCTCTCGCTTTCCCCGAGCGCGCTGGGCCTCCTGACTGCCGTCTACTTCGTCGCCTTTGCGGCGATGCAGGTTCCGGCCGGGATGCTGCTCGACCGCTACGGTCCCCGTCGCGTCGAGCCCGCGCTGCTTTTGATCGCCAGCGCCGGGGCGCTCGCGTTCGCGATCGCGGGAAACGAGGTCCAGCTGCTCGCGGCGAGGGCGCTGATCGGGCTCGGTGCAGCGGTCTGCCTGATGGCGCCGCTCAAGGCCATTGCGACGTGGTATCCGCCGGAGCGGCAGGCCTCGCTGGGCGGGTGGGTCATGGTCGCGGGCAGCGTGGGCGCCCTCGGCGCGACGGCGCCGCTGGAGTTCGCATTGCGTCTCGCCTCGTGGCGCACGATCTTCGTCGCGTTGTCGATCGCGACCTTCGCCGCCGCGGCCCTGATCTGGTGGCGGGTGCCCGACATTCCGTCCCCGGTGCGCGGAGCGGGTCTTGGCGCTCAGTGGTCCGGTGTCCGCACCGTTTTCGCGAATCCGCGTTTCTGGTGGATCGCCCCGCTCGCCGGATTCGGAGCGGGCTCGTTCATGGCGATTCAGGGCCTCTGGTCCGTGCCGTGGATGATGGAGGTCGATGGCCACAGCCGCGCGCTCGCCGCGCAACACCTGCTTGCGATGGGCGTGGCGATGCTCGCGGGCTATCTTGCCCTCGGGCTGTTCACGCCTCTGCTCGCACGCCGCGGTGCGCATCCGCGGCACCTGTTCGGCACGGGCTTCGCGCTCAACATGGCGGCGCTGGCGGCGATCCTCGCAGGGCTTCCGGGCGCGTGGGTGTGGTGGTCGCTCTATGGTCTCGGCGCAACCGTCAATGTGCTCGCGTTCACGGTGTTGAACGAAGGATTCGCGATCGGCCTCGCCGGCCGCGCGAACACGGCGCTCAATCTGGCCATGATCGGCGGCAGCTTCGGCGCGCAGTGGGGAATCGGCCTCCTCGTCGACGCGTCGCGCGCGTGGCTGGGGATCGATGTTGCCGGAGGGTTGAGGATCGCCTTCGCAGCCGCACTCGCGCTCTACGCGGTGTCGTTCGCCTGGTTTGCGTGGGGCTGGCGCCAGCATGCGGGCGTCGCCGTCAGTGTCGCGGGACGTTGGGCGAAATGACCGCGAACGGCGAGCTCGAGGTGCTCCTGCGCGAAGCCGACGATTGCATCGCCGCGCGCAATCGAAACGGCGCGATCGTCGCGTACCGGAAGGCCATCGAGATCGCGCCGGAGCGCGCGGAGCTCCATCACAATCTCGGCGTCGTGCTTGCCGCCAAGCATCGCGACGGCGAGGCGCTGCGGGCGTTCGCCGCCGCCGCGCAGCGGCGCCCCGAGTGGCCGGAGCCGTGGCTCGCCGGCGGACACATGCTCTTCGCGCGCGGGCGGTACCGCGAAGCGGCGGGCGCATTCGAAGCGGCGGCGGCGCGCGCGCCGACCCGTCTCGATGCCTGCTACAACGCCGCGCAGGCGTTGATCCGTGCGAGACGCTGGTCCCTCGCCGTGCCCCACCTCGTGCGGGCGCGCGAGCTCTCGCCCGGCGACGAGAACGTCTGGTTCGACCTCCGGACGCTGTACCTGCGACTCTTCCGGAGCGACGATGCGGCGGCGGACTTCGAGCGTTTCGAACTGGCGGCGCCGGCCTCGGCGCGTGTCGCCGTGGCGGCGCTCGCGACGCGCATGCGCGGCGGCGACGCGATGCGCGAAGCCGCCGCGCTCGAGCGCGCCCTCGCCTGGCCGTACACGGAAGGCGATGTCGAGCAGGTCGCGGAGCTGCTCGCGCTGCTTCAATACGTCGACGTGCCGCAGGAGACGGCTGTTTTCCGTCTACCGGGCCCACGACCGGCTCCAGCAGGCACAGCAACGGGGAACCGCGCCGCTCGCGGGCCTCCGCCACGATCGCGACCCGATAGTGCGCATCGGCTACCTGTCTGCCGACTTTCGCAATCACGTCATGGGCAAGCTGCTGCTGCCCGTCGTCGCCGCGCACGATCGAACCCGATTTTCCGTGCGCGCTTACGCGCTCGCCTCGCCCGAAAACGCCGACTCGGTCACCGCGCAATGGAAGGCGGCGGTCGACGAGTTCGTCAATGTCGCGGCGCTCGACGATCGCGCTGCGGCGGAGGCGATCGCCGCCGACGACCTCGATCTCCTCATCGACCTGATGGGGCATTCGCGGTTCTCGCGCCCCGGCATCCTGCGCTTCAAACCCGCGCGGACCATCGTCTCGCACCTCGGCTACCACGGTGCGCTCGGGCTCTCGCAGATCGATTACAGGATTACCGACCGCTATGCCGACACGGCGGCGACGGCGCGCTGGCAACTCGAGGCGATGCTGCCGATGGATGCCTGTGCCCTGCCGCTGCGACGCGTGCCGGCGGCGTCCGGCACCGGGCTCATGCGCACTGAGCTGGGGCTGCCGGAAAATATTGTCGTGTTTGGCGCTTTCGTCGGCGTGGAAAAGCTGTCGCTGCGTTGTGCGGGTGTCTGGCGCCGCATCCTCGAGTCCGTTCCCGATTCCGTGCTGGCGTTTTCGCCGATCCGCGACGAGGACCAGCGAGCCATCGGACGGCGATTGGTTGGACTCGGAATTCCGGCCTCGCGCCTCGCCTTCGTTCCGTACCGGACGGGCGACGATGCCTACAATCGGGCGCGCTACGCCGTTGTGGATGTCGTCCTCGACACGATGCCCTATACCGGTGGCGACACCATGGCAGCCGCGCTCGATGCCGGCGTTCCGGTCGTGACGCGCGTGGGCAGCCGGCCATCCGAACGCATGGGCTACAGCATTCTCATGCACCTCGGCCTCACCCAGACGATTGCGCAGTCCGACGACGGCTACGTCGATCTCGCCCTGCGCCTCGCGCGGGATCGCGCGTTTCGCGAAGAAATGCGCGCGGCGGTCGCGGCCGCCATGCGTGACCCTGCGGCGACCGACTCCGTCCGTTATGCGCGGGCGCTCGAAGCCGCCTACGACCACGCACTTGCCGCGGACGCGACGCGGGCGGCGATGGAATGACGACCCGGCGGGCAAGGTACGCGGTCGTGACGACGGTCCGGCTGCCGCGCCGCACGGGTGTCCGCATCCGCGGGAACGATCGTGTCCAACCACCCTCGACTGCCCTCTGACCAGCCATTCATGCATCTCCATATCCTCGGCATCTGCGGCACGTTCATGGGCGGTCTCGCGGCCATCGCGAAAGCGGCCGGACACACCGTGACCGGCTGCGACGCGGCGGTCTATCCGCCGATGAGCGTGCAGCTCGAAACGCTGGGCATCGGGCTCACCGAGGGCTTCGACCCGGCGCAGATCGACACGGTGGCGAGGCACGCCGACGTGTTCGTCATCGGCAACGTCGTGTCGCGCGGCAATCCGCTCGCCGAGGCTCTGCTGGACGCCGGGCTCCCCTACGTTTCCGGCCCGCAATGGCTGCTCGAAAACGTTCTCCGCGACAAATGGGTGCTGGCGGTCGCCGGGACTCACGGCAAGACGACCACCGCGTCGATGCTGGCGTGGATCCTCGAGCACGCCGGTCTCGACCCGGGATTCCTCATCGGCGGCGTGCCTCTCAATTTCGGTGTCTCCGCGCGGCTCGCCGAGAGCTCGTTCTTCGTGATCGAGGGCGACGAATACGACACGGCGTTTTTCGACAAGCGCTCGAAGTTCGTCCACTACCGGCCGCGCACCGCGATCCTCAACAATCTCGAGTACGACCATGCCGACATCTTCCCGGATCTCGCGAGCATCGAGGCTCAATTCCACCACCTCGTCCGTACGGTGCCGCGCAGCGGGAAGCTCATCGTCAACGCGGAGGAGGAAAGCCTCGCGCGCGTGCTGGCTCGGGGTTGCTGGTCGGAGGTCGAGTATTTCTCCGGCGGCGAGGCAGAAGCTCCCGAACGTAAGCCCTCACCCGCATGGCGTGTCGCGAGCGATGGCAACCTCACGCTGGACGGTGCCCCGCAAGGCACCGTGCGATGGCCGGTCGACGCCGCGCAGTATGGGCGGCACAGCCGCCTCAATGCGCTGGCGGCGCTCGCCGGTGCGCGCCATGCAGGCGTGCCGGTGGGCTCCGGGCTCGCCGCGTTGGCGGAGTTCCGCGGCGTCAAGCGAAGGCTCGAGGTGCGCGGGGTCGTTCGCGGCATCACCGTGTACGACGATTTCGCGCATCACCCGACGGCGATCGCGACGACGATCGACGGGCTGCGACGTGGCGCTCCCGATTCACGGATCCTGGCGGTGCTGGAGCCGCGCTCGAGAACGATGAAGCAGGGCACGATGCAATCGTCGCTTCCCGGTAGCCTTGCCCACGCCGACCGCGTATTTTGCTTCGCCTCGCAGCTCGGCTGGGACGTCGCCGGTGCGCTGGCGCCGCTCGGCGCGAAGGCGGCGGTGCACGACGATCTCGACGGTCTCGTGGAGGCGGTCGCCACCGCGGCGCGCCCTGGGGACCTCGTGCTTGTCATGAGCAACGGGTCCTTCGGCGGAATTCACGACAGGCTCCTGCGGCGGCTCGCCACATCCCGCTGAGTGCGTGAGCGCAGTCGCCCGCGTGTTCGTGACAACGATCGTCTACCTTCACGGCTTCCGCTCGTCACCGCAGAGCCTCAAGGCGCAATGCTTCGTTCGCGCGGTCGCCGCGCTTCCGGAGTCGTGCCGGCCGCGCCTTCACGTAGCGCCGCTGCCGCCCTGTCCGGCCGTCGCGGTCTCGAGTGTTGCGACCTGGATCGAGCGCGAGATCGGGTCACGCGCGGGCCAGGACATGACGCTTGTCGGAAGCTCGCTGGGAGGGTTCTACGCGACGCATCTTGCGGAGCGCTTTGGCGCACGCGCGGCGTTGATCAATCCGGCGATACGGCCCTGGGAGGATCTCAGGGACTACATCGGCACGCAGCAGAATCTCCACACCGGCGAGGCATTCGAAGTGACCGCCGCGCACTTTGCGGAGCTGCGCGGGCTTGCCGCCAGGGTGACCGTTCCGGACCGGTATTTCCTGCTCGTGCGCACCGGTGACGAAGTGCTGCCCTGGCAGGAGGCCGTGGAGTTCTACGCCGGCGCGCGACAGTACGTGAAGGGTGGCGGCGACCATGGCTGGGCGGATTTCGACGACGAAGTCCCCGCGGTGCTCCGCTTTGCCGGCTGCGTGACTCCTCGGCCGCCGCGCCGGTAGAATGCGTGGCGTCCACATTGGTTGCGCAGTCAAGCTCCAGGAGAAAACATGAATCGGATATTCGCTGTCGGCATGGATCGGTTGTGCGCCATTCTGATGTTCGCGGCGATTTCGCTCGCCGCGGGCCCCGCGGCGGGGCAGGCGGGTTACAGGGTCGATCCGCAGGGCAAGGACGAACTGTGGGATGTCACGTCGAAAATGGAGATGCCGGGCATGCCGATGGCGATGCCCGCGCAGACCCGCCGCGTCTGCATCGCGAAAGGCAACGACGCCGGAACGATTCCGATGAGCGAAGGCTGCACCGTCGGCGACGTCCAGCATTCCGGCAACAAGCTGACCTACCGCATGATCTGCAAGAACGGGAACAACGATTACACGGCGACCGGCGAATCGACCATGACCGCGGGTGGTTTCCGGGGTGCGATGAAGATGGCAGGAAAGATGGATGGCCACCAGATGGACATGTCCATGTCGTATTCGGGCGCGGCCGCGGGCAACTGCACGGTGGCAGCGAAGTAGCGCTTCGCCGTTCCGCCTGCGCATCCGGTTCTGGTTTGCGTGCGGAGCCGCGCAGGAATCGTGGCGGAATATCCTGCAAATTGCAGGGTCATTTGCTGCACTGCAACTCGTCTTTTGCCATCCGCTGGCGTAAAATTCGCGCGATGACGTGGCCCAGTTGTTGCTACTTCACACCCTGACTACGGCAGGCGTTGCGCCCGGGCCATAAGTCGCGCGCGCAACTCGCCGCCGTTCCTGCTGTCTTTACGGCAAACCGACTCTCACGAGGAGCATCGGAATGGATACCCGTTTTTCCGCCGGCGTCGCGCCGGCAGTTGACCTTTCCTCGATTTCGCCCGCCATCGCACGCGAGCGGCGGCATGCCGCGCGCAACTACGATCCTTTGCCGGTGGTGATCGCGCATGGCGACGGCTGCTGGCTGTGGGACGAACACGGCCGCCGCTATCTCGACATGATGAGCGCGTACTCCGCCGTGAGCCATGGTCACGCGCATCCGCGCATCGTCCGCGCGCTGGTCGAGCAGGCGCAGCGTCTTGCCGTCACGTCGCGCGTGTTTCACAACGAGCTGCTCCCCCGGTTCCTGGAACGGCTCACGCAGCTGACGGGCCTCGATCGCGCGCTGCCCGCCTCCGGCGGCGCCGAGTCGGTCGAAACCGCGCTCAAGGCGGCGCGCAAGTGGGGCCACAAGATCAAGGGCATTCCGCCCGATCGCGCGGAAGTGATCGTGTGCAAGGGCAATTTCCACGGCCGCTCGATCACGATCGTCGGATTCTCCACCGAGCCGCAGTACCGCGACGGCTTTGGTCCGTTTCCTGGCGGGTTCAGGCACGTTCCGTTCGGCGATGCCGACGCGCTCGCGCGCACCATCGGACCGCACACGGCGGCATTCCTGGTCGAGCCGATCCAGGGCGAAGGCGGCATCATCGTGCCGCCGGCCGGTTACCTCGCGGAGTGCGCGCGCATCTGTCGCGAGCGCAACGTCCTTCTCATCTGTGACGAGATCCAGACCGGCATGGGACGCACCGGAAAATTCCTCGCCTGCCAGCACGACAACGTCAAGCCCGACGGTGTCATCCTCGGCAAGGCACTGGGCGGCGGACTGCTGCCGGTGTCGGCCGTGGTGGGCACCGAGAATCTGATGCAGGTGTTCACGCCCGGCGACCACGGCAGCACGTTCGGCGGCAATGCGCTCGCCGCCGCCGTGGGCCTCGCCGCGCTCGACGTGCTCCACGATGAAAATCTGATCGACCGCTCCGCCGAGATGGGCACGCACCTGGTCGAGCGCCTGCAGACGATCCGGAGCCCGCTGGTCAAGGACGTACGCGGCAAGGGCCTCTTCGTCGGACTCGAAGTCGACAGCGAGCGCATCTCGGCGCGCGATGTCGTCGATCGTCTGCTCGCACGCGGAATTCTGTCGAAGGACACGCACGGCACCGTCGTGCGCTTTGCGCCGCCCCTCGTGATCGATCGCGAGGCGCTCGACTGGGCGGTCGAGGAAGTGCGCGCGGTGTTCGCGGAACTGGGCGACGGGCTAAGACGAGCGGCGTGAGCGGCGGAGAGGGGCCCCGAGCGCGTTAGCGCGCAGGGGATCGGAGCAATCGCGAATCGCCGCTGGAGGCCGACAACTGTCCCTGTGCATGTCGTGGCCGACGTGGAGGCCGAGGCGTGAGCGGCGGAGAGGGGAAACGCGCGAGCGGCGAGTAGCGGCCACGGGCTTGCTTGGGGATGCGAGCCATCGCGATCGACTGTCCCACCGGCGCTTGTCCCGGACGCTGCTCTGCGCTCGCCCCGCAGCACTCCGAGCCCGGTGCGTATCGGGAACACTCCTGGCCAAATCAGCCAGGCGAAATCTCGACGTTCATGCGCAGGTATTGCCGGCTTGAGTGGCGCCCTGTCCCCATGCTGCATCGGCAAGGATCGAGAGCAGACCCGCCATCAGAAACAACATTCGCGACATCGCGAGAAACCTTCCCTTGGGTTTCGTCCATTCCGTTGCATGGTGCCGAAACATAGCCTAACGCGACCCGGCCAATGCCTGCAATGCTGGCAGTCGGCATTGGCAAGTACGGTCATCCGCCGCGGCGCTATACTCCCCCGATGCCCCGCCCCACGCTCGCCGGCAAGCTTGTTGTTGCGATCTCGTCGCGGGCGCTCTTCGACCTCACCGAGTCGCACCGCATCTACACCGAGGCCGGCGTCGACGCGTATCACCGTTACCAGGTCGAGCACGAGGACGAAATTCTCGCGCCCGGGCCGGCGTTCGTGCTGGTCAAGAAGCTCCTGCGGCTGAATCGCCCCGACAAGCAGTACGTCGAGGTGATCCTGTTGTCGCGCAATTCCGCCGACACGGGCTTGCGCGTGTTCAACTCGATCAAGCATTACGGTCTCGACATCACGCGCGCCGCGTTTACCAAGGGCGAACCGACGTCGCGCTATGTGCCCGCGTTCGGTGCGCACCTCTTCCTGTCCGCGGATACCGGGGACGTCCGGCGCGCGCTCGACGAAGGTCACGCGGCAGCGACGATCGTCCCCAGCGCGACCGGCGGCAACGAAGCCGACGAGTTGCGGATCGCGTTCGACGGCGACGCCGTGCTGTTCTCCGACGAAGCCGAACGCGTCTATCAGGAGGAAGGGCTGGCGGCATTCGCGCAAAGCGAAACGGATGCGGCCCTGCTGCCGCTGTCGGGCGGACCCTTCAAGGAATTCCTCGCGGGGCTGCACCTCATCCAGGCGGATTTTGCCGAGGACAAGAGCCCTATCCGCACGGCGCTCGTCACCGCGCGCAGCGCTCCCGCGCACGAGCGCGTCATCCGCACGCTGCGCGCGTGGAACATCCGGATCGACGAGGCGCTGTTTCTCGGTGGCCTCGACAAGGGCGAGTTCCTGCGCGCGTTTCGCGCCGACATCTTCTTCGACGATCAGCGCACGCACGTCGAGTCCGCGGCGAAGCACGTCGCCGCGGGTCACGTGCCGCACGGCGTCGTCAACGCGCGCTGAGCAGGGCGTGGGCGTTCCTGGCGATCCGCTGCGGCTCGCGCATTGGCGGCGCACGGTCGCTGAATTCTATGCGGCGTTGCGCGCCGCGGCCGACCGTGACCCTGCGGGCGCCGCGACGACGTTTCGGGCCGCCCGCGACGGGCTCTTCCGCGAGCATCCCGACAGTCCGATTCCCGCAGAGCGCAGGAGCCATTGGCGGGGCACGCCGTGGTTCGACTACGATCCGGCGTGGCGCTTCGTCGCCGCCGTCGACCCCGATCCGGCGCGCAGCGAATTCGAAATCGATCTCGCCGCCGATGGCACGTTGCGCTGCGCTCGCATCGGCCATGCGCGATTCCGGCGCAACGGGGCCGACGCGTCGCTCGCCCTCTACTGGCTCGAAGGCTACGGCGGCGGCGTGTGGCTGCCGTTTCTCGACGCCACCAGTGGCGCATCGACCTACGGAGGAGGGCGCTATCTCTACGACACGATCAAGGGCGCGGATCTCGGCATCGGCGCCACTTCAATCGTGCTCGACTTCAACTTTGCGTACAACCCTTCGTGCGCCTACGACGAGCGGTGGTCGTGCCCGCTGTCGCCGCCGGAGAACCGTTTGCCGTTTGCGGTCGACGCCGGCGAACGGCTGCCCTGATTCGAACCTGCGACGCCTGCGGCTTCTACTCGATGATGCGGCCGAAGAACGGATATTGCGGATCGCTGTAGCCGGGCGTCGACGGATGCCCGGGCCGCACGAGCGAATCGACGAGCGTCTCGTCCTCGGCGCGCCACGGCGTGCCGACGGCGTCGACGTACTCCTGCCACTGGGCAAGCGTGCGCGGCCCGGCGATCACCGACGAGACGATTCGGTTCGCCCACAGCCACGCGAGCGCGAACTGCGTCGCCGTGCGGCCCGTCTTCTTGGCATGGGCTGCGAGCTTGTCCGCGATCGCCAGCGATTCCGCGCGGAACTCGGTTTCCATCATCCGCTGATCCTTGACTGCCCGCACGCGAATCCGGCGGCGCGCTGCCTCCGCGATACTTGCCGGTGAGCACGCCGCGCGCGATCGGCGAGTAGGGGGCGACGCCCAGCCCGTAGTAGTCGCAGGCGGGCAGGATCTCGACTTCCGGCATCCGGTTGAGCAGGTTGTAGTAAGGCTGGCAGACGACCGGGCGCGGCACGCCTTGCGCCTCGCACTCCGCGACGAGCTCGGCGATGCGCCACCCGCGGTAATTCGAGACGCCGAAGTAGCGCACCTTGCCGCTGCGAACGAGATCGCCGATCGCGCCGACGGTTTCCGCGAGTGGCGTGTCGGGATCGTCCCTGTGCAGATAGTAGATGTCGATGAAATCCGTGCCGAGCCGCGCGAGACTGTCCTCGCAGGCCTGGAACATCCAGCGCCGCGACAGCCCGCCGTCGTGCGGTTTCTTCGTCAGCACATTGGCGACCTTGGTCGCGACGATCCAGCGCCGGCGATTCGACTTGACCGCCGCGCCGACGATGCGCTCCGACTCGCCCCTGACGTAGGCGTCCGCCGTGTCGATGAAGTTGACGCCGGCGTCGAACGCCGCGTCGACGATGCGCCGCGCCTCGGCGGCGTCTGTCCGGTCGCCGAACGTCATCGTGCCGAGGCACACGGCCGAGACGTCGAGCCCGCTGTCGCCGAGTCGGCGATATTCCATGCTCATGGATGGTCCTTGAGTGAATCCGTGCGCATGCGAAACGGCTGGCCCGTCCCGGTTGCGCGCAACGGATTGATTTCCGTCACCCCTGCGGGCGTCGTTGCAGGCGCTCCATGTTCGGCACGGGCAGCGCACGTCGCAGTACGGTCTCGCCCAGCCAGTCGGCCGCGCGCCGCGCGCGGTCGGCAACGGCCTCCGGCGGGATCTGCAGGTAGTCGTCGTTGTAGACGTCGAAGCTGTAATCGCCGTAATAGCCGATGGCGTCGAGGCGCGTGACGAGACTTCGCGAGCGCCTCGCTGTGCGCGCCTTCTCCGGGAAACACGCGAAAGTGCCGCGCGGTCGCCGCCTGTTCTTCCGTCGTCCGGGTCTCCTGCCACATGTAGTCGGAAAGCTGGACGAGAAAGATCTGCTCCGGATCGACGCCCTCGACGCCCTCGGGGGGCACGCCGGCGGCGATCACGTCGAAGGCGTCGATCGCGATGCCGAGGTTGGGCAAATTGGCGCGCAACACGATGTCGCCCGCCGCCGCGAAGTCCTTCACGGTGCGGCTCCACGAAAGCCCCTTGAACGCGATCCGGATGCCGAGCGGCACGGCGAGGACCGCGAGTTTCTTCAAATCGCGGACGATCGCGTCGATGCCGGCATCGGCGTGAGCGGAAGTCGACGCCTCGACCAGCAGCAGTCGCGAGCCGATCGCGCTGCAGATCTCCAGCATCGATTTCGCGATGTCGAGCTTGTAGGCGTGAAGCTGGCCGTCGAGACCTTCGAAATCGCGCAGCGCCTCGAGGCCGGTCACGCGCAGACCGCTGTCGCGCACCGCGCGAATGCCGGCGTCCGCGCCGCCCGCGTGGCCCGCGATGTCGCTGGCCGAGATCATCACCTGCGAAAATCCGGCGGCCCTCGCCGCGGCGAGCCGCGACTCCAGCGATCCCGCGAGCGACGCGGTGTCGATGCCGATGTCGGCGAAGTTCATCGCCTGTCCGGCGAGTCGTCGTGGACGAGCTCGAACATCACGCCGCCCAGCACGGCCTTGGTGAGCGCGCCGCGGTCGCTCGCATGCACCTTCTCGGACGCGACGAACTCGACGCCTCGCCTGCCGAGCTCCGCGACCGCGCCCATGACGTCGGGCGTGCCGAGGCCGACACGCTGCAGGTGCTCCTCCACGGGCGAGAAGCGGGCGGTCTCGTCGGGCTCGATCAGCTGCAGAAAGAACTTGCGGCAGGGGCTTTGCAGCAGCCGCCCTTTCGGCATGATGCCGAAGCGCACGCTGTCGGGGAGCGGCGCGAAGCCGAAGATCTGTGAATAGAACTCGACCCAGTCCGCCGTCCGGTCGGGGCCGATGTACTGAACGATGCCGAAAAAGTTCATGCCGGCGATCGCCGGCGGATGCGGGTCGACCGTCGGGATCGCGCGGAAATCGATGTCGTAGATCGAAAAGTCGTTGTACCGGTCGACGAAATAGATGAGGCTTTCGCCGACGCCGTGAATGGCGGGAATGTTGAGCTCCATCGCCCGCGCGCGCGCCGGAATGGGCCACGCGCCGAGATCGAGCGCGCGCCGGAAAGCGGTTTCGGCGTCGCGCACCCGGATGGCGATCGCGCTGATGATCGGCCTCTCCACGGGCTGCACCGTGCGTGGCACGTCGGCCGCCTGCGCGTTGACGATGACGTTCATCGCGCCCTGCCGGTAGAGCTCGACTTCGCGGGAGCGATGATGTGCGATCGGCCGGAATCCCATGGTCTCCAGCACACCGCCCAGCGCCTGCGGCTTCGACGTCGCGAATTCGATGAACTCGAGGCCGTCGATGCCGAGCGGGTTCTGCGGTTCGGGGACCGCTTCGCGTTCCAGTGTGCTCGTCATCGCGAATCCTCGCTCATCCGGCTTCGTCACGCGGGCGCGCCTGTCGCGCGGGCGCCGCGTCGTCGTCGAGATGATAGCGTACCGGATTGCCGCGGTTCAGGGGAGCAGGAGCGAACCCAGCTCCATCGCGGCCTGCTGCAGTGGCTGGAAGTAGCGCTCCGCCATTTCGTTGCGCGACACGAGGCGTCCCTGCAGGATCACGTTGATCCCCGCGACGTAGTGCCCGCCGGCGTCGCGGACCGGCACGGCGAGCGTGCACAGGCGCGGCTCCATCAGCTGGCTGGCGAAAGCAAATCCGGATTCGCGCACCGTGCGCAGCAGCGCCTGCAGTTTCGCGACGGAGTTCGGCGTGTATTCGGTGTAGGGGTGGAATCGTGCCCGGCCGAGGTAGTCGGCGAGCTCGCTCTCGGCCAGATGGGCGAGCATCACGTGCCCGATCGACGTGCAGTACGCGGGCAGACGGCGTCCGACGTTGAGCGAGGGCGACATGATCCGCGACGACGTCGAGCGCACGAGATAGACGATCTCGTCGCCATCGAGCGTCGCGAGCGAGCACGCCTCGCGCAGCGTTTCCCCGAGGCGGTCGAGGATAGGCTGCGCCAGGACCGCGATCGGAGACGCCGACAGGTACGCGTGGCTGAACGACAGCACACGCGGGCGCAGGTAGAAGCGCCGCGCCTCGTCGGCGGCGACGAAACCGAGTTTCGAGAGCGTATGCAGGCTTCGCCGTGCCGCGGCGCGCGGGATGCCCGTGCGATGGCTCACCTGCGCGATGGACATTCGTCGACGCTTGTCGGACAGCGCGAGCAGGACCGCGAGTCCGCGGGCCAGCGCGGTGACGAAATCGGGATCGTCCCCGAACTGGGCGATCGTGTCCGCGGCCACGGCGTCGGGAGCGGCGAAGGAGGGCGGGGCCGGTGCCAGCGGCCGCTGCAGGGCGTCGCCGGTCTCGACTTCGCGCAATACCGTGTTCCGTTTGCCCATGGTTGCCTCTCATGCCGTCCATCCGGAGGCGAACGTTCGCCAGTCCGCCAGGCGAAGCGCCCGTCATCATCCCCGACCGATCGGAGGAAAGCTTACCGGAAAATACGGGCGAATAGCGAATATTGTGGGCGCCAGTCGCACACATCGTCGCCATACGCCCTTGACCCCCTTTGGTGCGGAGCCCTATCGTTACCCCGAATTCGAACGTTCGCAGGCAGCCGGACCGCGCGAACCCAACACCACGAGGACTGGAAATGGCCGCTCCCGAGATCAAGAAGGGCATCACCGAAGAGCAGCAGCAGGAACTGGACGACGTGTTCGCGCGGGCACGAAAGGCGCTCGCGATCATCGAGACCTACGACCAGGCGCGCGTGGACCGCCTGTGCCAGGCGGTCGCGTGGGCGGTCGCGAACAAGCAGACGTTCACGCGCCTCGTCGACATGGGGATCAAGGAGTCCAGCCTCGGGGACGCGGTCAGCCGGATGGGCAAGCGGATGAAGATCCGCGGCGTGCTCCGCGACGCGCTTCGCCAGAAAAGCGTGGGCATCATCGAGGAGCTGCCGGAGAAGGGCATCGTCAAGTACGCGAAGCCGGCGGGGATCATCGCCTGCATCGTCCCGACGACCAACCCGGACCTGACGCCTGCGGGCAACGCGATCTACGGGATCAAGGCGCGCGACGTCGTGATCTTCTCGCCGCACCCGCGCTCGAAGAAGACGTCGTTCGAGACCGTGCGCCTGATGCGCGAGGCGCTCGAGCGCGAAGGCGCGCCCGCCGACATCCTGCAGTGCCTGACGCGCGTCAACATTCCGATGTCGCAGGCGCTGATGGCGCGGGCAGATCTGATCGTCGCGACCGGCGGACAGCCGATGGTGCGCGCCGCGTACGGCTCCGGAACACCGGCGTACGGCGTCGGCGCCGGCAATTCGACGATGATCATCGACGAGACGGCGAACATCGACGAAGCGGCGCGCAATACCCGGCTGTCCAAGACCTCCGATTTCGGGTCCGGCTGCTCGGCCGACGGCAACCTGATCATCGAGGCGTCGATCTTCGACCGGCTGCTCGCGCAACTGCAGAAGGAAGGCGGCCATCTCGCCAGCGACGCCGAAAAGGCCGCGCTGCGCAAGGTGATGTGGGACGACGAGGCGCATCGCACGCCGGATACCGTCGCCATATCGCCGCAGCAGCTCGCGAAGATCGCGGGCTTCACGATTCCGGCGGACCGAAAGTTCATCATCGTGCACGGCGACGGCATCGGCAAGGAACATCCGTACTCCGGCGAAAAGCTGACCACGCTCCTCGCCGTCTACAAGTACAAGGGATTCGACCAGGCGCTCTCCATGATGCGCGGCGTCTACGAGGTGGGCGGCAAGGGCCACTCGTGCGGCATCTATTCGTTCGACCAGGATCACATCCATCGGCTCGCGCTCGCGGCGCCCGTCTCCCGGATCATGGTGCGGCAACCGCAGTCGAAAGCGAACGCCGGCGCGTTCAACAACGGGATGCCGATGACGTCCAGTCTCGGTTGCGGCACGTGGGGCGGCAACATCGTGTCCGAGAACGTGCATCTCAAGCACTACATGAACACCACGTGGGTCTCGGTGCCGATCAAGGAAGACAAGCCCTCCGACGAAGAGCTGTTCGGCCCGTTCTACGATCCGGCGCTCGAAGCGGAAGTGGAAACGATCACGACCTGATCCCGCAGCGCCGCGGCGACCCATGACAATTGGCGCGTGGCCACTCGAGTCGACAACCCCATGACCACAAGAACGCCCGAAGAGCTCGTCGGCGACGCCTCCGCCTGGTGGGACACGGCCATCATCGACATTCATCCGGGCAAGATCGCGATCCGCGGCTATCCCATCGAGGAGCTGATCGGCCGCGTGCGTTTCCCCGACATGATCTGGCTGATGCTGCGCGGCGAGTTGCCATCGCGCGGGCAGTCCGATCTTCTCGAGGCGGCGATGGTGCCCGGTGTCGACCACGGTCCGCACGCGCCCTCGATCGCCATCGCGCGCATGGCGGTCACCTGCGGACTGCCCGTCAACGGCGCCATGGCGTCTGCGATCAACGTGCTCGACGACATCCACGGCGGCGCGGGGCAGCAGTGCATGGAGCTCTACCGCGAGATCGACGCCGAAGCCGGCAAGGACGGCGATCTCGTCGCTGCGGCCGCCGCGGTCATCGAACGCCATCGCAATGCGGGCGAGAAGATCGTTCCGGGATTCGGCCACCGCTTCCACCCCGTCGACCCGAGGACTGCGCCGCTGTTCGCGCTGGTCGCGAAGGCGGAGGCCGCGGGTGTGGTGTCCGGACGCTACGCGGCGATCGGCCACGCGGTCGAGGCCGCGATCTCCGCGATCAAGAAGCGCCACATCCCGATGAACATCGACGGCATCACGGCCGTCATCTTCTGCGAGCTGGGCTTCGAGCCGGAGCTCGGCCGAGGATTGTTCGCCCTGTCGCGCGCGGTGGGCATTCTGGCGCACGCCTGGGAGCAGAAGCAAAGGGGCCGTCGCATCATGGGCCCCATGCCGCGGGAGATTCCGTACCGCTACAGCGGGCCGGCGCGCCGCGCCGTGCCCGACCCCGCCGCGCGCGGCGACGACTGAACCACGTGTGCCGCGGCCTGCCCCCGGACAGAACGATCTGAAGGAGCGCTCGATGAAGGACCTGATTTCGAACCAGCTGGTCAAGTACCTGGAAGCCCGAGGGGTCGAGCACATATTCGGCTTGTGCGGGCACACCAACATCGCGGTGCTCGCCGCGCTCTCGAAGAGCAAGAAGATCAAATTCATCAACACCCGGCACGAGCAGATCGCGGCGCACGCGGCCGACGGCTATGCGCGCGCGACGAACAAGGCGTCGGTCGTGCTCTCACACTTGAGTCCCGGGCTCACCAATGCCGCGACCGGCGTGGCCAACGCCGCGCTCGACTCGATCCCGATGGTGGTGATCGCCGGCGACGTGCCGTCCCACTACTACGGCAAGCACCCGCACCAGGAAGTGAACCTGCACGCGGACGCGTCCCAACACGAGATCTACCGCCCCTTCGTCAAGCGGGCGTGGCGCGTGGATTCGCCGCATCTCTTCCCCGAGATCATCGAAAAGGCGTTCACGCTGGCCGAAAGCGGACGGCCCGGCCCGGTGCTCGTCGACGTGCCGATGGACATCTTCTCGAAGGAGATCGACGTCGCGCTGTGGAAGCGCGCCCTCGCCAACACCAAGTCGCTGCACAAGCCCTCGCTCGACGACGAGGCCGCGGAGAAGATGATCCAGGCGCTGCTCGGCGCGAAGAATCCGGTGATGTATGTCGGCGGCGGCATCCTGCTTGCCGACGCAGCGAAGGAGATGCGCGAGCTGGCCGAACGCCTGTCGTTGCCGGTCGCGCACACGCTGATGGGGAAGGGCGCACTGCCCGACGACCATCCGCTGATCCTCGGCATGACCGGCTTCTGGGGGACCAAGTTCATCAACGACAAGTGCAAGCGCGCCGACTGGATCCTGGCGCTGGGCACGCGCTTTTCCGAGGCCGACTGCAGCTCGTGGGAAGACGAGTACACGTTCAGCATGCCGCCAACCCGACTGATCCACATCGACATCGACCCCGCGGAGCTTGGCCGCAACTACCCCGTGGCCATCGGCGCGGTGGCGGATCTCAGGGAAGCGCTGCGGGTGCTGAACCGCGTCGCCCGCAAACTCGCGCCGAAGGGCGTGAAGCGGCCCGAAGCTTCTGGCCGAGATGGCGGCCAACAGGACCAAGTTCGTCGCCGGCAACAAGAAGGCGGTCGAGAGCGACGAGTGGCCCATGCGCCCGGAACGCATCCTCGCCGACCTGCGCACCGTGATGCCGCGCGACGCGCTGCTCTGCACGGACGTGGGCTGGAACAAGAACGGCATGGCCCAGCAGTATCCGATCTACACCCCGGGCAGCGTGTTCACGCCGGGCGGCTTCGCGACGATGGGCTTCGGCTCGCCGGCCGCGCTGGGCGCCAAGGTGGCGCGTCCGGACAAGGTCGTGGTGGCGCTGATCGGCGACGGTGGCTTCGGCCAGAATCCGGCGGCGCTCGCGACCGCGTTCGAGGAAGACATCGCGGTGATCTGGGTGATCATGAACAACTGCGCGTTCGGCACCATCGCCGGCCTGGAGAAGGCGCATTACGGCACGACTTTCGGCACGGTGTTCGAGAAGGACGGCAAGCCCTGGTCGCCCGACTACGCTGCGATCGCTCGTGCCTACGGTATCGACGGCGTCAAGGTGACCTCGGCCGCCGCGTTCAAGCCCGCGCTGGAGAAGGCCGTCAAGTCGAAGCGCCCGTGCGTCATCGACGTCTACATGAAGAACGTCCCGACGCCCACCGCCGGTCACTGGAACATCATGGACATCTATTCGCCCGGGAAGAAGGTGCATCACGTCAGCACCGGCGGCGCAGTGCACGCGGATTGAACGAGCGGCAGATCGCGAACGTTTACGGAGGAGCCATTCCATGAAGCGCGAATATTCGCTGGCGCACCTGACGGTATTGTCGCTGACGCCGCCGCAGCTGGTGGAGGTCGCCGCGCGCTCGGGTTACGACGCCGTGGGCGTGCGGATGACGCGCGTGACGCCGGATGAGGTGCTGTATCCGCTGGCCACCGATCGCGCGTTGCGCCAGGAAACGAAGGCGCGCACGGCCGACACGGGCGTGCGTATCCACGACATTGAGTTGCTGCGCATGGATCCGTCGCTGGACGCAGACCATTTCCTGCCGTGCCTGGAAGCCGGAGCCGATCTCGGCGCCCGCCATGCGATCGCGCAGCTACCCGACCCGGACCGCGACCGTGCGACCGCGCGTTTCGCGCGTCTTTGCGATCTTGCGAAGCCGCTGGGGATCTTCGTCAGCCTGGAATTCCCGCACTGGACCGAGACCGGAAACCTTGCCGAAGCCGCGCGGGTCGTGCGGGCGGTCAATCGCCCGAACGCCGGAATTCTGGTCGACATGCTCCACTTCGGCCGCTCCGATTCGAGTCTCGAAGAACTCGCCAAGCTCCCTGGAGAATGGTTCCGATTCGCGCACGTTTGCGACGCGGCCAAGGAAGTGCCGCCGACGATGGCGGGGATCATTCGCACGGCGCGGGACGAGCGTCAATTCCCCGGTGAAGGGGGCATCCAAGTCCGCGAGATCCTGGCGTGCCTGCCCCAGGACATCCCCTACGCGCTGGAAATTCCGCGTGTGGCGCTGACCAGGGCGATCGGTCCGGAAGCCGTCGCGCTGCTGGCACTTCGCGCCGCGCGCAGCCATCTCGACGGTGTCGAAAGAGTGCCCGGCAGGCACATGGTCGACCGTACTCAACGCAGCGCGGCATGAACCGGATCCGGTGAAGGCTTATTTCCCCGAGTGTTGCTCCGGGTTCCGCGCGAGCAGTGCTGATTGCGACTCCGCCCGCGGCGTTTCGCACTCCGCGCATGTTGCGATGCGGAAGAAACCTGCATTGTCTCGAATTGACGTATCTGTTAAATTCTCCTTGCGATCTTGTCAATTTCGGGATTCCTGATGGTGATGCCCGTCGCGTCGGTCCGTACCTCCGCCATGCGAAAGCCCAAGGCGCCGGAGGCCAACCGCGCCCGCATCCTCGCGGCGGCCACCGTCGAGTTTGCCTCGCGCGGCTTCAAGGGTGCCAGCATGGACGCGATCGCGGCGCGGACCAACACGACCCGCGCACTGATCAACTATTACTTCGGCAGCAAGGAACAGATCTACCTGGCGGTGCTCGAGCGCGTGTATGCCGAAATCCGCGCCGCCGAGATCAAGCTCGAACTGGACCATCTGCCGCCGGTGGAGGCGATCCGCTGCATCGTGGAGTTCACGTACGACTACTACTTCGAGCACGAGGATTTCGTCCGGCTCGTGGTCGCCGAAAACCAGGCCAAGGGGCGCCACATGAAAAAGTCCGCGGCGATGCGCACCGTCAACCGGCCCATCGTCGAGACGCTCGGCGCCGTGATCGCGCGGGGCCAGGCCGACGGCACGTTCCGCGCGGACGTCGACCCGATCGACGTACACATGTCGATCGCGGCATTGGGGATGTTCAACGTCACGAACCAGTACACGTTCGGGGCCATATTCCAGCGGTCCATGGGCGCCAAGGGAGATGTGCCACGCCGCCGCCGGATGGTGGCGGACATGATCCTGAGTTGGCTCGGGAGCGGGTCAACGTGCTAGCCCGGTAGTTGCAATCTTCAACAAGGAGGAAGTCATGGAGTTCAAGATCGACCGTCGTACCGTGCTGAAGGCCGGCGCTGCACTGGCCGCATCGCAGATGGTTCCCGCGTGGGCGCAGGGAAATCCCACGTTGCGTTTCGCCGCGGTTTTCTCGGATAAGGACATTCGTGCCGACATGATCCGTATGTTGTCGAAGGACGTCGAGGCGAACGTCAAGATCGAGCCGTTCTATGGCGGGACGCTATTCAAGCAAGGTACCGAGCTTGTCGCGCTGCAGCGCGACAATCTGGAGATGGGCAACATCGCGCCGCAGGACATCAGCAAGCAACTGCCTGCCTGGTCGGTCCTGACGTCCGCGTACACCTTCCGCGACGCCCACCACGTGCTCGCGTTCTTTGCGAGCGACCTAGGCGCGCAGACGAAGAAGCAGGCTGAGGACCAGCTAAAGATCAAGATCCTTGGCCCGACGTTCTATGGCACGCGTCAGGTGGGCCTCAAGCCGAAGAAGAAGATCAGCACTCCCGCGGACATGGCCGGCATCAAGCTGCGTATGCCCCCGGGCGACGCGTGGCAGTTGCTCGGCCGCTCGATTGGTGCGAATCCCACGCCGATGGCCTATGCGGAGACCTACACGGGCCTGCAGACGGGTGCGATCGACGGGCAGGACAACCCGCTCCCAAACGTGCAGAACATGAAATTCTACGAGGTGATGTCGCAGATCGTGCTGACGTCGCACCTCGTTGCGTTCGATGTGCTGTGCATGAACCAGAAGTCGTGGAACGCAATGGACGCGGCCAAGCAGAAGAGCTTTCAGGCCGCGGTCGACAAGGCGCTCCACTGGAGCGCGGCAGAGCACCTGAAGCGCGAGGCAGAGCTCGCCGACGCCTTCAAGAAGCAGGGGCTCGACGTCTATACGCCGGACGTCTCGGCGTTCCGCGCCTACGCACAGAAGGTCTACCTGGCCTCCGACGAAGCGAAGTCTTGGGAGCCGGGCATCCTCGACAAGATCGGTGCGCTGAAGTCCTGACCGAAGGACGCCGGCCGCAGCGGCGGCCCGCGGTTTCGCCGCGCCGGAACGACCGCCGCGCGTGCCGTCGTCATGTCCGGCACGCCGGTAACGAACAGTCCGCAGAGGACCGGAGATGCCCATGACTTTGACCGTTGCCACGGCCGTCGACTGGATGAGGCGACGCGCGGAAAACGTTGTTGCCGGTCTGCTCGGCATCATGTTCGTCGCGTTCCTCGTTCAGATCGTGCTTCGCTACTTCTTCAACTTCCCCATAGGCTGGTCGTCCGAGCTGTCCGTCGTCACGTGGCTGTACATGGTGCTGCTGGGCTCCGCCTTCTGGCTGAAGGAGAGCGAGGAGGTCCGCTTTGACCTCCTTTCGGGCAGTTTGGGGCCGTTGGGACGGCGCATCGTCGACCTCATCGTTGCCGTTGCGGCGGTGGTCCTGTTCGGCATGGCGCTACCCGCCACCATCAAATACGTGGCCTTCATGAAGGTCGAAAGCAGTTCCTACCTCAATATCCGCCTCGACATCCTCTATTCGGTTTACGTCGTCTTCGCCATGGCCGTAATCGTCCGCTACGTCTGGGCGATCGTGGGCGCGCTCCGCGGCGAGGCCCCCGAAGGAGCCGACATCACCAAGGCGGGCTCCGGACTATGAACCTGTTCAGCCCGTTGTCCCTTGCGCTCATCGCCATCGTCGGGTTGAGCTTGATCGGACTGCCTGTCGCCTACGCGATGATCGGCGGATCCATTCTCTGGCTGTTCGTGTCGGGGCTCGACATGGGGACCGCGGCCGAGCAGTTGCTGAACGGCATGATGGCGAGCCAGCTGCTGCTTGCGATCCCGCTGTTCATCCTCGCCGCCTCGTTCATGAGCACCGGCGCCATTCTGGAAAGGCTGCTGGACTTCTGCAACGCAATCGTCGGGCGCTTCCGCGGCGGACTCGCGCAGGTGAACGTCCTGCAGGCCATCGTCCTTGCGAGCATGTCGGGTTCCGCGCTCGCCGATGCGGCGGCCTCGGGCAAGCTGATGCAGACCATGATGACGCGCAACGGGAAGTATCCGCCGGCGTTCGCCGCCGCGCTGACCTGCGTATCGTCCGTCATCGGGCCGATCATCCCGCCGTCGATCCCGCTCGTGCTCTATGCGCTGGTATCGGACACGTCAGTCGGCTACCTCTTCCTCGGTGGCGTGATACCCGGCTTGCTTCTAGGGGCCGTCCAGAGCGGCCTCATTGCCTTCGTCGCGAAGCGTCGCAACTTCCCGGTCGAGAAGCCCGTGCCGATGCGCGAGCTGCCTCGCGTGACCTGGCTGGCATTGCCGGCGCTCATGATGCCGGTGATCCTGCTCGGGTGCATGTGGACCGGTGTCACCACTCCCACCGAGGCCGCTGCGGTCGCCGCCGCGTACGCGTTGCTGGTCTCCGCATTCCTGTATCGCAGCCTGCGAGCGAAGGACGTATACGAGGCGCTGGTATCCAGCGCGCGCGTCACGGTGTCGATCGGCATGCTCATCGCAGGCGCGATGGTGTTCAATTTCGTCATCACGTCGGAGAACATCCCGAAGACTCTGAGTGCGATGCTGAAGGCGTACCAGCTGTCGCCGCTCGTGTTCCTGCTGATGGTCAACGTTCTGCTGCTGATTCTCGGCTGCTTCCTCGAAGGAACGACGATCATCCTCGTGATCCTCCCCGTGCTGATTCCTACCGCACAGACGCTGGGCATCGACATGGTCCACTTCGGCGTGGTGTGCGTCGTCAACATCATGTTGGGGCTGGTCACGCCGCCGTTCGGGCTGCTGCTCTTCATGATGACCAAGATCGCCCGGGTTCCGCTGCGCGAGATGGTGCGCGAGGTGATGCCGTTCCTGTACGTGATGATCGGCGCGCTCGCGGTGATGACGCTCGTGCCCAGTACCGTGCTGTTCCTCCCGAGGCTGCTCGGGTACAAGGGGTGACGGGAACTTCGCGCATGGCATCGGCCGGGTCAGGGACGCCACGAAGGGACGTGTACCGGATCACAGGGATTCGCAGATGAAGAAGGTGCGAATCGCCGTGGCCGGCGCCGGCCTCATCGACCTCCGCCGCGCCGAGCAGATCGAGCACTTCGCCGCGGTCATCCGCGGAGATGTGGAGCCGCTGGTCGCCGCGCGCGACGGATTGCAGAACCTGCGCGTGACCGAAGCGATCGCCGAGGCCGCGAAAATCGGCCGGACTGTGATTGCAAACTGAGCGAACCGAGGAAGCGAAGCAATGCCCGCATACCCATGCCGCCGCACGACGTTCGACGCCTGCGCGCATATCCCGAAGCATTCTTGTTCGAGGTCGCCATGATCAGCGGCAAGACGACGCTCGTCGCCCACATCGGTTTTCCGACCGAGGCCTTCAAGGCGCCTCTGGTCTACAACCCTTGGTTCGACAGCCGCGGGATCGATGCGGTCGTGGTGCCGATGGGGGTCCGGGCCGAAGACTATCCGACCACGCTCAAGGCGCTGTTCAGGCTGACCAACATTCGGGGGGCGCTGGTCACGATGCCGCACAAGGTCACGACGGTCGCGCTGGCCGACGACGTGACGACGACCGTGAAGATCGCCGGCTCGTGCAACGCGTTGCTGAAAAGGCCGGACGGCACGCTGCTGGGCGACATGTTCGACGGTGTCGGATTCACGCGCGGCCTGCGGCACAAGGGCTTTGCCGTCAAAGGGGCCAGGTGCCTCGTCGTAGGCGCCGGCGGTGTCGGGTCGGCGATCGCTGCGTCGCTGGCCGCGGAGGGCGTCGCTTCGATCGGACTGAGCGACACGGTGCCGGCGACGGCCGAGGGACTGGCGGCGCGGCTGCGGCAGCACTATCCGCGGCTCGACGTGCGCGTCGGACCCGGGGATCCCGCGGGTTACGACCTCGTGGTCAACGGTACGCCGCTCGGCATGAAGGCGACGGATCCGCTTCCGATCGACGTTGCGCGCCTGTCGCCGACGACGTTCGTCGGCGAGGTGGTGATGAAGCAGGAGATCACGCCGTTGCTCGCGGCGGCGCGGGAACGCGGATGCCGCTACCAGATCGGTACCGACATGCTGTTCGAGATGATCCCCGCATATCTCGAATTCTTCGGCTTCGGCACGACGACGCCCGACGAGCTGCGGGCGGTGGCGAAAGTCGCGTACTGAGCGACCTCATTGCCCGCGGACATGACGACATGACGGATCGCTACGCATTGATCGGGCGGCCACTGGGCCACACCAAGTCGCCGCAGATCCACGCCGAATTCGCCCGCGCGACCGGGCAGGACCTGACCTACGAGGCCATCGAGGCGCCGGCCGACGGCTTTGCCGCGACCGTCGACCGGTTCCGCAGCGACGGCGGGCGCGGCATCAACGTGACGCTGCCGTTCAAGGTGGACGCGTTTGCGTATGCAACGGACATGTCGGAGCGCGCGCGCCGCGCCGGCGCGGTCAACTGCATGAAGTTCGACGGCGGGCGCGCCGTCGCCGAGAACTTCGACGGCCTGGGCCTCGTGAACGACATCCAGATCAACCTCGGCTGCCCGCTGCGCGGGCGCCGCGTGCTGCTGCTGGGTGCCGGCGGCGCCGCGCGCGGTGCGCTGCTGCCGTTCCTCGAGCAGCGGCCCGAGGCGCTGTTCGTCGCGAACCGCACCGTGGCGAAGGCCGAGGCGCTCGGCGTCGAGTTTGCGACGTTCGACACTCTTGTCACCGGCGGTTATCCGGGCGTGAGGGATGCGCAGTTCGACGTCGTCGTCAACGCGACGTCGGCCAGTCTGCGGGGAGAGCTGCCTCCGGTTCCGGGGACGGCCTTCGCGGCGGGGTGTCTCGCCTATGACCTCGTCTACGGCAAGGGCCTGACCCCCTTTCTGCGTCTCGCGCGCGAATCGGGCGCCGACCGCGTCGCGGACGGCATCGGGATGCTGGTCGAGCAGGCTGCGGAGGCGTTCGTCTGGTGGCGGGGCGTGCGGCCGGAAACGCGCGCCATGATCGATAGACTTTCCGTGCCGCTCGCGTGATGATCGCGGCACTACCTGGTATTCGGACAATCGAAACGGAGGAAGCAATGAAGTATTCGTATAGGATGGTTCATCGCCGGCATGCTGGCGTGTGCGCCATGGTTCGTGCAGGCGCAGCAACCCCCGATCAAGATCGCCGGCGTCGTCGAATTGTCGGGCGGCGGCGCGACCTCCGGCACGAACTTCGACAACGGCGTCAAGCTGGCGGTGAAGGAAATCAACGCGGCGGGCGGCATCCTCGGGCGCAAGGTCGAGTACTCGTCGGCCGACACGCAGTCGCAGCCGCAGCTCGCGAAGGCGCTCACCCAGAAGGCGGTCGACGAGAACGTCTACGTGGTCATGGGTCCCGTCTTTCTCCGGCTCGATCATCGTCAGCATGGCGGAGACGAAGCGCGCCGAGATCACCAATTTCACGGGCGGCGAGGCGGCGGCGATCACGGAGCAGGGCAATCCCTATGTCTTCCGCACGTCGCTGACGCAGGCGCTCGCCATGCCGAAGGTCGCGAAATACATCAAGGACGGCCTCAAGGCAAAGACGGTGGCGGTGATCTGGGTCAACAACGACTTCGGCAAGGGCGGACGGGACTCGATCCTGAAGGCGCTCGACGCCCAGGGCATCAAGGTCGTCGCCGACATCTCGACCGACCCGGGGCAGGTGGATTTCTCCGGCGCGGTGCTGAAGGCCAAGCAGTCGAATGCGGATGCGCTGTTCGTCTACACGAACGAGGAGGAATCGGCGCGCGCGCTGCGCGAACTGAAGAAGCAGGGCTACGACAAGCCGATGATCGGCGAGACGACGCTGGCTGGCCAGAAAGTGATCGAGCTCGCCGGCGACGCCGCCAATGGCGCGATGGCTCACGTGGGCCTGACCGTCGACGCGCCGCAGGCGACGATCAGGGACTTCGACCGGAAGTTCCAGGCCGAGTACAAGTACAAGAGCGACCACAACGGATTGAAAGGGTACAGCGCGATGTACGTCGTGAAATCCGTTACCGAGAAGAACGGCAAGGTCGACTCGAAGGCGCTTGCCGCCGCGCTGCACGGCGCGAAGATCTCGGCGAAGGACACGCCCGGCGTTCTGCTCGACGTGAGCTTCGACAAGAACGGCGATCTCGATCGCGAGAGCTACATCGTCAAGGTCGAGAACGGCAAGCAGGTCGTGATCCAGACGCTGCCGCCGGCTTCGGCAAAATAGGCAAATTGCCACTTCGGACGGAGGGATAGCGGGATCGACGTCGTTCCCGTTACCCGCCGGACCGGCAAAGGCACCGACAGCCAAGGGCTCCGCGATGGGCGATTTCCTGCAACTTGTCGTATCGGGCTGCGCCACCGGCGCAATCTACGCGCTCGCGGCGCTCGGGTTCACGCTGCTCTGGCAGGCCGCGGGAGTCATCAATTTCGCCCAGGGCGAATTCGTGATGCTTCCGGCGTTCGGCATCCTGTTCTTCCTCGCCGGCGGCGCGCCGCTCTGGCTGGCCTTTCTGCTGACCTGCGCGGTGGCGATGCTGGTTCTGGGCTACGGCTTCAAGCGCGGCATCGTCGACCCGCTGATCAAGCACGGCGTCATTCCGCTGGTCATCGCCACGCTTGGCCTGTCGATCGCCGTCAAGTCGATCGTGCGCGCCGGGTACAGCGCGGAAGCGCATCCGTTCCCCGGCGCGTTTCCCGCCGGGCAATGGAATTTCGCGGGCCTGAACGTCTCCTACGCCGACGTGGGGACGCTCATCGTGGCGGGCGCCATTGTCGTCGGCCTGCAGATGTTCCTCAACAAGACCGTCACCGGCCGCGCGATGCAGGCCGTGGCGCAGAACACCGACGCGGCGAAGGTGCTCGGCATCAACGTGCCGCGGATGGTGCTCTACGTGTTCCTGACCAACGCCGTGCTGGCGACGGTTGCCGCGCTGCTGATGACGCCGACCTACCTCGCCAAGTTCGACATGGGCGACTCGATCGGACAGAAGGCGTTCTTCGCGGCGATCATCGGCGGCTTCAACCAGACGCGGGGCGCGCTGCTGGGAGGCGTGCTGATCGGCGTCCTCGAGAATCTCGTCGGCTTCTACGTCTCGCCGGCGTACAAGGAGGGCGTCGCGCTGGTGCTGTTTCTCGGCGTGATCCTGTTCCGTCCGGAAGGTCTGCTCGGCAAGCCCGAGGAGCGCAAGGTATGAGCGCCCGGATAAAGGCGGGAATCCTTGCCGCGGGCATCCTGGCGATCGCGATCGCGGCGGCGTCTCTCAAGCGCAGCGAGATCTACCTGCTCACGCTTTACTGCGTCTACCTGATGGCGACGTTCGGTCTCAACCTGACCGTCGGCTACGCCGGGCAGATGTCGCTGGGGCAGGCGGCGTTCTTCGGCATCGGCGCCTACATCGCGGCGATCGCGCTCAAGGCGGGCATTCCGTTCCTGCTCGTGCTGCCGATCGCGGGCGTGGCGTGCTTCGCGATCGGGCTGGCCCTCGGCTTCCCGGCTTTGCGCGTGCAACACCATTACCTCGCATTCGCCACGCTCGGATTCAACGTCCTCGTGTTTCTCGGGATGCGCAACGAGGAAAAGATCACCGGCGGCACGTTCGGGATCTCGGGCATCCCGCGGCCGTCGCTGCTCGGGTTTGCGTTCGACACCGAGAAGGCCTATTTCTACTTCACGCTGGTGTCGCTCGTCCTGCTGGCGCTCTTCCTGTGGTGGCTGCTGCGGTCTCCGTGGGGCCGCGCGTTCGCCGCGCTGCGCGACAATCCGATTCGCGCCGAGAGTCTCGGCGTCAACATCACGGCCTATACGCTGCTCGCCTTCGCGATCGGCGCCGCGTACGCGGGCATCGGCGGCGTCTACTTCGCGTCGCTGGTCGAGTTCATCGAGCCCGGGCCCTTCCACTTCTCGACGTCGCTGATGATGCTCCTCGCCGTCATCGTCGGCGGCTCCGGACGCTTTTTCGGCCCGGTGATCGGCACGATCGTCATCATCCTGCTGCCGGAAGTCCTGCGCTCCAGCAATGTCGAGGCGCTCAAGTTCATGCAGAAGTGGTATCTCGTCTTCTTCGGCGTCGCGATCGTCGCCCTGATGATCTGGCTGCCGGAAGGCATCATGTCGATTCCCGACCGCTTCAAGCGCGACAAGGCCCCGAAATGAGTGGGCCTGCGCCGTTTCTTGAAGTCCGGGACGTCCGCAAGTCCTACGGAGCGATCAGAGCCGTCGACGGCGTGACGTTTTCGGTCAGCCCGGGCGAGATCGTAGGCGTCATAGGTCCGAACGGCTCGGGCAAGACCACGCTCTTCAACAGCATTCTCGGCCAGATCAGCCCGACCGCCGGGCGCGTCGAGTTCTGCGGCGAGGACATCACCGGGATGTCGCCGCTCGAACTGTCGCGCCGCGGCGTCGGCCGGACGTTTCAGACGCTGCAGGTGTTCGGCAAGCTCTCCGTGCGGGACAATCTGATCGTCGCGGCGCAGGAATTCAAGGGCTCGCTGCCCGGCCGCATGTTCGCGAAGCCCGATGCCGGCCTCGGGGAGCACGCGGACCGGATGATCGAGCTCTTTCGGCTGAAGCACGTCGCCAGCCTCTATGCGGGGACGCTGTCCTACGGCCAGCAGAAGCTGATCGACATCGCGATGGCGTTCATGCCGGCGCCGCGCCTCGTGCTGCTGGATGAGCCTTGCGCAGGCGTCAATCCCAGCCTCGTCGATCAGCTGCGCGAACTGCTGGTCGAGCTCAACAAGTCGCAGGGCGGCAGCTTCGTCGTCATCGAGCACAACATGGACTTCATCATGAAGCTCTGTCCGCACGTGATCTGCATGGTCGAGGGCAAGGTGCTCGCCGAAGGTCCGCCGCAGGAAGTGCAGGCGAACCGGCAGGTGCTCGAAGCGTACCTGGGCAATTAGGCGGGAAGCGAACATGGCAGACAGGATCATCGAATTCGACAAGGTCGTCGCCGGCTACTCGCCCAGCCTCACGATCCTGAACGAGACGACGCTCGACGCGCGCAAGGGCGAGATCACGCTGCTGATCGGCCCCAACGGCGCCGGCAAGTCGACGGTGCTGAAGACGCTCTTCGGCATGCTGGTGCCGCGCTCGGGCGAAGTCCGCTTCGAGGGCAGGTGCGTCAACGGGAAGTCCCCGCGGGACCTGCTGGCCGACGGCATCGCCTTCGTGCCGCAGGGGCGCAACCTGTTCGGCTCGCTGTCGGTGCGACACAACCTCGAGCTCGGCGGCATCACGTTGCCGCGCGCCGATCTCCCCGGCCGCATCGACGAGGCGCTGCAGCGGTTTCCGCGAATCCGCGAGCGCATCGACAACCAGGCATCCACGATGTCCGGCGGCGAGCAGAAGCAGCTCGAGATCAGTCGCGCGCTGCTCTTGCGCCCGCGCGTTCTGCTGATCGACGAGCCGTCGATCGGATTGTCGCCGAAACTGGTGCAGGAGGTGATGAGCCTGCTGCGCCAGCTTGCCGACTCCGGGACCACGATACTGATGGTCGAGCAGAACGTGCGCACCGCGCTCAAGTACGCGAACCGCGCGCTGGTGCTGGAAATGGGACGCCTCGCACTCGACCGGCCCGCGGCCGAGCTCCTTGGCGATCCGAATCTCAACCGGCTGTTCCTGGGCGGCGCCGGAGCGCATGGCGGCGCGGCCGCGGCGGCGCCCGCATCCTAGAACGCCATGTCCCACTCAAGCTGCGACGGAGCTCATCGTGAGTCAAACCAAAGTCATCGACATCCGCGGCCGGAAACTCGGCGGCGAGACGCCGCTCATCTGCTCGCCGCTCGTCGGGCGAACGCGGGACCGCCTGCTGGCCGAGGCGGCCAACGTCGTCGCGAAGAAGCCCGATGTCATCGAGTGGCGTGTCGACTATTTCGAGGCCATCGCCGACACGAAGGCGGTCGTCGACGCCGCCGGCGCGCTGCGCAAGGTGGCGGGCGAGACGCCGATCATCTTCACCCGGCGTTCGGTGAAGGAAGGAGGCGAGAAGATCGCGATAGGCGACGCGGAGGTCGTTCGCCTCTACGACGCGGTCGGCGCAAGCCGGCACGTCGACTTCATCGACTTCGAGATGGGCAACGATCAGGAGCACGTCCGGCTCGTGCGCGAGTGCACGCGCGCGCAGGGCGCGCGCCTCATCCTGTCGTATCACAACTTCGGCTACACGCCCGGCCGGGAATTTCTCGTGCAGCGCTTTCTCGAGGCCGAGCGCCTGGGCGCCGACGTCGCCAAGGTCGCGGTGATGCCCCGCGATCGCGGCGACGTGCTGGCGCTGCTTGCCGCCACGGCGACCGCCGACGCCAAGGCGCGCATCCCGCTGATCAGCATGTCGATGGGGCCGCTGGGCTCGGTGACGCGGATGATCGGAGGCGTCTTCGGCTCGTCGCTGAGCTTTGCCATCGGCGAAGGCAGCTCCGCGCCCGGTCAGATCCCGATTGCCGATCTCAATGCCGTCTACGACGTCATTCGGCGCGCGCGCGGCGGAACCTGATCCGGGTGCACACGGTCTCGCATGGACCAACACTTCGAAAGGAACGGACTCATGATTCGCATCAGCAGAATTCTTGCGGCCTTTGCAATGGCCGCGACGGCGTCACTCGCCTCCGCGCAGAACGCACCGATCCAACTCGTCAACATTCTCGAGCTTTCGGGACCGATCGCCTCCGCCGGGACGAACTATCGCAACGGCGTCGAGCTCGCCGTGCGCGAGATCAACGCTGCAGGAGGCGTGCTGGGCCGGAAGTTCGAGGTGACGACCCTCGACAACCAGAGCAACGCGGGGGTTGCGAAAGCGTTGGCGCAGAAGGCGGTCGACATGGGCGCGTTCGCGGTCATCGGCCCCACGCTGTCGGGCGCGATGGTGGTCAGCATGGGCGAGACCCGGAAAGCCGAGATCCCCAATTTCACGGGTGCCGCGGCGGCGTCGATCACCCAGCAGGGCAATCCGTACGTGATCCGGACGAATTCGACCCAGACGGTGACGATGCCGAAGGTCGCGCGCTACATCAAGGAAACGCTGAAGGCGAACTCGGTCGACGTCATCTGGATCAACACCGATTTCGGCAAAGGCGGCCACGACGAGTTCGTCAAGGCGGCGCAGGCGCTTGGCCTCAAGGTCGGCGCCGACGTGTCGACGGACCAGGGGCAGGTCGACTTCTCGGCGCCGGTATTGAAGGCGAAACAGGCGGGGAGCGACGTGCTGTTCGCCTACACCAACGAGGAAGAATCCGCGCGGCTCGTGCGCGAGCTGCGCAAGCAGGGGTACGCCAAGCCCATCGTCGGCGACACCACGCTCGTGAGCCAGAAGGCCATCGAGCTCGCCGGAGAAGCCGCCAACGGCATCCAGGGTCATGTGCCGCTTACCGTCGACGCGCCGACCCCGTCGATGCGGGCGTTCGACGAGAAGTACACGAAGGAGTACAAGATCAAGTCGGATCACAACGGGATCCAGGGCTACATGGTCCCGTACATCATCAAGGCGGTGAGCGAGAAGATCGGCAAGGTCGACAGCAAGGCCTTTGCGGCGGCGATCAGGGGCATGCCGCTCTACGTGAAGGACACGCCGGGACTTCTGGTCGACGTGAAGTACGACAAGAACGGCGACCCCGACCGGGTGAGCTACATCGTCGAGGTCAAGGGGGGCAAGCAGCAGGTGCAATCGACGCTCCCGCCGCTGTCCCCGTTCTGACATCGCGGAGCTGCCGCGGGGCCGTGCAGGGTCCCGCCCCCATTATTGCGTTTCCGAATAGCTGACATTGCCCCCATTGCATGGACAATGTCCGACGAGGGTCCTATTGTCCGGGCTCCGGTCAACCGATCCGATCGGGGTGGAAGCCGGCCACGGCCGCGCCGGCGGTGTTCCCCGACATGCAGCAGCTCAACGGAGGATTCATGAAAGTCTCGTTCCGCACGTTCGCCGTGACATTGGCGCTTGCCATGACGCCGATCCTGGTTGTGGCACAACCGGTCCAGATCGCGGGCCTGGTTGAGCTGTCGGGCGGGGGCGCTTCGGTCGGCACCAACTTCGACAACGGCGTCAAGCTGGCCGTCAAGGAGATCAATGCGGCGGGCGGACTCGCCGGGCGCAAGATCGAATACACGTCGTCCGACACGCAGACGAACCCCAGCATTTCCAAGGCGCTTGCCGCAAAGGCCGTCGACTCGGGGGTCTACGTCGTGATGGGGCCGGTGTTCTCCGGCTCGATCGTCGTCAGCATGAACGAGACGCGTCGCGCCGAGGTGACCAACGTCGTCGGCGGCGAGGCCGCGTCGATCACGCAGCAGGGAAATCCGTACGTGTTCCGGTGCTCGTTCACGCAGGCCGCGGCCATGCCCAAGGTCGCGAAATACATGAAGGACACGGTGAAGGCGAAGACGGTCGCCGTCATCTATGTCAACAACGATTTCGGCAAGGGCGGCCGCGACGTGATCGTGCCGGAATTCAAGGCGCAGGGAATCGAGGTCGTGGCCGACATTTCGACGGACCAGGGCCAGCTCGATTTTTCCGGGCCCGTGCTGAAGGCAAAGCAGTCGAACGCCGATGCGCTGTTCGTCTACCTGCACGAGGAGGAGTCCGCCCGCATTCTCCGGGAGCTGCGCAAGCAGGGCTACGACAAGCCGATCATCGGCGAGACGACGCTGGCCAACGAGAAGGTCATCGAGCTCGCCGGCGACGCCGCAAACGGCGTGGTCGCGCACGTCGGCCTGACCGCGGACGCGCCGAATCCCACGGTGCAGGCGTTCGTGCAGAAATTCCAGGCCGAGTACAAATACAAGCCCGACCACAACGCGATGAAAGGCTATACGGGCATGTGGGCGGTCAAGGCGGTCACGGACAAGATCGGCAAGGTCGACACCAAGGCGCTCGCCGCCGCGTTCCACGGTGCGACGATCTCGGCCAAGGACTACCCGGGCGTGCTGTTCGACGTCCAGTACGACAACAAGGGCGATCTCGACCGCGAAAGCGTCTTCGTGAAGATCGCCAACGGGCGGGCGCAGGTCGTGCAGACGTTCAAGCCGGTGCTCGCCGCCAAGTAGCCAACGGCGAGTCGGGCACCGAACCCTGTCTCCGCCTCCGAACTGCATGTCGAACCGCCGCCGCGGTGGGCGAATCGGGACCGCCCGATGAGGACCATCCGCTGGGGAGTGATCGGTTGCGGCGAGGTCGTCGAGATGAAGAGCGGCCCGGGCTTCAATCGGGCCGACCATTCGCAGCTGGTCGCCGTCGCCGACCGGAACTTGACGCGCGCGGAGGATTTCGCGCGACGACAGGGAGTCGTCCGCTGGCACGACGACGCCGACGCGATCATCCGCGCGCCGGACGTCGACATCGTTTACGTCGCGACGATGACCGAGTCGCATCGCGACTTCGTGTTGCGCTGCGCCGCGGCCGGCAAACCGGTGCTGACCGAGAAGCCGATGGCGATGAGCCATGCCGACTGCCTCGGCATGATCGCCGCCTGCCGCGACGCCGGGGTCCCGCTCTGGGTTGCCTACTATCGGCGCGGCCTGCCGCGCTTCCTCAAAATCCGCGAGCTCGTGCAAAGCGGGGCGATCGGCGACGTGCGCATGGTGATCACCCGGCACTTCCAGCGCATCCCCACGCCGGAGGCCATGCGCGGGCCGTTCTGGGGCTGGCGGCTCGATCCGGCGCGCTCCGGCGGCGGCATCTTCTTCGAAGCCGTCGGGCATACGCTCGACATTCTCGATTTCATCGTCGGCCCGATCGCAAGCGCGCGCGCGTTCGCGGACAACCAGGCCGGGGCGTATCCTCCGGAGGACGTCGTGACGGTCGCGTACCGTTATGCGTCCGGCGCCTACGGCAGCGGCGCGTGGTGCTTCGCCGCCGATTGCGACGACGAGCACAACGAGATCGTCGGCAGCGAAGGGCGCATCACCTTTTCGACGTTTCCACCGCTGTCGCCGCCCGCCGGCCGCCCGCCGGTTCCGATTCGCCTAGAGCGCGGTGACGCCGTGCAGGAGTTTCCGGTGGCCGATCCGCCCTACGTCCACCAGCCGCTGATCCAGAGTATCGTCGACGAGATGAACGGCGAGGGGCAATGTCCCAGCACCGGCGAAACGGCGGCCCGGACCGCGCGCGTCATCGAAGACTGCCTCGCCGAGTTCAACGCTGCACGCAAGCGCTAGGAAGTCGAGCCATGCCGCCCGTGAACGCAATCGCGAACGAGACGACGTTCCGATACCTGTCGCTTGAACGCGAAGATTCGATCCTGACGATCACGATCGACCGTCCCGAGGTCCTCAATTCGCTGCATCTCGATGCGCACGTGGAACTCTCCCGGGCGTTCGACCTTTACGCGGCCGATCCCGGCCTGCGCGTCGCCATCATCACCGGAGCGGGGGATCGCGCCTTTTGCGTGGGCACGGACCTCAAGTCGCTTGCGCAGACCGGCGATTACGACTATCCGCCCGGAGGCTTCGCCGGAATCACGAAACGGTTCGACCTGTGGAAGCCGGTGATTGCCGCCGTGAACGGTCTGTGTCTTGGCGGCGGGGTGGAGATTCTTGCGGCCTGCGATCTCGCGGTCGCGGCGGAGCATGCCGAATTCGGGTTGCCCGAGCCGAGGGTCGGATTGGCCGCGCTGGGTGGCGGTGCGCTGCAGCGCCTCGCCCGCCAGATGCCGATGAAGGATGCGATGTGGCTGGTGCTGACGGGCAGGCGAATTTCGGCTGCCGACGCGCGCCGGGTGAGCCTCGTCAACGAAGTCGTTCCGCGTGGCGCCGCGCTCGGACGGGCCAGGGAGATCGCGCGTGACCTGCTGGCATGCGCACCGCTTGCGCTGGAGGCATCGAAGCAGGTGATGCTCCAAAGCGTGGCGGAGCCGGATCTCGCCGCCGCGATGCGCAGGAAATATCCGGCGGCGGAGCGCATGCTGGCAAGCGAAGACGCGAAGGAGGGCCCGCGCGCCTTTGCCGAGAAGCGCAAGCCGCAGTGGCGCGGGCGCTGAGGTCGCGGAATGGAACCGGTCCGTTGGGGAGTGCTGGGCGCCGCGGCGATCGCCACTTCGCGATTCATTCCGGCGATGAAGGGAGCAACGAGCGCGCGCCTCGTCGCGATCGCTTCGCGCGACGCCGCCAAGGCCAAGGCCGTCGCGCAGGAATTCGGCGTGCCGCGCCACTTCGGTTCGTACGACGAGGCAATCCGCGACCCCGATATCGACGCGCTCTACATCCCGGTGCCCAATCATCTGCACGTCGAGTGGTCGGTGCGGGCGCTCGAAGCGGGCAAGCACGTGCTCTGCGAAAAGCCGCTGTGCCTGTCGGCCGCCGACGTCGTGACGCTGCAGGCGGCGCGCGACCGGAGCGGGCGGCACATCGAGGAGGCGTTCTCCTACCGCAACCATCCGCAGTGGACGCGGATCGGCGAGCTGGTCGCGTCAGGCGCCATCGGAACACCGCGCGCCGTGCAGTGCACCCTGGCAAAGCAGTTCTTCGATCCGAACGACATTCGCAACAACCCGGACAAGGGCGGCGGCGGGCTCTACGACCTGGGTTCCTACGCGATCAGCGCGTGCAGCGCCATTTTCAAGCGCGCGCCCAGGCGGGTGATCGCCGCGCTCGACCGCGATCCCGTCTTCCGAATCGATCGCCTTTCCACCGCGATCCTGGACTACGGCGACAGCCACGCGAGCTTCACCGTTGCGACGCAGAGCGGCCCCTCCGCGTGGGCGACGCACCAGCAGTTCTCGGTGCTCGGCGGCAACGGGTGGCTCCGCTGCGACTTCCCCTATGCGCACGGGCGGCCGACGCCGTGCCGCGTCTACGTCGGCGATCATGCGAGTCACGGCGCGGTCGCCACGCAGACTTACGATTTCGAACCGGTGAACCAGTACACGCTGCAGGTCGAGCGATTTTCCCGCCATCTGCGCGGCGAAGCGGTGCCGAGCTGGCCGATCGAGGATGCGCTCCTCACGCTGCGCGTCATCGAGGCCCTGTTCGAGTCTGCGAAGACCGACCGGTGGCAAACGATTCCCGCTTGACTCGATAGCGCCGGAAGCATTCGCCGTGCGCCCGCGCAGCACCGCCAGCGATGGAGCGTCCCCGTTCTCCCGCCGCGTGCCGCTCATCGTGGCTGCGGCGTTTTTCATGGAGACGCTGGACGGCACGATCGTCGCGACGGCGCTCCCGGCCATCGCGCAGAGCCTGGGCGAGCCCACGCTCGCACTTACCGCAAGCATCACGGTCTACCTGGTCGCGATGGCCGTGTTCGTGCCGACCGCAGGCTGGGCGAGCGCGCGATTCGGCGCGCGCAACCTCTTCGCCATGGCCGTCGGCGTATTCACGCTGGCATCGCTCCTTTGCGGGCTCAGCCCTTCGCTGGAGGCGCTGCTTGGCCGCTCGCCTGCTGCAGGGCGCGGCGGCGGCGTTCATGTCGCCGGTCGGTCGGCTGGTCGTGCTGCGCGAGACGCCGAAGCACCGGATCATCGATGCCATCGGTCTCATCGTCTGGCCGGCCTTAATCGCGCCCGTCATCGGGCCGCCGCTCGGCGGCTTCATCACGACGTATTCGTCCTGGCGATGGATCTTCCTGATCAACGTCCCGCTCGGAATCCTCGGCGTGCTGCTCGTGCTGCGATTCGTGCCGAAGCACGAAAAGGAGACGCCTGCACGGTTCGACACCGCCGGCTTCGTGCTGACGGCGGCCGCGCTTGCGACCTTCGTGCACGGGCTCTCGCTGGTTGCGGCGCGCGCGGGCAGCGAAACGACGGGCGGCCTCTACGTCCTTTTCGGCCTCGGCGTGCGGACTGGCGGCGGTGCGCCATGCGCTTTCCCATCCGGCGCCGATCCTCGATCTCTCGGCGGTGCGCGTGCCCACGTTCGCCTTGAGCACGGTCAGCGCGGGATTGATCGCCAGGATCGCGATCAGCATGACGCCGTTCCTGCTGCCGCTCATGTTCCAGATCGGGTTCGGGGCGAGCGCGTTCGAGGCGGGCATCATGCTGCTCGTCTACATGGCGGGCAACCTCGCGATGAAAAGCGCGACGACGCCGATCCTGCGCCGCTTCGGATTCCGCAATGTTCTGAAGGTCAACGGCATGCTGTGCGTCGCGTCGCTCGTCGCCTGCGGCCTGCTCGCGCCGGGCGTGCCGGTCGTCGTGACCTACGGCGTGCTGTTCGTCGCCGGCCTGACCCGGTCGATGAATTTCACGTGCACGGCGACGCTCGCGTTCGCCGACGTCGCAGGCGAGCTGCGGCCGGGCGCCACCACGCTCGCCACGATGGCGCAGCAGACGGCGGGGGCCCTGGGCGTTGCGGTCGCGGCATTTGCGCTCGGCGCCTTCCAGGCTGCCAGGGCGGGCTCGGCGCTCGGGCTTTCCGACTTCCAGTACGCGCTCTTCGCCGCGGCCGCGCTGATGGCGCTTGCGGTGGCCTGGATGATGCGATTGCCGGCCGACGCCGGCGCCGAGCTTTCGCGGCGACCCTGACGCGTCGCTGCCGGATCACCGCGCGGCTTGGGACGTCGTCTTCGGGGGCTCCGTCCGCGCGAACAGGTGAGCGCACACGCCGCGCAGCCAGCGGACGCCCGGGTCGTGGTGGTAGCGCGCGTGCCAGTACTGCTTGACCATGAACGTCGGAATCCTGAGCGGGCAGGGGAACACCTTGATCGGCCCCATCTGCGCCAGCGTTTCGCCGATGGTCCGTGGTACGGTCGCGATCAGGTCGGTCGCGGAAACGATCGCGGCGAGCCCGAGAAAGCCGGGCAATTCGAGCTGCACGCGACGCTCGATGCCGAGCCGCTTGAACGAGCTTTGCAGCATCGGATAGCTGGTCGACGACAGGATGCCGATGTGCCCCTCCTCCTTGTACGCGCGGGGCGTGAATACGTCGCGGATGCGCGGATGCTTCGCGCTGACGAGGCAGATGAAGTCCTGCGCGTAGAGCCGCTGCTCGTGGAACCCGGCCTCGAGGCCCGTGATGTATCCGAGCGCCAGGTCGGCTTCGCCGGTCTCGAGCGTGTGGCCGGTGCCGGCCGTGATCGGAACGACGTCGAGCCGGATCTCGGGGCCGATCGTCCGTACGTGGGCGAGCAGCCGGGGAAGCAGCGTGATGTGACTCGCGTCGGTCATGCAGATGCGAAAGCTGCGGTGCGTGGCCGCGGGGTCGAATCCCGGCAGACTGGCGGACAGCCGCCGCAGCAAGGCGAGCGCCTCGCGCGCCGGTCCGATGAGCGCATCCGCTCGCGGCGTGGGCTGCATGCCGGTGGTCGTGCGAACGAACAGGGGATCGTGCCAATCGCGCCGAAGCTTGGAGAGCCAGATGCTCGCCGTCGGCTGGCTCAAGTCGAGTCGCTCGGCGGCGCGGGTCATGCTCTGGGTGCGATAGATCTCGTCGAACAGGACGAGCATTCGCGCGTCGCGCGGGACCGCTCCCAGCTCGGGTTCCATCATTGAAATTGCCAATACAATGTATTTGCATCATTGCATGGACTATATTGGGCGGCAAGCCTATCGTGGCCCGACGATCGGTTCGGCCGGCCATGGTCGGGGCGACGCCGTCAGCGCCCAGAAAAGACAATGCCCGGCGCAGGAGGGTCATCGGATCTGTAATTGGCGTACCCTTGCGGTCGCCGTGCGTTGCTGCCGCTTTCCCGCGGCGGGACCGGCACTGCCGTTTCGCTCCTGCAGAGGGCGCGGCGGTGACGCGACCGGGGGCGAGAGTCGCGCCGACGAAGTATCTGGGGGGCTCGAAAGTGCCCGATTTGCCTTGCGTGACGTCTGGAGGAGTCAGGAAATGAAATCCGTGCTTTCCAAGGTAGTTTTCGTTGCCGGTTCCGTGGCCCTTCTGGGCATCACCGCCGCGGGTACCGCCGCGGCGCAGGACAAGACCATTCGAGTCGGCATCAGCTTGCGCATGCTGGTCGAATCCGGCATGGCGTACGGGGACATCGCCAAGACCGAGATCGAGGCGGTCAACGCCAAGGGCGGCATCAACGGCGCCAAGGTCGAGGTGATCCTGCTCGACGACGAGTGCAAGCCCGACAAGGGCATCGCCAACGTCAATCGCTTCATTCACCAGAACAAGGTCCATCTCGTCATCGGCTCGACCTGCAGCTCCGTGTCGATGCCGATGGTCGACGTCACGGCGAAGGAACAGGTTCCCCAGCTCGTCCCGCAGTCGACCAATTCGTCGATCACGCAGAAGGGCAGCGAATGGGTCTTCCGCGTCTCGGTGTCCGAGCGCTACTACGCCGGGGTCTACGGCAAGTACCTGGGCGAGAACGTCGGCAAGAAGATCGCGTACCTGTACACGACCGACGGCGCGGGCATCGCGTTCACCAAGCAGCTGCAGGAGTACATGAAGAAGAACTTCAACGTCGACCCGGTTTACGAGGCGCAGATGCAGGAGACCGACCTCGACTTCCGCTCGCACCTGCTCAAGATCAAGGCGCTCAATCCGGAGATCATCGGCATTGCCGGACAGGCCGATGCGCAGGCACGTCAGGTCCAGCAGTCCTTCGAGGTCGGCATACCGAAGAACGTGTGGCGCGTCGCGGCGTCGTCCGCGGGCAACGTCACCTATCCCAAGCTCGCGGGTGACGCGGCGGTCGGGACGACGTTCACGCAGGCCTTCAATTGCAGCGACGAGCGGCCGATCGCGAAGCAATTCGTTGCGATGGTGAAGCAGAAATACAAGTTCGCGTGTCCGGACCACGATTTCTCGCAGGCATGGGATGCCGCGCAGATCGCCAAGATGGCGCTCGCCAAGGCGAACCTGAAGCTCACGGATGCGTCGCTGGCCGAAGACCGGCGCGCGATCCGGGACGCGCTCGCGACCATCAAGTACGAAGGGCTCGCGGCAGGTCCGATCGAATTCTGCGCCGCGCCGACACCGCAATGCCGCGACGGCAACCGTGCGGCGGTCCTCGTGCAGTACACCAAGGGCGGCGAGAACTTCGAGACCAAGGTGCTCGCGCGCGTGACGTTCGACAAGGACTTCGGCCTGCCCAAGTAGCCGGGGTCTGCAGCCGATGAACGGATCGGCGCCGGGCGAGGCGGCGAATCTCGCCCGGCGTGCTCGTTCCGCCCGGCGACCCTGTGCCGCGTTTCCGCAGCAATTGACCCCGTGGAACCCCGCATGAGCCCGCAGGGCCGTCCCGAGGGCGAATACCGGAGCGCGCAGCGCGAAGGCAACCCGATGAACGACGACGTGCCTGTCGAGGTCGCGCCGGTGACGGAGGGCGGGCTGATGCGCGTCACCACGGCGCGGCACCTCACGCCGTGGCTGATCGGGTTCGCGGCAATGATTCCGCTGCCGTGGATCACCTTCAACGACTACCAGCGCTTTCTGCTCGACCTCATCCTGATCAACGTCATCCTGGCGGTCGGGTTGAACATCGTGAAGGGATTCGCCGGCCAGGTCACCGTCGGCCACATCGCCTTGATGGCCATCGGCGCGTACACGTCCGCGGTGCTCGCGACGAAGTTCGGCATGCCGTTCTGGGTCGCGCTGCCAGGTGCAATGCTCGTCACGGCGTTGGCGGGCGCCCTAGTCGGCATTCCTTCCTTCCGGCTCGAAGGCGCCTACCTGGCCCTGGCGACACTCGGCCTCGCGGAGTCGGTTCGCATCTTCGTTTCGGCCACCGACTATCTGGGCGCCTCGGTCGGCTACAGCGACATTCCGCCGCCGAGCCTCTTCGGATTCAGCCTCGACACGCACGTAAGGTATTACTACGTCGTCATGCCGATCGCGCTGGCGGGCGTCTACTTCTCCTTCTGCATGCTGCGCTCGAACATCGGCCGCGCGTTCAAGGCATTGCGCGAGGATCCGCTCGCGGCAGCGGCCGCCGGCATCAACGTGCGCAAGTACAAGCTGCTCGCCTTCGTCATCAGCGCGCTGTACGCGGGGGCGGCGGGCAGCCTCGCCGCGCACATGACGCCGGGCTTCGTCCATCCCAACAGCTACACGCTGGTGGAAATGGTGACCGTGTTGTTGATGGTCGTGCTGGGCGGCATCGGCCACATCTGGGGCGGCATCATCGGCGCAATCATCGTGACGATCATCTATGACCTCACGCGCGACTACTACCAGTACCAGCTGCTGATGTTCGGCATGGTGATCGTGCTGACCGTCATGTACATGCCGACCGGAATCGGCGGCCTGATCGATCGGTACCTCGTCACGCGCGGTTTCATCGCCATCCGGAAGGCGAACAAGAATGCTGCTTGAGGTCACCGGCTTTTCGAAGCGGTTCGGCGGCCTCGTCGCCGTGTCGAACGTCGATCTGTCGCTCGAGGCGGGCGAGATCCGCGGCATCATCGGTCCGAACGGGTCCGGCAAGAGCACGCTGTTCAACCTGATCTCCGGCGTCTACACGCCCGAGCCGGGCGGCACGATGTTCTTCGACGGCGAGGACGTCACGAACCTGCAGCCGCACGAAATCGCGAATCGTGGCGTCGCCCGCACGTTCCAGATGCTGCGCATCTTTTCGCAGATGACGGTGCTCGAGAACCTGCTGGTCGGACATCACCAACACACGCATTACGGCACCGCCTCGGCGATCGTCGGCCGGAAGCGTGTATGGCAGGAGGAGCGCCGCGTGCGGGCCGAGATGATGGACCTGCTGTCGTTCATCGGACTCGCCGACTATGCGCGGATGCCCGCGGGCCAGATGTCGGGCGGGCAGCGTCGCCTGCTGGCGCTCGGGCGCGCGATGGCGATGCGGCCGAAGCTCCTGATGCTGGACGAGCCCGCCGCCGGGCTCTCCCCGGTCAACCTGGACAAGCTGCTCGAGACCGTCATGGCGCTCAAGGACCGCTTCGGACTCACGTTGATCATCATCGAGCACATCCTCAAGGTCGTGATGGACACGTGCGACATCGTGTCGGTGCTGGAGCACGGCGAGAAGATCGCCGAAGGCCCGCCCGCGGCGATCAAGGACGACCATCGCGTGATCGAGGCCTATCTCGGCAAGGAAATGGACGACGCCGAGGTGCGGGCGTACCTGCGGTCCGCATGACGCCGGCCAATCCGAGTTCCGGCACGCCACCTCTCACCATGGGCTTTGACCAACCGAAAGCGGTGATCGTCGGCGGCGGCGCCATGGGCAGCCTGTTCGGCGGACTGCTCTCCGAGGGCGGCCTCGCCGTCACGCTCGTCGACGTGTGGAAGGAGCACGTCGACGCCGTCAATCGTCACGGACTGAAGATCGTCGGACACGGAGGCGACCGGACCGTGCGCGTCGCCGCGACGCTCGATCCGCGGACGGTGACCGAGGCCGACGTCGTGCTTTTCCAGTGCAAGGCGTTCGCGAACGATGCGGCCGCGCGTTCCATCGCACACGTCGTCGCGCCTTCGACCGCCGTCATCTCGTTCCAGAACGGGCTCGGCAACGAGGAGGTGCTGGGGGGCATCTTCGGGCCGGAGCACGTGCTGGGCGGGTTGACGGCGCAGGGCGCGGTCGTTGTCGAGGCCGGCGTCATCCGCAACTTCGGCGACCTGCCGAGCTATATCGGCGAATTGGGGGGAGGCCTCTCGGAACGTGCGGTGGCGATCGCCGATGCCTTCACGCAGCATCGGCTGCCGACGATCGCCAGCGCGAACATCAAGAAGGAGAAATGGCAGAAGCTCCTCGGCAACGTCGCGCTCGGAGCAGTATCGGCGGCGACCGACATGACGTCGGCCGAGATGGTCGCCGTGCCGGAACTTCGCACCGCGATCCTGCGCGCGCTCGACGAAACGGCGGCGGTCGCACGCGCCTGCGGCATCCTGCTCAGCGACGAGGAGAAGCGTGCGATCTTCGACAGGCTCACCAGCGTCGGCGGCGGCGGCACCGGTGCGAGCAAGTCGTCGATGGCGGCCGACATCGCGAAGAAACGCAGGACGGAGATCGACACGATCCACGGCTCCGTATCGCGGCTCGGCCGCGAGAATGGCGTTCCGACCCCGACCATAGACACGATGATCGCCGTGGTGAAAGGGCTCGAATCCCGCTACGCGACGCCGGGCCCAAACCCGGATTCGACGGGAACGCGGGAGAGATCGTGACCGCAACGGAATCGATGCTGACCACGACCGACGTCGTCGGCGGCTACGGCAGCGTGCAGATCCTGAACGGCGTTTCGCTCAACGTCGCGCGCGGGCAGATCGTCGCGCTGCTGGGCGGCAACGGCACCGGCAAATCGACGATGCTGAAGGCGCTGTCCGGCCTCATCAAGCCCTGGAGCGGCTCGATCGTGTTCGACGGTGAGCGCATCGACGGCCTGCGCCCCGACAAGATCGTCCGACGCGGCCTGGTCCAGGTGACGCAGGGCAAGGAGGCGTATCCCGCGATGAGCGTCGAGGAGAACCTGCTGCTCGGCGCGCACGTGAAGCCGGAACGCGCGGCGCGCGCGCGCGGCCTCGAGCGAGCGTACGAATATTTTCCGATCCTCAAGGAGCGGCGGCGGCAGCTGACCGGAACGCTTTCGGGCGGCCAGCTGCAGATGCTGTGCATCGGACGCGGCCTCATGTCCGAGCCGAAGATGATGCTGCTGGACGAGCCCAGCGCCGCGCTCGCCCCGCAGGTGGTGCTCGAGATCTTCCGGACGATCGGCCGCATCTGCCGCGAGGGCATGACGCTGCTCATGGTCGAGCAGAACGTGCGCATGGCATTGCTGCTGGCCGAGTACGGCTACGTGATCAAGGACGGCGTCATCCACATCGAAGGGCCCGCGGAAGAAATGATCAGCGACGATGCCGTTCGCCTGTCGTATCTCGGCGGGACGGTCGCCGACCGCGACGCGAAGATGGCGCTTTGAGCACCGGCAGAGCGCGAAGGAGAGGGAATGTCCTATTTCACTGACCTCGTCATCGTCGGCCTGTCGATCGGAATGGTGTATGCGCTCGTCGCCATCGGCATCTCGCTCATCTACAGCGGGCTCGACGTCGTCCATTTCGCGCACGGCGAAATCTACATGCTCGGCGCGTTCATAGGACTCGTCATCTACGAAAAGCTGAAGCTGCCGCTCCCGCTGGTCCTGCTGGGCTCGATGATCGTGACGGGACTTGTCGGCGTCTTTCATCGAGCGCGTGTTCTACCGGCGAATACTGCGCGGCGGCGGCGGGTACACCGTCGCGGGCATGGCGATGGTGATCTGCGGGTTCGGGATGTCGATCGTGCTGCAGAACGTCGCGTTCCTGATCTGGGGAGCAAGAGCGCTGCCGTTCCCGGTGAGCTACGGCATGCCGATCGAGATAGGCAACCTCACGCTGCCGGCAGCGTATGTGTGGATCGTGCTGGCGGCACTCGCGCTGATGACCGCGCTGCACGTATTTCTCAAGAAGACGCGGCTGGGTCTCGCCGTGCGCGCCGTGGCCGGCAACAAGGAGATCGCCGCGCTGATGGGCATCGACGTCGGGCTCACGATCTCGGTGATCTTCGGCGTCGCCTGTGCGCTCGGCGCGGCGGCGGGCGTCCTCGTCGGCCCGATCAACTACGTGCAGGTGCTGATGGGGATCGGCGTGCTGATCAAGGCATTCGCGGCGGCGGTGATCGGCGGTTTCGGCAGCCTTCCGGGCGCGGTCCTGGGCGGTCTCCTGGTCGGCGTCACGGAAAGCCTCGGCGCGGGCTACCTCTCGGGCAACTACAAGGACATCTACGCGTTCATCCTGCTCATCATCGTGCTGATGGTGCGACCGGCGGGCCTGTTCGGCGTACTTGCGAAGACGAAGGCGTGAACACGGCCACGCGGCGCCGAAGCACGGAGAATTCGATGCAACCCATGCACGAACAGCTTGCGCGATCGCTGGCCGAAGCCTGGCGAAGCGGCGGAACGATTCCGCTTCCCGTCGCCGAGGCTGCGCCGCGAAACCGAGCAGATGCCTTCGCCGTTCAGGACCGGGTCGCCGAGATCCTGGGCGAGCGCGTCGTCGGATGGAAGGTAGGAGCGGCGGTGCGCGCCGTGCAGATCCTCGAAGGGCACGACGGTCCGATCGTCGGACGGCTGTTCGAGCCGCGGCTCTATGCAAGCCCCGCGCGGGTTCCGGCGGTGATGTACGACGGTTTCAAGATCGAATGTGAATTCGCGTTCCGTTTCGGGCAGGACGTGCCGCCGAGGAACCGCCCCTACACGCGCGCCGAGCTCGAACCCCATCTCGTGCTGCACCCCGGCCTCGAGATCGCGGGCTCGCGCTATGCAATGGGTGCGGCCAGTCGCAAGTTCACGACGCACGATGCGATAGCCGACAACGGCGCGGGTGGAGCGTACGTCGTCGCCGCGGGCATCGCTGATTGGCGCGGGACGGATCTCGCAACCCTGCCGATAGACGCCCGGGTCGACGGCGGCCCGGCGATCGAAACCTACAAGGGCGAGTTCCGTCGCGACCCGACCGACATTCTCGTCGAAACGGTCAACGGGCTCGCCGAACGCGGGATCGGCCTGGCGGCAGGCGATTTGCTGTCGACGGGCTCGCTCACGACGCCCACGCCGTTGCACACCGGCGAAACGTTCGTGGCGCGCTTCGGCGATCTATTGACTTTGACGGTGGAGATTCGATAGTCATGAGGTCACTACGCCTCGGAATGGTAGGCGGCGGCCCCGGCGCGGGAATTGCACCGTCCCATCGCCGTGCGGCGCGTCTCGACGCACGCTTCGATCTGGTGGCGGGCGCCTTTTCCCGTCATGGCGACGCCAATCGCGCGATGGGCGAGGAACTCGCGATCGCGCCCGACCGGATCTACGCAAACTTCAGCGAGATGGCGGCGGCCGAAGCGCGCCGGATCGACGGCATCGAGTGCGTCGCCATCGTCACGCCGAACGACACCCACGCGTCGGCAAGCCTTGCTTTCATCCGCAACGGCATCGACGTCATCTGCGACAAGCCGATGACGAATTCGCTCGCCGAGGCGATCGCCATCGAGAAGGCGGCGGCGGAACGCGGAGTTCTGTTTGCTCTGACGCACAACTACAGCGCCTACCCGATGGTGGCGGAAGCGCGGCACCAGGTGCAGTCCGGCGCACTCGGCGCGATTCGCGTGGTCTCCGTCGAGTACGCGCAGGGGACGCGCAACCGGTTGCTCGAGGCCGAAGGCGACGCGAAGATGGCGTGGCGCGTCAACGCGGCGATTGCCGGACCGTCGACGGTCCTGGGCGACATCGGCACGCACGCGCATCATCTGATGCGCCGGATCACCGGGCTGGAAATAGAAGCGCTTTCCGCGGAACTGTCGGCGATGGTTCCCGGGCGAGCGGCCGACGACAACGCTCTCGTCAACATGCGCTTTCGCGGCGGTGCGCGCGGCATGATGTGGTGCAGCATGGTCGCCGCCGGCAATGGCCATGGCCTGCGCATCCGCGTGTTCGGCGAAAAGGCCAGCCTGCACTGGGATCAGGAGCGGCCGGACGAGCTTCACCTGCGCGCGGACAATGCGCCGTATCGCACGCTGCGCCGGGGCGAGGGGTACTTGTGCGAGGCTGCGCGCTACCTGTCGCGCACCAAGACGGGCAACCCGGAAGGCTATTTCGGCGCGTTCGCCAATCTCTATGCCGATGCGGCCGAGGTGATCGGCGCACGCCGCGAAGGCAGGCTCGCCAACCCGAACGCCACGTCGTTTGCGACGGCGCGTGACGGCGTGATCGCCATGAAATTCATCGAAGCCGCCGTCGCCTCGCACCGGAACGGCGGCGCCTGGACCGACGCCACGCTCGCGGAGTAAACCGCTCACCTGCATCCGTTATTGGTAATTGCAATGAGGCACATTAAGCTCATTGCATGGACAAAATTGATGCACGATTCTATCGTGGCACGACGACGGAATCGACGCGCGTCGACCAGCCCTGCGTCTCCCAAGATCCCCTCATGACCACGTCCACAGTCCGCATCGCCGTTGCCGGCGCCGGCCAGATCGGCAAGCGGCATGTCGAAATGATCGTGAGGAATCCGCAGTGCAAGCTGTCGGCCCTCGTCGACCCGGTTCCGGCAGCCGCCGATTACGCGCGTTCGCTCGGGGTGCCGCTCTACGGATCGCTGGACGCACTGTTCTCCCGGGACCGGCCGGACGGCGTCGTCCTCGCGACGCCGAACCAGATGCACGTCGACCAGGCGCTCGAATGCATCGTCGCGAAAGTGCCTGTGCTCGTCGAAAAGCCGGTGGCGCACACGCTCGATGCCGGAATCCGTCTCTGCGCCGCGGCGGAGGCGGCCAACGTGCCGGTGCTCGTCGGCCATCATCGCCGGCACAGCTCGATCATGGCGAAGGCCGTCGAGGTCATCGGGAGCGGCGTGCTCGGGAAAATCGTTGCCGTCACGGGCACCGTGCTCTTCTACAAGGCCGAGAACGAGGGCTACTTCGACGGTGCGTCATGCCTGGCGGCGCGAGCCGGGCGGCGGCCCGATCCTGCTCAACATGATTCACGAGGTGGGCAACCTGCGATCGCTGTGCGGCGAAATCGTCGCTGTGCAGGCGTTCACGTCGAACGCGACCCGGAAACACGCGGTCGAGGACACGGCCGCCATCGCACTTCGCTTCGCCAGCGGCGCGCTCGGCACCTTCATGCTGTCGGACACCGCGGCGTCCGACCGGAGCTGGGAGCACACGTCCGGCGAGGATCCGCGTTACGCGAAGGCGCACACCGACGAGGACGACTGCTACCTCGTCGCGGGCACGTTCGGATCGCTGGCCATTCCCACGATGCGCCTGCAGAGATACCGTGCCGCCGCGGACCAGTCGTGGCACAAGGCGCTCGAGAAGAGCGTCATCGCGCTCGAGCCGGCCGATCCGCTGGAACGGCAGATTGCGCATTTTGCCGATGTAATCCGTGGCAGCGCGAAGCCGCTCGTCAGCGCGCGCGACGGCCTCGCGAACCTGCGCGTGGTCGATGCGATCGTCGAGGCGGCGAAGACCGGCCGCGTCGTGAGCACCGCGTGAGCGCGGCCATGAAGATCTGCATGCTCGGTTCCGGTTCGCTCGGGAGCGCCCTCGGCGGCGTGCTCTCCGAAGGGGGCAACGACGTCTGGCTGGTCGATGCCTGGGCCGGACACGTCGACGCGATGAACGCCCGGGGCCTCACGCTGCGCGACGGCGGCGTGGATCGCACGGCGAAGGTCAAGGCCGCGACGACGACCGACGGCATCGGACCGGTCGATCTCGTCGTCGTACTCGTAAAGTCGTTTCACACGCGCGAAGCGATCGAGAATGCGGGCGCGATCGTCGGCCCGGCGACCGTGGTCATGTCGCTGCAGAACGGCCTCGGCCACGAGGAAATCCTCGCCGATGTCGTCGGCAGGGAACGCGTGCTGGCCGGGAAGACCTACGCCGGGGGCGTGCTGCTGGGTCCGGGGCACGTGATCGCGGGAACGCGCGGAAAGCACACGATCATCGGCGAGCTGGACGGGCGCATCACGGAGCGCGCCGCGCGCGTCGCCGAAACCTTTTCCCGGGCCGGCCTGCCGACCGAGGTCAGCGCCGACATCACGGGAGCGATGTGGGACAAACTCCTGATCAACGTCGCCACCGGCGCGCTGTCCGGCATCACGCGGTTGCCCTATGGCGGCCTGTACAACGTCCCCGAGGTTCGCGAGTGCGCACTCGCTGCGATCGCCGAAGGCATTGCCGTGGCCAAGGCGCATGGCGTGAGGCTGACGAGCGACAGGCCCGACGATGCGTGGGTGCTGGCCGGCGAAGGGCTGCCGAAGGAATTCAAGGCATCGATGCTGCAGAGCATCGAAAAGGGCGCGCCGACGGAGATCGATTTCATCAACGGCTCGGTGGTTCGCTGGGGCGAGCGGGCGAAGGTGCCGACGCCGGTCAATCGCGCGCTGGTCGCCTGCGTCAAAGGCATCGAGCTCTGGATGAAGCAGTACGCCCCGAAAGCCTGAGACGACGGACCTGCACTCTGAAAGACACCGGCGATGCCCTATCGGAAGCGATCCTATGTCGAACACGTTGCGGTTCGGGTGCGGGACATCGGCTGGCATGTCCGCTTCTTCCGCGAGGTGTTCGGCATGCCGATCCGCGAAATCGACGGTCCGGCCGACAATCCCCGCCAGATCTGGACGGTCGGCGGCGTGCAGCTGATGGCAGACCCCGGATTCGAGGGTCCCGAAGGACGACTCGCGCACCTCGGTGTCATGACCGAGGATCTCGAGGCGGCACTCGCGGAGGCGTACTTGTGGAACGGCGTCACGCCCATGGTGCAGGGACGGAACTGGCTCGCACTGCCCGACGGCCTGTGCGTCGAGGTCATTCAGGCGACCGGCAACGCGGTTGCGGCGGCGCTGGCCGTCGACCCGCGCGCCTGACGCTGCCGGAAATCGTCACGATTGGGAGATCTCCGATGAAGAAATTCCTGATGCTGCATGGCGTGAATCACGACATGTTCGGCAAGCGCGAGCCGAAGTATTACGGCACGGTCACGCTGGCCGAAATCGACCAGAGGATGCGCGCCCTCGGCGGCGAGCTGGGCGTCGAGGTGCAGAGTTTCCAGACCAACCACGAAGGCGCGATGTGCGAGCGGATTCATCAGGCATTCGTCGAGAAGGCGGACGGCGTGATCATCAATGCCGGGGCGTGGACGCACTACAGCTATGGCCTGCGCGACGCGCTCGCGATCCTGACGGTGCCGATCGTCGAGGTCCACATGTCGAACAATCACGCGCGCGATCAGTTCCGCCAGCACTCCGTCGTTTCCGCGATAGCCAAAGGCTACATCGCGGGATTCGGCATCGACAGCTATCTGCTCGGGCTGCGCGCCGCCGTGTCGGCCAGCGCGGCGGGCTGACCGACGCACGCATCGACCGGGCACGGTTCGCAGAAAACGTTCAATCAGGAGCATCCGCATGGCAGAAGCACGCTACTGGGACGACGCGAAGGTCGGCGACGCCGGCGTGAGCCCGACGATGACGGTGACGGGGGCGATGATCGACCTGTACGCCGACGTCTCCGGCGACCACACTCCGCTGCATGTCGACGAGGAATACGCGCGGAAGTCGCATTTCGGCGAGCGCGTGGCGCACGGTCTGTTCGGCCTCGCCGTCGCCGACGGCCTCAAGTGCCAGGCGGACTACCGCTTTCTGCCCGGCATGTCGCTGGGCTGGAACTGGGATTTCCTGCTGCCGATCAGGATAGGCGACACGCTGCACGTGAAGTTCCGTATCGAAAGCATGCGGCCGTCCAGGAGCAAGCCCGGGTGGGGCATCGTGATCATCCCGTGCGAGCTCGTCAATCAGAAGGGCGAAGTAGTTCAGCGCGGCGCGCACAAGCTCATGATCCCGCGCCGGCCCGGCGCCTGACTCGGCCCTTCCACTTTCCGGAGCGAATTCATGGCAACGCAACCTCTCCCGCTCGCGGGCATGCGGGTCGTCGACTACACGCACTTCCTGGCCGGTCCGTACCTGTCGCGCTGCCTTGCCGGCATGGGGGCCGAGGTGATCAAGGTCGAGCGCCCGCCGGCGGGCGACGCGGGCCGGCACCATCCGTATTTCAAGGACGGCCAGAGCGGCTACTTCCTGCAGCAGAACATGGGAAAGCAGGGATTGTGCGTCAATCTGAAGGACGCCCGCGGGCTGAAGCTCGTGCACGAGCTCGTGCGCACGGCGGACGTGTTCGTCGAGAACTACCGTCCGGGAGCTCTCGACAAGCTGGGCCTGGGTTACGAAGAACTCGCGAAGCGCAATCCGCGCCTCGTCTATTGCTCGGTTTCTGCGTACGGGCATACGGGCCCCGACGCGTCGAGACCCGGGTTCGGCGTGATCGCCGAAGCCAAGAGCGGTGCGATGGCGATGATCGGCGTGCCCGGCGAGCCTCCGCCGCTCTTCCGGATGCCGATCGCCGACATGTACGCGGGAATCCACGGAGTCGCCGCGGTCTGTGCCGCGCTGGTGGGCCGCAACGCGACCGGCAAGGGCCAGCACATCGACACCGCACTCTACGACTGCATGATCGGCATGCACGACTTCGCGGTGCAGTGCTACACGATGAGCGGGGGCAGGGAGCTTCCCGTGCAGACCGGGCACGACCTGCCGCAGGCAACGGTCTACGGCGTGTTCCCCGCGAGCGACGGCAACCTCGTCATCGCGGCGCAGGTGGACGACGCCTGGAAGCGTCTCGCCAAGGTGGTCGGCGGCGATGCGCTTGCGGCGGACACGCGGTTCCACGACCCGGAAGGCCGCAATGCGAATCGTGGCGAAGTCCTCGGCAAGGTGAAGGCCTGGACGAAATCAAGGTCGGTCAAGGAGTGCACGGCCGCGCTCGACGCTGCCGAGGTGCCCTGCGCACCCGTGCAGAACATCGATGCCGTGCTCGCGGATCCGCAGGTGCGCGCGCGCAACATGATCGTCGAGCAGGATCATCCGGTGCTGGGCAGGGTCAAGCTCGCCAACATACCGTTCAAGTTCTCGGACTGCGACGTGACGCCGCGGTCGGTCGCGCCGCTGATGGGGCAGCACAATCGCGCGATCGCGGCGAGGCTCGGCTTCTCGAACCAGGAAATCGACGCCATGGTGAAGGACGGCGTGCTGCACGCCGAGGAAGCCGTCGCCCGGCTTTCGGCATGAGGCGGGCGCTTCGCCGGGGCGGCAACGATCGACGTCGACGGATACGATGAAGACGATACGCTGGGGCATCATCGGCTGCGGCGACGTGACCGAAGTCAAGAGCGGGCCCGGATTCTACAAGGCGGCGCACTCCCGGCTGGTCGCGGTCATGCGCCGCAACGGGGCGCTGGCCGCCGATTTCGCGCGCCGGCACGGTGTCGCGCGATGGCACGACGACGCCGACGCCATCCTTCGCGCACGGGACATCGATGCCGTCTACGTTGCGACTTCGCCCGATTCGCACCGAGATTACGTCCTGCGTTGCGCGGCGGCGGGCAAGCCGGTCCTGGTCGAGAAGCCGATGGCGATGGATCGCGGCCAGTGCGACTCGATGATCTCCGCCTGCCAAGCCGCCGGTGTCCCGCTGTGGGTTGCCTATTATCGACGGGCGTTGCCGAGATTCGTGGCCGTGCGCGATCTCGTGCAAGGTGGTGCGGTCGGGCCGGTCCGGATGGTGGTGAGCCGCCAGTTCCAGAGACTGCGGGCGCCGGAGGACATGAATCCGGGGTCTCCGCCGTGGCGCATCGATGCCAACCGCTCGGGCGGCGGCCTATTCGTCGACATGGTCAGCCACACGCTCGATTTCCTCGACTACGTGTTCGGTCCGATCGAGAACGTTCGCGCGCTCGCCGGCAATCAGGCGGGCGCCTACGGCCCCGAAGATGTCGTGACCGCCACGTACCGTTTCGCGTCCGGTGTCTACGGCAGCGGATCGTTCTGCTACGCCGCGGACCGCGACGAGGAATGGAACGAAATCGTCGGCGCCGACGGGCGCATCCGGTTCTCGACGACCAGACCCGTCCCGATTCGCGTCATGCGCAAAGACGTCGTGGAGGAAATTCCGGTTGACGATCCGCCGCACGTACACCAGCCGCTGATCCAGACCATCGTCGACGAGCTGAACGGACAAGGGAAGTGCCCGAGCACCGGCACCTCCGGCGCCCGCACGACCGGAGTCATCGACGACGTGCTGCGCGAGTATCGCGGCGCGGCGTGAGAGGAACGAAAACCGGGAAAGTGGAATGACGGAAGCGAAACGAAGTCTGGAAGGCCAGGTTGCGATCGTCACCGGCGCCGCGCGCGGCATCGGGCGCGGAATCGGCGCGCGGCTTGCGCGGGAGGGCGCCGCGGTCGTCGTCTGGGATCGCGACGTGGACGCGTTCGACGCATCGGCGGCGGGATTCGCGCCGGCGGCCGTCGTCGACGTCGACGTCTCCGATTTCGCATCGGTCGAGCGCGGATTCGCCGCGACGATGGTGCGCACCGGACGTCTCGACATTCTCGTCAACAACGCCGGCGTGAACGGCCCGGTGGCTCCCGTCTGGGAATACCCGCTGGAAGCGTGGGATCGCGTGCTCGCTGTCGACCTCACCGGCGTGTTCCATTGCTGCCGCGTCGCGACGCCGGCGATGCGTGCGGCCGGCTACGGGCGCATCGTCAACGTGTCGTCGATCACCGGGAAGGAAGGCAGTCCCGGCATCGCCGCCTATGCGTCGGCCAAGGCGGGCGTGATCGGATTCACCAAATCGCTCGCACGCGAACTGGTCGGTTCCGGTGTCCTCGTGAATTGCATCGCGCCCGTCATCACGGAGACCGATCTCTTCCGTGAAATGACGCCCGAACATATCGCGTCCGCCAAATCGAAAATCCCGATGGGGCGGTTCCTGACCGTCGACGAGATCGCGGCCATGGTGGCGTGGATCGCCGGGCCGGAATGCAGCTTCTGCACCGGCGCGACCTTCGACCTTTCCGGCGGTCGCGGCACCTACTGATATCAATGCGGAGCGGTGAAATGAAAAAGATCCTCATGCTGCACGGCATCAACCACAACATGTTCGGCAAGCGCGATCCCGTCCAGTATGGGACGATCACGCTCGCCGAGATCGACGGCGAACTGCGCCGGCTCGGCAAGGAAATCGACGCCGACGTGGTCAGCTTCCAGACCAACGACGAAGGCGCGATGTGCGAGCGGATTCATCAGGCCTTCGTCGACAGGATGGACGCCGTGGTCATCAATGCGGGCGCGTGGACTCACTACAGCTACGGCATCCGCGACGCGCTTGCGATTCTGACGGTGCCGATCGTCGAGATCCACATGTCGAACATCCATGCGCGCGAAGCGTTCCGGCATCATTCGGTGTTCGCGGAGATCGTGAAGGGTCAGATCTGCGGCTTCGGCCTCGACAGCTATCTGCTGGGCCTGCGCGCCGCCGTGTCGGCAAGCAATGGCGCCAGGGCCTGACGCCGAGGCAACCAAGGAGTCATCGATGGCAAGCGAATTCGCGGGAAAGGTCGTCGTCATATCCGGGGGCAGCCGCGGCATCGGTCGCGGGATCGCGGCGGCCTTCGCGGCGGAGGGTGCGCGCACCGTGCTTGCGGCCTCGTCGCAGGCGAACCTCGAGGCGGCAGCTCGAGGCAGTCGCGGGCGTCGCGGCGATCCGACCCGACGTCTGCGCCGCCGATCTTCGCCGCGAGGACGGCTGCGAAACGGTGTTCCGTTTCGTGTCCGAGCGCCACGGCCGCTGCGACATCCTCGTCAATTCGGCGGGGGCCACGCGGGCCGGCGCCTTCCTGAACCTGTCCGACGACACCTGGCAGGATGGCTTCGCGCTCAAGTTCTTCGGCTGCGTGCGTCTTTGCCGCCTGTTCTGGCCGCAACTCAAGGCCGTCGCGCGGGCACGTGGTCAACGTCATCGGCGGCGCCGCGCGCACGCCCGACCCGGAGTTCCTGATCGGCGGATCGGTCAATGCGGCCATGCACAACTTCACCAAGGGACTTTCCGGGCTCGGCAAGCGCGACGGCGTCAACGTCAACGCGATCCTTCCGGGAATGACGGAGACCGAGCGCGTCGAGCAGCTGTTCAGGCAGCGCGCCGAAGCCGGCGGCACGTCGGTGGAAGAGGTGCGCACGTCGCTGATCGCGAAGGACGGGCTCGCGCGCCTCGGAAAGCCCGAGGACGTCGCGGCGCTGGCGCTCTTCCTGTGCAGCGGAGCGCGCGCGGCACATCCAGGGAACGGCGATCGCCGTCGACGGCGGCGCCACGTCGGGACTCTACTGACGGCCTACGGTGTCATTGCGCGCGCGACCGTTCGCGCCGCATGTCGTTGACAGTTGCGGCCGGACGCCGCAGCGAAGGAGGGATCGTGGCATCAGCAAGACCTGCGGCGTGCGTGATGGGGTGGCCGGTGAAGCAATCGCGTGCCCCGATCATCCATGGGTACTGGATCGAGAAGCACGGGCTTGACGCCGATTTCCGACTCGAGGCGGTTCCGCCGGAAGAATTCGCGGATTTTCTCGCCCACCTTGGCGATCGCGGCTACGTCGGCGGATCGGCGACGATGCCGCACAAGGAGATGGCGCTGAAGCTGACCGACGCCGATGCTCGCGCCACCGCGATCGGCGCGGCCAACGTGATCTGGCTCGACAACGGCACGCTCCGCTCGACCAACTCGGACGTCGTCGGCTTCATTGCCGCGCTCGATGAGTCCGCGCCAGGCTGGGATCGACAGGCAGAAAAGGCGGTCGTGTTCGGCGCAGGCGGCGCCGCGCGTGCGGTCATCTATGGCTTGCTGGACCGCGGTGTGTCGCGGATTCACGTCCACAACCGGACACTGGTCAAGGCGAAAGCGCTGCGCGATCGGTTTGGTCCGAGTGTGATCCCGACGACGGAAGAAGATTTGGCCGTGGCGCTCGACGATGCCGGTCTTGTCGTGAACGCCGCGTCGTTCGGCATGGTCGGCTATCCGGACCTCGACGTCGACCTGTCGGCGGTGTGCGCCGATGCCGTCGTCGCCGACGTTGTCTACGTGCCGCTCGAGACGGGGCTCCTGAAAAAGGCGCGTGCGCGCAACCTGCGCGTGTCGGACGGGCTCGGCATGCTGCTGCATCAGGGGACCGTCTGCTTCGAAAAATGGTTCGGCGTGCGCCCGGTGGTGACGCCCGACCTTCGTGCGCGCGTCGAGCATGCGCTGCGCAATCCGTGATGCGCGCGAACCCGCGCGCTCCACGCCGACGATCGCAGGACGACCCACCGGACCTCCACGATGCTTGATCCCGATCGCCTGTCGATTCACCAGGTAACGCTGCTGCAGCAGTGCACGACGCCGCAATTCCTCGACGCGCTGGCGAGGAACGATGTCCGCTGCACGAGCCTGTGGAGGGACAAGACGCGGGAATTCGGCGTCGAGCGGACCGCCCGTCGTGTCGCCGAAGCGGGCATCGCGCTTTCCGGCTACTGCTGGGGCGGGCTCATCACGTCGCCGGATCGCGCGAAAGCCGCTGCAGCGCGCGATGAGGTGCGCCGCGCGCTGGACGAGGCCGCCGCCGTCGGGGCGCCGTGCCTCATCTTCGTTGCCGGGGGCGTGGAATCCCGCGACAAGGACATTGCGGGTGCGCGGGCGCGGGCGCTCGACGGCATCGCGGAACTCGTTCCCCATGCGAGGAGCGTCGGCGTCCGGATTGCGCTGGAACCGCTGCATCCGATGATCTGCGCGACACGCTCGGTTCTCTCCACCGTGCGGCTCGCCAACGCGTGGTGCGACAGGCTCGACGCCGAGGACATCGTCGGCATCGCGGTCGACACCTACGCCGTATGGTGGGACCCCGATCTCGAGACGGAGATCGCGCGTGCGGGCAAGCGCATCTGCTCGTTTCACGTGAGCGACTGGCTCGCCGATACACAGGACCTGCGCCTCGATCGCGGCATGATGGGCGACGGTGTGATCGACCTTCCGGCGATGCGCCGCCTGGTCGAAGCGGCGGGATACACCGGCTACGTCGAGGTCGAGATATTCTCGCAGCGCAACTGGTGGACGAAGGATCCCGACGAGGTCATCGGGGTGATCAAGGACCGCGCGCAGACGGCGGTATAGATGCCGAGGATCCCCTTTGCCCTGATCGGCGCCGGCGTCATCGGCCGGGTGCACGCGCAGAACATTTCCGCTCACCCGGACACTTCATTGCGCTGGGTGATCGACGTCGACGCTACCCGCGGTCGGGACCTGGCCGGGAGGTACGGCGCGAAATTCTCGAGCGAGGTCGACGAAATGCTCGCCGACCCGGACGTGCAGGCGGTCGTTGTGGGCTCGTCCACCGACGTCCACGAAGCGCACGTGCTGGCGAGCGTCCGCGCGGGCAAGGCCGTGCTGTGCGAGAAGCCGATTGCGGACAGCCTCGACGGCGCGAAGCGCTGCCTCGACGCGGCGCGCGCCGCCGGCGTGACCGCCGCCGTCGGTTTCAACCGCCGGTTCGACGTGCACCATCGGGCCGTTTACGACCGCGTGCGTGCGCGCGAAATCGGCGCCGTCGAATCCATGCATCTCGTGTCGCGGAGCTACGAAGCGTCCCCACCCGCGGCTGCTCATCGCGCCGGGGGGATGCTGCGCGAGAAGGGAACGCATTTTTACGATCTCGCCTGCTGGATGGCCGGCTCCGAGCCGGTGGAAGTGTATGCCGCCGGCGGATGCCTGTTCGACCCCGAGTATGCCGGCTACGGAGATGTCGATACCGCTGCGCTTTCGCTGCGTTTCGCCTCCGGGGCACTGGCCACGTTCAGCTTCAGCCGGCGCACGGCCTATGGCTACGATGAAATGATCGAGGTGTTCGGTTCGAAGGGCATGCTGGAGTCGCGCCGGCAGCGGCAGCGTGGCGTCACGCTCTACCAGGGGAAGAATGTCGTCGAGGACGGCATTCACCCGACGTGGTACGAACGCTTCGCGCCGACCTATATGGCGGAGCTCGATGCGCTGGTCGCCGCGATTCGCACGCGCGTCCCCATGTCGCCCGGCCTGATCGACGGGATGCGGGCGCAGGCGATCGCCGAAGCAGCCGTCGCTTCGCTCGCGCAGAACAAGCCGGTCGGAATTCCCGACGTGTGGAGCGCGTAATGGTGACGCGCAAGCTGCATCGACCGCGTCGACCGTCGAGGAGCGCAATCGCATGGTGAAGCCCGCGCTGGCCGGACAGGCCGCGATTGTCACCGGCGGTGCGCGGGGCATCGGGCTCGGCATTGCGCAACGGCTGGCGGCCGAAGGTTGCCGGGTGGCGTTGTGGGATCTCGCGTTCGACAAGTTCGATGCGACCGCGGCGGGTTTCACGCCTGCGTCGACGCAGGCTGTCGACGTCACCGACTATCGGCAGGTGGAGGCGGCTTTCGCCGCCACGGAAAGTGCGCTTGGCCGGATCGACATCCTGATCAACAACGCCGGCATCAACGGGCCGGTCGCGCCCGTGTGGGAATACCCGCTCGCGGCATGGGACCGCGTGCTCGCCGTCGACCTCACCGGAGTGTTCTACTGCAGCCGCGTGGCGATCCCCGGAATGCGGGCGCGCTCGTACGGACGCATCGTCAACGTGGCGTCGATCGCCGGCAAGGAAGGGAACGCGGGCATAGCGGCCTACGCGTCGGCCAAGGCGGGCGTGATCGGGTTCACCAAGTCGCTCGCGCGCGAGCTCGTCGACAGCGGCGTACTGGTGAACGCGATCGCTCCCTGCCTGACGGAGACGGACCTCTTCAAGGAAATGACGCCGGAGCACATCGCTCTTGCCCGCAGCAAGATTCCCATGGGACGAACGCTGACGGTGCCGGAGGTGGCGGCGATGGTCGCCTGGATCGCCAGTCCGGAATGCAGCTTCACGACGGGTTTCGTGTTCGATCTGACGGGCGGTCGCGCCACGTATTGATCGCCGCGCCGCGGTCCGGCGTGCCTGCGAGGACGTGTGGCGGCTAGGCCAGCGCGTCGCGTTCCTCGAAATGCGTCGCCTGCATCCGCACCGGAGCGGAGGGCATGATCGGCGTGAACTCCATGCGGTCGAGCACGTCGCGCTGCAACGCGACGTCCGGGGCGATTTCGGCGAGTGCCACGCCGTTGGGGGTCAGCCGGAAAACGGCACGTTCGGTGACGTAGACGACCTCCTGCCGCTGTCGCAGTGCCTGTGCACCGGAAAAGGTGATCTGGTCGACATGGCGGACGATCTTCCGGATCTCGCCGTTGCGTTCGATGGAAAGACGCCCTCCGCCGACGGCGACCTGCGCCCCCTTCGTGTCGAACGTGCCGCAGAAGACGAGCTTGCGCGCGTTCTGCGCGATGTCGATGAAGCCGCCGGGCCCCACGGGCAGTCCCGCGAGCTTCGATACGTTGACGTTGCCCGCGGCGTCGAACTGCCCGAAGCCGAGAAACGCGATGTCCAGACCTCCGCCGGAATAGAAGTCGAACTGCGACGGCGCGTCGATGATGGCCGTCGGATTCCGCGCGTAGCCGAAGAGCGGCCCTTCGAGCAGCGTGCCGCCGTAGGCCCCATGTTCTATCGACTGGATGTGTCGATCGCCGAGGCCGCGCATCGCGACGAGCTTGGCCACGCCGTCGGGCATTCCGTAACCGTAGTTGACCACCGCGCCGTCGCGCAATTCCTCTGCCGCGCGCCGCGCGATGACCTGGCGCGCCGTGAACGGCTGCGCGGGCTCGGCCGGAACGATGCCGCGACGTTCTCCGGAAAGCGCAGGATCGACGGCGATGTCGTAGCCGGTGCGCTGGTCGGGGTCGACGACCACTGCGTCGACCAGCACGCCCGGGACATTCACCTGCCTCGCCGGAAGCGAGCGGGCTTCGACCGCATGCCGGACCTGGGCGATGACCTTGCCGCCGCTGTTGTGGGCGGCCAGCGCGATCGCGTGGATATCGAGATTCGCTGCCTCGCCGATGAGGCTCACGTTGCCCTGCGGGTCGGCAAACGTACCGCGGATGATCGCGACGTCGATCGGAAACGACTTGTAGCGCAGCCATTCCTCGCCATCGATCGTGACCACGTCCACGAGGTCGGCCTTGGCCGACGCGTTCATTCGCCCGCCGTCGAGACGCGGATCGACGAACGTGCCGAGACCGACGTGGCTCACGAGTCCGGGCCGCCCCGCGCCGATCTCGCGATAGAGCTGCATGAGGACGCCCGCCGGCAGCACGTGCGCCTCGATCTTCTCGGCGCGGGCCAGCTCCTGCATCCGTGGCGACCACACCCAGTGCCCGCCGATCACGCGCTTCGCCATCCCCTCGTGCGCGAAGCGATTGAGGCCCATCGACTTGCGGTCGCCGATCCCGAGCGCGTGCACGAGCGTGAGTGCGGCCGGGTGACCGGTGGCGAGAAAGCGCCGTTCGACGGCGGCGAACACGGTGCTTGCTTCCATCAGTCCGCCGCCGCCGCCGACGAGGCCGACGGTCGCGCCGTCGGCGATCAGCGCGGCAGCCGCGTCGGCCGTGATGAACTTGTCGCGCTGCATGGCCTCAGGCGCCGATGTCCCAGAGCGCCGCGCCGCGCTTCAGCGCGCTGCGGGCGACGACGGTGCGGTGGATTTCCGAGGTGCCGTCGAAGATCCGGTAGATCCGCGCGTCGCGGTAGAGCCGCTCGATCGGCATCTCGCTGCAGTAGCCCATGCCGCCGAAGACCTGGACCGCGCGGTCGGCCACGCGGCCCAGCGTTTCCGCGGCCTCGACCTTGACCATCGAGATCCAGTCTCGCGCGTCGCGGCCCTGGTCGATTTCCCAGGCCGCGCGCAGCAGCATGAGCCGCGCGGCGTTGATCTCGATCGTGCTGTCCGCGATCATCTGCTGGATCATCTGGAAGTCGCCGATCGGCTTGCCGAACTGCCTGCGCTCGTTCGCGTAGTTCGTCATCAGCGTCGCGAGCCGGCACGCCTTGCCGATCGCGCGCGCGCCGACCTGCGCAAGGCGCACGCGGCCCAGCGTCGAATACGCGATCGCAAGCCCCTGGCCCTCGGCGCCGAGCCGGTGCTCGGGACCGAGTTTCACGTTCTCGAAGAAGAGCTCGATGTGACTGGTGCCGGTCAGCCCCATCATCTTCTGGTCGCGCCCGACGATGACGCCCGGCAGGTCCTTGTCGACGAGGAACAACGACACGTGGCGCGGCCGCGCCGCAGGATCGGTCACCGCGGACACGATGAAAAAATCGGAATAGAGACCGTCGCTGATGAAATGCTTGTTCCCGTTGAGCGTGTAGCCGTCGCCGGTCCTTTCGGCGCGAGTGGCGATCGACGCCGCGTCGGAACCGGCGCCGGGCTCGGTGATCGCGATGGAGCACGTGCGCTCGCCGCGGACGGCGGGCACGAGCCAGCGCTCCTTCTGCGCGTCGGTGCCTTCGAGCAGCGACTCGTAGACGTTGCCGAAGGCGCGACGGATCAGGATGTCCTTCGTGTGCCCGAACTGCTCCTCGACCAGCATGGTGTCGATCGCGGAAAGGCCGCCGCCGCCGTACTGCTCGGGAATGTTCATCGCGTAGAAGCCGAGCGCCTTCGATTTCCCGAAGATCGACTTCGCCTTGGCCGGATCGAGACGGCCCGTCTCCTCGATCTCGTCCTCGAGCGGGATCAGCTCCGCCTCGATGAAACGGCGGACGGTCTCGACCACGAGTTGCTGCTCATCACTCAATCCGAAATGCATCGAAATCCTCTTTGAAGATCGTCAATTCCGGCATTTGCCCTAGGGGTTCGCGGTCGGGCCGTCGTTGGTGCGTCGCAAGAACGAGCGGCTCGCCTGCGTAAGGTAATCCGACCCGTCGCACGCTTCGGACAGGTCGGCGGCCGCAGCGAGCATCGCCGGCGCGAGTTCGTGCATCCGCGGTTCCGTGAGGCGCACGCTCGGGCCCGCGACACTGATCACGCCGACCACGCCGCGCGTGACCGGATGACGGATCGCCACCGCCATGGCGCTCGTCCCGGGCGCCGAACTGTCGACGACGACGCTGTAGCCGCGCTTGCGCGCCTGCTTCAACTCTTCCTGCAGCGCCTTGATCGTGCGCGGCGCGCCGGGGCCATAGTCGCCTGCACGGCCGAAGCCCTGGCGCAGCACCAGTTCGATCGCTTCTTCGTCGGTAAGACACGCGAGCCACGCATGGCCGGACGCAGTGCACGACAGCGGCGCTTCCATTCCCATGTCCGGGTCGTAGCGCAACCCCGGCCGCGCGCCCTGTGCCTTGGCCACCCAGGTCTGACGATCGCCGTCGATCACGCCGAGCCGAACCAGCTCGCCCGTGTCCGCGGCAAGCCGATCGAGCACCGGCTGCGCAATGTCGACGACTCCGCTGTCTGCGAGATAGCGAAAGCCGAGCGATGTAAGGCGTGTGGTCAGCAGGTATCGTCCGGAGACCTCGTCCTTTCGCGCATAGCGGCGGCGCGCGAGGTCGCCGAGGATGCGGTGCGCCGCGCTCTTCGGGATGTCGAGGTGGTTCGCGATGTCCTGCAGCGGCATTCCGCGCGCGTTTTGCGCGAGGAGTTCGACGATGCCGAACGCGCGGTCGATCAGGCTGCCTGCCATCCGGAATTCCAATAAATGTATATAGTGTTCAATAATAGAACATAGTTCCATATTAGTGTCAAGGTTGATGCCGAAGTGGGTCACAGCCACAGGGCCATACCCGGACCGTGCATTTCCAACATTATGTTTATAATCAATATATTAACAACAATTCTGCACGCGATGTCCTGCCAGAACTCCGGCCGTCCCGACCGCTGCAAGACCCTCGACAGGGGGCGGTGGACACGACGCGGGCTATAATTCGCCCCCCGAGCGGCCCGCCACCGGTCGCGCACGATTGCCCCCATGCACGTCTTTTTCGAGGATGACGGCCAGCTCAAGGCCGGCACCGTCCTCGCCGACAACGACACGTCCCTGCAGGTCGAAAGCGCCTCCGGAAAGCGCCTCAAGATCAAGGCGGCGGCGGTGCTGCTGCGCTTCGCCGAGCCGACGCCGACGGCACTCGTCGCCGAGGCGCAAAGGCAGGCGGCCGACCTGGACCCGAATTTTCTGTGGGAAGTATCCGCCGACGACGAATTCGGTTTCGCGGATCTCGCACGCGAATACTACGGCCGCACTCCCGCCCCGCCGGAATCCGCGGCGGTGGCGCTCGCGCTGACCCATGCGCCGATGTATTTCTACAAACGCGGCAAGGGGCGTTACCGGAAGGCGCCGCCCGATGCGCTCAAATCGGCGCTCGCATCGGTCGAGCGCAAGCTGCGCGAGGGGGAGCAGATGGCGCAATGGGAGAACGAGCTCCGCGCGCATCGGCTGCCCGATGGGTTGCGCGCCAGGCTGCCAATGCTGCTCTACAAGGCCGACAAGAACACGCTCGAATGGAAGGCGCTCGCCGCCGCCTGCGCTGCGTTGCAGACGAATCCGGTGGCGCTGCTCGCGCAATGCGGCGCCATCCCGTCGTCGCACGACTACCATTGCAACGCGTTTCTCGCGCAGGCGTTTCCCGGCGGCGTCGAGTTTCCGACTTGGGGGGCGCTGACGTCGCCACCCGACGTTCCGCAGGCGGACGTGCGCGCCTTTTCGATCGACGACCACACGACGACCGAAATCGACGACGCATTCTCGGTGCGCGCACTCGCGAACGGTCACCACGAGATCGGCATCCACATCGCGGCGCCGGCGCTGTCGATTGCGCGCGGCTCACCTCTCGATGCGATCGCGCGGGCGCGATTGTCGACGGTCTACCTGCCCGGACGCAAGATCACGATGCTGCCCGACGAGGCAATCCGGGCGTTCACGCTGGCCGCGGGGCATTCGCCGCCGACACTCTCGCTGTACGCGGAAGTGACGCCTGACGGCTCGCTCGTCCGGCACGAGACGCGCGTCAACCGGGTGCCGATCGCCGCGAACCTGCGGCTCGACGAGATCGACGAGTCATTTGCGAGCGACGTGCCGTCGGCACGCGCTTCTCCGTGGTCGCCGGAATTGCGGGCTGCTGTGGACGTTTGCGCGGAAGCTGTCGGCGCAACGCGGCAAGGCCGACATCCGGCGCACGGATTTCAGCTTCTATGTCGATTGGACGGCGGCGCCGGACGGCAGGGTGACGATCGTTGCAAGGCCGCGCGGATCGCCGCTCGACAAGCTGGTGGCCGAGCTGATGATCTTCGTCAACAGCACCTGGGGCGGGGTGCTCGCGGACGCGCGTGCGTCCGGGCTCTACCGGACACAGGCCAACGGCAAGGTGAAGATGAGCACGCACCCGGGCGAGCATCAGGGGCTGGGACTGTCGCACTACCTGTGGGCGAGTTCGCCGCTGCGCCGCTACAGCGATCTCCTGAACCAGCGGCAACTGATCGCGGCCATCGCCGGAGACACGCCGCCCTACCGGGAAAACGACGCCGAGCTCCACGCGGCCATGATCGATTTCGAGGTCACGTACTCCGCCTACGCGGAAGCCCAGGACCGGCTGGAGCACTACTGGTGCCTGCGCTGGCTGCTTCAGGAGGGGGTGACCGAAACGACGGCGACCGTGATCCGCGAGAACCTCGTTCGCCTGGACCGGCTGCCGCTCGTCGTGCGCCTCGCCGACCTGCCCCCGCAGGCGCCGGACACGCAAATCCGGGTCGCCGTCGGTCGCATTGATCTCCTCGCTGCAACACTCGAGTGCCGTTACGCAGGTATTTGAAGGTCCCTGTATGGCACAACGGCGCTCGCGTCGGGCTACAATAGGACGTTGACATAACCCGTCACGCCCACTTGCCGCGACGACCTGCCTCGCCCCGAACGCTATCGCCCGCGATTCCGGACCCGGAACCCGTGGCGGACCCATCGGTAGCGCAAGCCAAGGCGCCGCCGCGAAAGAAGGCGTCCGCGCCGCGACCGCTGCGGGATGCGCTGGTCGACCCGGCGCCGCGCGCGCCCCCGAAGGCGCGAGTCACGCGCATCACTTCCGCACCCGCGCCTTCCGCGGCCGCTCCGGTGCAGGAACTCGACGGAGCGCGGCCCGCCGTTGCGAAAGCGACGCGCCCAGCGGTGTCGCCACGGCCCAGGATCGCCGCCGTGCCGGTCGCCATCACCACGGCTCCGGCCGCCGCGCCGATCTGGCTTCCACCCCCCCCGCGTGACGAGCGCGCCGACCGCCTGTTCACCTACACGCTCGCCATATCAATCGCGATTCACGCGGTGTTGCTCGCGATCCGGTTCCAGCCGTTCGACCTGAAGACGATGCTCGATCGCGAGCCACCGCTCGAAGTCGCGCTGGTCAACGCGAAGTCGGCCGCGAAGCCGACGAAGGCCGACATTCTCGCGCAGGCGAACCTCGACGGCGGAGGAAATACCGACGCCAATCGCCGGGCGAAGACGCCGCTGCCCGTGCTGCCGAAGGACAGCCAGACCGCGGAGCTGACGGTGGCGACGCAGAAAGTCCGCACGCTGGAACAGCAGTCCAAGGAATTGATGACGCGCCTGAAGAGCGCGCCTGCCGCGCCTGCATTGGCGAAATCGATCGACGCGAGCGACCCCGCCGATCTCCCGACCGCGTCGGAGCTGATGCAGCGAACGCTCGAAGCGATGCGGCTGGAGGCGCAAATCGCCAAGGACATGGACGCCTACCAGAAGCGGCCGAAGCGGCGTTTCGTCGGCGCACGCGCCGAGGAGTATCGCTTCGCCCGGTACGTCGAGGACTGGCGGCTCAAGATCGAGAGAGTGGGCAATCTCAATTACCCGGAGGCTGCGCGCGCGCAGAAGCTCTACGGCAACCTGCTGCTCACGGTGTCGATACGCGCCGACGGCAGCATCGAGGGCATCTCGGTCAACCGCTCGTCGGGGCACCGCGTGCTCGATGCCGCCGCGGCGAAGATCGTCGAGATGTCCGCGCCGTTCGCGCCGTTTCCGCCGGACATCCGGCGCGACACCGACATTCTGCACATCACGCGGACATGGTCGTTCACCAAGGGTGACGAGCTGCGGAGCGAGTGAAGTCGCAGATCGCACGCTGGACGCTGCGCCTTGCGGTGGCGCTCGCCGCGATCATCCTGCTCTGGATTGTGTGGATCGCCGCGCAGGTCGCCTGGTATCGCTACTATGCGCCGCGCGAAACGGCGTTCATGGCGCAGCGAATGGCGGAGCTCAGGAAGACGAAGCCCGACGCGCCGCTCCATTACACGTGGGCGCCCTACGCCAGGATCGCACCGACGCTGAAGCGAGCGATGATCGCCGCCGAGGACGCGAAATTCGTCGAGCATTCGGGCTTCGACTGGGAGGGCATTCAGAACGCCCTCGACAAGAACCGGAAGAAGGGCCGCGTCGTCGCCGGCGGTTCGACCATCACGCAGCAGCTCGCGAAGAACCTGTTCCTGAGTCCGGAAAAGAGCTACCGGCGCAAGGTGGAGGAGGCCGTCGTCACCGTGCTGATCGAGACCCTGCTGCCGAAGCGCCGGATTCTCGAGCTCTACCTCAACGTCATCGAGTGGGGCAACGGGATTTTCGGCGCCGAAGCCGCGGCGCAGCGCTATTTCGGAGTATCGGCGTCGCAGCTCTCGGCGGAGCAGGCTGCGCGCCTGGCTGCGATGGCGCCCGCGCCCCGGCTCTTCGAGCGCAATCCCGGCTCGGTCTACTTGGCCGGCCGCGTCGCGACGGTCCTCGCGCGCATGCCGGCTGCCACGGTGCCGTAACTCGCGCGGGGCCGTGGCAACGGGAAGTCGGGCCGGGCACCGTTTCCGCTTAGAATCGCAGCGACCGCAGGGCAATCTTTCCGCCCGCGGCTCGCCTGATGTCCGACCTCCTCGACGACAAGACGGTGCAGCACAACGAGCCGCGCGCGAGCGTGCAGAAGGCGCTCGCCGAGGTGACGTCACTGATGCGCAAGCATCGCCTCGTCGAAGGTCTGATCCAGGACCAGGAGACGAGCGAGGGACACGACGACACCGCGGAGTTGGTCGAGAGCGGGGTCTACAAGAGAAGCAAGGCGGCACTGCAGCGGAAGCTCGACCGCCTGCATCCGGCCGACATCGCGTACATCCTGGAAGCGCTTCCGCTCGACGAGCGTCTCTACATCTGGGACCTCGTCCGCGCGTCGCGCGACGGCGAGATCCTGCTCGAGGTCTCCGATGCCGTCCGCGAGTCGCTCATCTCGTCGATGGATACCGAGGAGCTCGTCGCAGCGACCGAGACTCTCGATGCGGAAGAGATCGCCGAGCTCGCCCCCGGCCTCCCGCAGGAGGTGATGGACGATGTCTTCTCGAGCCTTCCGGTCGAGGAGCGCGAGCAGCTGCGGGCGGCGATGTCCTTCGACGACGACATGGTCGGCGCGTTGATGGATTTCGAGGATGTCACCGTGCGTCCGGACGTCACGCTCGAAGTCGTGCTGCGCTACCTGCGCCGGAGGGACGAGCTGCCGAGCCAGACCGACCAGCTCTTTGTGGTGGACAGGAACGAAAAACTGCTTGGTGTGCTTTCGGTCAACAAGCTGATCGTCTCCGACCCCGAAACTTTGGTGGAAGCGGTCATGCAGCCGCCCGTCGTCAAGCTGTTGCAGCACGAAAAGGCCGATGCGGCGGCCAGCGCCTTCGAGCGTTACGACCTCGTTTCGGCGCCGGTCGTCGACACCAACGACAAGCTGGTGGGGCGCGTCACCGTCGACGAAGTCCTCGACTTCGTGCGCGAAAGCGGCGAGGACGACCTCCTCGCCCAGGCCGGCCTGCGCGAGGAGGAGGACGTCTTCGCCTCGGTGTGGGCGTCCTTCCGCAACCGGTGGGCGTGGCTCGCGATCAACCTCGTCACCGCGTTCATTGCCTCCCGCGTGATCGGCGTGTTCGAAGGCTCGATCGAGAAGCTGGTCGCGCTCGCGGCGCTGATGCCGATCGTCGCCGGCATCGGCGGAAACTCCGGCAACCAGACGATCACGATGATCGTGCGCGCGATCGCGCTCGGACAGGTGAGCAGGGAACACGCGCGAACGCTGATCCGCAAGGAGATCACGGTCAGCCTCGTCAACGGAATCGTCTGGGGCGGCGTGATGGGGCTGGTCGCCATGCTGCTCTACAAGGATCTTTCGCTCGGACTCGTCATGGTGCTCGCGATGACGCTCAATCTGATCCTCGCCGCGATGATGGGCGTGCTGATCCCGATGACGATGTTGAAATTCAACCGCGATCCGGCGGTCGGCTCATCGGTGCTGATCACCGCGGTGACCGATTCCGGCGGTTTCTTCATCTTTCTCGGTCTTGCGACGCTGTTCCTGATTCCGCGCTGACCGGTGGTTCCCGCCCGGCAGGCCGCTGCCCGCCCCCGAAGGCACCGGTCCCCGCCACCGGAATACGGCCGGCGATCCCCCTGTTGGCATCGGCAATTGAACGGTATTGCGAACGGAGACAACGGTTTGCGGCTTTGGCTGTCCTTGTGCCGTGTGGGTGCCCCGGAATCGGCGATCGCTTACGAACAGGTGCCCGCGGAGTAACATCGCGTCATGCGGCGCGCCGTGTCCCTTCCGGACCGGATCGCGTTTTGCTGACCGACCGATGCCACGATGACGCCCTCCACCGCCGACGCCGCGCTGCCGCACCCGGAGCTCGTCGCTGCGATACCGCGCCTGCGACGCTACGCGCGCGTGCTGACCGGCGATTCGACGCGCGCGGACGACCTCGTGCAGGACACGCTCGCACGCGCATGGGAAAAACGGCGACTTTGGCAGGCGGGAACGGACCTTCGCGCGTGGCTGTTTACTGTGATGCACAACGTTCACGTGAACCAGCTCGCGCTGGTCCGGCGCGAGGCCGCCAACGTGTCGCTGGACGCCGACCCGAACGGCATGGCGTGGCAGCTGCCGGTGCGCGGCAACCAGCTCGAACGCGTCGAGCTGCTCGAAGTCGTCGCACAGATGGGGCGTCTGCACGCGGATCAACGCGAGGTCTTGCTGCTTGCTGCGGTCGAGGAGATGCGCTACGAAGAGATCGCGGCAGTGCTGGCGGTGCCGATCGGCACGGTGATGTCGCGCCTGTCGCGTGCGCGCGACAAGCTGCGGACTCTCGTCAACGAGCCTTCGGCGCCCCTGCGTGTCGTCAAATGAACATGAGCACATTGCCTTGAACACTGCACCACCCAACGCTGTCTCCACCGCGGATCTCAACGCATACGCGGACGGACTGCTCGCGCCCGAGCGGATCGCGCTCGTCGAAGTCGCTCTCGCCAGCGACCCCGAGCTTTCGGCGCGCGTGGAAGCGTTTCGCATGCAGAGCGCGTCGCTGCGCGAGGCGCTCGATCCGGTTCTCGCCGAGCCGATTCCGGAGCGCCTGCTCGCCGCGGCGGCGCCGCCGGCGTCCTTCGAGCGGAGTAGGGGGCGCCGGTGGGGGATGCCGGCGCTGGCGGCGGCGGCGACGCTCATTCTCGGCGTCGGACTGGGCTGGTTCGGCCGCGACGCGCTGATCGAGCGTGGCGGCACGCCGACGACCTTCGCGCGATCCGCGGCGTTCGCGCACGCGCTCTACGCAGCGGATGCGCGTCGCCCGGTTGAAGTTCCGGGCAGTGAAGAGAAGAGCCTCGTCACCTGGCTTACCAAACGGCTCGGATTCAAGGTTCACGCACCGGATCTGAACGGCCTCGGCTACTCTCTCGTCGGTGGTCGGCTCGTCGCCGGCAACGAATACCCGACCGCGCTCTTCATGTACGAGAATGCCGACAAGGAGCGGCTGTCGCTGCAGGTGCGCAAGCAGACCGCGCAGGGTCCGACAGGCGCCGCTCGCGGCGGCGACACCGCGTTCCGTTACGCAGTCGAGAACGGTGTGGGCGTCTTCTACTGGATCGACGACGACTGCGGCTACGCCATCTCGGGCACGCTCGACCGCGGGCAGCTGCTCAAGATCGCCCAGGTCGTCTACGGCCAGCTGGCGGAGCTCGATGCTGCCGGTACGAGGTGGTAGCCCGGCGCGTGTGACCCCCCGCGGGTAAGGAATGCGGGTGCGACCAGGATCGTGGTCGCACGGAGCGCGCGTCGCAGGGTAGGATTCGGTCCATGCAAAGGATACCGGCCCGCGTCGGCGACTCGGTCGACGACATCGATACGCCGGCGCTCGTCGTCGACCTCGACGCGCTGGAGCGCAACCTCGACCTGATGGCCAATGCGGCGCGCGGCGCGGGCATCGCGCTGCGTCCGCACGCGAAGGCGCACAAATGCCCGGACATCGCCGATCTGCAAATCGAGCGCGGCGCGGTCGGCATCTGCTGCCAGAAAGTCGGCGAGGCCGAGGCTTTCGTGGAAGCCGGCATTCGCGACGTGCTCGTCACCAACGAGATCGTCGGCGCGGACAAGCTCGCACGGCTCGCAGCGCTGGCGAAGGGCGCGACGATCGGCGTGCTGGTCGACGACGAGGTGAACGTTCGGCATCTCGGTGCCGCGGCGCGGGCGGCCGGGTCGACGCTGGACGTGCTGGTCGAGATCGACGTCGGCATGCATCGTTGCGGCGTGGCGCCGGGAATGCCCGCGGTCGCGCTCGCCGAGGGGATCGTGCGCACAGCGGGGCTTCGCTTCCGCGGTCTTCACGCCTATCACGGAATGGCGCAACACCTCCGTTCGCCGACCGAGCGGCGCGAGGCGATCGCGAATGCCTCGCGCCTCGCGCGCGAATCGAAGGCGGCGATCGAGGCCGCCGGCATCGCGTGTCCGGTCGTCACGGGCGCCGGCACGGGCACGTGGCAGCACGAGCGCGACAGCGGCGTCTACACGGAGCTGCAGCCCGGCTCGTATGTCTTCATGGACGCCGACTACCATCGCAACGCGCTGGCGCCCGATGAACATCATTTCGAGCAGAGCCTATACGTGCTCGCGGCGGTGATGAGCGTACCGGTTCGCGAGCGCGCGGTCGTCGATGCGGGCCTCAAGGCCTTCGCCTTCGACTCCGGTCTGCCGCAGGTGTGGGGCACGCAAGGCCTCGACTACGTGAAGGCATCCGACGAGCACGGCGTGCTGATGGTCGCCGCAGACCGTGCCCCGCCGCTGCCAGGTGACCGCGTGTGGCTCATCCCCGGCCACTGCGACCCGACCGTGAATCTCTACGACTGGATCGTCGGGCGTCCGCGGAACGCGCGTCGAAATCGTCTGGCCGGTGGCGGCGAGAGGGGCGCTCGCGTAGTTCAGGAGGAAAGCGTCACCAGTCCGCGCGGCGTGCGCAACATTGCCGCGAGGCGCGTTTCGCGGCCATACGTCACCTGCAGGACGCCGGCGAGTCCCAGTTCCGCGAGTGCTGCGCGCACCGATGCGGGATCGGAATGCGTTGCGGCGACCTGGGCGAGCGTCACGTTCGACGCCGGAAGACGATCGGCGGGATGCTCGGGAACGTCCCACTGGATCAGCGTCGGCACGATTCCCTTGCCCGGTCGCTTTCCATCGTCCGGGATCGTGATCCGCCATCGATAGTCGGCGCGCTCCATGCGCGAAACCGTACCCAGCGGGAACGTGCACGCGGCGACCGAGCGTTCGATGTCGGTCGTGCGCGCAACCCAGTGAACGAGCTGCGGCCGCTCCATCAGTTCCGCCTGCAGCGCGACGTCGTCGAGATCGAACCAGCGGGGACGCGCGGGCCTCGCGCCATCGGGATCGATCGCGATGATTTCGAGGTAGACGCCATCGCCCAGTCGCAACAGCGCATTGTGCGTACCCATCGCGACATGCCTGCCGCCGGGTATGCGGCGTCACTCCGGTCAATTCGGCGACGAACTCGATGCCGTCGGCGAGCGTCGTCGCGGCGAGGACGAGGTGGTCGAGACGCGCAGGCGGCGCATTCGTGCGCCGCACCTCGGTCATCGCGCCTCGTCGGCCGAAAAGTCCATTTCGACCCGGGCCCCGTTCGGGTCGTGGAAGAAGAGCTGCCAGGTGCCGCGGTCCGGCAGCCGGCGACAATCGTAGGTCAAACCGCGCGCTTCGAGCTTGGCAATGGTGGGCGCGAGTCCGTTTGCCGTGAACGCCATGTGATCGATGACGCCGGCTTTCAATTCCACGCGTGGGCGGCCGCCGATGACGTGCAGGATCGCCTGGTCCTCCGCGTACAGCCAGGCGCCGGGAAAGCCGAGCGGCGGGCGCGCTCCGGGAGCGAGTCCCAGCAGTTCGCCATAGAACGCGACGGTCGCATCGACGTCGTCGGTGAGGATCGTGAAGTGATTCATGGCGGTCGCGGGCATGGTCGTCTCCGGCGTGCGCGAATCGCGCCGGGGCATTCTACGCCAGCGCATCGCGCATGAATTCGGCGATCATGGCGGTCGCGTCCGGGCCATGCCCATCGTTGAACGGCAGCGCGTCGTCTCCTCCGCTCCACGCATGGCCGAGTCCCGCGACCGCCACGTAACGCACGACGAGCCGGTCGTTCGCGTGCCACTCGCGTGTCGTTTTCATGCGGTCGTGGTCGAGTCCGCGCTGCTCCGCATCGGCGGCGGGAAGCGCCGTCGCCGCGTGGGAAGGCGTCGGAACGGCCGGGTGGCCATTGAAGCGGAGGATATTGACGAACGAGCGCCGTCGCGTTCGCGATCGCGACCACGCTGTCGGCCTCGCCGTGAATCGCGAGCAGCGGCACCCGCGAGGGAGATGTCCGGCGCGCTGCCGACGCCACGGCCTCGACGTCGGTCTCGGGCCCGCGCTGCATCACGCCGATCGCGGTGAATGCCGACAGCGCGGCGCCACACGCCAACCCCGAGTGGACGACGACCGCGCGCACGAGGCCTGCCTCCCGCAGGCCGAGCACCGCCGCGAGCGCGCCGCCGGCCGACATGCCGACGACGACGACACGCGCCGGATCCGCATCGGTGCCAGCGGCGCACGCCGCGGATCATTGCGCCGACGATGGCTGCTTCGCCGCGCCCGTCGGCGATGGCCCGATCGAACCAGTTCCAGCAGTGCCAGGCATTGGCCGATTCCATCTGCCTCGGCATCAGCACGAGCCAGCCCAGCCGATCGGCCATCGCGGCAATGCGCGTTCCTTGCGCGAATTCCTCCGGCGTCTGCTTGCAGCCGTGGCAGAAGACGACGAGCGGAGCGCGTCGCCAGCGCGACCAGCCGGCGGGCTCGTAGAGCAGGTATTCGCGTCGCGGGACGAGCCAGGGCAGCGTCGAGAGCCATCCGCGCCAGGCGAATTTCGCGCCGCGCGTCCAGCGTCCCGCTTCCGGCGGCTTCCGCCGGAAGAGCGCGGCGAGAAAGTCCCGCGCGCGCGACAGCATGGAGTCGGTTGGGGGCATGCGATGGCGGTGCCGGTGTTCCGGTTCCCGCAGTCGGGTGTGGGGGGAACGGCGACGCGAGGCGTCGCGACCTCGGGTCCGGGGTCAGATCAGGACGATGTCGTACTGCTCCTGCGTGTAGATCGACTCGACCTGCAGCGAGATCGGCTTGCCGATGAAGTCGCCGAGCTGGGCGAGCGACTGCGATTCCTCGTCGAGGAAGAGGTCGATCACCGGCTGGGCTGCAAGGATGCGAAACTCGCGCGCATTGAACTGCTTTGCCTCGCGCAGGATCTCGCGCAGGATTTCGTAGCAGATCGTCTGCGCCGTCTTGAGCTCGCCGCGGCCGTGACACGTCGGGCAGGGCTCGCAAAGCACGTGCGCGAGGGACTCGCGCGTGCGCTTTCTCGTCATCTCGACCAGGCCGAGCTGCGTGAATCCGTTGACGGTGAGCCGCGTGCGGTCGCGGTCGAGCGCGCGATTGAGCTCCGAAAGCACGGCATTCCGGTGATCGGCGTTCTCCATGTCGATGAAGTCGATGATGATGATGCCGCCGAGGTTGCGGAGCCGGAGCTGCCGCGCGATCACCTGCGCTGCCTCGAGGTTGGTCTTGAAGATCGTGTCGTCGAAGCTGCGGCCGCCGACGAAGCCGCCGGTGTTGACGTCGATCGTCGTCATCGCCTCGGTCTGGTCGACGATCAGATAGCCGCCGGACTTGAGGTCGACGCGCCTGCCGAGCGCGCGCTCGATTTCATCCTCGACGCCATTGAGGTCGAACAGCGGCCGCTCGCCGGCGTAGTGGTAGACGCGGTCGATGAGCGCCGGCGTGTATTCGCTCGCAAACTCCTGCATCTTGACGAACGTCTCCCGCGAGTCGACCACGATGCGCGCCGTTTCCTCCGTGGCCATGTCGCGCAGCACGCGCTGCGCGAGCGAAAGATCCTGGTAGAGGAGGGCCGGCGCCGGCTTTTCCCGCGAGCCCTCGTTGAGGTCGCGCCACAATTTCGTGAGGTAGTCGATGTCGTTCTTCATTTCGCGCTCGGTGGCAGTCTCGGCCATCGTGCGGATGATGAAGCCGCCGGTCATGCCCTCGGGCAGCAGGAGCTGAAGCTTCTCGCGCAGGATCTCGCGTTCGGCCTCGTCCTCGATCCGCTGCGAGATGCCGATGTGCGAATCCTGCGGCAGGTAGACGAGCAGGCGACCGGCGAGACTCACCTGCGTCGAGAGGCGCGCGCCCTTGGTTCCGATCGGGTCCTTGATCACCTGCACGAGAAGCGGCTGGCCCTCGTGCAGGATCTTCTCGATCGGCCGCGTGTCGGCGCCCCCGTGCCCGTTCTGGCGGTGCTCCCAGATGTCGGCGATGTGCAGAAACGCCGCACGCTCGAGGCCGATCTCGACGAAAGCGCTCTGCATGCCCGGGAGCACGCGCGCGACGCGGCCGAGGCAGATGTTGCCGACCAGCCCGCGCGCGCTGGAGCGCTCGATGTGCAGTTCCTGCACGACGCCCTGCTCGAGCATCGCGACACGGGTTTCCTGGGGCGTTACATTGATGAGGATTTCATGGCTCATCGGTCGGCAAGCTTTGCATTTCGGCCGCCGGCAGCGGCAGGGGTTGCCGCAGTTATAGCACGCGGACCCCGATCCGGGCGAGGATGCCGGCGGTCTCGAACAGCGGCAATCCCATTACGCCGGTATAACTTCCTTCGAGGCGGCTCACGAATCCGGCGGCGCGTCCCTGGATCGCGTATGCGCCAGCCTTGTCGACGGACTCTCCGGTGGCGACGTAGCGATCTATCTCCTCGCGCGTGAGCTCGCGAAACGAGACGGAGGAGGTCGCGATTTCGGCGATGACCTCCTGCTCATTGCTGACGGCGACCGCGGTGAGCACCTGGTGCGTGCGGCCCGAGAGCTGGCCAAGCATGCGCGCCGCGTCGGCGGCGTCGCGCGGCTTTCCGTAGATCGCGCCGTCCAGAACGACTTCGGTGTCGGCGCCAAGCACGGGCCGCGGCGGCAAACCGCGGCGGAGCATCTGTTGTCCGGCGACCGTCGCCTTGGTTCGCGCGATCCGTTCCACGTAGTGGAGTGGCGGCTCGCCGTCATTCGCCGCTTCGATGACGTCGCGCTGGCGTCCGGACGCCTCCCGCAACCTGAGCAGTTCGAAACCGATGCCGAGCTGGCGGAGCAGTTCCTGCCGGCGCGCGCTGCGCGATGCGAGATACAGGACAGGTGGGAACATGGTCATCTCGCTCTCCGTCGGTCAATACGCTCACTCGCGACCTCCGCGCGGGCCCGTTCCCGACGGACTTCGTGTCGGCCGCCTCGATCGCTCGCAGACGCGCCCTTCGGGCCTTGCCTTCGGCCCGCTTGCTCACTCGCGATGATACGGATGCCCGGCGAGGAGGCTCGTCGCCCGGTACAGCTGTTCGGCGAGCAGCACACGGACGAGGCCGTGCGGCAACGTAAGCGACGGAGAGGGCGACGACGTCGGCAGCGCTGCGCTTGACGGTGTCGGAGAGCCCATCGGCGCTGCCGATCACGAAGGCGACATCGCGTGCGTCATCGCGCCAGCGTGCAAGGCGGTCGGCGAGTTCGCGCGTCGTCCATTGTCGGCCGCGTTCGTCGAGTGCCACGATGAGCGCATCCTTGCATGCCGCGGAGATCCGATGCGCCTCCGCTGCCAGCAGGTGGGCGACCGGCCTCCCGCCGTCACGCGATTCGGGCTTGAGCACCATGAGTTCGAGCGCGAATTCGCGCGGCAGCCGTCGCGCGTAATCATCCCAGCCCGCGGTTATCCATGCCGGCATCCGGTGGCCCAGCGCCACGACGCGCAGTTTCATCGACGGGCGGCACCGGTGTGTTCCAAGCTCGTCCGGGGACCGCTACGCTGCCCTGCGGTCGGGAGGTTTCGTCCGGGCGCGAGCCGGCTTTCCGGTCGACCAGAGCTCTTCCAGGTTGTAGTGCGCGCGCACCGCCGGCTGCATGATGTGCACGATGATTTCACCCGCATCGACCAGCACCCATTCGCCCATCTCCTCGCCCTCGACGCCGAGAATCGTCGCGCCCGCTTCCTTCAGCTTGTCGCGGACATGGTGCGCGAGCGACTTTACCTGCCGGTTCGATTCGGCGGTGGCGATGACGAGCGTGTCGTACAGATTGGTGAGCTTGCGGACATCGAAGACGGTGATGTCGCGGGCCTTGATGTCTTCGAGGGCGGTTACGGCGATCTTGGTGAACTTTCTGATGGGCACGGGGGCGGCCGATAGAGTTGGTTGCGCTCAATATAGGCCAAAACCGCGGGCGGAAGCAAACCTCGCGCGGCATCGAGACCGGCGGCCCCGCGCGCGATGAGGGTGCGAATGGCGGTGGCGGAGATGTCGTGCGCGGTTACCGCCTGCACGAAGATCGCGCCGGCGGGGGCTTCCTGGAGCGCCCGTGCATCGAAGGCGCGGCGGCGCTCCCAGTCGTCGCGGAGGGCGGGGGCCTTCGCAAGATCGAGAGCGACGCCCGGGCGGCCGACGACCACGACAGTGCGCGAGGCCGAACAGTTCGCGCCAGCGGTGCCAGGCGGGAAGTCCGAGAAACGCATCGGCGCCGACGATGAGCGCGAGCGGACGCGCCGAGTCTTCCTTTCGCAGATCCTCGAGAGTGAGCACCGTATAGCTCGGGCCGGGTCGCACGATTTCGCGCGTGTCGACTTCGAGTTCCGGATGGTCGGCGAGCGCAAGCCGGACCATGGCGAGGCGATCCGCCGCCGACGCCACCGTCGGCGGGCGGTGCGGCGGTACGCCGGCCGGGATCAGGCGCACCGCGGAGAGCGGCAATGCGCCGGCAAGCTCGCGCGCGAGCTCGAGGTGCCCGCAGTGAATCGGGTCGAAAGTGCCGCCGAGGATGCCGAGCGCTTTTGTGGACATGGCCGTTGACCGGATCGTCGCGGCGCTCAGAAGCGTGAGCCGGGGGACTGCAGAAACACCAATTCTTCCGGCGTCGAGTCGCGCCCGAGGATCGCGTTGCGATGCGGATAGCGACCGAAGCGGCGAATGATCGCGGCGTGCCTCTCCGCCCATTCAAGCGGGCCGCGGTCGCCCGTCTCGGCGGCAAGTGCCCCGAACAGCGCGAGCGAACGTTCCTGCGCGACGTTGCTCTCGGCATGCTCGAAGGGCAGGTAGAGAAACGAGCGCTCGAAAAGGTCGAGCTCGATGTCGTGCCCGACGTCGACGGCAGTCGTGGCCATCGCAAACGCCTCCGCATCGCCCGCGAACGCGCGCGGCGAATCGCGGAACATGTTTCGCGTGAACTGGTCGAGCAGCAGCACTCGCGCGAGCGTGCCCCGCGGCGTCCCCGTCCATTCCCGATAGGCACCACGAAGAGCGGACTCGACCGCGTTCCCGAAGCGCGCGGCGATCTCCGCGTCGAATTCGACACTCTTCCGGAACCAGGCATCGCGCGGCGCATGCGGCGCCGGACCGAACCAGAACGCGAGTATTTCCTCGGCGAGAGGGTCAGAGCGCATCACGCTATGATAGCGGCGAATCCGCGCGCCTGACATCCAATCCCCGAATGCGCACGTCGTACCGCGACATCTTCCTGCTCGCCTGCTGCCAGGCGCTGCTGCTGACCAACGGGGCCGGTCTCATCACGATGAACGGGCTCGTCGGATTCGAGCTGGCCGGAACCAAGGCTCTCGCAACGCTGGGCGTCACGACTTACGTTCTCGGTTCCGCCATCGCGACGATGCCCGCTTCCTTGTGGATGGCGCGGGTCGGCCGCCGGGCGGGATTCATGGCCGGCGCATTGATCAACGTCGGCGGCTGCGCATTGGCGGCGTTCGCGATTCTGCGGCACAGCTTCGTGGCCTATTGCATTGCAACCGCCATCATCGGCATCTACAACGCCATCGGATTGCAATATCGGTTCGCCGCAGCGGAAGTGGCGGCGCCGGCGGACAAGGCGAAGGCAATATCGCTGGTACTGGCCGGCGGCATCGTCGGCGGGTTCATCGGACCGCAGAGCGCGCGCTGGGCGATGGATCTCTTTCCCGCGCAATTCCTCGGCTCGTACCTCGTTCTCGCTCTATATGCCATCGTGGCGCTCGCCGTGCAATCGCGCGTTCACGTACCGGCGCCCACCATCGAGGAGCGCGCAGGCGGCGGCAGGCCGCTCGCGGCGATAATCCGCCAACCGGCATTCATCGTGGCCGCGCTGGCCGGGGGCCTCGGCTACGGCCTCATGAACCTGCTGATGACGGCGACGCCCATTGCGATGAGCTTTTGCGATCATCCGTTCTCCGCCGCCGCGCTGGTGATCGAATGGCATGTCGTCGGGATGTACGCACCGGGCTTCTTCACCGGATCGCTGATCAAGCGGTTCGGCGTCCTGAACGTGATCCTCGCCGGTGTAGCCCTCGTCGCCGGATGCGTCGCAGTCGCGCTCAACGGCACGACGGTCGCGCACTTCGTCGCCGCGCTGGTCCTCGTCGGCATAGGCTGGAATTTCATGTACACCGGCGGCACGGCGCTGCTTACCGAATGCTATGCGCCGGCAGAGAAGGCGCGCACGCAAGGCGCCAACGACTTCATCGTGTTCTCGATCATGTGTGTCTCTTCGCTCGCCTCGGGCGCGATGGTGTCGAGCGTCGGCTGGGAAACGATGAATCGCGCGGTACTGCCTTTCCTCGCGGTGATCGCGACGGCCGTGATCTGGCTCGCGCTGCGCCGGCGCACGCGGCCTGCACCGGCGGTCTGAGCGTCCGCGGTCGACCATCAAGTCTCGCAGGGTCCGGGGCGGAATTTCCAGTAGACCGCGTCCACGGTGCGTCCGTGGCCTTCGAGGAGATGCGCCTTCAGCGACTCGCCGAGCGCGTACGAATGCGGAACGTCCTCGCCGGCCCGGACGAACACCACGGCGCGACGATCGTCGAGGACGAGCGAACGAACGTCTCCGTCAACGCCGCGACCCGTGAGCCACGCTTTGGCGGCGCGATCCAGCGCGGGGTCGGACGAGTCGATGAGCAGTCGGCGGTTGAGCGCGGCGAGAAACAACGCCATTGCGCCGAGGAGCACGCCGACCACGATGGCGACTGCGGCATCGAACTCGGGTCGTGGCCCGGCGATCATCGACACGCCGGCGACGATCAGCGTGAGCACGATGCCCAGCAGCGCGACCGCATCCTCCAGCAGAACTGCCAGCACCGTTACGTTGCTGCGGTTCTCGCGCAGGCCTTTGACGCCGCCGATTTCCCGGAAGGCGACCGCGAAGGTCCATGACTCCAGCGCCAGCGCGAAGACGAGGAGGCCCAGCACGAGCGGTGTGAAAGGCTCCACCCTCCCGGGGCTCATCAACGCGTGAATGCCGTGGTAGATATTGATGCCGCAGCCGACGAAGAAGACGCTGACCGCGGAGACAAGCGCCCAGAAGAACTTCTCCTGGCCGCGGCCGAACGGATGTACGAGATCGGGTCCCGCCTTCCCGCGGACCTCGCCGACCTTGAGCAGCACCTGATTGCCGACGTCGGCAAGCGAATGGATCGTCTCCGCGAAAAGCGTCGGCGATCCGGTGACGAACCAGCCGAAGCCTTTGGCGGCGGCGATCGCCGAGTTCGTGGCGATCGACAGGGTGACGGACGACGACACCGACCTGCACCTACGGGCGGAGGTTCACCCAGCCGTCGCGCTGCCGCGTGATGATGTGCTCCACGCCTGCGCGGACGTAGATCACGTCGGGCGCCATTTCGTTGCGGGCGAGCTTGTTCTTCGCCATCGAGTTCTCGCAGGCGTAGACCTTGGCGCCAAGGCTCTTCTGCGCATCGACCAGCCGCGAGCTCACCGGCGCGTCGAACCGAAGCATGTTGATTCCCTGTCCGAACGCGACGAGCTCGATCTGCGTGTCGGCGCCGTACACCTCGCGCAGGTTGCCGACCACGTTGAGCGCCTGGTTCCACGTCACGGGGTTGCCGTCGCTCACCTGCACGACGATCTTCTCGGCCAGCGCGCATCCGGCGCCGCCGATTGCAAGCGCCGCGACGAGCGCGGCCGCGATCAAGCGAAGGCGAGCGATCATGCGACCCTCCTAGGTGCGGATCTGACCCGAGCCCAGCACGACCCATTTGCGGCTGGTGAGCCCCTCGAGCCCGACCGGCCCGCGCGCATGCAGCTTGTTCGTCGAGATTCCGATTTCGGCGCCGAGCCCGTATTCGAATCCGTCGGCGAACCGGGTGGACGCATTGACCAGCACCGAGCTCGAATCGACTTCGCGGAGAAACCGCATCGCCGCCGTGTAGTCGCCCGTGACGATCGCGTCGGTGTGCTGCGAGCCGTATTTTGCGATGTGGGCAATCGCCGCGTCGATGTCGTCCACGATGCGCACGGCCAGGATGGGCCCGAGGTACTCGGTATACCAATCCTCCTCGGTGGCGGGCTTCATTGCCGGAATCAGCGCGCACGCGCGTTCGCAGCCGCGCAGCTCGACGTCCTTGGCGCCGTAGATCGCCGCGAGCGGCGGAAGAACGCTCGGCGCGATTCCGACGTGGACGAGCAGCGTCTCCATCGTGTTGCACGGCGAGTAACGCTGCGTCTTCGCGTTGTCGGCGATGCGGATTGCCATGTCCGGATCGGCCTCATTGTCGATGTAGACGTGGCACACGCCGTCGAGATGCCGGATCACCGGCACCTTCGCCTCTTTCACGATCCGCTCGATCAGCCCCTTGCCGCCGCGCGGCACGATGACGTCGACGTGCTTCTCGTCGGTGATGAGGCGGCCGACGGCCTCGCGGTCGGTCGTCGCAACGACTTGAACGGCCGCTTCGGGCAAGTGAGCTGCGGCGAGTCCTTCGTGTACGCATGCGGCGATTGCCTGGTTGCTCGCCAGCGCCTCGCTTCCGCCGCGCAGGATCGTCGCGTTGCCTGCCTTGAGGCACAGTCCCGCGGCATCGGCGGTGACGTTCGGCCGCGATTCGTAGACGATGCCGATCACGCCGAGCGGCACGCGCATATGCCCGACCTGAATGCCCGAGGGTCGAAATCTCAAGTCGCTGATCTCGCCGACCGGATCGGGCAGCGCGGCAATCTGCTCGAGGCCCGCGGCCATGGCTTCGACGGTGGCGGGCGAGAGCGTCAGGCGGTCGACGAACGAGGGATCGCGTCCGGCCCCTCTCGCAGCGGCGACGTCGCGCGCATTCGCGGCCGCCAGCCTTGCCGCGTTGCGGCGGATCGCTGCCGACATCGCCAGCAACGCGGCGTCCTTCGCGGCCGTGTCCGCGCGCGCAAGTCCGCGCGCCGCGGCGCGTGCCGCCGCGCCGACGCCGGCCATGTAGGCGGCGACGTCGGCGAACGTCCCGAGGCCGGGAATGACGAGATTGCTCATGCGCACATTGTAGCGCTTCTCCTCTTCCGCTCGCGGGAGCGGGCACGACGCGGCGGTCGAGTCGATCAAGACTGGATCGACGAAGCGATAGCCGACGCCGGTTTCGGTCAGCGAGATGGCGCGGCCGCGCCGGATCCGGCTCGAGCTTTTGCCGCAGGTGCGCCATGTAGATGCGCAGGTAGTGGCTGTGCTCGACGTGCGACGGCCCCCATACCTCGCGCAGCAGCAGCGCGATGCGTGAGCACCTTGCCGGGATGGGCGACGAGCTGCGCGAGCAGTCGGAATTCGACGGGGGTCAGGTGGATCGTCGCGCCGGCGCGCATGACGCTGCGGTTCGCGAGGTCGACCGTGACGTCGCCGAACGCGACCATCGGCGATTCGTTGTCTGCGGTGCGCGCGCCGCGCCGGAGCATCGCGCGCAGGCGCGCGGTCAGCTCGGCGATGCCGAACGGCTTGGTCAGGTAGTCGTCCGCGCCGGCGTCCAGCGCCGCGACCTTCGCCGCCTCCTCGGTGCGCGCGGACAGCACGAGGATCGGCAGCGCCGAGAACGTGCGCACGCCGCGGATGAAATCGACGCCGTCGCCGTCCGGCAGCCCGAGGTCGAGGATGACGACATCGGGCTTGCGCGTGCCGGCGTCGATCACGCCGCGCGCGACCGTCTCTGACTCGCAGACTCGATAGCCCTCGCTTTCGAGAGCCGCGCGAATGAAGCGCCGGATCTCGCGATCGTCCTCGACGACGAGCACCTGCGGCGCGATGTCGACCGGCATCCGGGGCTATTCCACTTCGGGCTCTGCGGGCACGGGCGGCGGCTCGTCCGCGGGCAGGGTAAACACGAAGCGCGCGCCGCCGCCGTCGCGGTTTTCCGCGCGGATCGTGCCGCGGTGGGCCTCGACGATCGCGCGGCAGATGGCGAGGCCCAATCCCACGCCCGGGATTACCGATTCCGGATTGCCGCGCGTGAATTTGTCGAAAATCGAACGCTCCCGCCTGGGCGGCAATCCCGGCCCGCGGTCTTCGATCGCGACTTCGAATTCGCCGCGGTCCGCTCGCGCCGCAATGCGGATCGGCGTGCCCGGCGGCGTGTACTTGGTGGCGTTCTCGATGAGGTTCACGAAGACGCGCTCGATCAGCACGCCGTCGCACGAGACGAGTGGAAGATCCGCCGGAAGCGCAACCTCGACTGCCCGTCCGGCGAGGGACGATTCCAGCGCGGCGAGCGCGCTCCCGACCAGTTCCTCGAGTGATTGCCAGTCCTTTCGCACATCGATGCGCCCCGCTTCGAGCCGCGCCATCTCGAGCAGGTTGTCGACCAGCCGCGCGGTGCGCCGCGCCTGGTCGCGAATGGCCAACGCTTTCGCTTCGCCGCCGCCGCGCCGCCGCGGGCGAGCTCGTGCGCAAGCGTTTCGGAGAGCCCGACGAGCGCCGTGAGCGGCGTGCGCAGGTCGTGCGACAGCGCGGACAGTACCGAATTGCGCAGGCGCTCGGACTCCATGTCGACCAGCGTGCGCTGCGCCACGGTCACGAAGTGCACGCGTTCGAGGGCGATCGCGATCAGCGCGGCGCACGTCTCGAGCAGGCGGCGCTGCTCGGGGACCATGAGCGTCGCGGCATCGTCCGGCTCGACGACGAGCACGCCGCGCGTGCGGACCGGCGCCTTGAGCGGCAGGTAGAGCCTGCCGGAGGCTGGCAGCGTGTCGGTGCCGGTGCCGGCGGGCTCCGCGTGGTCGACGCACCAGCGCGCGATCGCCATGTCGACGGCCGGTCCCGCGCCGGCGGTGGCGGCCGGCCGAAGCGTTTCGTCCTCGTCGAGTGTCAGCACCGCGCATTTCGCCCGCGCCGTGCCGGTGACGAACTGCTCGCCGATTTCCGCCACCTGCTCGGGCGCGAGCGCCGCCGAGAGCTCCCGCGCCATCTCGAACAGCTGCTGGGCCTGCTCCGCGCCGCGGGCCGCGAAGCGCGCCTGGAAGCGCAGCCGCGCGGTGAGCTCCCCCACGGCGATGCCGACGACCAGCATGATGGCGAACGTGAACAGGTATTGCGCGTCGCTGACGGCGAAGGAGAACCGCGGCACCACGAAGAAGAAGTCGAACGCGAGCACGTTGACGATCGCGGCCAGCACGGCCGGTCCACGCCCGAACAGCAGCGCGGCGCCGACGACGGCCAGCAGAAACAGCATGACGATGTTGGCGAGGTCGAATGTCTGCGACAGCGGCCATGCCAGCAGCGTCGCCGCGGCCGACAGCGCCAGCGCGCCAGCGTACGGGCGCCACGCGAGCGCTGTCCTGGCTTGCGCCGTGGCCGCTTTTGCCGCAGGAGCCGGCGTACGCGCGATCGCCAGAAAATCGAGGTCGGGCGCATGCGCGCTTGCGCTCGCCAGGGTGTCTTCGCGCCAGCTCAGGAGACGGCTGCGCGGCGCCTTCCTCCCTGGCCCAGCACGAGCGTACCGAGGTTGTGCGTGCGGGCGTAGTCGACCAGTCCGCTGGCGGGTGCGGAAGCGCGGCACCGTCGCGGTCTGGGCACCCAGCTCCTGCGCGAGCTTCAGCGTTGCGAACACCGACTTGCGTTGTGCCTCGGGGAGCCCGGCGAGCGCCGGCGTGTCGACGAAGACAGCGTGCCACCGCGAGTTGAGGGCGGCCGCGAGGCGTGCCGCCGCGCGCACGACCGCATCGTCACCGCCGTCAGGACCCGACGCCCGCGAGGAGCGCGTTGCCTGCATGCCACACGGGCGCGCCGGCGACATGCTCGTTCCGGTAGCTCCGCATCTGCGTGTCGACGCGATCGGCCGTGCGGCGCAAGCGCGAGCTCGCGCAGCGCCAGGAGGTTGCCCTTGCGGAAGAAGTTCTGCACGGCGCGCTCGGCCTGTTCGCCCATGTAGACCTTGCCTTCGCGCAAGCCGCTGCAGCAGGTCGTCCGGCGGCAGGTCGACCAGCACGACCTCGTCGGCCTGGTCGAAGATCCGGTCCGGCAGCGTTTCGCGCACCTTGATGCCGGTGATGCCGCCGACGATGTCGTTCAGGCTCTCGATGTGCTGGACGTTGACCGTCGTGTTGACGTCGATGCCGGCGGCAAGCAGTTCCAGCACGTCCTGATAGCGCTTGGGATGGCGCGACCCCGGCGCGTTGGTGTGCGCCAGCTCGTCGACGAGCAGCAGCGACGGTTTCCGTGCGAGCGCGGCGTCGAGATCGAACTCTTCGAGCATCGTTCCGCGGTTGTCGATCGAGCGTCGCGGCAGCACGTCGAGGCCGGCAAGCAGTCGGGCGGTGTCCTGACGGCCGTGCGTTTCGACGACGCCGATCACGACGTCGCGGCCCTGCTCGCGCTGCCGCCTTGCGTCGGCGAGCATGGCGTACGTCTTGCCGACGCCGGGCGATGCCCCGAAGAAGACCTTGAGCGTGCCCCGCTGTGCGCGCGCGTCCTGGTCCTGGATCCGCGCCAGCAGCGCGTCGGGGTCGGGACGCGCGTCGGTCATCCTCGCATCTTATCCAATGCGCGGTTGAGGCGCAGCACGTTGACGGTGGGCTCCCCGAAGAATCCAAGCCAGGGTGCGCTGGCCTGCGCATCGACGAGGTTCTTCACCGCATCGGCGGCAACACCGCGCTCGCGGGCGACACGGGGTACCTGGTAGTACGCCGCGGCGAGGCTGATATGGGGATCGAGACCCGAACCGGAGGCGGTGACGAGATCCACCGGCACGGGTGCGGAATTGCCGGGATCGGCCGCGCGCAGCGCGGTCACGCGATCCTTCACCGCATCGGAAAGCGCCGGATTGCTCGAACCCTGGTTGGAGCCGGTCGATCCGGTGCCGTTGTACGGCAGCGGCGCGGTCGCCGACGGCCGTCCCCAGAAAAACCGGGGGGACGTGAACATCTGGCCGATCAGCTCGGACCCCACGACTTTGTCGCCCTCGGTGATCAACGATCCGTTGGCGCGCGAGGGGAACGCGAGTTGCGCGATGCCTGTCACGGCGAGCGGATAGACGACGCCCGTCAGCACGGTGAGAACGACGAACAACGCAATTGCGGGACGAAGCAGCGAGCGCATGTCGAGTTCCTTCATACGAGCCCCATGACGGCGAGCAGCATGTCGATGAGCTTGATTCCCGGGAACGGGAGCACGATGCCGCCGAGACCGTAGATCAGCAGGTTGCGGCGCAGCAGCGACGCCGCGCCGAGCGCCCGATACCGCACGCCCCGGAGCGCGAGCGGGATCAGCACGACGATGATCAACGCATTGAAGATGATGGCCGACAGGATGGCCGATTCGGGCGTGGTCAGCCGCATGATGTTGAGCGCGGCGAGGGGCGGATATGTCGACACGAAGACGGCGGGAATGATCGCGAAATACTTCGCGACGTCGTTGGCGATCGAGAACGTCGTCAGGGCGCCGCGGGTCATCAGCATCTGCTTGCCGATCTCGACCACCTCGATGAGCTTGGTGGGGTTGCTGTCGAGGTCGACCATGTTGCCTGCTTCCTTCGCCGCCTGCGTGCCGCTACCCATCGCCACCGCGACATCCGCCTGCGCGAGCGCCGGCGCGTCGTTGGTGCCGTCGCCGGTCATCGCGACCATGCGGCCCTCGTTCTGGAAGCCGCGGATCAACTCGAGCTTGGCTTCCGGCGTCGCTTCCGCGAGGAAATCGTCGACGCCGGCCTCGGCGGCGATCGCGGCCGCGGTGAGCCGGTTGTCGCCGGTGATCATCACGGTCTTGATGCCCATGCGGCGCAACTCGGCGAAGCGTTCCTTGATGCCGCCCTTGACGATGTCCTTCAGCTCGATCACCCCGAGCACGCGGGCGCCGTCGGCCACCACGAGCGGCGTACTGCCGCGGCGGGCGACGTCGTCGACCAGCTTGTCGACCGCCGTGGAGAGCTTTCCTCCCGCCGCCTCGACGTGCGCCCGAATCGCGTCGACCGCGCCTTTGCGGATGCGACGCTCGCCGATGTTGACGCCGCTCATCCGCGAGTGTGCGGAAAACGGGACGAACGTCGCGCCCAGCTCGACGAGCTGCCGTTCGCGGAAACCGAATGCCGTCTTGGCCAGCACGACGATGCTGCGGCCTTCCGGCGTCTCGTCGGCGAGCGACGCGAGCTGGGCCGCGTCGGCCAGGTCGCGCGGGACCACGCCGGGGGCCGGGATGAAATCGCTCGCCTGCCGGTTGCCGAGCGTGATGGTGCCCGTCTTGTCGAGCAGCAGCACGTCGACGTCGCCGGCCGCCTCGACCGCACGGCCCGACGTGGCGATGACGTTCGCCGCGAGCATGCGGCTCATGCCGGCCACCCCGATGGCGGAGAGCAACGCGCCGATCGTGGTCGGGATCAGGCACACGAGCAGCGCGATCAGCGCGGTGACCGATATCGCGGTGCCGGTCTTGGCCACTTCGACGGCAAAGATCGAGAACGGCAGCAGCGTGACGGTGGCGAAAAGAAACACGAGCGTCAGCGCGACGAGCAGGATCGTGAGCGCGATTTCGTTGGGCGTCCTGCGCCGCTTGGCGCTTTCGACCATCGCAATCATCCGGTCGAGGAACGTTTCGCCCGGATCCACGGTACAGCGCACGACGATCCAGTCCGACAACAGGCGCGTGCCTCCGGTGACGGCGCTGAAGTCGCCTCCGGATTCGCGGATCACGGGCGCCGATTCGCCGGTAATGGCCGATTCGTCGACAGAGGCCACGCCTTCGATCACCTCGCCGTCGCAGGGAACGAGATCGCCGGCCTCGATCAGCACGACGTTGCCGCGGCGCAGCTCCTCGGCGGGCTGCGTCCAGAATGCGCTTCCGTGCCGCGGCTCGCGCAGCCGCTTTGCCCATGTCTTGTGCCGCATGCCGCGCAAGGCGTCCGCCTGGGCCTTGCTGCGCCCTTCGGCCAGCGCGTCGGCAAGGTTCGCGAACAGCACGGTGAACCATAGCCACACGGCAATCCACCCGATGAACCATGTGGGCGCTTCGCCGTTGCCGCGCAGCGCCTCGATCCACAACCAGGTGGTGAGAATGCTGCCGACGTAAACGACGAACATGACCGGGTTGCGCGCCTGTACCCGTGGATCCAGCTTGTAGAACGACTCGAGGAGCGCGGGTCCGAGGAGCTTGCCGTCGAACAGCCGCAGTCGGCGGCCGGCCTTGGCCGAGCGCGCCACGGTCAGGTTGCGGGTTTCGGTTGCGAGCCCGGGTTTCTGGCTCGCCGAGGAAGCGGGAGCGCGAGATGTCCTGCGTCATGAGATCGTCCATCAGTGGGCCGAGTACAGCTGGAGGTGTTCGACGACGGGACCGAGCGCCAGCGCGGGCACGTACGTGAGCGCGCCGACGAGCAGCACGGAGCCGATCAGCAGCACGACGAACAGCGGCCCGTGCGTGGGCATCGAGCCGACGCTCGCAGGAATGCGCTTTTTCGCGGCCATCGCGCCGGCAATGGCGAGCACCGGAACGATGATGCCGAAGCGGCCGAACCACATCAGCGAGTCCCAGCCAGCCGTTGTAGAACGGCGTGTTCGCGGACAAGCCGGCGAAGGCGCTGCCATTGTTGTTCGCCGCCGACGAAAAGGCGTAGAGCACTTCGGAAAAACCATGCGCGCCGGGGTTGGAGATGCCGGCCTTGCCGTCGACGGCCAGCACGGCGATCGCGGTGCCGGCCAGCACGAGGAACGGCGTCATCAGGACGGCGATCGACACCATCTTCATCTCGAAGCTCTCGATCTTCTTGCCGACGTATTCCGGCGTGCGGCCGATCATGAGGCCGGCGATGAAGACCGCGAGCAGCGCGAACACGAGCATGCCGTAGAGTCCCGAACCTACGCCGCCGAACACGACCTCGCCCAGCTGGATCAGCCACATTGGCACGAGGCCGCCCAGTGGCGTGAACGAGTCGTGCATCGCGTTGACCGCACCGCAGGAAGCGGCCGTCGTGATCGTCGCGAAGAGCGAGCTGGCGGCGATGCCGAAGCGGGCCTCCTTGCCTTCCATGTTGCCGCCCGCCTGCAGCGCGCTCGCCGTCTGGTCCACGCCGACGGGCGTCAACAGTGGATTGCCCTGCTGCTCGAACGTCATCGCGCACCATGCTGCGATGACGAACAGAATCGTCATCGCCGCGAGCACCGCCCACCCCTGGCGCACGTCGCCCACGACCCGGCCGAATGCGAGACACAGGCCGGCGGGAATCAGGAAAATCGCGAGCATTTCCAGGAAATTCGTGATCGCGTTCGGGTTCTCGAACGGATGCGCGGAATTCGCGTTCAGGAAGCCGCCACCGTTGGTGCCAAGCTCCTTGATCGCTTCCTGCGACGCAATGGGACCCATGGGCAGGGTCTGGGTGGTCGCGGTGGCCGGCTCGGTGACCGGGTTGCCTTTCTCATCCTTCAGCGGCTGGCCGTCCGGGCCGTTCTTCGGATTGTCGTATTTGACAGGCTCGACCAGCGTGACGTCGACGTAGGGTGCGAAGTTCTGCACGACACCCTGGCTTACCAGCCCGAGGGCCAGCACGAAGGACACCGGGATCAGCATCCACACGGTGATTCGGGTGAGGTCGACCCAGAAATTGCCGATGGCAGCGGACGCATGGCGGGCAAAGCCGCGGATCAGCGCAAAGGCGACGGCGACGCCGGTTGCCGCGGAAAAGAAATTCTGCACCGCGAGCGCAGACATCTGCGTCAGGTAACTCATCGTCGACTCGCCGGCGTAGCCTTGCCAGTTGGTGTTTGTGACGAAGCTGACCGCGGTATTGAACGCCGAGTCCGGGCTCACGGCACCGAAGCTCTGCGGATTGAGCGGCAACCACGCCTGGACGCGCTGGACCGCGTAGACGACGAGCACGCCCAGGCCGTTGAACATCAGTACGGCGAGCGCGTACTGGAGCCACGACATTTCCTTGGTGTCGATGCGCAGAAGGCGAAAGGCCGAGCTCTCGACTCGCAGCAGTGGCGCGGGAAGCCGGCCGTCGCAGAGGGCGGCCAGCCACGCACCCATCGGCCGTACCGTCGCAAGTAGGACGATCAGGTAGACGCCCAGCAGCAGATAGCTCTGCGTGGTCATGTCAGAAGTCCTCCGCCTTGAAGAGCGCGTAGAGCAAATAGACGAAGAGCCCCATCGCCACGACGGACGCGATGAAATAGAGCGCGGTCATGCCGCCTCCTTGTGGACCGGGCGGGGGCGGGCGAGATCGTTGCCGGCCGCGTGGACAGTCGGACCGCGGACGGTGGGTGCGCTGGAGGAAACGACACGGTTGCCGTTGCGGGTCCCGGCCGCCGCATCCGGTGAGCGGGGCGCGCGCCTCGCGAACCTGTACCCGGCAGCGACGACCGCGTGCACTGCAATCGCACCCACGATGAAGACGACGACGATGGCCCCGATGACGATGCCCCGCCAGAACAGAGGATTGAAGTCGATTTGCATCATTTGGGAACTCCCGTGAGGCGGGCACACACGGCCAATACGCCGACCATGGCGGCGAACATGAGGACGAATCCGATAAGCCAGGCGATGTCCATTCGGCAACTCCAATAGGAATACTTGCCAAGATAGGGCGCCTGTCGCAAAGGTGGGATCAAAACCACGCGGCTCGCCGTAAATGCCGCGTAAAGAGCGACCGATCGGGGCAACGGCGGGTTTGCAAACGCAAAAGCAAGCCCTTCGCTTCTGGGACGCGATAACGCAGCTACCCGCGAGGATGATTGTCTGCCCATGCGCGCCCGGGCGCCTTGACGCGCGTCAACGACGGCCTCTACCTCCGCTTCCGGTTGAAGCAATTACGCGATCTTTGCGGCCGCACAGGTCAATTCGACGAACTTTTGACACGGCGCGCGCCAAGCTGCCGTCATGTCATGCAATCGCCCGGCGCGGCGCATGGGTCGCGCCGCAACAAGCCATCATTTCGAGGAGGCACCGATGTCGAATATGCTCACCACTATGGAAACAGCGTCTGGTCGTGCGAAGACGCTGCCCACGCGCTCACTCGCTTCGTGGCTCGAACCCGAAGGGGTCCTCCTCGATGTCGAGCCGCGGGATCGGCGGCACGCGCTTGAATTGGCGGCGCAGGTGTTCGCCCGCTCGCACGGGGTGGATTCCGGGCCGATCTTCCGCGCCTTGTGGCGACGTGAGCTCGTGGGCTCGACGGGAATCGGAAGAGGCGCTGCCATTCCGCACGCGCGCATCGACGGAATCGGCCATCCGATAACGCTTTTCATGCGGACGAAATGGCCGATCCATTTCGACGCGCCGGACAGCAAGGATGTGAATCACATCCTGACGATCCTGGTGCCGGCGCAGGGCGATGCCGACGAGCATCTCCGGCTTCTGGCGCTCGTCGCGGAGATGTTCATGGACCGCGGGTTCCGCAGCCGCGTGGCGGGCGCGCTGGACGAGACCGTGTTGCGCAGAGTGTTTGCCGAGCGGGCGCGGGAAGTCGCGCGCCCTTCGTTCGAAATCTGAATTGCGTTGGCCCGAACGCTGGACCCGCTGCGAATCAGCGACCGGGTTTCAGCGTGCGCACGCCCGTGTCGGTAGCGAGAAGAATCACGTCGGCGCCGCGCGCGGCGAAGAGGCCGACCGTGACGACGCCGACGATGTCGCGGATCCTGGACTCCAATGCCACCGGATCGGTGATCGCGAGCCCGTGGACGTCGAGGATGACGTTGCCGTTGTCGGTGGTGAAACCCATGCGCCACTCGGGATGGCCGCCAAGTTGCACGAGCTGCCGCGCCACATAGCTCCGCGCCATCGGAATCACCTCGACCGGCAGCGGAAATTTTCCGAGCACGCCGACAAGCTTCGAGCCGTCGGCGATGCAGACGAACCTGCGCGCCACGGCGGCGACGATCTTTTCGCGTGTGAGCGCACCGCCTCCGCCCTTGATCATAGCGCCGTGCTCGGTCACCTCGTCGGCGCCGTCGACGTACACCGGGAGGTCGGCAACATTGTTGAGCTCCTCGACGATGATGCCGTGGCCCTTCAGGCGCTCTGCGGTCTTGACCGAGCTCGCGACGGCGCCCTTGATCCGATGCTTGATCTTCGCGAGCTCGTCGATGAAGAAGTTCGCGGTCGAGCCGGTGCCGACACCGACGATCTCGTCGTCGACCACGTAGCTGATCGCCTCGCGGGCGACGGCATGCTTCAGCTCGTCCTGCGTCATCGGCGCGCTCCTCGGTGGATCGGGCATTTGCGCAGGAATTCTAGCGCGGCTCGAATGCGCCGGTGCGCACGCCGTCGACCGCGTCGTACGCGACAGGGCGTCTTGCGCCGGGCCGACCGCGCCGCAAGGGTGCGGCCGGCCCCGATGTTGCGTGGAGGCGAACTACTTCTTGAGCTTGATTTCCATTCCCGAGAGGTCGAGGGCGAACTCGAGGCCGATCTGCTTTCCCTTCACCTTGAGCACGACGCCCTTCGAGTTCTTGAGCTCGGCGACCTTCGTGCCCCCGGCGACGGCGATGCCGGCCTGCGTTGCCGTGTAGACACCCTCGATGTCCGACGCCTGCTTGATGTTCAGCACCTCGCCGACGAGCTCGGCCTTCGAGAATCCGATCGTCGCGCCGAGCGAGACGCCGCCGATGTCGAGCGGATAGCTCTTGCCGGCGAGCTTGAGCGTGCCCTTGCCTCCGCTGCCGCCGACGATGAAGCCCGCCTTGTAGAGCTCGAGCTCGATCGTGCCGTTCGCGGCCACCGCCGGCGGGGCGAAAGCGAGCAGCGTGGAAACAAAGGCGGTAACAGCGAGGACGGAGGTCCAGCGAGCGATTGATTGCAACGACATGTCGAGTCTCCCTAGCGTGGGTTGAAGGGGCACCTGCGGACAGGCACAGGCGGCGGCGCCGTGCGTGTGGCACCTGCGCATCGAACGGAATCCGACGGCGACACCGCGGGATCCCGCAGACATTCTATCGCCCAAGGCCGGACCGGCGGGCTTGACCCTGGTCAACTCTCCCGGACACTGCCGGGCGGGGCCATCCGCCGGGAGCGGCCCCGTCAACGCTTCCGCGGCGGCGGCAGATCCGTGCAGACACCTTCGAACGCCTCGGCCGCGAGACCGACGGATTCCGAGAGCGTCGGGTGCGGGTGGATCGTGCGGCCGATGTCGACGGCATCGGCGCCCATTTCGATCGCGAGCGCGAGCTCGGCAATGAGGTCGCCCGCATGCGTGCCGACGATGCCGCCGCCGACGATCCGATGCGTCGTGGCGTCGAACAGGAGCTTCGTGTGGCCCTCGTCGCGTCCGTTGGCGATCGCGCGCCCCGACGCCGCCCACGGGAACAACCCCTTTTCGACCCTGATGCCTCTGGCCTTGGCGTCGTCCTCGGTCAGGCCGACCCACGCGATCTCGGGATCGGTGTACGCGACCGACGGGATGACGCGCGCGTCGAAGAAGCTCTTCTCGCCCGCCGCGGCCTCGGCGGCGACGTGGCCCTCGTGCACGGCCTTGTGCGCAAGCATCGGCTGGCCGACGATGTCTCCGATAGCGAAGATGTGCGGCACGTTGGTCCGCATCTGGTTGTCGACGGGAACGAAGCCGCGATCGGTGACCGCGATGCCGGCCTTGTCGGCGGCGATCTTCTTTCCGTTGGGAGCGCGGCCGACGCTCATCAGCGCCGCGTCGTAGGGCTGCGGGTCCTTTGGTGCGTTCGGGCCCTCGAAGGTCACCCACAGAGCGTCGGGCTTCGCCTCGACGGCGGTGGTCTTCGTCGACAGCATGATCCGGTCGAAGCGATGCTTGTTCACCTTCTCCCAGACGCGGACGAGATCGCGGTCGGCTCCCGGCATCAGGCCGTCCAGCATTTCGACGACGTCGAGCCGCGTGCCGAGGGTCGAGTAGACGGTGCCCATCTCGAGGCCGATGATGCCGCCCCCGATCACGAGCATCCGCTTCGGAACGGACGCGAGCTCCAGCGCGCTCGTCGAATCGAGCACGCGCGGGTCCTCCGGAATGAACGGCAGACGCACGACCTGCGAGCCCGCTGCGATGATCGCCTGCGCGAACTTCACGACTTTCTTGCCGCCGGTCTTGGCCTGCGCAGGACCTTCGGTCATCTCGACCTCGAGATGGTGGGGATCGAGGAACTGCCCGACGCCGCGAACGACGTCGACCTTGCGCGCCTTCGCCATCCCGGCCAGGCCGCCGGTGAGCTTGCCGACGACCTTGTCCTTCCATCCGCGCAGCTTGTCGAGGTCGACCTGCGGAGCGCCGAACGCGATGCCGTGCTCGGCCAGCGCCTTCGTCTCGTCCACGACGGCGGCGACGTGCAGCAGCGCCTTCGACGGGATGCAGCCGACGTTGAGGCATACGCCGCCCAACGTAAGGTAACGCTCGACCAGCACTGTTTTCATGCCGAGGTCGGCGGCGCGGAACGCGGCGCTGTATCCCCCGGGGCCCGCGCCCAGCACGAGCATGTCGCATTCGAGATCCGCCTTGCCCGAGTACGTGGCCGCACCTGGAATCGGGGCGGCCGGCGCCGGAGGGAGTGCGCCGCCTTCGGTGCCGCAGGCGGAGCGGACGCCGTCGCTGCAGGAACGGGCGCCGCTCTCGTCGCTGCCGCCGCAGTCGTTTCGAGAACGACGATCAATGTGCCTTCGCTGACCTTGTCGCCCACCTTGACCTTCACTTCGCGCACGGTGCCGGCAGCTGGCGCGGGCACGTCCATGGTCGCCTTGTCGGATTCGAGCGTGACGAGCGAATCCTCGGCGGCGACGGTATCCCCCGGCTTGACGAAGATCTCGATGACCGGGACATCGGTGAAGTCGCCGATGTCCGGTACCTTGACGTCGAGTGAACTCATAGCATCACCCGTCGCATGTCAGCGAGGAGCCCGGCAAGATGGGCCGTGAAGCGCGCCGCCGCGGCGCCGTCGATCACGCGGTGGTCGTAGGAGAACGACAGCGGCACCATGAGCCGGGGCGCGAACGCCTTGCCGTCCCACACCGGTTTCAGCTGTGACTTCGACACGCCGAGAATCGCGACCTCCGGCGCGTTGATGATGGGCGTGAACGCCGTGCCGCCGATTCCACCGAGCGACGAGATCGAGAAGCAGCCGCCCTGCATGTCCGCCGGGCCGAGCTTGCCTTCGCGCGCCTTGGCGGAGAGTTCGCCCATTTCCTTTGCGATCTGCAGCACGCCCTTCTGATCGGCGTTGCGGATGACCGGAACGACGAGCCCGTTGGGTGTGTCGGCGGCGAAACCGATGTGGTAGTACTGCTTGACGACGAGGTTGTCGCCGTCGAGCGAAGCGTTGACGTCGGGGAATTTCCTGAGCGCGGAGACGCTCGCCTTGATCAGGAACGCGAGCATCGTGAGCTTGATGCCGGCCTTTTCGTTCTCCTTGTTGAGCGCGACCCGGAACGCCTCGAGGTCGGTGATGTCCGCCTCGTCGAACTGCGTGACGTGCGGAATCATCACCCAGTTGCGGGCGAGATTGGCGCCGGAGATCTTCTTGATCCGCGACAGCGGCCGCGACTCGAACGGGCCGAATTTCGCGAAGTCGACCTTCGGCCACGGCAGGAGATTCAGCTCGCCGCCGCCGGTGACGCCTCCTCCCCCGCTGGCAGCCGGGGCACTGCCGGTCATCACCTGCTTGACGAAATTCTGCACGTCGTCCTGCAGGATCCGGTTTTTCGGGCCGCTGCCGGTGACCCGCGCAAGATCGACACCCAGGTCGCGCGCGAACTTGCGCACCGACGGCGACGCATGCGCGGCCTTGAAGGCTTCGCCATCGACGGGAGCCGCGGCGGGAGCGGTGGCGGGTTTCGGCGCCGGCGCCGGCGCCGCCGCGGGGCCGGGTGTCACGGCAGGCGTCTCCCCAACGGGCGCGGGTTTGGGCGGCGGCGCGGCCGCTGCAGGAGCGGGCGCCGCCGCGCCGGCGCTCGCGGCTTCCAGCACCAGGATCAACGATCCTTCGCTGACCTTGTCGCCCAGCTTGACGCGAAGGTCCTTCACCGTGCCGGCGGCCGGCGAGGGCACGTCCATGGTCGCCTTGTCCGATTCGAGCGAGACCAGCGGATCCTCGGCGGCGATCGTGTCGCCGGCCTTGACGAAGATCTCGATGATCGGAATATCGGTGAAGTCGCCGATGTCGGGAACCTTGACTTCGATTGTGCTCATGATGGCCCGCCGTCGAATCGTCGTCAGACCGTCCACGGCGCCGGCTTTGCCGGGTCGAGGCCGTACTTCTTCATGGCGTCCGCCACTTTCGACGCCGGCAATGCGCCTTCGTCGGCGAGCGCCTTCAGCGCTGCGACGGTGACGTAATACCGGTCGACCTCGAAAAAGCGGCGCAGCTTTTCGCGCGTGTCGGAACGGCCGAATCCGTCGGTGCCGAGCACGACGTAACGGCGTCCCACGAAGGCACGGATCTGTTCAGCGAAGGCGCGCATGTAATCGGTCGCAGCGATCACCGGGCCGGTCGTGTCCTTGAGGCATGTTTCCGCGTGTCCCTGCTTCGCCTTCGCGGTCGGATTCATCAGGTTCTCGCGCGCGACGCGCATGCCGTCCCGCGCGAGCTCGGTGAAGCCGGGACAGCTCCAGAGGTCGGACTCCACCCCCCAGTCGCTCTGCAGGAGGTCGGCGGCGGCGATCACCTCCCGGAAGATCGTGCCCGACCCCAGCAGCTGCACCCGCGGCGCCTTGGACTTCTTCGCGCCGCCGCGGAAAAGGTACATGCCCTTGATGATGTCCTGCGCGGCGCCTTCGGGCATCGCGGGTTGGCGGTAGTTCTCGTTCATCAGCGTCAGATAGTAGTAGACGTCCTGCTGCTCGGCGTACATGCGCCGCAGGCCGTCCTGGATGATCACGGCGACCTCGTACCCGAACGTCGGATCGTAGGAGATGCAGTTCGGGACCGTCGCCGAAATCAGGTGCGAGTGGCCGTCCTCGTGCTGCAGCCCCTCGCCATTGAGCGTCGTCCGGCCCGCGGTGCCGCCCAACAGGAAGCCGCGCGCGCGCATGTCGCCTGCCGCCCACGCGAGGTCGCCGATCCGCTGGAACCCGAACATCGAGTAGTAGATGTAGAACGGGATCATGGGTACGCCGTGGGTCGAATACGACGTCGCCGCGGCAATCCAGTCGCACATGCCGCCCGCTTCGTTGATCCCTTCCTGAAGGATCTGGCCGTTCTTGCTTTCCTTGTAGAACATCAGCTGGTCGGCGTCCTGCGGCGTGTACAGCTGGCCCAGCTGGTTCCAGATGCCGAGCTGCCGGAACATGCCTTCCATGCCGAAGGTTCGCGACTCGTCCGGGACGATCGGCACGATCCGCGGGCCGAGGCTCTTGTCGCGCAGCAGCGTCTGCAGGATCTGGACGAACGCCATCGTCGTCGAGATTTCGCGGTCCTCGGTGCTCTTCAGGAAGCGCTCGAACGTCGCCAGTTGCGGCACCGGGAGCGCTTCCGCCTTTCGCCGCCGCGCCGGCAAGAAGCCGCCCAGCTCCATCCGCCGCGCCTTCATGTACTTGTGCTCGGGCGAGTCGTCGCCGAACAGCACGTAGGGGACTTCGTCGAGCTTTTCGTCCCCCACCCGGATCTGGAAGCGGTCGCGCATGTGGCGCATCGATTCCAGCGACATCTTCTTCTGCTGGTGCGTGATGTTCTGGGCTTCGCCCGACTCGCCCATCCCGAAGCCCTTGATCGTCTTGGCGAGGATCACGGTCGGCTGGCCCTTGTGGTGGACCGCCATGTGGAACGCGGCGTAGACCTTGTGCGAGTCGAGGCCGCCGCGGTTCAGGTGCCAGATCTCGTCGTCGGACCAGTCCGCGACCAGGGCCTTCAGTTCAGCCGTATTGAAGAAATGCTCGCGGACGTAGGGGCCGTCCTTGCTCTTGAACGTCTGGTACTCGCCATCGACGCATTCCATCATCCGCCGCATCAGGATGCCCTGCTTGTCGCGGGCGAGCAGCGCGTCCCAGCCGGTGCCCCAGACGACCTTGATGACGTTCCAGCCGGCGCCACGGAAATCGCTTTCCAGTTCCTGGATGATCTTGCCGTTGCCGCGGACCGGGCCGTCTAGCCGCTGCAGGTTGCAGTTGACCACGTAGATGAGGTTGTCGAGGTTCTCGCGGCCGGCCATCCCGATCGCGCCCATCGACTCCGGCTCGTCCATTTCGCCGTCGCCCATGAAGGCCCAGACCTTGCGGCCCTCGGTCTGCGCGAGGCCGCGATCCTGCAGGTACTTCATGAATCGCGCCTGGTAGATGGCCATCAGCGGCCCCAGACCCATCGACACCGTCGGGAACTGCCAGAAATCCGGCATCAGCCACGGATGCGGGTACGACGAGATCCCCTTGCCGTCGACCTCCTGCCGGAAATTGTCCATCTGCTCCGGTGTCAGCCGGCCCAGCATGAACGCCCGCGCGTAGACGCCCGGCGCCGAATGGCCCTGGACGAACACGAGATCGCCACCGTGGGTGTCGGACGGCGCGTGCCAGAAATGGTTGTAGCCGACGTCGTACAGTGTCGCTGCCGAGGCGAAGCTCGCGATGTGGCCGCCGACGTTGGTGTCCTTGTTCGCCCGCACGACCATCGCCATCGCGTTCCAGCGAACGTGATTGCGGATCCGCTCCTCGATCGCCTGATCGCCGGGAAGCTTGACCTGCTTGTCGACCGGGATCGTGTTGATGTACGCGGTGTTCGCCGAAAACGGCAGGTAGGCGCCCGAACGTCGCGCCTTGTCGATCAGCGCCTCGATCAGGAAATGCGCGCGGTCCGGTCCTTCGTTGGCGAGGACGCCTTCGAGCGCGTCGAGCCATTCCCGCGTTTCCTGCGGATCGTGATCCGAGTCGTTGGTCATGCGAATCCTCCTGCGACGGCGAAGCGGCGCCGCGCGTTGCGCCCGGTCGCCGGGGGTTCGATTGTATGCGGCGACCGGCGCTGCCGCATCCGTCGATGCCGTTTCAGCGCGATCCGCGGCGTTTTCTTCGATGGTATCGCATTGCGAAAACGGGCCTGCCTGCGGCGATGTCGAATGACGCCGGACCATCGGCGCAAGGCGGGGCATGACGCAGTATCCGGGGGTGCATTCGCAACGATCTTTGCAATTCAATGACTTAACGGCGAGCGCGCGCCAGCAATCGGGCACCGCAAGCGAGGCTCGCCGTCCCGAACACCACGAAGCCGACCCGGTAACTTCCCGTCGCAGCGGCCAGCACCGCGAATATCGGCGGGCCGAGAACGACGCCGGCGAAGGTGATGAAGCCCGAGGCGCCGGTTACCGTACCCGCCTGTCCGGCGGGAGAGTGGCGCGCGACCTCGGCCAGCTGGACGCCGTTCCAGCCGATTGCCGTAGCGCCAAAGAGCGCACAGACCGCGAAGATGAATGCCGGGGGCCACCCGCTCCCGAAAGCGGCGGTAGCGTACGCGCACAAAGCGGCTGCAAGCCCGATCGATCCCAGCAGCACGCGAGGCGGTACCCAGCGGTCGGCGGTGCTGCCCCAGGCGATGCGACCGACGATGCCGCCGATGTTCGCGACGGTCAGCGCCAGGCCCGCGGCGACAATTCCGAAATTCAGTGTCGCCGTGAGATAGACGACCAGGAAACTCGCGAGACACACCTGCGTCGCTGCATAGACGAAGCCGGTCAGCGCGAGCTCGACCAGCGCGCTCGTCCCGAATACGAGTCGCAGCGGTGCGAATACGTGCCGCAACGAGATCGGGCGCCCGGGCTGACGGTCGGCGTCGAATTCGCGTCGCGTCGCCTGGGCGGCGATCGCGATGATGACGCCCAACAGGCCGAGCACGACATAGGCCGATTTCCACCCGTAGGCGAGAGCGAATCCCGGCAGCGCCGCTCCCGCGAGCGCCGCGCCGGCGGGGACCCCGGTCTGCTTGATCGAAAAGGTGAGCGCCAGCTTCGAAGGGGGGGCCGTGCGGACGAGCACGTGCGACGACGCCGGTGTGATAGGTCCGTAACCGAGCCCAAGGACGAGCGGCGCGAGCACGAGCATGCCGATGATCGGTGCCGGCGCCGCGGCACTCGCGCACACCATCACGAGCGCCGCGGCGCAGAACAGGACACATGCCTGCGACACCCGGATCGCGCCGAAGCGTTCGATGAAACCGCCCGAGGCGAGGCTTCCCGCCATCGAGCCTGCGTAGATCAGACCGACGAAGGCGCCGAGAAGCGTCGGCGGGACGGCGAGGTCGCGCGCGATCATCGGCGCCAGCACGGGCGTCGCCGTAGCGGCGAGCGACGTGAACATCTGGATCGCCAGCGTCACCGCGAGCGCGGTGGCCGATGCGCCCTGTCGCGCCATGGATTGCCCTACCCGGCGTCCGGGGGCGCCGGAATGACGATTTCCGACGGCGTGACGATCGCATCGACCCGGACGTCGTGCGGCCCGACGGGCACTTTTCCGACAAGCTGCAGATCGAACGCCCCGGCGATGCGCGCGGCATGGCGCGGCAACATCGGCAGCAGGCGATCGTAGTAGCCGCCGCCGTACCCGAGGCGCCCGCCCTGGCGATCGAACGCGACGCCGGGCACGAGCACCCAGTCGATGTCGGCCGGAGCCGCCACGGGGCAATGCGGCAACGGCTCGGGAATGCCCTGATGACCGGCGCCGACGTCGCCGACCGGATCGACGATCGCGTGGAGGTCCAGCATCCGCGTCGCCGTGTTGACGCGAGGGACGGCGACGCCCTTGCCCGCGTCGAGCGCTGCCTGGACGAGCGGCCACGTGTCCCACTCGGTGCGGAAAGGAAGCGTGAGCAAGACGGTGCGCGCGGCCATGAACGAGCGTAGCGCCACGATTCGCGCGACGATCGCGCCGCCGGCGGCGTCGCGCACCCGGGGGTCGAGGGCATCTCGGCGCGCGACCATCTCGCGCCGCAGCGCCACCTTGGCGTCGCGGAGCGCCGTGCCCTGGGGCGCATCGCGGGCAGGGGGCGGGCGGCTCGACATCGAATGATGGTATCGCACGTCTCCCGCCTTGCCGCGAGGATCGTCCGCGGAGGTCATATAATCGCGGCTTCGCCCCAAGGCCTTCCCGATGAAAAACGTCCACCAGATCCATCGCGACCGTCGTCGAGCGCTCCTCGCGCAAATGCATGCACATTCGGGCGGCGGCCTCGCCATCGTGCCGACCGCGCCGGAATTCGCGCGCAACCGCGATTCGCTTTACCCGTACCGGTACGACAGCTATTTCCACTATGTATCCGGATTTCCCGAACCGGAGGCGGTCGTCGCGCTCGTCGCCGGCAAGGACGGGCCGGCGGGCGACCGGCACATGCTGTTCTGCCGCGAAAAGGACAAGGAGCGCGAGATCTGGGACGGCTTTCGTTATGGTCCCGACGCCGCGCGCGAGATCTTCGGTTTCGACGAGGCGCATCCGATTGCCGAACTCGACAGGATGCTCCCCGATCTCGCCTCCGACCAGCCGGCGCTCTTCACGCCGCTCGGCCTGTTCGCGCCCTGGGACCGGAAGGTCACCGGGCTGCTGAACGAAGTCCGCGCGCGCGCCCGCACCGGGATCGCCGCGCCCGAGGAAATCGTCGACGTGAGACAGGCGCTCGACGCATTGCGCCTCATCAAGGACGAGCACGAGCTGAAGCTGATGCGACGCGCGGCCGAGATTTCGTCGGGCGCCCACCGTCGCGCGATGGAGACCGCCCGCGTCGGGTGGTACGAATACCAGGTCGAAGCCGAGCTCGCGCACGAGTTCCTGCGCTTCGGCGCGCAGGCAGTCGCGTATCCTTCCATCGTCGCCGGCGGACCGAACGCGTGCGTCCTGCATTACCGCGACAACAACCGGCAGCTGCAGGAGAACGAGCTCCTGCTCATCGACGCGGGCTGTGAATTCCACGGCTACGCGTCGGACATCACGCGCACGTTTCCGGTGAGCGGGCGCTTCACGGGCCCGCAAAAGGACGTCTACGAGCTCGTGCTTGCGTCGCAGCGGGCCTGTCTCGACGCCGTGCGGCCCGGCGCCGATTTCCACGATTACCATCAGGTCGCGGAGCGCGTGCTGGCGCAAGGCTACATCGATCTCGGGCTCTGCAAGGGAACGCTCGACGAGGTGCTCGAGAGCGGCGGGTACAAGCAGTTCTACATGCATCGCGCGGGCCACTGGCTCGGCCTCGACGTGCACGACGCCGGCCTCTATCGGGTGAAGGGGTCGTCGCAAAAGCTCGCTCCGGGAATGGTGCTCACGGTCGAGCCCGGCACGTACATCCGGCCGGCCGACAACGTCCCGGAGCATTTCTGGGACATCGGCGTGCGCATCGAGGACGACGTCCTGGTCACGCCAGCCGGCATCGAAAATCTGACCGCGGCGGCACCCAAGACGGTTGCCGAGGTCGAGGCAGCCTGCAGGCGGTAGCCAAGGATGCGTCCGGGCGTCGCCGGTACGCGCCGCGCCCGCCGCCTCACCATCGATGCTGCACGACCTCGCGATCGTGGGTGCGGGACCCGTCGGAGCGACACTCGCGCTCGCGGTCGCCGATGCCGATCTCGATGTCGTCGTCCTGGACGCGCGGGCAAAGGGCGAGTCGCTGCGCGGCGACCGCACGCTTGCGCTCTCGCATGGCGCAAGGCTCATTCTCGATCGGCTTGGCGTGTGGAGCGCACTTTCCACCGTGCCCGGCGCCGCGACGCCGATCACGGCCATCGACATCTCGCAGGCCGGCGGATTCGGGACGACACGGCTGACCGCGCTCGAAAGCGATCTGCCGGCGCTCGGCTACGTTGTCCGCTATCGCGCGTTGCAGGCGGCGCTCGACGCCGTGATGGCGCGTGCAGGCATTGCCGTCCGTCACGGCATTGCCGCGACCTCGGTAGGCGGGACGTCGGCCTACGCAGCGGTTGAGTGCGAAGGCAACGACGGCCAGCCGATCCTCGCGAGGGTCGCTGCGGTCGCCGACGGGACGGCGGCCGTGATCGCGGGCGTGCCCCGCCGGCGGCACGACTACGGTCAGGTCGCCGTCGTCGCCAAGCTCTGGCGCAATGCTGCACCGGACGGTGTCGCATTCGAGCGGTTCACCCCTGACGGTCCGCTCGCGCTGCTGCCGGAAGGCGACCATTACGGCCTCATCTGGACGGCCACGCCAGAGCGCGCGGAAACGTTGCTGGCGCAGGATGACGCGACGTTCCTCGGGCAGCTCGAGGCGCATTTCGGTCCGCGCATCCGCGGATTCGTCCGCACGGAGAGCCGCCGCTCGTTTCCGCTGGCGCTCGAATTTGCACCGGCGACGACCGGCACGCGCTGCGTCGTTCTCGGCAACGCGGCGCAGACGCTGCACCCGGTCGCGGGACAAGGCTTCAACGTCGGCCTGCGCGATGCCTTCGAGCTGGGACAGGCCATTGTCGATACGCCGCGTGACGCGATCGGCGCGCCGCCGATGCTCGAACGCCATGCGCGCGGCAGACGCGCGGATCGGTGGGCCGGCATCGCGTTCACGCACGGACTCGTCAATCTGTTCGGAAACAGCCTCCCGTTCGCGCGCTGGCCGCGCGGGTTGGCGCTCACTCTGCTGGATTCGCTGCCCCCTGCGAAACGCGCGTTCACGCGGGCCATGCTGTTCGGCATTCGATAGCGCCGTAGCGAACGCCCGTGCGCGCCACCTGAAATCGTCCGGCGCTCGAGGTCCGCGCGCCACGGACATGAATTTCGCGCTGCGCAACACGCCTGTCGGCCCGTCGCGCAAAACGCTCGACAACCGTTCGCGCGCGCCGCGGAACAGTTATAATTCCGTCCCCTCCGCAGTACTTGCCCGCTCAATCATTGCACCTGCCGACCGTGCGCATCGGACCGTACGCCCTTTCCAACAATCTCGTCGTTGCCCCGATGGCCGGCGTGACCGATCGACCGTTTCGCCTCCTGTGCAAGCGATTCGGCGCGGGTCATGCGATATCGGAGATGGTCGCGTCGAAGCCGGAGCTGCGAGGCACCGAAAAGTCGCGGCGACGGACGGATCACGCCGGCGAGCCGGCCCCGGTGGCCGTGCAGATTGCCGGAGCCGATCCTGACCAGATGGCGGACGCGGCGCGCTACAACGTCCTGCGCGGCGCGCAGATCATCGACATCAACATGGGCTGCCCGGCGAAGAAAGTCTGCAACGTGGCGGCCGGCTCGGCTCTGCTCGGGAACGAGCCTCTCGTCGCAGCAATCCTCGCGGCGGTCGTGCGTGCCGTAGACGTCCCGGTTACGCTCAAGATCCGCACCGGCCGCGATCCGGAGCACCGCAATGCCCTCGCGATCGCGCGCATCGCCGAGGACGCCGGTGTCGCTGCGCTGGCCGTGCACGGACGCACGCGGGCGTGCGCGTTCACCGGACCCGTCGAATACCGGACGATCCGTGCGGTAAAGGAGGCGGTCGCGATTCCCGTGATCGCCAATGGCGACATCGACACGCCCGAGCAGGCGAAGCGGGTTCTGCAGCAAACGGGCGCCGACGCGATCATGATCGGCCGCGCGGCGCAGGGCCGGCCCTGGATCTTCCGCGAAATCGCCCATTACCTCGAGCATGGCACTCGCCTATCGCCTCCGACGGTGGCCGAGGCGCACGCGGCGATCGTCGCCCACCTTGCCGACCACTATGCGTTCTACGGCGAGGAGCCCGGCGTGCGCATTGCGCGCAAGCACCTGGGCTGGTACGCGAAGGAGCTTCGTGGCGGCGACGCATTCCGCATCGAGATCAACGCTGCGGAGACGGCAGGCGCGCAGCTATGCGCAGTTCACCGCTTTTTCGATACACTTGCAATGGTTGGCGAGCGCCTCGAGTACCGCGGCGCCGACGCCGCGGTTGCCTATGGGCGGGGCGCTCTCGGGCGCGCAGGACATACATCGCTTCGGGGCGGGGAGGCCCTGGCCGCGTGAGAAAAACACTTCGAATCAACGGCGGCAACGAGCTCGGCCGTTCCGTGGAAAAGTCGCTCGATGAATATTTCCGCCGGCTCGACGGCGAGCCGCCGCACGGCATCTACGACATGGTGATCATGCACGTCGAGCGCGCGCTCATCTCGACCGTCCTGGAGCGCGCGGGCGGCAATCAGACCCAGGCCGCCGACATGCTCGGGCTGAATCGCAACACGTTGCGCACCAAGCTTTCGAAATACGGGATCCGATAGCGCCTGCGTGACGGACGGCGACGCGTACCGCGACGTCCGCAATCTCCCGCGACGGCCCGAACGCCACGCCCCTGCTCCAGGGTCCGACGACCTCACGACGCATGTCCGCACCGGTCGCCCGCGCACTGCTCTCCGTCTCCGACAAGACCGGCCTCGCCGGTTTTGCGAGCGGCCTCGCGCGTCTTGGAATTGCGCTGCTGTCCACGGGCGGCACGGCGAAGGCGCTGGGCGACGTCGGCCTGCCGGTCGTCGAGATCGGAGACTACACGGGATTCCCGGAAATGCTCGACGGGCGCGTGAAGACGCTGCATCCGAAGGTGCACGGCGGAATCCTCGCGAGGCGCGACGATCACGGGCATGTCGCCGCGCTCGAGAAGCATGCGATCCCCACGATTGACCTGGTCGTGGTCAATCTCTATCCCTTCCGCGAGACTGTCGCGAGCCCCGGCTGCACGATCGACGATGCCATCGAGAACATCGATATCGGCGGTCCCGCGATGGTGCGTTCCGCCGCCAAGAACTGGCACGACGTGGGCGTGATCGTCGACCCGGCGGACTACGCCGCGCTGCTGACGGAGCTCGAATCGAGCGGCCGCACCCTTTCGGCCGCCACGCGATTCGCGCTCGCGCGGAAGGCGTTCTCGCATACGGCTGCCTACGACGGCGCAATCTCGAACTGGCTCACCGCCCGGGGACCGGACGGATCGGCCGAGGCGTTTCCCGATCGGTTCAATCTGCAGGCCGCGAAGATCGAGGATCTGCGCTACGGCGAGAACCCGCATCAGCGCGCGGCGTTCTACCGCGACGAGCGCCCGGCCGCGGGCGGGATTGCCACTTTCCGGCAGCTGCAGGGCAAGGAGCTGTCGTTCAACAACATCGCCGACGGCGATGCCGCGTGGGAGTGCGTGAAATCGTTCGCCGAGCCGGCCTGCGTCATCGTCAAGCATGCGAATCCTTGCGGCGTCGCCACTGCGCGCTCCGTTCTGGAGGCCTACCGCAAGGCCTTCGCGACCGACCCGACGTCGGCTTTCGGCGGCATCATCGCGTTCAACCGGCCCGTCGATGCTGCGACGCTGGAAGCCGTCGCCGCGCAATTCCTCGAGGTCCTGATCGCGCCGGTCTACACGGCTGACGCGCTCGCGATGATCGCGCAGAAGAAGAATGTCCGCGTGCTCGAAATTGCCGTGGCCGCGGAACCGCCCGCCGCGCAACTCGATTTCAGGCGCGTGGGCGGCGGACTGCTCGTGCAGACGGCCGATGCCCGCAATGTGTCGCCGGCGGAGCTCAAGGTCGTCACGAGGAAAGCCCCGACGCCGGCGCAGCTTGCCGATCTCATGTTCGCGTGGCGCGTTGCCAAGTTCGTCAAATCGAATGCCATTGTCCATTGCGCGGACGGCTGCACGCTCGGCATCGGCGCAGGCCAGATGAGCCGCGTCGACTCGACGCGGATCGCCGCGATGAAGGCCAAGAACGCGAATCTTTCGCTCGCCGGCTCCGTCGTCGCGTCGGACGCGTTCTTTCCGTTTCGCGACGGGCTCGACGTCGTCGCCGACAACGGCGCGGTTGCGGTGATCCAGCCGGGCGGAAGCATGCGCGACAACGAGGTCATCGCGGCGGCCGACGAGCGGGGGCTGGCGATGGTGTTCACCGGCATCCGTCATTTTCGTCATTGAACGGGAGCATCTCGCCATGCAACGATTGCGAATCCTTCTCGTGGTGGGTGCATTGGTCGGGGGTTTGTCGATGCCGACCCGAGCCGCGGCCGAGTGTGCGGACCTCTGGGAATGGCTCAACACGGCGTGCCGGAGGGTCGCCGACACCTACCAGAAAGGTGGCAACGAAATCCTGGTGTCGGGCTACGCCTGGCACACGCCGTGGACCTGGACCGCCGAGAAGCGTGCAGAGGAGAATCCGTACGCATGGGGGGGTGGCTGGGCGCGAAGCACGGAGCGCGAGAACGGCGACACCGACACGGTTTACTTCATGGTGTTCAGCGACTCGCATTACGAGCCGGAATTCAACCTGGGCTATGGATGGACGACCTGGTGGCGCCGAGCGGGACCAGGTGCAACCGGGACTCGGCTACACGCTGATGCTCATCTCGCGGCAGGACATCTGGGGGGGTGTCCCCTTCCCCGCGATCCTGCCGCTGGTCTCGGTGCGCTACGACAAGTTCACGCTGCTTTCGACCTACATTCCGACCCTCAACGGCGGGATCAATCACGGCAGCATTCTCTACGTCTTCGGGAAGATAGCGCTTGACTGAGACCGCGCGATGAACGTTCTTGTCATCGGCGGCGGCGGCCGCGAGCATGCGCTCGCCTGGAAGATCGCGCAGTCGCCGCGGGTCGCGAAAGTCTTCGTCGCACCGGGCAACGCCGGTACGGCCCTCGAATCCGAGCTCACCAACGTCGCGATCGCCGCGATCCCGGATCTCGTCCGGTTTGCGCAGGACCAGCGCGTCGCGCTTACCGTGGTCGGACCGGAGGGACCGCTTGCCGAGGGCGTGGTCGATGCTTTCCGCGCCGCCGGGTTGCCGACGTTCGGTCCCGTGAGGGCGGCAGCGCAGCTCGAGAGCTCGAAGGATTTCGCGAAGGCGTTCATGGCCCGGCACGGCATTCCCACCGCCCAATCCCGGACCTTCACGGACCCGCAGGCGGCGCGCGCGTACGTTGCCGGCCGCGGCGCACCCATCGTGATCAAGGCGGACGGCCTTGCCGCGGGCAAAGGGGTGGTCGTGGCGTCGACGGTTGCCGAGGCGCATGGCGCCATCGACGCGATGCTGTCCGGCGGTCTCGTCGGTGCCGCGGGTGCGCGCGTGGTCGTGGAGGACTTCCTCGCGGGAGAAGAAGCAAGCTTCATCGTGATGGTCGACGGCCGGAACGTTCTGCCGCTCGCGTCGTCGCAGGACCACAAGCGGCTCCGCGATGGCGACACCGGTCCCAACACCGGCGGCATGGGCGCGTACTCTCCCGCCCCGGTGGTGACGCCCGAGCTGCACGCGAGGATCATGCGCGAGGTCATTCTGCCGACGGTCGCCGGCATGGCCGCCGATGGCACTCCGTACACCGGCTTTCTCTACGCGGGCGTGATGATCGACGGGGAGGGCGTTCCCAAGGTGCTCGAGTTCAACTGCCGGATGGGCGACCCGGAAACGCAACCGATCATGATGCGATTGAAATCGGATCTGGTCGACCTGGTGCAGCACGCAGTGAACGGCACGCTCGATCGCGTCGAGGCGGAATGGGATCGCCGTTCGGCACTGGGCGTCGTGCTCGCTGCGCAGGGCTACCCCGAAGCGCCGCGCAAGGGCGATGCCGTCGACGGGCTCGAGCGTGTGAACGCGGACGCACATCCGGACTGCAAGGTTTTCCACGCGGGAACGGCGATGGACGCGGGCAAGGTCCTCGTCGCCGGCGGCCGCGTGCTGTGTGTTACTGCGCTCGGCGATTCCGTCAGGCAGGCGCAGCGCATTGCGTACGCTGCCGTTGCCGAAATCCGCTTTCCCGGAATGCAGTATCGGACCGACATCGGGCATCGCGCCGTCGCGGCGCGCAGGGCCTGAGCGAAGTATCGCCGCCGGTGACTCCATGAACGTCGATGCCGCGCGCACCTGGTTCATCGACCTGCAGGCACGCATCGTCGCGGGACTGGAGGCGATCGACGGCGCGCCGTTTCGCCGCGACGAATGGATCCGTCCGGAAGGCGGCGGAGGCATTTCCCGGCTGATCGAAGACAGCGCCGTGCTCGAACGCGGCGGCGTCAACTTCTCGCACGTGACAGGGGCAAAGCTGCCGCCGTCGGCCACCGCGTCCCGACCGGAGATCGCCGGCCGGGCATGGGAGGCGATGGGCGTGTCGCTCGTTCTCCATCCGCGCAACCCCTACGCGCCGACGGTGCATCTCAATGTTCGGATGTTCGTCGCCCATGCACCCGATCGAGACGCCGCCGACGCATGGTGGTTCGGCGGCGGGATGGACCTCACCCCTTACTACGGCTTCGCCGACGACGCGATCCATTTCCACCGTTCGTGCCGCGATGCACTCGCGCCTTTCGGCGGCGACGTGCACCCGAAATACAAGAAGTGGTGCGACGAATATTTCTATCTGAAGCACCGCGGCGAGCCGCGCGGCGTCGGCGGCATCTTCTACGACGATCTGACCGAGGGCGGCTACGACCGATGCTTCGCGCTCACGAAAAGCGTGGGCGACCATTTCCTCGCGGCCTATGCGCCGATCCTCGAGCGGCGCAAGGACGTTCCCTATGGCGAGCGCGAACGCGATTTCCAGGCGTACCGCCGGGGTCGCTACGTGGAGTTCAACCTCGTCTGGGACCGCGGCACGCTCTTCGGGCTGCAGTCGAACGGCCGCACGGAGGCAATCCTCATGTCGCTGCCGCCGATCGTGAAATGGCGGTACGACTGGAAACCCGAACCCGGAACGCCCGAGGCCAAGCTCTATGCGGATTTTCTGGTGGCCAAGGATTGGCTGGCGTGACACGCGACGGTGACGCCCACCTCGTCGAGACAAAGGTGTCGTCCGAGCGGGTGTTCGACGGCAAGCTGCTGCACGTGCGCCGCGATACCGTGCGCCTTCCCGACGGAACGCTGGCGACGCGCGAGCACATCGTCCATCCCGGGGCGGTGCTGATCGTGCCGGTGCTCCCCGACGATCGTCTGGTCGTCGAGCGCCAGTACCGCTATCCGCTCGACCGTGTCTTCATCGAGTTCCCGGCGGGAAAGCTCGACCCCGGCGAGTCCGCTCTCGCGACGGCGCGTCGCGAACTCCGCGAGGAGGCGGGCTACGAAGCCCTGCGCTGGACGCCACTTGGCAGGATTCACACGATCGTTTCCTACACGAACGAGCAGATCGATCTCTTTCTCGCCGAAGACCTGACGCACGTCGGCGCGAAACTCGACGACGGAGAGTTCATCGAGATCGTCACGATGAACCTCTCCGACATGCTGGCGGCTTTGGATCGCGGCGAGATCACCGATGCCAAGACCGTTACCGCGCTTCTCCTCTACGCGCGCCGCCGGGAAGCGTGATCGCGTACCGCCTCGTCGTCCGGGGGCGGGTCCAGGGAGTGGGATACCGTTTCTCGATGGTGGCAACGGCGACCGGATTGGGTGTCACCGGCTGGGTGCGCAATCGGCGCGACGGCACTGTCGAGGTGTTCGTGCAGGGAGAGACGAGCGCGGTCGAAGCGGCGCTCTCGTGGTGCCGACGCGGGCCGCCATCAGCGCAGGTCGCGGGCGTCGACGTGTTGACCGCTGCGACGGATTCCGCGATCGTCGATTTCACCCACCGACCGACGGCGTGAAGGAGAGTTTGGCGAAGCGCCGAATATCAGAAGATCGGCGGGTCACGGACGCCGTAGACGTCCTTCCAGGCCGCGTAGGTGGCTGCCGCCCACAGCGGCAGGGCAAGTGCAAGCCCCAAGCCTGCGGTGAGCACACCAAAACACAGCAGCACGAGCGATATCGCGGCGTAGATGAGCAGCGGCACCGTGTTCTGGGCGAACGCGGTTCCGCTCGCGACCAGCGCGGCAGGAAGCGGGACACGCTCGAAGAGCGCGAGTAGCGGGAGGAACGTCACCGGCAGTGCGGCAAGCGTGCTGATCGCGTAGATGCCGAGTATGGCGGGAAGCGAAAGCTGCATGACGCCGTCCGGCAGGAGGAGGTTTGCATCGGCGATCCACCATCCCGCGAAGGCTTGGGCAGCGAAAGCCACCAGGCTCGCGACGATGACCGTGGCGATTGCACCGCCTCCCGCGCGGAAGGCGAGCACGGCGAACCACATCGAAGGCGCTTCGCCGCGATCGGCAGCGGCGGCTGCGTAGACCAGTCCGCAGGCGACCAGAGGGGTGAAGATCTCGCTGGCGAACGAGAGTGCGCCGGGCGCGGCCTTCAGCAGAAGCTCCGTCGCGATCGTGACGAGCGCAAGCCCGATGAACGTGAACGGGGCAAGCTTGAAGAGCCGCATCGCGTCCTCGTACCACGCGAATGCGTGGCGCCAGGTGACGGTGCGCGGGAGCAGGTGGACGGACGGCGGAGGCGGGTCGGTCGGCGCGTCGGGGTCCGACATCGCTACGCCACCGCCTCGCCGAGATACGCGGCGCGAACGGCGGGGTCGTGCAGGAGAGTCTTCGCTTCGCCGGACAGCGTGATTTCGCCGGATTCCATGACGTAGCCGCGATGGCTCACTTCGAGCGCGAGCTTGGCGTTTTGCTCGATCAGCAGGATCGTGACACCCTCCTGCGACACCGCGAGCACCGTTTCGAACACTTTTTGCACCATCAGCGGAGCGAGGCCCATCGACGGTTCGTCGAGTAGCAGCAGCTTGGGCCTCGACATGAGCGCTCTGCCCATCGCAAGCATCTGCTGCTCGCCACCCGACATCGTCCCTGCCGTCTGCCGCCGCCGCTCCTTGAGCCGCGGGAAAAGGCCGAACACGCGCTCGACGTCGGATCGCACGCCGGCGGTGTCGGAACGGATGTAGGCGCCCATCGCCAGGTTCTCTTCGATCGTCAGTGCGCCGAACACGCCGCGGCCCTCCGGAACCATTGCGAGACCTCTGCGCACGAGTTCGAACGCGGGGCGGCCCACGATGCTTCCGCCGGCGTAATGAATCGATCCGGATTTGACGGGCTGCAGACCGCAGATACCCTTGAGCGTCGTGGTCTTTCCCGCGCCGTTGGCTCCGATGAGGCAAACGAGCTCGCCCTCGCCCACGTGGAGGTCGATGCCCTTGACCGCGTGGATGCCCCCGTAGGCGACCTCGAGCTTCTTCAATTCGAGCAGCGGTTTTGCGATTGCCGCAGTCATGGCTTATGCGGCTCCCTTGAGGTTGAGGGAAATGTCGCCGCCGAGATACGCGGCGATGACCTTCGGATCCTTCTGCACGTCGGCCGCCGTTCCTTCCGCGATCTTCTTGCCGTAGTCCAGCACCAGCACGCGGTCGCACACGCTCATCACCAGCTTCATGTCGTGCTCGATCAGCAGGATCGTCGTGCCGTCGCGACGGATGCCTTCGAGGAGACCCTTGAGGGATTCCGTTTCGGTGGCGTTCATACCAGCGGCCGGCTCGTCGAGTGCGAGGAGCTTGGGCTCCGTCGCGAGCGCGCGCGCGATTTCGAGCCGGCGCTGGTCGCCGTACGCGAGGTGCTTGGCGAGCGAGTTCGCGCGTTTCGCGACGCCTACGTATTCGAGGAGCTCGTAGGCGCGCTTCTCGATCGACTTCTCCTCGGCGCGCGTTTTCGCGTCGCGAAATACCGCCCCCAGCACGTTCGCGTGCGTGCGCACGTGCCGACCGATCATCACGTTCTCCAGTGCCGACAGGTTCGCGAACAGGCGGATGTTCTGGAACGTGCGCGCGATGCCGCGCTGCGCGACTTCGTTCGGCTTGAGTCCCATCAGCGGCTGGCCGTCGAAGACGAATTCGCCCTCGTTCGGCTCGTAGATGCCGGTCAGTACGTTGAACAGGCTGGTCTTGCCCGCGCCATTGGGTCCGATGAGCCCGTAGATTTCACCGTGCCCGATCGTGAAACCCACGTCGGAAAGCGCGTGCACGCCGCCGAATCGTTTGCTGATGCCCTTGGCCGACAGGAGCGTCAGGTGGCCCGCCGAGGTCATGCGCCCACCTTTGGCGTCTCCAGCTCGCGCTTGCGCAGCGCGGAAGGAAGAATGCCCGCGGGACGGAACAGCATCATGAGCACCAGTGCGAATCCGAAAAGCAGCATCCGGATGACTTCCGGCTCGATCAGCATCCGGCCGAACAGGCGCTCCTGCACCGGTCCGACCGTGTAGCGCAGCACCTCCGGCATGAAGGACAGCAGCACCGCGCCGAGGATCACCCCCCAGATGTTGCCCATGCCGCCCAGCACGACCATCGACAGCACCATTACCGACTCGACCAGCACGAAGCTCTCGGGGCTGATGAACCCCTGCGTTGCGGAGAAGATGCCGCCGGAGACGCCGCCGAAAGACGCGCCCATCGCGAAGGCGAGGAGCTTCATGTTGCGGGTGTTGATGCCCATCGCGCGCGCCGCGATTTCGTCCTCGCGGATCGCTTCCCACGCACGTCCAATGCGTGAATTCTGCAACCGGAGGTTGATGACGATGACGACGAGCAGCACGAGGATCAGCAGGTAGTAGTACTTGACCGGGCCGGTGAAATCGAGACCCATGATGGTTTCGCGCTCGGCGAAGCTGAAACTACCGATCCGAAACGGGTCGATCAGCGTGATTCCCTGCGGGCCATTGGTCAGGTTGACCGGCTGCGACAGGTTGTTGAGGAAGATCCGGATGATTTCGCCGAATCCCAGCGTGACGATCGCGAGGTAGTCGCCGCGCAGCTTCAAGGTGGGCGCCCCGAGCAGCACGCCGAACATGCAGGCGACCGCCGCGCCGATCGGCAGGATGATCCAGAACGGCAGATGCAGGTTGAAGTGCGGCGATGCGAGAAGGGCGTAGGTGTATGCGCCCACCGCGTAGAACGCGATGTAGCCGAGATCGAGCAGTCCGGCGAAGCCGACGACGATGTTGAGGCCGAGCGACAGCAGAACGAACAGGATCGCGAGGTTGGTGATGCGCACCCAGGCGGTGCCGATGCCCGCCAGCACGAACGGCAGGACAGCCAGCGCCACGCCGATCAGCACGATGCCGATCCAGGCGCCGTGCGGGTGCTTCTTCCGATCGATCAGCGCGTGCATGGGGGGATCCTACGCGCGGTCGCTGACGCGCTCGCCCAGGAGACCGGACGGCCGGAAGATGAGCACCGCAATCAGGACGAGGAAGGCGAACACGTCCTGGTAGTTGCTGCCGAACAGCGTGAGATTGGGATCGCTCACGCAGCGCTCCGCAATCGCATCGGACCAGTCGGAGAGCTGGCACAGATTCGTGAGGTCGCCGACGTATCCGGCGCCCAGCGCCTCGATGAGGCCGAGCAGCACGCCGCCCAGCATCGCCCCGGCGAGGTTGCCGATGCCGCCGAGCACGGCGGCAGAAAACGCCTTGAGACCGAGGATGAAGCCCATCTGGTACTGGGCGATGCCGTAGTAGGTGCCGACCATCACGCCGGCCATTGCCCCGAGGCCTGCGCCAATGACGAATGTCAGCGATATCACCGTATTGATGTTGATGCCCATCAGCCCGGCCACCGCCTGGTTCTGCGACGTCGCGCGCATCGCGACCCCCAGCTTCGTCCGGTAGACGAGGCCGAGCAGCCCCGCCATCATCGCCACCGAGGTGACGATGATCGCGATCTGAACGTTGGTGATCGTTGCGCCGTCCGGGTTGCCCGTGACATGGTACGGATGCACGGTGACGATCTGCGGGAACGGAATCGGATTGCGGCTCCAGATGATCATCGCGATGTGTTGCAGGATGATCGACAGGCCGATCGCCGTGATCAGCGGGGCGAGCCGTGGCGCGGTGCGCAACGGCCGGTACGCGACGCGCTCCAGCGTGTAGCCCACTCCCATGCAGACGGGGACCGCGACGAGCACGCCGATGGCCAGTATCGCGAACGGCGGCAGCCCGGTGTGTGCACCCGCGAGCGCCGTGATCACCGAGAACGCGGTCATCGCACCGATCATCACCACCTCGCCGTGGGCGAAGTTGATGAGCTGGATGATGCCGTACACCATCGTGTAGCCCAGTGCGACGACGGCGTACACGCTGCCGAGCGTGAGGCCGTTGACGATCTGCTGCAGGAAAATGTCCACGCGCTCCCCAGGATGCTGCGCACTGTTTTCCCGCGCGCTGCCGGCGATTGTGCGGCGGGACGACGGCGAGGGCAATCCCCCGCGAAGTCTGCTAACGCAGGCAATCCGGCTTGCGCGAGGGTGTCCACGGTCGTGAAAGGCGCGGGCGACGCTCGAATGCTCGTGGCGCGGCCGCCCAATGAAAACGGCGCCCAGTGGGCGCCGTCCTCGTACCGAAAGCAATTTGCCGTGCTTACTTCTTAGGCGCGTCCTTTGCGGGTGCTGCCGGCGCCATGGCGGGGGCCATGGCCGGCGCAGGAGCGGCGGCCGGAGCTGCCGCTGCCGCAGGAGCCGGTGCCGGGACTTCGACCTTCGTCGTCTTGCCGGCCTTGATGATGGCGACCGGCACGACGTTTCCGCCCTTCATCTGGAAGATCGTCATTTCGGCGTCCTTGCGGTCGCCCTTCGCGTCGAACTCGATGTGGCCGGTGGCGCCGTCGAAGGAAATCGACGCCAGCATCGGCAGGTACTTGGCCGGGTCGGTCGAGTCCGCCTTCTGCATGGCGGCGATCAGCAGGTTTGGCGGCGTCGTAGAAGAACGGCGCGTATTGCTTCACTTCACCGTACTTCGCATTGAACGCCGTCTGGAAGTCCTTGCGACGCCATCTGCGTCGGGATGCCGGCCTGGGAGCAGATACATGCCTTCGGACGCGGCACCGCCCAGCTTCGACATTTCGCTGGTGCACGCGCCGTCGCCGAACGCGAACACCGACTTGATGCCGAGCTCACGGGCCTGCTTGATCATCGGGCCGCCGGTGGCGTCCATGCCGCCGTAGAAGATGGCGTCCGGATTCTTGCCCTTCATCTTCGTCAGGATCGCCTTGAAGTCGGTCGCCTTGTCGTTCGTCTTTTCGCGCGTCACGACCTGCACGCCCGCCGCCTTCAGGGTCTTCTCGACTTCGTTCGCGAGGCCCTCGCCGTAGGCGGTGGCATCGTCCGCGATCGCGACCTTCTTGGCCTTGAGCTCGTTGGCGATGTACGCGGCGACGGCGGGACCCTGCTGGTCGTCCCGACCCACCGTGCGGAACACGACCTTGAAGCCCTGCTCGGTCAGCTTCGGGTTAGTCGCCGACCCCGAAATCACCGGCAGGCCGGCCTGGTTGTACACGGCCGAGGCCGGAATCGTGACGCCGGAGTTGAGGTGGCCGACCACACCGGCGACCTTGGCATCGACGAACTTCTGCGCGATGGTCGGGCCCATCTTCGGGTCGGCCTGGTCGTCCTCGCTCATCATCTCGAACTTGACCGTCTTGCCGCCGATCTTGATCTTCTTTGCGGTGGCTTCGTCGACTGCCAGATGAACGCCGTTTTCGTCGTCCTTGCCGAGGTGGGCGATGCCGCCCGTCAGCGGGCCGGCGTGGCCGATCTTGACCACCACGACGTCTTCCGCCGGCGCTTTCGGGGCTTCGGCTTTCTTGGGTTCTTCCTTGCCGCAGCCATACAGGGCGAGCACGGCCGCCGCGACGACAGTCAGGCCGAGCTTGTGCGTTACGTTCATCGAATTCCTCCGCTGAAAGGGGTTGGCCAAATGGGCAACAGATAATTATTTGCCCTCGGCGTCATTGTGTCAATCCGCATGCTCGCTGCGTTCCGGGGCGCGCCTTCCCGTGCTCCTGCACCGCCTCCTGTCGCGCCGGGCCGCATTCCGTCGCAGCGTGCTTTGCGGGAACGCGGTTGGCCACTAGACTGGGCGCCTTTCCGAATCCGAAATACTGTTTCCGCGCATCCAAACGGGGCGAGCAGGACAAATCCGGCCGGCCCGGCCAACCCGGGCCGGCCTGTCAAACGGACGGGGATCGCCGGACCGACGGTCTCCTAGGGGGGAGCATGGCAAAGGTACTGACGCGCCGCCGGCTGATCGGCGGTATCGTGGCGCTGGTCGTTGTCGGCGCCATCGGGGGCAGCGTGGCGATGCGCCTTGCCAAGAAGGACGGCGGAGGGCCAGGAGACAAGAATCGCCGCGCCCGTGGCCCTCGAGTTCGCGCCCTGCCGACCTTACCGGCGTCGAGCAGCGCGCGCTCGCGCGCTGGCTCCCCGTTTCGGGCGCGTTGCAACCCGTGCGGCAGGCCACCGTGAAGGCGAAAGTCTCGGGCGATGTCCGGCAGATCACGGTGCGCGAAGGCGAAACCGTGCAGGCAGGACAAGTCCTGGCGCGAATCGATACCGCGGACCTCGACGCGAAGCTGCTGGAACGCATCGGCGCGATGGAATCGGCCAAGGCGCAGCTCGCACTCGCCGAGAAGACACGCACGACCAATCAGACGCTGCTGAAACAGAACTTCATCTCGCAGAACGCGTTCGACAATTCCGAGTCGAGCTACAACGTCGCGCAAGGTTCGGTCAAGTCCGCGGAGGCGCAGGTGCAAATTGCACGCAACGCGCTTCGCGACGCCGTCGCCATTTCGCCTCTTACCGGCATCGTTGCGAAGCGCCACGTCCAGCCCGGGGAAAAGGTAGCGTTCGACTCGCCGCTCGTGACCGTCATCGACCTCAAGGACATGGAGTTGCAGGCGGTGGTACCGGCGACCGACGTCCCGGAGCTCTCGATTGGCAAGGCGGTGGAGCTCGCCATCGACGGGTTCGGCGACCGCCGCTTTTCGGGCCGCGTCGAGCGGATCAACCCGGCGACCGAGCCGGGACGCGTTCGATCCTTGTCTACGTGGGAATCCCGAATGCCGACGGATCACTGCGCGGCGGCATGTTCGCCACCGGGCGGATCGCTCTCGCTTCGGGCGCGCCGGTGCCGACGCTTCCCGCGACCGCGCTTCGCACCGAGGCCGGGCAGGCGTTCGTCTGGACGCTCGAGGACGGCAAGCTGGTGAAGCGCAATGTCGTGACCGGCGGGCGCGACAACGCCGCCGACCGGGTGGAGATCCGGACCACGCTGCCCGCGTCGGCGCGGGTGCTGGCGGCGCGTTTCGACAACCTCAAGGATGGCGCGCCGGCGGTTGTGAAGGCGCCGTCGACCGCGCCGCTACCGGCCTCGGCCCCGACCTCAGGCACGACGCAAGTCGCAGGCTGACCTGGCAAACGGGGGAAGACCGCCATGTGGATTACGCGCGTTTCGATCAGGAACCCGGTTTTTGCGACGATGGTGATGGTCGGCATCGTCGTGCTCGGATTGTTTTCGTATGCACGGCTGCGCGTCGAGCAGATGCCGGACGTGACGTTGCCGTATGTGCAGATTCTGACCAACTATCCGGGCGCCTCGCCGGACGTCGTCGAAACCGACGTGACCAAGCCGATCGAATACGCGTCGAATACGGTGATGGGCGTCAAGCGAATCTTTTCCAATTCGCGCGAGGGACAGAGTCAAGTCTTCATCGAATTCCGCCTCGGCACCGACACTTCGCGTGCGATGCAGGACGTGCGCGACAAGATCGCCGCGGTTCGTCCTACGTTTCCGCGCGACGTCAAGGATCCCCTGGTGCTTCGCGTCGACATCGAGGACAACCAGCCGACGGTTTCGCTTGCCGTTCTTTCCCCTACCGTAGAGTTGCGTGAACTGACGTCGCTCACCGACCAGACAATCGTCAAGGCGCTCGAAAACATTCCCGGGGTCGCGCAGGTCACCGTCAATGGCCGTGTCACGCGCCAGATCCTGATTCAGATCAAGCCCAATGCGCTCAACGCACTCGGCCTCGGTGTCGATCAGGTGATCAGCGCGATCCAGAACGCGAATCAGGACGTGCCGGCGGGGCGGATCACCCGTGGACAGAACGACGCGGTGGTGCGCGTCGAAGGCAAAATCAAGGATCCGGCGCAGTTCGCTCGGGTCATCGTTGCCCAGCAAGGCGGCGGCCCCGTCTACCTGTCGCAAGTCGCCGATGTCGTCGACGGGGAGAAGGAGCAGGACTCGATCTCGCGCATCAACGGACGTCCGTCGATTACGATCGACGTCCGCAAGGCGCAGGACGCCAACATCGTCGAAACCGGCGCCGCCGTGCGTCGCCGCGGTCGACGGCTTGAAATCGCGCCTGCCCCGCGATGTCGAAGTGCAGATCGTCAACTCGCAGGCCGATCAGGTCCAGAAGAGCATCGACCGGGTCAAGAGCACGATTTTCGAGGGAGCTCTGCTGACCGTGCTGATCGTATTCCTGTTCCTGCACAGCTGGCGCAGCACGATCATAACCGGGCTCACGCTCCCGATCGCGGTCATCGCGACGTTCGTTGCGCTCTACGCGTTCGGGTTCACGCTCAACATGATGACCCTGATGGCCCTGTCGCTGTGCATCGGCCTGCTGATCGACGATGCCATCGTCGTGCGCGAGAACATCGTGCGTCACCTCGGGATGGGCAAAACCCATCCCGCGGCGGCACGCGAGGGCACCGACGAGATCGGCCTCGCGGTAATGGCAACCACTTTGGCGATCGTCGCAGTGTTCGTCCCGATTGCGTTCATGAAGGGGATCATCGGGCAGTTCTTTTTCCAGTTCGGCCTGACCGTGGCGGTTGCGGTACTCATGAGCCTGTTCGTAAGCTTCACGCTCGATCCGATGCTGTCGTCCGTCTGGCACGATCCACCGGGCTCGCGGTTTCGCCGCGCCCGCTGGCTAGGACGGTTCATGGACCGGGTGGAGCGCGTCGTCGAATGGCTGCATACGACTCTACGGCCGCATGCTTGAATGGGCGATCGACCACCGCGGCGCGTGCTGGTCCTTGGCGCTCGACGACTTCATTGGGAGCTTCGGCATTCTCCCGTTCGTCGAAAACGAGTTCCAGCCACAGGTCGACGAGGGCTTCATCTCGCTGCGACTGAATACGCCCGTCGGTACCAGCCTCGAGTACACCGACGGCAAAATTCGCGAAGTTGAGGAAGCGTTGAAGGCGATTCCCGGAAATCCGCGCTTGTCATGACCACATCGGAACCAAGACGGACGCAACTACGCCCGCGTCGACCTCAAGCTCGTCGATCGCGGCCAGCGCGATCGCGTCGCAGAAGGACATCGAGAAGCGCAATCCGGGTGGAGCTGAAGCCGATTCCCGGCGATCGAGGGTGCGCTTCGGCTTCGATCGGGCGATGTGGGTCAATCTGCTCGGCCCGATCCCGCGACGATGACGCTGCTGATCGACGAATTCGCCGAGAAGGTGGCGAAGATACCCGGGATCGCGGACCTCGAGATCTCGGAAAAGGCCGCGGCGCCGGCACTGGCGATCCGACTCAACAACGACGCGGCCGCGGATCTCGGCATCAGCGTCCAGCAGGTCGGCGCGACGGTCCGGCCGCTGCTCGCCGGCGACACCGTGAGCTACTGGCTCGCTCCGGACGGCCAGAACTACGAGGTCAACGTGCAGCTGCCGCGCGACTCGCGCCGCCTGGTCTCGGACCTCGGCAATCTCTATCTGACGACAGGCAAGCGTGGTCCCGACGGCGAGGCACGGATGGTGCCGCTGCGGCAAGTCGCGGAAATCGTCGAGACGACGAGTCCGCAGATCATCAAGCGGCAGGAACTGCAGCGCCGTGTCGCGCTCTACGCGAACGTCGAGGGACGCCCGTCGGGCGACGTCAACTCGGACGTGCAGCAAGATCATCGACGGTACCGTATCTGCCGCCGGGGTATCGCTTCGACGTCGGCGGACAGGCCAAGAAGACAGAAGGAATCGTTCGAGGCGGCGATGGCGGCGCTGGGCCTTGCCGTCATCTTCATCTACCTGATCCTTGCGTCGCAATTCGCGAGCTACACGCAGCCGATCGCGATCATGATGTCGCTGCCGTTCTCGCTCATCGGCGTGCTGTCGCGCTCCTCGTCACCGGCACCACGCTCAACCTCCTCTCCATGATCGGCTTCATCATGCTGATGGGGCTCGTGACCAAGAACGCGATCCTGCTCGTCGACTTCGCCAATCGTGCCCGTCGCGCGGGCGCCAGCCTGCACGACTCGCTGCTGCAGGCGGGGCAGGTGCGCTTGCGGCCGATCCTGATGACGACTGCGGCGATGATCGGTGGCATGACGCCGCTTGCGCTCGGACTGGGTGAGGGTGGCGAGACACAGGCCCCGATGGGCCGCGCGATCATCGGTGGCGTCATCACGTCGACGCTGCTCACGCTGGTTGTCGTGCCGGTCATCTACACCTATCTCGACCGCTGGGCCGAGCGCCGCAAGGCGAGGCGAGCCGCGCGCGCGGCGCGAATCGCCGCAAATCTGCCGGCACCCGCGCGCGGGCCTGCGGACTGAACCGGATCATAGCCATTTGACGTACGATGACGATCGACTGCATAATAAATGACCGCGGGTCATTTGATGGCTCGATCGGTTTCCGGTCGGCGCTGTTCGTGTTGCCATGTCGCTGCGGCGGCCCATTCGACCTACCGAGAGTTTGCAACTCCCCAATTCCGACGCAGATTCCCCATGGATACCGAGCAGGCGCGATTCAACATGGTCGAGCAGCAGATCCGCACGTGGGAAGTGCTGGATCCGGAAATTCTCGACCTGTTGTTCTCCGTGCGGCGGGAGGAATTCGTTCCTTCAGCGTACCGGATGCTGGCCTTTGCCGACCTCGAGATCCCGCTGCCCGGCGGCGAGCGGATGTGGACGCCGAAAATGGAAGCGCGCGTCGTGCAGGAGCTGAAGCTGCAGGCCGGCGAGAGCGTCCTCGAGATCGGGACGGGCAGCGGTTACCTCACCGCGCTGATGGCGAGCCGGAAGGCGCACGTGACGAGCGTGGAGATCGACCCGCGGCTGGCGGCCGGCGCGAAGCAGTCGCTTGCGCGCGCCGGCCTGCGCGACGTCGAGGCGGTGGTCGGCGATGGCTCGCGCGGATGGGGAAAGACCGCGTACGACGCAATCGTTCTGACCGGCTCGACGCCGGTGCTTCCCGACGCGTTCGTGGAGCAGCTGAATCCGGGGGGGCGCGTGTTCGCCGTAGTCGGCGAAGCGCCGGCCATGAAGGCGAGGATGGTGCGCTGGGCCGCTGCGGGCCCGGTGAGCTCGCGGGACCTCTTCGAGACCGTGATTGCGCCGCTCCGGAACGCCGCGGCTCCGTCGCGGTTCAGGTTTTGATTCCCGAGCTCGATCCGACGGAGCTTCGAAGCTGGCGGGCCGACATCCGCAGGCCGCCGCCCGTGCTGATCGACGTGCGCGAGCCCTGGGAATTCGAATACTGCCGGATCGAAGGATCCGTGCCGATTCCGCTGGGAGAGCTTGCCGCGCGAATCGACGAAGTGCCGCACGAGCAACCGCTGGTGATCGTGTGCCACCACGGCAACCGCAGCTGGCACGCCGCGGCGATGCTGATGCAGGGCGGATTCCGGGACGTCCGCAATCTGCGCGGCGGCGTCGAGGAATGGGCCATCGCAGTCGATCCTGCGATGAAGCGCTATTGATCCCGAATGCCGGAATCCGTAACCCGATGACCAAGAATGACCCGCATGAACAACGGAACCCCCATGTCGATTCGACCGCCCCTTGCCCTTGCGCTCTACGCCGCGCTCGTGGCCATTTCCCTGTCGGCCCCCGTCCGCGGCGAGGATCTGATGCAGATTTATCGCGAGGCGGTGACGAACGATCCCGCGATCGCGTCCGCGCAGGCCAATTGGCAGGCGACGCAGGAAGCGGTTCCGCAGGCGCGGGCCGGGCTCCTGCCGTTCGCCTCGGCGTCGGCCGGCGCATCCCGGAACCAGTACGACGCGACGGTCAAGACCGATCCGCAGACCGATATCTCGCATGGCTACACGCAATACAATGCGCTGGTATCGGCCTCGCAGCCCCTGTTCCGCTACCAGAACATCGTCGCGCTCGATCAGGCCAAGCAGCAGGTCGCGCAGTCGAACGACGTGCTCGAGCTCGCGCGGCAGGACCTGATCCTTCGGGTGGCCGTCGCGTACTTCGACGTTCTGCTCGCCCAGTTCAACGTCGAGCTGGCGGACAGCCAGAAGAAGGCCGTGGTCGAATCGCTCGCCCAGGCCAAGCGCAATTTCGAGGTCGGCGTCGCGACCATCACGGACACCAACGAAGCGCAGGCCAAGTACGACCAGATCGTGGCGCAGGAAATCGCGACCCGCAACGACTACGACAACAAGGTGACGGCGCTGCGCGCGATCATCGGCCGATTCCCGAAAGAGCTGAAGCGCGTGGGTCCGGGGCTGAAGCCGGTGTCCCCGGAACCCGAACAACCTCCAGTTCTGGATCGACCGCTCGCGCACGGACAACCTCAACGTCAAGGTCTCGGAAAAGAACTACGACATCGCCACGCTGCAGATCGACCGCGCGAAGGCGGGGCACTATCCGACGCTCGACCTCGTCGCCAGCTATTCGTATGTCAACTCCGCCGGCGCCTCGGTGAGCCTGGGTTTCACCAACTACTCGACACAGGGCATCGTCGGATTGCAGCTTGCCGTCCCGATCTACCAGGGCGGCGCCGTCGAATCGCAGGTGCGCCAGGCGATCGCGCTGCAGGACAGGGCGCGCCAGGACCTCGAGTTCGCGCGACGCACCGCGTTCACGCTGGCGCAGACCGGTTACACCGGCGTGGTCAGCGCGGTGGCGTCGGTAAAGGCCTTCGAGCAGGCATTGCTTTCGGCGGAGTCCGCCTACCAGTCCAACGTGCTCGGGCAGGAGGTCGGTGTGCGTACCTTCCTCGACGTGCTGACGGTGCAGCAGAACGTGTACTCGACGCGGCGGGACTTGGCGCAGGCCTATTTCAGCTACTTCATCGGTGCGCTTCGGCTCAAGGCGGCGATCGGCACGCTGACGGACAGCGACCTCGAAGAGATCAACCGGCAGCTGCGGGGCTGATCACGCGCTGTCCTCCCGTCTCCCGGGAATCCCTGGTTGCGTCGCCAGCGCCGCATCGATCTGCGGTCGAAGCCACGCCCAGAGGCGATCCGCAGCGCCCCGGTGCGCCGCGCGGAACGCGAGCGCTGCATCGCGCATCGCCGCCCGCGCCGGCGGATCCGCGATGAGCGCGGCAACCGTCCGCACCAGCTGATCGGCGTCGGCCACCTCGCGCGCCGCGCCGGCGGCGAGGGCGTTGGCTGTCGCTTCGGCGAAATTGAACGTGTGCGGCCCGATCAGCACGGGCGTGCCCACGGCCAGCGGCTCGATGAGCGTGTGCGCGCCGAACGGCAGCAAGCTGCCACCGACGAACGCGACGTCGGCCGCCGCGTAATAGGCGGGCAGCTCGCCCATCGAATCGCCGAGGACCACGGCGATTTCGGCGGTGACCGGTGCATTCGTGCTCCGCGCCACGAAAGGGACGCCTCGCTGGCGCAGGAGCTCGGCGACGGCCGCGAAGCGCTGCGGATGGCGCGGCACGATGACAGTGAGCGTAGATTGGGGCAGCGGCGAGCGCGCAAGCGCGTCGAGAATCAGCGCCTCCTCGCCGTCGCGTGTCGAACCTGCCACCCACGTCGGGCGCGACTCCCCGAATCGCGCGCGAAACTCGCGCGCGAGTGCCAGCGCTGCATCGGGAATTTCGAGGTCGAATTTGAGATTGCCGGTCGACGACCGGCGCCCGGGCGCCCAATGCCGCCAGCCGTTCGCCATCGGCTTCCGTTTGCGCAGCAACGCCCGTGAGTGCCGCCAGCATCGGTCGCACGAGCGACGGCACGCGGGCGTATCCGGCCGCCGAACGTGCCGACAGGCGCGCGTTGACGAGAAACAGCGGGATGGCCTCGGCGGCGGAAACGGCCACGACGTTGGGCCACAGCTCCGTTTCCATGATGAGACCCGCCACCGGCCTCCAGTGTCGCAGGAACGCGCGCACGGCGAAGGGCGCGTCGTAGGGCAGCCAGGCCTGCGCGACACGCTCGCCGAACAGCGCGCGTCCCGCCTCGCGGCCCGTCGCCGTCATGTGGGTGACGAGGACGGTCGCTGCCGGGAACGCTCGTTTCACGCGGTCGACCAGCGGAACGCACGCGCGCGTTTCGCCGAGCGAAACCGCGTGAATCCAGACCACGGGTTGCTGCGGTGCTCGAGTCCCTTCGTACCTGCCGAAGCGTTCGCCGATTCGTTCGCGGTAACCTCGCTCCTTGCGGCCGCGCCACCAAAGCCGCACAGGCAGAAGAGGAAGGACGATGTAAACGAGAACGGTGTAGAGCCGTCGGATCATTGGCTGCGCGATGTCAGCAACGCGGCGCACGCTGCAGCAGCTCGCCGGCCGCGTGCTGCACCTCGCCGACGGACGGGATGATGTCGATGCCACCGAGGTCCCGAGCGAGCACGCTCGCGCGCTCGACGCCGGCAAGACGCGCGTCGGTAGCGACGAACAGCGCGACGGTCGGAGTTCCGAGGGCGGCGGCCAGGTGCACGAGGCCGGTGTCGACGCCGATCACCAGTTCGGCGCGCGCGAGGAGTGTCGCCAGCGCGGGAAGCGGCTGGCGTGGCGGCACGCTCGCCGCCGTCTCGCCGGTTGCAAGACGTTCGCTGCGCGCACGTTCATCCGCATTCCCCCAGGGCAGCACGATCGCGAACCCGGACTGCGTGAAGACGTCGATGAGCGCGCGCCAGTTCGCCTCGGGCCACAGCTTGTCATCTCGGCTCGTCGCATGCAGGAAGACGAGATAGGGGCGATCGGGAATCGGTGCGTCCGCAGCAGGTGCCGGCGCTGCAAGGCCAAACCGCGGCGGGCCGTCGGCGCGATAACCCAGCGCGGCGGCGGCGAGCTGGCGGCAACGGTCGATCAGGTGCTGGTTCGGATCGATCGCGTGATGATGCTGGTGCGCGAGGGTCGCGATCGGCTCGCGGATGCTGGCGCGGTCCGGTCCGTGGCGCGGACCTCGCGCAAGCCATGCAAGGCAGGCGCCCTTGACCTGCTCCTGCAAATCGAGCACGGCGACATAGTCGTCGCGGCGCAGGTCGCGCCGGAAGGCCGCCGCCTCGCGCCATGTCGCCGATTCCAGCGGCCGCCGCCGCCATCGCCGCAGCGCCACGGGTATCACGCGGCGGACCCCGGGATCGAGGGCGACCAGCGGCGCGAACACGTCCTCGGCGACCCAGTCGACGGCCAGATCGCGACGATGCGCGCGAATGTCGGCGACCAGCGAAAGCGCATGAACGATGTCGCCCAGCGAGGACGGTCGAACGACGAGCACGGCGCTCATGAGCTGCGAAAGACGATGTCGGTCGCGTCGCAGACGGCCATTCGGACGGAAACCCCGTAGAATGCGCGCAGTCCACCGAAGCGCGGAACCCAGGGTACTACCAACGCTACGCGCATGTCCGGGCCGCTTCCCTTGAGTCTTTGTGTCATCACGCGCGATGCCGCTGGCGAGATCGCGGAGTGCCTCGCGTCGGCTGCGTTCGCCGGCGAGGCGATCGTCGTCGATTCCGGCAGCCGAGATGATACCGTGGATGTCGCGCGGCGCCTCGGCGCGCGCGTGATCGAGCGCGACTGGCCCGGCTTCGGCGCGCAAAAGAATTTCGCGATCGGCGAGGCTGCGCACGACTGGGTGCTGTGCCTTGACGCCGACGAGCGCGTGTCGCCCGAACTGGCCGCATCCATCGCGAGGGAAATCGCGGCGCCGCGAGCGGTCGCCTATGCATGCGCGCGCCGCAATCGATTTCTCGGCCGCTGGCTGGGGCACGGCGAAGGCTATCCGGACTGGAACGTGCGGCTGTTCGACCGGCGCCGTGCGCGCTGGTCTGCGGACGCCGTGCATGAGCACGTGCTTGCCGACGGGCCCGTCGCGAGCCTGTCGGGAGACCTTTTGCATGCGTCGGCCGAATCGCTGGACGCCTATCTCGCCAAGCAGAACAGCTACACGACACTGCAGGCGATGGCGATGAACGCACGCGGCGAGCGTGCGGGCGTCGTGCGCCTGGTTGCAGCGCCGCTCGTGCGGTTCGTCCGTTTCTACTTCCTCAGACTCGGCTTTCTCGACGGGGTCGCCGGCTTCGTTCACATCGCGATCGGGTGCCAGAACAGCTTTCTCAAGTATGCAAAGCTCCGCGCCCTGCAGGCGGAGGCCAGGAAATGAGCTCCGCGGGACCGTCCCGGAACGTGCTGGTCACCGGCGCCGCCGGCTTCATCGGCATGCACGTTGCCGAGCGTCTGCTCGCGGACGGCATCGCCGTCGCGGGCGTCGACGATCTCGATCCCTACTACGACGTCGCGTTGAAGGAAGCCCGGCTCGCGCGCCTGCTGGGGCACCCGCGCTTCACGTTCGAGCGCGTCGATCTCGCGGACGCGCAGGCGACGGCCGCGCTCTTTCGTCACGGCGGATTCACCGACGTAATCCACCTCGCGGCGCAGCCGGGAGTCCGCCATTCGCTCGCGAATCCCGGTGCGTACATCGTCAACAACCTCGTGGCCTTCGGACAGGTCGTCGAAGGCTGCCGCCATGCCCGCGTCGCGCACCTCGTCTACGCGTCGTCGTCGAGCGTCTACGGCGCGAACCACGCGCTGCCGTTCTCCGAGGACCAGAGCGTGGATCATCCGGTCAGCCTCTACGGGGCGACCAAGAAGGCAAATGAGCTCATCGCGCACAGCTACAGCCACCTCTACCGGCTGCCGACGACCGGCCTGCGTTTCTTCACCGTCTACGGGCCCTGGGGCCGGCCCGACATGGCGCCCATGTTGTTCACTCGGGCGATCCTCGCCGGCCAGCCGATTCGCGTGTTCAACGACGGCCGCATGCGCCGAGATTTCACCTACGTCGGCGACATCGTCGAAGGCGTCGTGCGCGTGCTCGACAAGCCGCCCGCCGCGGACGCCGACGGCGCGCCCTACGCGATCTACAACATCGGCAATCACGAATCCGTAGACCTCGAAGTCTTCATCTCGACACTCGCCGGGCTGCTCGGCCGTCCGGCGATCAAGGAGTACGCACCGATGCAGCCCGGTGACATTCGGGAGACATATGCGGCGATCGATCGACTGTCCGCCCTCACCGGATTCGCGCCGTCGACGCCGCTCGCAGAGGGGCTCGCACGGTTTGTCGCTTGGTACCGCCAGTATTTCAAGGTTCCGGCCTGAATGGAGTCGAATGGTAAAATTTCATGTCTGCCGAGATCGCGCGAGGCGCGGTCCATTCGTTACGCACCCCTGCTTCCAACATGATCCTCGTCACCGGCGGGGCCGGTTTTATCGGCGCCAATTTCGTGCTCGACTGGCTGGCAGCGGAAGGTGAGCCGGTCGTCAACGTCGACAAGCTCACTTACGCGGGAAATCTCGGGAATCTCACGACGCTCGCCGGCGATGCGCGTCATGTGTTCGTCCGCGGCGACATCGGCGATCGGGCGCTCCTTGCGACGCTGCTCGCGCGGCACCGTCCGCGGGCGATCGTGAATTTCGCGGCGGAAAGTCACGTCGATCGCTCGATTCACGGTCCGGCGGACTTCATCGCCACCAACGTCGTCGGCACGTTCGCGATGCTGGAAACGGTGCACGCGTGGTGGCGCGCGCTCCCCGACCGCGAGCGCGACGCGTTTCGATTTCTGCATGTGTCGACGGACGAGGTCTACGGCTCGCTCGGACCCGGCGATCCGGCGTTTTCGGAATCCACGCCGTACGCGCCCAACAGCCCGTATTCGGCATCGAAGGCGGCATCCGACCATCTCGTCCGTGCGTGGCATCACACCTACGGGTTGCCGGTCATCACCACGAACTGCTCCAACAATTATGGCCCGCGGCAGTTTCCCGAGAAGCTGATTCCGCTGATGATCGTCAACGCGCTTGCCGGCAAGCCGCTTCCGGTCTACGGAGACGGCGGCAACGTGCGCGACTGGCTCTACGTGGGCGATCATTGCGCGGCGATCCGGACGACGCTGGCCGGCGGACGGCCGGGCGAGACGTACGCCGTGGGTGGAAGTGCCGAGATGGCGAATCTGGTGGTCGTGCGGACGATCTGCGAAATCCTTGCCGAATTGCGGCCCGGGCGAGACTACGCGTCGCAGGTCACCTTTGTGACGGACCGGCCCGGGCACGACCGCCGTTACGCCATCGACGCGTCGAAGATCCGGCATGAGCTTCACTGGGCACCTGCGGAAACGTTCGCGACGGGAATGCGCAGGACGGTCCAGTGGTATCTCGACAACGGCGACTGGCTCGCCGCGGTGACGAGCGGCGAGTACCAGAAATGGATCGCGCTGAATTACGCGACGACCGCCGCATGAGACCTGGCGCAGCCCGATGACACGAAAGGGCATCATCCTCGCCGGCGGATCGGGCACGCGCCTGTTCCCGGTCACGCAGGTCGTCTCGAAGCAACTCCTGCCGGTCTACGACAAGCCGATGATCTACTATCCGCTGTCGACGCTGATGCTCGCCGGGATCCGCGACATCCTGCTCATATCGACGCCCGAGGACACGCCGCGCTTCGCACAGCTGCTGGGCGATGGTTCCAAGTGGGGGTTGAGCCTTTCGTACGCGGTGCAGCCCGCTCCCGGAGGCATCGCGCAGGCGTTCGTCGTCGGGCGCGAGTTCGTCGGTACCGATGCGTGTGCGCTGGTACTTGGCGACAATATCTTTTACGGTCACGATCTCTCCGTCCAGCTCGCGCGGGCGAGCCAACGCAAAGAGGGCGCGACGATATTCGCCTATCCGGTCGCCGATCCCGAGCGGTACGGTGTCGCGGAGTTCGATGCGTCGGGACGCGTGATTTCGCTGGAGGAAAAGCCGAAGTCGCCGAAGTCGCGGTATGCCGTCACGGGCATGTACTTCTACGACAACCGCGTACTGGACGTGGCCGCGCATCTCGCGCCTTCCGCGCGCGGAGAACTCGAAATCACCGACGTCAACAAGGTGTATCTCGATCGACGGGAGCTCGGCTGCGAAGTGATGGGGCGGGGCATGGCATGGCTCGACACCGGGACGCACGAATCGCTGCTCGAAGCATCGCAGTACATCGCGACCATCGAGCGCCGGCAGGGCCTGAAGATCGCGTGCCCCGAGGAGATAGCGTACCGGCTGGGCTACATCAGTGCGGCCGATGTCGAGAGGCTCGGCACGGCGATGGCGAAGAACGGCTACGGCCAGTATCTCCTTGCGCTGCTTCGCGAGCCGAACGTCCGCTTCCGATGAACGTCGCGCCCACCGCGATACCGGACGTCAAGCGCATAGAGCCGCGGGTCTTCACCGACGACCGCGGATCCTTCTTCGAAAGCTGGAACGCGCGTGCTCTGACAGAGCATGGAATCGAGGCGTCGTTCGTGCAGGACAATCATTCGCATTCGAAGCGCGGGGTGCTGCGCGGCCTCCATTACCAGATCGAGCACGCGCAAGGCAAGCTCGTCCGCTGCGTTGTCGGCGCGGTCTTCGACGTTGCCGTGGATCTGCGCCGGAGCTCGCCCACGTTCGGCCGCTGGGTCGGCATCGTGCTGTCGGCGGAGAACCGGACGCTCCTTTGGATTCCTCCCGGGTTCGCCCACGGGTTCATGGTGCTGTCGGACGGAGCGGATTTTCTCTACAAGACGACCGACTACTGGCATCCCGAGCACGAAAGAACGCTGCTGTGGAGCGATCCGGCGCTGGCGATCGCCTGGCCGAATTCCGCGCCTATCCTGAACGCGAAGGACGCCGTGGGCATGCCGCTCGCGGCGGCCGATCTCTACCCCTAGTCGGCCTCCCCGCGATCGACCGTCGATGCGGCGCCCGACGATTCTCGTCATCGGATCCAGCGGACAGCTCGGGTTCGAGCTCGTGCGGCTGCTCGCGCCCGGCGGCGACGTCATTGCCGCCGACCGCGCGACTCTCGATCTCGCCGACCCGGACGCCGTGACGGCCGCGGTCCGCGGCGCGAGACCGCAGCTGATCGTCAATGCCGGCGCCTATACAGCCGTCGATCTCGCCGAGACGGAATCGGCGCAGGCGTCGGCGGTCAATGCGCGCGCACCCGGTATCCTGGCGGAAGAGGCGAAGCGGATCGGGGCGGTGCTGATCCACTATTCGACGGACTACGTATTCGACGGAACGCGCACGACGCCTTATCCCGAGGACGCGCCTACGGCACCGCTCAACGTCTACGGGGCGACGAAGCTCGAGGGCGAACGGGCCATTGCTGCGGTGGGCGCTTCCGCGGTGGTGCTGCGGACTAGCTGGGTTTACGGCCTTCGCGGCAAGAACTTCCTCGTCACGATCATGAGGCTCGCTGCGGAGCGCGACGAACTCCGGGTCGTCGCCGACCAGTTGGGCGTGCCGAACTGGTGCCGGACGCTTGCCGAGGGGACCGCGCGGATTGTGGATCGCGGGTTATCCGGACTGGCGGAACGAGCCGGCTTGTATCACCTGAGCGCGACGGGCGTCGCGAGCTGGTACGACTTCGCGCGGGCGATTGTCGGCGACGCCGCGCGGCCGCGGGTCGTGCCGATCGCGACCGTCGACTATCCGTTGCCGGCGCGACGACCCGCCTACGGCGTGCTGGGAACGGCGCGTTTCGAAGCTACGTTCGGGTTTGCGCTGACCGATTGGCGCGACGCGCTGGCGCGCTGTCTCGCAAGCCGAAGTGACCCGGAAACCGGATAGAACGCGCCCTCACTGCAGGCCGGTGGTGTACTCGGCGGCTGCTTTCATCTGGGCGTCGGTCATTTTGCCCGCGATCGTCACCATCACCCTGCCGTTGACGTCCTTGCCGTCCTTGTCGGCGCCGCGCTCGCCCGACTTGAAGGCCTTGAGCTGGGCGTAGGTGTATTCGGCGTGCTGTCCCGCGAGTCGGGGATAGTTCTTGGGAATGCCCGCCCCCGTCGGCGCGTGGCACGCCGCGCAGGCCGGCACGCCCGCGGCCGAATCGCCACCGCGATAAACCCTTTGCCCTGCCTTGACGAGCGCCGCGTCCTTTGCGGCCATCGGTGCCGGCTTCTGCTGCGAAAAATACGCGCCCAGCGCCTTCATGTCCTCGGGTGTCAGTGCTGCCGACATGCCCTGCATCACGGGGTTGGCGCGAATCCCGGACTTGAAATGCGCGAGCTGCAGCGCGATGTAGCTTGCCGGCTGACCGGCGAGTCGCGGATTCACGGGAGTCGGACTGTTGCCGTCCGTCCCGTGGCAGGCGGAGCAAACCTCGTTCACGATGGCTTGCGCCCTCGCGAGATCGGGCTTGGCCGGGGCTTGCTCGGCCATCGCGAAAGCCGCGGGCCAGACGCCGACGACGGCGGCCAGCAGCAACATGGGTTTCATCGGGTGACTCCTCGAGGGCCGCCGTGGGCACGCGGGCGGTCGTCCCGGGCCGCGCGCGCGGCGCCGGTCCATAGGCGCACAAAACGTCGTATTGTAACGGATGAGATGCGCCCGGCCAAAGGTCGCCGGGGGCGCGAACGCCGTTCCGAAAGACGCACATTGAAGCACCCCTTGCAGCAAGCCGAGTTCGCGCTCTCTATTGCGAACGACGATCAACTACCGCCGCCGGGGCCGCCGGAAATCGCGTTTGCCGGTCGCTCGAATGCAGGCAAGTCGACTGCGATCAACGTGCTCGCGAACCGCACGCGCCTGGCCTTTGCGAGCAAGACGCCCGGCCGCACGCAGCAGATCAATTTCTTCCGGTTGCGATCGGGCGCGATGCTGGCGGACCTCCCGGGGTACGGCTACGCGGCCGTGCCCCTCGCTCTCAAGCGTCATTGGCAGGGGTTTCTCGGCCGGTATGTGGCCACCCGCCAGTCCCTCGTCGGTCTCGTTCTTATCGTCGACGCACGCCATGGCCTGGCGAACCTCGACGTCGAGATGCTGTCCGGCTTCCTCGGAAGCGGGCGGCCCGTGCTGCTTCTCGCAACCAAGATGGACAAGCTGACAACGACGCGACAGCGTGAGGCCGAGCGGGAAATCGTGCGTGCCCTCGACGCGGCCTTTCCGATACAGGCCGCGCAGGTCGTCGGTGGTCCCGTTCTCGGCGACGAGGCGGATCGGCGTCGAGGCGGCGGAAGCGACACTGGGCGCATGGCTCGCTCCCCATTCAGGCGCACTTGTCGCGCTCAGGTTCGGAAAATGCGTAAATCGCAACGGTGAATGCGGGAGCCATCCCGTCGCTGCCGCGTCGGTGCTCCGTCTTGCGCTCCGGAAAAGAAAGGGCCCCGCGAACAAGGGGAGTGTCGCGGAGCCCGAAACGCCCGTCGCGGGAGTTAAACACCGCGAGGGCACCCGCTCAGGGAGGTAGGCGGGAGACGTTTCCGTCCACACCGATAGACTGCCGGGGGCGGGCGGAGTTCCCGTCCCGCGCAACGGCTGGAAACCCTTTGTTTCGTTAGCGGGTTATCGGGCCGCGGTCCGTTCGATCGGTGCGCGCGTTTGCCGCGGCGGGCATCATGACGATACGATGATCGGTCCGTCGGTTCGACGACCACAATGATGAGGCGGTCAAAATGGGTTTCGATTTCTCTGGACGATTTCCGGCCACGCGGATGCGGCGCATGCGGCGTGACGAATTCTCGCGCCGGCTGATGCGGGAAAACCGGCTCGGCACGGACGACCTCGTCTATCCGGCATTCGTTCTCGATGGCGCGAAGCGCGAAGAGCCCGTGGCGTCGCTGCCCGGGATTTCGCGCAAGAGCGTGGACCTACTCCTCGACGACGCAGAGCGATGCGTGAAGCTGGGGATTCCCGCGCTCGCGCTGTTCCCCGTGATTCCGCTCGAACAGAAATCGACGGACGCGGCCGAGGCCTGGAATGCGAACGGTCTCGCGCCGAGAGCCGTGCGTGCGCTGAAGGCGCGTTTTCCGGAGCTTGGCGTCATCACCGATGTCGCGCTCGACCCGTATACGAGCCACGGCCAGGACGGGCTCATCGATGCGACCGGCTACGTGATGAACGACGAGACGGTGGCCGCCCTTTCGCGGCAGGCGTTGTGCCACGCAGAGGCGGGCGCCGACATGGTGGCACCGTCGGACATGATGGACGGGCGCATCGGCGCGATTCGCGGAGCACTCGACGGCCGCTCATTCCAGCGCACGCGGATCCTCGCGTACTCCGCGAAATATGCGTCGTCGTTCTACGGACCCTTTCGCGACGCGGTCGGCTCGAGCGCCAATCTTGGCGGCGGGAACAAGTACACCTATCAGATGGACCCGGCCAATTCTGACGAGGCGTTGCGGGAGGTCCGGCTCGATCTCGACGAGGGTGCCGACATGGTGATGGTGAAGCCAGGACTCCCCTACCTCGACATCGTTCGCCGCGTGAAGGACGCGTTCGGCGCTCCGACCGCGGTCTACCAGGTGTCCGGGGAGTACGCGATGCTGAAGGCGGCCGCGGCAAACGGGTGGCTCGACGAACGTGCCGGCGTGCTGGAGGTGCTGACCGCGTTCAAGCGGGCGGGCGCCGATGCGATCCTCACCTACTTCGCGCTTGATGCCGCGAAGTGGCTCGCCGAGACAAGGTAGAACAGCGCTCTACTTGTCCCGCGCCAGCAGCGCCGCGACGGCGTCTGCGGCGAGTCTCGGCTCCTCGTCGCGCCGCGGGCGGTTGCGCCGCTCGCCCGGGGTGAGGATGGCGACGCGCAGGCTTGCGCGCGGCGTTTCGATGAGCAGCTGCGCTCCGGCGTCCGCTTGACGCGCCGGCAACGCCGCGTAGCGCACGCCGTCATTGGCGAGCGAGATTTCGACCGCCTTGGCGTCGTCCGCGACGAGCTCCAGACGTATGTCGCTGTGCACGGTGGCCCAGCCGGCGGCGACGCCGCCGAGGAGCAGCGGGTCCCAGGCCGCCAGGCGTTTCATCCATGAAAGCGCCACTTCCCGCTGCGTCCGAAGGCTCGCATCGTGTGCTTCCGCGGCGAACAGCGCGTGGTAGTTCGTGAGCGCGACCTCGATCTCGTCGTTCGACGGGAGCGGCCCGGATTCGGGAAGCATCAGCTGTCTCGCGGCCTTGCGCTTCGCCAGTGCCCAGTCGGTGAGCCCGTGCTCGGCGATGAGCCGGGCGGCGGTCTGCGCGATGCGCTCGCGGTCGCGCCGGGCGCGCGTCTCGCCCAAGCGGTTGCGCTCGCGGGAAGGATCGTTGGCGGCGAAATGGCGGGCCATCTCAGAACAGCTGATCGCGAATGTCCTTGCCCGGTGTTCCGGGCGCGCTTGGCGGCGCCAGTCCCTCGTCGCGGCCGCGGGGCGGGAATTCCGAAAAGAAGTATTCGGCGATGCCCCCCTCGTCGCGCAGGCCCGTTTCGGCGTTGACCTTCACGGCGACGACCCCGTCGGGCATCGGCAGCTCGGCTTCCTTGGTTCCCTTGAGCGCCTTCGACATGAACGAGATCCAGATCGGAAGCGCAGCCACCGCGCCGGTTTCGTTGTTGCCCATCGTCCGCGGCTGGTCGAATCCGATCCAGGCAACGCCGACCATCGCCGCGTTGAAGCCGCAGAACCAGGCGTCGATGGCGTCGTTGGTGGTGCCGGTCTTGCCGGCCAGATCGGTGCGGTTCAGTGCGAGGGCCCGCGTCGCGGTTCCGACTCTGATCACGTCCTTGAGCATCGACGTCATGATCCACGCATTGCGGGGGTCGATGGCCCTTTCCGCCCCCTCGCCTGCAATCGCGGGTGCCGCCTCCGACAGCACGTTGCCGCGGGCGTCGACGATTTTCGCGATCAAATACGGCGTGACCCGGTAGCCGCCGTTGGCGAACACGGCGTAGGCGTCGACCATCTGCAACGGCGTGACGGAGCCGGCGCCAAGCCCCATCGTGAGATAGGGCGGATGGAGTTTGGGGTCGAATCCGAAGCGCGCGATGTAGTCCTGGGCGTACTGCGGTCCGATGGCCTGCAGCACGCGGACGGTGACGAGGTTCTTGGACCTCGCGAGCGCCGCGCGCACGCGCATCGGTCCCTCGAACTTGCCGTCGTAGTTCTTCGGTTCCCAGTCCTCGCCGCCCGCCTGGGCGGCGGGCACGAAGAACGGCGCGTCGTTCACGACGGTCGCCGGGGTGAATCCCTTCTCGAGCGCTGCCGAGTAGATGAACGGCTTGAACGCCGACCCCGGCTGCCGCTGCGCCTGCGTCACATGGTTGAACTTGCTGCGATCGAAGTCGAAACCCCCGATGAGGGAAAACAGCGCACCGTCCGACGGCCGCATCGAGACGAACGCCACGTCGACTTGCGGGAGTTGCGCGATGCTCCAGCGCGCCTTGTCCTCGCGCATCACGCGAACGACGGCACCCGGCCGGATCCGAGTAGCGGCCGGTGACTTCTCGCGCAGCGACGATGCCGCAAACTTGAGCCCGTCTCCCGTGATCTGGATCGGTTCGCCGTCGGCGACGACGACTTTGACGGCGTTCGCCGTCGCTTCGAGCACCACCGCGGGTATCAGCCCGTCGCTATCCGGTATCTCCTGGAAGACCCGCTCCAGCGCCGCTTCCCGCTCACCCGGATCCTCCGGCAGGCTGACGAACGCCTCGGGTCCGCGATAGCCGTGTCGCCGGTCGTAGTCGATCGCGCCTCGCCGCAGTGCAGCATAAGCGGCCTCCTGGTCGGCCTTCCGGATCGTTGTAATTACGGTAAGGCCCCTCGTGTAGGCGTCCTCCCCAAACGCATCGAAGACAACCTGCCGCGCCATCTCGGCAACGAACTCGGCATGGGTAGGCGCCGCCTCGCGCAACCCCTGGCGGACGGCGAGTGGCGCACTTTGTGCTTCCCGATACTGATCGTCGTCGATGAACCGCAGATCATGCATGCGTCGGAGGACATAGAGTTGTCTAGTCTTGGCGCGCTTGGGATTGGTGACAGGATTGAACGCCGAGGGCGCCTTGGGCAGTCCGGCCAGCATGGCGGCCTCGGCGGGCGTGACGTCCTTGAGGGGCTTGCCGAAGTAGATCTGCGACGCCGCGGCGAAGCCGTAGGCCCGCTGGCCGAGAAAGATCTGGTTGACATAGAGTTGAAGGATGTCGTCCTTGGGCAGGTTGGCCTCGATTTTCCAGGCGAGGAGGACCTCCCGCAGCTTCCGGGTAACGGTCTTTTCCCGGGTCAGGAAGAAATTCCTGGCTACCTGCATGGTTATGGTGCCGGCGCCCTGCTGCGTCCCGCTTGTGACGTTGCTCGCCGCGGCCCGGAGCACGCTCAGGTAGTCGACGCCGCCATGGGAATAGAAACGCTCATCTTCGGCAGCCAAAATGGCCCTTTTCATCACATCCGGCACTTCGGCGATAGTCACCACCGCGCGCCGCTCCTCCCCGAATTCGCCCAGCAGTTCGCCTTCCGCCGAGACGATGCGGAGGGGAATCTTGGGTTGATAGTCGGTCAGGCTTTCGAGCGACGGCAGGGTCGGATAAAGCAGCGCCAGCACGAAAGCCAGGAGCAGCCCGCCGACGACCGCCAGGCCAAGCAGGACGGACCCGACGTAGAGGAACCAGCGGTTTAGCATGTAGGAATAAAACTTGCCGGGCGGGCGGGGGGAGACCCGCAATTATAGGCGGCGATGCAACAAAGCAATCCCGGATGGGTAAACAATTTGACAAGATTCATACTTGCTGCCAACCTTTAATGTAAATTGTCAGCATTAGGCAGCCACCGCCATGATCGCTGAAAAGCTCAGTTCTGCCCTCGACATCTTCTCGGTGAAGTCGCCGGCGCTCGTCGGCGTCGACATCAGTTCGACGTCGATCAAGCTAGTCGAGCTGGCCGACGCAGGCAAGGGCCTCCGCCGGCTCGACCGGTACGTGGTAGAGGCCCTGCCGAAGGATGTCGTCACCGACGGCAACATCGCAAACCTGGACCAGGTCAGCGAGGCGCTGAAGCGCGCCTGGAAGCGGCTCGGCACACGGAACCGGAACGTCGCCCTAGCTCTTCCTGCCGCCATGGTGATCACCAAGAAGATCATCGTGCCAGTCCGGCCAGAAGGAGGAGGACCTCGAGTTGACGGTCGAGGCGGAGGCGAACCAGTACATCCCGTTCGCCCTTGACGAGGTCAACCTGGACTTCCAGATCCTCGGTCCGGCGCCGAACAACCCGGACGAAGTCGAAGTTCTGATCGCGGCCTCCCGCAAGGAAAAGGTCGAGGACCGCGTGGCTATCGCGGAGGCCGCCGGGCTGAAGCCGCGGGTCATGGATGTCGAGAGCTATGCGACGCAGGAAGCGTTCCGCCTCATTGCCCCGTCGCTCCCCGCGAACGGCCGGGACCAGAACATCGCCCTCGTCGATATCGGAGCCCACGTCACCCATTTCTATGTGTTGCGCAACGACCAGTTCCTGTTCTCCCGCGACCAGGCGTTCGGCGGCAATCAGCTCACGCACGACATCCAGCGCGCCTTCAACCTGTCGCCCGATGAAGCCGAGTCGGCCAAGAAGAATCAGGGGTTGCCCGAGAACTATGACGCCGACGTTCTGCAACCGTTCATGGAGACGCTGGCGCTTGAGGTCACCCGGGCGCTTCAGTTCTTCTTCACTTCGACCGCCTACAACCAGGTCGACCAGATCGTCCTGTCCGGCGGCGGCGCACTGCTCCCGGGTCTCGACGAGCTCGTGGCGAAGCGGGCGGGCATCGCCTCGGTGGTCGCCAACCCCTTTGCTTCAATGTCGGTCACCGATAGCATCCGGCCGCGGCAGCTCGCGCAGGACGCGCCGTTGCTGCTGATCGCCTGCGGACTCGCGATGCGGAGCTTCGAATGATCCGCATCAACCTGCTGCCGCACCGCGAACAGAAGCGCCAGGCGAGGCAGCGCCAGTTCATTTCGGTCGCCATCGGGCTCGCGATACTGAGCCTGGCCGTGGTCGGGCTGGTCCACGTGATCTTCGTCACGCAGATCGAGAACCAGCAAAGCCGCAACAAGCTCCTGAAGGACGAGATCGCCAAGCTCGACGAGCAGATCAAGGAGATCGACAAGCTTCGCGAGCAGACCCAGGCACTGCTGTCGCGCAAGCAGATCGTCGAGACCCTGCAGACGAACCGCACCGAGGCGGTCCATCTTCTCGACCAGATGGTGCGGCAGTTGCCTGACGGGGTCTATTTGCGCAGCCTGAGGCAGGTCAACGCCAAGGTGACCGCGGTCGGGTACGCACAGTCGAACGCGCGTGTCTCCACGCTGATGCGCAACATCGAGGCCTCGCCGTGGCTTACCCAGCCCGAGCTGGTCGAGATCAAATCCGTTCCGCTGCCCGGGGCCCGGGACAAGGATGCGCGCGTCAACGAGTTCACGCTGACCTTTCAGCTGAAGCGCGCGCCGCCTCCGGCAGAAGTGAAGCCGCTGGCGCCCGCAGCACCCGGCAAGGGCACGCCTCCCCCGCCGGCGGCGAAGAAAGGCAACGCATGACCCTCGACGACCTCAAGGGCCTCAACTTTCGCGAGATCGGCAACTGGCCGCTGCTGCCGAAGGTGCTCGCGCTCAGCGTCCTCTTTCTTGCGATCCTGGCGGGCGGCGCGATCCTCGATTGGAAGGACCAGTACGACACGCTCGATCGCGTCAGGACGGAGGAGGGCACACTCAAGGAGCAATACGCCTCCAAGAAGGCCAAGGCGATCAACTTCCAGCTCTACGTGCAGCAGCTGCAGGAAGTCGAGCAGTCGTTCGGAGCGCTGCTGAAGCAGCTCCCGAACAAATCGGAGATGGATGCCCTCCTCACGGACATCAACCAGGCGGGACTGGGCCGCGGCCTTCAGTTCGAGCTGTTCAAGCCGGCGGCGACCGAAAGACCCGCCGATTTCTACGCGGAACTGCCGATCAGCATCAGGATCACCGGCAACTACCACGACATGGGCGCCTTCGCGAGCGACGTCGCGCAACTGCCGCGGATCGTCACCCTCAACGACGTCGTCGTGACCAACGACAAGGGTGCGCTCACGCTGGAGGCGGTCGCGAAGACATTCCGCTACCTCGATGAGGAAGAAGTCGCGAAGCAGCGCAAGGCGGCGAAAGACGCCAAGGACAAGAAGGACAAGGGCAACCGATGAAACGCTGGCTGACGATTGCGGCGGGTGCCGTTTTCGCGCTCGCGGGCTGCGGCGGGGAAAGTCACCAGGACCTCCGCGCGTGGATGGCCGCCCAGGGCGCCGGAGTCAAGGGCAAGCTCGATCCGCTTCCGCAGATGAAGCCCTACGAGCCGTTCGCCTACAATGCGTTCGACCTTCCGGATCCGTTCAAGCCGCGAAAGATCGAGCCGGCGAAAGGCGGGAGCAAGCTTGCTCCGGATCTGGCCCGCCGCAGGGAGCCGCTGGAGTCGTTTCCGCTCGAGTCGCTCAACATGGTGGGCACGCTCGAGCAGGGCAAGGCGGTGTACGCGCTGGTGCGCACGCCGGAGAAGGACCTCTACCAGGTACGGCAGGGCAACTATCTCGGGCAGAATTACGGTGTGATCGTCGGCGTGACCGACGGCGAGATCCGCCTGAAGGAACTCGTGCAGGACGGAGCGGGCGACTGGACGGAGCGTTCCAGCACGCTGCAGCTCATCCAGCCCGAAGCCAAACCACAGGAGCGAAGAAGATGAGCGCGTACGACTGCCACAACACCGTCGCGGTCCTCGGGCGAACGGTCCGCCGGACGTTCGTGTGGCTCGCCGCCGCGCTGGCAATGGCCTGCGCAGGCGCCGCCTTCGCCCAGGGCACCAACAGCATCGATTCTGTCACCGTGTCGAAGGGGTCGTCCGGCAGCACGATCGTCAAGTTCAACCTGAAGTCCGCCCCGACCAACCCGCCCGCGGGCTTTGCGATCGCGAGCCCGCCGCGGATCGCTCTCGACTTTCTCGACACCGGCAACGGTCTCGGAGCGGCGCAGCGGGTAGTCGACGACCCGGCGCTGCGCAGCCTCAACGTCATCCAATCCGGCAACCGCACCCGTGTCGTCTTCAACCTCAACAAGCCGCAGACGTTTTCGACGCAGGTCGACGGCAACGCCGTCGTCGTCACGCTGTTCGACCAGAGCGAGCGGCTCGACGCGAAGGCGCAGGTAGTCGAGCGTTTCGCGGAGGCGCGTCCGGGCGATGTCGTTCACGCGCTGCGCGACGTCGATTTCCGCCGCGGCGCAAACGGTGAGGGGCGCGTCGTCGTCGACCTTTCGGACAACGCGACCGGCATCGACATCCGCCAGCAGGGCAAGAACCTCATCGTCGATTTCCTCAAGACCAATCTGCCGCGCAACCTCGAGCGTCGCCTGGACGTGCAGGATTTCGGCACGCCGATCATGGCCGTCGACACGTTCAACCAGGGCGGCAACACGAGGATGGTGATCGAACCGAAGGGGCTCTGGGAGCACTCGGCCTACCAGACCGACAATCGGTTCATCCTCGAGGTCAGAGCCGTCCAGGAAGACCCGAACAAGCTGATCCAGGGCGCCAAGATGGGCTACAAGGGCGAGAAACTTTCGCTCAACTTCCAGAACGTCGAAGTGCGCTCGGTGCTGCAGGTCATCGCCGATTTCACGGGGCTCAACATCATCACCAGCGACACCGTGACCGGCAGCCTCACGCTGCGCCTCAAGGACATTCCGTGGGATCAGGCGCTCGACATCATCATGCAGACGAAGGGCCTCGACATGCGCAAGAACGGCAACGTCGTTCTCATCGCGCCGCGCGAGGAGCTCGCGCTCAAGGAAAGGCAGCAACTCGAGAACGCGCAGCAGATCAGCCAGCTCGAGCCGCTGCTGACCGAGTCGTTCCAGCTCAACTACATGAAGGCCACCGATTTCCAGCAGATCCTGAGCACGAACCGGCAACAGCGTTTCGGTGCCGGCGCGGGGCAGACGGCCACGACGGGCGGCCAGGGCTCGATCCTCTCGCAGCGCGGCGTTGCCTTTGTCGACCCGCGCACGAACGTGCTGTTCGTGCAGGACACCGCGTCCGTGCTGGAGGAGGTCCGCAGGATCATCCGCCAGCTCGATACGCCGATACGCCAGGTCATGATCGAGGCGAGAATCGTCATTGCCAGCGACAAGTTCAGCAAGCAGCTCGGCGTCCGCTTCGGTGCGCAGACGGGGTTCACGTTCAACAAGTACGCGGCCGGCCAGGGCGGCAGCCTCGCGACACAGCCGGTCGTGCACCTCAACGGCGACAAGATCGTTCGCGACACGCGGACGCAGACGCCGTTCGAGCTTGCGTCGGGGATCGCGTCTGCCGGGTACTCCGACAGTCCGCAGCTCAACGTCAATCTGCCGGTCGCCAATCCGGCGGGCCAGCTCGCGCTGACGCTGATCAACCTCGGCAGCGGCAACCTCATCAATCTCGAGCTCTCGGCGCTTGAAGCGGACACGCGCGGCAAGGTCATTTCGAGCCCGCGCGTGGTGACAGCCGACAACCAGAAGGCGCAGATCGAGCAGGGAACAGAGATTCCCTACGTCACGCCGGGCAGCGCAAACCAGCCGGCGACCGTGGCGTTCAAGAAGGCCGTGCTGCGGCTCGAGGTGACGCCGCAGATCACTCCGGACAACCGGATCATCATGACGGTCGAGGTGCGCAAGGACAACGTCGGGCAGTTTGTCGATCTCGGCGGCGGTTTCCGCGTCCCTTCGATCGACACGCGGAACGTGACCACGCAGATCCACATCAACAACGGCGACACTGCGGTGATCGGCGGGATCTTCGAGGAGACCATCACCAACGACGTCACCAAGGTGCCGGTGCTGGGCGACATCCCGTTCTTCGGCTACCTCTTCAAGACCACCGGGCGCAGCAGCGAGAAGCAGGAACTCCTGATCTTCCTCACGCCGCGCGTGGTGAAGGAATCGCTCAACACCGTCAAGTGAAGGTGACGCCGCCGGGCGCGCGCGGAGTCGCGCTCGCGCGCCTCGACCCGGTCGGCGAGTTCGTGATTCCGTAGCGGCGCATGAGGCCGCGGAATGCGCCGGTGTTTGGCGGCGCCGGGCCGTCGTGCCCCGCCTGTCAATCCACTACAATGCTGCGGTGCAACTCCAGCGCGGCAATCTCTTTCTGGTCGGGCTCCCGGGCGCAGGCAAGTCGACGCTCGGGAGAATGCTCGCGCATCGCCTGGGACTTCAATTCGTCGATGCGGACACCGAGCTCGAACAGCGACTCGGCGTCACGATCCCCACGATCTTCGAAATCGAAGGTGAGGCGGTGTTCCGTGACCGCGAGGAGGCAACCCTCGCCGATCTCGTAAAGCGTACGGGCATCGTGCTTGCGACCGGTGGCGGCGTCGTGATCCGCGCCGGGAACCGGGCACAGCTCAAGGCCCACGGAACGGTTCTCTACCTGCACGCCGAACCCGTGACCCTTGGCGAGCGCACGCGCAAGAGCCGACACCGGCCGCTGCTCAATGCCGCCGATCCGCTTGCGCGCCTCACCGAGCTCTATGCGCAGCGCGATCCGTTGTACCGCGAAGTGGCGGACCGCATCATCGAATCGGACCGCGAGCGTGTCATTCGATTCGCGCTCGAGCTCGATGCCGAGCGCAACGTCGCGCCGCCACCGTGAACGATCCCCGGATGACGTCGCTGACGGTTGCACTTGGCCGCCGGGGTTACCCGATACACATCGGGGCGGGCACGCTGCGCGAGGCGGGGCGGCTGCTGGCGCCGCACTTGCCGGCGCCGCGGGCAGTGATCATCAGCAATCCGACGGTCGCGACGCTGTGGCAGGCGCCGCTGCGCGAGAGCCTTGTCGCTTCGGGAATCGCCGTGGACACGCTGTTGATCCCGGACGGCGAAACGCACAAGAACTGGGCGACGCTCGGGGATGTGCTGACGCGTCTCCTCGAGCAGAAGGTGGAGCGAGCCACGACGATCGTTGCGTTGGGAGGCGGTGTGGTCGGCGATATCGCCGGATTCGCGGCCGCGATCTACCTGCGCGGCATTCCATTCGTGCAGATCCCGACGACGCTGCTCGCGCAGGTGGATTCCTCGGTCGGCGGAAAGACCGGCGTCAACCATCCCATGGGCAAGAACATGATCGGGGCGTTCCACCAGCCGCGCGTCGTGGTGATCGACACCGACTGCCTCGCAACGCTCCCCGCGCGCGAGGTCTCTGCCGGCCTCGCCGAGGTCGTCAAGCACGGCGCCATCCGCGATCTCGATTTTTTCGAATGGCTCGAAGCCAACATGGACCGGCTCGTCGCGCGCGACGCGACGGCTTTCACGCACGCGGTCGCAGAATGCTGCCGGATAAAGGCGGCGGTCGTCGCCGCGGACGAGCGCGAGTCGGGCGAGCGCGCATTGCTGAATTTCGGCCATACGTTCGGACATGCGATCGAGGCGGGCGTCGGGTACGGCGAATGGCTGCACGGCGAGGCCGTTGCCGTCGGCATGGTGCTCGCGTCCCGCTTGTCCCGCCGCGTAACGGGTCTCGCGGCTGAAGACGTCGACCGAATGTCGCGTCTCCTCGAGCGTGCTCGCCTCCCCGTTCTACCGCCGCCGATTCCCTACGATAGGTGGGTGGACCTCATCGCGCGAGACAAGAAGGCGACCGGTGGCGCGGTGCGCTTCGTCCTGCTCGAAGCACTGGGTCGCGCGACCCTGCGCTCGGGTATCGGCGACGCCGACCTTCGCGCCGTGATCGCATCCTGATTGAAGCCGGGAGAAGCGAACGGCGCCGCGCGGGCGCCGTTCGTGCGTCGTCTAGACGCCGCGTTCTTTGCGCGAACGTCTGTTGAGGCGCGCTGCCGGGGTCACGGGCAGAATATCTGCGCGGTCACCGTCTGCGGCGGAGTGCCCTGATCCGTGAATGACACCAGGTGCGCGCCGGGGTCGGCGGCCGTAAACGTGATCTTGGTGGTGCCGCCGGATGTCGGCACGGTCGCCGGCGTCGGCGTTCCGGTTGCGCCTGTCACCACGACACCGTAGGACGGCGTACCGCCGGAAACGATGAAGTCGAAGCCGGACGCCACGTTGCAGCTTGCCACGGGCGTGGTCGACGTTCCGTACGTCGTCGGCGTTACGACCATCGGTGTCGCTACCGGAGGCGTGCCCGTCCCCGGCTGGTTGACGAGGTTCGCCGTCGTCTGCAGGCCCGCCGCATCGAAGATGGAAAACACGAGCGGATTGACGCAAGTCCCGTTGGTGATGGCCTCGAAAGATCCGCCGCTCGTCGTCACGATCGAATTGACCAGCGTTGCGCCTCCGGGGAACGTGCTCGTCACCCGATAGGGCGGCGTTCCGCCGTAGATGAAATAGTCCACCCTGAAGCCGGTCGTGCACGACGTCGTCGACGCGCTGGTGATCGTTGCGGTCGCCGGAACGACCGACAGCACCGCCGACCCGTTGGTCGTCTGAACGATCGTGAATTGCCCCGTGACCTGATTGCCCGTCGTCATGTCCGTGGCGCGGAGAAGGCCCGGCTGGGTGAACGCATTGACCCCGGCCTTGATCACGGCCTGGGCGACACCGTTCGCATCGGACACGACCGTCAGCGACGAAACCAGCGGTGCGGCCGGATTGCTCGTCTGGATCGCAAAGTCGCCCGACACCACGTCGAACCTGACCTGTCGGCTGGGAATGCCGCCACCTCCCGGTCCGGTTACGGTGACGGACGCCGTCGCCGTTTGTCCCGAGCAGATCGCGTTGATGCCGCACGTCGCCGCGTTCGGCGTCACCGTCAACCCATTGAGGAGCGGAGCGGGCTGGACCGTCACCGCGGCGGTGGCTATGGTGCCCGCCGCGTCCCGGACGCTGATCGTCACGTCCGTGGACAGCGCAACCGGAGTGGGAATGAGGAGGATCGTCGTCGACGAAGCCGCGAGGCTGATCGAAAGGACCGACGTGTTGCTGGAAAAGGCGCTGTACGGTGCCTGGCCGCCCGAGATGGTCAGGGTTCCCGGCGTCCCGGCATAAGCGGTGAACGTCGCGGGCAGGATGGCAAGCGCCGCCGGTGTGCCGGGACCGGCGGCATACGGATTGTTCGGAGCCCCGCTGCCGCCACCGCACGCGGACAGGGCAAGCACCCCGGCAAGGGCAAGAATGCCGAGGAGGGACCGCGACCAGGCGGCGAGCAGGCGGTGTTCCGTCATGGTGGAATTCCTGATGATGTTGTCCTAATGGATCGTATCGGCGGGAGGTGATTTGGATGTTGCAACAAGCATCTAGCCCACTTTGTTCAGATTAAAGCCTAAGAATGCCCACGGCGCAAGTCTTTTGCCCGGGCAGGGGTGACCGTTTGGCGGGCAGTGTTGCGCGGCAGACGGCGGGCGGCGGTGCGCTCCGCATCGTCTTGTCGCATTGCAGCATCTGCTCTACCATGAAAAGGTTTCGGCGCCGTTTCCCGCATCCCCGTCCGGGGACGCCGTTTCCCGGCGACCGCCCGCCGTCCGGACATCGAGAAAGGTCAATTGTGCACGAAGGATCACATCGGCCGCCGGAGCGCCAGGGACTCTACGATCCGGCGAACGAGCGCGACGCCTGCGGGCTGGGATTCATCGCCCATATCAAGGGCCAGCGATCCCACTCGATCGTCACGCAGGGACTTGCCATTCTCAAGAACCTGACCCATCGCGGCGCCACGGGCGCCGATCCGCTGCAAGGCGATGGCGCAGGCATCCTGATCCAGCTTCCCGACGCCTTTCTGCGTCGCGCCTGCGGTCGCCAGGGGCTCACGCTGCCCGCCGCCGGCCATTACGGCGTCGGCATGGTGTTCCTGCCCAAGGAACCGGCGTCGCGCATGGCATGCGAGCAGGAGATCGAACGGGCGATCTCGAGCGAAGGCCAGATCCTGCTCGGCTGGCGTGACGTGCCCACCGACAACAGCGGCCTGTCCAGGCGGACCCGGGAGGTCGAGCCGGTGATCCGGCAGGTCTTCATCGCGCGCGGGTCGCACGACATGGACCAGGACGCGCTCGAGCGCAAGCTCTACATCATCCGCAAGAAATCGGGGCACGCGATCCAGGCGCTCAAGCTTCGCCACGGCAAGGAGTTCTACGTGCCGTCGATGTCGTCGCGCACGCTCGTCTACAAGGGGATGCTGCTCGCGCACCAGGTCGGCGAGTATTTCCGCGATCTCGCGGACCCGAGCATGGTGTCCGCGTTGGCGATGGTCCACCAGCGGTTCTCGACCAACACGTTTCCCACCTGGGACCTCGCGCATCCGTTCCGCATGGTCTGCCACAACGGGGAAATCAACACGCTGCGCGGCAACGTCAACTGGATCCGCGCACGCCAGCACGGCATCGCCAGCACGGTGCTCGGCGCCGACCTCGACAAGATCTGGCCTCTCATCTACGACGGGCAGTCCGACTCCGCGTCGTTCGACAACGCGCTCGAGCTGCTGGTGATGGGGGGCTATCCACTCGCGCACGCGATGATGCTGATGATTCCCGAGGCCTGGTCGGACAATCCGCTGATGGACGAGCACCGCCGCGCGTTCTACGAGTATCACGCGGCGCTGATGGAGCCGTGGGACGGCCCCGCCGCAATGGCATTCACGGACGGCCGGCAGATCGGGGCCACGCTCGACCGCAACGGCCTGCGTCCCGCGCGCTTCATCGTCACCGACGACGACTGCGTGGTGATGGCATCCGAAGTCGGCGTCCTCGACATTCCCGAGCGGCGGATCGTCAAGAAATGGCGGCTGCAGCCGGGCAAGATGCTGCTGGTCGACACCGAGCAGGGCCGCATCATCGACGACGAGGAGCTGAAGCGTGCCCTTGCGGCGGCAAGGCCCTATCGTGCGTGGATCGACGGCTCGCGAATCGACCTCGACTCCCTCCCCGACCCCGCGCCGCCGCAGCCGACTACGGTTCCGCTACTCGACCGCCAGCAGGCGTTCGGATACACGCAGGAGGACCTCCGCATCATCCTCGCGCCGATGGCTGCGTCGGGCGAGGAAGCCATCGGGTCCATGGGCAACGACGCCGCGCTGCCGGTCCTGTCGGCGCGGCCCAAGGTGCTCTACAGCTATTTCAAGCAGCTGTTCGCGCAGGTGACGAATCCGCCGATCGACCCGATACGCGAGGAACTCGTGATGTCGCTCGTCACGTTCATCGGTCCGCGGCCGAATCTGCTCGGAATCGACGAAACGGATCCGCAGGCGCGCCTCGAGGCGCGGCAGCCGATCCTCACGAACGACGCGATGGAAAAGATCCGGCACATCGCGCTCTTTACGGCCGGGGCGTTCCAGGCGTGGGAACTCGACATCTGCTATCCGGCCGCATGGGGCGCGGACGGCATGGAGGCCGCGCTCGCGTCGCTTTGCGCGGAGGCGGAAGACGCGATTCATCTCGGTCACAACATTCTCATCGTTTCCGATCGCAAGGTGTCGGCGGATCTGATGCCGATACCGGCGTTGCTCGCGACGGCGGCCGTGCACCAGCATCTCGTACGCAAAGGATTGCGTACGAGCACCGGATTGGTCGTGGAGACGGGCTCGGCGCGCGAAGTGCACCACTTCGCGCTGCTCGCGGGCTACGGCGCGGAGGCGATCCATCCGTATCTCGCGCTCGAGACGCTCGCGTCCTTCGCGGACGTCGTGCCTGGCGTGTCGCCGCAGGAATCGGCGTACCGCTACATCAAGGCGATCAGCAAGGGGCTCTACAAGGTGATGTCGAAGATGGGCATTTCCACCTACCAGTCCTATTGCGGCGCGCAGATCTTCGAGGTCGTCGGGCTTGCGCGCGAGCTCGTCGACAAATACTTCACCGGCACCGCGAGCAACATCGAGGGCATTGGCCTCCCCGAGGTGGCGGCCGAGGCGTCGCGTCTCCATGCGGTGGCCTTCGGCAGCGATCCGCTGCTTCAGAATTCGCTCGATGCCGGCGGCGAGTACGCCTATCGCGTTCGCGGCGAGGAACACATGTGGACGCCCGATTCGATCGCCAAGCTGCAGCACGCGGCACGCTCGGGGAGCTTCGCCACCTACAAGGAATATGCGGCGCTGATCAACGACCAGAGTCAGCGGATGCTGACGCTGCGCGGGCTCTTCGAATTCCGGTTCGCGCCGGCGCCGGTGCCGATCGACGACGTCGAGCCGGCGACTTCGATCGTCAAGCGCTTCGCGACCGGCGCGATGAGCCTCGGCTCGATCTCCACGGAGGCGCACACGACGCTCGCTGTCGCGATGAACCGCATCGGCGGCAAGTCGAACACCGGCGAAGGTGGCGAGGACGCGCACCGCTATCCGCTCGTGAAAGCGGGCGAGACCCTCAAGTCGCGCATCGACGCCGCGGTCGTCGACATTCCGCTCAAGGAAGGCGATTCGCTGCGCTCGAAGATCAAGCAGGTCGCTTCCGGGCGCTTCGGCGTGACCGCCGAGTACCTGGTGTCCGCAGACCAGATCCAGATCAAGATGGCGCAGGGCGCCAAGCCCGGCGAAGGTGGACAGCTGCCTGGGCACAAGGTGTCCGAATACATCGCGAAACTGCGTTATTCGGTACCCGGCGTGGGCCTCATCTCGCCGCCGCCGCACCACGACATCTACTCGATCGAAGATCTCGCGCAGCTGATTCACGATCTCAAGAATGCGAATCCGAGGGCGTCGATTTCCGTGAAGCTGGTGTCGGAGACCGGTGTCGGCACGGTCGCCGCCGGCGTCGCCAAGGCGAAGGCGGATCATGTCACCATCGCCGGCCACGACGGCGGCACGGGGGCCTCGCCGGTGTCCTCGATCAAGCACGCGGGCACGCCGTGGGAACTCGGGCTCGCGGAAACGCAGCAGACGCTCGTCCTCAACCGACTGCGCGGCCGCATCGCCGTGCAGGTCGATGGACAGATCAAGACCGGTCGCGACGTCGTGATCGGCGCGCTGCTCGGCGCTGACGAATTCGGATTCGCCACGGCGCCGCTCGTCGCCGAGGGCTGCATCATGATGCGCAAGTGCCATCTCAATACATGTCCTGTCGGCGTGGCGACACAGGACCCGGAACTGCGGAAGAAATTCACCGGCAAGCCCGAGCATGTCGTCAACTACTTCTTCTTCGTCGCCGAGGAGGTGCGCGAGCTGATGGCGAAGCTCGGAATCCGGAAGTTCGAGGAACTGATCGGTCGTGCGGATCTGCTCGACGTTCGCCGAGGCATCGAGCACTGGAAGGCGAAGGGTCTCGACTTTGCGCGGGTCTTTCATCAGCCGTCGATGCCGCCCGAGGTCGCCCGCAGTCACCGCGAGGAGCAGGATCACGGGCTCGCCGGCGCGCTCGATCACGCGCTGATCGCCAAAGTTGCGCCGGCGCTCGACAGGAAGCAGCCGGTGCGCCTCGCGTTTCGGATCCGCAATGCGAACCGCTCGGTGGGTGCGATGCTGTCCGGCGCGATCGCGACACGGTACGGCCATGCGGGACTGCCCGACGACACCATCCACGTCGCCTTCGACGGCATTGCGGGCCAGAGCTTCGGCGCATTCCTTGCGCGCGGCGTGACGTTCGAGCTTCAGGGCGCAACCAACGACTATGTCGGCAAGGGCCTGTCGGGCGGACGGATCGTCGTCTACCCGGATCCGGCCTGCCCGGCCCGGCCCGAGGACAACATCGTGGTCGGTAACACGGTGATGTACGGAGCGATCGACGGCGAGGCGTATTTCCGCGGCGTTGCGGGCGAACGATTCTGCGTTCGCAACTCCGGCGGCACCGCCGTGGTGGAAGGCGTCGGAGACCACGGCTGCGAGTACATGACCGGCGGAACCGTCGCGGTGCTGGGCCGCACGGGGCGCAACTTCGCTGCCGGAATGAGCGGTGGCATCGCGTATGTGTACGACGAGGACGGCACGTTCGCGACCCGCTGCAACGCGTCGATGGTGGTGCTCGAGCCGGTGCTCGCAGAAGCCGAGCAGGCGAAGCTCGAGAGGGACCTCGCCGCCGCCGGCAAGGGTGAATTGCGACACGCGGGGATTTCCGACGAGGCGCAGTTGCGCGATCTTGTCGAGCGGCATCTGCGCTACACCGGCAGCACGCGCGCGCTCGCGATACTCGACGGGTGGGAGAGCGCGCGGAGGAAATTCGTCAAGGTGTTCCCGAACGAATACCGGCGCGCGCTGGCCGAGATGCACGCCAAGCGGACTGGCGCAAAGCCGGCGGCGACGAGCAGGCACAAGGAGGCCGCCTGATGGGCAAGGTCACGGGCTTCCTGGAGCTCGAGCGGATCCTCGAAGTGTCGCTGCCGCCTGCGGAGCGGACGCGCAACTACCGCGAGTTCGTGCTGGCGCTTCGCGACGGCGAGGCGTCGGATCAGGGGGCGCGCTGCATGGATTGCGGGATCCCGTTCTGCATGAGCGGCTGCCCCGTCAACAACGTGATTCCGGACTGGAACGACCTCGTCTACCGCGGGCAGTGGCGCGCGGCGCTCGATGTACTGCACTCGACGAACAACTTTCCCGAGTTCACGGGCCGCGTGTGCCCCGCGCCCTGCGAGGCTTCCTGCACGCTCAACATCAACAACGACCCCGTCGGCATCAAGTCGATCGAACATTTCATCATCGACAAGGGCTGGGACGAAGGCTGGGTCGTTCCGCAACCGTCGTCGGCGAAGACCGGCAAGCGCGTGGCGGTGATCGGGTCCGGTCCCGCGGGACTCGCCTGCTCGCAGCAGCTGGCGAGAGCCGGCCACGACGTCGTCGTGTTCGAGAAAGCCGATCGCATCGGCGGGCTTCTTCGTTACGGCATCCCGGATTTCAAGATGGAGAAGCACCTCATCGACCGCCGGATGGCGCAGATGTCGATCGAGGGCGTCGAATTTCGACCGGGGGTCGAAGTCGGCAACGACGTCTCCGCAGAAGACCTTCTCGCGGAGTACGACGCGGTCGTCATCGCGGGTGGAGCGGAGGCGCCGCGCGACCTTCCGGTTCCGGGTCGCGATCTCGAGGGCGTGCACTTTGCGATGGACTTCCTGCCGCAGCAGAACCGGGTGGTCGCCGGTGACGCCGTCAAGGATCAGATCAAGGCGACGGGCAAGCATGTCGTGGTGATCGGCGGCGGCGACACCGGCTCGGATTGCGTCGGCACTGCGAACCGACACGGTGCCGCGTCGGTCACCCAGTTCGAGTTGCTGCCCCAGCCACCGGAGCACGAGGACAAGCCGCTCACGTGGCCCTACTGGCCGGTCAAGCTGCGCACGTCGTCGTCGCAGGAAGAGGGCTGCGCGCGCGACTGGTCGGTTGCGACGAAACGCTTCGAGGGCAGGAACGGCAGGGTCGAGAAGCTCGTGGCCGTTCGCCTCGAATGGCAGAAGAGCGCCGACGGCGCGCTCAGGATGGTCGAAGTGCCGGGCAGCGAGTTCGAGCTGCATGCCGACCTCGTGTTGCTCGCCATGGGCTTTCTCGGCCCCGCAGCCGGCAGTCTCCTCGCGCAGCTCGGCGTCTCGCGCGACGTGCGCAGCAACGTCAGGGCGAACACCGACGACTATTCGACGTCGGTGCCGAAGGTCTTCGCGGCCGGCGACATGCGGCGCGGACAGTCGCTCGTCGTCTGGGCGATCCGCGAGGGCCGCCAGTGCGCGCGCGCAGTCGACCTGTTCCTGATGGGCGACTCTCAGCTGCCGCGCTGATTCGCGTTCCCCGATGTCATCACTCATCACGCTGAATCTGGATGCGTGGCGGCCGGTGCTCGCGCCGGAAGCTCAACGCGACGCCGCACGCGCGCTGGAGAGCGGTGCCGTGCTCGTATTGCCGCGGTTGGCATTCGCGATGTCGGAGTCGGAGCGGCGCTTCCTTTCGCCGGATTGGTCCGACGGCCGTGCGAAGAACGTGAGCCTCGACGGGCAGGCGCTCAAGGGCGCGCGCGGAGCGGCCGCCGACCTCGCCGCAGCTGGGGGCGATGATCGCCCGCTTTGCCGCCAATTCGGCGGACCTCGTGACCGCACTCTTCCCCGCTTACGCGCCGCATGTGAAGCGAGCGCGAACGAGCTATCGGCCGCAGCCGGCAGTCGGACGCGCGGTCTCGTGGCGCAAGGACGATTCGCGCCTTCACGTCGATGCGTTTCCGTCGCGGCCCAATGGCGGCGAGCGGATCCTGCGGGTTTTCTCGAACGTCAACCCGGCAGAGCCACGCGTCTGGCGCGTGGGGGAACCGTTCGAATCGATGGCGAGAACGATGCTGCCGCGGATTTCGCGTCCGCTGCCCGGAGCAGCCGTCGTGCTGGCGACGGTGCGCGCGACGAAGGGCCTTCGCACGGAATACGACCACGTGATGCTTGGGCTCCACGATCGCGCGAAGGCCGACGTTGCGTACCAGCGAGATTGCGCGCAGGAGACCGTGCCCTTCGCGCCGGGGACAACCTGGCTCTGCTTTTCCGATCAGGTCATGCATGCGGCCGTATCGGGCCAGTACATGCTCGAGCAGACGATCCACTCTGCCGCTGTCCGCCCTCTACGAGCCCGAACGCGCGCCGCTCGCGATCCTGGAGCGCCTGACCGGGCGCGCGCTGGTGCCCGCACGCTGAACGTGAAGCGACCCGGGGCCCGCGGGCCTTGCCCGGTACGCCGAGTATCGCTACCCTCCGACGATGCCGACTCTCGAAAACGACACGTTCCTGCGCGCGCTGCGCCTGGAGCCCACGCCATGGACGCCCGTGTGGCTGATGCGACAGGCGGGGCGTTACCTCCCCGAGTACAACGCGACGCGGGCAAGGGCCGGGAGCTTCCTGGCGCTCGCGCAGTCGCCATCGCTCGCGACGGAAGTGACGCTGCAGCCGCTCGACCGATACCCGCTCGACGCCGCGATCCTGTTCTCCGACATCCTCACCGTGCCCGACGCCATGGGGCTCGGCCTCGACTTTGCGGCCGGCGAGGGCCCGCGATTTGCGCGCACCACCGCCGACGAGGCGGCAATCGGGGCGCTATCCGTGCCGGACATGGGCAAGCTCCGGTACGTCTTTGACGCCGTGCGCGAAATCAAGCGTGCGCTCAAGCGGCGCGTGCCGCTCATCGGGTTTGCGGGCAGCCCGTTCACGCTCGCGTGCTACATGATCGAGGGCGGCGGCAGCGCCGATTTCGGCGCCGTGCGAAGAATGGCGTTTGCGCGGCCCGATCTACTGCAGCGACTTGTCTCCGTCAATGCGCAGGCCGTCGCCGCCTATCTCAACGAGCAGATCGCGGCTGGCGCCGACGCCGTGATGGTTTTCGACACCTGGGGTGGCCTGCTGACGGCGGACGCCTATCGGGCGTTCTCGCTGGCCTCGATGCGCGCGGTGCTTGCCGCGCTCGATCGCGGGCCCGACGGCGCTTCGGTGCCGACCATCGTATTTACCAAGGGCGGCGGTCAATGGCTCGAGGACATCGCCGGATGTGGCGCGTCCGCGGTGGGCCTCGACTGGACGGTCGACCTTGCGGACGCACGTCGACGCGTGGGCGCAAAGGTCGCGCTGCAGGGGAATCTCGACCCCCTGGTCCTCCTTACCGATCCCGCAACCGTCGGTCGCGAGGCGTCCGCCATCGTGCGGGCCGCGGGGCCGGCACCCGGCCACATCTTCAATCTCGGGCACGGCATCGTCCCGGCGACGCCGCCGGCAAACGTGGCAGCGCTGGTCGAATCGGTGCACCGGGAATCGCGGGCGATGCGTGACCCGGCCCGAGCCGACGCCCGCAGGTAGCCTCGCGCAGGTTCCGGTGCGAACGGGAGGGCTTGACAAGCGCGCGAATTGGGCGTTTTCCAGCGCCACTTATGCACATTCGGCGCCTTGCGATCGAGCGCCGCAGCCGCGCGCAAGCGTCCAGAGGGAGGCAACATGCAAATTCCTGAAAATAAAAAGAAAAATATTTCGGCACTTTCGGGTGCGCGCCATGCGAAAGTGGCCGTGTAGTTCGAGGCCCGACGCGAGCGATCACTTACGCACAACGTTATCCACAGAACCGGTGGGCCGTTTTTTGCGTGCTTTATAAACCAATGACTTGCCGCCATTTTCTGTCGCTGGCGGTGAGGATTTCGAACACTACAAAGCAAATGGCGGTGCGCGCGGTTGGCGATTGAACCGATGGGGATCGCTCGCGTCGCTCTTCCGGTGGCCACACATGCGCCATTCGACTACTGGGTGCCGGCGGGCCTTGCCGTCGATCGCGGGTCCGTTGTTCGGGTGCGCCTTGCCAAGCGTGCGCTGACCGGCGTTGTCGTCGACATTGCGACGACCACAGACGTCGCCCGCGCACGGGTGCAGCCGGTCGACGAGGTCGTCGGCGATGTTCCGCCGCTCCCGGCAGAACTCCTGCGGCTTGCCGATTTCGTCGCCGGCTACTATCAGCAACCGCTCGGACTCGTTCTTGCGCAAATGATCCCGCCACTCGGGCCGGGCAACGCGAGACGCGCGAGCAGGATTCCTGCGGCGCCCGCGGCCCAGCGGCTGACCGACGAGGGGCGAGTCGCGCTCGCTTCGTCGCTGCTTTCGCGCGCCGCGCGCACGCGCGCTGTACGAGCGCTGGCTTTCGGCGGCGGGCGGCGTGATGGCGCCCAGCGAGATCAGGGCGTTGCCGCCGCACGTCCGGCAATGGGTATCGCGGTGGCGGAAGTCGGGCTGGGTCGAGGATGCGCCGCGGGTCTCCCCGGCGAGTTGCGGGACGACGCACCCGGTGGCGATGCTCAACGCCGAGCAGCAGCGCGCGGTTGCTCGCGATCGCGCAAGCACACGGGCGCTATGCGCCGTTTCTGCTTGACGGCATCACGGGAAGCGGCAAGACCGACGTCTATCTCGCGGCCGCGGCGGCGTGCATCGACGCTGGCGGTCAGGCCCTGCTGCTCGTCCCGGAAATCAACCTGACACCGCAGCTTGCGCAGCGGATCGCGGAAGCGCTGCCCGGGCGCCACGCGGTGATGCTCCACAGCCGCCTTCCCGCAGCGGTGCGCCGCCGGCACTGGCGCGCTGCCGCAGCCGGCGAGCCCGATCTCGTGTTGGGCACGAGGCTCGCCGTATTCGCGCCGATGCCGCGCCTCGGTCTCGTCGTCGTCGATGAAGAGCACGATGCATCGTTCAAGCAGCAGGAAGGCGTGCGCTATCACGGGCGCGACGTTGCCGTGTGGCGGGCGCGGCAGCGCGGCGTCCCGATCGTGCTCGGCACGGCGACGCCTTCCCTGGAGACGCTGCATCAGGCACGGCGGGGCCGGTACGAGCGGCTCGTGCTGCTCGGGCCGCGCGGTCGTCGCGTCGGCGCTTCCCGTCATCGCGCTTGCGCCGCACCGGGACCCCGCTGCGGTGGAAGGCATCGGCGGTCGACTTCGCCAGTCGATCGCCGAACGGCTGCGGCGTGGCGAGCAGTCGCTCGTGTTCGTCAACCGTCGCGGTTTCGCGCCGTCGCTGATGTGCGCGGCCTGCGGCTGGCAGGCGGGGTGCACGCGGTGCAGCGCGCGGCTCGTCGTGCATCGCGACGAGGGGCTCGTGCGCTGCCACCATTGCGGCGATGCCGGGCGGCTGCCGCCGTCCTGTCCCGAATGCGGGAACGTCGACCTCCTGCCGCGCGGCTTCGGAACGCAACGGCTCGAGCGTGCGCTTGCCGACCTGTTCCCGACTGCGCGGATCGCCCGCATCGATCGCGACAGCACGCGGCAGCGAGGCGCATTCGTCGACGTGCGCAATCGTGTCGACGCAGGGCTCGTCGACGTCCTCGTGGGCACGCAAATGCTGGCGAAGGGGCACGATTTCCCGCGGCTCACGCTCGTCGGCGTGCTGGGCGCCGACAACGCGCTCTACAGCGCGGACTTCCGCGCGACCGAGCGGCTGGCGGCGCTGCTGTTCCAGGTCTCCGGCCGTGCCGGGCGGGGCGCGCTACCCGGCGAAGTGATCGTGCAGACGGATTTCCCGGAACATCCGCTCTATCGCGCGCTCGCGGCGCACGACTACGGGGCGTTTGCCTCCGAATTGCTTGCCGAGCGCGGCGCGGCGGTCCTTCCGCCTTTCGCGCACCTGGCCCTGGTCACGGCGGAAGCGCCACGTCGCGCGAGCGTCGACGCGTTCCTGGACGAGGTCCGCAGGAACGGACAGGCGATCGCACGGAGTTCCGGCGAACGTGTCGAAGTGTTTCCGCCGGTGCCCGCGGCCCTTGCCCGGCGCGCGGGACTCGAGCGCGGGCAGGTCCTCGCGCAAAGCGAGGATCGCCGTGCGCTGCAGCGGTTCCTGCCGCAGTGGCGGAGCGCCATCGAAGCGCTGCCGGGAAGGCGTGCACGCTGGTCGCTCGATGTCGATCCTGCGGGGTTTGCGTGAACCGCCGCCACGAAGGCGAGGCCGCGCGTCGACTATAATGGCGCGTTGCGTCGACGCTCGACGCAACGCCTTCGCAAATGCGTGCGGCGCAGACCGCGCTGCCGGGTTTGCGGTATTCGTACCGCGGTCCGGCGCACGGTTCGACGGCCTCTTCCCCCATGACGGATTTTCGCTCCCGCATCGAAGCCTGGCTCGCGCAGGGACTCACGGCGATTGCGCCCGAGCGTGCCGGGGTGCCGATCGTCGTCGAGCGGCCGAAGCTCGCGGCGCACGGCGACTATGCGACGAACGTCGCGCTTCAGCACGCCAAGGCCCTGAAGCGCAATCCCCGCGAGTTTGCGCAGGCGCTGGTGGATGCGCTTCCGCCGGCCGACTGGATCGCGAAAACGGAAATCGCGGGCGCCGGATTCGTGAATGTCTTTCTCGTGCCGTCGGCACGGCAGTCCGTCGTCCGCGACATTCTCGCTGCGCCGGAGCGTTACGGACGGAGCGACGCCCGGTCCGGCGAACGGGTGATGGTCGAATTCGTGTCCGCGAACCCGACCGGACCGCTGCACGTCGGGCACGGGCGCCAGGCGGCGCTCGGCGATGCGGTGGCGAGGCTGCTCGAGTGGCAGGGGGCGAGCGTCACCCGCGAGTTCTACTACAACGACGCCGGCCAGCAGATCCAGAATCTCGCCGTCTCGGTGCGTGCGCGTGCGCAGGAGATCCTCGGCGAGCATGCGACGTTTCCGGAAGACGGCTATCGTGGCGAGTACATCCGCGAGCTCGCTCAGCGCTACCTCGACGAAGTCGGGCACGATCTCGGCGACATCGAGTCGATCCGGAAGTTCGCCGTTGCGGAGCTGCGCAAGGAGCAGGACCGCGACCTGATTGCCTTCGGGGTCCGGTTCGACCATTACTATCTCGAAAGCTCGCTCTACACGACTGGCCGAGTCGATGCGACGATCGAGCGACTCGTCACTTCGGGGCGGACCTACGAGCAGGACGGCGCGCTTTGGCTCCGGACGACCGATTTCGGCGACGACAAGGACCGCGTCATGCGCAAGTCCGACGGCGGCTACACGTACTTCGTGCCGGACGTCGCGTATCACGTGACCAAGTGGGAGCGCGGATACGCCCGCGCCATCAACGTGCAGGGATCCGATCATCACAGCACGGTGACGCGCGTGCGCGCCGGTCTGCAGGCCGCCGGTCTCGGAATTCCCGCGGGCTATCCCGATTACGTTCTGCACAAGATGGTCACGGTGATGAAGGGCGGGGAGGAAGTGAAGATCAGCAAGCGCGCCGGCAGCTACGTCACGCTGCGCGACCTGATCGACGAGGTCGGCCGCGATGCGGTGCGCTACTTTCTCGTCAATCGCCGGGCCGACACCGAGTTCACGTTCGACGTCGATCTTGCGCGTTCCCAGTCCGAGGAGAATCCCGTCTACTACGTGCAATACGCGCACGCGCGCGTTTCATCGGTGATGAAGCAGGCGGGGATGCCGGTTGCCGAGGCGCCGGCCGCGCTTGTCGGCGCGGAACTTGCGCCGCTGGAGAGCGCCTACGAGAACGCGCTGCTGCGGCGTCTCGCGGATTTCCCGGCCGAGCTTGCGACCGCGGCGCGCGACATGGCGCCACACCTCGTGACCACGTACCTCAAGGAATTGGCCGCCGAATTCCACAGTTACTATAATGCGGAACGTTTCCTGGTCGACGATCCGCGAGTCAAGCGCGCGCGCCTGGCGCTCGTCGCGGCGACCGGCCAGGTTTTGCGCAATGCGCTTTCCGTGCTTGGGCTGAGTGCGCCCGACACGATGTGATGCCCGCCGGCCAGACGACATGACCTTTCGCACCCGATCCCGGACCCGGCATGCCTCGGCGACCGCGCGTCCCGCGCGCACGTCGGGCGCGGGCGGAACGCTGATCGGGCTCTTCATCGGGATCGCGATCGGCCTGGCCCTTGCCGCCGGTGTCGCGTTCTACGTGATGAAGGCCGGGAACCCGTACCAACCCGCCACCGCGGCCAGGGAACCGGCCCGCGAGACGGGCCGCGAGCCCTCGAGAACCGTGAGGTCGGAGCAGGGGGCGGCCGAGAAGCCCCGCTTTGACTTCTACAAGATCCTCCCGGGCATCGAGGAGCCCAAGGCGCCGCCGAAGTCCGCGGAGAAACCGGCGCCCGACAAGGTGACCGTCGATCGTGCGGTCGCTCCGGACAAGCCCGCGGACAGGAGTGTCGCAAAGCAGGATGAGCGCGCGCCGACGGCGCCGAAATCGCCGGACCGTTTCTGGCTGCAGGCCGGTTCCTTCGCCGCGGAGCCGGATGCCGAGAACCTGAAGGCGCGTCTTGCGCTCGCCGGCTGGGAGGCCGTGGTGCAGGCTGCCAATCTGTCCGAAAAGGGCGTGCGCTACCGCGTGCGCCTCGGTCCCTACGACAATACGGACGAGTTGAATCGGATCAAGGGCGAGCTCGGCAAGCGCGGTTTCGACGTCGCCGTGATCAAATTCTGAAACGTTGTGGAGGAGGCGCGATGGCTGGCGGGCATTGCAGCCTCCTTCACACGCGCTGTCCGGGGCGGATCACGGGTCCCGGGAACTCCCGCCCGCGCGCCGTGACAAACCTGCACTGAACCCCGCGGCGCGCTTCTGCCGCTCACGATGGAGACGGAAACGATGCTTTCGCCGCAGACCCTGTTTCGCCGGTTGCCGCAGTTGGCCGCCGTGATGCTCGCCGCGCTGTCGCTGGGGGCGATGGCGCAAACCGCGGCGCCGCAGGACGGCCGCGAATACACGCGGCTCAAGAACCCGATCCCCGTCGAGTCCGGCAAGAAGATCGAGGTGATCGAATTCTTTTCGTACGGTTGCCCGCACTGCGGCGAGTTCGAGCCGATCCTGCAGAACTGGCTCAAGACCGTTCCGGCCGACGTGCAGTTCCGCCGGGTGCCCGTGATGTTTCAGGACCGCTGGGTTCCGCTTGCGAAAGAGTACTACACGCTCGATGCGCTCGGCGTGGATGCGCGACTTTCCCCGGAGATGTTCGCCGCGATCCACGGCAAGGGCACCAACATGTCGAGCGAAAAGACGTTCTTCGACTGGGCGGCGACGCAGGGCCTCGACAAGAAGAAGGTCGAGGACATGTACAACTCGTTCGCCATCTCCGGCAAGATGAACCGCGCGCGTCAGATGGCGCAGACCTACGGCGTGCAGTCGGTGCCGCTCATCGTGATCGACGGCAAGTTCGTCGTGTCCACCGAGAAGATAGGATCGCACGCGGCGATGCTTCCCGTGATGGACGCGCTCATCGTCAAGGCGCGCGCCGAGCGGCCGAAGAGCTGAACACCTTCATCACCGGCGCGAGCAGCGGCATCGGCGCCGCGCTGGCGCGGCATTACGCGGCGCTGGGCGCAAACGTCGGACTCTTCGCTCGAAGGCAACGTGAACTCGACGCGTTGCTGACCGAGCTCCCCGCCGGCCATGCGGCGGCCTGGGCCGGCGATGTCCGTGACGCCGAAGCGCTGACGCACGCGGCGGCCGAGTTCATCGCCCGCTTTGGCGCCCCCGACGTCGTGATCGCCAACGCCGGAGTTTCCCGCGGCACGCTGACGGAACACGCGGAGGACGCCGTCGTGTTCCGCGAGATCCTCGACGTCAATGTCCTGGGCATGGTCCACACGTTCGCGCCGTTCATCGCGCCGATGCGCAGGGCGCGTCGCGGCGCGCTCGTCGGGATCGCGAGCGTCGCCGGGTTTCGCGGCCTGCCGGGTGCCGGCGCGTATTCGTCGTCCAAGGCCGCCGCGATCACGTATCTCGAAAGCCTGCGCGTCGAGCTGCAGGAGACCGGAATCGACGTGGTGACGATCTGCCCCGGCTATGTCGCGACGCCGATGACGGCGGGCAATCCCTACCGGATGCCGTTCCTGACGCCGGTCGATCGCGCGGCGCAACTGATGGCGCGCGCAATCGCGAGGCGCCGCCGCTTCTATGTCCTGCCGTGGCCGATGGCGCTCGCGGGCCGCGTGCTGCGAATCCTTCCGCGCGCGCTTTTCGACTTTGCGTTCGCGCGCGCGCCGAGAAAGCCGCGTCGACCCGCGTGACGCGGGCGCACGCCCGGCAAACACGAGGCCGCCATCACGGCGGCCCCGTTTCATTCCGCGCAGCTCCGATGCTTCAGAGCGGCATGCGCAGTCCGACGGTGATGGCCCAGTAGTTGCCGTCGCCGCGCGCCGGCGGTTCCCGAGCCGGAAACGAATCCGGTCACGCCGCCGAAGTCCGCGGCAGCGCCCAGATTGAACAACGCGTAGCTGTTGTCCGGCTTGGGCGCCGGGATGCTGTAGTACCCGCCGAGCGTCACCGACGATGCGGTGACGTCGCGGCTCTTGTCGAGCGAGTCGTATTCCCACGTGGCGCGCGCGAACGGGCGGATGCCGCCGAACGTGCCCGCAACCTGCCAGCCGACGCTCCACAGCAGCTGCTCGTTCGACTGCTGGCCGAATATGAGCGCCGTGCTGTCCGACCCGGTCTCGGAGAATTGCCTGACGATGGCCTTCGTGTACGTCATGCGCGCGTAGGGGCCGTGCACCATGTCCTGGTACTTGAACCAATAGCCGCCCAGGAGCCGCCCCGTGTACTCGTAGCCGCGCGTCTGGCCGGTCTCGGTGCGCAACGCGGCCCCCAGCTGTATCTTGCGGGTGACGTCGCTGTAGTCGAGACTGGCCGCGCCGAGTGTTGCCCCCACGTACCACGGGCCTTCGCCGTAGCCTGTGTACATCGTGAACACGGGCTGCCGCAGCGTCCAGCCTCCGCCCGCGCCGCCGAAGTCGCCCTTGTTCTCGGTGTAGCCGAACATCATCCCCGCGAGCAGCTTGTCGCTGACCTTCATGTCACCGCCGACGGCGACCGTGTTCCCGTGGGCGGAGCCGTTGGTCGGACCCGCGTTCATGTCGATGCTGCCGTAGTCGTACGCCACCCACGCCTCGAGCTTCGTCGGCGCGCGCGGCGAATTGAGGCTCGACCACATCCGGCCGTCGAGCGCGCGATAGTTGGCGTCCTCGACGCGCAGTGGCGCATCGCCAAGGGCGGCGATCTGCTGCGGCCCCTCGATGAACGAGATCGCGTATTCCCCAAGGATATTGTGGCCCGCCGTCGTGGGATGCGAGCCATTCGCCCAAAAGTATGTGTCTGCCGCGCCGGGCGAGACGAGTGTCGAGGATGTGCACAATGCGATGGTTACGGTGGGCGGCGTGGTGCAGGCAATGCCCGTGACGTTGGTCAGGCCGTATAGCGCTGGGTTGCGGAGTATTTCGTTTTGAAGCGCGAAGCTGTTAAGGCGAATGGTCTGAACGCCGAGTGCGTCCAGTGCTCGCCGTGAGCGTCGAATTGTAGAAGTTCGACAGCGCCGTCAACGTAGCCCCTTGTCCTGTTGCGGCGCCGCCCAGGCTCGTCCCGACATCGGGAACTGCCCAGACCATGATGTATCGCGCACCTGCGGCCTTCAGAATTGCGGCCTGCTTCGCGAGGTCGACTGGCGGCCTGGCCCAATGCGGCCTGAACCTGCGCGGGCGTTGTCGCTCCAGCGAGCAGCAGGCCGAATTGATAGAAGAAATCGTTGCCGCCGCCCTGGAGCGAGTACAACGCATTCGGATCTGCCGGGCCATGTGAGAGGTACTGCGTCACCTGTGTCGCCACCGGTACGGCGCTGTTCGGATCGACCGGAGGATCTACGACGCCTGGCAGCAGCGTAGATCCGCGCTCCGCCGTAGGCGTAGTTGGTGCCGCCCTGCGTGGAGGGGTTTGCCGACAAACCGAAGTGCTGAGCAAAGACCTCGGTCCAGACAGGGCCCGGGTTCGTCGTGAATTTGCCTGTCCCGGGCGGAAGGACGGAATGGTAGTTGCCCGAGTCGGAAACGCTGTCGCCGAAGAAATAGACATTGCTGAACTGCGCCGCGACGGGCGTGGAAACGGCAAGCGCGACGGCGCCGGCGAGAAGGGTGCGTTTGAAGGTCGGCATGGAAGGAGCTCCTGACAGGGGAATGACGGGCCGGTGACGTAAATCGACCGTTGGTGATTCTAGTCCAAAATCGTCGGCCGTACCTCAACGTCGCCGGGAACCTGAAGGCAGAGTCAACGCGGTCGGTCCCCAAGCCGTTTAGGCGACAGCAGGAAAAAGGAGCGGGCATGGAACGGGTTCGCATTGCGTCTCGGTACAATTGCGCCCGCGCGACTGAAAATGAGTCGTCGCGTTGGGTTGGTTGCTGCTCGCCATGTGCTTGCTCGTCGGCGCTCCATTGCGGGCGCACGCCGAGGACGACCTGCCCGGCCGCGTGGGACGCATCGCCGATTTCGCCGGCCAGCTCTATCTTTCTCCCGAGGACAGGGCGAGCGAATGGCAGCCCATCGGCCTCAACTATCCGGTGTCCTCCGGCGACAACCTGTGGGTCGGTGGCGACGGGCGCGCCGAAGTGGACTACGGCGGCGGGCAGTTCCGCCTTGCGGCCGACACCAACCTGCATGTCTCGCGACTGGACGAGAACCGCGTCGCGATTTTCATTGCGCAAGGCCGCGTGATCGTTCGCGTGCGCGTGCTCGATCCGGGCGACTCCGCGTACATCGACAGCCCCAACACGCAGATTCAGCTGACGCGTCCCGGTCTCTACCGGATCGACGTCACGCCGGATCGGCAAGCGACCCTCGTCACGGTTCGTCAGGGCGAAGCGATGGTGATGCTGGCGAATGCGGCGCAGCAGACGCTTCCGGGACAGACCGCCGTGGTGACCGGCCAGAATCCGCCCGCGGCAGACATTCGCAACGGCATCGGACAGGACGGTTTCGATGAGTGGAGCGCCGGCCGCGATCGTCGGTACGAGCGACCGCGCGCGACGGCGTACGTCTCGCCGCAGATGGTGGGGTACGCAGATCTGGACGAGTACGGGACGTGGCAGTCGACGCCGGAATACGGTGCCGTGTGGTATCCGACCGCGGTCGCCGCCGATTGGGCACCGTATCGCGACGGATACTGGACCAACGTCGGGGCGTGGGGTTCGACCTGGGTCGATGCCGCGCCGTGGGGTTATGCACCGTTCCATTACGGTCGCTGGATGTGGGTGGGCGGCCGGTGGGGCTGGTGCCCCGGGAGGTTCGTGGCGCGGCCCCTCTGGGCGCCGGCGCTGGTCGGCTGGGTCGGCGGCGCACGCTGGGGCATCTCCGCGAGCTTCGGGTCACCGGTCTACGGCTGGGTTCCGTTGGGCTGGGGCGAGCCTTTGCATCCGTGGTGGAATCGCTGCTCGTTCAACTGCTGGGCGAATTTCAACCGCCCGTACTCCGTCGACGTAAGGGTGCGACCGAGCAATCCGCCTGCCCATTTCCGCAACGTTGCCTATCCGGGCGCGTTGACCGCCGTATCGGCGAGCGACACTGGCGGGGCGGCTCCCCGTTGCATCGAATCGGGTGAACGTGCCGAGTCACCAGATGACCTCGGCCCCCGCTCTCGCGACCGCGCCTGCGGTGGCGACCGGGCCCATGCGCACTCCGGGAACGCGCGCCGGTACCGGTGGCACACCGCCGCCCGCGTCGACGATCTATCCCGTGACACGTGCGGGGCGCCCCGCCGCGGAACCGATGATGAGGTCCCCGTCCGGCGGAACGGGTGCGGGTGCCGCGCCCGTCGGGCAGACAATGAGCCGACCCCCAGCGGCTGCCGCGCCTTCCACGGTGGCCCCGCCATCGGCATCGACGAGATCGACGCCGGCGCCCGGGACGCCGGGTTCGCCATCCCTATCGACGAGGTCGACGCCCCCGCCTGGAACGCCGGGATCTCCATCGGCATCCACCAGGCCGGCGCCTGCGCTCGTGCCCGGATCATCGGCCGGCGCGCCCGCAACGGCGCCGAGCCCGGCAGGCGTTACCGGTTCGCCCGGCCGCGGCGACACGCTTACGCGATCGAGGCCCGCACAACCGCAACCGCCGGGTGCTCAGGCACTTCCGTCCGCTTCGGTTCCTGCGGTGCAATCGCCGCCCACGCGGCAGGCGCCAGCGCGGCCACCGACGATGGAGCGCGTCGCGCCGATGCCCCAGCAGCCGTCACGCGCACCGCAGGTTTCGCCATCGATGGGCGCGGGCGCGCCGGTCCCGCGAGGCGGGGCGCAGCCCGCACCCGGCGCCGTGCCGAACCAGGGTGCTGCGCACATGGAGAGGGCGGCGCAGCCGAAGCCCGCCGTGCCGAAGGTCGAACCCGTGCCGGGAACGCCTCAGGCGCCTCAAAAGTAATATTGCGCGCGGCGTCCCCTTTCCGCCGCTACGGCGCGACGAGCGCGAGCCTCCGGCCGCCGTCGACGAGCTTTACGCGATCGCCTTCGCGCACGGTCGGCTGGCTGCTGTAGACGAACGTGCGCTGCTGGCCGCCGTCCATCTTGATCACGACGGACCACTGGGACTTCGTGTTCCTGTTCTGTTCGACCTTGTTGCCGACGAAGGCGCCGCCGGCGGCGCCGGCGACCGTGGCGACCGTCTTGCCGGTGCCGCCCCCGACCTGGTGGCCGAGCACACCGCCGAGCACGCCGCCCGCCACCATGCCGACGCCCGAAGTCGATCCCTTCACCTCGTTCACGCGGACTGCCTGCACGAGACCGCAGTCCGTGCATTTCGGTGCGGCGGGCGACGCTGCCGGGGCCTGTGCAAATGCGGTCGTACCGCCGACGATTGCCGCCGCGATGATGGCGACTTGCGCAAGGCGCGATGCGAATCGGTTCATGGAATACCTCCGTTCCTGATTTATCGTTTCACTATGGCAAAGCGCTCTGCACGTCACTTGCCGTCGGCGCGAATGCGTGCATAGGCGCCGGGAGCGGCTTCGATGACCTTGAGCTTGCCCCTGCCCGGCACACGGGGCGCGACATCCTTGCCGCGATGCGCGGAGAGCCACTTCGCCCAATCGACCCACCACGATCCCTCGTGCTGCTTTGCGCCGGCGAGCCATTCGTCGGCGGACTTCGCAATCTTGTCGTTGACCCAGAATCCGTACTTGTTCGCCGACGGCGGATTGATCATGCCCGCGATGTGCCCGGAGCCCGACAGCACGAAGCGCGCCTTTCCGGATACGAGCTGCGGGCCGGAATAGGTCGCCTTCCAAGGGGCGATGTGGTCCTCGATCGCGGAGACGAAGTACGCCGGCACGCTGATTTTCGACAGGTCGATCGGCACGCCCGCGAGCGTAATGCCGCCGGGCTCGCGCAACAGGTTCTTCATGTACATGTTGCGCAGGTAGAAGCTGTGCATCGTTGCCGGCATGCGCGTGGCGTCCTGGTTCCAGTGCAGGAGATCGAACGGGAACGGGTCGCGTCCCAGCAGGTAGTTGTTGATGACGAACGACCAGATGAGGTCATTGGCGCGCAGCATGTTGAAGGTCGTGGCCATCTCGCCGCCCTCGAGAAAGCCGCGTTCGCTCATCTTCCGCTCGAGCGAGGTGACCTGGTCCTCGTCGATGAACACCTCGAGCTCGCCGGAGCGCCTGAAGTCGACGAGCGAGGTCATGAACGTGGCGGTGACGATGCGCTTGTCCTTTTTCGCCGCCATGTACGCGAGCGTGGCGGCGAGCAGCGTGCCGCCGAGGCAGTAGCCGAGCGCATTGACCTCGGTCTCGCCGGTCGCCTTCGCAACGGCATCGAGCGCCAGCAGGGGGCCCTCGCGCAGGTAATCCTCGAAATCCTTGTGCGCGAGCCGCGCATCCGGATTCACCCACGAGATCACGAACACGGTGATGCCCTGGTCGACCATCCACTTGATCAGCGAATTCTTCTCGCGGAGATCCATGATGTAGTACTTGTTGATCCAGGGCGGGATCACCAGCAGCGGCCGCTGCGCGACCTTCTTGGTCGAAGGTTCGTACTGGATCAGCTGCATCAGCTCGTTCTGGAAGACCACCTTGCCCGGCGTCGTTGCGATGTTGACGCCGAGCTCGAACGCCTTCGTGTCCGTCATCGAGATCTTGAGCTGGCCGTTGCCGCGCTTGATGTCGTCCAGCAGGTTGTTGAGGCCGCGCACCAGATTCTGTCCGCCGCTCTTGATCGTCTCTCTGAACACCTCGGGATTGGTGAGCGCGAAATTCGACGGCGCGAGTGCGTCGATGTACTGGCGTGTGAAGAAATCCACCTTCCTTTTCGTCGCGTCGTCGAGGCCCTCCACGCTTGCCACGGTCTCGTGCAGCCAGCGTGCCGTGATGAGGTAGCCCTGCTTGATGTAGTCGAACAGGAAATAGTTCTCCCAGTCCTCGTGCCGAAAGCGCTTGTCGCCCTGTTTCGGCGCCGCCACGGGCTCGGTGGGAGCGCCCAGCAGCTTCAGCGTCGAGCTGTGCCACAGGTTCATGTAGTCCGCCCACAGATTCATCTGCGTCTCGGCGAGCTTGTACGGGTTCGCGAGCAGCTTCGACGCCATTTCCATGAACGCCTTGCCGATGCCGAGCTCGTCGGCAACGAGCGAGGCGCCGCCGCCCTTGGCCTGGCTTGCGGCGAATTCGCCCATCAGCGTGGCGCTCTTGTCCGCGGCCGCAACAAGCGAATGCGCGAATTGGACAGGGTCGAAGGCAGGGGCGGGTGCGGGCTCGCCGGCGGCGGGTTTTCTGGGGGCTGCGGACATGGTCGTGACCTTCGTGCGTTGGGACTTCCGAATCAGATGCTCGCCGCGGCGAAGCGTACGGTGCCGTCGGCGGCGAGCCGGCGGGCAATCCGGCCGGCGCGCCAAAGGCGATTGAGATGGGCAATCGCTTCACCCATCGCGAAATAGCGCTGCTGCAGGTCGAGCTCGCGACGGAAAAGCACGGGGACGACGTCGGCGGCGCTGACGGGAGACGTCGCGGCGTCGACGGCCTCGGCGAGCTCCGAGAGTCGCGCATCGTGGTGCGAGCGCAGCTGCGCGACGCGCAGGGGAATGCCGCGGAAAGGCAATCCGTGCGACGGCAACACCAGCGTGTTTGGGGGCAGCATTTCGAAGGCGGCGATCGAATCGAGAAACGCACCCAGCGGATCGCCATCGGGTTCAGGCGCCCAGACGCTGACGTTGGTGCTGATCCTCGGCAACAGCATGTCTCCGGAAATCAGCACGCCGCTTTCCGCCGAGTGGAGCGACGCATGTTCCGGCGAATGGCCATGGCCTTCGAGCACGCGCCACGTGGTGCCGCCGGCCTTCCGCGTGGCGCCGTCCTGCAATCGCTCGAACGATTCCGGCAATTCGGGCACGCCTTTGCGGTAGTGATTGCCGCGCATGTCCATCGCCGCGACGTGCTCGGCCGACATGCCGTGCCGGCGAAAGAACTGGATGGTCGGCATCGGCCCGTAGCCAGCGTGCTGACCGGCCAGAGCATGCGCAGTCAGATATTCCGCCGGGGTCATGGCGACCGCCGCACCGAACCTCTCGGAAAGCCACGCCGCGTTCCCGACGTGATCGGGGTGACAATGCGTGGCGATGATTCGGCGGATCGGCTGCGCGGCGAGCGTCGTCGCGAAATGGCGTTCCCAGACCGCGCGCGTCGCGCCGTCGCCGTAACCGCAGTCGACCAGCGTGAATCCGTCGTCGTCGGCGAGCAGCCAGAGATTGATGTGGTCGAGCGCGAACGGCAGCGGCATCCGCAGCCAGAACACCCGGGGCGCGACCTCGATCACCTCGCCCGGATCGGGCGGCGCCGCGAACGGGTAGTCGAGCACGGCGGGCATCGGAGCGGTCATGGCGTCAGGTCGGTACGCGGGCGAAGGTGCCGGCGGCTTGGGGCTGCGATCGATGCGCAGCGAGCGGAGGTTGCGCCGCTTTTGTGCAGCGCAACATCCTCGGGGAAACCGCGGGGTCTGTCAAGCGATTATGGTATCGTGATCCGCTTCCGGCCGGTCTGCCGAAGATTTGCGCGGTGTCGAAGTGGTGCCGCCGCGCCCGTTGTCATCCGATGACTGCCGCACACCCGTCCGCCGCCCGTTCCAAGCCCGAATCCGGGGGCGCGGTCGAGCGGAAGGCTTCCGATCGGAGCGGTCCCACATGGTCGATTTCCGATCTCGCGCAGGAGTTCGCGCTGACGACGCGCGCGATCCGTTTCTATGAGGACGAGGGCCTGCTGTCGCCGGTCAGGCGCGGCCAGACGCGCGTCTATGGCGAGCGGGAACGCACGCGGATCAAGCTCATCCTCCGGGGGAAGCGCCTCGGGCTTGCCCTTTCCGAAATCCGCGAGCTGTTCGACATCTACGCCGCAACCGGCAGTGAGCGTCCGCAGCTCTCCAAGTTCCTGCAGATGCTCGCCGACCGGCGCGCCATGCTCCTGCAGCAGCGGGAGGACATCGACGCCGTGCTGGTCGAGATCGGCGCGCTGGAACGGGACTGCCGCCGGCGGCTCAAGTCGGCGCGCGAAGGGCGGTAGTCACCGAGGCGGCCAAATTGACGTTTACGTAAACGTCATGTAGAGTCGTCGACCTGCTGCGAAACTCGCGCCTCTCCGACCCGCGCACCTCACCGGTATTCCGAACGTGGATCCAGCTGCTCACGCCACCGCGTCTCGCCCGCATTGGACGCCGTCCGATCCGGATTTCGAAGCGAGGATACGCGAAAGCTTTGCGCGACAGGGGGCGATGCGGACGATCGGCGCGAAGCTGGAATACGTAGCGCCCGGCGAGTGCACGATCTCGCTCGTCCCCCGCGCCGAGCTCGCCCAGCAACACGGCTACGTTCACGCCGGCATCGTGGCCGCGATCGTCGATACCGCCGGCGGATACGCGGGGTACACGCTGTTCCCGGTGGGCGCATCGGTCCTGACCGTCGAATACAAGCTCAACCTGCTCGCGCCGGCGAAGGGCGAGCGACTGGTCGCCGAAGGCACCGTCGTCAAGCCGGGCCGGACGCTCGTCATCACACGCGGCGAAGTGCACGCCGAAGAGGGCGGCAAGCGCACGCTGGTCGCGATCATGCAACAGACGCTGATGGTCATGCACGGAAAAATGGACGCGTAATCGATACGATGTCCGGGACCGAGGAACGACCATGCTGACATTGCCGGCACTCGACTTTCATCACGGCGAGACGATCGACATGCTGCGCGACACCGTGCGGCAGTTCGCCGCCGACGAGATCGCGCCGCGCGCCGCGGACATCGACCGCACGAATCATTTTCCGATGGACCTCTGGCGAAAGATGGGCGATCTCGGTCTCCTCGGCATCACCGTCGACGACGCTTACGGCGGGACCGCGATGGGCTACCTCGCGCACATCGTCGCCATGGAGGAGATAAGCCGCGCGTCGGCTTCCGTCGGCTTGTCCTATGGCGCGCATTCGAACCTTTGCGTCAACCAGATCCGCCGCAACGGCAGCGATGCGCAGAAGCGGAAGTATCTGCCGAAGCTCGTCTCGGGCGAGCACGTCGGTGCGCTGGCGATGAGCGAGCCGGGATCGGGCTCCGACGTCGTGTCGATGCGCCTCAAGGCCGAGCGCAAGGGCGACCGATACGTTCTCAACGGCAGCAAGATGTGGATCACCAACGGCCCGGACGCCGACACGCTCGTCGTCTATGCCAAGACGGATCCCGCTGCCGGCCCGCGCGGAATCACGGCTTTCCTGATCGAGAAGGGCGTGCCGGGATTCTCGACCGCACAGAAGCTCGACAAGCTCGGGATGCGCGGCTCGAACACCTGCGAGCTCGTCTTCCAGGATTGCGCGGTCCCCTCCGAGAACGTTCTCGGTGCGGAAGGGCAGGGCGTCAACGTGCTGATGAGCGGCCTCGATTACGAGCGCGCGGTATTGGCCGGCGGCCCGCTCGGCATCATGGCGGCGTGCATGGACATCGTGCTGCCGTACGTGCATGAGCGTTCGCAGTTCGGGCAGCCGATCGGCGAGTTCCAGCTGATGCAGGGCAAGCTCGCGGACATGTACACGACGATGAACGCGTGCCGTGCCTACGTCTATGCCGTCGGCCAGGCGCTCGACCGCGGCGGGCTTTCGGGCCGCTCCGCGCGCAAGGACGCCGCCGGCGCGATTCTCTACGCGTCGGAAAAGGCCACGTGGATGGCCGGCGAAGCGATCCAGGCGCTGGGCGGCAACGGCTACATCAACGACTACGCGACCGGACGGCTGTGGCGCGACGCCAAGCTCTACGAGATCGGCGCCGGCACCTCGGAGATCCGCCGGATGCTGGTCGGCCGCGAGCTCTTCAACGAGACGAAGTGAAATGGGACTGGCGCTGAAGCCGGCTTGCGAGAAGTGCGCGGCGACGCTGCCGCCGTCGGCGGCCGACGCCCGCATCTGCAGCTACGAGTGCACGTTTTGCGCCCGCTGCACGGAGGCGATGGCGGGCATCTGTCCGAACTGCGGAGGCGAGCTTGTGCCGCGGCCGCGGCGCGTTGCGCGCGAGAATGCGGCGCCGCCTGCCGCCGAATGAAAAAGGGATACCAAGAATGCTGAACGATCCGATCGTCATCGTAGGGGCGGCGAGAACACCGATGGGCGGATTCATGGGCGACTTCGTGTCGCTCGCGGCGAGCGATCTCGGGGCCGTCGCCATCAAGGCAGCGGTCGCCCGTGCCGCCATCGCGCCCGGCGACGTGCAGGAAGTGATCATGGGCAACGTGCTGCCGGCAGGACAGGGCCAGGCGCCTGCACGGCAGGCGTCGATCAAGGCCGGCTTGCCGCTCTCGACCGGCTGCACCACCGTCAACAAGATGTGCGGCTCCGCAATGAAGGCGGCGATGCTGGCGCATGACCTGATCGCGGCGGGCACCAACGACATCATGGTGGCGGGCGGCATGGAGTCGATGACCAACTCGCCGTATCTGCTGCCGAAGGCGAGGTCCGGGTACCGGATGGGCCACCAGACAGTGGTCGATCACATGTTCATGGACGGCCTCGAGGATGCCTACGAGAAGGGCCGGCTGATGGGAACCTTCGCCGAGGAGTGCGCGGGAACGTACGCGTTCACGCGCGAAGCGCAGGACGCCTTCGCGCTCACGTCGCTGTCGCGGGCGCTCGCCGCGAACAACGACGGGACGTTTGCGTGGGAGATCGCGCCGGTCACGGTTTCGGGCCGCAAGGGGGATCTCGTCATCGCCAACGACGAGCAGCCGGCGAAAGCGTCGCCCGAAAAGATCCCGACGTTGAAGCCGGCGTTTCGCAAGGACGGCACAGTGACGGCTGCCAATTCGAGCTCGATCTCCGACGGCGCGGCGGCGCTCGTCCTGATGCGGCGCTCGACGGCGGAGAAGCGCGGCCTGAAGCCGCTCGCCGTCATCCTCGCGCACGCGACGCACGCGCAGGAGCCGGCGCTGTTCACGACGGCACCGGTCGGTGCGATCGCCAAGGTACTGTCCGCGGCTGGCTGGACATCGAAGGAGGTCGACCTGTACGAGATCAACGAAGCTTTCGCCGTCGTGACCATGGCGGCGATGAAGGACCACGCGATCCCGCACGACCGGGTCAACGTCCACGGCGGCGCCTGCGCGCTCGGGCATCCGATCGGCGCGTCCGGTGCGCGAATATTGGTCACGCTGATCGGGGCAATGCGCAAGCAAGCAATGAAGCGAGGCGTGGCTGCGTTGTGCATCGGCGGCGGCGAGGCGACCGCAATGGCGATCGAGCTCTGCTGAAGAGGGTCACGATGCCGCGCGTACTCGTCACCGGAGCCGGCCGCGGAATCGGCCTCGAATTCGCGCGTCAGTACCGGGCATCCGGATGGGATGTGGTCGCCACCTGCCGGAACGCCGAAGCCATGTCGGTCCTCCGCGCGATCGGTTGCGCGACGTCGCTTCTCGATATGACGGATGCGGCGGCGATAGACGCCGTCGCGGCGGGAATTCCATTGCACTCGCTTGACCTCGCGATCCTCAATGCCGGCACCGCCGGACGCCGCACACCGGTGCTCGACCCGACGGACGCCGACGATTTCGATGCGGTGATGCGAACCAATGTTTTCGGACCCATGCGCCTGTTCGCCGCGCTCGCCGACCGAATCGCAGAAGGCGGGCGGATCGCCGCCATCTCGAGCAGGATGGGCAGCCTGGGCTGCACCGCGAACGGCCAGAGCGCGCTCTACCGTGCGAGCAAGGCCGCGCTCAATTCCGTCGCGCGCGCGGCCTCGTTCGAGTTGGCGCAGCGCCGGGTGATCGTCGTCGTACTCTCGCCCGGGTGGGTGAAGACCGACATGGGCGGCGCGCAGGCGGACCTTGACGTCATCACGAGTGTCGCCGGCATGCGCATCGCGATCGAACGCACGGGATTGGCCGACAGCGGGCGCTTCGTCGATCATGCCGAGGCTGCCATCGTCTGGTGAACGGGATGCCCTCGCTCGAGAATTTCCTGCTCTTCGTCGCCGCCAGCGTGCTGCTCGTGCTCACGCCGGGGCCGAACCTGCTCTACCTCGTCTCGCGCACGCTTTGCCAGGGCAGGATGGCCGGGCTCGTTTCGCTGGCAGGCACGACCACCGGCTTCGTCGTGCACATCCTCGCCGCCTCCCTCGGCCTGTCCGCGGTGTTCCTCGCCGTTCCGGTTGCCTACGACGCGCTGCGCTGGGCCGGCGCGGCGTATCTCGTCTATCTCGCCTGGGACTCGGTGCGTGCGGGCAGTGGCGGTCTGTTCGCGCCACGAACTCTGCCGGCCGCGCCGCCGGCAAAACTCTTCCGGATGGGCATCGTCACGAGCATCCTCAATCCGAAGGTCGCGCTGTTCTACCTGGCGCTCTTTCCGCAGTTCGTCGATCCGGCGCGCGGCAGCGTTCTCGGGCAGTCGCTCGTGCTGGGGGCGACGCAGATCGTGATTGCCGTGATCGGCGACACGCTGTTCGTGCTGGCGGCGGCGTTTGTCGCGCGCTGGCTTTCCGAGCGCCCGTTGTGGGGGGCCGCCCAGCGCTGGGTATTGGCGGGCGTCTTCGTGGCGATCGCCGCGAAGCTCGCGCTGGACGACCGCCGATGACACGCGTCGAGGGCCGGCGGGCAATCGGCGTGCGCGATTCGACGCATCGCGGCCAATGCGTCTTCCGGCCGACTCCATGATCCTGACCGAAACCCAGCAACACATCCGCGAGGCCATGCGCTCCTTTGCGCAGCGAGAACTCGCGCCGAACGCGGCGCGCTGGGATCGCGAGGGACATTTTCCGCGCGAGGAATTGCGCGAACTGGGTGCGCTCGGGGCGCTGGGTGTCGTTACGCCTGAGCAGTGGGGAGGCGCCGGGCTCGATTACATTTCGCTGGCCGTCGCGCTGGAGGAGATCGCGGCGGGCGACGGCGCAACGTCGACGATTGTCAGCGTCCAGAACTCCGTGGTCTGCGGTCCGATCGCAGCGTTCGGCACCGACGCGCAGAAGGAGCGCTGGCTTACCCCGCTCGCCAAGGGTGATCTCCTCGGTTGCTTCTGCCTGACCGAGCCGCAGGTCGGCTCGGACGCCGGGGCAATCGCAATGCGCGCGGAGCGCCAAGGCGACGCCTACGTGCTCAACGGCGTCAAACAGTTCATCACGACCGGCAAGAACGCCGACGTCGCGATGGTGTTTGCGGTGACGGACAAAGGCGCGGGGAAGAAGGGCATTTCGGCATTCATCGTCGACACGCAATCCGCGGGCTACGTCGTCGCCCGCATCGAGGACAAGCTTGGCCAGCGTGCGTCCGACACGGCGCAGATCGTCTTCGAGAACTGCCGCGTACCGGCGGCGAACCTGCTGGGGCGCGAAGGCGAAGGCTACCGGATCGCGCTGTCGAACCTCGAGGCCGGACGCATCGGGATCGCGGCCCAGGCCGTCGGGATGGCGCGCGCGGCATTCGAGGCCGCGCTCGCCTATGCGCGCGAACGGACGAGCTTCGGCAAGCCGCTCACGGGCCATCAGGCGGTGAGCTTCAGGCTCGCGGACATGGCGACCGAAATCGACGTTGCGCGACAGATGGTATGGCACGCGGCCGCGCTGCGCGACGCCGGCGCGCCGTGCCTCAAGGAGGCATCGATGGCGAAGCTCTTCGCGTCCGAAATGGCCGAGCGCGTATGCTCGTCGGCGATCCAGGTCCACGGCGGCTACGGATATGTCACGGATTTCCCGGTCGAGCGGATCTACCGCGACGTGCGCGTCTGCCAGATCTACGAAGGCACGAGCGAGATCCAGCGTCTGGTGATCGCTCGTGCCATCGTGGGTTGAAACAGCGAAGGGACGCATCACGATGGCCGCGCCGGTGGACTTCTATTTCGATTTCTCCTCGCCTTACGGCTATCTCGCATCGCAGAAGATCGAGGGACTCGCTGCGAGGCATGGCCGCGCCGTCCGTTGGCATCCGATCCTGCTTGGCGTGATGTTCCGGCAGACCGGAGGCGCACCGCTGACCGAAATTCCGTTGAAGGGCGACTACTCGCGCCGGGATTTCGCGCGGAGCGCGCGGTTCCACGGATTGCCGGAATTCAGGATGCCGTCGCGATTCCCGATACCGTCGCAGGCCCCTGCGCGGATCGTCCTCTGGCAAGAGGGACGCGACCCGCAATCCGTCGCGCGGCTCGTCAGGGCTTTCTATCGCGCATTTTTCGTCGACGACGTCGATATCTCGAACCCCGACCACGCGGCGGCCGTTGCAGGCAGGGAGGGTGTCGACGAGGGCGCGGCGCGCGCCGCGGTCGACGACCCGGCGGTGAAGGATGTGCTGAAGCGCGAAGTCGACGACGCGCTGAAGCGCGGTGTATTCGGCTCGCCTTTCATTTTTGTCGACGGCGAGCCGTTCTGGGGGCTCGACCGCCTCGACCAGGTCGACAGGTGGCTCGCGAGCGGAGGGTTCTGAGGGTCATGGCCGAATACACGCTTTACTGCTTCGCGCAATCCGGCAACGCGTACAAGGCGGCGCTGGCCCTCGAACTCGCCGGCGCCGACTGGGTACCGCGCTTTGTCGATTACTTCAATGGCGAGACGCGCACGCCGGAGTATCGCGCGATCAACGTCATGGGCGAAGCCCCGGTCCTCGAACACCGGGGCCAGCGCCTTTCGCAATCGGGGGTGATCCTCGACTACCTCGCCGAGACGCTCGGCAAATTCGGTCCCGGCGACGCCGCCGGGCGCCGCGAGATCCTGCGCTGGCTGCTGTGGGACAACCACAAGCTGACGAGTTACACGGCGACCTGCCGGTTCATGCGCACCTTCACGAAGGAAGTCGACGTCGCGGTGCTCGAGGTCTTCCGCCGTCGTGCGGAAAGTGCCTGGGCAGTGCTCGACGCGCACCTCGGCGAGCGCCGATACGTCGTCGGCGACCGGCTGACGATTGCCGACATTTCGCTTTGCGGATACCTGTTTTTCGGCGACGAGATCGGCGTCGACTGGAATGCGTATCCGGGCATTCATCGCTGGCTCGAGCGGATACAATCCGAACCGCGCTGGCGGCATCCGTACACGCTGATGCCCGGGCATCCGCTGCCCTCGGCCGCCTAGACTGACGCCACTACTCCCATGCCCGCCATCGAATCCAAGGTCGATCCGCGCGATGCGACGTTCGCACGGAACCGCGACGCGATGACGGCGCTGGTCGCCGATCTCCGGGCGAAGGTGGCGGAGATCGAGCTGGGCGGAGGGGAGGGTCCGTGCGCCAAGCACGTCGCGCGCGGCAAGCTCTTGCCCCGCGAGCGTGTACGCACGCTGATCGATGCCGGTTCGCCGTTCCTCGAATTTTCGCAGCTCGCGGCCTACGGCATGTACGGGGAGACCATTGCGGCCGCCGGCATCATCACCGGCATCGGCCGCATCGCGGGCCGCGAATGCGTGATCGTCTGCAACGATGCGACGGTCAAGGGCGGTACCTACTACCCGCTCACGGTGAAGAAGCATGTGCGCGCGCAGGAGATCGCGCGGGAGAACCTGCTTCCTTGCGTCTACCTCGTCGATTCCGGCGGCGCGAATCTGCCGAACCAGATCGACGTGTTCCCCGACCGCGACCATTTCGGGCGGATCTTCTTCAACCAGGCGAACCTGTCTGCGCAGGGAATTCCGCAGATCGCCGTCGTGATGGGGTCGTGCACCGCGGGCGGCGCGTACGTTCCGGCGATGGCCGACGAATCGATCATCGTCAAGGAGCAGGGGACGATCTTCCTTGGTGGCCCGCCGCTCGTGAAGGCTGCGACCGGCGAAGTCGTGTCCGCCGAGGAGCTGGGCGGCGCCGACGTGCACACGCGGGTGTCCGGTGTGGCCGACCACCTTGCGCAGGACGACCGCCACGCGCTTGCGATTGCGCGCCGCATCGTCGGCAATCTCAATCGGCCGAAGCGCGTCGAGTCGGAAATTGCGGAGCCTGTTCCGCCGAAATACGCGACGGACGAAATCTACGGCGTTATCAGCGCCGACATCAAGAAACCCTACGACGTGCGCGAGGTGATCGCGCGGATCGTCGACGGCAGCGAGTTCGACGAATTCAAGGCGCGGTACGGGGCAACGCTGGTCAGCGGGTTTGCCCGGATCTGGGGCTATCCCGTGGGCATCGTCGCGAACAACGGCATCCTGTTTTCCGAATCGGCGCAGAAGGGGGCACACTTCATCGAGCTCTGCGCGCAGCGCCGCATTCCGCTCGTGTTCCTGCAGAACGTCACGGGTTTCATGGTCGGGCAGAAGTACGAGGCCGGCGGCATCGCGCGCGACGGCGCGAAGATGGTGACTGCCGTGTCGTGCGCGCAGGTGCCGAAGTTCACCGTCATCATCGGCGGCAGTTACGGTGCCGGCAACTACGGCATGTGCGGCCGCGCATTCGGGCCGCGGTTCCTGTGGATGTGGCCGAACGCGCGCATCTCGGTGATGGGAGGCGAGCAGGCCGCCACCGTGCTCGCCACCGTGCGCCGCGACGCGCTGGAGGCGAAGGGCGGGACATGGAGCGTCGAGGACGAGGAAGCGTTTCGCGCGCCGATCCGCGAGCGGTACGAAAAGGAGGGTCACCCGTATTTCGCGAGCGCGCGCGTCTGGGACGACGGCGTCATCGACCCCGCCGACACGCGCCGGGTGCTGGGTCTCGCGATCTCGGCGTCGCTCAACCGGCCGATCGAGCCGACGACGTTCGGCGTGTTCAGGATGTGAGGATGGCGATGAACAAGGCAAAGGCGAAAGCGACGCGCGTCTCGCAGTCGAAGGGAACCGCCGTGCGCAAGCGGGCGCGGACGGACCGCGCGTCGTACAAGTCGCTGACCATCGAGATCCGCAACGGTGTAGCGCTCCTTGCGCTCGCGCGGCCCGACGTGCACAACGCGTTCGACGAGACGTTGATTGCCGAGCTCACCGCGGCTCTCAATTCCCTCGACGCCGACGCCGCCGTGCGCGCGGTGGTGCTGCTGGGCCAGGGACGGAGCTTTTGCGCCGGGGCCGACCTCAACTGGATGAAGAGGATGGCGGGCTACGGCCACGCGGAGAACCTTGCCGATGCCGGGGCGCTGGCGGAGATGCTGAGGACGCTCGACACGTTGTCGAAGCCGACCATCGCACGCGTGCACGGCGCGGCGTTCGGCGGCGGAGTGGGGCTCGTCTCGTGCTGCGACATCGCGATCGCGACGCAGGATGCGACGTTCGCGTTGTCCGAGACGAAGCTCGGGCTCATTCCGGCCACGATCAGCCCCTACGTGATCCAGGCGATCGGCGCGCGGATGGCGCGGCGCTATTTCCTGACGGCCGAGCGCTTCGCCGCCGCCGAGGCGTATCGGATCGGGCTCGTGCACGACATCGTCCTCGAGCGCGACCTCGACAGCCGCATCAACGAGGTGCTGGGCGCGCTCTTCATCGCCGGTCCCCGCGCGCAGGCAGAGTCGAAGGCGCTGATCCGCGCGGTCGCGAACCGGCCCGTCGACAGTCGACTGATTGCCGACACGGCAGCGCGCATCGCCAGGGTGCGCGCGACGACGGAGGCGAAGGAAGGCGTAGCGGCGTTTCTCGGCAAGCGGCGCGCGTCCTGGGTGCCTGCGACGCTGGACGACGCGACGAAGTGACGCAGGATGGGTTCCAATCCCGGCCTTGCCCAGTTCGACACGCTGCAGCTCGTGGCGCTCGCCGCGGCCGTCGGCTGGGCGAGCGGGATCCGCCTGTACGCCGTGCTCTTCATCCTCGGCGGCCTCGGCTATCTGCACTGGGTCGATCTTCCCGGCGGCCTCGCCGCACTCGCGCATCCATGGGTGCTGGCGGCCTCGGGCTTCATGTTCTGCGTCGAATTCTTCGCCGACAAGGTTCCCGGCGTCGACACCGTTTGGGACACCGTGCACACGTTCATCCGCATTCCTGCCGGTGCCGCGCTCGCTGCGAGCGTGTTCGGCGATTCGTCGGCGGCGGCGACGCTCGCCGCGGCGATCATCGGAGGTTCGCTCGCCGCGGGAAGTCATCTTGCCAAGGCCGGCGGGCGCGCTGCCATCAATACCTCTCCCGAGCCGTTCTCGAACTGGGCGGCATCGTTCGGCGAAGAGATCGCGGTGGGAACGGTGCTGTGGCTCGCATTTGCGTATCCGGTCGCCGCCCTTGCGGTGCTCGCCGTGCTCGTCGCCCTTACGATCTGGCTGATACCGAAGCTGTGGCGCTTCATCCGAACGCTCGTGCGCAAGGTGACGGGCGCGCGCACGGGTCCTGCCACCGGGAGCCGCGCGGATGTTTGACAAGATCCTCATCGCCAACCGCGGCGAGATTGCGGTGCGCATCGCGCGCACGGCACGCCGCATGGGTGTCCGCACGGTTGCCGTCTACTCCGACGCCGATGCCGATGCGCTGCACGTAGCTGCGTGCGACGAAGCGTTCCGCGTGGGCCCACCGCCGCCGCGCGAGAGCTACCTCGACGGCGATGCGATCATCGCGATTGCGCTCAAATCCGGCGCGCAGGCAATTCATCCGGGATACGGTTTCCTGTCCGAGAACGAGCTCTTCGCCGGCGCGTGTGCGAGAGCCGGCGTCACGTTCATCGGTCCTCCGCCGGCAGCCATCGCGGCGATGGGTTCCAAGTCCGCTGCAAAGCGGATCATGGGCGCGGCGAAGGTCCCCCTCGTTCCCGGCTATCACGGGGACGACCAGACGCCGACCCTGCTCGCCGCCGAAGCCGGAAAGATCGGCTATCCGGTGCTCATCAAGGCGACCGCCGGCGGTGGCGGAAAGGGCATGAAGGTCGTCGAGCGGCCCGGAGAATTCGCCGCAGCGCTGGCGTCGGCGCAACGCGAAGCGCAATCGTCGTTCGGCGACGATCGCGTGCTGATCGAGAGATACCTGACCGCGCCGCGGCACATCGAGATCCAGGTATTCGCGGACACGCACGGCAATGCCGTCTACCTCTTCGAGCGCGACTGCTCCGTGCAGCGCCGCCACCAGAAAGTGCTGGAGGAAGCGCCTGCGCCGGGAATGCAGCCGACGCATCGGCGGGCGATGGGCGAGGCGGCGGTTGCGGCGGCGAAGGCGATCGGCTATGTCGGCGCCGGCACGGTCGAGTTCATCGCGGCCGACACGTTCGCGCGCGACGGCGCGTTCTTCTTCATGGAAATGAACACGCGGCTGCAGGTCGAGCACCCGGTCACCGAGATGATCACCGGACAGGATCTCGTCGAATGGCAGCTCCGCGTCGCGGCGGGTGAGGCGCTGCCGTTGCGGCAGGAGGAGCTCGCGATCGATGGCCACGCGATCGAGGCGCGTATCTATGCCGAGGATCCGGACCGCGGATTCCTGCCGTCGATCGGGAGGCTTGCGCACCTTGCGGCGCCGGCAACCCATGCCGACGTGCGCGTCGACACGGGCGTCCGCGCGGGTGACGAAATCTCGCCCTGGTACGACCCGATGATCGCCAAGCTGATCGCCCGCGGCGACGACCGCGAGACGGCCCTGCGCCGGCTCTCCGAAGCGCTTTCCGCGTACGAGATCGTCGGCGTCGCGACCAACGTCGCATTCCTGCAGCGCGTCCTTGCGCACGAGTCGTTCGCGACCGGCCGCGTCGACACCGGCCTCATCGCCCGCAACCACGCGGCGCTGTTTCCGCCGCCGCCGCCCTTGCCGGATGACGCGCTGCTGGCGGCCGCGGTGGCCGAAGCCGGATCGCTCGTCGCGGCGCGTGCGGCAGGCGCAGGTGCGTCGACCGATCCGCATTCGCCCTGGCACGCCGTCGATTCGTGGTGGCCGAACAGCAGCCGGCACGCGGTTTCGCTGGTGTTCGCGGATGGCGAGACCCGCCACGAAGTCTCTCGTGCGCGGCGATGGCGCTCCCTGGCGCGTCACACTTCCTTCGGGCGAAATCGCGGCAACGGTCGCCACCCGCGATCGCAAACTCGACATCGCGAAGGAGAATGCCGAATTTCGCGCGACGGTCGTTCCGCAGGGCGAGGAACGGCACGTGTTCTGCCGTGGCGCGCACCGGAAATTGCTGCTCGTCGACCCTCTTGCGCACGCCGGCGAGACCGAGGCGCACGGAGGCCACCTCGTGGCGCCCATGTCGGGGACGGTCGTCGCAGTGTTGGTTGAAGCGGGCGAAAAGGTTGTGCGTGGCGCGCCGCTGATGATTCTCGAGGCGATGAAGATGGAGCACACGATCGCCGCACCGGCGGACGGTGTCGTCGCGGCTGTCAACTACCGTCCCGGCGATCGCGTGAAGGAAGGCGCGGACCTGGTCGACATCGAGGATGCGTAGCGGCGTGAGCGGCGGAGAGGGGCCCCGAGCGCATAGCGCGCAGGGGATCGGAGCGAACGCGAATCGCCGCTTGAGGCCGACAACGCAAGCGACGCATGACGCGCCGGGGAACGAGGCCGAGCGAGCGTGCAGGAGTCGACCGCCGATCCCTTCGCGTAGTGATTCCTGTCGACGCACGGGCTGCCCGTACGCAGCGCAAGCGGATCGGATGAGGGTCCTGCTCCAGATGCCGGGACGGGCGGTGGACGCCTGGCTCGCGGCGCTCGTTGCGGCGCTTCCTGAGGCGGAGATCGCCGTCTGGCCCGCCGCGCCCGAGCAACCGGATTACGCGCTCGTCTGGCGACCTCCCGCTGACCTGTTCACGCAATGTTCTCCCCGGAAGGCGGTTTTCAACCTCGGCGCCGGCGTCGACGCGATTCTTGCGGTTCCAACGCTCCCACGCGACGTCCCGGTGATCCGGCTGGAGGATGCGGGCATGGCGGAGCAGATGGCCGAATACGCGACGTTCGAGGCGCTGCGCGCGTACCGCGAATCCGACGCCTATGCCGTGCAGCAGCGGGAATCGCGCTGGCATCCGCGACCTCGGCGCGCGAAGGGCGGGTTCGGGATCGGCCTGCTGGGCTTCGGCCTGCTGGGGCGGGCGATCGCGACCGCGCTTGCGCCGTTCGGCTTTCCCCTTGCCGGTTGGAGCCGCCTGCGCAAGGCGGTTCCGGGGGTGACGAGCTATGCAGGGGTCGACGAGCTGCCCGCGTTTCTCGCGCGCGCGGAGGTGCTCATCTGCACGCTGCCTTCGACTCCCGAAACCACCGGGATCCTCGACCGCGCGGCGCTCGCACAGCTTCCCGTCGGTGCACACGTCGTCAACATCGCCCGCGGGGACCTGGTCGTCGATGCCGACCTGATCGCGCTTCTCGACTCCGGCCATCTCGCGAGCGCCACGCTCGACGTGTTCGGCGAGGAGCCGCTGCCCGCCGGTCACGCCTTCTGGCATCATCCCCGGGTGACCGTGACGCCGCATGTCTCCGCGGTCACGTTGATTCCCGAATCCGTTGCGCAGGTCGCGGCCAAGATTCGCCGCCTCGAAAGCGGTGACGCCGTGACCGGCGCGATCGACCGGGATCGCGGATACTGAAGGGCCGACCCGCACTCGCATGGAAAACGCATTGACGCTGCCGCGAAGCGTGCGACTGGTCGAAGTCGGTCCGCGCGACGGTTTGCAGAACGAGAAGGCGACCGTTGCGACCGAGGTCAAGATCGCGCTGATCGACCGCCTCACCGAGGCCGGGTTCGCGGCGATCGAGGCGACTGCGTTCGTGTCGCCCAAGTGGGTGCCGCAAATGGCCGATGCCGCTCTGGTGATGTCCGGCATTCGCCGCGCGGAAGGCGTCCGCTATCCGGTGCTGACGCCGAATCTCAAGGGATTCGAAGCGGCGCTTGCCGCAAAGGCCGACGAAGTGGCGGTCTTCGTCGCGGCATCGGAGACGTTTTCGCGGAAGAACATCAATTGCGGTATTGCGGAGAGCCTCGCGCGCGCGGAGCCCATCCATGCCGCCGCGGCGGCAAACGGGATCCGCGTGCGCGGCTACATTTCCTGCGTGCTGGGCTGCCCCTACGAAGGCGCGGTCGATCCGACGAAGGTCGCGGAGGTCGCGGCGGCGCTGCACCGCCTGGGGTCCTACGAGATTTCTCTCGGCGACACGATCGGCGTAGGCACTGCCGGCAGGACGAAGGCGCTCGTCGCGGCGGTCGCGCAGCGCGTGCCGGTCGCGCAACTCGCCGGGCACTTCCATGACACGTACGGGCAGGCGCTGACCAACGTCTATGCCGCGATGGAAATGGGCGTGGCAACGTTCGATTGCTCGGTCGCGGGGCTCGGCGGCTGTCCCTACGCCAAAGGCGCCACGGGCAATCTCGCGAGCGAGGACGTGCTCTACCTGCTGGATGGCCTCGGCATCCAGACCGGCGTGGACATGACGAGGCTGCGCGCCGCCGGGCAGTACATCTCGGATGTCCTGGGCCGCCCGCCGGTATCGCGTGTCGCGCGAGCCCTTTCCGCCAGGGATCCTTTGCCGAGGTCCTCCGCGCAATGAGCACGGCCGCTGCATCTCCCCACGCCGGCCACCGGGGACGTTGCGTCGCCGTGCATCAGCGTGTGCGAAATGGATGCCGCGTCGGGACTATGCCGCGGCTGCCATCGCACGCTGGACGAGATCGCGGCGTGGAGCGTGCTCGACGGCGACGCGAAAAGGGCGGTGCTGGCCGAGCTGCCCGCGCGGCGCGCCACAACGCGATGATCGCCGACTGGTATTTCGACTTCGTTTCGCCGTTCGCCTATCTGCAGAGCGAGCAACTGTCCTCGCTTGCGCCGCGCATTTCCGTCAGGTACCGTCCGGTGCTCTTCGCGGGGCTGCTGGAGGCGAGCGGCCAGAAGGGGCCGGCGGAAATCGCGGCAAAGCGCACGTTCACCTACCGGTTCTGCATCTGGCAGGCGCGACGGATGCGCATAGCGTTCAAGTTTCCGCCCGAGCATCCGTTCAATCCGCTGCCGCTCCTTCGTCTTGCCATCGCCTGCGACTGCGCGCCCGCTGCCATCCATCGGATCTTTCGTTTCGTCTGGGCCGACGGCCGCTTGCCGGACCTGCCGATCGAGTGGGCGGAACTCGCGTCGGAGCTCGGCGTGCCGGACGCGCACGCGCGCATCGCGACGACGGAAGTGAAGGACGCGCTACGCCGCAATACCGACGAGGCCAGTTCGCGCGGCGTGTTCGGGGTGCCGACGCTGGCGATCGGCGACGTGCTGTTCTGGGGCGCCGACGCGACCCCGATGGCGGCGGACTACGTCGCCGCAGGATGCCGCTTCGTCGATCCGGAGTTCGCGCGGGTTGCGGAACTTCCGATCGGCGCCGAACGCGAGGACGCTGCAGCGAAGGCCGCGGCGGCAAGAAAGCGAAAGACACGCGTCGTCGGCACCGCAACCTGACGCGGCGACTACGATGCCCGGCTAAAGCCCGACACCCAGCGCCGCGATCGCGGCATCGTCGTAGCCCGCCTCGCGCAGGATCTCTGCCGTGTGCTCGCCATGCCCCGGCGCCTCGCGCGTCACGGCGAAGTCGTGCCCGGAGAGCTTGAACGGCGGTGCGTATTGCCTCGTGCCGTCCGGCCGTTCGACGATCATCCCACGCGCCACGAACTGCGGATCGGCAAGCGCCTCGTCGAGCGTCGCGACCGGCGTCACGCAGCAGTCGACGTTCGTGAAGCGTTCGGTCCACTCCGCGAGCGTCGACGATGCGAACACTCCTTCGAGTTCGCGCCGCACTCGGGCACCCTCGTCGCCCTGCGTCAATGCCACCGGAACCAGGTCCGGTCGTCCGATCGTCGCGCATAGCCGCCGCCAGAACTTGTCCTCGAGCGCGCCGACCGCGAGCCAGCGCCCGTCCTGCGTACCGTAGAGTCCGTAGCACGGGACGCCCCCCGTGAGGAGATCGCCGCCGCGCGGCAGCGTGCGTCCCCACTGCGTCAGCGCGTGCAGCGCGAAGATGTTGTGGGCGAGCGCGGCATCCGCCATCGCGACGTCGACGTAACGGCCGCGGCCCGACCGCTGGGCGCCGACGACGGCCGCGAGAATCCCGATCGCTGCCGCCGCGGCGCCGCCCAGCAGGTCGGCGATCTGCAGGTTGCAGAGTGCCGGCGGGCCGTCGCGGGTCCCGGTCTGCTCGAGCACGCCGGCGTACCCCAGGTAATTGATGTCGTGACCCGCGGCCTGCGCGCGCGGTCCGGCCTGACCGTAGCCGGAAATGGAAGCATAGACGACGCGCGGGTTGATCGCCGCGATCGAGGCGTAGTCGACGGCAAGATTCGCGACGACGCCGGGCCGGAAGCTCTCGACGATCACGTCGGCACCCCGTGCGAGCGCGAGAAACGCGTCGCGGCCGCGCGGGTCCTTGAGATCCAGCGCCGCGCTGCGCTTGTTGCGGTTCACGGCGCGAAAGAACGCCGAAACCGTACCGGGACGATTGCCGAGGCTCCGCGCGTAGTCACCGGATCCGGTGTCCTCGATCTTGACGACGTCGGCGCCGAGGTCGGCGAAATAGAGCGTGCAGACGGGACCGGGCAGGAGCCGCGTGAGGTCGAGGACGCGGAGCCCACCCAGGGGAGCGGCGTCGGACACGGACTTCATGGTCGGGCGTTCACTGCAGTGCGTCGGCGCCGGGGATGCCGAGTTCGCGCTTGATCGCGCGAGCGGTCGCGAGCGCGTCGTCGAGCGTGGGACCGAGACAGGTCGCGTGGCCCATCTTGCGCCCGCGCCGCGGCTCGGTTTTTCCGTACAGGTGCAGCTTCGCCTGCGGGTGGCGCAACACGCGGGACCAGTCGGGCTCGCGCGGAGATTTCGACTCGCCGTCCGCGAACCAGAGGTCGCCCAGCAGATTCACCATCACCGCAGGCTCGTGCTGCCGCGTGTCGCCCAGCGGGAGCCCGGCCAGCACGCGCGCCTGCTGCTCGAACTGCGACGTGACGCAGGCGTCGATCGTGTAGTGACCGCTGTTGTGCGGACGCGGCGCGATTTCGTTGACGAGGATCGTGCCGTCGCCCGTCACGAACATCTCGACACAGAGGACTCCTCGGTAGTCGAGCCTGGCGGCGACGTCAGTCGCGATCGAAAGTGCCCGCGTCGCCAGATCGCCCGACACGCGTGCGGGGACGATCGACACGTCGAGGATGCCTTCCCGATGGCAGTTCTCGGCGACGGGCCACGCGATCGACTCGCCGCGTTCGTTGCGGGCCACGATCACGGATACCTCGCACGCGAGCGCCACGAAGCGCTCGAGGACGCACGGAGTCCCGCCCATCTTGCGGAAGGCGCTGGCGACATCGATCGGTGAGTCCACGCGGATTTGCCCTTTGCCGTCATAGCCGAGGCGCGCGCTCTTGACGATGCCCGGGACGAGCGCCGCGTCGGCAGCCAGCGTGTCCGCTGCCGTGCGCAGGACCGTGAACGGCGCAACGGCGAAGCCATGGTCCGCGAGAAACGCCTTTTCGCGGATTCGATCCTGCGCGATGGCCACGCTCGCTGCCGCGGGCGACACGCGCAAGGATCGCGCGAGGTAATCGAGCGCCGCGGCGGGTACGTTCTCGAACTCGGTGGTCGCGGCGGCCGCAAGCGCGGCCAGCTCCGCAAGCGCCGCCAGGTCCTGGTAGTCGGCGCAGATGTGCCGGTCGGCAACGCTGCCGGCGGGGCTGCTTGCACCCGGATCCAGCACGACGACCTTGTAGCCCAGGCTTTGCGCGGCCATGCAGAACATCCGCCCAAGCTGGCCGCCGCCCAGCAGCCCGAGCCAGGCGCCGGGAGCGATCATCGACGTCACGATGCCGACTTGCTCCCCTCGTTCGGCACGTGCATGGCGCGTGCGGTCGCCGTTTGCTTGATGCGAAATGCGGCGAGCCGCTTCGCGACGGCAGGATCGGTGGCCGCGATGAGCGCCGCGGCGAAGAGGCCGGCATTCGCCGCACCCGCCTCGCCGATCGCGAACGTCGCGACCGGGATGCCCTTCGGCATCTGGACAATGGAAAGAAGCGAGTCCTCGCCGCGGAGATACTTGGACGGCACGGGAACGCCGAGCACGGGCACCGTGGTCTTTGCGGCGAGCATGCCCGGAAGGTGCGCGGCGCCGCCGGCGCCGGCGATGATGCAGCGCAGGCCGCGCGTCAGCGCGTCCTCGGCGTACTCGAACATGTCGTCGGGCATCCGGTGCGCGGACAGCACGCGCGCCTCGTAGCCGATGCCGAATGCGTCGAGCTGCGCTGCGGCGTGGCGCATGATGTCCCAGTCGCTGTCGCTGCCCATCACGACGCCGACCTGCAGCGCACCCTTGCGTTGTGCCATCGCTCCTCCCGGATGCGGCGGGTCTTGATTGGGCGCGTGGGCAGGCGCCCCGCGCGTGCGGCCCGATGATGATCGGGATTTTATCCCGAACCGCGTCCGCCGTCCGCGGTCTCATGGAATTCAACGAATCGTGCGCGACGTCCGATTGCCGAAAGGTGTCCGTGTCGCCGACAATGGATGCCATGCGCCGACTTCTGCTCTGCATCGTAGGGACCGCCGCCGCGTGGGCGCTCTTTCCGGGCGCAGCCGGTGCTGCGCCCGAGCCGTCGGATGCGGATTTCCTCGCGGCCAAGGCCGCCTTCGAGCGGGGTCAGCGGGCGAAGCTCGATGCGCTGGGGCCGAAGCTCGCGGGGCACGTGCTCGAAATGTATGTTGAGTATTGGCGCCTTTCGGTCCGCCTCGACACCGTCTCGGGCGACGAGGTCGAGGCCTTCCTTGGCAAATGGCCGGGCGCGCCGATCGCCGATCGGCTTCGCGTCGAGTACCTCAAGGTGCTGGGCAAGCGGGGTGACTGGGCGGCGTTCGGAGCGTTGTTTCCCCCGCCCGGCGGCGAGGACGTCGAGCTCTCCTGCTACGGCATCCAGTACCGCCGACAGCGCGAGGGTGATGTGGCGCTCGCTGTCGCGAGACCGCTGTGGTTCAGCGGGCAGGCAACGCCTGACGCCTGCGAACCGCTTTTCGCGGCGCTGATCGGCAGCGGTGCCTTGTCGGTCGACGACCGTCGCGCGCGCTTCCGGCTCGCGGCAGAGGCAGGGAGCGTGCGCGTTGCGCAGTCCATTGCCGCCGACATGCCGACCGAGGACCGGATCCCGGCCAAGGAATTCATGGCGGTCGAGCGCGACCCGGTCCGTGCGCTCGCGAAAGGCGAGTTCGCCTGGAAAACGCGGGGTGGCCGCGAGCTCGTGCTGTATGCGCTCGAGCGCGCTGCGCGCACCGATGCGGCGTCCGTTCGCGGCGCCTGGGAGAAGCAGCGCCCGCGCCTGCCGGAGGCCGATCGCCTGTATGGCAACGCGCGAATCGCCTACCATGCGGCGCGTCAGCTCAATCCCCGCGCCAACGACTGGTTTCGCGAGGCCGACGGCGCGCCGCTCAGCGACGCACAGCATGCGTGGCGGGTTCGCGCTGCGCTGCGCGCCGGCGCGTGGCCCGACGTCGACGCTGCGATTGCGGCGATGCCTCCAGTGCTCGCGCAGGAGCCTGCATGGCGCTACTGGAAGGCGCGAGCGTTGTCGGCGACCGGCCGGACCGCCGAGGCGACCGCCCTGTTGGCGGACCTCGCCGGCGACTTTCATTTCTACGGCCTCCTCGCGGCGGAGGCGCTCGGGCAGCGATTCGAACCCGTGAGCGATCCGGCGCACCCGTCGCCGGCAGCACTTTCCCTTTTCGGCGCGCAGGCCGGGGTCCGCCGCGCGGTGAAGCTGGCCGAACTCGACCTGCGCCCCGAATCGCAGCGCGAATGGGTGTACGTGGTCCGCGGCCGCGACGACGAGGGCCTGCTGGTCGCTGCCGATTACGCGCGCAATGTCAGGACTCTACGATCGCGCCATCAACACGGCGGAGCGCACGAAGGCCCGCCACGATTTCGAGCTCCGCTACCTGATGCCGTTTCGAGAGCACTTCGCCGCGGCCGCGCGCGACCAGGCGGCCGACGAGGCGCTGCTCCTGGGTATCGCTCGCCAGGAGTCGCGCTTCGCGTCGGACATCGTGTCGTCGGCGGGCGCAGTCGGGCTGATGCAACTGATGCCTGCGACAGCGCGGTGGGTCGCGAAACAGATGGGGAGGAGCGACTACCGACCGGCGCAGATCGCGGAACTGCCGGTCAACACGCAGTTCGGCGCGTACTACTTCAAGTACTGGCAGGACCGCCTGGAAGGCCTGCCGGCGCTCGCGGCCGCCGCGTACAATGCGGGGCCGGGGCGTGCACAGGCCTGGCGCAACGGTGCTCCACTCGAGGGCGCCGTCTGGGTCGAGACCATTCCGTTCAACGAAACCCGCGATTACGTGAAGAAGGTTCTCGCCAACGCGATGTTCTACGCGCGCCTGCTCGACCAGCCCTACATCTCGCTGTCGGCGCGCCTCGGTGTCGTGCCGCCGCGTGCGAACGGGACCACGGGTGTCGATATCGCCTCCGCGATCCCCGCGAAAGCGCAGTGACCATGGCGCAGGGGACCGTTCTGGTGGTCGGGGGCGGGGGTTTCGTCGGGCGTTATGTCGTCAACCGGCTCGTGCTGGCCGGCCATCGCGTCGTCGTGCCGGCGCGCAGCCGCGAGACCGCGCGCCACCTCATCCTGCTGCCGACGGTCGACGTCGTCAGCGCCGACGTCCATGATCCGACCACGCTCGGGCGACTGATGGCGGGTGCGAAGGCCGTGGTCAATCTCGTCGGCATTCTCAACGAATCGGGCCGGCAGACGTTTGCGCGCGTGCACGTGGAGCTGGCGCACAAACTGGTAGCGGCGTGCCGCGCGGCCGGCGTGCGCCGGCTGCTGCAGATGAGCGCGCTCAACGCGAACCCGGCCGGGCCATCGCGTTATCAGCGGAGCAAGGGCGAGGCCGAGGCCGCGATCGCCGCATCGGGGCTCGACTGGACGATCTTTCGTCCATCGGTGATCTTCGGCCGCGAGGACCGGTTCCTCAATCTGTTCGCGACGATCCAGCGGGTACTGCCGGTCATGGCCATCGCGGCCGCGAAGACGCGATTTCAGCCGGTATTCGTGGGCGACGTTGCGCAATGTTTTGCGCACGCGCTCGCGGACGAGTCCACGATCGGGCAGAAATTTCCGCTGTGCGGTCCGGACATCTATACATTGCGCGAGCTCGTCGCCTTCGTGGGCAAGCTGACCGAGAACGAACGGCACATCATCGGGCTGGGGCCGGCGCTCGGCCGAATGCAGGCACGTTTCCTCGAATTCCTGCCAGGGACGCCGATGAGCCGCGACAATCTGGCGTCGATGCAGGAGGACAGCGTATGCGGCTGCGCCTTCCCGTCCGGGTTCGGCGTGGTGCCGGCGGCGCTCGCGACCGTCGCTCCGACCTACCTCGGGCCCGGGGCGGCCAGAAGTCGTTACGATGGCTATCGATCGCAGGTCGGACGCTGACGGCCGGCACCTGCGCATCGCGCCCCCAGTGCGTTCCGATCCACAGCGCGGATGAACCGCAACCATCGCGGCGCGCCGGTCGTCAGCATCTATCGCGTTGGCGGGTCGGTCCGCGACGAGCTCCTCGGCCGCGTCCCGGGCGATCGCGACTGGGTCGTCGTCGGTGCGACGCCCGAGATCATGACTGCATCGGGCTTCCGACCCGTGGGCCGCGACTTCCCGGTGTTTCTTCATCCTGAAACGAGCGAGGAATACGCGCTTGCGCGGACCGAGCGCAAGCACGGGCACGGTTACCGCGGCTTCGAATTCTTCGCCTCGCCGGACGTGACGCTCGAGCAGGATCTCGAGCGGAGGGATCTTACGATCAACGCGATGGCGCGCGCCGACGACGGCGCGCTCATCGATCCGCACGGCGGGGCCGCGGATCTGCGTGCGGGTTTGCTGCGGCACGTTTCGCCGGCCTTTGCCGAAGATCCGCTGCGCGTGTTGCGCGTGGCACGTTTTGCAGCGCGCTTCGGCTTCGACGTCGCTCCCGAAACCGAGGCGCTGATGCGCCGGCTCTCGGCGTCCGGCGAGCTCGCGACACTGGCTCCGGAGCGCATCTGGCGGGAGCTTGCGACAGGACTGATGGAACCCTACCCTTCGCGGATGCTCGCCGTATTGCGCGAGTGCGGCGCACTCGCGCAGCTGCTGCCGGAGGTGAGTTCCCTCTACGGGGTCCCGCAGCGCGTCAGCGACCATCCGGAGATCGACACCGGCGTGCACCTCGCGCGGGCCCTCGATTATGCAGCCGGCAAGGACTTTTCTCTGCCCGTCCGCTACGGTGTGCTCGCGCACGATCTCGGCAAAGGCGCGACGCCGCGCCGATCGTGGCCGAACCATTCGGGGCACGAATCGCGCAGCGTCCGACTGGCGGAGCGCATGTCGGCGCGGCTCAAGGTACCGCTCGATTGCCGCGATGCAGGTCGGCTCGTGGCGCGCTGGCACGGCGCCGTGCATGCGGCGCGCGAGCAGAGGCCGGCGGGGCTGCTCGACCTCCTGATGGCGGCGGACGCGCTGCGTCGCCCGGAGCGGCTCGACACGCTGCTCGAGGCCTGCGAATGCGATGCGCTGTCGCTGCCGGGGCGAAGCGGAGACTACGCCCCGGCGCGGTTCGTGCGCGACGCGCTGGCGACGGTCAAGCGTGTGGATGCGGCGTCAGTGGCGCGCAAGTCCCGGGCAGGGGCGGCCGCGAAATCGGCGACCACCGCCAACGCGATTGCGAAGGCCGTTCGAGCCGCAAGGCTCAAGGCGCTGCGGGCGTGGCGCCGCGCTACACCCGATACGCCACCGCCCGCATCACGTCCGCGGCGGCGCGCATCAGGCGCCTGATCGGAAACGGCAAGTCCGCCGCTCCGGCCGCCTGCGCCGTTGCCCCGTGACGGGCCTCGTCGTCGCGCATCTGTTCGACGATCGCGCGGCTGCGGGCATCCGCCGGAGGCAGCTGCTCCATGTGGCCGGTCAGGTGGTCCTCCACCTGCCGTTCGGTCTCGACGACGAATCCGAGGTTGATCTCGTCGCTTGCGGCGCCCGCGAGGATGCCGATCGCAAACGCCCCTCCATACCAGAGCGGATTGAGCAGCGACGTGCGATCGGAAAGTTCGGACAGGCGTTGCCGGGTCCACGCGAGGTGCTCCTCCTCCTCGCGCGACGCATCCGCGAACTGCCGCCGGATCGCCGGATCGCGCGCGGTGAGCGCCTGCGCCGCATAGAGCGCCTGCGCGCAGACTTCGCCGGTGTGATTGATGCGCATCAGCCCCGCCGCGTGCCGGCGCTCGTCCTCCGAGAGCTCGGTGTCGGCGATGTTCGCGCCTGGCGTCGGTCGCGTCGACGTCGCGTGCCCGGAAAGCGTCCGCAGCGCACGGTCGAAGCCAATCACCAGATCGTCGAGCATGGGGCGCAGTCTCCTCGCCCATTGTAGCAGCCGGTTCCCGGCCGCCGCGCCGCCGATCCGCAGGCAAAAAAACGGGCGCCCGGAGGCGCCCGCGTGATCACTTCAAACAGTGCAGTTGCTAGGTGCTCTTGCAGAGGCAGCGGGTTCTCAGAAGAAGTGAACCATGCCGAACACCAGCCCGCCCGGCTTGCCGCCCGGGGTGTTGTACGACGAGTCAGACGAGCTGACCGGGTTGTACGGGTTGATGTTGAAGTTGTACGCGGCGTTGGACCTGTTGTTGATCCTGTTATAACCGACGTAGGTCAGCGTGCGCTTCGACAGCGGATACGTGTAGCTGACCGAGTACTGCGTCGCGCGGGTGTCGGGGCCAACCACCAAGCCCGCAACGCGCGCACCGTTCGGCGCAGAGCCGGCACCGTTGTTCGCCTGGCCGTAGAAGAAATACATCTGGCCCGGGCCGACGTTGCCGGTCAAGCTCGCACCCCAGAAGTTGCGCGTGATGTCGCCGCCCGCCAAGCCGCCATTGTCGTACTTCAGGCGCTCGTATACGGCACCGATCCGGACGATGCTGAACGAGTACGCACCCGTTACCGAGAACGCGTAATCGTTCAATTGCTTGCCGGTATTGCTCGTTCCCGCGGGAGCCGTGGCCGGAGGTGCCGCGACGACCTGCCGACCGCGCACGCCGTAGTTGCCTTCGTAACCCACGCCCAGCTGAATCGGGCCGTTGGAATAGAGGGCATTTGCACCGAAGACCCGTCCGTTGTTCACGGTCGGCGTCGTGATCGGCGCGCCCGGGTTCGCGTAGTTCGCCCCTTGCTGGCCGTACTGGAAGCTCGCCGTGAAGCCCGAAAGATTCGCGGTGTCGTAACGGATCGAGCTCGCGACACGGTCGTCGAAGCCGCCGGCGTTCTTCGGCTGGAAGCCCTGCGCCCACAGCGAGGCGGTGGACAGCAGCGACGTCGTCAGCGTGGGAACGTTACCGAAGATCGGGTGCAGGTCGTCGTAGGGCATCAGGAAGCGGCCGATCTTGAACGTTCCCCATCCGCCTTGCAGACCGACGAACGATTCGCGCCCGGCCAGCGTGCCGCCGGAGTGGGCAGGATCGATCGACGACTCGACCTGGAAGATCGCGTTCAGCCCGCCGCCCAGAGATTCCGTTCCGCGAAGGCCGAAGCGCGACGAGTTCGTGCCCATCCGGTACACCCAGGGGTTCGTCGTCTGGCAGTTACCGACATTCAATGTCTTGTTGCAAGTCGACGGCTGGGTGACGTTGTTGTTGTAGATGGTGCCATTCACGAATTCCACGTCGAGATTGACGCGACCATAGAGCGTGACGTTTGCCGTCTGCGCTTGCGCCAGCGGGGCGGCAAGTACGCCTGCGACGGCCAAAGCGACGAGCTTTTTGTTCATGAACCCTCTCCTCTAACAGATAAAATTGGCAAGGAAACGGCGCCGTTCTGCACTTGCCATCGGAACCTTCTCAGCGATGTCGAGAAGTTGCGTTCATTGTGCCAAAGGGGTCGCGCCCGTGGCAAGGCAAACTCCCGCAGGGGCCACTGCCATTGTCGCCCTGTTGCTAAAACGCGACAGGAATTGCGTCCGCCGATGGGACAATCGTTCGGAAAATAGCAAAAATCAGGATGAAAAACGCGCGCTAACGCCATGATCGGTAGCAAGAATAATCGATTTGCAACCCTCGCAGCGGCCCGTGCCGCTGCCGGCACGGATTTACGCGCATTTTCTTCCCTCGCAAAGGGTGGGAAACGGCCCGTTCGCAAGTACTTAGCGGCGACACTGTCGTCGTGTGGCGGGTCTGTCCGTGGATGAGTTCCGGCTTTCGCCGTTCGGCGCGATCCTGCTCTCGCTGATCGTCGCGACCGGCGGGGTCGTCGCGCTTCGCCACTGGGCGGAATTTCTGCCACACGCGAACCCGACGGCGCGCTCCCTGCACGATCGACCGGTGCTCCGCGTCGGCGGCCTGGCGATCTGGGCCGGCTTCATTTCCGCGGCATGGGTGTCCCCGCCCGTCGCGGCCGTCGCGACGCCGATCTGGATTGCGACGTGGTGTTCGGTATCGGCGGTGTCATTGATCGACGACTGGCGCGGCGTGCACCCGTTGACGCGCCTCGCGGTGCACGCTGTCGCGGCCATGGCCGGCGCCGCTGCGCTCTGCGGCCCGATGGCGACCGCCGCGTCGACCATGGGGTGGGTGGTCCAGTTCGTCCTGATGACCCTCGCGATGATCTGGTCGGCAAATCTTTTCAATTTCATGGACGGCAACGACGGCCTCGCCGCGATCACGGCGCTGCTCGGATTCGCCGCCTACGGGATTGCCGCGTCGTTCGCGGGCGCCCCGGCGCAGGGCTACGGCGCGCTTGCCGCCGCGACGCTTCCGTTCCTCGTCGTCAACCTGCCGCCCGCGCGCGCGTTCATGGGAGATGTAGGCGCTGTTCCGCTGGGCTTTCTGGCGGCTCTCTTCGGCCTTGCCGGCTGGCGCGCCGGCGTCTGGCCCGGCTGGTTTCCCCTGCTCGCGTTCCTGCCCTTTCTCGCCGACGCGACGACGACGCTTGCGCGACGTTTCTGGCGCGGCGAGCGCGTGTGGGAGGCGCACCGAACGCACTATTACCAGCGGCTGAACCAGCTGGGCGCGCAACACCGGGGAACGCTGGCGGTCTACGGAGGTCTTTCGGCGGGGACCGCCGCGACCGCGCTGGCGGTGCTCGCATTGCGACCCGCGGCGGGCTGGTGGGCAGTGGCGGTCTGGACGACGATCATTGCGGCACTCTTTGCAGGCATTGATTATCATTGGAGCCGGAAGAGACTCCCTTCGTGATCACCAAGTCCCAGAACTGGCGGGCCTGGCTCGCGTTCCTGCACGACCTCTGCGCAGCGGCGCTCGCGTGGGCCGCGATCTACTGGGTCCGGTTCAACCTCGATTTTCACAACCCGCTCCACCCGGACATGCTGCGCACGGTGGTGTGGATCGTGCCGCTGCAGGGCTTCCTTTTCCTCGCGTTCGGCCTGTACCGCGGACTCTGGCGCTTCGCAAGCATGCCGGATCTGCAGCGCATCGTGCTCGCGGCCGGGCTGGGCGCGCTGCTCATTCCGCTCGTCCTGGTGATGCTGCAGCTGCAGGCGGTGGTTCCGCGAAGCGTGCTCATCTTCTATCCGGTCCTTCTCATCTTCCTGATGGCCGGCGATCGCTTCGCCTACCGGATCTGGAAGGAACATCGGCTCTACAGCCCGCTCCTCGCCCTCGGCGAACCGGTGCTCGTCGTGGGGGCGGGCGACGCCGGGGCGACGCTCACGTCGCAGCTCGCCCGAAGCCGGCAATGGCGCGTCGTCGGCCTGCTGGATGACGACCCCGCAAAGCAGGGGCGGCTGCTGCGCAATGTCGGCGTACTCGGTTCGATCGCGAGCCTTCCTGCATGGGCCGACAAGTACGGCGTGCGCAAGGTGATCATCGCGCTGCCCTCGGCGGCGCACGGGGTCCGCCGTCGCGTCGCTGAAATCTGTGCGGAAAACGGCCTCGAGGCGCTCACGGTCCCATCCTACGAGGAACTGATCAGCGGCCGCCTGGCGCTCACCACGATTCGCACGATCGAGCTCGACGACCTGCTGGGACGCGACCCGGTCGCGCTCGACAGCGAGGGACTTGCGGACTGGCTCGGCAACCGCGTCGCGCTCGTGACCGGCGCCGGAGGATCGATCGGTGCCGAACTCTGTCGCCAGATCGCGCGTTTCCGGCCCGCGAAGCTCGTCCTGTTCGACATTTCGGAGGCGGCACTCTACGAGATCAAGATGTCGCTCACCGACGCGTTCCCGCAGCTGCCCGTCGTCGCGGTCGTCGGCGACGTGAAGCACGCGGCGCTGGTCGACGAGGTGCTCTCGCGCGAACGTCCGGGCGTCATCTTTCACGCGGGTGCCTACAAGCACGTGCCGCTGATGGAGGAAACGAACGCCTGGCAGGCCGTACGCAACAACGCCTACGGCACGTGGGTGCTGGCGCGCGCGGCGATCGCGGCGAAAGTCGAGAAGTTCGTATTCGTCTCCACCGACAAGGCCGTCAACCCGACCAACGTGATGGGGGCGACCAAGCGGCTCGCCGAGATCGTGTGCCAGAGCCTGCAGGGCGGCGGCACGCAGTTCGTGCTGGTGCGCTTCGGCAATGTGTTCGGCAGCGCGGGCAGCGTGATCCCGCGCTTCTCCGAACAGATCGCGCGCGGCGGCCCGGTTACGGTCACGCACCCCGACATCACGCGCTTTTTCATGTCGCTCTCGGAGGCGACGCAGCTGCTGCTGCAGGCGGGCCTGCAGGGCAAGGGCGGCGAGATTCTCGTGCTGGACATGGGCGAGCCGGTTCGCATCGTCGATCTCGCGCACGACATGATCCGGCTTTCGGGTGCCGATCCCGATCGCGTTCCCATCGTGTTCACCGGCCTGCGCCCCGGTGAAAAGCTCTACGAGGAGCCCCTCGCGTCGGAGGAGGCCTCGCTGCCGACGACCCACCCCAAGCTGCGCATCGCGCAGGCGCGCGCCGCGAATCGCGACGCGATCGGCCAGATGGTCACGTGGTGCGAGCGCGATCGCGCCGCCGACGACGCCGAAGTTCGCGCGCGGCTCAAGACGTGGATTCCGGAATACGTGCCGTCCGCCGGCGCGCCGGTGCAGCCGATTCCGATGGAACCCGTCGACGGCGCGGCGGTCGCTGCCGTCCCGATGCCGTTGCGCGCTCCCCGCCGGCGCTGATCAGATCGCGCGGTCGGAGCGCTGCGCGCGCTTCCGCCAGCACTTCGTCGACCGGAATATTCCGGGCCTGCTCGTCACGGCCCACCAGCGGCACGTGGCGCAGCAGCGGATTGGGCGACGGACAGCCCTGCAGCAGGATGCCCTGACGCGGGTCGGACCACAGCGAGACGACGTCGAGCGGAAACCGCGCGTCGAGGTAATACGCCGTGGCGAGGACCCCGCTGTCGGGGGCGATCAGCAGCCGGACGCGGTTCCGGATGATCGACGCCATCTCGAGGAAACCCGTGTCCCCGCGGAGGTCGATGACGTTCGGCCGCTCGTACCGGGGCTCCGGCGTCTGGCCGAACAGCAGCCAGCGCGCGCCGGGCACGTCGTCGAGGCGCGCCATGAGTTCGCGCCAGGATTCCGTTTCCCAGTCCTTCGCGTAGCTGTAGTACTGGCGCGTTTCGGCGCTCACGTGCGCGCCGATGTAGAACCGGTCAGGCGTGCTCGGGGGGATTCGTTCGGCAAGAGAGTCCCATGCCGAATTCCACTTGAGCGTGGGTCGAAACTCGGTCCTGCGTCCCCTGAGCCAGCGATTCACGTCCGGGTCCTCGAACACGGCCGAATACCGCTCGACGTCGACGCCCGGCAGGGTCCGCAGTTGGCCGATCGCGATCCGCACGCCGCGTGCGAGACCCGGGACGGCGACGATCGCATCGGCGTCGGTCATCGCGAAGGGCTCGGTGAGTTCGGGTCGAGTGACGATCGTGATCCGCGCGCCGGGGACTTCCTGGCGGATGCGCATGAAGATCGGGACGAGGCAGAGCGCGACGTCGCCCATTCCCCGGTTCCAGCAGAACAGAAAATCGCGCCGGCGGCCGGTGGCTGCGCGCCTGATCGCGCGATCGAGCGCCGTCCCGGCGAGGCCGTCGGCGAGTCGCCGCAGCGCCTGCCGTGGGCTCATCCTGTCGGGGCTGTCGGGCGCGAAGTCACGGGTGATGCGTGCACCTGCAACCGCTACTTCGGTGACGAATCGTCCGGGGAGCCCGGCGTGGTCGTCGGTGCTGGCGGGGCATCGGCTGCGGCGGCGATTGCGGAAGAGTCCGATTCCGGGCGGGCTTCGGCCGCAGCACTGCCGTCGGATGGCGCGCCGGGCGCCGCTTCCGGTGGCTGCGAATCTGCGGCGCGCTTCGCGCGGCGCTTTCCGCGTCCCGTCGCCTTTGCGGTGACCGACGCGGCGAGGAGATCGCGGTAGAGCAGAACAAGCTGCAGCGTAATCGCGGCCGGCGACAGCGGCAGCACTGCACGCCGGGCGTTGGCGCCCAGGCGGCGGCGCGTCGCGGGATCGAGCAGCGTGCGCATCTGAGCGGCAAGCCCGGCGATGTCGCCCGCCGGACAGACGAGCCCGGCGTCGTTTCCGAGCACGAGTTCCGCCGCGCCCGACTTGGTGCTCGTGACGACCGGCAGTTCGCAGGCCATCGCTTCGAGCGTGGACTCCGGCGCGGGATCGTAGAGGGTGGGCAGCACGAAGGCATCCGCTGCGCCGTACCAGCCGCGGGGATCCGTGTCGATGTCCGCCATGATGACGCGATCCGCGACGCCGAAGGATCGCGCCAGGTCGCGGTAGCGCTGGGCGTGAAGTTCACGTCCCGCGATCATGAGATGCGCCGACGCCGGCAGCTCGGCCAGCGCCGCGATCGCCGCGCCTGCGCCGCTGTGCTCGTAGCCCGATCCGGCCAGCAGGAATACGGTTGCCGACTCGTCGATGCCGTGTCGCTGCAGCATCGTGGAGCGGGCGCCGCGCACGTCCGGGTGGAACACGTCGCTGTCGACCGCGTTGTAGACGACGTGCAGCTTGGACACCGGCAGCGCATAGCGGTCGATGATCTCGTCGCGCACCATCTTCGAGTTGCAGATCACGGCCTGCAGCCACGGGCTCGCGAAAAGGCGCCTTTCGACGTTCAGCATGTAGCGGTTGTAAGGCGACAGGGCGAGGCGGAGCCGCTCGACGGCGGACGCTCCCTTCAGGCGTTCCTCGAGCCATACCGCGTGCACGCCGTCGCGGGCGCGGTAGATGTCGCAGGAAAGAAGGCGCTCGTGCGATTCGACGAGATTGGCTTTCGAACGCGAGATCGCACGGCGCGCCGAGCGCGCAAATCCCCATTCGCGCAAAAAGCTGCCGGCGTACCACGGATCGCAGATGACGGGCTCGATCAGCTGCAGCTTGGTCTGCGGCCAGGACCGGGTGTAGAGCGAGATCGCGACGTTGCGCTCGAGCAGCGCCTCCAGCGCGCTTTCGAAGAAGCGATCGGCGCCCGCGACCGGCGCAAAGCGCTGACGAATGATCGCGAGGCGCATCAGCGAACCGGGAAGCCGGGGCTTCGGGCGCTGTCGGCGCGCGCGATCGCGCGATCGGGGAAGGACGACGGAAGTGGGTGCAAAGGCATTGCACCGATCGACTCAACACTGAACGATAGCAAAAAAGCAGGCAGCGCGCGCGGGCGGCGGATCGAAGTTCCAGTCAGGGCTCACTCGCCGGCGAAGGCGTGCGTACCGGGCAAATGCGCGCACGCGATTTGCCGCCTGCCGGGTTCCGGTACAATCGTCGCAGGGTCGCTCGCGGCCCGCCGTCCCGGGTCCTGCCGCCATGCCCCTCGATGCCGTCAACGCCGCCTTGAAGGCGCAGATCCTCGCCGAGGCGCTGCCCTACATCCAGCGCTTTCACGACAAGGTCATCGTAATCAAGTACGGCGGAAACGCGATGACCGAGGCCGCCCTCAAGGCAGGCTTTGCGCGCGATGTCGTCATGCTGAAGCTCGTGGGCATGAATCCGGTGATCGTCCATGGCGGCGGTCCGCAGATCGGCGATCTCCTCAAGAAGATGGGCATCCAGAGCGAATTCCGTCAGGGGATGCGGGTCACCGACGAAAAGGTGATGAACGTCGTCGAGATGGTTCTCGGCGAGCTCAACCAGGAGATCGTCGGCCTCATCAACCAGCACGGCGGCAAGGCCGTCGGGCTGACGGGGCAGGACGGCGCGTTCATCCACGCGCGCAAGATGCTGCTGAAGAGTGAAACCGTGGAGGGCGAGATGATCGACATCGGCCTCGTCGGCGAGATCGACCGGATCGATCCGGAGATCATCCAGCTCCTCGACTCGCGCGATTTCATTCCGGTCATCGCCCCCATCGGCGTCGGTGGCGACGGGGAGGCCTACAACATCAACGCGGACCTGGTGGCGGGAAAACTCGCGGAGACCCTGCGCGCCGAGAAGCTCGTGCTGATGACCAATACCGTCGGCGTGCTCGACAAGGACGGCAATCTCCTGACCGGGCTCACCGCGCGCGAAATCGACGCACTCTTCGCGGACGGCACGATTCACGGTGGAATGCGGCCCAAGATCGGCTCCGCGCTCGATGCCGTGCGCAACGGCGTGGCCAGCTCGCACATCATCGACGGTCGCGTCGACCACGCATTGCTGCTCGAGGTGCTGACCAACGAGGGTGTCGGCACGATGATCCGCGCCGACGACAGCGAACCCGTGCACGCGCGCACGCAGCGCAGGAAAGCGTAGAACGGTCATGGCCGCGAGGCACGGCGAACGCCGTCTCCAGATCCTGCAGACGCTCGCGTCGATGCTCGAGAATCCGCGCGGAGACAAGGTGACCACCGCCGCGCTCGCAGCCAAGCTCGACGTGTCCGAGGCCGCGCTCTACCGGCACTTCGCGAGCAAGGCGCAGATGTTCGAGGGCCTCATCGAATTCATCGAAAACACGCTGTTCACGCTGATCAACAAGATTGCCGCCGACACGAAGGACGGCGCTCGCACAGGCGCAGCAGATCGTCGCGGTGCTGCTGGGGTTCGCGGAGAAGAATCCCGGCATGACGCGCGTGCTGATCGGCGACGCGCTCGTCAGCGAGGACGAGCGCCTGCAGGTGCGGATGAACCAGTTCTACGATCGCGTCGAGGCGTCGATGCGCCAGGCGCTCCGGATCGCCCAGGTCGCGGGGGCATGGCCCGGCGACCCCAATGCCGACGCCGGCGTGCTGATCGCGTATGTGCTCGGTCGCTGGCAGTTTTTCGCCAAGAGCGGGTTCAAGCGGCTGCCTCAGGAACACTGGGACCTGCAGCGCAAATTCTTGTTCGGGTAGCGGCGCGAGCCGGGAAGCAGGGGCCCCACGCGCGGATAGCGCGTGGGGATGCGACCGGGGCGAGTCGGCCGCATGAGGCCGACGACGCACGCGTTGCATCGCTCTACCGAAGCGGAGGCCGAGGCGCGAGCCGGGAAGCAGGGGCCCCACGCGCGGATAGCGCGTGGGGATGCGACCGGGGCGAGTCGCCGCATGAGGCCGACGACTCGACGCGTTGACATCACGGTACCGACGCGGAGGCCGAGGCGCGAGCCGGGAGCAGGGGCCCCCGCGCGGATAGCGCGTGGGGATGCGACCGGGGCGAGTGCCGCATGAGGCCGACGACGCACGCGTTGCATCGCTCTACCGAAGCGGAGGCCGAGGCGCGAGCCGGGAAGCAGGGGGAACGCGCGAACGGCGAGCAGGCTACGCCGCCCGGACCGTCGAAGGGGCGAGCATGCAGCCCGCGATCTTCCAGTGCCCGTCCTCTTGCCTCTGCATGACGTAGAGCGCGACCTGCACGGTGTTGTCCGGAGCGACGAGGCGCAGCGGCTGGATAACGTGCCCTTCGATGACGGCGCCGTCGAGGAATTCGACGTAGCGAGCGGCGAGCAGCGCGTCGTACGCGGCACGCACCATGGCGAGAAAATTCTCCGGCGTGCCGAACTGCACGCGGATCCCCGGCGCGGCGTGCGAGAACGCACCCGCCGCATCGCCGGCCACGAGCGCCGACCGCTGGTCGCCGATCACCTGCTTGATCGAGTTCCATTCGGCGGCGGCGAGCGTCGGTTCAACCGGAGGTGCCGCCGCCGACGCGCGCAGCGAGGGAACAAGCGCCGCGAACGCGATCAGCGCAAGCGTGAGGCGATGCGCGATGCGCGACGGGACGGGCACGCTCATCCCCCGCATACCGGGCATTGCGGATCGCGGGTGACGCGCACGTCGCGCCAGCGCATCGCCTGCGCGTCGAGCAGCAGCAGTCGGCCGGCGATCGTCTCGCCCGTGCCGGCGACGATCTTCAGCGCCTCGGCCGCCTGTGTCGCGCCGATGATTCCCACCAGGGGCGCGAACACGCCCATGATCGCGCAGCGCGTCTCCTCGAGGTCCTCGCCCTCGCCGAACAGGCAGTGATAGCAGGGCGCGCCGGAGTCGCGCGGGTCGAACACCGCGACCTGTCCGTCGAAGCGGATGGCGGCGCCCGACACCAGCGGTTTCCTTGCCGCGACGCACGCGCGATTGACCGCGTGGCGCGTCGCGAAATTGTCGCTGCAGTCGAGCACCACGTCGGCGCGTGCCACCAGCGGCGCGAGTTCCGCGGGCCCGACGCGCGCCGGTACGGTCTCGATGCGCACGTCGGGGTTGACGGCCGCGAGGCGCGCCTTTGCGGCGTCGACCTTGCGCGCGCCGACGTCGGCGGTCGCGAACAGGATCTGTCGCTGCAGGTTGGTGAGGTCGACGACGTCGGGATCGCACAGGGTGATCGTGCCGACGCCTGCCGCGGCGAGAAACTGTGCGGCCGGCGTGCCGAGTCCGCCGGCTCCGACGATGAGAACATGCGCGGCCAGGAACTTCTCCTGCGCATCGATCCCGAGTTCCGGCAGCAGGATGTGGCGGCTGTAGCGGAGGAGCTCTTCGTCGTCCATGGTCGATCGCCGCACAAGAAAAAACGCCCGGCGTGGCCGGGCGCTTCGCCGAAAAGCGTTTGCGTCTACTCCGGCTTCACCTGCGCCACCGCCTTGGCCGACGCGATGACGGGCTGCCCCTTGAGCAGGTTCATCGCCTGCGCGAGCTGGAAGTCGTCGGGGGCGCCGAACTCGAAACGCGGCGTCGCCGCGTCGGCCTTGTCGACGCCTTTTTCCGCGGACTTGGCCGGCACGCTCTTGTCGAGACCCTTTACCGCGTCGAGCGCGCGTGCCTTCGCGACGTCCGCCGACGCGCTCTCGAGATGGCCCTGCAGGTTCGCTTCCTTGACCAGCGGGGACGCGCGGCCGTCGTCGACCGCGATGTCGGGCTCGATGCCCTTCGCCTGGATCGAGCGCCCGGAAGGCGTGTAATAGCGGGCCGTCGTGAGTTTCAGGCCCGCGCTGTTGCCGAGGGGCAGGATGGTCTGCACGGAACCCTTGCCGAAGGTCTGCGTTCCGAGCACCGTGGCGCGCTTGTGGTCCTGCAGCGCGCCGGCGACGATCTCGGAGGCCGACGCGGTGCCGCCGTCGACCAGCACGGCGATCGGAACCTTCTTGACGGCGGCGGGCAGATCCTTGAGGTAATCCTCGCCGCGACGCGTGTAGTCTTCCTTGCGCGCGGACAGGCGCATGCGCGCGTCCGGCGTCCGGCCATCCGTGTACACGACGAGAGCGTCCTTCGGCAGGAACGCGGCCGACACGGCGACCGCCTGGTTGAGAAGGCCGCCCGGATCGCTGCGCAGGTCGAGCACGAGACCCTTGAGGTCGCCCTGCTTGTAGAAATCCTTCAGCGCCTTGGTGAGGTCCTCGGCGGTGCGGTCCTGGAACTGGCGCACGCGGATGTAGCCGTAACCCGGCTCCAGCATCTTGGCGCGGACGCTCTTGACGTTGATTTCCTCCCGCGTCAGCGTGAAGGTGAGCGGGCCGTCGGCGTCCTTGCGCACCACGGTCAGCACGACCGAGGTGCCGGGCTTGCCGCGCATCTTTTCGACCGCCTTCGACAGCGGCATCCCCCGCGTGGCGTCGTTGTCGATCTTGACGATGAGGTCGCCCGACTTGATGCCGGCGCGGAACGCAGGCGTGTCCTCGATCGGCGACACGACCCGGACGATCCCGTCTTCGACGCCGACCTCGATGCCGAGCCCGCCGAATTTGCCCTGCGTCGAGATCTGCAGGTCCTTGAACGCCTCGGCGTCCAGGAAGTCGGAATGCGGGTCGAGCCCGTGCACCATCCCGTTGATCGCTTCCTTGATCAGCTTGTCGTCGGAAACGGGCTCGACGTAATCCGACTTGATCTTGCCGAAGACGGCGGAAAGGAGCTGCAGGTCCTCGTACGGGATGGGCATCCTCGCATCGCGTTGCGCGACGGCCGAGAAGTTGAGCGAGAGCAGGATGCCCAGCACCGCGCCCAAGCCGATCAGCCCCGCCTTTTTCCAGTTTCCCATCGTCCGTCCTTTTGCGTGTCGGAGCCGGGTCGGAATTTTCCGCCCTTGCCGCGAAACCCTACACAGGAAAGTATACCCCCGGACCCCCACGGGGCCGGGTACCGTCGATTTCGGCCCCGTTCGCCGCGGTGGGGCGACCCTCAAGACCGCGAAAGCTCACCCGGCGACGGCGCCAGTGTCGTAGCAATATCGGCGGAAATCAATGCCTTGCGGCGGCTGCCGCGCCAGGCGTCGGCGTCCGGCAGATCGGCGGCGGGTTGACCGCTTCCCGCGGCTGCGGACGGCAGATACGTTCGTTCGATAATGCCCCGGAGACTTTCCGGGTGTCCCGATGAGGCAACGGGCGGGGCCGCAAGTTCCCCGCTCCGACGAGTCGCCGGCCGAAGCTACCGAAAGGTGAGCAGCGAATGGCCGGTCATCTCGGATGGCGCCGGAAGCTCCATCATCGCGAGCAGCGTCGGCGCGATGTCCTGCAGCGACCCGGAAGGTGCAATCGTCGCGGCGCGCCCCGCGTAGACGCAGGGCACCCGGTTCAGCGTGTGGGCCGTGTGCGGCTGGCCGGTCGTCGCGTCATACATCTGCTCGGCATTGCCGTGATCGGCCGTGATCAGCACCTCCCCGCCGGCATCACGGGCCGCCTCGACGACGCGGCCGATGCACGCGTCGAGGGTCTCCACCGCCCGCCTGGCGGCGTCGAACTTCCCGGTATGACCGACCATGTCGCCATTCGCGTAGTTGCAGACGATCGCATCGTATTTCCCGCCACGGATGGCGGCGACGAGCTTGTCCGTCACCTCGACCGCGCTCATCTCGGGCTGGAGGTCGTAGGTTGCAACCCGCGGCGAGGGGACGAGGATGCGGTCCTCGCCGGGATACAACGCCTCGACTCCGCCGCTGAAGAAATACGTGACGTGCGCGTACTTCTCGGTCTCCGCGATACGCAATTGCGCAAGCCCCCGCTTCGACAGGAACTCGCCGAATCCGTTTGCGACGGACTGGGGCGCGAACGCGACAGGCAGCCGGGCGAATTCCTCGCCGTAGCTCGTGAGGCAGACGTAGCGCGCGAGTCGCGGCACGCGCCGGCGCGCGAACCCCGCGAAGTTCCCGTCCGTGAGGGCCCGGGTGATCTGCCGCGCGCGATCGGCGCGGAAGTTCATGAACACGACGACGTCGCCGTCGGCCATGGCGGCGGCATGGCCCTGCGCATCGAGGATGGCGGTCGCGGCGACGAATTCGTCGGTCTCCCCGCGAGCGTATGCGGCGTCGAGTGCCGATTGCGGGCTGCGGGCGCTGTGCGCCGCGCGGCCGTCGACCAGCAGGTCGTAGGCCGCAGAGACACGCTCCCAGCGCTGGTCGCGGTCCATCGCGTAATACCGGCCGCAGACCGATGCGATACGCGCACCCGGCAATTTGGCGCATACGCCGTCGAGGTAGGCAAGCGACTCGCCGGCGCTCTTCGGAGGCGTGTCGCGGCCGTCGAGAAACGCGTGGACCAGAACCCTGGGCGCCCCGCCGCTGGCGGCGAGTTCCACCATCGCCGCGATCTGCCGCTGGTGGCTGTGGACGCCGCCCGGCGAAACCAGTCCCAGCACATGGATGGCGGATCCGCGCGACCGCGCGGTCGCGACCGCCTCGGTCAGCGCCGGATTTCGTGCGAACTCACCCGTCGCGATCGCGTGATCGATGCGCGTGAAGTCCTGGTAGACGACGCGCCCCGCGCCGATGTTGAGGTGTCCGACTTCCGAATTGCCCATCTGACCCGCGGGCAGCCCGACGTCGAGTTCGGAAGCGTCGATCGACGTATGCGGGCATGACGCGAGGAGCCGATCCCAGTTCGGCATGCGTGCCCGGGCGATGGCGTTGTCCGGTGCGTCCGGTCGACAACCGAAGCCGTCCAGGATCAGCAGGACGACCGGACGTGCGGCGGGCGGGGCGGCGGGCGTCATCGTGGCGTTTCGCGAGGCGGCGACTCCGCATACACGCATCTGCGCGCGCTGTCGCGGCTGGCCGCCCGGCCCTCGTGCGCTATCATTTTACCTTTGTCCATCTTCGATCCGGGCACCTCATGTCGTTCGTGCAAAACAACTGGATGCTCATCGTCGTGTTCCTGCTGTCCGGCGGAATGCTGGTCTGGCCGCTCGTGCAGCGCCGCTTCACGCCGGTCAAGGACGTCACCAGCGCCGAGGCGACGCAACTCCTCAATCGCCGGAACGCGGTGCTGCTCGACGTGCGTGAACCGAAGGAATTCGAGGGCGGCCGGCTGCCCAACGCGGTCCACATCCCGCTGTCGCAACTCGCCGGCCGCACGTCGGAACTCGCGAAGCTGGTCGCGCGCCCAGTCGTCGCCTATTGCGAGACAGGGCGACGGAGTCCGGGCGCTGCGGGCGTGCTCTCGAAGGCTGGTTTCCAGGAGATCTACAGCCTCCACGGCGGCATCGTCGCATGGAGGAAGGACGGCCTGCCCGTGGAGAAGTGACGTGGCGGACGGATCGCCCGCGATCACGATGTACACGACCGCGACTTGCCCGTACTGCGTCCGGGCCGAGCGCTTTCTCGGCGCGAGGGGCGTGACCGCGATCGCCAGGATTCGCGTCGACCTCGACCCGGTGGAGCGGACGGCGATGATGAAGCGAACGGGCCGCCGCACGGTACCGCAGATCTATATCGGCGAGGTGCACGTCGGCGGCTTCGAGGATCTCGTCCTGCTCGACCAGTCGGGCGGGCTCGCCCCGCTGCTCGCGGGCGGGGCCTGCTGACGCCGAACGGCCAGCGCACGCGGCGGCCGCCGGATCGCCTCGAACGCGAAAGGTCGCGTAAAATCGCACGTTTGCCCTCATTCGAAGGAAAGCATCATGGCCGATTTCCAGCAACCCGCTCCCGCAGGCGACAGTGCGGTCGCCTTCACGATCGACAAGATTTACGTCAAGGACCTGTCGCTCGAATGCCCGGGCTCTCCGCAGTCGTTCAAGACGACCGAGCAGCCTCAGGTCGAAGTCGGTCTTCGCTCGCGCGGCGAGCAGGTGGAGCCGGACATCTATGAGTGCGTGCTCACCATCACGCTGACCGCCAAGACCAGCGATCGCACGCTCTTCCTCGTCGAGGCGTCGCAGGCCGGCATTTTCACGATCCGGGGCATTCCCCCCGAGCAACTGCAGCCCGTGCTGGCGGTCAACTGTCCGAACGTCCTCTTTCCCTACCTGCGCGAAACGCTCGCCGATGCGGTCGGGCGCGCGGGCTTTCCGCCGGTCCATCTCGCGCCGATCAACTTCGAGACGCTCTACCAGCAGCAGCTCGCGCAGATGCAGCAGCCCGTCCCGGCGACGGCGGCCAACTAGAGCCGACGCGTGAACCGGCGCCGCGTCCTGCCGATCGTAGCCGCGTGGGTGCCGCGCTCGCGGCGCCGCGAGTCGACGCCGCGACCGACTATCGGTCGATCGGCGAGGCTGCGGCCGTTCTCTACGACGCGCCGTCGGCAAAGGCGAAACCGCTCTTCGTGCTCGGCCGCGACACGCCGCTCGAGGTGATCGTAGGGGTCGAGGGCTGGAGCAAGGTCCGCGACGCCGGCGGCACGATCGGCTGGGTGGAGCGGAAATCGCTCGGCGACAAGCGGACGCTCGTGGTGAGGGTGCCGGTCGCCGAGGTGCGCGCAAATCCCGACGACGGCGCGGCGCTCGTGTTCCGCGCCGAGCAGAACGTCCTCCTCGATCTCGCTGAATCGGCGACCTCGGCGGCGACTGCCTCGGCGCCGGGCTGGGTCAAGGTCCGTCACCGCGACGGGCAAGTCGGATACGTGCGCATCGCGCAGGTCTTCGGGCTCTGACAGCGCGCGGCCGCGCGCGCCGCGCGTTTTCGCAGGACATCGATGACGACGACGATCACCGTGCTGGGCGCGGGTGCGTGGGGAACGGCCCTCGCTGCCCATTTCGCCCGTCGCTCGGACCTCCGCGTAACGCTCTGGGCGCGCGACCCAGGCAGGGTTCGGGAAATCGCCGGCAGGCGAACCAACGAACGCTACCTGCCGGGAGTGACCCTTCCGGCGGCGTTGTCGATCAGCGCCGATTTTGCGATCGCATCACGCGCCGATCTCCTCGTCGTCGCCACACCGGTTGCCGCGCTGCCTGCGCTCGGCGACGAGCTTGCCCGCGCTGGCGCGCGCGCGCCGCTTATTTGGCTCTCGAAAGGATTTCTGGAAGTCCCGCCGTCGCCCGCACTTCCTTCGGGCATTGCGCTAGCGCATCAGGTGCTGGGCGTGCGCTGGCCGGCGCCCATCGGCGTCGTCTCGGGCCCGAGCTTCGCCGAGGAAGTAGCGAGCGGCCTGCCGACCGCGGTGGCGGTGGCGGCCACGGATTCCGCGCTCGCGGCGGATGTCGCGTCGCTGCTGCGGGCGGACACGTTGCGCGCCTACGAAAGCGATGACCTGGCAGGCGTCGAGGTCGGCGGCGCGGTGAAAAACGTGCTTGCGATTGCCGCCGGCGCCAGCGACGGTCTGGGCTTCGGCAACAACGCGCGCGCCGCGCTCATCACCCGCGGCCTTGCGGAGACGGGTCGCCTGCTCGCGGCGCTCGGCGGCAAGCGCGACACGCTGATGGGGCTCGCCGGGCCTGGGCGACCTCGTGCTCACGTGCACGGGGGACCTGTCGCGCAACCGGCGGGTGGGGCTCGCGCTGGCGCGCGGGATGTCGCTGCAGCAGGTTCTGGCCGAAATCGGCCACGTTGCCGAAGGCGTCGCGGCTGCCCGCGCCGCGCACATCCTGTCGCGCCACCATGGAATCGAGATGCCGATCGTCGATGCCGTGCATGGCGTCCTGTATCAGAACCTTTCGCCCCGTGATGCAGTGCTCGCGCTCCTGCGCCGCGAGCCGAGAGCGGAAGGCACCTGATCGACTGGAGATGAAATGGCTGGAATCCGAATGCAGGTTTTCGTCGTGTCCGTCGTCGCGGCGTCGCGGCTTTGCACGATGAGCGACGACTCGAGGGGCGCCGACCCCGTGTTCTTTCCGCCGGCGACGCCGGAGCGCCCCGTGGTCGAGACGCTGCACGGCGTCACGCTGACCGATCGCTTTCGGTGGCTCGAGAACGGCAAGGACGCGAGCGTCGAAGCCTGGAGCCGCGCGCAGCACGCGGCAACCTTGAACTATCTCGACCGCAGCGCGCCGGCGTTCCCGGGGATGCGCGAGGAGATCGCGCGCAACTACGATCGCGATCGCACCTACCCGCCGCTCTTCAAGCATGGCCGCGAATTCTTCCAGCGCGCGAAAAAGGGCGAGCCGCAGGCGAAGCTCTACACGAGGATCGACGGCAAGGAAGTGCTGCTCGTCGACCCCATGGTCATCGACCCGTCCGGCAAGACGAAGATCGGCGCGGTGGTCCCGAATCGCGACGCGACGCGCGCCGCGGTCGGCATCTACGCCCGCGGGTCGGAGATCCAGGATTTCCGCGTCATCGACACGACGACCGGCGCGCAGATCGGCCCCACCATCAGCGGGCTGCGCTGGTTCAGCTGGGCCCGTGACGAAGCGTTCGCGTACGTCTCCCCGCGGACGCCGGAGTCCGATGCGCGCCAGGAACCGGAGCGATGCTATCGCCATCGACTTGGCGCGGAGCGGGCGACCGACGAGCTGCTGATCAAGATGGACGATGCGAAAAACTCGTGCAGCGTCTACGAACCGGAGGATGCGCCGATCACGGTGTTCGAAACGGGGGATTTCTGGTCGAACACGATCCGCATCCGGCCCGTCGGGTCGACCGCCGAGCCACGGACGATCTACACGAGCGACAAGTTCCAGGCGGATGCGACCTTCCGCAAGGACCGCATCTACATTCGCACCAACCGCGACGCGCCGAACTGGAAATTGATGGCGGCGAGCTACGCGAATCCCGAGTTTGCCGATTGGACCACGCTGATCCCGGAGGGCAAGACGGTCCTCGACAATGTCGCCGTCACCCGGACGGGGATCGTCGCGCGCGATCGGGAAGACGTGCTTTCCCGACTCTCGCTCTACGGCCTCGACGGCAAGCGTCTTCGCGATCTCGTGCCGCCCGTATTCGGCAGCGTGTCGAGCCTCGCCTACGATCTCGACACGGATACGGCCTATGCGGGACTCGCGGCGCATACCATGCCGCCTTCGCTGTACGCGCTCGCGGGCGACGCGTTCGCGTGGAAGCAGATCTGGCAGGACGACGCGCCGCTCGATGCCTCGTCGTTCGTCTCGAAGCGGGTCTACGTGACCGCGAAGGACGGCGCGAAGATCCCCGTGTTCATCGTCCATCGCAAGGACCTGAAGCAGGACGGCAGGAACCCGACGCTGCTGGTCGGCTACGGCGGCTTCAACATCGCGGTCGAGCCGTACTACGTGGGCGGCTGGTATCCCTTCATCAGCCGCGGCGGCGTGTTCGTCGACGCCGGGGTGCGCGGCGGTTCCGAATACGGCGAGACCTGGCACGAGCAGGCGATGTTCGCGCGGAAGCAGAACACGTTCGACGACATGGTCGCCGTCGCCGACTGGCTGATCGCCGAGAAATACACGCAACCGGCGAAGCTCGCGGTGGAAGGCGGGAGCAACGGCGGGCTCACGGTTGGCGCATTGCTGACGCAGCGCCCCGACCTTTTCCGCGCGGCGATCTGCCAGGTGCCGCTCCTCGACATGGTGCGCTACCACAAGTTCCTGATCGCGCGGTACTGGATTCCCGAGTACGGCGATCCCGACCGCGCCGAGGACTTCCGCTGGATCCTCCGGTATTCGCCGTACCAGAACGTGCGGCAGGGCGTGAACATGCCGGAGACGCTGGTCGTCGCCGGCGAGTACGACTCGCGCGTCGATCCGCTGCACGCGAAGAAGTTCGTGGCGGCGGTGCAGAACAACCCCGGACAGGTCTCGCCGTTCCTGTTGTACATGGACTTCGACAGCGGGCACGGCACCGGCAAGACGACGCAGCAGCGGGTGATCGACCGCGACTACGAGCTGCGGTTCGTCATGAACGCGCTGGGGATGAACGCGGCTCCCGCGGTCGCGGCGAAGTAGCGGACGCTCTACCCGGCGCCGCGCAACCCGTTCTGCCGCCATGCCTCGTAGACGGCGACGGCGACGGCGTTCGACAGGTTGAGGCTGCGCACGTCAGGCCGCATCGGAATGCGCAAGCGCGCCGCCGGCGCGAACTGCGCGACGACATCCTCCGGCAACCCCGACGTTTCGCAGCCGAACACGAGCACGTCCCCCGCGGCGAAGCGGGCGTCGTACAACGACGCGGCGCCGCTCGTCGTGAAAGCGAACCAGCGCCGTGGCGCCGGTGCGTCGAGCGCGGCGCGGCAGGCGGCGAAATCACGGTGCACGCGAACGCGCGCGTACTCGTGGTAGTCGAGGCCCGCGCGCTTCAATTCACGGTCGTCCATCCGGAAGCCCAGCGGCTCGACGAGATGCAGGTCGGTCGCCGTATTGGCGGTGAGCCGGATCACGTTGCCGGTGTTCGGCGGAATCTCGGGATGAACGAGCACGACGGCGAACATGGGTCGAGCGTATACGTTGCGAGTCGAACGCTCAACCGTGTCACGTACGCAGCGTGCGTGCGACGACCCAGCACTCGACGTCGGCGCGCCGGCGCGCATGAGCATGCGGGTGGCCTCGGCGAGCGTCGCTCCCGTGGTCATCACGTCGTCGACGAGAGCGATCCGCGCTCCGCGCACGTCGCCAGCCACGGCAAAGGCGCCGCGTACGTTGCTTGCGCGCTCCTTCCAGGCGAGCGCCGCCTGGGGTGTGGTCGCGGTGACCCGGCTCAGCGGGGACGTCAACGGCAAGCCCCGCGACGCGTGCGACGTGCACGGCGATTTCGCGCGCCTGATTGAAGCCGCGCTCGCGCTGCCGCGATGGCGCGAGCGGCAACGCGACGACCCGATCCGGCCGCTCGGCGGCCGGACGCAAGGCGATCGATGCATGCACGGACGCAGGCCAGCACGTGCCCGCCCAATCGGCAAGCGCGAGACGTCCTCCATATTTCAACTGCTGCAACAGGCGGTCCACCGGAAACGCGTAGACGAGCGCCGCGATCGGCGCGCGACCACGGCGGCGAATGCGCGAGGCACGCGCCGCAGACCGTTCCGTCCGCCGACGGCAGTGCGCACGTCGGGCAGGCGCGCACCCGCGGCACGCCGTCGCCGCACGCGCGCGCAGAATTCCATTGCGACGCACGCCGCGCACAGCTCGCAATGCTGCGGCAGCAAGGCGCGCGGCATTCCATTCGCCCGTGCAGGGTCGCACCGCGCGACGCAGCTGGCCTGGCGAGCGGCACTTCCAGCGTCGTTGCGGCCACTGTCAAATGCATTTGTCGCGCGATTTGACAAGGGGTGCCCCTCCGCGACACTCGCGCGCTTGCCAGGAACCGGCGCGATGCGATCCGAGTCCCGCAGGCCTGATCCGAAATCTAACGCACGGACCCTCGCGATGCCATCCGTCGAACGCACGATTGACCAACCTCGATCGCGGGCTTCGCGCGCAGACGTCGTCGCCGCGGTGGACGGTCGAGGAAATCGAGGCGCTTTTCGCGCTCCCGTTTCCCGAATTGCTCTTCCGCGCGCAGCAGGTCGCATCGCGAGCATCACGCGGCCGAACGCCGTGCAGCTCTCCACGCTGCTGTCGATCAAGACCGGCGGCTGTCCCGAGGACTGCGGTTACTGCCCGCAGGCGAAGCGCTATCACACCGGCGTCGACGACGAGGCGCTCGTCCGAACTCTCCGCCGTCGTCGCCGCTGCGCGCGCGGCCAAGGCGCAGGGCGCGACGCGCTTCTGCATGGGCGCCGCGTGGCGCGGGCCGAAGGATCGCGACCTCGTGCCCGTGCTGGAGATGGTGCGCGAAGTGAAGGCGCTGGGCATGGAGACGTGCTGCACGCTGGGGATGCTGAAGGACGGTCAGGCCGAAGCGCTGAAGGACGCCGGGCTCGACTTCTACAACCACAATCTCGACACAGCGCCGGAGTTCTACGGTGACGTGATCACGACGCGCGAGTACGACGACCGGCTCCAGACGCTCGCGCGCGTTCGCACCGCGGGCATTGCCGTCTGCTGCGGTGGCATCGTCGGCATGGGCGAGTCGAGGGCGCAGCGCGCGGGACTGATCGCGCAGCTCGCGAACCTCGACCCTTATCCGGAGTCCGTGCCGATCAACCATCTGGTCCAGGTCGAGGGTACGCCGCTCCACGACAGATTTCACGGCGATCCGGCACTCGAACCGCTCGAGTTCGTGCGGACGATCGCGGTTGCAAGGCTCACGATGCCGAAGGCGATGGTGCGGCTCTCGGCCGGTCGCCGCGAATTCGGCGACGCCGTGCAGGCGCTTTGCTTTGTCGCCGGGGCGAACTCGATTTTCTACGGCGACAAGCTGCTGACGACCGGCAACCCCGAGGCGGAGGCCGATCGCGCGCTGTTCGCGAAGCTTGGCCTTTCGCCCATGGAAGCGCCGACCGGCTGAAGCCTGCCGTGCCTTCCGCGCTCATCGGTTCGCTCGAGCGCGATCTCGCCGACCGCGCCGCGGCGGGCCTCGCGCGAACGCGACGCGTCGTCGCCTCGCCGCAGGGGGCGCGCGTGATCGTGGGCGATCGCGAGATCACCGCGTTCGCGAGCAACGACTACCTCGGCCTTGCCAATCACCCCGACGTGATTGCCGCCGCGCGGGCCGCGGCCCGGCGCTGGGGCGTCGGAGCCGGCGCCTCGCACCTCGTCGCCGGGCATTTCGATCCCCATGCGGCGCTCGAGGCGGAGCTCGCGGCGTTCGTGCGCCCGTGCGCCGGCGCGAGGGCGCTGACCTTTTCGTCCGGATATCTCGCCAACCTCGCCATCCTGACGGCGCTCGCCGCGCGCGGCGACGCGATATTCGCGGACCGGCTGAACCATGCCTGCCTCAACGACGGGGCGCTATTGTCGCGCGCCGAATTCGTCCGTTATGGACACGGCGATGTCGCGGCGCTGCGTGCTCGACTGACGGCATCCTCCGCGCCGCGCAAGCTGATCGCAACCGACGCGGTGTTCAGCATGGACGGCGACCTCGCGCCGTTGCCGGCGCTCCTCGAACTCGCCGACGAGTTCGACGCCTGGCTCGTCGTCGACGATGCGCATGGATTCGGCGTCCTCGGCGACGGCCGCGGATCGCTGGCGGAATTCGGACTCGCGTCCGATCGCATCGTTCTCATGGGGACGCTGGGCAAGGCGGCGGGCGTCGCGGGCGCCTTCGTCGCCGCGCCATCCGGCCGTCATCGAATCGCTGGTGCAGGGGGCGCGGTCCTACATCTACACGACTGCCGCTCCGCCGTTGCTCGCCGAGGCGCTCCGTGCAAGCCTCGCCATCATTCGCGGCGACCCGGCGCGGCGCGCACACCTTGTCAGCGCTGATCCGCCAATTCCGTGCGCGCATGGCCGGCCTTCCCTACGTGCTCGCCGACTCCCGGACGGCCATCCAGCCGCTCATCGTCGGGGCCAATGCGACGGCCGTCGGACTTTCCGAAGCGCTGCTGCAACGAGGCTTCTGGGTTCCCGCCATTCGCCCGCCGACCGTTCCGCAAGGCACTGCGCGACTGCGCGTTTCGCTGACCGCCGCGCACACGCAAGCCGATGTCGACGCGCTGGCCGATGCGCTGGCTGCGCTCGCCCCGGAACACGCGTCGCCGGATCAGCGATGAGCGGTCCGCTGCACATCGAGACGACGGGCCATGGGCCGCCGCTCGTGTTGCTCCACGGCTGGGCGATGCATTCGGGGGTGTGGGGTCCGCTCGTGCCGCGGCTTGCGCAACATCACCGCGTGCACGCCGTGGACCTCCCGGGGCACGGGTTCAGCGCACCGGCGCTGCCGTTCGTGCTCGACGGCATCGTCCAGGCGCTCGAGAACGCATTCGCGGCGGAGCGATTACCGCTCGTCGTGGTCGGCTGGTCGCTGGGCGGGCAGGTGGCACTTGCGTGGGCGCTCGCGCACCCGGAGCGCGTCCTGCGTCTCGTGCTCGTCGCCACGTCCCCGCGGTTCGTCGCGGGCGACGGCTGGGAACATGCGATGTCGCGGGAGACACTCAAGCGATTCGGCGACGAGCTCGAGGTCGCGTGGAAACCGACGGTGCTGCGGTTTCTCACGCTGCAGATGCGCGGCAGCGAGCACGGCCACGCGGCGCTCGCCGCACTGCGAAGCGAGCTCTTCGCGCGGGGCGAGCCGTCGCGGCGCACGCTTGCGGAGGCGCTCGACACGCTGGCCGATACGGATCTGCGCGACGGAGGCGGGCCGTGTCGCGCAGCCCGCGCTGGTCGTCGCGGGAGCCCGGGACACGCTGGTCCCCGCGCCGGCGGGCGCGTGGCTCGCGGCCGCGATGCCCCAGGGTCGATTTGCGTTGATCGACGGTGCCGCGCACGTGCCCTTCCTCTCGCATCCCGGCGAGTTCGTGAACGCGCTTTCCGGATTCCTCGATGCCCGCTGATCCGCCGCGCGAACCCGATCCGTTCGCGACCGATCCGTCGGCGGTCCGCCGGCACTTTGCGCGCGCTGCCGCGACCTACGATTCCGCGCGGTGCTGCAGCGCGAGGTCGGCGCACGAATGATGGAACGTCTCGACGTCATTCGGCTTGCACCCGCGGCGATCCTCGATGCGGGTTGTGGCACGGGCGAGGCATTGCCGGAGCTTGCGGCACGCTATCCGCGGGCGCGCCGCGTCGCGCTCGACTGTCGCGCAGCCGATGCTGGAGGCGGCGCGTTCACGGACCCGCGACAACCGGTCGCTGCTCGTCGCCTGATGGCATCCATCGGCGGTCGGGCGCCGGTCGCGCCTGCGTCTCGTCTGCGGCGACGTCGCGGCGCTTCCGTTCGCGACCGGCGCGTTCGGGCTCGTCTGGAGCAACCTCGTGCTGCAGTGGGTCGCGGATCTGCCGGCGGCGATCGCCGAATTCCACCGCGTGCTCGAAGTCGGCGGGCTCGTCACGTTCACGACGTTCGGGCCGGACACGCTGAAGGAACTGCGCGCGGCGTTTGCCGGTGTCGACCGCCATCCGCATGTCGCGCGCTTTGCCGACATGCACGACGTCGGCGACATCCTCGTGCAGGCGGGATTTGCGGATCCGGTCATGCAGATGGAAATCCTGACGCTTACCTATGCCGACGCGCGCTCGATGGCGCGCGACCTCAAGGCGATCGGCGCGACCAATGCGGCGCGGGGCCGGCGGCGCGGGCTCACGGGACGGGACCGTTTCGAGCGGGCGCTGGCGGCGCTGGAGACAATGCCTGACAGGACGCCCGACGGCCGCATTCCCGCCACGTTCGAAGTGATCTACGGCCACGCGTGGAAGGCGGCACCCCGGCGGATCGCGGACGGCAGGGCGATCGTTTCGTTCGAGCGATGACGACGGGCATATTCGTCACGGGCACCGACACGGGCGTGGGCAAGACGCTGGTGGCGGTCGCGCTGCTGCGCCGGCTGGTTGCGGAACGCCGGCGCGCTGTCGGCATGAAGCCGGTTGCGGCGGGCCTTTCGCCAGGCGCTGCCGTCAATGCGGATGTCGAAGCGCTGTGCGCGGCCGGCAATGTCCTGGCCCCGCTTGCCGAGGTCAATCCCTATTCGTTCGCTCCGGCGATCGCGCCGCATCTCGCGGCAGCGAGGATTGGCGAGACGATCGACATCGAAAGGATCGCGGAGGCGTATGGCCGGCTCCAGCGGCGCGCGGATGCGATCGTCGTCGAGGGCGCGGGCGGTGTGCTCGTGCCTCTGGGACCCCGGATCGACGTGCTCGACATTCCGGCGCGGCTCCGTCTTCCTGTCCTTCTCGTCGTAGGGGTGCGGCTCGGCTGCCTCAATCATGCGCTGCTCTCGGCACAGGCCATTTCCGCCCGCGGGCTCGATCTGGTCGGGTGGATTGCCAACCGGATCGATCCTTCGATGGAGGCGGGCGACGGCAATGTCGCGGCGCTGGCCGACCGGCTCTCGGCGCCGCTCGTCGCCGACATCCGCTGGTGTCGCGACGAGGACGGGAGCCCGCAGGTGCCGCAGGATGCGCTTCGCGGCGTCAGCCTCGGCTGACGCGAGCTCCGCGGCCGCGCGTTCGTCTTCCGGCGACCGGAAGTTCCGTGCTAAGCTCTCGCGCCTTTTGCATCAAGTCGCGCGGCAAGTGCGGGTCTCGAGTGCGGATCGCCTCCCGGTCGCCGGGACGGGACACCCGCCTCAGACCACGGCCGCACGGCGAGATAGTCGCCGGGCGCCGAATCCCCTCCGATCGCCATCGAATCCGGGTTCCGCGCGACGCCATCGCAGGATGATGCGCGTTGCCCCGGGCGGGTGCACGGCGGCCCGCAACGGCGGCAGGGTTCGCAATACCAACGCAGCATGCAATCGAGGGAAGCATGGTACGGGACAAATTGAAAGCGGGTCTCCGGCTCGGGCAGTCGGGTCTGGCGGTGGCGCTGGCGTGCCCCGGGGTGGCGTTCGCCGCGAGGGAGTGGAACCTGCAGCCGCCGGTCACGCCGATCGCGCGGCAGATGTACGACCTTCACGGATTCATCTTCTGGATCTGCATGGTCATCTTCGTCGCCGTGTTCGGCGTCATGTTCTACTCGATCTTCAAGCACCGGAAGTCGGTCGGGCACAAGGCGCACCAGTTCCACGAGAACACCACGGTCGAGGTGATCTGGACGGTGATCCCCTTTCTCATCCTGCTCTTCATGGCGTTCCCCGCGACCAAGACCGTCCTCGCGATGAAGGACACGTCGGAGCCGGGCATGACGATCAAGGTCACCGGCTACCAGTGGAAGTGGAACTACGACTACATCGAGGAAGGCGTCAGCTTCTACTCGAACCTCGCGACGCCGATGGCGCAGATCGAGAACCTGGCGCCGAAGGGCGAGCACTACCTGCTCGAGGTCGATCACCCGATGGTGGTCCCCGTCGACACCAAGGTGCGCCTCCTCATCACCGCGGGCGACGTGATTCATTCATGGTGGGTTCCCGCGTTCGGCGTCAAGCAGGATGCGATTCCCGGGTTCGTCCGCGACTCGTGGTTCAAGGCGGAACAGGCCGGGACCTATCGTGGCCAGTGCGCGGAGCTGTGCGGCAAGGAGCATGGCTTCATGCCGATCGTCGTCGAAGTGAAGTCGAAGGACGATTACGCGAAGTGGGTCGATGCGCGAAAGAAGGAAGTCGCCGCCGCCGGCGACGATCCCGGCAGGGTCTGGGACGTCAAGGACCTCGTCGCGCGCGGAGAGAAGGTCTACGCGGCCAACTGCGTCGCCTGCCACCAGGCGACCGGCAAGGGTGCGCCTCCGGCGTTTCCGCCGCTCGACGGCTCGAAGGTCGTGACCGGGCCGAAGGACGGCCAGATCAGGACCGTGCTGAACGGCGTCGAGCGCGACGGCAAGCCGACCGCGATGATCGCGTGGGGCAAAGTCGCTTTCCGACACCGACATCGCAGCGGTCATTACCTTCACGCGCAACAGCTGGGGCAACCACACCGGCGAAGCAATCCAGCCTTCCGACGTCAAGGTCGCTCGGCAGTAGCGGCCGAACGAATCCATCCGGAGACTCAAAGATGAGCAGCGTTGCCCACGATCACTCCCCCGGTTACGGCAAGGGGCACGACGACCACGCGCATCATCCCGCCGGGATCATGCGCTGGCTGACGACGACCAACCACAAGGACATCGGCACGATGTACCTGTGGTTCTCGTTCACGATGTTCATCGTCGGCGGCACGATGGCGATGGTGATCCGCGCCGAGCTCTTCCAGCCGGGCCTGCAGATCGTGAATCCCGAGTTCTTCAATTCGATGACGACGCTGCACGGCCTCATCATGGTCTTCGGCGCGATCATGCCGGCGGCCGTCGGTTTCGCGAACTGGCAGATCCCGATGATGATCGGCGCGCCCGACATGGCGTTCGCCCGGATGAACAACTGGAGCTTCTGGCTACTGCCGCCGGCTGCGATCCTGCTCGTCACGTCGCTGTTCGTGCCGGGCGGCGCCGCCTCCGGGGGCTGGACCATGTATCCGCCCCTCACCGTGCAATCCGGCATGGGAATGGACCTCACGATCTTCGCGGTCCACATCCTGGGCGCCTCGTCGATCATGGGCTCGATCAACATCATCACGACGATCCTCAACCTGCGCGCGCCGGGGATGACGATGATGAAGCTGCCGCTCTTCTGCTGGGCGTGGCTCATCACGGCCTACCTGCTGATCGCCGTGATGCCGGTGCTCGCCGGCGCGGTGACGATGCTGCTGACCGACCGCCACTTCGGCACCACGTTCTTCAATGCCGCCGGCGGCGGCGACCCGGTGCTTTTCCAGCACGTGTTCTGGTTCTTCGGCCACCCCGAGGTCTACATCATCATCCTTCCGGCGTTCGGCATCATCTCGCAGATCATTCCGGCGTTCTCGCGCAAGCCGCTCTTCGGCTATGCGTCGATGGTCTACGCGCTCGCGGCGATCGCGATCCTGTCGTTCATCGTCTGGGCGCACCACATGTTCACCGTCGGCATGCCGGCGGCGGGGCTCCTCTTCTTCATGTACGCGACGATGCTGATCGCGGTGCCGACGGGCGTGAAGGTCTTCAACTGGCTCGCCACGATGTGGAAGGGCTCGATGACGCTCGAAGCGCCGATGCTCTTCGCGATCGGATTTCTGTTCCTGTTCACGCTGGGCGGCTTCACCGGGCTCGTCCTCGCGATCACGCCGGTCGACATCCAGCTGCAGGACACCTACTACGTCGTCGCGCATTTCCACTACGTGATGGTGGCGGGCAGCCTGTTCGCGTTCTTCGGCGGAGTCTACTTCTGGATTCCGAAATGGACCGGGACGATGTACGACGAGAAACTCGGCAAGCTCCATTTCTGGTCGTCGATGCTCGCGTTCAACCTGACGTTTTTCCCGATGCACTTCCTCGGCCTCGCCGGCATGCCGCGGCGGATCCCGGATTACGCGCAGCAGTTCGCCGACTGGAACATGCTGGCGTCGATCGGCGCGTTCTGGTTCGGCGCGTCGCAGCTCATCTTCCTGTGGGCGGTGCTGAAATGCGTCATGGGCAAGGGCGAGAAGGCGCCGGCCAAGCCGTGGGAGGGTGCCGACACGCTCGAATGGACCGTGCCCTCGCCGGCGCCCTACCACACCTTCGAGACGCCGCCGACCGTCAAGTAGGAAGAGACGCCGGCCATCCGGGCGAATCCGGACGGCTCGACTTCGAAAAGAATCCCGTGAATCTCGCGACGACCGACCCCGAACGGCGCAAGGCTGCGAATCTGCGGACTGCCCTCACGTTCGCGACGATTGCACTGGTGTTCTTCGTCGGCGTCATCGTCGCGCACGCATTTGGCGGGCCGCTCATCGGCGTTGCCGTGATGGGCGTCGCCGTGCTGTTGTTCCTGACCTTCGCGATCGGCAGGAGTCTGCGCAAATGAGCGAAAGCGGCGCCCTCGATCCCCGCCGGAACAACCGGGTGCTGCTCGGCAAGCTCCTCGTCATCGCCGTCGCGATGTTCGGGTTCGGCTACGGGCTGGTGCCGTTCTACGACAAGATCTGCGAGGCGACCGGACTGCGCGACATCGCCAGGGCCGACGACGCGACGAATACGCAAGTCGACGCAACGCGCGCCGTGCGCATCGAGCTCGATTCCAACGTGCGCAAGCTGCCGTGGACGTTCCGGCCGCTCGAGGTCATCGTCAGCGTGCACCCCGGCGAAGTACGCCAGGTCGTCTACGAGATTTCCAACCGGACCGATCACGCGATGACGGGCCAGGCGATTCCGAGCTACGGCCCGCGCGACGCCGCGCAGTACTTTCGCAAGCTCGAATGCTTCTGCTTCACGAAGCAGACGCTGCAGCCCGGCGAGACCAGGCAGATGCCGGTCGTGTTCGTCGTCGATCCGTCGCTGCCGAAGGACATCGCGACGATCACGCTTTCGTATACGTTTTTCGAGGTTGAAGGCGCCAGCAAATCATGAAACGGATTGCCGGCGCGCTTTGCCCGGCGCCGGCAGCTCCATCAGAGATAGAGGTCCTATGACAGCACAACAAGGCGTCAAACCGTATTACTTCGTCCCGCAACCGTCGTACTGGCCGGTGGTCGGCTCGTGCGCGCTGCTGCTGATGGGGATGGGCGCGGCGTTCTGGTTCAACGGCGTGGCCGCGGGTCCGTGGATGGTCCTGGCCGGCTTTTGCGTGCTGCTGGTGATGATGTTCGGCTGGTTCGGCACCGTGATCGGCGAATCGGAGGGCCACCAGTACAACAAGAAGGTGGACATGTCCTTTCGCTGGAGCATGAGCTGGTTCATCTTTTCAGAGGTGATGTTCTTCGCCGCGTTCTTCGGGGCGCTCTTCTACATCCGCAACCTGTCGGTGCCCGACCTGGGGAGCCTCACGTCGAAGCTCGTGTGGCCGAATTACACGTCGGCATGGCCGACGATCGGGCCGTACATCCGCGAGCAGTTCACGCCGATGGGGGCGATGGGCATTCCGCTGCTCAACACGATCATCCTGCTGTCGTCGGGCTTCACGCTGACGGTCGCCCATCACGCGCTCAAGACGGGACATCGCGGCAAGCTGAAGCTGTGGTTGTTCATGACCATCGTGCTGGGCTTCGCGTTCATCTGCTTCCAGGCCTATGAATATCTGCACGCCTACAGCGCGCTCAACCTCAAGCTGTCGACGGGCGTCTACGGGTCGACGTTCTTCATGCTGACCGGATTTCACGGCTTCCACGTGACGATCGGCGCGATCATGCTTTCGGTGATGCTCGCGCGCATCGTCAGGGGCCACTTCACGCCCGACCACCACTTCGCGTTCGAGGCGGCGTCGTGGTACTGGCATTTCGTCGACGTCGTCTGGCTGCTGCTCTTCGTTCTCGTCTACTGGCTCTGACGAGACGCGCAGTCGCAGGTGAAAGGGCCGCACGGCGACGTGCGGCCCTTTCGTCTATCGCAGTCCCGTGGGCGCGATCCAGCCCATGCGGTACGAAATGACGAGAAAGGCGACGAGGCTCGCCGACAGCGCGACCCGAACGGCGAGCATCCTGACCATCCGCGTACCGTGTCCGCGGTCGCGATAGAGATAGTAGAGCGCCGAAAACAGGCTGACGATGACGGCAATGAGCGCTGCGACGACGATGATCTTCATGAATTTTCCGATTTCCCGCGGCCCAGTGTAGGCGAAGCACGTCGCGATGCCAAACCCGATGTCACTGTCGGACCGTGCGCCGCCGCGCCGGTTTCGTCCCCGCGCGCTCCCGTCGCTGGCGGCCGCGATGTCTCTTGGCCCTGTTCGTGACGGCGGGCCAGTGGCAGCAGCGACGCATGCACGAGAAGGAATCCCTTCGCGCGCAATTCGACGCGGCGGCGGCTCAAGCGCCCGTCGCGCTGGCGGCGCTGCCCGACTCCGCGGACTGGAATGCCCTTCGTTACCGGCCCGTCACCGTTTCGGGCGCTTACGACGCACGACGGCAGGTCCTCGTCGACAATCGCGTGCACGAGGGTCGCGCGGGCTATCACGTGATCACGCCGCTTCTTCTCGACGACGGACGCACGGCGCTCGTCAATCGCGGCTGGACGCCGCAGGGTGCTTCCCGCTCGGCGCTCCCGCGTGTGGATCCTCCGACGGGACGAGTCACGGTGCTCGGGCGCGTGGCAATGCCGTCCACAGGAACTCTCGAGCTGTCTGCGGAAACGACGAGCGGTCCGGTGTGGCAGAACCTCGATCCCGCGCGCTTTACCGCGGCGACCGGCGTGGCGGTCCTGCCGGTGACGATCGAAGCGACGCAGGCCCCGGTCCCGGACGACGGGCTCGTTCGCGACTGGCCTGCGCCGGACTTCGGCGTCGACAAGCACCGGATCTACATGGTGCAGTGGTACATGTTTGCCGCGCTCGTCGTCGTGTTCTGGGTCGCCCTCAACTTGCGCCGGGTCAAGGAATCGCCCCGTGAGTGACTCGCCGGGTCCGCGAAATTCCGCTGCCGACGCGCGTGGCCGGCGCACGATTCTCCTGATCGCCGCCGCATGCCTCGCTCCCGTGGTCGCGTCGTACTCCATCTATTACTTTTTCCCGCGCGTTGCGCAGGCCAATTACGGGACGCTGCTCGCGGCGGCGCCGGCGCCCGCCATCGAAGGCACGACCGACGGGGGAGCGCCGTTCCGGCTCGTCGATTACCGCGGCCGCTGGGTCCTGCTGGCGGGCGGCGCAGCCGGTTGCGACGCCGTGTGCGAGCGCACGCTGTATGCGACCCGGCAGGCGCACACGATGCAGGGCAAGGAGCGGGACCGGGTCGTTCGCGTGTGGCTCGTCGCCGGAAGCACGCCTCCCGCGCAGCAATTGCGTGACCAGCATCCGGGACTGGTCGTTGCCCGTGTGCCCGCCGGTGCGCTCGCCGCGCTGCCCGGCATGCAGTCCGGAATCTGGCTCGTCGATCCGCTCGGCAACCTCGTCCTGTCGTACCCGAACGACCCGGATATCAAGGGTCTCGCCAAGGACCTGGCTCGGGTCCTCCGGGCCTCGCAGATCGGATAGGGCGGACGTTTCCGGCGATGGTAAAATTGCGCGCTCGCCGGCACCCGCGCCCGCACAGCCGCACCGCCTCCCCATGACGACGCTCGCCTTCTCCGAAAGCCGGCTCCGGCAATTCCTCGCGCTGACCAAGCCGCGCGTGGTATCGCTGATCGTCTTCGTCGCGATGATCGGCATGTTCCTCGCGGTGCCCGGCCTGCCGCCTGCCGGTCCCGTCGTCTTCGGCACGATCGGCATTGCGCTCGTTGCCGGCGCCGCCGCGGCCATCAACTGCCTGGTCGAGCAGAAGATCGACGCGCTGATGGCGCGCACCCGCCGACGGCCGCTGCCCGCTGGCGAAATCTCGTCGATGTCGACGCTGGTTTTCGCGTCTCTCGTCGGCGGCGCCGGCCTGTTCCTGCTTCATCAATTCGTCAATCCGCTGACGATGTGGCTCACGTTGGCGACGTTCGTCGGTTATGCGATTGTCTACACGGTGCTCCTGAAGCCCGCCACGCCGCAGAACATCGTGATCGGCGGGGCGTCCGGTGCCATGCCGCCCGTGCTGGGCTGGGCCGCCGTCACCAATGACGTCGCGCCCGAGGCGCTGCTTCTCTTTCTGATCATTTTCGTCTGGACGCCGCCGCATTTCTGGTCGCTCGCGCTGTACCGCGCGCAGGACTACGCCAAGGCAGGTTTGCCGATGCTCCCCGTGACCCACGGGCGCCGGTACACGCAGCTCATGATCGTGCTCTACACGGTGGCGCTGGTCGCGGTCACGCTGCTGCCGTTCGCGGTGCGCATGAGCGGGCTCCTCTACCTCGCGGGCGCCCTCGTGCTCGGCGGCTTGTTTCTTCTCTACGCCGTGCAGCTCTACCGCGACTACAGCGTCGAGATGGCGCGCGCGACGTTCAAGTATTCGGTGTGGTACCTCGCAGCGCTGTTCTCCCTGCTCCTGTTCGATCATTACCTGCGCTGATGCGCAAGTTCGCACTGGCCTCGTTCGCTGTTCTCGCCGTGGTCGCGGTGGTGGGCTGCGGTCCTTCCGCGCCGAAATTCATGGCGTCCGACGTGACGGGAACGTCGTACGGCCGCGATTTCCAGCTCGTGGATCACAATGGCAAGCCGCGCACGCTCGCGGACTACCGTGGCAAGGCCGTCGTCGTGTTCTTCGGCTACACCCAGTGCCCCGACGTGTGCCCGACGACGCTGGCGGAGCTTGCCGAAGCGATGAAGCGGCTCGGCCCCGATGCCGACCGCGTGCAGGTCCTGTTCGTCACCGTCGATCCCGAGCGCGACACACCGGATCTGCTGTCGAAATACGTGCCGGCGTTCGATCCGCGTTTCGTCGGCCTCTACGGCGACGCCGACGCCACGGCGCGGACAGCGAAGGAATTCAAGATCATCTACCAGAAGCAGCCGGGCCAGACGCCAGGCACCTACACGATGGACCATTCGGCGGGCACGTTCGTCTTCGATCCGAACGGCAAGCTTCGCGTCTACGTCGGCTATGGACAAGGCGCCGACGTGTTTGCGCACGACCTCAGGGAGTTGCTGCGCAATCAGGGATGAGCGCCGCGGACGCGAAGGTGCGGCCGGCGGCCGATTCGCGCCGAGGCGCGCCTAATGTCCGGACGTCTCGATCAGCTCGATCTTGTAGCCATCCGGGTCCGCGACGAACGCGATCACAGTCGTGCCACCCTTGACCGCGCCCGCCTCGCGCGTGACGGTTCCGCCTTTGGCCCTTACCGCCGCGCACGCGGCCGCTGCGTCGGGCACTGCAATGGCGATATGGCCGAATCCGCCGCCGATGTCGTACCTGTCGACGCCGTAGTTGTACGTGAGCTCGAGCACCGCCCCTTCGGATTCATCGCCGTATCCGACGAACGCCAGCGTGTACTTCTGGTCGGGACGGTCCGTCCTGCGCAGCAGCTCCATTCCCATCACGCCGGTGTAGAAGTCGATCGATCGCTGCAGGTCGCCTACGCGCAGCATCGTGTGCAGAATCTTCATGGCTGCTTCTCCGTTGCGGTTGACCGCGAAAACTCAGAACTCCACCATCTCGAAATCTTCCTTGCGCGCGCCGCATTCGGGGCAGGTCCAGTTGGGCGGCACGGCCTCCCATTTCGTTCCCGGCGCGATGCCTTCGTCCGGGGCGCCCGCAGCCTCGTCGTAGATCCAGCCGCAGATGAGGCACATGTACTTTTTCATGGAGTGGCGATTGTTGGAGTAAAATCGTGCAATTCTAGCAAGCTCCGCGCGTCCTGCGCGACCGTCGCGGCCGTGCGTCCGCGCTGATCCCGCGACATGCCCCCGGACAACGATCCAGAATTCCCGCCGCTCGTGCTCACGTTCGCGGCCTCGGACCCGTCGGGCGGCGCGGGGTTGCAGGCCGACCTGCTGACGCTTGCGAGCATGGGCTGCCACCCGCTGTCCGTGGTCACCGCGATCACCGTGCAGGACACGATGGGCGTCGAAGGCATTCAGGCACTCGATGCCGAATGGGTTGCCGATCAGGCGCGCTGTCTGCTGGAGGACATGCCGGTCGACGTCTTCAAGATCGGCGTGCTGGGCAGCGTCGAGATCATCGCCGCGATCGCCGAGATCGTCTCCGATTATCCCGACGTCCCGCTTGTCCTCGATCCGGTGCTGGCCTCGGGCCGGGGCGACGAGTTCGCAACCGAGGAGATGCTGGGCGCGATGCGCGAGCTCCTCTTGCCGCAGACGACGATCCTCACGCCCAACAGCCTCGAAGTCCGCCGTCTCGCCGATGTCGACGACGACGAGGAGGCATCGCTTGCCGCATGCGCCTCGAAGCTGATCGCGCTGGGCGCCGAATTCGTGCTCGTGACCGGCACGCACGAGCCGACACCGCAGGTCGTCAACACGCTCTACGGGAAGGACGGCGTCGTGCGCACCGACGCATGGGCGCGGTTGAACGGCACCTACCACGGCTCCGGATGCACGCTTGCTTCCGCCATCGCCGCGATGCTCGCCAACGGTCTCGATCTGCCCGAGGCCGTCCGCGAGGCGCAGGACTACACGTGGCACGCGCTCAAGAAAGCGTACCGTCCCGGAATGGGCCAGTTTCTGCCGGACCGCCTCTTCTGGGCGCGCGAGGATTCCAGCGCGCCGGCGGGGGAGACCGAAATGCCGCGCGCCGCCGATGCCGGCAGCACGCACTGACGACGTGTCGCTGCGTCGACGCGCGCGCGCGCTTCGCCTCGCGGGCCTCTACGCGATTACGCCTGACCTCGAGGACACCGGGGACCTTGCGGCGCGCGTGGCGGCTGCCCTCGCCGGCGGTGCCGCCGCGATCCAGTACCGGAACAAGGCGGCAGACACCGCGCTGAGGCGCGCGCAGGCGCAGGCACTCGCTCGCGTGCAGGCGATCCGCGGCGGACTGTTCATCGTCAACGACGACGCGGCGCTGGCCGTGGAGGCGGGCGCCGACGGCGTCCACGTCGGCGAGGACGACGCCGGCATCGCCGACGCGCGCGAAATCGTCGGCCCGAATCGCCTCGTCGGAGTCTCCTGCTACAACGACCTCGCGTGCGCACGTTCGGCCGTGGCCGCCGGAGCGGATTACGTTGCGTTCGGAAGCTTCTTCCCTTCCGCAGTCAAGCCCGGCGCGCGGCGCGCCGAGGTCGACCTGCTCGGACAGGCGCGCGCGCTCGGCGTACCGGTCGTCGCGATCGGCGGCATCACCGCGACCAACGCGCAGGTGCTGGTACGCGCGGGCGCGCATGCAGTTGCCGCCATCACCGCCGTCTTCGACGCGCCGGACATCGAAGTCGCGGCGCGCGCGATTGCGGCGGCTTTTCCTGCGATTCCTTCTTCCTCTTCGACGGTGGTGCACGAGACATGAGCCGAAACGACGAACTTTTTGCCCGCGCACAGCGCACCATTCCTGCCGGCGTCAACTCGCCTGTACGCGCCTTTCGCTCCGTCGGCGGCACGCCGCGGTTCCTCGAGCGCGGACTGGGTGCCTACGTCTGGGACGCCGACGGCAGGCGCTACATCGACTACGTCGGGTCGTGGGGGCCGGCGATACTCGGGCACGCGCATCCGGCGGTCGTGAAGGCCGTCGTCGACATCGCGCCGAAGGGCCTGTCGTTCGGCGCACCGACCGAGATCGAGATCGAGATGGCCGAGACGCTGTGCCGCCTGCTGCCGTCCATCGAGATGGTCCGGCTCGTGTCTTCCGGCACCGAGGCGACGATGTCGGCGCTGCGTCTCGCGCGCGGCTTCACGGGCCGCAGCAAGATCGTCAAGTTCGAAGGCTGCTATCACGGCCACGGCGACAGCCTGCTCGTGAAGGCCGGTTCCGGCGCGCTCACGTTCGGACAGCCTTCTTCTGCCGGCGTGCCGCCGGCGATCGCCAACGAGACGGTCGTGCTGCCGTACAACGACCTCCCCGCGGTCGAGGCCGCGTTCGCTCAGGGCGGCGATGACATCGCCTGCATCATCGTCGAGCCGATCGTCGGCAACATGAACATGATCATGCCCAACGCGGGATTCCTGCAGGGATTGCGGACGGTCTGCGACAGGCACGGCGCGGTCCTGATCTTCGACGAAGTGATGACCGGCTTCCGCGTGCATCCTCGCGGCGTTCAGGGATTGTTCGGCGTGACGCCGGACATGACCACGCTCGGCAAGGTCATCGGCGGCGGCATGCCGGTCGGCGCGTTCGGCGGCAGGCGCGCGATCATGGAGAAGGTCGCGCCGCTCGGTCCCGTGTACCAGGCGGGAACGCTTTCCGGCAATCCGGTCGCCGTTGCCGCCGGGCTCGCGACGCTGAAGGAGATCGAGGCGCCCGGTTTCTACGACAGGCTGGCGATCACGACGAAGGCATTGACCGACGGTCTGTCAGCCGCGGCGAAACGGGCGGGAGTTCCGTTCTCCGCGCAGTCGGTCGGCGGCATGTTCGGGATCTATTTCGCCGATCGCGTGCCCGACTCCTACGACGCGGTGATGGCTTCGGACAAGGCGCGCTTCAACAAGTTCTTCCACGCGATGCTCGACGCGGGCGTCTACCTCGCTCCGTCCGCGTTCGAGGCGGGCTTCGTTTCGGCGGCGCACACGGCGGAGGACATCGCGGCGACGATCGCGCACGCCGAGAAGGCTTTCGCCGCGCTACGGCATTAAATTTGCCGCCCCCGCTGCCGAACGTTGCGCATCGTTCATCCGGTCTGGCGAATCTCGCCGAGTGCGCTTCGGCGCGTCAGACGAGGCCCTATCTCCGCATCGGCGCGTAATGACTTGCCCCCAGTGGCGCTGAATCTCCAAAGTTCTGATTCCACGACGGTCCGACCACGAGACACACCGCGACGGCGCAAGAAAGACGACTCGAAATTCATGGCACCAAGAGAAAGAGGATGGATCTGTCGCTTCACGGCTCACGCACGGGTCCTCGGACTCGCGGCGGCGGCATTGGTGCAGCTCGTGCTTCTGCTCTGGGCAACTCACACCGCCGTGCCCCAGTCGCTTTCTTGCGACGTATGCGACACGTCGTATTACTACACCGCTGCCGCCGAGATCGCCAAAGCGGGATTGCTTTTCGATAACCCCCATGACGGCTATCGCTCGTATTTCGTCCCCCTTTTCATTGCCGCAGTGCAGAAGGTGGCGGCGTCGACCGGATACGACGGGAGCGCGGTGGAGCAATATGCGTACGGCGTGTCCATTCTGTTTTGGCTTGTCTCTGTCGGCCTGATGGGGTGGCTGGCAAGACGCGTACGAATGTCGGCGCTTCTCTGGTTGGCCGGCGCGACGGTGCTCAACCCGTTCCTTGTGGTCTACGTGCCCTTCGCGCTTCAGGAAGGCGTGCTGATGGTATGGTGTCTGCCGCTGTTGTTCGTCTGGGCTGCGGCGAAAGACCTTGCGCCTTCCACGCGCGCCGCGCTGGTACTGGTGATAGCGTTGGTCGCGTACATCGTTCGATCTTCGCTCGTGTGGTGGCTCCTGCCGGCGACAGCCTATGCGGGGTGGTTGCTCCGGCCGCACCTTCGGAACCCCCGCCGATGGCTGCCGTCCTTCGCAATCGTGCTCGTCACAGGTTGCCTGTTGATCGGCCCGCAAATCTATATCGCGAAGGAGAAAGCCGACTCGTTCAACCCGTACCCCAACACCGCCCTGTTTTCAACGCAGGTTGCCTTCGGCATCTCACTTCTGAAATATGCTACGGTCGAAGACGAAGGGCATTGGCGCGGGCTCACGTTCTATTCGCCATTTGTGACCGAGCCCGAGGAGGACAAGACTCTCCAGTTCTACCTCGATCATCCCGCGCGTGCAGCGTTTCTCATGCTTGGGCACGCGTATGCTGGATTCCACTATGACCAGATCATGCCCTACTGGCCGCTCGCGAGCGCCCATGCGCTGACGATCTGGCTGGTGTTGACGTCCGCTGTCGTCTTTCTCGGTGTCATACGCATGACCAACGTCGTCGTCTCCGGCGCTCTGGATCCCGATGGCGCTTTCGCCATCGCCACTTTTGCCCTTTGCGCGGCCTCGGTGATGTTCGTGGCGCCTGAATCCCGGTTCGGTGTCATCGGCTTCGCCATGCTGTCCATTCACGTGGCCGAATGGCTCGTGACCCGACCAACGCGCGCGCAGTGGACGCTGCTCGTTCCCGGCCTTCTGATGTACCTGGTACTCTCGTTTCTGTACAACACGCTTCTGATCCAAAGTGCGGATATCCGGCTTTAGGCTCACTGTCGTCATGCTGTTCGTGGTGCCGGCGACAGTCGCAGCCGCCCCCGACGCCTCGACACACATTCCGTTGCATTGGCTTTGGAATGAGCAACAAAACGACTCCGCTTACACGATTGACGCAGAGCGGCGCGACCGGATGGTTCGCGAGCGAGGCTATGTCGATATGGGGACGATCGCTTATGTCGATGCGCTTCCGGCGCCGGATGCGCGACCCTTGAAGTGTTTCTATTCGTCCCCGCGTACCGATACCTTCTGTTCCATCTCCTCGCTCGAACACCGAATCGTTCGCGCTCTCGGATACGAGGAGGTCGCCACCGAGGGATTTGTTCAGCGATCGCGGGTTCCGGGGAGCGTCGCCCTGTTTCGTATGAGTCGCCCTTACGGCGCCGGCGCGGACCTTGAGCACCGGTTCGTCATCTCTCGGGACGAACTCATGCGCCTGAGAAAGCAGAAATGGACCTATGACGGAGCAAAGGGGTATGTCTACCCGCTGCCATGAGAAAAGGCGTTGGTCGCGCATTTCCGCTCGAATCGATCGCGACCGGAAGAGAGGACGGAGTGGCGGCCGTCCTCCGTGCGAACATGCCGACCGGTCGTCCTCTCGACCGGTGTCCCCTTGGCGGGTGGCCCGCGATACTATGAGGGTCGAACGGGTCCCTGGCGAAGCGGCTAGAACAGCGGCCTCCTGTCGTGGCGTTCTCGCAGTCCATCCCTGTAAGACTGAACTTCTCCTCGTCCGACGGGCGGGACAGCAGCGCCAGCCGAAGACCGCCATGAAAGCGATCCAGAAGCACGGCCAGCGCGTCGACGGCGTACGAGGCAAATTCCCGTGATCCGTTTGGCTCGGCTTGCGCTCACGCTGGTCGTGCCGGCGCTGGCCGCGTTCGTGGTTTACCTTCCGACGCTCTCCGGCGGTTTCCTGTCGGACGACTACAGCGAGCTGCACCTCTTTTACGGTGCGGACGTGGGGGAAGTCGCGGCGCGCGTCGGCAAGACGTTCGTGTCCGGTGTCGGTCCGCCGTCCAACCAGTACCGGCCGTTGACGATGGCGTCGTTCGCGCTCAACACGCTGGTCTCGGGCGCCGACGCTTCGTCGTGGAGGTTGGTCAACATTCTGCTGCACGCGGCCAACGCCGCGCTCGTCGCGCTGCTCGCATGGCAGCTTGCGGGACCGTCGTCGCGCTGGGCGCGTTCCGCGGCAGTTGTCGCCGGACTGGCGTTCGCGTGGTTCGCTCCGTCGGTCGAGGCCGTCGCGTGGGTCGCCGCACGGTTCGACGGGATGGCACTTTTCTGGACACTGCTCGCGGCTTGCGCGTTCATGGCGAGCGGACGCTGGCGTGACCGGTACGGCGTCGCGAGCCTTGTGGCGACGGCGCTGGCGTTCATGAGCAAGGAATCGGCGGCGATCGGGCCGGCGCTGATCGTCGCGCTCGCGTGGGCGAAACGGCCCGACGAAGAGGGACTGCTGCGGGGAGGCGCGCGCGCGATCGCCGCCGCCTTGCCGTGGCTCCTGATTGCTGCCGCCTACTTCGTGCTGCGAATGTGGATCTTCGGCGATCCGTTCCGCTTCTATCCGGGCACTTCGCCGGGTCACGCGCTTCTGTCCGGACAGTGGCTCGCCGCGTTGCCCGCGAGCGGGGACTGGTGGCCCCGCGTGTTGCCGGAAGCCGGGCCGCGCCGGGTATATGCCGTGGCGGCGCTGCTGCTCGCCATCGGCGCGGTGTCCGCGGCATCGGTCGACCGACATGTGCGGCGCGTGCTGGTGGCCATCCTGCTCGCGACACTTGCGGCGCTTGCACTGCTGTTCTCCCACTGGAGCTGGTCCGGCACCGGCGAGGGCGGACGCGTTCTGTACGCGATCGCGGCGATCGCGGCGCTGATGGTTGCGCTGCCGCTGCGCTCGGCCGCCCGCCGCCTTCGCCTCGCGTCCTGGACCGTGGCGATCGTGCTGCTCGGCAGCGGGTTGATGTTGACCCGCGCCGCGGTCCTGCGCCGGGTGGAGGCCGGCGCGGAGGTGCGCGCTTTGATCGCCGCGTTGCGCGAGACGGCCGACGCGACGCCGGCCGGTTCGTACGCGTTCGTCATCGTTCCCGATCACCTGGGCTCGATTCCATTTGCAAGAAATGCGCAGGGCGGACTCATGCTGCCCCCGGTGCAGGCCCGGTCGCTGTCGCAGCAGCTCATCGTCCAGCTCCCGGGCGATCTCCCGCACTGGCCCGAGCTGCTGGAGCGCAATATCATCGGCCGGCTGATGAGCGAACCGCTGATGAATGTTGCCTCGGATACGGCCACGCCCGGCACGGCCGTCCCGCACGCACGACCCGATCGCTACCTGTGCTGGAGCCCGCGTACGCACGCGCTGATCGAATTGCCGCTCGTGTTCGACGCGGGTTTCCGCGACTGGGACGCGGCGTGGGCGCGCGCTCTCGACAAGGGCGGATGCGGCGAATGATCGCGCTCAACGATCTGTCGCGCCACCATGCGCCGCTGCGCGCCGAACTCGACGCCGCCATCGCGCGCGTCCAGGACCGCGGCTGGTACATCCTCGGCCCCGAGGTCGACGCATTCGAACGCGAATTCGCCGCGTACTGCGGGTCCGCACATTGCGTTGCCGTCGGCAACGGCACGGATGCGCTGGAACTCTCGCTGAGGGCGCTCGCGGTCCGCGCCGGTGATGAAGTCGCCACGACGGCCAATGCGGGAATGTACGCGACGACCGCGATCCTCGCGGTCGGAGCGACGCCGGCGTATGTCGACGTCGACGCGTCGACGCTGCTGATGGACTCCGCGGCGCTCGGCGCCCGTCTGGGGCCGCGGACGCGCGCAGTGATCGTGACGCATCTTTACGGACGCCTCGCCGACACCGCTGCGCTTGCCGCGCTCGCGCGAAAGCGCGGCATTGCGCTGATCGAGGACTGTGCGCAGGCGCACGGGGCGCAGCGCGGCGGCGCCAAGGCCGGAACCCGCGGCGCGCTGGGCTGCTACAGCTTTTATCCGACGAAGAATCTCGGGGCGCTGGGAGACGCCGGCGCGGTGATCACCGACGACCGCGAGCTTGCGTCGACGCTGCGCGCGCTGCGCACCTACGGCTGGGGAACGAAGTACCATCGCACGATGGAAGGGGGAATGAACTCGCGGATGGACGAGCTGCAGGCGGCGGTGCTGCGGGTGAAGCTGCCCCGGCTCGATGCGTGGAATCTGCGGCGACGCGAGATCGCCGCGCGCTATTCGGCCGCGCTCGCCCACCCGGCCATTGCGGTTCCGTCGGTCGCGGACGACGGGACGGACGTCGTGCATCTCTACGTCGTGCGCTCGCGGCAGCGGGACTCGCTGCGCGCGCACCTCGCCGCGGCGGGCGTGGCGACCGACGTTCACTATCCGGTGCCGGACCACCTGCAGCCGCCGGATAACGTCGCGGGCAAGCCGTCGCTTCCGCAGACGGAGCGGGCCTGCGCCGAGGTCCTGAGCCTGCCGTGCTACCCTGAGCTTTCCGACGCCGAGATCGACGCAGTCACCGCGGCGTGCAACCGATGGCAACCCGCTACTCGCTCGTAATTCCGGTCTATCGCAACGAGGGGACGCTTCCCGATCTCCTGGCGACGCTGACGGACATGAACGGCGTGCTCGGAAACGCGCTGGAAGTCGTCTTCGTCGTCGACGGGAGTCCCGACGGATCGCTCGCGTTGCTCCTCGAAGCGCTGCCGCGAGCGGGGTTCGACGCGAAAGTGCTCGAGATGTCGCGCAATTTCGGCGCGTTCGCCGCGATTCGCGCCGGCCTCGTCGAAGCGGCGGGTCCTTACTTTGCCGTGATGGCGGCGGACCTGCAGGAGCCGCCGGAGCTCGCCGTCGAGTTCTTCCGCCGGCTCGAGGCGGACACCTGCGACGTGGTCTGCGGCGTGCGCGCCGCGCGCGACGATCCGCTGCGGTCGAGGCTCGCGTCGTCGATGTTCTGGGCGGCGTATCGCCGGCTGGTGCAGCCCGACATGCCGCGCGGCGGCGTCGACGTTTTCGGTTGCAACGCGCGCGCGCGGGAGGAACTCGTTGCACTCACGGAAGCGCACTCGAGTCTCATCGGCCAATTGCTTTGGATCGGCATGCGGCGCACGGAGGTTCCTTACCGGCGCCGGGCGCGGCGGCACGGCAGCAGCGCGTGGACGCTGCGCAAGAAGCTCGCCTACATGCTGGACAGCAGCCTTGCCTTCTCCGACCTGCCGATCCGCGTCCTGTTCGGCATCGGCATGCTTGCCCTCGCCGTGAGCGTCGTCTACGGCACCGTCGTCCTCGTCGCGCGCCTCACCGGCCTCATCGTCGAGCCCGGGTATGCGCCGACGGTGCTGCTGATTTCCGGGTTCGGCGCGCTCAATGCGCTCGGGCTTTCGGTCGTCGGCGCCTACGCATGGCGCGCGTTCGAGAACACCAAGGGCCGCCCGCTCGCCATCGTGCAGCGGCGGCACTCCTTCGGGGAAGGCGGGGGCACGTGAGCGTCTTTATCCATCCGCAGGCGATCTGCGAGACGAAGAAGATCGGGCCGCGCACGCGCATCTGGGCGTTCGCGCACGTGCTGCCGGGGGCGCGCATCGGAGCCGACTGCAACGTCTGCGACCACACCTTCATCGAGAACGACGTCGTGCTCGGCGACCGCGTGACCGTGAAGTGCGGCGTCCAGCTCTGGGACGGCGTGCGCATCGAGGACGACGTGTTCATCGGCCCCAACGCGACGTTCTCCAACGATCGCTTCCCGCGCAGCAAGCGGCCGCCGAAGCGATTCCTCGCGACCGTCGTGAAGGAAGGCGCGTCGATCGGAGCCAACGCCACCATCCTCCCCGGAATCACGATCGGCCGCGGCGCGATGGTCGGTGCCGGCGCGGTCGTGATCGCCTCGGTGCCGCCCTATGCGGTCGTCGCCGGCAACCCCGCCCGGATCGTGAGCTACTGCGATGCCGGACCGCCCGCATCGGAGCCCGCGCCGCGTACCGAGGCCGCGCAAGCGGGAAAAAGCCGGGTGCGCGGTGTCTTCGTGGAACAACTCGCCGCGGTGGAGGATCTGCGCGGAAAGCTCGTCGCGGGCGAGATCGAATCGCTTTTGCCCTTCAAGGTGAAGCGATTCTTCCTCGTTCACGGAGTGCCGGGACGCGAAGTGCGCGGCCAGCATGCGCACCGGAAGTGCCACCAATTCCTCGTCTGCATCTGCGGGAGCTGCCGGGTGATCGCCGACGACGGGGGCCGTCGCCAGGAATTCCTGCTCGACCGTCCGGCGATCGGCGTCTATCTCCCGCCGATGACCTGGGGCGTCCAGTACGACTACAGCCCCGATGCCGCGTTGCTCGTCTTCGCGTCGCACGCGTACGACCCGGGCGATTACATCCGCGACTACGAGGCGTTCCGGAAGCTCGTCCGGCGGTAAGCGGCGACGCATCGCGCGCGGTCCGATGCAATTCGCACGCTTCGTGATTGTCGGCGTCGCCAACACCGCTGCGAGCTACGCGGTATACCTGATCCTGCTGCTTGTCTTCGACTACCGCGTGGCGTACACGATCGCCTACCTCGCCGGCCTCGCGGGCGGGTACCTGGCGCAGGCCCGCCTCGTGTTCGGCGCGCAGCCGGGCGTGCGATCGGCGGCAAGTTACCTCGCGACGTACGGCGCGATGTATCTTGCCTCGCTGCTCGTTCTCTATGTCGCCGTCGACCGGCTCGCGGTCCCGACGATCTTCGGCATGCTGGTTGCGCTCGCCTTCACGGTGCCCGTGTCGTTCCTGCTGTTGCGGCGGGGGTTCCGGCGTTCCGCAACCGGCGCCCGGATAACTCGAAAAAGGGTCGGAGCCGCGGACGACCCCGAGGAGCATTGACGCTGCGGATCGGTCAACCCCGACGCGCGCAAAGCGTTCAGTATCCGCGAGCTCGACGTCGATCGGGCACGGCAGTCGCGGGATGTCGCACGGGAGAGTCGTCGTCGGGTACGGACGACACTTTGCTGCGCGGGCGTCGGGCGATGACGACATAATTCGGCAAGAACCGTCTGCAACGCCTTGATTCGTCCCGTGAATTTGCGAATTCGCGACGATCGCTATGGTATGATCGACCGCTCCATTTTCATTTGGCGACGAGCGTGACCGCACCTGGAAGATTGCGCCTTGGCGAGATCCTGATCGAGCGCGGCAAGCTGGACGCCGCGGGACTCGATCGCGCATTGCGCGTGCAGCAGGAAAGCGGCGAAAGGCTCGGCTCGCTGCTGGTGACGCTCGGCGTGTGCGCGCAGCGCGACGTCACCGAGGCGCTCGCCGCGCAGCTCGGCCTGCCGCTCGTCGATGCCGCCGGCTACCCGGAATTTCCGATACTCGAGGAGCGCATCTCGGCGCGGTTCCTGCGCGAGGCCCGCGCGTTGCCGGTACGGGAAGACGAGAACGAGCTGGCGCTCGCGATGGCCGATCCGACCGACGCCTACACGATCGGCGCATTCCGGATGGTCACGGGCACGAGAGGTCAAGGCACTGGTCGCGGTTCCCAGCGAGCTCGACGCCGCGCTGGAGCGTCTCTACGGAGCCGGCCGCACGGCGGTGGGCCAGATCATCGGCGACGTCGAGCAGCGCGGCGACGATCTCTCGTTCGACGCCGACGTCCAGCAGCTGAAGGACCTGGCCGCGGAAGCGCCGGTGATCCGGCTCGTCTCGCTCATCATCACCAACGCGCTCGACGCACGGGCCTCGGACGTGCACATCGAACCGTTCGAGAACCGGCTCGTCGTCCGCTACCGTATCGACGGCGTGCTGCACGAAGTCGAATCGCCGCCGCGCCGCTTTTCCGCCGCGGTGATCTCGCGCGTCAAGATCATGGCGAACCTCGACATCGCCGAGCGGCGCCTGCCGCAGGACGGCCGCATCCGGCTGCGCGTCCAGGGCAAGGAGATCGACCTGCGCGTCTCCACGGTGCCGACGATGCACGGCGAGTCGGTGGTGATGCGGATCCTCGACAAGGGGGGCGTACCCCTCGATTTCAAGCGCCTCGGCTTCGAGGACGACACGCTGAAGGTGTTCCTCGACGTGCTGCTCGAGCCTCACGGCATCCTGCTCGTCACCGGGCCGACGGGCTCGGGCAAGACGACCACGCTCTACACGGCGCTCGAGAAGCTGAACCAGCCCGACGTCAAGATCCTGACGGTCGAGGACCCCGTCGAGTACCAGATGCCGGGAATCAACCAGATCCAGGTGAAGCCGCAGATCGACCTCACGTTCGCCAATGCGCTGCGCTCGATCGTCCGCCAGGACCCCGACGTCATCATGATCGGCGAGATCCGGGATCTCGAGACCGCCGAGATCGCGGTGCAGTCGGCGCTGACCGGCCACCTCGTGCTCTCGACGATCCACACCAACGATGCCGCATCCACCGTCAACCGGCTGCTCGACATGGGAGTGGAGGACTACCTGCTCACGTCCACCGTGATCGGGATACTCGCGCAGCGGCTCGTGCGCACGCTGTGCGACAACTGCAAGGAGCCCTACACCGCGCTTCCGGAGGTGGTCGAGGAGTTCGGTCTCACGCGCTTCGCGCACACCCGCGACATCACGCTGTATCACCCGAAGGGGTGCCCGCAATGCGCGCAAACGGGCTATTCCGGACGCATCTCGATCCTCGAGATGCTGCCGATGACCGACCCGCTGCGCAGCATGGTGATGAAGCACGCGATCTCCTCCGATCTGCGCGGCGAGGCCATTCGCGAGGGAATGGTGACGATGTACGAGGACGGGCTGCGCAAGGCCGTGCGCGGGATCACGACGTTCGAGGAAGTGCTCCGCGTCACGCGCGAGTCCTAGCGATGGCCGTTTTCCGCTACAAGGCCGTCAACACGTCGGGCGCGGTCGCGGTCGGCGAGCTCGAGGCCGCGAACGAGTCGGAGATCGTCGAGCGCCTGCGCGACCAGGGGCTGCTGCCGATGCAGGTGGCGCGCGCGGCGGGCTCCGCGATCGCCGGGTCGCCGGGCGGCGCGAACGACGGCGCTTCCGCGCGCGGGACGCGCCGCCGCTGGTTCAGGTCGAAGACGGTCAGCCGCGACGACATGCTCGCGCTCACCCGCGAGCTCGCGACGCTGCTGCGCGCCGGATTGCCTCTCGATCGCGCGCTCGAGGTCCTGATCGGCCTCGCCGACACCGCGCCGGTCGCGGCGCTGCTCCAGGGCATCCGCGACGACGTTCGCGGCGGCAAGTCGCTGTCGCAGGCGATCGACGCGCGCCGCGACGTGTTCTCGCGCTTCTACGTCAACATCATCCGCGCCGGCGAGGCGGGCGGCGCGCTCGGCACCGTGCTGACGCGGCTCGCCGACACGATGGAGCGCAACAAGGAACTGCGCGAAAGCGTCATCTCCGCGCTCATCTACCCGACGATCCTCGTCAGCGTCGCGGTGTTGTCGCTGATGCTGATCCTCGCCTATGTCGTGCCCCAGTTCGAGCAGACGTTCGCGCAGGCGGGCCGCGCGCTTCCCCTGCCGACGCAGGTCGTGATCTTTCTCGGCACCGGCATCAAGCAATGGTGGTGGGCCATCGCCGCGCTGGCGGTGCTGTGGTTTCTGTGGATGCGGCGACGGCTTCGCGATCCGGTCGTGCGCACGCGCTGGGACGCGCGGATGCTGCGCTGGCCTCTGGTCGGCGACGTCGTCACCAAGGTCGAAACGGCGCGGTTCGCGCGGACGCTGGCGACGCTGCTCGGCAACGGCGTCACGCTGCTCTCCGGGCTCGCGATCGTGAAGGACACGCTCGGCAACACCGTGCTCGCCAACGCGCTCGACGGCGTGATTGCCCGTCTGCGCGAGGGCAAGGGATTTGCCCGTCCGCTCGACGAGACGGGCCTCTATCCCAAGCTCGCGGTGCAGATGGTCCTGGTGGGCGAAGAGTCCGGTCGCCTGGAGGAAATGCTGAACCGGGTCGCCGAGATCTACGACCGCGAAGTCGCGATGGCGATCAAGCGCTTCCTCGCCGTCCTGGAGCCCGCGCTGATCCTTTCGCTCGCCGCGATGATCGGCGGGATCGTGTTCTCGATCCTGATCGGCGTCATGGGCATGAGCGAACTTGTCCAGTGAACCGTGTCTAACCTTCCGCGGCGGGGCGGCGCACTCCGGAACGCAGCGAATTCGACGAGAGGAACGGCAATGATCCCGATGCGGTTGAAGCGCGGCACGTCTCGCGGCATGACGCTGATCGAAATCCTGGTGGTGCTCGTGCTGCTTGCGGTGATCATGAGCGTGGTCGCCGGCAATTACCTCGGACGCGGCGAGAAGGCGAAGGCCGACGCCGCGAAGATCGAGATCGGCCAGATAAGCCAGACGCTCGATCTCTACAAGCTCGAGCTCGGCCGTTACCCGACGACGCAGGAGGGCCTGCAGGCGCTCGTCAGCGCGCCGGCCGGAGTGTCCGGCTGGAACGGGCCGTACTGGAAGAAGCAGACCGTGCCCAAGGACCCGTGGGGCACCGAATACAAGTACACGTCGCCCGCGGCGAACGCGCCCTACGAGATCATTTCGCTCGGCGCCGACGGCAAGGAGGGCGGCGAAGGCCCGAACAAGGACATTTCCAGCTCGCAGCAATAGCGCTGTCACGCCCCCGATCCGATGACCTCCGCCGTTCGACATTCACGATCCGCGCTGCCGCGTCGCGCCGCCGGGATGACGCTGATCGAGCTGCTCGTCGTGCTGACGCTGATGGCGGTCATCGCCGCGATCGCATTGCCGATCCTCGGTCCCGGAGTGTCGACCACGGATCTCAAGACGGCCGCGCGCAAGGTGGCGGCGGGGCTGCGCATGGCGCGCGACGACGCGGTGGCGACGCGCACCGACACGCGAGTGCTGCTCGACCTCGAGCATCGCACGTTCCAGATCGAGCGCGATTCGCACGTGCACGCGCTGCCGCGCGAATTGCAGATGAAGCTCTTCACCGCGCAGAGCGACCTCATCACCGAGACCACCGGCGCGATCCGCTTCTACCCCGACGGCGGCTCGAACGGCGGCCGCGTCACGCTCGCCGCCGGCGAGCGGAAGTACGAAGTGGACGTCGATTGGCTTACCGGCCGCGTCACCATTCTCGATTGATCGCCCGATGCCGACGCGCGATACCCGATTGCATTCGTTCGCGCGCGTCCGCGGCTTCTCCCTGCTCGAGGTGCTGGTCGCGTTCGTGATCCTGGCGCTCGTCGGCACCGCGCTGTTTCGACTGTTCTCCGACTCGCTGAAGAACGCGTCGGCGGCGGACGACTACAGCCGCGCCGTGCTCGTGGCCGAGAGCGCGCTGACCGAGGCCGCGTCGACGCAGCCGCTGCGCGAGGCGACGCAGCAGGGCACGGCGGACGACGGCCGCATCGAATGGTCGACGCGCGTCGCGGCCTACGCAGCGCCCGGCGCCAGTGCGGACACCGAACGCGCGTCCGAGTCCATGAACGTCCGGCTCTTCCGCGTCACCGCGGAGGTCACCTTTCCCGCGCAGTCCGACGGCAAGCGGACCATCACGCTCGCCACGACGCGGACTCGGCGCGAGGGACACCCGATGAGCCGCCCTCGCGCCGCCGCGGGCTTCACGCTGATCGAGCTCGTCATCGCGCTCGTGCTGCTTGCGCTGATCGCTTCCCTGATGTTCGGTTCGCTGTCGCTCGCGTCGCGCAGCTGGGAAGGCGGCGAGGCGAAGGCAGCCGACGTTTCGTCGATGCGCCTCACCCAGGCGTTCCTGCGCGAGCAGATCGAGGCCGAGCTGCCGCTGCGGGTGAAGAAGGCGGCGGAGCTTCCGCTGATGTTCGCGGGCGAGCGCGACGAAGTTCGATACGCGGCCGCGCTGCCGCCGCGCGTGCAGGAAGGCGGCGCCTACTTCTTCCGGCTCGCCGTCGCGCGCGACGGCGACAAGTCGCAGCTCGTCCTGGAGCGGACGATTCCGGATCCCACGGCGACGCAGAATCCCGAGTTCGCCGGCGCCGAGCGTTCGGTGCTCGCCGACGGCATCGGCGAGCTGCACGTTTCCTATTACGGACGTGACGCGAACGCGGCCGACGCCGATGCGCCGACGTGGCGCGATCGCTGGGACGACCGGCAGCGGCTGCCGCTGCTGATGCGCATCGACGTGAAGCCGTTGAAGGGGATGCCGTGGCCGACGCTCGTCGTCGAGCCGCGGCGCGCGCCGGAGTCCGCGTGCGCGGCCTACGACCCGGTGCGCAACCGCTGCGTGGGGACCACCTGATGCGACCCGCGCGCAAACCGCGTCTGTCGCTGCACGGCCCGGTTTCCCGGAGCGCCGCGCGACGGGCCGCGTCGTCGCGTCCATCGGACCGCTGCCGCCGCGCTCCCGCTTCCGAGCGCGGCATCGCCCTCATCGCGGTCCTGTGGCTCACCGTTCTGCTGACGGTCATCGCGAGCGGCTTCGCGTTCAGCATGCACGGCGAGGCGATCGCCGCGCGCAACGCCATTTCGCTGGCGCAGGCGCGCGCTGCCGCCGACGGCGCCGTCGAGCGCACGGCGTTCGAGCTCTCGCGTCCGCGGAACCTGGCGGACGTCTGGAATGCCGACGGCACGCCGCAGACGTGGACCGAGGACGGGATCAAGCTCACGACCTGGGCGGTCGACGAGTCCGCGCGCATCGACCTCAACACGGCGAGCGACCCGCTGCTGAAGGGCCTGCTGCAGAACGTCGGCGGACTCGATCCGATGGCCGCCGGGAACGTCCTCGACGCGATCCTCGACTGGCGCGACGCCGACGACCTGAAGCGGCCCAACGGAGCGGAGGAGGCCGACTATCGCGCGGCCGGTCGATCGTACAAGCCGGCGAACGCGCCGTTCGATTCCGTGGGCGAACTCGCGCGCGTGCTTGGCGTCACGCCGGGGCTCGTCGCCCGCCTTGCGGACAGCCTCACGATCTACTCGCGGCAACCGGGCGTCAATCCCGCGACCGCCACGCGCGACGTGCTTCTCGCCATTCCGAACATGACGCCCGAAGTCGTCGACGCCTTCATCGCCCAGCGCAAGGAGGCGCTCGCGGCCAAGCTTCCGGTGCCCGGGCTGCCGCAGGCGCAGGGTCTTGCTACCGGCGCGGTGCAGGTCTGGCGCATCCGCGCAGAAGCGACGATGCCCGATGGTGTAACCTTCGTCCGCGACGCGGTACTGCGCCCGTCGGCGGATCCCCGGCGGCCCGTGATCGCCCTCCTTTGGCAGGAAGGCGCGCGCACGCCCCCGCCGCCGGCTTCGGACGCCGAAGCCCGCACGGCGACAGAGAAAAGCAATGGCCAAACTTTCCGCTGACTTCCGGCAACGGTTGCGCGATGCCGCGCACCGCATGGGCCTGCCCGCGTTCTGGGGCTGGTGGACAGGCCAGCTCGTCCCGCTGATTCCGGCGGCGCCGCGCGCTGCGTTCAGGCGGAGGACGATGCGGCCCGTCCTTGCGTTTGCGCAGGACGCCGCCGTGCTGTGGATGCCGCGCAACGGCAACGGCACGCTGGCCTACGAGGCGTCGGCGCCCATTCCGCTCGCGGGCGATCCGGCCGCTGTCCAGACGGCGGGACGCGCGGTGATCGGCGCCCTGCCCAAGGTCGTGCACGGCGCGGGCCCCGCGGTCGCGAAGGTCGTCGTTTCGCTGCCGGCGGGACAGGTGCTGCGCAAGGAGATCCGGCTTCCGGCCGCGGTCGAGCAGGACCTGACCCAGACCCTTGCCTACGACCTCGATCGCCACACGCCGTTCAAGCCGGACGAGCTCTATTTCGACACCGCGATCGTCGGGCGCGACGCGCGGAAGGGCGAGATCCGCGTCGACTGGGCCGCGGCCCTTCGCGGCACGGTAGCCGACGCGCGGCGGCGCGCCGAGAGCTGGGGAGCGATGGTCGTGGCCGTGACGCCGGACGCCGTGGGCGGCGCGGGGCCCGCGCTCGCCGGCGGCTCGCGCCTCAATCTGCTGCCTCCCGCCGAACGCCCCGCGCTTCCGTGGTGGCGCCGCTGGCGCCTCTGGGCGCCGCTGGCCGCGCTCGCGGTCGTCGTGGCGGTGGCGATCGTGCTGCCCATCTGGCAAAAGCGCGGTTACGTCATCGCGCTGATTCAGGTCACGGATCAGATGCGCGTGCAGGCCGACGCCGCGAGCGCGCTTCGCCAGCAACTCGAGACGATGACGGAGAACTACAACTACGTGCTCGGCAGGAAGTACGGATTCCCGAGCCAGGTGCAGGTGCTGGAGGACGTGACGAAGCTTCTGCCGGACGACACCTGGATCACTCAGCTCGAGGTCAAGACGACGAAGGGCAAGGAGCCGCGGCGCGAGCTGCTGCTGCGCGGCGAGAGCGCCAATGCCGGTCGGCTCGTCTCGCTGCTCGAGGAATCGAAGGTGTTCGTGGAGGCCGCGCCGCGATCCCCGACGACCAAGATCCAGCCCGGACCCGGCGAAATCTTCGACCTCGGCGCGCAGCTCTCTCCGACGCCGCGCCCGGAACCGCTGCTGCTCGCGAGCACCCCGACCGACGCGGCGGCGCCTGCGACCCCGGCGCCCGCTCCGGAGGCCGCCTCCGCGCCCGTGATTGTGCCCGGCGCCCCGGCGGCGGCAACGTCCGCACCGGCCAGTGCGCCGGCCGCGCCTCCGGCTCCTCCCGCTCCTCCCGCCGCCGCGCCCGGTGCGGTCGCGCCCGCCGGCGGCACGCTGCCTGCGCCGATCACCTCGCCGGCGCCCCAGGCGGCGGCGCCGCCAGCCGCGGCGGATGCCAAGGAAGCGCCGGTGCCCGAGTCCTCGGATGCGCCGGCGCCGCGGCGGCTCCGCCGGCCCTGCCGCCGGCGGTCGCTGCCCCGGCGGTCGCCCCGCCACCCCGCAGTCCCCGCACAGCCATCGCGTATCCGCGGGAGTCGTCAGCGATGAACGCGGTCATCGCCAAGCTTCCCGCCGCGCAGCAGCGCACCCTGGCGATCGCCTTGCTGGCGGTCGGCGTCGTGGTCGTGCTTTCGCTGCTGCTGCTGCCGTTCGTGCTGCTGCACGCGCACTACAACAACGCCATCGCGTCGATGACGGATCGCCTCGAGACTTACCGCCGCGTGGCCGCGCAGGCGCCCGAGTATCGCAAGGCGCTCGACGTCATGCAGGCGAAGGACTCCCGCCGCTTCTTCCTCAAGAACACCGCGGCGAACCTCGCAGGCGCCGAGCTGCAGGAATTCGTGCGGGCCGCGGTCGAGGGCAACGGCGGCCGCATCACGATCAGCCAGAACCAGGCGCCGAGGGACGACGGCCGCTACCGGCAGATCGGCCTCAACGTCCAGTTCTTCGCGACGACGCCCAACCTGCAGAAGATTCTCTACGCGCTGGAGACGCAGCAGCCCTATCTCGTCATCGAGAATCTGACGCTGCGGCCGCTGAATGCGTTCCGCGGATTCCGCCCCGGTCCCGGGCAGGAGCCCGAGATCAACGTGCAGATGGACGTCGTCGCCTTCGATTTCAGCGAGCCGGCGAAGAAGTAGCGCAGGGAATGCCCGAGATGAACGACATCGCGATTCGCGCCCGTGCCGCCCTGTGGTGGGTCGTTCCGCTGCTGGTCGCGCTCGCCCTCGTGGCCTGGGAAACCGATTTCGGCCGCGCGTTCCGCAGGGTGCCGCCGGCCGAGGAGCCGGTTCCTCCGCGGCCCGTCGTCACGTCGCTGCTTCCGGAGTACGCGATCGCCGGGGGAACCGCGGCGCGGCAGGAGACGGTGCAGCGGACGCTTTTCAATCCGACTCGCCGGCCCGCCCCGGTCCTCGCGGCCGACGCCGCGAAGCAACGGATGCAGCGCGGGCAGTTCGCGCTCACCGGGACGATGGTCATCGGAGACAAGAACACGGCCTTCCTGCGCGAAACCACCGGCGGCAAGTCGCGGCGCGTGATACAGGGCGAGACCATCAACGGGCTGCTCGTCGCCGACGTCAAGCCCGACCGGGTCCGGCTCGCGCTCGGCGACGAATCGGAGGAGCTCGTTCTGCGGGTCGCCACCAACCCGCGGCCGACCGCGCAAGCCGCCACGCCGGCCGCGGTTCCCCCAACTACGGCAATGCAGGCGGTCGCCGCGGACGCCGCTGCCCCGGCTCCCGGCAACGCCGAAGGCTCGTCGCTGGCCGAACGGCGGCGCGCGGCGCGCGCGGCGCAGTCGGCCGTGCAGCAGCAGGCGACGCCGCCCGCCGCAACGCCGCCGGCACCCGCGCGCGGCCCCGCCGCGGCGACGCCGACGGCCCCGGCAGCGGGCGCCGCGGCGGCCGATCCGCGCTGGGGGCAGATGGACCAGCAGTATCGGAACCGGGGGGTGACCAAGTGACCGCCTCGCCACACAATGCCGCCACGAGCGTCCGCAGAGTCCGCTGTTTCACGCAATGGAAAACATAATGAGAACACGAGTCCTTCCTTCGACGGCCGCCGCATTGGCGGTTGCGGTGCTCGCGGGTGCGTGTGCCACGCCCACGGACGATTCCGCGGGCACCGGAGTGAGCCATGCAGCGCACGTCCCCCTTGCGGCCCACGGTGAACGTCAGCTCGCCGGCGCTCGCGGACGCCGCCGAGCGCGCGCTGCAGCCGGGGTTGCCGACGGCGGAAGACAAGGCGCGCATGTTCAAGGGCACGGGCGTGCTCGTGAAGGGCCAGCAGCAAGGCGGGGCGCTCCCGCCGGGCCCGGCCGTGCAGGCGACCGGCAACCGGGTCGTGCTGAACTTCGAAGGCGCGGACCTGCGCGAGGTCGTCCGGAGCATCCTCGGCGACACGCTGGGCGAGGCGTACACCATCGACGCTTCGGTCGGCGGAACGGTGACGCTGCGCACGACCACCGGCATCGCGCGGGAGGCGCTGCCGGCGACGCTCGAGATGCTGCTGCGGATGAACGGCGCGGGAATGGTGAAGGACGCCGGCATGTACCGGATCCTGCCGCAGGCGAACCTCGTGCGCGGCAACGTCACGCCGCAGCTCGGCAATTCGCAGCGCGCGCTGTCGCCGGGCTTCTCCGTGCAGATCGTGCCGCTCCGCTACGTCGGCGTGCGCGAAATGGTGCGCATCCTGGAGCCGTTCGCGAAGGACGCGAGCGCGGTGCGCCCCGACGAGCTGCGCAACATGCTCGTGCTGTCCGGCACCGAGCAGGAGCTGAGGCACCTCCTCGACACCATCGACATGTTCGACATCGACTGGATGGCCGGCATGTCGGTGGGCGTGTTCACGCTGCAGTACGCCGACGTCAAGGCGGTCAGCCAGGAGCTCGAGAAGGCGGTCGGCGACCGTGCGACGAGCCCGCTTTCCGGGATCCTGCGCATCATCCCGATCGAGCGCATCAACGCGCTGCTCATCATCACGCCGCAGCCCGCCTATCTCGAAGAGGCCAAGAAATGGATCGCGCGCCTCGACCAGGCGGGCACCGGCGACGGCCCGAGCTTTTTCGTCTACAACCTCCAGAACCAGCGCGCGGAGAAGCTGGGCCCGCTCCTCACGCAGGCGTTCACCGGACGCGCGGCGCCCGCCGCGGCGACTCCCCCGCCGACGCTCGCTCCGGGCACGCCCGCCGGGACGATCGTGAACGCGCCGACGTTCCAGCCGCAGCCGACCATCATGCAGCCGACGATCACCGTCAACACGCAGCCGGCCCAGCCGCAGAACCAGCCCGGCACGGCGGGAGGGGCAGGCGGCACGGGTGCCGGAGCGCGGCCGGGCGCGCCCGGCGCCGAGGGCCTCGGCGTCGTCCGCAACATCCAGGTCGTCGCCGACAAGGACAACAACACGCTGCTGTTCGTCGCCACGGCGCAGGAATACCGCGTCATCGAGGCGGCGCTGAAGAAGCTCGACGTCCCGCCGCGGCAGGTGGCGATCGAGGTCACCATCGCATCGGTCTCGCTGACCGACGACCTCCAGTTCGGCGTCGAGTGGCTGTTCAAGGGCGGAGCACCGTCGGGACGCGGCTCGGGCGGCAATCTGACCCGGTCCGACCCGTTCAATCCCGCCGTCCCGCTGGCAGCGGCGGTCGCCGGCGCGGCCACCGCAGCGGTGAATCCGGGTCTCGCACTCGCCCAGGGCTTCTACTACATCATCAACAACGCGAATTTCCCGGGCGGCGTGCAGGCGGCGCTGCACCTGCTCGACAAATACGGCGACACCAAGGTCGTCGCCAACCCGCATCTCGCCGCGCTCGACAACCAGAAGGCGACGATCAAGGCGGGCGACAAGATCCCGATCTGCCAGCAGAGCATCGTGGGCAGCACCACGAACGTGGTGACCACGACGTCGCAATACATCGACACCGGCGTGCTGCTGCAGGTGACGCCGCACATCAACAAGGGCGGCCTCGTCACGCTCGACGTGCAGGCCGAGGTGAGCGATCCGGGGACGACGGTGAACCCCTGCGACGCGCCGCCGATCAACACCCGGTCGGTGCAGACGATGGTGAACGTGCAGTCGGGGCAGACGATGGTGATGGGCGGGCTCATCGGCGAGTCGAAGGGCAACACGTCGTCGGGGCTGCCGCTCCTGTCGCGCATACCCATCATCGGCGGGCTCTTCGGTTCCCAGGAACTGAAGAACAACCGCACCGAGCTCGTGATGTTCATCACGCCGCGGGTGGTGGAGAGCGAAATCGACCTCAAGGCCGTCGTCGACGACCTTCGCCGCCGCATGGAGAAAGTCGACGATACGTTCGATGTCTTCAAGCGAGCTCTGACGCCGGCGGCCCCGGCAAAGCAATGAAACACAAAGGCATTTCAAATCGGCGTCGCCGAATGACGACAGGATAACGTCTCCATAACCCGACAAATCCGTGTTGCAGTCGAGCAACGAAAAATTTGAGCACGTCATAACCGGAAAAAGCTCATTGACGATGCGGATTGCATTGGATAGGCTTGACTCGAGGATTGCTGCGCCATGGAGTGACGGGTTGGGTTGTTGGCGGTCCTGGATCACACGCACTATGGCGCTCGAGTCGAATGCAGGGGCAGTCCGGATGGGTGAGCGGAATATTTCAACGCTGCGCGCGAATGCGCCGGCGCAAAGAACGGCGCAACGGCGGGCATCGGTACTCTGCGCCGTTGCGGCATTGACGATGGCGGGGTGCGCGACCACGGGCGGAGGATTGGCGCCCGGTTCGCCCGCCGCGATGAAGGAAAAGGTGGTTGCCGAGCGTGCGAACGCAAAGTGGCAGGCACTGATCAAGCGGGATTTCGACGGGGCCTACGCGTATTTCAGCCCCGCTTCCCGCCAGTCGACGTCGGTGGGCGGCTACAAGCTGGTGATAGGGGCCATCCAGTACAAGGCGGCGACCGTCGAGAAAGTCGAATGCGCGGCGGAGACATGCAAGGTCCAGCTCAAGGTGACCTACGATTTCCCGCCGGGCAAGGCCCGGGGAATCGTCACCCCGCTGGACGAGGATTGGATCATCGACCAGGGTCAGGCGTGGTTCGTGTTTCGCGGATGAGGGATCTGTTGCAGGAAGTCCACAAGCAGGGGAGCGGAATTGGGCCGATTTGATTGCAAAAGCGAGCAAAGATGTAATAACATCGGCCCGTTGTTGGTTTCGAAGTGATCACTTTCAACAGCATCGTAGAGGAGTCAGGCAAAACTATGGACACGTTCAACAAAAAGTCGCTGTGCGTCGCGCTCGCCGCGGCGGGCGTGCTGGGATCCGCGGGCGTCGCGCAAGCGGTGAACGTCAGCGCCGACGGGCTCGGCAATGTGCTGATCTACCCGTACTACACGGTCAACAAAGACGTCAACGGCAACTCGTTCAACACGCTGATGTCGGTGGTCAACACGACCGGCAGCACCAAGGCCGTCAAGGTCCGCTTCCGCGAAGGCAAGAACAGCGCCGAAGTGCTTGACTTCAACGTCTTCCTGTCGCCGTTCGACGTCTGGACCGCGGGCATCACCCCGACAGCTGACGGGCGGCGGCCACATCGTCACCGCCGACACGAGCTGCACGATCCCGGCGTTCCCCGCCGGCGGCGTCGACTTCCGCACGCTGGCGCTCGAAGCGGGCGACAACGGCGTGACGCGCACGTCGGAAGGCTATTTCGAAGTCTTCGAAATGGCGACCTACGCTGCCACCAGCGTCACCGCCGTCAATTCGAAGCACCGTCGGCCGGCGTGCCGAAGGACTGCACGAAGGTCACCGACGCGACGGCTTCGTCGGAGGCGCTGATTCCGCAGGGCGGCCTGTTCGGCGGCCTGACGATCCTGAGCCCGGCCGGCGGCGGCATGTTCTCGCAGCCCGCCACGGCGCTCGCCAACTTCTCGACGACCGCGGCCTATTTCGACACCGGCTCCACGTCGCCGGACTACGCCAACGCCGACCCGGTCAGCAACACGATTGCCGGGCAGTTCCTGTACCAGACCGACTGGACGGGATCCGCCGGCGGCGCCGGCTTCGACGCGGTCACGGCCGTTCTGATGGCGAATGCGGTCACCAACGAATACGTGCTCGACATCGGGTCGAAGTCCCAGACCTCGTGGATCGTCACGCTCGCGACCAAGTTCAACTACGTCAACGCGAGCGACGGCCATTGCGCCGTTCACCGCGGTGTACGACAAGAAGGGCCACACCGGCGCGTGCGAAAACTTCTACGGCGTCGTGTTCAACCGCGAAGAAGGCTCGCCGCAGATCATCACCAACACCGACTTCTCGCCGCAGCCCGGACCGGCTTCCGGACCGCAGCTGTGCTGGGAAGCGCAGAGCATCGGCTTCGCGTCGACGGGCGGCGGCACGACGTCGAGCAACGTGTTCGGCTCGGCCAACCACAACACGATCAGCACGCCGTACACCAACGGCTGGTCGACGCTCGGCTGGAACGGCGTGGCTCAATCCTGTCGAGCACGTGCTCGATTTCGCCGGCCGCGTCGACGGTCCTCATCGACCTGGTCAACGGCGGTGCGGGCGCTGCGACGGTGGCGACGTACTTCGGCCTGCCTGTCGTCGGCTTTGCCGCGCAGACGTTCCAGAACGACGCGATCGTCGTCAGCGGCAAGACGTACCTGTCGACGTTCGCCGCGTCCTTCCCGCACCACGCGACGAAGCTGATCAGCCCGTAACACGCATTTGCAACAGTATCGGAAGAAGGGCGGGACGCCAGTCCCGCCCTCTTTTTTTCCCGAGCTTTCCTGAGCACAGCGGGATGACCGCGCCAGTTGCACCGGCGGTAGCACCGCGCGGACGGGCGGGTCCCGTCCGGATTGGTGCAGTACAAAAGATGCGCTATAATTCAATCCATTCAAAGCCCTATTGACACGGAATTCGCGCTGTTTCGCCGGATGCGTTTCCGCCTTCTCCGGAGTAACCCCATGATTCGATCCCTGTTTCGCTTCGCCCTCGCTCCGCTCGCCGGAGCCGCCGTGGGCGCCATGATGCTCGTCGCCGGTCCGGCGCAGAGCGGTTCCGTGACCATCAACGACGACGGCGCCTGCGCGTCGTGGAGCTGGTCGGGCAGCACGCTCACGTGCACGCCTGCATCCCCGACCGCACTCTCGTGCAATCCCACCGCAACCCCCGCGGTTCAGCTGACCGGTTCGCCCGTCGACGATTGCCGCCAACTGCGCAGGCGCGTCGCAGAGCGCCACTTACACATGGACTCCCGCCGGGGCCAACGACGCGAGTTGTCCCGCCATGTCCAATGCGGCATCGGCTTCGATTACGGCCAGGGCCGCGACGCCGGCAGGGTGCACGTACGCGCTCGCCGCAACCGACGGCGCCAAGAGCGGAAGCGGCTCCGCGACCGTCACGTGGGCCGACACGCTGCCCTTCACGTGCAACTTCAACCCGGCGCCGGGCCCGGCAACCGTCGGTACGGCGCTTCCGCTGACGGTCAAGTGCTCCAACCCGATCACGATATCGGCCGTCACGTGGTCTGCAACCGTCGGCTCGGGTGCGACCTTCGGCTCGGGCGCGTCGACGGCCGTCGGGACGAACAGCGTCACGTTCTCGGCGGCCGGTTCCTGGACGATCACGGCGAACGTCACGAGCGGACCGGGAACCGATACGGCGGTCGCGACGGCGGTGGTGAGCGCCAGCCCGGCGGGCAGCACCAACCTCTGCGCCGCGCAGGGCTTCGCCAAGACGATCTACTACAAGTGGGACTTCAGCGTCCTCGGCGCACCGGTCCCGGCGCACCTCGACACGCAGTCCATGACCGACATGGCGGGCAGCAGCAAGGGACTCGGGACCAACGGCATTCTGGTGGTCGAATTCACGCCAACGCTGCCTGCGAACCCGGCGCGGCAACCATTCCTGCGTCGTATCCCTACATGTCCAATATCACCGTAACGCCGTACCCGGCGGGTGGTTCGTCGCTTATCCCCACGCTCGCCATTTCGACCACGCCCTGCGACCTCACGCCGCCCGCTCCGGGATCGGTGACCGGCTCGTCGGCGAACGTGAAATACGGTATCGGGCCGGTTCCGTCGTCGGGGATCACGCAAAAGCCGACCGCCGTCTCGCTGACGCCGGGCACCACCTACTACATCAACGTGGCCGGCCGGAGCGGATTCAGTGCCGCTGCGCCGTACGGAGTGCAGAACTGCTTCCCCGGCATGATTTGCGACGTCCGGCTTTCGCTCTTCAAGCCGGCCGGACACTGACGCCTCGTGCTTGGCCTGACGCGGGCCCCGGCTTCGGCCGGGGCTCGTTTGTTTGAGGCCGGGCACTCCTGCCTGTCGGTCGTATCCGTCCCTGCGCTGACCGCAGACTCTCCCGAAATATTCCGATCATGAGCCGATCCCTCGCCCTTCATTGCGCCGCCATCGCCGCGATCGCATCGTTCGCCGGACCTGTCGATGCGGAATCCGGCGCCGACGTGCTGGTACGCAGTCCGGAGGCGGTGCTCACGCGCGCCGACTGGGACGCCGATCTCATGCGCGTTCCGGCGGCGCAGCGCGTCTCGTTCGCCACCAGCCCGCAGCGTGTGCAGACGGCCCTCACCAATATGCTGGTCAATCGCACGCTCGCGGAACGCGCCCGCGCGCAGGGTCTCGACAAGGATCCGGTCGTCCAGCGCCGTGTCGCGCTCGAGGCGGATCGCCTGCTCGCCGGCCTGATGATCGAGCGACTGGAGGCCGATGCCGGCGCGGAATTCGACCGTGCGACGGAAAAGAACCTGGCGCGCGCCAACGAGCTCTTTCTGGTCAAGCGCACGGCATACGCCGTCCCGGAGGAGGTCGAGGTATCGCACCTGCTGTTCGACCCTGCGAAGCGGGGCAAGGACGCGGCGCTTGCCGCGGCAAATGACGCCCGCGCGAAGCTGCTGGCGGGCGAGGACATCGCCGTCCTCGCCGTCGCCGTGTCGGACGACACCGCGGCGGCACGCAACAAGGGTCGCCTCGGGTCGAATCCGCGCGGCAGGTTCGATCCGACGTTCGAGGCGGCGGCGTTCGCCCTGAAAAACCCGGGCGATATCAGCGAGCCCGTGCTGACCCGCTTCGGCTATCACGTGATCAGGCTCGACGGCCGCAAGCCCGGACGCGAGCGGACGTTCGACGAAGTTCGTGCGCAGATCCTGGACGAGATGCGCGCGAAGTACGTCAGCGATGCCCGCGAGTCGGCGATATCCGCCATCCGCACCGACAAGCGGTTGCAGGTGAACCAGGAAGCCGTCGACGCGCTGGTGGTGACCGTCGACGTGCCGCCGGCTCTGGCGCCGAAGTCGAAGGCCGCGGCCCCCGCGACGCCGCCGCCTCGGAAGTAGCAGGGCCGGCGTTCCGACCATCGGGGCGCCGCGATGGCGGTCCGTGGTTGGCGCGACGATCCGGTCCGACTCCAGTCCTTGCTATCCTGTCGGAATGTCGGACCTGTCTCCCCGCGTCGCAACCTCTCCGCCGCCGGTGTCCGTCGATCCGCAGGTTGCCGCTGCGACGCTGCGCAACCGCGCGCTGTTCACGAATTTTTTCCGGCGCGAACTCGTCACGCGCTATCTGGGCAGCGCCACGGGCCTCCTGTGGGCGCTCGTGCATCCGCTGGCGCTGCTCGCCGTCTACTATTTCGTGTTCACGTTCATCTTTCGCGCAGCGAGCATGGGCGGGAAGGATTTTCTGCCGTTCGTGGCGGTGGCGTTGTGGCCGTGGCTCGCCGCGCAGGAGGCGCTGCAGCGCGCGACGGTCAGCCTCGCCGGCTACGCCGGGCTGATCCGCAAGGTCGCGTTTCCTCACGAGCTCGCGGTCTACGCGTCGATAGCGGCGACGCTGGCGCTCCAGTTTGCGGGATACCTCGCCGTGCTGGTCGTCCTCGCGGCCTTCGGCGAGCCCATTCATTTCGAAGGTCTCATCATCGCCGTGCCGATGTGGGTGCTGCTCGCCCTCGCACTGACGGGAATCGCGCTGTTCCTGGCCGCGCTGCAGGTGTTCATTCGGGACGTCGAGCACGTGCTGATGCCCGTGCTGATGATCCTGATGTATCTGACGCCGATCCTGTACCCGCTGACGCTGGTGCCGGCGCAGGTCCGGCCGTGGATTGCCGCCAATCCCTTCGGATGGCTCGTCGACCGGCTGCGCGACGCGCTGCTCGACGGCCGGCTTGCGCTGCGCTGGTCGCGATGCCGTCGCGGCGGCGGTGGCCGTCGCGCTGTTCGTTGCCGGGCGCTGGGTGTTCCGGCGCCTGTCCCCGCACTTCGAGGATTTCGTGTGATCCAGGCCTCGACCGCGCCGCTGCTGCGCCTCGACGGCGTCGGCAAGGACTACGCCAAGATCGAGGCGCACGGAGGCCGCACGCGCCTCGTCTGGAACCTGCTGCGCGGACGCGCCGCGGCGCGCGTCTTTCGCGCGCTCGACGGCGTGACGATCGAGCTGAAACGCGGCGAATCGCTGGGCGTGATCGGCGAGAACGGAGCGGGCAAGTCGACGCTGCTGAAGATCGTCGCGGGCGTGATCAAGCCCACGCGCGGTGCCGTGGCGATCCATGGGCGCGTCGGCGCGCTGCTCGAGCTGGGATCCGGATTCCACCCCGAGTACACGGGGCGCGCGAACATCGATCTCGCCGCGACGCTTCTTGGCCTGTCGCCGGCGGAAATCGCGGCGAAGCGCGACGAGATCATCGACTTCGCCGACATCGGCGGTCACATCGACGATCCGATCAAGCATTACTCGTCGGGCATGGTCGTGCGGCTGGGCTTCGCGATCGCGACGACGCTGGCGCCCGACATCCTGATCACCGACGAGGTGCTCGCCGTCGGCGACGAATCGTTCCAGAAGAAATGCGTCGCCTGGATGGAGCGCTACCTCGACCGTGGCGGAACGCTTCTCCTGTGCTCGCACGGGATGTATCACATCCAGAAGCTTTGCCGGTACGCGCTGTGGCTGAAGGACGGCCGTGTCGAGCGATATGGCCACGCCGCGGAGGTCACCCAGGCCTACCTCGCCTATCACGAGGAAAAGGGATTGCGGCGCAAGCAGCCGATCGACGCGGCGGACGCGGCGGTGGCCGGGGTCTATGCGGTGCAGACGCTGGACGTGGCGCCCGGCGATACGATCGCGCAAGGCACCTCGCTCTCCATTTCGGGCGAGGTGTTTTCCCCCGACGGCCGCACGCCGGTCGTGCTGATCGGCATCGTGCGCGCCGACGGAACGCCGGTCTACGGTGTCGCGACCGACATGGATGGCGTCGCGCCGCGGCGCATCGCCGCGGACCGATATGCCTACGCGCTGTCGCTGCCCCGGCTGACGCTGCTGCCGGGAAAATATTTCATCCGCGCGCATGCACTCGATCCGGAAGGCGTGCGGCTTTTCGACCACGTCGAGCGTGCGCTCGTCGTGACCGGGGAGACGCGCGAGCTGGGTTTCGTGCGGCTCGATCACCGGTGGGACACGGGCACTCCGGACGCAAGGTGAATCCCGGCTCCGCGCTCGCGTCGGCATCTTTGCCCGCCGTGCTCCATGTGATTCACGGCCATGGCGGCGGCACCGAGCATCACGCGCGCGCGCTGATCGACGCGTCCCGGGGACGATATCGCCATCACCTCGCAACCGCGGTCGGCGACCGTTGGCAGGTCGAGGCACACAAGGTCGACGGGTCGGTACGGACCTTCGAATTCCGTCGTGACGCCGGCGAGCCGTGGCCGGCGTTCGTGGACGGGCTTTGCGCCACGTTCGGCGTGGACGTGCTTCATCTGCACAACATCACGGGCTGCCGCGACGGAATCTTCGAGGCGCTTGCGGTGCTCGACGTTCCATTCGGCTACACGGTCCACGATTTCACGTTTGCCTGCCCGACGATCCTCTTCCTCGGCGTCGACGGCATGTACTGCGGCGCGCAGACCGACGCGGCGTTCTGCGCGCGCTGCCTCGCCGCGCAGCCTGCCTTCGCGGCGATCGACATCGCCGCGTGGCGATCCAGCCACCGGGCGCTGCTCGCGCGTGCGGCGTTTCTGCTGGCGCCGTCGCGGTGGGCCGGAGAAACGCTGGCCAAGTATTATCCGGACCGTCCGATTGACGTCATTCCGCATGGGGCGCCGGGAGCGTGGGCGATGGGCTCCGAAGGCGCGGAAGACGACGACGCGCGGACGCTGGCACCCGAACGAGGCACGACGATCGATCTGCCCGACGACGACATACCGACCATCGCGGTGCTGGGCGCCGTGGGGCCCGACAAGGGCGCGCGACGGCTCGAACGCATGGCGGAGCTCGTCCGATCGACCGGTGTCCGCGTCCGCTTCGTGCTGATCGGCTACATGGATGTAGAGCACGGGCCGTGGCAGAGCGACGACGCGGTGCTCACGGTGCATGGGCGCTACGACCCGCGCGAGTTGCCTGCGCTGCTCTCGCACTATCGCGTGCGGCTCGTCGGCTATCCGTCCGCGGGCCCGGAAACGTTCAGCTTCACGCTGTCCGAAGCGTGGGCGGCCGGCCGCCCTGTCTACGTGCCGCCCTTTGGCGCACTCGCCGAGCGACTCGAAGGCACCGGCGCCGGATGGGCCTGGTCGGATGACGAATGGCGCGACGACGCGCGGATGCTCGCGCGCATGGTCGCCGCCGTCGCGCCGGAGAATGCCGACGCGCTCGCCGTCGCCTCGGCGTGCGCGCGCCGCGTGCCGCAGCAGACGCCGGCCGAGATGGCCGAGCGCACGCTTGCGCACTATGACCGGGCCGTCGCTTCCCGTGTTGCGCGATCGTCGCGCGCACAACCCTTCGCTTGGGCGCGCGTGCGGAGCGCGGAAGTCCGTTCGTGAGTGCGGCGGCGGAATGCGCCGACTGGATCGCGCGCGGCCGGGATCACCAGCGTCGAGGATCGGGCAGTCGACGCGATGCTGTGCTTTCGCCGCGCGAGCCGTGCCGATCCGCGCGCGCCGGATCCGCATTTCATGCTGGGCGAGGTGCTGTGGCAATTGGGTCGCCTTCCGGACGCGATCGCCTCCTGGCGCGTGGCGACCGGCCTCGCACCGTCCAATCTCGCGCCCTGGCAGGCGCTCGCCGAAAGCTCGCTCGCGATCGGCGATCTCGCGGCAGCGCAGGATGCCGCCCGGCGGGTGCAGGCACTGGCGCCCGGCGATGCACGAGCCGCGCTGATCGCCGGCGTGGTCCGCCTGTCCGAAGGCGCAGCCACCGGCGATCCGCATCCCGCCGCGACGATCGAATCGGCGCTGCAGCGAGAGCCGGCGCTCATCGGCATCGCGACGCTGGCGGGACCGCTGGCGCTGGCGCTCGAGCGCGCGCCGCGGGGCGTCGACCGATCCGCATTGCTGCGCCATGTCGCGCGGTCGCCGCACGCGCAAACATCGGCGCCACCTGGACTCCTCGCGCTCGCGCTCGAAGAAGCGGCGATCGAGGTCGAGCGACGAGACGCAGGCTCTGGGCGCGACGCTCGTGGCAGCGCTCCGTGGGCGTGGAGTGATGCCCGCGGATCTCGACGCCCTGCGCCGGATCGCCGTCGCCGCGGGGCGCTTCGATGCCGGGGCCGCCCGGGAATTTGCGGCGCGCTACGCCGCGCAGTGCGCGTCGGCGCTGGCGCCGGGCGCGCCGGTCATGTGGCCCCGCCGAACCGCAGGGGAACGCACTCGCGTCGTCGTGTTGGTGGCCGGGGACGCCGCGAGCACGGTCGACCTCGACGTGTTGACCGGCCTTTCGCCTGCCGCATTTGCACTCACGATCGCAACCGTGGGCGCGCCGCGCTTTGCGCTGCCGCAGGACGTCGCGACACTTGCGCTGCCGCCGTCTCCGGACGCGACGGCGGCCAGGATGATCGCCGCGCAGGATCCCGACGTCCTGGTCGATCTCTCCGGCATGGAAACCGCAACCGGCCGGCTCCTCGCGCAGCGACCTGCGCGGCAGTTGTGGACGGTGGCGTCGGTGCGGCATCCGCATTCGATTCCGATCGTCGATCGCGTGCTGGACGATCGCCCTGCGCTGGTCGATGCATTGGGCGCGCTGCACCGCGAGCGCGACCGATCGAATCTATGCTCGCTGGACGCGGGCGCGCTGGCGTCGGCGTGGTCGGAGACCGTTCGCGCGCACCAGCAGGGCGATTGCGCCGCCGCGCTCGCGGGGTACGCGCGGGTGCTGGACCTGCAGCCGGGCTACGCGACGGCGCACTATCTTTCCGGAGTCGCGCATCGCACCGAAGGCGACGAATCTGCCGCACGCGATGCGTTCGCTGCCGGCGCTTGTCGCGGCGCCGCTCTTTGTCGACGCGCGGCTGGCGTTTGCGAAGGCTGCCGTCGCCGCAGGGGACCCGGAATCCGCGGTGACAGCATGCGACGAGGGACTCCTCGCCGCTCCGGCAAACGCCGCGCTGCTGCGTGCGCTCGGCCTCGCGCATCTCGCCCGACGCGACGGCAAGGCCGCCGGCGACGCATTCGCGCGCGCGCTGATGGTCGACATGACCGATGGTGAAACGCACTACAACCACGGCGTCGCGCTGCAGATGCTGCGGAATGTCGACGAAGCGATCCGCGCCTACCAGCGCGCGCTCGCGTTTCGCCCCGACCTCGTCGCCGCGCACTTCAATCTCGGCGTCCTGTTCCATGAGCAGGGCATGACCGACGCCGCCGTCGCTGCGTACGGCGAAGTGCTGGCGGCCGATCCGCGCGACGTCGCCGCGTACCGGAACCTGGGCGAGGTGCTTCTCGCGGCAGGACGAATCGACGCCTACCTTGCGAACTTCCGGCGCTTCGAGGCGAATTGCCCCGACGCGCTGCCGCTTGCGGTGCAGGCTGTCGTCGCCTGCCAGCACCGCGGCGATTTTGCGGCGCTCGAGCGCTATCTCGACGGGCTGCGAAACGAGCGCTTTGCCGTTGGCGGCGCGGCCGAGCTCGTCGACGCATGCGAGGAGCTCCTGTATCTGCTGCTGTTCTTCGACGTCGACCCGTCGGTGCTGGGGCAGTTCGCGCGCACTTACGACGCCGCGATGCGCCGCCTCTACGGCGATCCGCTGCCGCGGCGCCCCGAGCGGCGGCCGGGGCGCATCCGCATCGGCTATCTCTCCGCCGACCTTCGCAATCACGTCATGGGCAAGATGGTCTGGGCGGCGGTCCGCATCACGACAGGACCCGGTTCGAGCTGTATTTCTATTCGCTGTCCCAGGTCGAAGACGAATGGACGGCGCGATTCCGCGGGCTTGCCGACCACTACGACGTCGTTGCGCCAGGGGCGGAGCGCGCGGCAGCGAAACGAATCGCGGCCGACGATCTCGACATCCTGATCGACCTCTCGACGCATACGAAGGGCGCGGCGCCGGGCATCTTCGCATTGAAGCCGGCGCGCGTGCAGATCACGCACGTCGCGAGCGCCGGCACCGTCGGCCTGTCGTCCATCGATTTCAAGTTGACGGACCGCTACGCCGACGTGCCCGAGAACCAGGCGTTCCAGATCGAGACCCTGCTGCCGATGGAGGGCTGCGTCTATCCGTACCGGCATGTCGCGGCGGCAACGGATCACCCGTACCGGCGCGCGACGCTGGGCATTGCCGCGGACGCGGTGGTCATCGGGGCTTTCGTGAGTCCGCTCAAGCTGTCGCGGCGATGCCTTGCACTGTGGCGCGAGGTGCTGACGCGGGTCCCGAAGGCGCGCCTGGCCTTCTCGCCGGCGGATCCCGCGCTTTGCGGATCGTATCTGCGGCTGCTCGCCGCAGCCGGCATTGCGCCGGACCGCGCGGTTTTCGTGCCGCAAGGACGCGACGACGCCGGGAACCAGGCCCGCTACACGCTCGTCGATTTCGTGCTCGACCCGATGCCGTTCGGGGGCGTCAACGGAACGCTCGAGGCGCTCGACATGGGCGTGCCGGTGGTCACCCTGGTGGGCCGCCGCCATGGCGAGCGCACGTCCTTTTCGATTCTCTCGAATCTCGGCGTGATGGACACGGTCGCGACGAACGGTCGCGAATACACCGACATCGCCGTTCGCCTTTCCTCCGACCCCGAATTCATGCGCGCCGTACGTGGCCGCATCGATGAACGTCTTCGTCGCTCGCCGCTCACGGACATGCCCGCACACGCACGTGCGCTCGAACGTGCGTATGTCGATGCGTTGACGGCGAAGGCGCCGGAGGTGCTGGCCGCGAGCGGCGACGCTGCGGGATAACGCGCGAGACCGTCGCGTCGTTGCGCTGGCGAAGCCGGACTTCGCGCCCATGCGGTCGCTCGATGACGTTCCGGAGCTTCCCGGACATCGTCAGAAGGAGCCCGGTCGTCCCGTCGACAGCGCGGCCACGACGTCACGAATGACGGCCTCCCAATCGCCGGCACGGGGTTGGCGAAACAGTCGCACGGTCGGATACCACGGACTGTCGAGTCGCCCCGACTGCCACCTCCAATCCGCCGCGGACGCGAGCAGCACCCAGGTCGGCCGCGCAAGCGCGCCTCCGAGATGGGCGATGCTGGTGTCGACGCTGACGACGAGATCGAGTTCCGCGACGAGCGCCGCGAGGCCGTCGAAGTCCTCGCGCGCAGGATGTCGCTGCAGCGCCTGCGCACCGGGACCGTTTCGATCCCCGTCTCCTCGCTCCCGCGCTTCAGCGAATACCAGACGACATTCGGCATCGCGAGCAGCGGCGCGAGCCTTGGGAGGGGAATCGAGCGACGCCGTTCGTTGACGTTTCGCTGGTTGCCCGACCACGCAAGACCGACCTTGAGCGCGCCGGCGTGCTGCTCCAGCGTCGATGCGATCTCGCCACGGCGGACGGGGTCCGCCTCGAGGTAAGGCACCTGCCGACGGAATGGTCGCCGGCGTCACGCCAAGCATGCCCGCGAGATCGATCAGCGGAATGTGGGCATCGTACGCGGGCACCGTTTCGTCGGGACCGTAGACGGCGGCGACTCCCTGGGCGCTGGCGAGGAGGCGAACGAGCGGCTGCTGTGCGCTCACGAGCACGCGCGCGCCCCGCGCCGCGAGTGCCCGCGCGAGGCGGATGAACTGCAGCGTATCCCCCAGTCCCTGCTCGGTCGTGACGAGCAGCGTGAGACCGTCTGGCGGCCCGCCATCCCATTTCGGACCCGGCCATCGGCGTGCGAGGCGCGCGAGCTCGGGTACCTTGTGGCGCCACGCGTATTCGCGCCAGCCCTCGTCGAATTCCTCGTGGGCGAGGAGCGCAAGCCCGAGATTCCAGTGCGCCTGCGCGAACTCCGGTTCGAGTCCGATCGCGCTGCGATACGCGGCGATCGCGTCCGGCACCTGGTTGTTCGCCTGCAACGCGAGTCCGAGATTGCTCCAGGTGGCCGCGTGCCCGGGTCGCAGGTCGAGCGCGCGGCGATGCGCGGCGATCGCCTCCTCGCTGCGGTCGGCGGCCACCAGCGCCAGCCCGAGATTGTTGTGAAACTCCGCCTCCTTCGGCGCGGCCTCGACCGCGGCGTGCAGCAGGGGCAGGGCGGTCTCCAGGTGACCCCGCTGGTAAGCGGCGACGCCCAGGTAGTGCATCGCGGTCGGATGGCCGGGGGCCCGCTCCAGCGCCTCGCGGTATCCGCGCTCCGCCGCATCGATGTCCCCGCGTTGGTGCGTCGCGAGTGCAGCGCGCACCAGGGCGTCGGGGTCGGGAGGCGCGGGCGGCGTTGCCGGAACGCCGCCTCCGAGCGCGCCATGGCAATGCTTGAATTTTTTTCCGCTTCCGCACGGGCAGGGATCGTTTCGGCCGGTGGCCGAGGGCTGCGAAGCACCGCGCTCGGACCTCGCCAGCAGAACCTCGGCCTCTGCATGTCCGGGAGTGGCGGCGAGAATGCGGCGCGCGAGCGCGCTCGCGGCATCCCACTGGCCCAGCGCAACGCAATTGCGCATGAGCTGCAGAAGCTGCGGCGATCGGGCGATCGCATTCGAGAACGATGGCGCCAGCGCCGCGATTTCCGCCGGCGGAACCGTGCGGCAGAAATTGAACAGGCCATGGAACCCGAACGGCCTGCCGATCGGATAGGCCGCCTCGAACGAAAAACGGTCGGCGAGCGATTCGTCGGCGAAACGGATTCCGTGCTCGCGCTCGAGCAGCGGCCGGAACGTGCGTCCGATCGTGGCGTCCTCGGCCTCGACGAGCGTGATGCGCGGATCCTGCAGCGCCGCGAGGAGCTTGCGCGAACGCAGCGAGAAGCCGCCGTTGCCGATGCGCTGACCGGGCTCGTGCCAGTACCATTGAGCGCCGATGTAGTCGAAGTCCGCAAACGCCGGATCCCAGGCGTCGGGGTTGACGACGTAGCCGTCCCACTGGATGACGAGCGCGTGGGGCGTGTCGATGTGCGGAAGCAGGCCCTTCAGCATCAGCTGCGAATAGGCGTCGCGCGAAGTGAGCGGCCCGATTCGAACGACTTCCACGCCATCGGGGACGGCGATCCCCGGCGGAATCGCATCGGTGAGGAACAGCATGCGTCCGTAGCGCACGCCTTCCTGCGCCTTGACGAACGCGCGTAGCGCGAGCGCGTGGTTCGCGGTGTCCGCGCAGACGAGCGTGATGCCCGGGAGTTCCAGCATGACGGTTCGCCGCGTGCCGTTGCGCGCTATGCCGCAGGCGGCGCGTCGTGGGCGGGAGGAGCCGATGGCGCGCGCGATTCCGCCCACCGTCCGGCAAATGCCCGGAACGCCAGGACGGTGAACACGACCGCGAGCGGCGCCAGGTGAAGCGAAGCGCGGCTCATCGTCGCGTGTTCGGTCATCCAGAGCCGCGTACCGGTGAAGCTGAAGACCGCGACGACGAAGACGCCACCGGCGGCCACGACCGCGGTAAGAGGCGCAAGAGCCGGGGACGCGAGCCGCCTCCACGCCAGAAGCGCGGCGGCCGCGACGGCGTACCACAGCAGGTGCCAGTTGCCGAGGAGGAACGTCGATTCGCCGAGCGCATTCCATTCGGGATCGAAGTCGAGATGAAGGCGGTGGCCGAAGACCTCCGGGCTTGCCTTGGTGAGCGCGACGAGCGCAAAGAGCACGACCGCCAACCCGATTGCGACGACCTTCGTGCCCTGCCGCGGGCGGAGCGCGATGACCACGCCGGGCAACAGCGTCAGCGCCCACAGCAGACCCGGGACCTTGACCTGCGTGCAGGCAACGGAAAAGAGCAGCGCGAGCCCCGCGTCGCGCGGCGAGCGCGAAGCGGTCCATCGGAGGAGCGCCAGAGCCGCGGCCGTGTAATACGCCGCCAAAGGAAGGTCCGCGTAGCCGGCGAGCGCGACGTGGACATTCGCCAGCGGAAGCGACGCGACCAGGTACGCGCCGAAAAGCGCCGGCAGCGCCTCGATGTCGGCGGAGCGCAGCGCCCCATAGACGGCAAGCGTGAGCGCCACCGAGAACTGCCACCACGGAACGTTCATCAGCGAGTCGTCCCAGCGACCGAGCGCGATGCACGGCCAGACCTGCAGGAGCGGCATCGTCGGCGGAAGGTAAGGTGACGCATCGGTCCAGGTGCCGCCGTCGATAGCAAACCACGCCTCGCCGCGCGCGAACGGAACGATGGCGCCCTGGTCGTACCAGACGCGCGCCTTGGTCGCCCACTGGATCCACGAGTCCCACGGGTAGAGCGGGCGCCACAGGACCTCGAAGGCGAGCAGCATGTAGCGGATCGCCATCCACGCGAGCATCAACTGCCACGCGATCCGGATGGCGCGCGCGGCTCCTGGTGGCGCGACCATCGCGCGCAGCGCGCCGACGATCGCGGTTGTGGACGCGTCGCGGCCGTGCCTCCTCCAGGCGACGACGAACAGCCCTGCCGTCGCGAGCAGCAGCGGCGCGCCGATGGTCGGCACGCCAAAGCGGATTCCCGCGAGTGACAGCGTCCGCATCCAGAGCGTCAGCAGGAATGCGCCGGCGAGAAAGCCGGCGCCAAGGATCCAAGCCACCTCTCCGGGGGCGTCTGGCGGTCGCGCGGTGTCGCGCAGGGCGGCGAGTGCGGCGACCCCAAGCAGCCACGGCAGCATCAATCCGGCAAGAAGGGACGCGGCGTCCATTCAGCGAATCCGGAATGCCGCGGCGCCGGGCAGGACGACGAGCGGCTCGGCGGCGACGGGCGGTCCGCCGTCCCAGCGGAGCATCCCTTGCGCGGCATCGTATTGGACGCCACGCCGGCGGTATACGACCAGGTAGTCGCCCGGCCGCATTGCGCTCGCCGCGGGAATCGCGTTGCGCCGGAGGTCGGAGTACACGTTGTGCGGGTAGAGGTGATAGGCGCCGCGACCGCGGAAATAGGGGACCTCGGCGATCATGAAGACGCGCGCGGGCGTTGTCGAAAACTTCGCTCGGACAGTCTCGATGAATTCGAACAGCGCGCCGTCTTCGGCCGCAACGTGCTTGGCCCGCCAGTCCTTGCCGGCATAGGCCTCTGCGGTGACCGCCAACTGTCGCGCGAGATTCCACTGCCAGCGTGCGTCGAGCACGAACCACGCGCAGGCGAACATGAATACCAGCGCAAGCGGCAACCCGGCGCCGATCCAGTGCGGCCGCCATATCGCGATCGCAAGCGCCGCAACGACGGCGAATGCGGCGGCCAGCCCCAGCAGCGCCGGCAGCGGCAGTTCCTGCAGGTCGGCACCTCCGGCCACCGCGTTGATCGATGCCCCGGTCCAGGTTTCGAGCGTCGTCCAGTCGCGAATGCGGCCGGCGAGTTGCGTCGTCAGCGTCAACGGGTCCGCCGACACGCCGGCCATGCGCACGCTCTCGGCGGCCGGCAGTCGCAGGGCGAGCGCGATGCCGTTGATGGGCCCGATCCAGTTGGGATCCCTCGACGCAACGACTGGTGCGAGACGGTCGCCTTCGGTCGGGATCGGCAGGTTGAACGTGCGGCCCGGCCTGAACTCGCTGCGCCAGAGGAGTCGCGCGTCCGTTCCGTCCGGAAGCCCTGCGACGTGCCAGGCGATGCCGGGGTAGTCGCGGGCGGAGAGCGTGGCGTTGACGGTGACGATGACCGCGCCGGACGCATCGGCCGGCGCAATGGTGAGCGTCTCGCCTTCGAGCGATCCGCGGCCGGCGACGACGGCAAGGGACTTCGCGTCGAAATGCTTGGTCCTGGCGGCGCCGAACCAGGCTCCGGGGATCGTCAGCGCAAGGTAGATGGCGAGGAGCGCAACCATCGCCGCGGCGAAGAAGGCGAGTACGGTCGCTATCGCGCGACTCGAGTCGGGAACCGAAACAGCGACGGCACCGCCGCCGGGTCCCGGCGACGCTTCGCCGAATGCGGGCTCCAGGGTGCGCTGCGGCTCGTCGGGATGTGCCAAGGCGTAAGCGCGAGGTCCGCAAGTCGTACCGGAGCGACTCGCAGTCGATGCAGGCAAAGCGTTATTGTAGTCGCTGCCCGGGATCACCGTCCCCGCTCGCGCCGCTCGAGTCGGTTGGCTCTCGAGTTGCTGGAGATCGGACCTCCCGCGACGATCGGAGCGCCGGG
>CAVSDH010000010.1:0-5000 GCA_963726765.1 uncultured beta proteobacterium | reverse complement strand
AATTCATAGGCAGGGTAGAGCGAACCCGGTGAACTGAAACATCTCAGTAGCCGGAGGAACAGAAATCAACCGAGATTCCCAGAGTAGTGGCGAGCGAAATGGGAGCAGCCGTCGCGATTTAGCATTTGTCTCAGGAGAACGCTCTGGAAAGGGCGGCCGTAGTGGGTGAGAGCCCCGTAACCGAAGAGACGAATGTGGAACCAGGCGCGAGACAAGTAGGGCGGGACACGTGAAATCCTGTCTGAAGATGGGGGGACCATCCTCCAAGGCTAAATACTCGTAATCGACCGATAGTGAACCAGTACCGTGAGGGAAAGGCGAAAAGAACCCCGGGAGGGGAGTGAAATAGATCCTGAAACCGCATGCATACAAACAGTCGGAGCCCTAGCTTAATTGGTCTTTCAAGATGAGACCTTTCATCGACCGGTTCTTTGACGCGCGAGCGAGAGCGAGCGCGGCAAAAGAACTCCAAAGATGAAATAGATCCTGCAGGTCAGTCGCATGAATGGAACGGCGTAACGCGAGCGAAGGCGAGCGTAGCCGTCACCCCAGCGCGAGTGAGCCCGGAGAGGGCCAATTGAGCTGGGGTGACGGCGTACCTTTTGTATAATGGGTCAGCGACTTACGTTGTGTGGCGAGCTTAACCGAATAGGGGAGGCGCAGCGAAAGCGAGTCCGAACAGGGCGACTTAGTCACATGGCGTAGACCCGAAACCGGATGATCTACCCATGGCCAGGTTGAAGGTGGGGTAACACTCACTGGAGGACCGAACCCACGTCTGTTGAAAAAGACGGGGATGAGCTGTGGGTAGGGGTGAAAGGCTAATCAAATCCGGAAATAGCTGGTTCTCTCCGAAAACTATTTAGGTAGTGCCTCAGGTATCACCGACGGGGGTAGAGCACTGTAATGGTTGCGGGGGTCATTGTGACTTGCCGCGCCATAGCAAACTCCGAATACCGTTGAGTGCGAGCCTGGGAGACAGACGTCGGGTGCTAACGTCCGGCGTCAAGAGGGAAACAACCCAGACCGCCGATTAAGGTCCCCAAGACTTAGCTAAGTGGGAAACGAGGTGGGAAGGCTCAGACAGCCAGGATGTTGGCTTAGAAGCAGCCATCATTTAAAGAAAGCGTAATAGCTCACTGGTCGAGTCGTCCTGCGCGGAAGATGTAACGGGGCTCAAGCTAGGCACCGAAATCGCGGATCTTTGTCGTCTTCGGATGGCATAGGTGGTAGGAGAGCGTTCCGTAGGCCGTTGAAGGTGGCTCGAGAGGGCTGCTGGAGGTATCGGAAGTGCGAATGCTGACATGAGTAGCGATAAACAGAGTGAAAAGCTCTGTCGCCGAAAGCCCAAGGTTTCCTGCGCCACGTTCATCGGCGCAGGGTGAGTCGGCCCCTAAGGTGAGGACGAGAGTCGTAACCGATGGGAAGCGGGTCAATATTCCCGCACCGGTTCGAGATGCGATGGGGGGACGGAGAAGGTTAGCGCGGCCGGGTGTTGGACGTCCCGGTTGAAGCGTGTAGGCGTGGCCCTTTGGCAAATCCGGGGGTCTTAGCCGAGGCGTGATGACGAGGGCCGGCTTGCCGGCCTGAAGTGCGCGATACCCTGCTTCCAGGAAAAGCCTCTAAGCTTCAGTCTCGAATTGACCGTACCGCAAACCGACACAGGTGGGCAGGATGAATATTCTAAGGCGCTTGAGAGAACTCAGGAGAAGGAACTCGGCAAATTAGCACCGTAACTTCGGGATAAGGTGCGCCCCAGGTAGGTGAAGCCGTACAGGCGGAGCCGAGTGGGGCCGCAGAGAAATGGTGGCTGCGACTGTTTAACAAAAACACAGCACTCTGCAAAGACGAAAGTCGACGTATAGGGTGTGACGCCTGCCCGGTGCCGGAAGGTTAAATGATGGGGTGCAAGCTCTTGATTGAAGCCCCGGTAAACGGCGGCCGTAACTATAACGGTCCTAAGGTAGCGAAATTCCTTGTCGGGTAAGTTCCGACCTGCACGAATGGCGTAACGATGGCCACACTGTCTCCTCCTGAGACTCAGCGAAGTTGAAGTGTTTGTGAAGATGCAATCTCCCCGCGGCAAGACGGAAAGACCCCGTGCACCTTTACTGTAGCTTTGCATTGGACTGTGATGGGACCTGTGTAGGATAGCTGGGAGGCTTTGAAGCGCTGTCGCTAGATGGCGTGGAGCCAACGTTGAAATACCAGCCTGGTGTCATTGCGGTTCTAACCTGGATCCATTATCTGGATCGGGGACCGTGCATGGTAGGCAGTTTGACTGGGGCGGTCTCCTCCCAAAGCGTAACGGAGGAGCTCGAAGGTTTCCTAGGTACGGTCGGACATCGTACTGATAGTGCAATGGCACAAGGAAGCTTGACTGCGAGCCTGACAAGGCGAGCAGGTGCGAAAGCAGGACATAGTGATCCGGTGGTTCTGTATGGAAGGGCCATCGCTCAACGGATAAAAGGTACGCCGGGGATAACAGGCTGATACCGCCCAAGAGTTCATATCGACGGCGGTGTTTGGCACCTCGATGTCGGCTCATCACATCCTGGGGCTGTAGCCGGTCCCAAGGGTATGGCTGTTCGCCATTTAAAGTGGTACGTGAGCTGGGTTCAAAACGTCGTGAGACAGTTTGGTCCCTATCTGCCGTGGGCGCTGGAAATTTGACGGGGGCTGCTCCTAGTACGAGAGGACCGGAGTGGACGCACCGCTGGTGTACCGGTTGTGACGCCAGTCGCATTGCCGGGTAGCTATGTGCGGAAGCGATAACCGCTGAAAGCATCTAAGCGGGAAACGTGCCTGAAGATGAGATTTCCCGGGGACTTGATCCCCCTGAAGGGTCGTGGCAGACCACCACGTTGATAGGTCGGGTGTGGAAGCGCAGTAATGCGTTAAGCTAACCGATACTAATTGCCCGTGCGGCTTGACCCCATAACCGTGAGTGCTGACCGGTTGCGGTGTTTGCGCCAGTCCAATCCAATTACTTCTTCCGAATGCGGCCGCGCGATTTGCGCGGCCAACCGTCAACGCCTGACGACCATAGCCCGCTGGAACCACGCCTTCCCATCCCGAACAGGACCGTGAAACGGTGGCACGCCGATGATAGTGTGGATTACCCATGCGAAAGTAGGTCATTGTCAGGCACCCTCAAAGCAAACGGCCCACCTCGGTGGGCCGTTTGCTTTTGTGTGACGTCGCAATCGCCGGTGCAAGGCGCGCTCGCCGTTCGCGAACTCATGCGGTAGAGTTCGCATCGCACCGCGCCCCGTCGACCGGACTTCGCACAGGCTCATGGCCGTTCACCCCAATTCGCGCCTCGAGCTGTCGCACCTGCCAACGCTCACGTTCATCGGCAAAGGGCCGGACCGCGAGCTCAACCTGGCAAATTGCGGTGGCCGAATTGCCGCGCTGGCCTCGGCCATCGGGAAGGAATACCCGCCGAATGCCCGCGTGGGACTCCTCTATCGTTCGGAGCCGATGCTGGTCCTGTCGTGGCTCGCCATCCTGGCGGCGGGCCTCGAGCCGCTGATCCTCCACTATCCGAACCCCAAGCAGAACCTCGCCGCGTGGCGGCAATCGATCGAGCACACGTTCCGGCTGGTCGACCTGGCAGGAATCGTCTGCACGCAGGAGCTAGAGCAATCCGGCCTCGGCGCGTTCCGACCGCTGTTCCCGGGCGACGTCGGCGCGCATTCGGGCGAAGGAACGGCGCTACCGCCGCCGCTGGGAGAATCATCGACCCTGCTGCAGATGTCGTCCGGAACGACGGGTCAGCGCAAGCCGATTCGTTTCACGCTCGCGCAGGTCGCCGCTCACGTCCGCGACTACAACGACTTGTTGCATCTCGGCCCTGACGACCGCATCGTCTCCTGGTTGCCGCTCTACCACGACATGGGCTTTGTCGCCTGCTTCCTCATGCCGCTGATGCTCGGCGTTCCGGTCGTGATGATGGACCCGATGCACTGGGTCAGGGAGCCGAAGCGCCTGCTGCAGGCGATCACTGAATACGCGACGACCACCTGCTTCATGCCGAACTTCGGCTTCGAGGTCATGGCGAAGCATGCTGCGGGGCAGTCGTTTCCGACGATGCGGCGCTGGGTGTCCTGTTCGGAGCCGGTCTATCCGGAAACGATGAAGCGTTTCGCTGCCGCCACGGGCGCGGCACCGGAGCACCTCTCGGCCTGTTACGCCATGGCGGAAAACGTGTTCGCGGTTTCGCATCGGGACGGATTCGTCGAGCGTCGACTCGACGGCAAAGTTCTCACGAGCTGTGGCATGCCCATCCCCAATACGCAACTGAAGCTCGTCGACGGTGAAATCTGGGTGCGCAGTCCCTATTCGCTCGATGCCTACGTCGGCGGTGCGAAGGCGACCGACGCCGACGGGTTCTATGGCACCGGCGACCTCGGTGCATTGGTCGATGGCGAGCTTGTCGTCGTCGGCCGGAAGCACGATGTCATCAACGTCGCCGGGAGGAAGTACTTCCTGAACGATCTCGACCAGGCTCTGGGCCGAGCGCTGCCGGGTGTCGACGGCCGCGCGGTGACTCTCGCCTGCAGGGAATCCGAACTCGGCACCGAGCTTCCGTTATTTCTCGTCGAGGATCGTGACTTTTATCTTCGAACGGATCTGCCGCAGCAGCGGGCGCGCATCGGCACCGAAGTCGACGTCGAATCCTTCACGATGGAGTACGTGCCGCCAGGCTTTCTGACCAAGACGTCGTCGGGAAAATTCAGCCGGGCCGTGAGTGTTGCCAATCACGACCTCGCGAGACGCTGGCGAGGAGAAAATCGAGCGGCACCACCGGGGAAGACCTCCGTCCATCAGGAATTCCAGCGGTTGTTCGGTACGCTTCCCCGCGACAAGCCGGTGTCGACGCTGCTCGATTCGTTGGGGCTCGTCAGCCTTTCGTCGATGATGGAGGACGCCGGATTGCGGCTCGACCCGAGGATGTCGTTGGGGGATCACCGTACCGCGCTCGAGGCGCGCGAAGC
>CAVSDH010000009.1:0-109139 GCA_963726765.1 uncultured beta proteobacterium | reverse complement strand
TGGCCGTGATCGTGTTCAGTCTTGCGTTTTTCGTGGGCGAACGGGAACCGAGGAAGCAAGGCGATGGCTGAAGGCACCGCGCTCAACCCCACCGAGTACATCCAGCACCACCTCACGTTCCTCGCGGCGCCGGTGCGGGAAGGCGGCGGCTTCTGGACGCTGCACTGGGACACGCTGATCACGACGCTTTTCCTCGGTCTGGTCACATTCGGTTTCCTGTGGTTCGTGACCCGCAAGGCGACCTCCGGCGTGCCGTCGAAGCTGCAGGCGTTCGTGGAACTCTGCGTGGTCTTCGTCAACGACCAGGTGAAGAGCATCTACCATGGCGAGAGCAAGATCGTGGCGCCGATCGCGCTCACGTCGTTCGTGCTCGTGCTCGTCATGAATGCGATGGATTTCCTGCCCGTCGACATCATGTCGTGGCTCTACGAGCATGTGCTGCACCAGCACGAATGGCGCGGCGTGCCGACCGCCGACGTGAACACGACGTTCGCGCTTGCGTTGTCCGTGTTCGCGATGATGATCTATTACAGCATCAAGATGAAAGGACTTGGCGGCTGGCTGTTCGAGCTCGTCTCGGCGCCGTTCGGGTTGAAGCCGATCTGGATGTCGCCGCTGCTTGTGTTCTTCAACGTGCTCTTTCAGATCGTCGAGTACGTGTCGAAGCCGCTGTCGCACAGCCTGCGGCTCTACGGCAACATGTATGCGGGCGAGATCATCTTCATCCTGCTCGGCATGTGGGCCGCGACCGGCGTCGCCGGCATCGTCATGGGCGCGATCCTGAGCCTCGGCTGGTCGATCTTCCACATCCTGATCGTCGTGCTGCAGGCCTACATTTTCATGATGCTGACCATCGTCTACATCTCGATGGCGCACGAGCAACACTGACTGCTTCGTCTCACCGTTCCACTCCGTTCAAGAAAGGAAACACCATGGATCCCAAACTGCAACTGATCGCGCTGGTCCAGGCGTACTCGGGCGTCGGCATCGGCCTTATCATCGGCCTCGGCGCGCTCGGCGCCTGCGTAGGCGTCGGCATCATGTGCTCGCGCTTCCTCGAAGGCGCCGCGCGGCAGCCCGAGTTGATGCCGCAACTGCAGGCGAAGGTGTTCCTGCTGCTCGGCCTGATCGATGCGTCGTTCATCATCGGCGTCGGCCTCGCGCTGTGGTTTGCCGTGGCGAATCCGCTTCTCGGCGCGCTCAAGTAGGACCGCCGCCGGGACCCACCTTGCCGAGAGGCAGCAATGAACATCAATTTCACACTCTTCATGCAGGCGATCGCGTTCTTCGCGTTCATCCTGTTCACGGCGAAATTCGTCTGGCCGCCGCTCATGAGGGCGATCGACACGCGGCAGAAGCAGATCGCGGACGGCATTGCCGCCGGCGAGGAAGGCCGGCAGAGCCTCGCGAGCGCCGAGAAGCGCATCGCGGACATGGTGGCCGAGGCGAAGGGCCGCAGCTCCGAGATCATCGCGCAAGGCGAGAAGCTGAAGAGCGAAACGGTCGATGCCGCGAAGGCCGAGGCGAAGGCCGAGGCGGACCGGATCCTCGTCGCGGCTAAGGCCGAGATCGCCCAGGAACTCGCCCGCGCGAAGGAATCGCTTCGCGATGCGGTGGCGGATCTCGCCGTCGCGGGCGCTGCAAAGATCCTGAAACGCGAAGTCGACGCGAAAGCCCACGCGGACCTGCTGGCGTCGATCCGGCGCGAGCTGTAGGCAGAAACGCGATGGCGGAATTGACCACGATCGCCCGGCCGTACGCGGAAGCCGCATTCGAGCTCGCCCGGACGTCGAACGCGTTGCCGGTCTGGTCGTCGATGCTGCGCTATGCAAGCGCGGTGGTAGCCGACCCCGCGATGGCGCAGGCGCTCGACAACCCGAAGCTCACGGCCGGCGACAAGGAATCGCTGATCCTGTCCGTCTGCGGCGACAAGCTGGACGCAGTGGGTCGTCGCTTCGTTCGGGTGCTGGTCGAGGCCGATCGCGTTGCCGTGCTGCCGCAGATTGCGGCGCTGTTCGACGACTTCAAGAACGACACGGAAGGCGTTGCCACGGCGCGCATCGATAGCGCGTTTCCGCTGACCGACGCACAGTTCGCGGAACTTGTGGAAGCGCTCGAAAAGCGCTTCGGCAAAAAGATCGAAGCGACGGTCAAAGTCGACCCGGGGCTCGTCGGCGGCGCGCGGATCACCGTGGGCGACACGGTGATCGACGCTTCCGTGCAGGCGCAGTTGCAGGCGATGGCGAGTCAGTTGCGGGCCTGAATTCACACTACGTGAGGCCGGCGGCAGACGTCGCCGGTTGATGCGAGGACACCATGCAGTTGAATCCTTCAGAAATCAGCGAACTCATCAAGAGCAAGATCGCCAACCTCGACACCGGCACGACGGTGCGCACGGAAGGGACCGTTGTCTCGATCTCCGACGGCATTGCGCGCGTCCACGGGCTCTCCGACGCGATGGCGGGCGAGATGCTCGAGTTTCCCGGCAACGCGTTCGGCCTTGCTCTGAATCTCGAGCGCGACTCGGTCGGCGTCGTGATTCTCGGCGAATACGAGCACATCTCCGAGGGCGACACCGTCAAGTGCACGGGCCGCATCCTGTCGGTGCCGGTCGGACCGGAGCTGATCGGACGCGTGGTGAATTCGCTCGGCCACCCGATCGACGGCAAGGGCCCGGTCACGGCCAAGGAATCGGACGTCATCGAGAAAATCGCGCCGGGCGTGATCTGGCGCAAATCGGTGTCGCAGCCGGTGCAGACGGGCCTGAAAGCGATCGACGCGATGGTGCCGATCGGTCGCGGCCAGCGCGAGCTCATCATCGGCGACCGCCAGACGGGCAAGACCGCCGTGGCGATCGACACGATCATCAACCAGAAGGGCAAGGATCTCATCTGCATCTACGTTGCGATCGGGCAGAAGGCCTCGTCGGTCAAAAACGTGATCCGCAAGCTCGAAGAGCGCGGTGCGATGGACTACACGATCGTACTCGTGGCCACGGCCTCCGAATCGGCGGCGATGCAATACATTGCGCCGTACTCGGGCTGCACGATGGGCGAGTATTTCCGCGATCGCGGCCAGGACGCGCTCATCATTTACGATGACTTGACGAAACAGGCGTGGGCGTACCGGCAGGTGTCGCTGCTGTTGCGCCGCCCGCCAGGCCGTGAAGCCTATCCCGGGGACGTGTTCTACCTGCACTCGCGGCTGCTCGAGCGTGCCGCGCGCGTCAACGAGGAATACGTCGAGAAGTTCACCAAGGGCGCGGTCAAGGGCAAGACCGGTTCGCTGACGGCGCTGCCCATCATCGAGACGCAGGCGGGTGACGTCACGGCGTTCGTGCCGACCAACGTGATCTCGATCACCGACGGGCAGATCTTCCTCGAGACCGACCTCTTCAACGCCGGCATCCGCCCCGCGATCAACGCCGGCATCTCGGTGTCTCGGGTTGGCGGCAGCGCGCAAACGAAGATCATCAAGAAGCTGGGGGGCGGCGTGCGCCTGGCCCTCGCGCAGTATCGTGAGCTCGCGGCATTCGCGCAGTTTGCCTCCGATCTTGACGAGGCCACGCGCAAGCAGCTGGACCGCGGCCGCCTCGTCACCGAGCTGATGAAGCAGCCGCAGTACGCGCCGCTGCAGGTCAACGAGATGGCGGTGACGCTATTCGCGGTGAACAATGGTCACTACGACGACGTCCCGGTCGAGAAGGCGTTGGCTTTCGAGACGGCGCTCCGCGCCTTCCTCAAGAGCAAATACGCGACGCTCATGGAAAACATCGAAAGGACCAAGGACCTGTCCGCCGACGATGACAAGGCACTCACCGCCGCGATCGAGGACTTCAAGAAGAACGGCACGTATTGACCGAATGAGGAAGCCAAAGGCACGAGGCGCGCAGCAGCGTTGCCGCGACCTGCGATAAGGGCGAACGATGGCAGGGTCCAAGGAAATACGAAACAAGATCAAGAGCGTGCAGAGCACGCGCAAGATCACCAAGGCGATGGAGATGGTCTCGGCCTCGAAGATGAAGAAGGCACAGGACCGGATGCGCGCGTCGCGGCCGTACGTCGAGCGCGCGCTGCAGATTGCGATGCACATCGCCAAGGCGAACACCGAATACAAGCATCCGTTCCTCGCGAAACACGAAACGGTGAAGCGCGTCGGCGCCATCGTCGTGACCACAGACAAGGGACTGTGCGGCGGTCTCAACACCAACATCCTCCGGCTGGTACTGAATGCGCACAAGGAGTGGCGGGGGAAGGGGCTTGAGGTCGACTATTGCGCAATCGGCGGCAGGGGGCTTGGCTTTCTCAGCCGCCTGCGCGCCAACGTGGTGTCGCACGCGGTGCAGCTCGGTGATCGGCCGCATCTCGACCGGCTCGTCGGTCCGGTCAAGCTGCTGCTCGACAAGTACATGGCGGGCGAGCTCGACCAGGTCGACGTGTTCTTCACGACGTTCATAAACACGATGAAGCAGGAAGCCCGGCACGGACACATGCTGCCGATCCCCGAGCAGTTCCGCACACCCGGCACCGGCGAGATCCGGAAGTCGGAGGTGGCGGAAGGGTCGTGGGACTACATCTACGAGCCGGACGCCAAGGAACTTCTCAACGCCATGCTCCTCCGCTATGCGGAAGCGCTGATCTTCCAGATGGTCAACGAGAACATGGCCTCCGAGCAGTCGGCGCGGATGGTCGCGATGCGGGCGGCGTCCGACAACGCCAGCACGATCATCGACGAATTGCAGCTCATCCACAACAAGACCCGCCAGGCCGCGATCACCAAGGAACTGGCCGAGATCGTCGGCGGGGCGGCGGCGATCTAGCCGCAAGATTCTAAGCAACGCAACTCGGGGATGCGAATATGAATCAAGGAACCATCGTTCAGTGCATCGGCGCGGTCGTCGACGTGGAGTTCGCGCGCAATGAGATGCCGAAGATCTACGACGCCCTCAAGATGGACGAGATCGGGCTGACGCTCGAGGTGCAGCAGCAGCTGGGTGACGGCATCGTGCGCACGATCGCGCTCGGCAGCTCCGACGGGCTGCGCCGCGGAATGGTTGTCATCAACACCGGCAACCCCATCATGGTGCCGGTAGGCGGCAAGACGCTCGGCCGCATCATGGACGTGCTGGGCCGGCCGATCGACGAGCGGGGCACGGTCGCTGCTGAAAAGGAGATGTCGATCCACCGCGACGCGCCGACGTTCGATGAACTGTCGCCGTCGCAGGAACTGCTCGAGACCGGCATCAAGGTGATCGACCTCTGCTGCCCGTTTGCCAAGGGCGGCAAGGTGGGTCTGTTCGGCGGCGCCGGCGTCGGCAAGACGGTGACGATGATGGAGCTCATCAACAACATCGCGACCGCCCACGCAGGCCTGTCGGTGTTCGCCGGTGTCGGCGAGCGCACGCGCGAGGGGAATGACTTCTATCACGAGATGATAGGCGCCGGCGTGGTCAACAAGGACGACCTGTCGAAATCCAAGGTAGCCATGGTGTACGGCCAGATGAACGAGCCCCCCGGCAACCGGCTGCGCGTCGCGCTGACGGGCCTCACGATTGCCGAGAGCTTTCGCGACGATGGACGCGACGTGTTGCTGTTCATCGACAACATCTACCGCTTCACGCTGGCCGGTACCGAAGTCTCGGCGCTGCTGGGCCGGATGCCGTCCGCGGTGGGCTACCAGCCGACGCTGGCAGAGGAGATGGGCAAGCTGCAGGAGCGGATCACTTCGACCAAGACGGGATCGATTACTTCGATCCAGGCCGTGTACGTGCCCGCTGACGACCTGACCGACCCGTCGCCGGCGACGACGTTCGGTCACCTCGACGCGACCGTCGTGCTGTCGCGCGACATCGCCTCCCTCGGCATCTATCCTTCGGTCGACCCGCTCGACTCGACATCACGCCAGATCGATCCGAACGTCATCGGCGAGGACCACTACAACACGACCCGCAGCGTGCAATCGGTGCTGCAGAAGTACAAGGAACTGCGCGACATCATCGCGATTCTCGGGATGGACGAGCTCTCGCCCGAAGACAAGCTCGCGGTCGCGCGGGCGCGCAAAATCCAGCGCTTCCTGTCGCAGCCCTTCAGCGTCGCCGAAGTGTTCACGGGCTCGCCGGGCAAGTACGTGTCGTTGAAGGACACGATCAAGGGTTTCCGGATGATCGTCGACGGCGAATGCGACGCGCTGCCCGAGCAGGCGTTCTACATGGTCGGCACGATCGAGGAAGCCTTCGAGAAGGCGAAGACGCTCCAGTAGGCGAGGACGCGCCCGAAACACAGCGGACGAAAAAGCCATGGCCAACACGATCCACGTCGACGTCGTCAGCGCCGAAGAGCAAATCTTCTCCGGCGAGGCCGAATTCGTCGTCCTGCCCGGGCGTCGCCGGGGAACTCGGCATCTATCCGCGCCACACCCCGTTGCTCACGCAGATCAGGCCTGGCGCGGTCCGGATCAAGGTGCCGGGTCAGGACGAGGACGAGCTCGTTTTCGTGCACGGCGGCTTCCTCGAGGTGCAACCGCATCTCGTCACGGTGCTCGCCGACACCGCGATCCGCGCAAAGGACCTGGACGAGGTCAGCGGCAACCGAAGCGAGAAAGGCGGCGCGAGCAAGCGATGCAGAACAAGACCTCGCGCGAGGAGATCGCGACCGCGGAGGCCGAGCTTGCCATCGCGGTTGCCCAGCTCGAGGCGATTCGCAAGCTGCGTCACCGCGCCTGACCGGGCGTCGGGGCGCTGCACCGAAAGGCGGCTGCGGCCGCCGCCGCGTAATCGGGCGACGCGTCGACGTCCGGCCATTCGATATGCGCGACTTCACGAACCGGACGTTTGACGAAATCGCGGTGGGCACGACGGCAACCGTCGCGCGCACGCTGACTTCCGCCGATGTCGAGGCGCTGGCGCTCGCAGCGGGGGACGTCGAAGGCTTTCACGTCGACGGAGGCGCCACCGGCGATCCTGTATCGGCGCAGGGCGCGGCGGCAATTGCAATGGTGGCCGGTCTGCTCAACCGACGCCTTCCCGGACCGGGCAGCGCGATCGTGGCATCGCATTTCCGCTACGGCAGTGTCTGCCGCGTCGGCGACACGCTGACTGCAACGGTGACGGCCAAGACGCGGCGCCGCGAGGATCACACGATCGATTTCGATTGTCGCTGCACCAACCAGGACGGCGCCGTGCTCGCCGAAGGCGTTGCGAGCGTGCGGGCGCCCACGACGCGCATCAGTTATGCCGACGTCGCGACACCGGAAGTGATTCTTCGGCGCAATGACGCGTTCGCGCGCCTGTTCAAGCGTTGCGAGGGACTGGTGCCGGTTGCCTGCGCGGTCGTGCATCCCTGCGACCCCGATTCGCTCGCCGGCGCGGTCGAGGCAGGCAGGCGAGGGCTCATCGTTCCGGTGCTGGTCGGTCCCGAAGCGAAGATCCGCGCGGTCGCGCACGCCGTGAGCATCGACCTGTCGCCCTTTGAAATCGTGTCGGTCGAGCACAGTCACGCCGCGGCGGAAAAGGCAGTGGAGCTTGCGCGCCTCGGCCGCGTCGACGCGCTGATGAAAGGAAGCCTTCACACGGACGAGCTGATGAGTGCCGTCGTGCCCTCCGCCACCGGCCTGCGCACGGCGCGCCGCATCTCCCACGTCTTCGTGCTGGACGTGCCCGCGTATCCGCGTCTGCTGCTCGTGACCGATGCCGCGATCAATCTCTTCCCCGCGCTCGAGGACAAGGTCGACATCTGCCAGAACGCCATCGACCTGGCGCAGATTCTTGGCATCGCGATTCCGAAGGTCGCGATCCTCTCCGCCGTCGAGACGGTCAACCCGAAAATACCCAGCACGCTCGACGCTGCAGCGCTGTGCAAGATGGCCCAACGCGGGCAGATCACGGGGGGCGTGCTCGACGGGCCGCTCGCGTTCGACAACGCCATCTCGATCGAAGCCGCGCGCACGAAGAGCATCGACTCGCCCGTTGCCGGCCTTGCCGATATTCTCCTCGTGCCCGACCTCGAAGCCGGCAACATGATGGTGAAGCAATTGCAGTACCTCGCGGGGGCCGATTCGGCGGGAGTCGTCTGCGGAACCCGCGTACCCATCGTCCTGACGTCGCGCGCCGACAGCGTGCGGACACGGCTGTCGTCGACGGCAGTCCTGAAGCTCGTTGCGCATGCGCGGAAAAACCGCACGTCGATCGCGTAGCGCGCAGGACGGGCGGAGCGCGGGCGAAGTCGAACGACAGCGCGATTGTTTCAGTCTATCCGGCGTCGCGTGCCCGAGGGAGTCGCTGCTCGGCGAGCGTCACCCAGTAGCTCGCGCCGATCGCGAGCACGTCGTCGTTGAAGTCGTAGCGCGGGTTGTGCAGTCCGACGGTACCCTCGTCGCGACCCGCGCCGAGCCACAGGTAGCAGCCGGGTTTTGCCTGCAGCATGAACGCGAAGTCCTCGCTCGCCATGTTCGGCGTCGGATCGGTGTCGACCTGCTCTGCGCCGACCACCGCGGTGGCCGCGGCGATGGCGTGCTGCGTTTCCTGCGCGCTGTTGACGGTCGCCGGGTAGCGGCGCTCGTAGCGCAGCGTCACGCTCATCTCGAACATGGCTGCGATACCATCGACGATCGTCCTCATCCGGCGCTCGATCGTATCCTGCACGTCCTGCTTGAACGAGCGCACGGTGCCGCGAAGCACGATGTCGTCGGGGATCACGTTCCACGTGTCGCCCGCGTGCACCTGCGTGACGCTGACCACGCCGGCGTCCAGCGGATGAAGATTGCGCGACACGATCGTCTGCAGCGCGTTGATGGCGTGAGCGGCGAACAGCATCGGATCCTTGCCCTGGTACGCCATCGCCGCATGCGCGCCCTTGCCGGTCGCCACGATCTCGAAGATGTCGAACGCGCCCATCAGCGGGCCCGCCCGCACGCCGAAGGTGCCGGTCGGCAACGCCGGCCAGTTGTGCATGCCGTACACCGCCCGCATCGGAAAGCGTTCGAACAGTCCCTGCTCGACCATCACGCGTCCGCCGCCCTCATTCTCCTCGGCGGGCTGAAAGATGAAGTAAGCGGTGCCGTCGAAATTGCGCCGCTGCGCCATCGCGCGGGCCGCGCCCAGCAGCATCGTCGTGTGGCCGTCGTGGCCGCAGGCGTGCATCCTTCCCGGCACCTGCGACGCGTGCGGTACGCCGGAGGTTTCGTGGATGGGAAGCGCGTCGAGGTCTGCGCGCAGGCCGATGGCCCCGCCCTGATGGCCGTTGCGCAGCACGCCGACGACGCCGGTTCCCGCGAGCCCGGCATGCACGTCGAGCCCGAAGCTGCGCAGCTTTTCGGCGACGAACGCGCTGGTTGCGGTTTCCTCGAAGGCCGTCTCGGGGTGGGTGTGGAGGCGATGGCGCCAGTCGCGCATTTCGGTGACGAGCGCGGCGATCTCGGGGACGATGTTCACGATGCGTGCTCCGAAGTGGAACGTCGGACATCGTACCGTATCCGGTAAACTCGGGGCCTGGCGATGGGCAACGAGAAACCCTGTGATCTTCTGATCGTCGGCGGCGGCATCAACGGGGCGGGCATCGCCCGTGACGCCGCAGGCCGCGGGCTGGACGTCCTGCTGGTCGAGCGCGACGACCTCTCTGCCCACACCTCGTCGTGGAGCACCAAGCTGATCCACGGCGGCCTGCGCTACCTCGAGCACTACGAGTTTCGGCTGGTGAGCGAATCGCTCGCCGAGCGCGAGGTCCTCCTGAAGCTCGCGCCGCACATCATCGAACCGCTCGCCTTCGTGCTCCCGCACGAGCCGCACCTTCGGCCTGCCTGGATGATCCGCGCAGGGCTCTTCCTGTACGACCGCCTCGGCGGGCGCATGACGCTGCCGAAATCGTTTTCGGTCGACCTCGCGGGCACCCGCTGGGGCGCGGGGCTGCAGCCTCGCTTTCGCAAGGGTTTCGTCTACGCGGACGCGCGCGTCGACGATGCGCGGCTCGTCGTCATCACCGCGCGGTCGGCGCAGGCAAAGGGCGCGCGGATCCGGGTGCGGACGCGGCTCGTGTCGGCGCGGCGCGAGGGAAACCTTTGGCGCGCGCGGCTGCAGCCGCAGGAGGGTGCGGCGTTCGATGTGGCCGCGCGGGCGATCGTCAACGCGGGCGGTCCGTGGGTCAAGGACGTGCTCGACAGCGTGAGCATGGAGCCGTCGACCGCCGGCGTGCGGCATGTGAAAGGCAGCCACCTCATCGTGCCGCGCGTGCATCCGGAGGAGCACGCCTATATCCTGCAGAATGCCGACAACCGGATCGTGTTCGTCATCCCGTTCCAGCAGCATTACTCGCTGATCGGAACGACCGACGTCGCGGTGGACGACTACGCGAGCCCGGCAATATCCGATGACGAGATCGAGTACCTGCTGGCGCTCGCCAACGGGTATCTCGCCACGGGGCTCGCAAGGGAGGACATCGTCTGGACCTACAGCGGCGTGCGGCCGCTCTACGACGACGGCTCGAGCGATCCGTCTGCGGTGACGCGCGACTACGTGCTCAAGGTCGATGCGGGCGACGATGACCGCGCCCCACCGGTGCTCTCGATCTTCGGTGGCAAGATCACGACTTACCGCAAGCTTGCCGAAAGCGTGCTGGACGAGCTGAAGCCTTTCTTTCCTGCGATGACAGCGCCATGGACGCAAACGGAAGCGCTCCCCGGCGGCGACCTGTCTGCGGGCGGATTGTCGGCGTGGATGGGCGAGATGCAGCGGCGGTACGTTGGCGTTTCCGCGGAGGTCGTGCGCGGCATTGCGCGCCGTCACGGTTCGCTGGCGCCGAGCGTTCTGGGCGATGCGAAGTCCGCGGTCGACCTGGGCGAGGATTTCGGCAACGGCCTCACTGCACGCGAAGTGACCTACCTGGTGCGCGAAGAGTGGGCGCGCACGGCGGACGACGTGCTGTGGCGGCGGACAAAATGCGGCCTCGGCATGCCGGAGTCCGTGCGCAATCGGGTCGCCGCGTTCGTTGCACAGATGCAGGGCGAGGGTCGGTGACCGGCGCATCGATGCTGGCGCTGAGCGCGATGCCGCGCGAGGCCCGCGTCGCCGTGCGCGGCGTGTTTACGGACATCGACGACACGCTCACGTCGGAGGGGCGCCTGACGGCCGTCGCCTATGCTGCGCTCGAGCGGCTTTCCGCCTCCGGCAAGCTCGTGATCCCGATCACCGGGCGACCCGCGGGATGGTGCGATCACATCGCGCGCATGTGGCCGGTCGATGCCGTCGTCGGGGAGAACGGCGCGCTCTACATGCGCTACGACCGGGGGACCCGCAGACTGGTGAGACGCTTTCTCGTCGACGAGGCGACGCGGCGAGTCGAATCGCGCACGGCTCGCTGCGATCGGTGAGGCCATCCTGCGAGCCGTGCCGGGATGCGCGCTCGCCTCCGACCAGCGCTACCGCGAGGCGGATCTGGCAATCGATTTCCGCGAGGACGTCCCGGAAATGCCGCGCGAGGCGGTCGAGCGGATCGTTGCGCTGATGGAAGCGGAGGGCATGACGGCGAAAGTGAGCTCGATTCACGTCAACGGCTGGTTCGGAGCCTATGACAAGCTGACGATGACGCGAAAGCTCCTCGCGGATGCGTTTGCGATCGACCTCGACGCGGAACGCGCGCGGTTCGTGTTCATCGGCGATTCGCCCAACGATGCGCCGCTGTTCGCGTATTTTCCGAATTCCGTCGGGGTTTCCAACGTGCGTGCATTCGCCGACCGGATTGCGGTGCTGCCTGCCTACGTCACCGAACGCGACAGCGGCGCAGGCTTTGCGGAGTTCGTCGACTTCCTTCTCGGACCCTGACGGCCCAAGGGGCTTCAGCCGGCGTAGCGTCCGCGAAGCGCGGCACGCCCCGCGTAGCGAGCGGCGGGCCCCAGCGCTTCCTCGATTCGCAGAAGTTCGTTCCATTTCGCCATGCGCTCGCCGCGGGCGAACGCGCCGACTTTCACTTGACCCGCATTCCAGCCCACGGCGAGATGCGCGATCGAGACATCCTCGGTCTCGCCGGAGCGCGCGGACACGATCGTGGCCATGCCCGCCCTCCGTGCGACATCGAACGCCGCGCGCGCCTCGGTCAGCGTGCCGGCCTGGTTCGGCTTGATGAGGACCGCGTTGCACGCGCCGTCAGCGAGCGGCATCGCCGACGCGTTCGGCGGACGTCGTCAGGAAATCGTCGCCGATGATCTGCACGCGCGAACCAGCAGCGCGCGCGAACGCCTTCCAGCCCTCGCGATCGTCCTCCGACAGCGGGTCCTCGATCGAGGCGATCGGGAAGCGGTCGAGCCAGCGGAGCAGCAGCTCGATCATGTCGTCGCGGTCGAGTTCGCGGCCGTCGCGCGCCAGCACGTAGCGGCCGTCGCGGCCGAACTCCGTCGCTGCCACATCGAGGGAGATGGCGACGTCCGCGCCCGGGCGGTATCCCGCCTGCTCGATCGCGCGCACGAGCGTGGTCAGCGACTCCTCGTTCGACTCGAACACGGGCCACCAGCCACCCTCGTCCGCCACGCCCGCGAGCTTGCCGGCGTGTGCCATGACCTGACCTGCGGCGCGATAGACCTCGGCGACCACGGCCAAAGCGTCGGCGAACGAGGACGCGGCAAGCGGCATCACCATCAGATCCTGCAGGTCGATGCGCCGGCTGGCGTGCGCGCCGCCTCCGAAGATCTGGATTTCGGGCAGCGGCAAGCTGACGGAATCGTCGCCGGCGAGAGAGCGCCACAGCGGTACGCTGCGCGCCGCCGCCGCCGCGTGCGCCGCGGCCAGGGACACCGCGACGACGGCATTGCCGCCGAGTCGAGATTTGTCCGGCGTGCCGTCCAGCGTGATCAACGTTCCGTCGACCGCCGCCTGGTCCGTGCCATCGATGCCGGTGAGCGCTTCGGCGATCGGGCCTGCGACATTCGCGATCGCGCGGGTTACATCGAGCCCGGCGTGGGCGCTGCCGCCGTCGCGCAGGTCGACCGCCTCGCGCGAGCCGCGCGACGCTCCTGCGGGCGCAATGGCGCGCCCCCGGGAGCCGTTCGCGAGCGACACCTCGGCCTCCACCGTCGGCCGTCCGCGCGAGTCCCAGACGCGGCGGGCGTGGACGTGCGCAATCGCCGTGCTCATCGCGAACCGTCCGCCACCCAACGCTGTGCGATCGCGTGCAGCTCGGACGTCGGCATGAATAGGAGTCCCCGCGCAAAGCGGCGGACCTCGTTTCTGACGGTCTCGTCGTCGAGGTACTCGACCGGTGACTTGCCGTCGATGCGCGCCAGCATCAGCGCAGGCAGCAAGGCGGCGGTGCGAGCGACAAGCGCGTCACGCGGCTCCCAATGCACGTGAGGAAAATAGGCGGCCGAGAGTGCGTCGAATGCGTCTGCATACTGTGTTCGCCATCGGGGCCGCCAGGCCCCCTTGAGCAACAGGTGATTCAACACGAACGCGACGTCGAATGCCGGGTCGCCGAACCACGCGCATTCGGCGTCGAGAATCACCGGACCGGAGGGACCCGCGAGCAGGTTCTTCGGGCTGAAGTCGCCGTGGACAAGGGCCCTCTTGGTGCTGCGTGTGGTTTCGACCAGGTCAAGCAGGCGCGGTGCGGCGTCCGGGTGCGCGCGGGCGGTCGCGACGAGGTACGGCTCCAGGCGGATCGCGAAGAATATCTCGTCGGTGGGGAAGCGCGAGGCAATTTCCGGGCGGTCGGCGGTCGCCGCGTGAATGCGCCCCAGCACGTCCCCGACCGCCGCCGCGAGGTCGCAATCGATGGTGCCGTCGCGCAGCTGGGATTTCCACAGGGGATAGGCCTGCGGGTCAAGATAGGCCATCGCAAAGACACCCGTTTCCAGGTCATCGCCGAGGATCTCGGGAACCGCCGCGGGCGCGACGCCGCCGGCCACACGCATCCATTCCACTTCGTAGCGGCCCCGTTCGATGGGTGCCCGCCAGTCCGCGGTGACCTTCAATTTCGCCAGCGCGCGCTTGACGCAAATGACGCGAGACGGCAAATCGGCCCGATAAATGTCCGAGGACACGCCTCCGGGCAGAGGCGTCAGCCGAATTTGTTGGTTAGTGCCCACTATCGCCATTTTTCGCAGTGCGTAAAGCAGAACGGGATCAGGCGATTCCGGTGGCTGGGATGGTCGGGGTGTCTTTGCCCGCGTCATCGTGGCGGAACCCCTGCAGCGGTATGATATTTGCATAAACTTCCTGCCCTGAAGATACAAATTCGACAGGCAAGCCATTGATACGATGGGTCGGCTAGGCAGCCGGGCACCAAAAGGGCGGGGAGGGATCACCATGGTTCGTTATGGATTCAACATCAAGACGCGTACAGGGCAGCGGGTGGAGAACATCTCCATCATGGCGGGCTCGCAGGGGGATGCCGAGCGTCGGCTGCGCCAGATGTACCACCACTGCGAAATCCTCGACTGCAATGCGCAGACCGTGCCGCACCGCGTCGACACGCTCGACGTCGAGGGCGTCATCGGCCTCATCACCAGCAGCGAGCCGCCCGCCATGGCCTACGCGGCCAACGACGCGCCGGCGGCGATCATCCGGCTACGCCACAAAACCGGCACTCACTAGCTCGTCCACCAGCGCCTGGTAATCCCGTGCGCCGCGGCTGTCCGGCGCGTGCCTGAACACGTCGAGCTCGACGGCGGGACTTTCGGCGAGCTTCACGCTTTCCCGGATTCGCGTCGCGCAGATCTCATCCTTCCGCAGCAAACCCTCGAGTCGTCCGACCACCTCACCGCTCATCTTCCGGCGGACGTCGTAGCGCGTCAGCAGATAACGTCGCGGCAGCCGGCGCTTGAAAACGGGCTCGAGCGCATTGAGCGCCCGCTCGACCTCGCAGGCGCCGCGCAGCGAAAGGTAGTCGCAGGATACGGGCACCAGCAGGAGATCGCACGCGAACACCGCGTTCAGCGAGAGCACGTTGAGCAACGGGCTGCAGTCGATGACCACCGGCCCGGGCGCGAGCCCCGGCTCGCGGAGCGCATAGCGGAGCCGCGTGACCACGTTGACGCCTTTGCCGAGAATCGAATCGAGCTTCGAGAGTTCGAGATGCGCCGGGCACAGCGCTACGCCGCTCTTCGTGATCTGCGCGATGTCGGCGAGCGGCCGCTGGCGCACGAAAAAGCTGTACATCGACTCGTCGGCCTGCTTGGGGTGCGCGCCGAATACGTGCGACAGATGCGCCTGCGGATCGAGGTCGATGCCGAGCGGTCGCTGTCCCCGCTGCGCGATCGCCGCGAGGAGATTGAGGGCGGTGGTCGTCTTGCCGACACCGCCTTTCTGATTGAAGACCGCGATAACCGTCATGGAAAGGGCGGTGTGCAACCGCCGCCGGATTATACGTAGATACCGTCCCGACCCCCGACCTTCGGGGCCGACCGCCGACCGTGTGTACGTGGTCGCGCCACGGCGCCGCCTGCCACGATCGTCGCAGCGATGCCGTATCATTATGGAGTGGCGGCCGGCAGTAACGCCGGCTCCGCCGAAGAGAATCCTCGAATTCCGTGGCCGCGCTCCCTGTCCAGATCGTCGTGATGGCCGCGGGCCAGGGCAAGCGCATGCATTCCGCGCGGCCCAAGGTCCTGCATCCGCTCGCCGGCCGTCCTCTGGTCGCCCACGTGCTCGACGCCGCGCGCGCGCTCGCCCCGCGCGCGTTGGTTCTGGTCGTCGGCCACGGCGGTGACGAAGTCCGCGCATCGCTCGCGGCGCCTGATCTTGCGATCGTCACGCAAGACCCGCCCCGCGGCACGGGCGACGCGGTGCGGGTCGCGCTCGCCGCGTTGCCGGAAGATGGCGTGACTCTGGTCGTCAACGGCGATTGTCCGCTGATTCCGGCGGCGACGTTCGCGGCGCTGGCCGGCGTTGCCGCGACGGGCAGGCTCGCGGTGCTGACGGCACGCGTATCCGATCCGGGCGGCCTCGGTCGCATCGTTCGCGATGCCGCGGGTGCCGTGCGCGCGATCGTCGAAGAGAAGGATGCGAGCTCGGCGGAGCGGGCGATTGCGGAGATCTATACGGGCGCGCTGGCGGCGCCGACCGCGCTGCTGCGTAACTGGGTGGGGGCGCTCAAGGACCACAACGCGCAACGGGAGCTCTACCTGACGGACGTGGTCGCGATCGCGGTGCGCGACGGTGTCCCGGTCGACGCGCACGTCGCCGCCGACGAGACCGACGTGTTGGGCGTCAACGACCAGGCGCAGCTGGCGGCGATCGAGCGGATCGTGCAGGCGCGGCGGGCCAACGCGCTGCTGAAATCCGGCACCTGGATCGCGGACCCGGCGCGAATCGACATTCGCGGCGCGCTCGCCTGCGGCCGTGACGTGAGGATCGACGTCGGCTGCGTGTTCGAAGGCCGGGTCGAGCTTGCCGACGGCGTCGAGATCGCGCCCCACTGCGTGCTGCGCGACGTCACCGTCGGCGCGGGAACCCGGATCGAGGCGTTCTCGCACCTCCAGGACTCCGCGATCGGCGCCCACTGCAGGGTGGGGCCTTATGCGCGGTTTCGACCGGGGGTGGCGCTCGACGAGAACGTGCACATCGGCAACTTCGTCGAAGTCAAGGCGAGCCACGTCGGGCGCGGGGCCAAGGCCAACCACCTCGCCTACATCGGCGACGCTGCCGTCGGTGCCGGCGTCAACGTGGGGGCGGGCACGATCGTCGCGAATTACGATGGCGCGTTCAAGCATCGGACGGTGATCGAGGACGGCGCGTCCATCGGATCGAACTGCGTGCTGGTGGCGCCGGTCAAAGTGGGCAAGGGGGCGACCATCGGCGCCGGCAGCACGATCACGGCGGACACGCCGGCGGGAGAACTCACGGTGGCGCGGGCGCGGCAGGTGAGCGTCCCCGGATGGACGCGGCCGGTAAAGAAGTCGGGCGATGCGAAATGACGGGTCCGCTGCGGCCCTAGGAGCAAGCGACGCATGTGCGGCATAGTCGGCGCGTCATCGACGCATAACGTGGTCCCGATCCTGATCGACGGCATCCGCCGGCTCGAATACCGCGGCTACGATTCCACGGGGCTTGCGGTCATCGACGGCGACGCCGGCGCCCCGCGACTCTCGCGGCTCGTCAGCACCGCGCGCGTCGCCGACCTCGCCGCGCAGGCCGAGGCGACGCATCTGTCGGCGGTGTCCGGCATCTCGCACACGCGCTGGGCGACGCATGGCGCGCCGACACCCGCGAACGCGCACCCGCACACGTCGCATGGCGAGATCGCCGCGGTCCACAACGGCATCATCGAGAACTTCGAGACGCTGCGCGCGCGACTCATTGCCCAGGGCTACCAATTCGTCACGCAGACCGATTCCGAAGTGATCGCGCACCTCGTGCATGCCCACTGGCACGGCGCTGGCGGCGGCGATCTGCTGCGCGCGGTACAGATGGCGGTGGCGGAGTTCCACGGCGCGTACGCGATCGCCGTCATCTCGACGCGCGAGCCGGGCCGCATCGTCGGCGCCCGCGCCGGCAGTCCGCTCGTCGTCGGTGTCGGCACCGACGACCATTTCCTCGCCTCCGACGCGGCGGCGCTGCTGTCGGTCACGCGGCGCGTGGCCTACCTCGAGGACGGCGACGTCGCCGACGTGCGACGCGAATCGTGGGCGATCTACGACGCGCGCGGTGAACGCGCGGAGCGGCCGGTGATCACCGTCGAGGCCTCGGGGGTGGCAGTCGAGCTCGGGCCCGTACCGCCACTTCATGCAGAAGGAGATCTTCGAGCAGCCGCGCGCGGTTGCCGATACGCTCGAATCGGTCGCCGGCATCGACGCGTCGCTGTTCGGCCCGGACGCCGCGCGCGTGCTGGCGGGCGTCGACAGCGTGCTGGTGCTGGCATGCGGAACGAGCTACTACTCCGCGCTCGTGGCGAAGCAGTGGATCGAGACCCTCGCGCGCATTCCGTGCACCGTCGAGATCGCAAGCGAATACCGCTACCGGGACAGCGTGCCCGATCCCGCGGCGCTCGTCATGGTGGTTTCGCAGTCCGGCGAAACCGCGGATACGCTGGCCGCGCTCAAGCACGCCAAGGCACTCGGCCACAGCCATACGCTTGCGATCTGCAACGTCGCCACGTCCTCGATGGTCCGTCAGACGGCGCTGACCTACCTCACCCGCGCCGGCACCGAGATCGGCGTGGCGTCGACCAAGGCCTTCACCACGCAGCTGGTCGCGATGTTCCTGCTCGCGCTCACGCTGGCGAAGCTGCGCAATCGCCTGACGACGGAAGAGGAAGCCCATTGGCTGCGCGGATTGCGGCACCTGCCGGCGGCGCTGCAGGCGGCCCTTGCGCTCGAACCGCAGGTGATGGCGTGGGCGGACCGCTTCGCGAAAAAGCAGCACGCGCTCTTCCTTGGTCGCGGGCTCCACTTTCCGATCGCGCTCGAAGGCGCGCTCAAGCTGAAGGAAATTTCGTACATCCACGCGGAGGCCTACGCTGCGGGCGAGTTGAAGCACGGCCCGCTCGCGCTGGTCGATGCCGACATGCCGGTCGTCGCGATTGCGCCGAACGATGCGCTGCTCGAGAAACTCAAGTCGAACCTGCAGGAAGTGCGCGCCCGCGGCGGGCGAACTCTATGTCGTCGCCGACCTCGACAGCCAGCTGACGTCGAGCGAGGGCGTCCACGTGATCCGGCTGCCCGAGCACGCGGGACTCCTGTCGCCGATCGTGCACGCGATTCCGCTGCAGCTTCTTGCGTACCACGCGGCCGTCATACGCGGCACCGATGTCGACAAGCCCCGAAATCTCGCGAAGTCCGTGACCGTCGAGTAGCGGCGGCCACGATGCCGAGCGGCCGGTGCCCGCACGTATCGCTTGGGCGTCGTTGTCGCGCGACAACCCTCGCGTGATCGGCCGGGCGTTTCCCGGTCTGTCCGGTTTGGTCGCGCTATTCCGTATTCCTTGGTAAGCCGCAGCCCTGACCATGTCGATCCTATGGAGTCGAGTGGGCGGCGGCGGACGAGGCCAACTAAGCGGAGAGACTGCGATGACGACAAGAACCGACCTGACTGCTCGCCCTGCAACCCACGGCCGCAAGCCCCTGACGCGCGCGCTCGGCATCGTCGCGGTCGCCGCGCTGGTGACTGCAGCGCTAGCCGCCGTCGCGCTGCCGCGGGCCGGTGGACCCGACGAGGACCGAACCGAAACGTTGGTCGCCCGCTGCGACCGTATGGCGGTCACGGCCGCCAATCAACGCGCGGCGGCTGATACGCTGCCGGTGAAAAGTGCGGCGATCCGCCGCGAGCGGGAACGCGCGTTCACGGCCTGCATCGACGACGCGGCGACGCGCGGGATCGCCCGTCGGCCCTGACGTCACCTCAACTGACTCGACCCGACGGCGAGGTCCGCCGCGCCGCGATGTCGGGCGGCGCGGTGGCAGCGCCGTTTACAGGTGATCACGATCAGGAGCGTCCCGCAGGCGATGGAATTGCCCGTGAAGACGGCGGCCATGCCGGGGTCATGGGCGACGCACCACTGTAGAGTGCGCCGCTTAGGTGCGCGACGGCGAAGCAACTCCACGTGACCCGGCTCACCGACGCGGCGCCGTTCGCACACTTCCAGGCTGCCTTTATCTGCGGTATGTACGCTAGTACCCGCAGGGTATTGGTTGCAAAGAACAGGCAGGTGACGACATCGGTGACGGTGTCCGGAATGACCATGGCCATCTCCTCGAACTGCGGCGGCGAGCGCCGTTCAATGCTCAATACGGAATGCGGTTCGGAAGTCGGACATTGCGGAAGCACGCCATGGTGGTCGCGCGGCTGGCATTGACCGAGCGGAGGGGAATCGGCACGATGACCACCTTGCTGCCATGGTCATCTCCCACGTTAGGGGATACCCGATCTTGCGGCCAGGGAGCACCGATGCAACGTGTGACGCAATGGCTGGACGCCGCCCGGTCGGGTGACCGCGCGGCGATCGATCGGATCTTCGCCGAGCTCTATGACGATTTCCGGCGGATTGCCCACGCGCGCCTGCGCCAGAGCGCGCCGCTGACGCTGATGGAGACGACCGCTCTGGTCAACGATGCTTACCTGCGCCTCGTCCGTGTCGGCCGGATCGACGTGGAAAATCGCGCGCACTTCCTCGCGTACTCGGCTCGAGTCATGCGCTCGATCATCGTCGACCTCGTCCGCGAGCGCGTGGCGCAGCGGCGAGGCGGCGGCAACGTCGACATCACGCTGAACACCGCGGTGGCGCAGGCCGCGCCCTCCGCCGAAGCGGAAATCCTCGCCGTGAGCGAAGCGCTGGATGCGCTTGCTGCCGTCGATTCACGGTTGGTCGAGGTCGTGGAATTGCGTTATTTCGCCGGGCTCACCGAAGTGGAGATCGCGACCGCGCTCGGGTTGAGCGACCGGACCGTTCGCCGACTCTGGGACAAAGCCCGGGTCCTGCTCCGTGCGACGCTGCGCGATGCCTGATGCGATGCCACGCACGCGGATGCACCATGCCGGCCCGGTCGTGACCGGACGATTGGGCGTACGTTGCGTCGCCGGATTCCGATGGCATTGAACGAGGCCCAGCTGCGCGAGCTATCGCAGCTCGTCGACACGCTGCAGGCGCTGCCGCACGCCGCGCGTGCCGCTTGGCTCGACGCGCTCGGCCCCGAGCATGCGGCCTACAAGCCGATGCTGCAGGAGCTGCTGGCGACGGGCGAGGAAGGCACCCGGACCCGGGACTTCCTCGCGACACTGCCCAAGTTCGGTGCCGATGCGACTCCGGACGCGGACGGACTCGAGCCCGGCGTCGCCGTGGGCCCGTATCGCCTGCTGCGCGAGCTCGGTCGCGGCGGCATGGGCACGGTCTGGCTGGCCGAACGCAACGACGGCACGCTCAAGCGAACGGTGGCGCTGAAGCTCCCGCACAGCACGCTGCCCCAGCGGCGGCTGGCCGAGCGCCTGGCGCGCGAGCGGGACATCCTGGCCGGCCTCGCGCACCCGAACATCGCTCATCTCTACGACGCCGGCGTCACTCCCGAGGGAAGACCCTACCTCGCGCTCGAATACGTCGAAGGCGAGCCGCTGCTCGCGCGCTGTGACCGCCTCGGGCTTGATCTGCGCGCGCGGATCGGGCTCTACCTGCAGGTGCTTGCCGCCGTCCAATACGCCCATGGGCGACTAATCGTGCATCGGGACCTGAAGCCGACGAACATCCTGGTCACGGCACAGAGCGACGTGAAGCTGCTCGATTTCGGCATCGCCAAGCTCCTGAGCGACGGGGAAGCGCGGGAAACGGAACTGACGCAATTGGGCGGCCGCGCGCTCACGCTGTGGTATGCATCGCCGGAACAGGTCCTCGGGCTCCCGCTCGGCACGGCGAGCGACGTGTACTCGCTCGGTGTCGTGCTCTACGAACTGCTGGTCGGGTCGCTCCCGTATCGGGTGAAGCGCGATTCACGCGCGCAGGTCGAGGAAGCGATCGTAGACGCGGACACGATGCGGACGAGCCAGGCACAGGTCGATGCGGCGAAGGCGAAGCAGCGTGGCACCACGGTGACGCGACTGCATCGAGCGCTCGCCGGCGATCTCGACACCATTCTGGCCAAGGCGCTGAAGAAGGACCCCGTCGAGCGCTACGGCACCGTAGACGCTCTCGCCGCCGATCTGCGCCGTTATCTGGCCGGCGAGCCGGTGCAGGCCCGCCCGGACTCACTTTGGTATCGCGTGCGCAAGTTCGTCGAACGCCATGCAGTCGGCTTGGCGGTCGGCATCGCATTTGCGGCGGTCGTGGTCGCGGCCGCCGCCCTTTCGATCTGGCAGGCCTCGGTAGCGCGGGAACAGGCCGCGCTTGCCCGGAACGAGGCGGCCACGGCCAAGGCGGTGCAAGGCTTCCTGCTCGACATCTTCAACGCCAGCAGGACGACGCAGGCCGATCCGCTGAAGGCACAGCAAACGACTGCGCGCGAGTTGCTCGACCTTGGCGCATCGCGCGTCGACAGCGCGTTGAGCGACGTACCGGCAAGCCGCCTCGAGGTCATGGCAACCTTGGCCGACATGTACTCCCAGCTCGGCCTCGAGGCCCAGGCGGCGCAGCTGCAGCGCCGCCGCGTCGAGCTTGCGCGTGCAACCTACGGCGCCCGGGACGCGCGGGTGGCCAAGGCCCTCCTCGCGTACGTCCAGACGCTGCAGGAGAGCGATCAGCGGGCCGAGATTCCGACGCTGCTGGACGAGGCGCTGGCAATACTCGAGGCTTCCGGCGAGCGCGGGGTCGACATGCAAGGCGAGGCACTGCTCGTCGCCGCCCACTACGGAAGGTACGAGTCCCTACTGCGAGCACAGCAGGCAGCCGATGGCGCCGTGGCGTACTTTCTCCGCTATGCGCCCGGCGATGATGGGCTGGTGACCGCCTATGTCCTGGCTTCCAGGGCGCGCATCAACGCCTACGACTTCGACGGCGGCGTCGCACAGGCGGAAAAGGCGATCGACGCCGCCAGGCGGCAGGGGGCGGGTGCGTCGGCGTGGCTGGCGACGCCGATCACGACGCTGGCCGCCGCGCTTCGCGGACAGATGAAGCTCGAACAATCCGAAGCCAGCTGCCGTGCTGGAGTGGAGCTGAACACGAACGTTCACGGCGACGCACATCCCGATACGCTGAGGTCCAAGATCGTCCTCGGCAACGAGCTGCTGAGGCGCGGCCGTACCAGCGAGGGCAGCGCCCTGCATGACGTCGTCCGGACGGCAATGCGCGCCAACGATCCGCGCTACGTCGCCCAGTGGCGAAGCTTCGCCGCCGGTCAGCTAAATCTTCTGCAGATGGATCGCGGCCGACCAGACCTGATGGCCCCCGTGCTGCAGGCCGAGATTCAGGAGCTGGGGCAGATGCTCCCGAACTCACCGCTGCTCGCCGACCTTGAGCGCACACTGGCCGAAGCGCAGGCGCTGCTGGGCGACATCGGTACCGCGCATCGGACCCTGTCGTCGGCCGAGGCGCGCTGGAAGCGGTTCGCCGCCGGGGTCGCCACCCCGCTGTCCGACGCAGCCTACGCGATAAGCCGCGCGCGCGTCGAACTCGCCGCAGGCAACCTCGATGCGGCCTGGGAATTGCTCGGTTCGAGCCGCCCGGCTGCCCCGGCCGACCGCATCAGCCTCGACATCGAGCGGGCGCGCGCACTTCACCTGCGTGGACGGCCCAAGGACTCGCTGGCGGCGGCCCAATCGGCCCTGAACGCGATTGCGGCACTGCCCGAGGGCTTTCGCCCGGTGGCAGCGCAGGCGGAGGCCCTGCTGGAACGGGGCCGCGCCCTGTCGGCGACCGGTGATGCCGCTGGCGCGACAGCCAGCCTGGAAGCGGCCCTCGCGCTGCGTCGTGCACACGATCTCCCGGGCAGCGTCTGGCACGAACAGACGGCGCTTGCGCTGGCCGATGCCTGGACCGCGCGCGGCCGAAACGACCTCGCGCGACCATTGCGTGCCGAGGCCGAACGCCTGAGCCGCGCCCGCTAAGACCGCTCGCATGCGTTTGTCCGCCGCCGCGCAGGAGCGGGTAACGAAGGTCGCGTCCGACAAGCGATACGTCGATCGATCGCGAAGGCCTAGCTGAGCCGGAGCGCCGGTTCGTTGGCACCCTGCTGGCGAATATTGCGCCATTCCTTTGCTCTGGCGCGAACGGCAGTTTCCGTGCGCGTCAATGTCCGGCTTCGCCTCCGCGTAATGTCGGCAGCGGGTCGGAAACGGCGTTGACCGACCGGCGTTGGATGCGCTTGTTTCGGTTCGCGGTCGGTCATCACCAGTAGATGCGCGACCTCCGTTGCCCAGAATGGGCATCTTGCCTGGACCACGCTTCGAACCGAAATGTCGTTAGATCGACGGAAAGCGTGCGAGCTCGCACTTGGGACCTCGTGCTCGCGCGCGGTGGGTCGTGCGAAGCCGCGCGACAACACCCCGGTGCCGGAGGGGAAGCGTTCAGACGGGCGCTCGCGCCAAATCCACGGCGACGCCGATCAGCACCATGCCTGCCACCGCGATCGCGTCGATCTTCTCGCCGAACATCAGCGCGGCCATCACGGCGGTGGATGCCGGAACGAGAAAGAAGAGCCGAGCGACGTTTGCTGCCGCGCCATGGCGCAACAACCAATAGAAGAGCCTGATCGCGCGGACGGAAAGCACGATCGCCGACCAGCCGAGCGCGAAGTTGAACTCGGGCGTAAAGCGCACGGGAGCCGGCTCCAGCAGGACGACTATCGGCAGGTAGACGAGCGCGCACGCGGCGAACTGGATGACGGACCCGCTCCTCAAATCGACCCGCGAGCAAAACCGCTTCTGGCAAAGCGTGCCGATGCTGATCGCGAGAAGCGCGGCGGCGATGGCAACGAGTCCCGCCACGTCGGATGCTGGCGCGACCTTGTGCCGCACGATGAGCCAGACACCACCCAACCCCAAAGCGAACCCAAGACACTGACGCGGCACGACCCGCTCGCCGAACCACACCCGCGCAATGACGACCGTCAATATCGGTTGCAGCCCGACCAGAAGCGCGTCGATGCCGGCCGGCATCCCGCGGGCCATCGCCATGAAAACTCCGCCCAGGCAGATCCCGTGGACGAGCCACGCCGAAACCGCGATGTGTCCGACCTCAATCCTCGAGTATCCCCACGGCGCGCGCGTGGCCACGGCGACGACAACGATCAATGTCGCGGCGAGCACGAAGCGGTACAAAAGAAACTTGAGTGGCGGCGCATACGGCAGCCCATATTTCGCAACAATGAAGCCTGTACTCCAGAGCAGAACAAAGACCACCGAAAACACGATCTGCTGGCGCGCGTGGCGAGCGTCGACGGACGGGAAGTCCAATCGCATGAGGTGTCCGCTGTGATAGCGTATCGCTGGGTGACGCAGGCGAGCGGACGGGAAGATGGAGCGGTTGTGTGACGCCGTAGGCGTGGTTTTTCGTTACATTCGGGCGGCGCGGTCGTCTGTGGTCCGCCAGTTTCCACGACTGAACATCAGCGACCCGTCGTCAGCGGGTGTCCTCGGCCCGTGGCGGCAGCACCGGTACCTACCCAACGTTGGTCAACTGACTGTGACGTAACGACGCCTCAATCGCGAAGACAAATGCCCGGGTTACCGTTGGGCCGAAAGGCGTACGGGTTTATTGATGGAATCGCCTCTCCGGAGCAGGCAAGATTCACACAATTTACGAATTTTCTGAAGGCGGGGGCAACGATAGGTTCAATGGAAGCCCCGCAATTCTTGTGGTCGCCCGTACGACTCTATTCTCATGCAACACTTCCGCAACCGAGCCGTATAGCGCTGTCTTGAGCTTGCAGTGGCCGCAGGGGTTGCCTGTTGGAAATGCAGATTCCGTGATGGATCAGCCCCAATGAAACTCAGCCCCAGGAGCCTGGTTCATCTCATCGCGTTGGCCGAGGAAGGGCGCATTTCACGAGCCGCGACACGCGTTCATCTCAGTCCGTCGGCCTTCAGTCGAAGCATTCAATCGGTCGAGGATGATCTGGGTCTGCAGCTGTTTCATCGAAACATGAACGGCGCAACGCTTACGGCTGCCGGGGAAGCCCTCCTGGGGCACGCGAGGGCGCTCGATTTCGAGAACAAACGCTTCGAACTCAATCTCGATTTGCTCAAGCGAGGGGACTTCGACCGGGTTTGCATTGGCGCCGGGCCGATTCCGGCGTCGATTCTCATTCCGGAGCTCATACGCTCAATGCATCGGCAGACGCCGCATCTGCTGATCCAGGTAGAGCTCGGAAACATGTCGGCGCTCATCGATCGACTGGATGAGAACGACATCGACATCTGCCTGGGTGACATTCGGAACGTGGCGGCCAACGAGGAGCGTTACGCATCCAAGAAGCTGGCCATATTCAAGTGCGTCGTTTGCTGTCGTACCGGGCATCCTCTTTCGACCTCGGGTCGAGTGACCGCCAGGGACTTGATGAAGTATCGTCTGGCATTGGCACGAGTCGAAACGGCCATAGACCGCGAAGTTCACGCCTGCTTCGGTCTGGAGGCGTCGGAAAAGATTCCCATCGCAATCGAATGCGATGACTTGAGCGTTCTCGCCAACCTGGTCGCTACGACCGACCTGATCGGGATTCTGCCGGTACAGGTTTTCGGGCAGTTTTCGGATTCGCTGAGCGCCGTCGATCCGGACGATCCATCCAGTCTGTATGCGTACGTGCACGCCATCTGGCCCAAGAATCGGATCCTCGCGCCTTCGGCCAACATGGTCCTGGACCTGGCGAGGAGCATTGCCCAAGCCTAGGACCGGGCACGGCTGTCAGGCGACGCACGTCCTGTTCCTGCCGGATTTCTTGGCTTGCTCGAGCGCCCTGTCCGCCGCCGCCAAGGTGGCCTCGAAACTCTTCTCCGACGAACGATTGCAGATGCCGATACTGATCGTGATCCGGACATCCGGGTGCGCCGGTATCCATTGTTCCTGCTCGACGGCGGCTCGGATCTGCTCGCAGGTTTCAAATGCTGCGTCGGGCGACGTGTCCAGCAGCAGCAACTGAAACTCGGCGCCCTCGACGCGCGCGCACTGATCGGCGTTGCGCATGTGCGCCGCTATGGTCGCGGCGACGTGCTTCAGCAGCAGGTCGCCGGTGGAGCGGCCGAGGGATTCGTTGATCGACGTGAAATGGTCGATATCGATGACGACGGTCGCCAGCCGCCGGAAGGGCGCAAAGATATGGCCCGCAACCCGCGCGAGCCCTCGGCGATTGAATGTGCCGGTGAGCGCATCGCGAAGTTTTTCATCGTCCCAGTCGCGGCTCGCCGAGATGAGCGTTTCGGCTTCCTCCTGGTAGCGCGAAGCTTTCTGGCTGGCCGAGTCGGCCTGGGTGGCGAGTTCCGTGCTTCGCGCCAGCAGTCGCAGCCGCTGCTTGTAGTGCTTCTCGAGAAAGCTGCAGCGGCGGGTTGTCCAGTCCAGGGCGGCCGGCATGTTTCCTGCCGAACTTTCCAGAAGCGCGCCCTCGGCCATCACGCGATCCAGTGCCAGGCCAAGTTGTCCGGTGGCCGCGATCTCGTGGGCAGTCTGCAAATGGGCGCGCGCGTCGTCGTATTCTTTGCTCAACCGATGGGCGATTGCGAGGCCCAGGTGCGCGTCCACGCTCTCACTCGGATGCACGAGACCTCGCCGCAACGCTTGCGTGAACATGGCCTTGGCGCGCGACACATCTCCGGCGTGCAGCAGGGCCTGACCGACAAGACTGTCCATCACCCCGGGGTCGAGGCCGAGTTTCTCTCCGGAGCACAGCTTCCTTGCCCGCTCCGCGTACTTCAGCGCCTGGCTTGCCAAGGCTATCTTCTGGGCCGGAGACAACGTCTCGCTCTGTTGCAGCTTCATCAGCAACCCGTAGGAGATGTTCGACAACGCGACGTATTGACTTCCCACGTTGCCGGTCGAGATCGCAATCCCCAGAGCCTGTTCCAGCAACTCCCTGGAAGCATCGTGCTCACCGACCATTCCCAGCAGACAACCATGGTTGCAGTAGGCGGTGAAGCTGTCGACGGAGCTTGGCGTTGCATCGACGGCCGAAACCGCGCGCGCCGTCCATTCCAGTCCGCGTTCGGGGTTGCCCATCATTCCCACGGCAAACCCCACCAAGGTGTGCAGCCAGCCCAGCCGTTTGTTGAAGGCACTGCGTTCCAGTTCTTCCAGCGCCGGAATGATCGCGTGCAGCGCTTCCTCGTAGCGACCGTCATTGACGCTGCGTGCGCCGCGAGCGATGGCCGCCAGCGCCCTGTGCAGCGGCGTATCGACGCCGCCGTGCTCGGAAATTGCCGCCTCGAGCGTGCGCGCGACGCTGCCCCGGCCGCCCAGCGTGATCTGGTCGAATACCGGGGCAAAAATCTCCTGCCTTGCGTTGATCATGAAGACCCCTGCCGCCGTCCTGGAGGACGAAATTCGTCGCCGCGGGCCGGCGCACGTCGGGCCGCGAGGCTGCCGGGGTGGCCCGCGGAACGCATTCCGCCCAACCGTTGCGAAGTATAGGGCGGAAATCAGGCACGACGTTGCAATTGTTGCAACGAAAGCCTACGCTATTTTGCAATTGACACAATTTCGCAGTTCTCTACACTGCGCGCCGGAAGTCGCACCCCGACAGCGTGCGCACCTCACCGAGCCAACCCAATGAATCGATCCGTTCAACTGATGAAGCCCCATACCCCGGGGCCGCAAGAACGCGCCCACCCGGCGCGCGCACTGACCCTGCTGGTTGCCGCGGCGAAGCGCCGCGTGCTGCTTTCCGGTGTGCTCGTCCTGGCAACCACCGCGATGACGCCTCTGCACGCGTCGCAGCTCGTCCCGCAGAATCTGAAGCAGATGATCCATGCCGCCGACGTGATCGTGACCGGCGAGGTCACCAAGGTCACCGACGGCGTGGACAACGGCCTCCCGTTCACCGAAGTCACGATGAGGGTCAACAGCAGCATCAAGCGCGACATGGCGGTGGGGAGCAATTACAGCTTCCGCCAGTACGGCTTGCTGAAGCCCCGGAAGCTGCAAGACGGTCGCTACCTCCTCACCTCCAAGATCGAAGGCATGGCCACGTGGACGGTTGGCGAGAAGGCCACCGCGTTCATGAACAAACCGGCCAGCCGCAGCGGCATGAGGACGCCGGTCGGGATGGCGCAAGGCAAGTTCACCTACAGCGGAACCCAGGCGGCCAACAGCTTCGACAATCGGAGCCTGTTCAGGGGGATGTCCGTCGACCCCAGCGTGTTGAATGCCAAGGAGTCGGCGATGCTGGCAAAGCCTGCCGGCCCGGTGGAAGGCGAGGTGCTCATCAACTTTGTCGGGCGCGCCGTCAAGGAACAATGGATTGAAAAAGGTGTGATGCGATGATCAGGACGCTGAAACTATCTCTGGGTGTTGCCCTGGTGGCAGCTCTCTCGGTCGCGCAAGCCGCCGGTCCTTTGCTGACGACCGACAATCCGCGCAATCCGCAGCCGCTGCGCTGGGACATGAGCAAGGGCCCGATCAAGGTGTATACGGACATCGGGGACTATGCCTACAAGGATGACGGCACGGTGTTCCTGAACAACGTTCAGGCCGACCGGATCACCGCATTCGCGCTCAAGCAGTGGAGCGATGTCACGACGTCCACCTGGAAGGCCGTCACCAATCCGGCGAAATTCACGAAGTTCAGCCAGGTGCCGAGCATTGGCGTCGACGTGATCGACGGCGCGACCGCCTCGAAGGTCTACGGCCACTACAACGAAGGCGGCATCTACGTCATCTACGACCAGAACGGAACGGTGATCGAAGAGATCTTCGGCGCGCCGAAGGACCAGGTTCTGGGCATTGCCTTCGCCGAGATCGCCGAAGATCGCGACGGCGACGGCTATCCCGAGACCATCGTCAAGGCGACCGCCGTGATGAATGGCTGGATCGTTTCCACCGAACCGGCCGATCCGGACAACGGCGTGCCGCCGCCGGACGTGGACGGCAAGCGCATCGCCGGCGTGTTCACGCACGAGTTCGGTCATGCGATCAACATGTCGCACTCGCAGGTGAACGGCCAGCTGGGCTACTTCAGTTCGCCGGGCTGGGGCCAGGACCTCTACCCCGGCGTTCCCGGCTGCGTCGCACCTGTCCATTCCTGGCACAACTGGGATCCCGCCGCGAACAAGCTGGATCCCAAGTACATCGAAACGATGTTCCCGTTCATCAACCCGACCTCGCTCGACGAGAATGGGCGCAATCCGGGCGTCGAGCAGAGCACCGTCGACCGCGCCGACGACATCGCCGCCATCTCGGATCTCTATCCGACGGCCAGCTATGCGAAGACCCGGGGCTCCATTGCCGGCACGCTGTACCTGAAGGACGGCCGCACGCCGTACAGCGGCATCAACATCATCGCGCGCAACGTGGCCGATCCGCTCGGCGACGCGATCTCGGCGATGACCGGCGACAAGACGCAGGGCAAGGTCGGCCCGGACGGTCGCTTCCGCATCAACAACCTGACGCCGGGGCAGAAGTACGTGCTCTACACCGAAGAGATCGTCGCCGGCGGCTACCCCACCACGCCCATGGCGCTGGTGTCGGAAGCCGAGTACTGGAACGTCAACGAGCAGGCGAACGCGGCAAAGGACCAACTCCTGCAAGTCGAGCGCGATCACGGCGGAAGCCGGCGTGACCAAGACGGCCAACTTCTATTTCAACGGCTATCTGGACGGCGTGCAGTACACCCCGGTGACCTATGGCTACCTGGGCAGCCTGTCCAAGGACGGAGAGCGTGCAGCAGGAACTTTCAACAACATTCCCTTCGTCTGGGATTCCAAGAAGGGCGTTGAATATGCCCCCGCGGGCGTCCTGGGAGTGAATGCCAGCATCACCCGCGACGGCCGGCAGTTGATCGTGCAGACCGACCAGAACGGCAAGCCTGCTGGCACGGACCCCTTCACCGGTGAGCCGCTCACGACGAATTCAGCGGGCATTTGGGACACCAGGACGGGCCGCGTATCCGACCTCGGCGATCTCAACGGCAACACCTGCTTCGGCGGCAGTCAAATTGGTTTTTCCAGCAGCTACGGTTGGGCAGTAGACGCGAATGCCAGGACAGCGGTGGGCACGGGCTATATCGATCGCAACGGCGACGGCAGCTGCGAAGGCACGGGCGGGGAGATCGTGCCGTTCATCTGGACCGCCAACAAGGGCATGCGCCAACTCAGCCTGCAAGGCATCGATCTCAGTGTTGAACCTTGGCACCGCGCCCACGCAGTCTCGGGCAACGGCAGGGTCGTTGTTGGCAACAGTAATTTCTCGAAGGCGTATGCCTGGATCGATGAAGGCAAACCGATCGATCTGTACAAGGCGATCGGTGCGATGGACGGCGGCTACGCAATGACGCCTGATGGCAGCCGCATTGCGCTCGAAACGGAGAAGGACGGCGTGGTCTTCTGGAACGCCAACAAGGGCACGCATCCCAGCGCATTCACCCGGACGCAAAACCTGCAATGGTGCGTCGACCTGCCCTTCTACGATTTCGGGTTCAGCTGCGAAGTCGACGGCGCCGAATTCATCCAGGCCAACTTCGGACCCATCCCGACGTATACCGCCGATATCAGCGACGACGGCAAGGTGATGATCGCCCGCGCCGGCACGTTCTGGGAGAGCGGCTTCCACGGCATGATGTGGCTGGAAGGCCTGGGCTGGATCAAGTTGAAGGACTTCTTCCGCACCCAGGGAGTGGCCGAAGCCTACCGCTTCGGGTTGGATGGTCCGGGTTCGATCAACGGTCGCGGCAACGAAATGGTCGGCGGCATTCCGGGCTTTCCGCTGACCTGGTACGTCGACATGAAGAAGGTATTCGTCTGCAAGCATGGCCGATCGGTGGAGACCGATTTTCCCGAGGATTTCGTCGAACAGGTCAAGGACGGTGCGCGGATGGGACGTTGCGAGCACCAGTAGCCCCACAGAATTTGCCGGCAATGCGGCGCAAGGCCGGTCCCGCAGGGGATCGGCCTTTTTTACATTGGGTGATCGATCCGCCGCGATTGCCTGTCGAGACGGTAGATGCGCGACTCGCCGTAGCCTTTGGCCAACGCCAGGACGCCGACGTATTCGAGCGCATAGTCGCGGTGTCCGGAAGCGGTCAGCGTGGCGGCAAACGCTTCGCTCGCGTAGACGAGGCCAGTCGGTGTAACGGGCTCGATGCGCGCGGTGCGGGTGACGCTTGAGCCGAAATAGCCGTCGCGGCCCATGATCGGATCGAAGCCGCGGAATACGGGGCCGGCGTGCAGCGCGATGCGGATCTGGCTCGTTTCGGAGAGGCCCGCGGCCTTCCAGTCGACGGCGAGCATGCTCGATTGCAGCCGAAGCGCGAACTCCGCACCGTCCTCCGGCGATTCGAATACGACGTAGAGCCCGTCGCCCCAGGTCTTGCTGTCGAGCGGCTTGCCTGGCGTCGCCGCGATCTCTCTGGCGACGATGTCGAGAAAGCGCGTCTGGAAAAGCGGCGCGTAAGCGTCGTGCAGACGGCTGTAGCCCGCGAAATCGGCGAACAGCATCGTCTTCAGCGTGCGAGACGGACGCGCGTCAGCGAGCATCGCGGGCAAAGGCGATGCAGGTGCCGGGACCGGCGCTGCGGTGTGCGCGGTGCCGGTCGGCGACGCGTGTTCGCGCAGAGCGCGGAGATCGATCACCGACGGCGGCCCGACCTGGCGTCGCCATCGTTCGTACGACGAATGCGCGCCTCCGACGTCGCCCGTCGAGGCGTCGTCGATCACGCAAAGCATTGACGGCGTTGTCTGCAACTGGGCTGCGCGGAGCGCGGCAAGACCCTCCAGCAGCAACGCTGCGTACTCGAACAGCACGTCGTCGTCGAGGTGGCCTTCCTCGGTCGCGAGAATCACGCGGTCGGCTCGCGCCAGCGCCGCGTCGAAGCGTCCGATCCAGCCTTCGCCGCCGGGGGCGACGCTGCTGCGCACGAAATCGAGCCGATCGAAAGGCAGCACGATATTCACCTCGGCACCGGCGTTCTGCGCCTCCTCGATGAAAATGAGATCGGCGCCACACGCGGCCGACGTATAGATGATTGGATTGGTGAAATCCGCGAGTCGCGCGCGCAACGCCGACTGGACGGCCGGAACGAGGGTCATCGGAAAGCGGAGCTTGCTCCGGCCGGGCGCGTCGATCATGTGGCCGGCGAACGCGATGACGTCCGTTGCCGGCAGGACCAGGAGCACGGCGGCCGCTTCGGGAACCGCGCGAGCCAGAAGGCGCACCTGTCGTCGCATCGTGGCCACGGCGCCTGCGTCTGCGCCAGAGAGCTCGCATGCGGCGACATAGCTCTCGCGGCTCTCGTCGAGCCGTCCGAGGAGGAGTCGCGCCTCACCGAGCGTAGCGTGATCCCAGGCGCTCATTTCCGAAGGGTGCGACAGGAGTTTCTCCGCAATCCGGCGCGCGAGGCATTGCGACTCCGCACGGTCACCCAGCAGCATCGACAAGGTCGCCGCATTGATGCCCGGGTAGGGATCCCATTGCAACGCATACGCCGCAAGATATTCGCGCCGCGCGTGTTCCGCGATCGCCGTCGCGTCGGGTGCGTCCGGATCGAGATGGAGACGGTCCTTGCTGAGCCTGCCGCGCAGGCTCAGGATCTCGACCATCAGCGCGGGCGTCGACCCCGGTGCCGCCTGGGCGCGGTCGAGCAATCCGTACGCTTCGTGGATTGCACCGGCGCGCGCGTGGGCGAGGGCGCCGCAAAAGAGCAGCTCGGTGTCCGGCTTGTGCGCGGCAATCGCCGCGCGGAACGTGTCGCACGCGTCCCACGGCGCGCCGTGTGCAAGATGGCTGCGGATGCGCGCGCAGGCGTCCGCAGCAGCGGCGGGGCCCCCGTCGGAAAGGATCTGCTCCATGCGGGGCGTCGGGGCGATTGTCGCGGACGCCTAACGCTGCCGCTTCAGTCGTAGAGCGACGCGCAGACGCCACGCCTTTGCGTTCCGCAGCGCGCGCATTTCGATCGGCGGCACGTCGATCAGCGCGCTGCGCGCCGCGCGTCGGCGATCAGTTTCTGCACCATCTGGCTCGCGTGCACGCCGCGCGCGTCGGCAGGCAGGCTGTCGAGTGCGGCCTGGGCTTCGGCGAGCAGGGCGCCGGACTTGGCGGGCGTCGATTCGGCCGCGGCTACCAGCGCGAGCGCCAGGCTCCACTTGTGCCACTGGTCGTCGGTCTTCCGGGCATTGAGTTCGCGCTGGAATGCGAGCGCGGGTTCGGCCAGCGCGCGTGCGTCGTCGATCCGCCCGCCGCGGGCGAGTGCGATCGCCAGCAGCGCCGCGTCGTCGGCCGCATCGCGCCGATAGGCCGAGGGCCTGCGTGAGAATCAGCTTGCGGGCTTCGGCGACCCGGCTGAACTGCTCCCGTGCGGCGGCGAAGTCCCCCACCTGCACTTCGGCCCAGCCCAGCGCCAGGTGCAAACGGCGCAGCACCTCGGCGACGCGCTGCCGGTCGTAGTCGTTGGCGGGCTGCAGCTGCAACAGCCGCTCGCGCACGCCCTTGGCGGCACGCGCGGGCACGCGCCGGGTCGCCCTGAACATTGGCCAGCTCCACCGGGCCGACACTCAGGACCGCGCGCCAATAGGCACCTTCGAAAGAGCCTGCCGGTATGTCGCGGAGGAAGATCTCGAAGTAGCGCAGCGACTCCGCCAGGTATTTGTCGGCCGCCGCTGCCTGCCCGAGTTCGGCGGCAACGGTTGCGGCCAAATAGCGGCTGAAGGACAAGCGTGCCGGCGACCAAGGTCGAAGTCGCCGCGGCGGGCTCCAGATCGCGACTCTCCAGGTGCTTGGCCAGGGCCTCACGCGGGCGGCCCAGGTCCCACAAGGCTCCGCCCACGTTCACACGTGAGCTGATCATGTTGCTCTTCGTGATCATGTTGCTCGGGTCGATGCGCGACAGCAGCGCCCAGTCGCGCACCGAGCCGTCCTCCGCGGCCAGGCGACGCGTCGGCCGAAGTTCGTTTTCCGCGAGGGCGCCCAGCCCCCCCGAAATCAAGGCGCGCGAACGCAAGGCCAGCATGTTGGTCGGCTGGCGCTCGAGCAACTGCGATGTCACGCGCAGGCCCTCTTCGCCCACCCGGGCGGCGTCTGCCGGCCGGTCCATCTTGATGTAGGGCTCCATCAGCCAGGCGGTCGCGATGCCGAAGTTGGCTGCGGCATCGCTGTCGGCTTGCAGATTGTCGATGCTGCGGTAGGCCGCCAACGCCGCCTGCAGCGAAACCAGCGAGGCTTCGTCGAGGTTCTGCCGCGTTTGCACGTAACCGAGCTGCGTCAATGCTGCCGCGTAGGCGCGACGCAGGGCCACACTCGCGCCGCTCGCCTCGGCCATCGGAGCCAGCACGGCCACCGCCCGCTCGTGCCGGCGGCAGGCTATCGCGATCCTGGCCCCCCGAGTCCACGACGCGCGATTGCGCGACCAGGCCGAGCGCGAGTCCGATCGCGGCGGCTTCGCTGGTATCGCCCTTCGCGCGCAGCGCATCGAGCGCCGGAATTGCCACGGCGAGCACGTTGCGCTGCCTCGTCGCGCTTGTTCTGGATGCGCAGGACGGCGCCGTAGCGCACCTGCGCCAACGCCTGATTGCGCTCGGTGTCGGGCGTGCGCAGCTCGGCCGGCAGCGCCTGGTAGTAGTCGATCGCACGCTTGGCGAGCTCCCCGACGATGTTGAGCCGCCCGACGGGTTCGAGCTCGCGGTAGAAGTCGTCGAGCAGGTAGACGACGAGCTTCTCGGATTCGCCGCGTGCCTGTTCCGCCATCAGGCGCGTCGCGTCGGCCTTCGCCTCGGCCTGCTGCGCGCGCTTCATGCTGAAGTAGCCGAACACCGCGCTGCCGAAGGCCAGCACGGCGAGGACCGCACACCCGGCCGCGATCTTGCGCGCACGAACGAGCGCTGCGCGCGTGGCGCGCTCGCGCTGGCGCTGCGCCTCGAGCTGCCGCTCCGCCTCGTCGCGCGCTTCGCGCTCGTGACGCAGGTCGCGGCTCGCCATCACGACGCTGCAGAGCACGTCGTGCGTGAGCTCCACGCGGCGCAGGTCGAGCCGCTCCTCGATGCGCAGCAGGCGCCGGTTGACGAGCGTCGGCAGCGCATCGGCCGGCGCGCCTGCCGCGGCGAACGCCTTGACCACGCGCTCCTCGGCCAGGCTCTCGCGGAAGCCCGACTCGGTGAGCATCTCGTCCTCGACGAACTTGCGCACGCCGGGAGGCTGGTCGCCAAGTGCGCGCTCGTAGAACTCGGTGAGGATCGTGTCGCGCGAGCCGGCGAGCAGGTCGGCGGAGATCTCGCTCCTGCCCTGCGCGAGGCGGGCGTTGTTCAACTCGCGGCAGATGAGCGAGAGGAGCGACGGCTCGACCTCGGCGTTGCGCAGCTCCGAGCCACCGGCGACGAAACGCACGATCGACTCGGCGATCTCCTCGTTGACGAGCGCTCCGCCGGGCTTCACCACGGCGTCGAGCGCCTGCGCACCGGTCATCCGCGCGAGCCGCATCCGGTTCTGCGTGATCGAGGGCATCTCGCCCTTCACGCCCTCGAGGTGCGCGAGGTAGTCCTCGCGCAGCGCGATCAGGATGCGATAGTCCTCCCGCGTGAAGTCGAACTGCTCGGCGGCGGACTCGTCCCGGTCGATGCGCGCTTCGACGGCCCTCGGCGGGCGGTTCTCCACGAGATCGGCGAGGTCGGCGAGGAACTCCGCCGCCCGTCGTCGCCCGAACTCGTCGGTCTGCGCCAGCGTGAAGATCTCCTCGAACTGGTCGAAGATGAGCAGCGGGATCAGCGACTTCCCCGTGGCGTCGCGCAGCACGTCGTCGCGATGGTGCAGGAACTCCCACAGCGACTCGCCCTCGACCGCGGCCCCGGCCTGCGTCCACTGCCCCGACGCCTGCGTCGCGCGGAAGATCGCCTTCTTGATCTGCTCGGCCGGCGACGGTGAATCCGGTGAGTAGTCGATCCGCACGTAGACCGGGCAGTAGCCCAGCGGTCGCAGCCTGGGGACGATGCCGGCACGCAGGATCGACGTCTTGCCGAGCCCGGACTGGCCGAACAGGACCGTGAGCCGCTTGCGCTGGACGCGGCGGCCGAGTTCCGCCACCTCCTCCTCGCGGCCGTAGAAGTACGAGCGCGTCTCCTCGGTGAACGAGTCGAGACCGAGCCAGGGGTGCTGGCGGTCGATGGCGGACTGCGAGCCCGCGGCAATCGCGGAGGGCGATGCGACTTCGTTCATGCGTCGGTCACGGCTTGCGAGCGGAGATAAGATCCTGCAGCCGGCGCGCGAACTCGGGCGTGACTTCGCCGGCGGGCAGTCGCGTGAAGTGCACCGTCTTGAAGTGTTCGGGCACGCGCGCGTCGCCGGCGTTCGTGTCGTCGATGCAAACGGGCAGGATGAAGACGGCTCCCTCCGCGATGTTGCGCGTGCGATCGATCGCGTAGCTCCACTCGCGGCGGAAATAGCCCTCGAGCCGCCTCTCCGTCGCCGCCGAGACGACCGGAACGAAGAAGGAGCAGCGGGCGATGTTGCGGTGGATCATCCGGTCGTAGTCGTCGCCGCCTTCCAGGCGCTCCATGTCGAACCATGCCTCGATCCCGGCGGCGTCGAGCCCGGCCTTGAGCTTCTGCACGGCGGCGAGGTCGTCGCGCGCGTAGCTCACGAACACCGCATGGTCCGGCATCTCGCGTTCCGGCGGCCGGAAGCGCTGCGGCGCCGCGCCGAGCGCGATGACATCCGCCGGCTTGTGCCGCGTCGTCCACCGCCGGTGCAGCTCGTCGACGAACTTGCCGGCGCCGCCGTAGATGCGCGTGCGCACGCTGACCTGCTGCAGGAAGCTCATGAGGCGGTTGTCGCTGCCGGAATGACTGTCGGCCAGCACCTCGCCCACTTCGCGCGGGTCGGACAGCCGGTGGCGCTTGGTCATCCGCAGGAAGAAGCGCGCGAGCCAGTTGGTGAAGCTGCTGCCGATCAGCAGCAGATGATTGTGCTCGAGCTCGTGGAAGAGCTTCTCGGGTGTCAGGTGCTCGCTTTGCAGCGCGCAGATGAACTCGAGCGTGTCCTCGTCGGAAATCACGTATGTCGGCGACGCGGACAGGCGCCCCAGAAGATGATAGACGACCGGGCGCTGGAGCCGCTCGCGCTCGGTCGGCAGGTCGGCGACCCGGTTCGGGGAATACGCGATCACCTCGGTGGATTGCGCGCCGCCAAACCGCACGTCGTTGATCGCCTGCTCGAGCAGCGGATCGAAGGTCGTCGTGACGAAGAGATCGAAGTCGGTGATCTGCGCCAGCTGGCGCAACGCGAGAGGGGGCGCGAAGTTCGCGTCGCGCAGGATGCTGCGCAGCCGCGTGTAGGCCTCCTCGCGCCGGCCGCGCGAAGCCAGGAACCAGCAGACGACGTCGTTCAGCGTGTACGGCTGCGGCAACTGCGCCGTGTCGACGCTCAACTTGCCCGCGAGCTTCTCCGCAACCCACTCATAGAGCAGCCGCGGGCCGGACTCCGTTTCGACCTTGAGAAGCTCGGGCCCGACGATCGGGATGACGCGCCGCTCCTCGATGAAGTTGAGCAGATCCTCCCACGCGTCGTCGTCGAGCGTCGCGAGCGGAGGATGCATTGGCAGCGGATTGCTCATGCGGAATCGTCGGTGGCCGAATGGGCGTGGTTGCTATCCCGTGGCCCTTGGCCGGGCCGCCGGAACGGGGACCTCAACGAAGTGTCCACGATTCGCAAATCCCGGTCAAACGGCGCCTGCTCGACCCTTTCGACCTTGCACACCGGGTCGGCGAACATGGTCGATGGAGCGCAAGGCTCCGGCAGTGGCGCACTGTTGCATTTTTCGCACATGAATATTCACGCTGCGCAGAAAAATTCTTGCGCCGCGATTGGCGTCAACGATAGAATGGACTCACTCGTTATCGAGAAAACCACGTCGCTCACGAAACTCATGAACCGCACGCTGCGCGCACAACCGACTCTCGCCATGGGCTTTGCCGCCCAGGGGAACGGCTTGTCCCGCAACGAGTTCATGACGATCGTCGAAACGCTGACGCCGTCGCAAGCCGGCGCCGCCACGACGAAGTAGCCTCACCCGACCGGAAGCGTTTCCGCCAGGTGAGACGGCGGAAATGTCGGAAGGTTGGATTCCTGTTCTTCCTCCCCTTCCGGCAGCTTTCGCCCTCGACCACGAGGCGCTTTGCCACGGGTCGCGCGGTCGATTTGCGCGGAGCGCGGCGAGGTTTGGATGCAACGATGGAGCTGATCCCAGTTCCGCTGACGAAAGGAGGGCGAAGCCAATGACGCACATGACCGAAACCGGACGGATGCACGCGTCGGGCCGTTGCGCGCTCCAGTGGAGCCGCAGCGTGCCAGGCGGCGAGGGTCTGTCCGCCGTGGCGGGCATTTTGATCGCGCGCACGTTTGCGCTGCGCGGCAAATGCGGCGACCCGGATAGCAATGCAGCCGAGGACCGGGCAATTCCGAGGGAGAAGGATTCGTAGACGAGTCATCTTCTTCCCGAGCGAAAAGCCCGGTCGCCGAAACGAGATGGCGCCGGGCTTTTTCCTTGTCCGGCGCCCATTCGACAACGAATGTGAGGCAAATCAAATGAAACGTGCACTCGAAAATTTCGCAAAACCGTACGGAGTCCGGGACTTCGAGTTCGTGCGGGCCGGACCCGAGGGGGCGTACTGGAAGAGGGCGGATGGGCTGGTAGTGCGGGTCGCCGCGGCAGAAGGCGACTCGCGGTACCGGTCAAACGCCGAATCCCGCAGCGCGTCCCTGTCGGAGTGGGAAGTCGCGCTCGGGCGTTCTGGCGCGACGTGAGGCAATGGTGCGAACGCCGGGAAGTCCAATGGTTGTGGCGGACGGCCGTGTGGGCGAGGCGCGCCTTGCTCGCGGCCCACGTCGCGAGCTGGTTCGTGTAGGCAAGATACGCCGCGAAAGCGGCGGCAGGACGGCGATTTCGCGTGCCGTGCGCGGCACGCCTAGCCAACGATTGGGATCGCCGCCGCGGCGTGTACTCGAGGCACGCTGCGGTCAACAGTCGCGGCAACCCGGCGGGGTGTCCCGCCGGGGCCGTGGCAAACCCCCTTGTCCGGCGTACGCCGTGCTACGCGATGTCCGCGCCGCGTTCGGCCAGCAACTGCCGCAGCAGCGACCGGTGGCATCGCGCCTCGTCGGCGCAATAGCAGCCGACGGACACGTTCGTCCGGTGCGACAGCGCCGCGATGAGGTCGAGCACCTTGCACGCCGCCGCAACGAGAACATTGACGATTCTGGACGGGGTCGCCACGGCGGCAGGCCGTCCCTCGCAAGCGAGGCGAAATGGTAACCTGACGTTTCCACGGGCTCGCGCGACGCGCGCGCGGCGCGGCGAACGCATCCTCATGCAGGCATCGCCTGGCGTAGACACTTTTCTGTTCACGGACATCGAGGGCAGTTCCCATTTGTGGGAGCACGATCCCGAACGGATGCCCGAAGCGCTGGCGCGCCACGACGCGCTTGTCCGCACGATCGTCGAAGGAAATCGCGGCCGGGTCGTGAAAATGCTCGGGGACGGCGTTCATGCGGTCTTCGGCGATCCGCGCGATGCCGTCTGCGCGGCCGTCGCGCTGCAGCGGTCGCTCGCCGATGCGACCGCGACCAACGGCATCGCCTTCAAGGTCCGCTGCGGGCTGCACGCCGGGGTCGAGGAGCGCCGCGACAACGATTTCTTCGGCCGCGCGGTGAACCGCGCGGCCCGGATCATGGCCGTCGCGCACGGCGGGCAGATCCTCGTGTCTCAGACGGTGGCCTCGCTCGTCGGCGATCGCCTGCCCGAGGGTGTTGCGCTGCGCGATCTCGGTTCCGTTCGCCTTCGCGATCTCGCCAGCGCGGAACGCGTCTGCCAGGTGCTGCACCCGCTGCTTCGGGCCGATTTCCCCGCGCTGCGCTCGATGGAAGCGACGCCGAACAACCTGCCGCAACAGCTGACGTCGTTCATCGGTCGCGAGCGGGAGATGGCAGAGGTTGCCGCTCTTCTCGCAAAGCATCGGTTGGTTACGCTGCAGGGCGCCGGTGGCATCGGCAAGACGCGCCTGTCGCTTGGGGTCGCCGCCGAGGTGCTCGATGATTTTGCCGATGGCGTGTGGCTGGTCGAGCTGGCCGCGCTCGCCGACGCGCGGCTCGTCGCACAGGCGGTCGCGTCGGTGCTTGGCGTCAAGGAGGAAGCGGGGCGCCCGGTCGTCGAGGCGCTGGTCAAGTATGTGCGGGACCGGCAAGCGCTCGTGATCCTCGACAATTGCGAGCATCTCGTGCAGGCCTGCGCGGACCTCGCGAAAGATCTCCTGCAGTCGGGTCCGCGGATGAAGATCCTGGCATCGAGCCGGGAGCCGCTGCACGTGCGAGGAGAAACGATTTACCCGCTGGCACCGCTCGCGATTCCGGATCCGTATCGATCGTTCGAGCGTCGGACGCTGGAGGAATTCGCGGCAGCGCGACTCTTCATCGAGCGCGCGGTCGAGGCGCAGCCCGCGTTCCAGGTCTCGGACGAGAACGCGATGGCGGTCGCCGGCATCTGCCAGCGTCTCGACGGCATCCCCCTTGCGCTCGAGCTGGCCGCCGCGCGCGTGCGCGCGCTTTCGGTCGAGCAGATTTCGGCGCGGCTCTCCGACCGCTTCCGGCTGCTGACGGGAGGCGATCGCACGGCGCTGCCGCGCCAGCAGACGTTGCGCGCGTTGATCGACTGGAGCTACGACCTCCTCACCGAGCCGGAGCGCATTCTTTTCCGGCGTCTCGCGGTGTTCGCCGGCGGCTTCACCGTCGAGGCTGCGGAGGCGGTCGGCGGCGGCGGCGATCCGGACCGGGGCAATGACCTCGATATCCTGACGCAGTTGGTCGAGAAGTCGTTGGTCGTGTTCGATCCGGAGGGCGGGCGTTATCGTTTTCTTGAGACGGTGCGGCAATACGCGGAACAGCGTCTCGAAAACGCGGGCGAGGCAGACGTGACGCGGTCGCGCCACCTTGCATACTGTGTTACGTTCCTAGAGGCGACCTCGCCGAAACTCTTCGGGCCGCAGCAGGGCGAATGGCTCGCGCACCTTGATCTCGAGCGGGAGAATTTGCTGGCGGCGCATGCATGGTGCGAGCGTGCTGCAGGCGGCGCCGCACTCGATCTGCGCATCGTGCATGTGCTAAAGACCTATTTGACAAATCGCGGTCTCATGGGGCTCGCACTTCGGGTGACCAAGGAGGCACTCGCCCGGTCCGGCGCGCAGCGACGCGATGCTGCGCGCGGGCGCGCGTGTTTCGACGCGGGCCAGACATGCTGCTTCATGGGGCGTTACGCGGAGGCGCAGGCGCTGCTGGAGGAAAGCCTGGCCATCGCGCGGGAGATTGGCGATACGCACGGCATCGCCATGTCCCTGCAGCCGCTGGGCATGGCGGCTCTTGGACTTGGAAACAGCGCGGCGGCGCGCGGGCATTTGGAGGAGGCGCTTGCCCTCGCGCGTGCGGAAGGGAACAAGCGGGATTATGCCGCGGCGCTCAATGCGCTGGCGCAACTGCATCGGGCGGAGGGAGCGCTCGATGCCGCGGAGCCACTCTACGAGCAGGTCCTGGCTCTCGGGCGGGAGCTTGGCGACCAGGAAAGCATCGCCATCGCGCTGCTCAATCTGGCGATGGTATCGATCGGGCGCGGGTCGGATAGGCGCGCACGCGACATGCTGCTCGAAGTACTTGCCATTGCTGACGAGACCGGCTCGAAGCCCGTCGGGCAGAGCGTTCTGGAAGTCTCTGCCGGCCTCGCCGTGTCAGGCCGCGAATGGGAACTCGCGGCGCGGTTTTTCGGCACTGCTGAGGAGCACAATGCGCTCACCGGTATGTCGCGCGACGCCGCCGACGAATCATTTCTGGCACCGCTGATCGCGAAGGCGCGTAAGGCCCTGGGCGCCGTTTCATTCACCGCGGCCGAACGCGCCGGGCGCGCACTATCTCACGAGGAGGCGATCGTCGCGGCACGCGCCTGGCTTGCGTGCGGCGACGTGCCTGCGATTACTGGCCGTTCTTGATGAATGGGTCCTTGACGCAACTGATTCTGCCGTCTCGCGAGTGGAATCTGAGCCCGTATTCGTAGATACGAAGCGATCCGGAAGCATTGTTTGCGTTGTGGATCCGGAAATTCCTTCTGCAAGCGTTTTGAATGGTCGCCGGGTCCCCGGTTCCATCTTCCTGATCAGTCGCCTGCGGGTCGCTGAATTGATTCGTTTCATCGAATTCCTTCAGGAAGGCGCCGTCTCCCTGCAGCGGGCAGAACCGGAAACTGTTTTCGAGGCGCCAGACGATCCGGGCGGGCTTGAGCGCGACCAGCTGCAACTCCGGCGGGTCCACGATGATGTCGTCGGGGCGGCAGACGCCATTGGTGATGGTAGCCCTGACCGTGACCACGCAAACTTTGGGATTTGCGGTCGAGCCATTCGAAGTGTCGCAATTGATCCATCGTCCGCTCGGTCCACCGGGAGCGGCCGGCTGTTGTGCACACGCGACGAGCGCGCAAGCCGCGGCAACAGTAGAGATCAGGACTTTCGGTGCCATGGTGTGCTCCCTGGATCATAAAATGGACTGACCAGGCGGACGCGACAGCGCTCGCGCCTTGCCGGGTCGCTTGCCCGGACCTTCCCTAGGGACGGGCAGTGTGTTGCCCGAACAGTCTAGCGCGTTGCCGCCGCGGATTCCATCGTGCCGCCGGACGAGACCCGGCAGACACACGTCGAGGCGACGCCCGCGATTCACACGGCGGGCAGGCGCTCGATCCGTTCGCGCAGCAGGCGCACGGCGCTCCCGACGGTGGTCAGGACCGGCACTCGAACGGCGAGCTCGACCTCCGCCGCGGCGCGCGCGAGACTGAACTGCGCGAGCGCCACGACGTCGCAACCTTCCCCCGCGACCCGCTGCGCTGCCTGCACGACCAGCTGGTCATGCCGTGCCGCATCGCCCTGCGTCAGCGCATCGAGCGCCCCCTCCGCGAGCGCCGGCAGTACGGTGACTCCGGCTGGAAACTCCGCCGGCATCGAGGCGAGCGTGGGTGCGAACGAAGCTACGAGGCCGATCCTCCGGCCGATCCGGGTGGCATCGGCAATCATCGCCTCGTTGGGTTTCAGCACCGGGATCTCCGGCCAGTGCCGCGCGACCGCGTCGATGCAGGGTCCGAACGCCGAGCACGTGAACAGAATGCCGCGAACGCCGGTGCCGATCGCGTAATCCGCCAGCGCGACGAAACGCGCGGTCATCGCATCGTCGAGCCCGCCCCGACTGGCCGCGAGATCCGCGGACAGGCTGTCGTCCAGCAGGTTCATGCGCACGGAGCCCGGCCACGCGCGGTCGAGCTCGGCGTTGACCGGAGCGATCGAATGGATGAGCGCGTGGATCAGCGCGATGCGGTGCGCCGATACGATCACGATGTGCCAAGCGTGGGTGCGGCCAGCGCGCCCGACGGCGGACGACGTCGCTGCAGCGCCACCACGATGCCGAGAAGCACGAGTGCCGGAACGTACAACCATTCCTTCGCGACACGGTCACGCTCGACGTCGATCCCGGTGATCGCGAACCCCTGCTCGAAACCCGCCTTTGCCGCCGGGCTTCGCAACGCGACCGACAGGACCTGGACGCCTTGCGTCGTCGCGATGACGGCGAGGCCTTCCTTCGCGAGCCGCTGCGATGCGGGCGCCTTCGGCCCGAGCGGCAGCAGCACGGCCTTGCGCACGTCCTTGCCCTCGGCGCTCGTGCCGTCGATCCGCAGCCGAAGCGACGAGTCGACCGGCGCGTCCGCGACGCGCTGCATGAACGACGTTGCCGGCATGACGTCGTAGCGGTCCTGGAACAGGTCGATCCAGAACGCGGGTCGCAGCAGCGTGAACGTGACAAGCAGGAGGGCGATCGACTCGTACCATCGGCTCTTCGCCAGAAACCAGCCTTGCGTCGCGGCGGCGAAGATCAGCATCGCGGCGATCGCCGTCACGATGACGACCAGCAGGTGCGCGACGGAGCCGATGTCGATGAGCAGCAGCTCGGAATTGAATATGAACATGAACGGAAGGATGCCGGTGCGGAGCGAATACCAGAACGCGATGAAGCCGGTCTTCAGGTAGTCGCCGTGCGAGATCGCCGACGCGGCGAACGCCGCGAGTCCGACCGGCGGCGTCACGTCGGCCATCAGGCCGAAGTAGAAGACGAACATGTGAACGGCGACGAGCGGCACGACGAGACCGCTCTGCGCCCCCAGCTCGACGACCACCGGCGCCATCAGCGTCGACACGACGATGTAGCTCGCGGTCGTGGGCATTCCCATTCCCAGGATCAGGCAGATGATCGCGACGAGGAACAGCATGCCGATCATGTTGCCGGCCGATATGGTCTCGACGAGATCGGTCATCACGAGGCCGAAGCCGGTTATCGACACGGTGCCGACGACGATCCCGGCGGCGGCGGTCGCGATCGCGATGCCGATCATGTTGCGCGCGCCGGACTCGAGCGCGTCGATGAGATCGCGCCACCCGGCGACGAAGCGCGCGCGAATACCGTGCTGACTGCGGAGGAGCGCGAGCAGCGGTTTTTGCGTCAGAAGGATCACGACGAGCAGCACGGTCGCGTAGAACGCCGACAACCCTGGCGAGAGGTGCTCGACCATCAGCACCCAGATCAGCAGCACGACCGGCAACAGGAAGTGAAGTCCCGCGAGCAACGTTTCCTTGAGCGGCGGCAGCTCAAGCGCCGCGGCGGTCGGATCGTCGACGGCGAGATCGGGCTCCGCGGCAACGACGCGCAGCAGCCCGAGATACGCGGCCCCGATCAGACCGACGACGATCCACAGCGCGCCGCGAGGAAAAGCGTCCTTGAGCCACCCAAGAGCGTAGTAGATGATGTTGGCGAAAATGACGAGGCCGGCGAGCGTCATCAGGATGCCGGCGACACGCGACAGCGGCGAGCTTCCGGCGCGCGGCGGCAATCCCTTGATGCCCGCCTTCACCGCTTCCAGATGCACGATATAGAAGAGCGCGATGTACGAGATCGCCGCCGGCAACGCGGCGTTCTTGCAGATCTCGACGTACGAGACGCCGACGTACTCCGCCATAAGGAACGCGGCAGCGCCCATCACCGGCGGCATGATCTGGCCGTCGACGCCGGCGGCCGTCTCGATTGCGCCGGCCTTCTCGGCGCTGTAGCCGACGCGTTTCATCAGCGGAATCGTGAACGTTCCGCAGGTGACGACGTTCGCCACCGACGACCCCGAGATCATCCCCATCATCCCGGACGACACGACCGCGGCCTTCGCCGGTCCGCCGCGCATGTGACCGAGAAACGCGAACGCGACCTTGATGAAATAATTGCCCGCGCCCGCCTTTTCGAGCAGCGAGCCGAACAGCACGAACAGGAAGATGTAGCTCGCCGACACGCCGACCGCGACGCCGAAGACCCCCTCGGTGCGTGAGCCAGTAGTGCGACACCGCCTTCGAAAGCGACACGCCCTTGTGCTGAATCACGTCGGGCATGTACGCGCCGGCGAATGCGTAGACGAGCATCAGCGTCGCGATGACCGCGAGCGGCGGACCGACGACGCGCCGCGTCGCTTCGAGCAACAGCAGGATCCCGACGATCGCGGCGCCGAAGTCGAGCGGCGTCGGCTGGCCGGGCCGCGTCGCGAGCTCCCGGTAGAAGATGAACAGATACGCGCCGCAGAACGCCGCGATCGCCGCGAGCAGCCAGTCCTGAACCGGAATGCGCTCACGCGGCGAATGCTTGCCGAATGGGTACGCGACATAGGCGAGGAACAGACCGAAGCCGAGGTGCAGCGCCCGCATCTCGGTGTCGTTCAGAATGAAGACGTTCAGCGCGAACGGCAACGGCGACGCATACCAGATCTGCAACAGCGACCATGCGATGCAGGTCGCCGCGAGCACCGTGTGCGCAATCCCGACCGGCTTGCGCCGGCCGAGATCGGCCGCCTCGACGAGCGAGCGGACGTCGACGTCTTCAGTCATGGTCGCCCACCCTCATGCTTGCGCACGTCGTGCGCTGCGCCCGCCCCTCGAGGACGGCCGTGCGCCGGGTGATGGCGAGTGCGCACGACCCGGCTTCGGGCGGCCGTGCGCCGGGTCGTGGCCGCCCGGGAGCCGCCCTGCGGCGCTCACGTCACTTCATCCAGCCGTTCTCCTTGTAGTAGCGGATCGCGCCTTCATGCAGCGGCGCCGACAGCCCGTCCTTGATCATGTGCTTCGGGTCGAGGTTGGCGAACGCCGGATGCAGCTTCTTGAACTCGTCGAAGTTGTCGAACATCGCCTTCACCACCGTGTAGACGACGTCGGCGGGAACCTTCGACGACGTGACCATGGTCGCGAGCACGCCGTAGGTCGGTCGTCGGGTTCGGATTGTTGGCATACATGCCCGCCCGGGATCGTCGCGTTGGCGTAGTACGGGCTTTTCCGCGACCAGCTTGTCGATCGCCGGGCCCGGTCAGCGAGATGAGTTTTGCGCCGCAGGCGTGGTCGGATCCTGGATGTTCGCCGACGGATGGCCGACGCCGTAGAAGAAGCCGTCGATCTTGTTGTCGCACAGCGCCGGCCCGTGCTCGTCGGCCTTCAGCTCGGACGCGAGCGAGAAGTCGCGTGATCTTCCATGCCCATGCGCGGCGAGAAGCTCGTCCATCGACGCAACGCGTGCCCGATCCCGGATTGCCGACGTTGAAGCGCTTGCCCTTGAAGTCGGCGAACTGTCTTGATGTTCGCCTCCTTGCGCGCGACGACGGTGAACGGCTCGGGATGCACCGAGAACACCGCGCGCAGATCGCCGTAGGCGCCGGCTCCTTGAACGGGCCCGCGCCTTTGAACGCGTTGTACTGGACGTCCGACTGCGCCATGCCGAAGTCGAGCTCGCCGGCCTTGATCGTGTTGACGTTGAAGACCGAGCCGCCGGTCGATTCGACCGAGCAGCGGATGCCGTGCTTCGCGCGGTCCTTGTTGACGAGGCGGCAGATCGCGCCGCCGACGGCGTAATAGACGCCGGTGACGCCGCCGGTGCCGACGGTGACGAATTTCTGCTGCGCGGATGCGGGAACGCTGAGTGTTGCAGCCGCGAGCAGCGCCACGGCGGCGACGGCGCAGGCAATGCGACAGGTCTTCATGTGGTTGTCCTCCCCCTGATCATCGGTCGAGCCGATACGTTATAACGTTGCGATCGCCGCGTCGATGGCCCCGTGCAGCCGGTCGACGATGAAATCGAGATGCTCCTCTTCGACGATGAACGGGGGAGCGAGCAGGACGTGATCGCCCGCGCGCCCGTCGATCGTGCCGCCCATCGGGTAGGTCATCAGGCCGCGCGCCATGCCCTCCCGCTTGATGCGCGCGTGGAGCTGCAGCGCGGGATCGAACGGCGTCTTGGTGGCGCGGTCGCGAACGAGCTCGATGCCGAAGAAGAGCCCGCGCCCGCGAATGTCGCCGACACAGGGATGATTGCCGAAGCGCTCGTTCAATCGCGCCGCCAGCGATGAACCCCGCGTCCGCACCTTGTCGAGCAGGCCGTCGCGCTCGATCACCTCCTGCACGGCGAGCGCGGCCGCGCATCCGACCGGGTGGCCGAGATAGGTGTGGCCGTGCTGGAAGAAGCCGGTGCCCGCCGACATCGCGTCGACGATTTTCTTCTGCGCGAGCACCGCGCCGATCGGCTGGTACCCGCCGCCCAGGCCCTTGGCGATCGTCATGAGATCGGGGACGACGCCTTCCTGTTCGCAGGCGTGCAGCGTGCCCGTGCGGCCCATCCCGCACATCACCTCGTCCAGGATCAGCAGCACGCCGTGGCGATCGCAGACCTCGCGCACCGCCTTGAAGTAGCCGGGCACCGGCAGCAGGGCGCCGGCGGTCGCGCCGCCGACCGTCTCCGCCACGAAGGCGATCACGCGCTTGTCGCCGCACGCGCGGATCGTCGGCGTCGAGCTCGGCGGCGAGGCGCGCGCCGTAGTCCTCGGCCGTCTCGCCTTCGCGCCGGTCGCGGTACTCGTAACAGGGCGCGACGTGCTTGACGTCGATCAGGAGCGGCGCGAACTGGCGTCGCCGCCACGCGTTGCCGCCCACGGCGAGCGCGCCCAGCGTGTTGCCGTGATAGCTCTGCCGCCGCGCGATGAAGACGCTTCGCTCCGGCTCGCCGATCTCGACGAAATACTGCCGCGCCATCTTGAGGGCCGCCTCGACGGCTTCCGAGCCGCCGCTCACGAAGTACGCGTGGCTCGTCCCGGACGGCGCCGTGCGGACGAGCTGATCGGCGAGCCGCTCGGCCACCTCCGTCGTGAAGAAGCTCGTGTGCGCGTACGCAATCCGGTCGATCTGTGCGTGCATCGCCGCGAGCACGTCCGGATGGCCGTGGCCGAGGCACGAGACGGCGGCGCCTCCGGACGCGTCGAGATACTGCCGGCCACCGGCGTCGACGAGGTAGACGCCGCGGCCGGCGACGGCGACGGGCGGCGTCGCGCGGAGGCTGCGGTGGAAGACGTGCGTCATCGGCGTCGATGCAGGGGGTGCGAGGCGCGTCTATGGTACGCCCGCGTCCGGTGCTATGATCGCCGCACGAGTTGCACGCCAGGAGGAGGCATGACACCCGATTCGACGACCACGCGGCGCGCCGGCGTCACCGCGGTGCATTCGCTCGATCACTTCGTCTTCTCGGTCCCGGATCTCGACACGGCCGCGCGCTTCTACGACGATTTCGGCCTCGAGGTGCAGCGCCGCGACGATCGGCTGCATCTGCACACGTTCGGCCATTCGCATCGCTGGGGCACGGTGCTGCGCGCCGGTGCGACGAAGCGCCTCCAGTATCTCGCGTTCGGCGCGTTCGCCGAGGACATGCGCGCACTCGAGCAGCGGCTCGCGCAACTCGGCGTGAAACCGGCTGACGCGCATCCGCGGGCGGAGACCTCGGGCGTCTGGTTCCGCGACCCGGAAGGCGTGCTGGTCCACGTGCTCGCCGCGCCGAAGGTGTCGCCGGCGACGAAATCGGCCGCCGCGACAGCGCCGGCCGTGCCGCGCGGCGCGGGAGCGGCGCCGGCCCGCTCGAAGGCGCCCAAGGTACACCCGCGGCGGCTCTCGCACGTGCTCCTGTTCACCTCCGACGTGGCGCGCTCCAGCAGGTTCTACGCCGACACGCTCGGGCTGCGGCTGTCCGACCATTCCGGCGAAGGCATTGCGTTCATGCACGGCGCACACGCGAGCGACCATCACATGCTCGCGTTCGCAAAGTCCGATGGTCCGGGGCTCCATCACTCGAGCTGGGACGTCGCGTCGATCGACGAGGTGGGGCTCGGCATGGAGCAGATGACGTCGAAGGGCCACGCGTACGGCTGGGGCGTGGGGCGGCACGTGGTCGGCTCGAACTATTTTTATTACGCACGCGATCCGTGGGGCAGCTTCGCCGAGTACTCGCACGACATCGACTTCATCCCGGCCGACCTCGACTGGCTCGCGAAGGACCATCCGCCCGAAGATGCGTTCTATGTTTGGGGCCCGACGCCGCCCGATTACTTCATCCAAAACCACGAGACCGCAGCGCGGCAAGCCGCCTAGCAAAAGGTCCCGCAGCATCGAACGATCGGCAAGGAGGAGACCGCATGAACGTCGTCACGCGCAGGATCGCCGCGCTCGTCACCGCAGTTCTATTGGCCTGCCTCGGCGGGGCCGCACTAGGCGCGCCGTCGGGAGCGCCGATCCGCATCGGCAGCACACTGGCGCTGACCGGCCCGCTCGCCGCGACCGGCCAGGTCCACAAGATCGTGGGCGAGATCTACGTCGACCAGCTGAACGCCAAGAACGGCCTGCTCGGCCGACCGGTCGAGTGGATCGTCCGCGACGACCAGTCGAAGCCCGACCTCGCGCGCACGCTCTACGAGCAGCTCATCACCGTCGACAAGGTCGACCTGCTGATGGGGCCTTACGCGACCGGAGCGATTCTTTCGGCCATGGCGGTGGCGCAGCGCTACGACAAGCTCCTCATCCACCATACGTTCGGGATTCCGAACCTCGCCAAGTACGACAAGCAGTTCCCGACCTGGTCGCTCGGGCCCGACCCGGCCAACACGTTCACGAACAACCTGGTCGATGCGCTCTCCTCCACCGGCAAGCCGCCGAAGACGGTCGCGGTGGTCACGAGCAAGTTTCCTTCGATTCACTTCATGGCGCTGGGCGCGCGCGAAGTGTTCAAGAAGCGCGGCATCCAGGAAGTGCTGTTTCTCGAATGGGAATTCGGCAACCGCGACTACGGCCCGATCGCCGCGCGCGTGAAGGACGCGAAGCCCGACTTCGTCTACGTCGGCGCGATCGGACTCGAGGGCAACCAGCTGCTCGAAGCGATGAAGAAAATCGATTACACGCCGCCGATCCATTACTACATGTACCCGGCGCCGGGACCGATGGTGAAGGCGCCGGAAGCGAACCTCGCGCTTGCCGGCACGATCTTCGAGGAGCATCCGCCGTTCACGAGCAACCCGCAGGCCGCGGAGTTCATCAAGCTGTTCAACGAACGCGCCGCGAAGGCGGGGCTGCCCGACACCTCGGTCGACACGCAGGCGGCGGCGTCGTATTCGGCGTGGCAGGTGCTGGAAGCCGCGGTCACGGCCACGAAGAGCCTCGACGACAAGGTGCTCGCGGCGTGGCTCAAGAAAAACAAGGTCGGCACCATCCAGGGCACGCTGCGCTTCGACGGCCCCAACAATTACGGCGACGATCTGATGCGCGTCAAGCAGGTGCAGAACGGGCGCTGGGTCGTCGTGTGGCCGAAGGAAGTCGCGAAGCCGGGCGCCAAGATAATCCTGCCTTGATCCGTCGTGAGCTAGCACGCGTATGAACCTGCCCGGCGCGACACTGCTCGGGCAGGCCGTCCTCTCCGGCGTGTTCATCGGCGCGCTCTACGGGCTGCTCGGGCTGGGCCTCAGCCTTACCTGGGGCCTTCTGGGCCAGATCAATCTCGCGCATTTCGCGCTCGCGTTCCTCGGCGCGTATCTCACCTACCACCTCGCAACGGTCGGCGGGCTCGATCCGCTCGTCACGTTGGCCTTGATCGTCCCGGGATTCTTCGCGCTCGGCGTGGCGATGCAGTGGCTGTTCGCGCGGTTTCGCGTAACCCCGCTCAACTCGCTGCTGGTGACGTTCGGATTCACGGTCATCGTGGAGACGGTCATCCAGTCCATCTGGACGGCCGATTTCCGCCGCCTCGAATCCGGCTACGGCGACGTCAAGTTTCGCGTCGGCACGCTGTTCGTGCCGCTGCCGGAGCTGCTGACGCTCTGCATGGCAATCGCGCTCTCGCTTGGCGCCTGGGCGTTGCTCCGTTACACCGACGTGGGCCGCGCGATGCGCGCAGCGGCCGAGGACGCGCCCATCGCTGCGGCGTTCGGCGTCGACGAGCGGCGTCTGGGTTACCTCGTGTCGGGCGCCTCGGCGGCGATCGCCGGCGCGGCGGGATTGTGCCTCGCGCTTTCCCAGACGCTCGCGCCGGCGCAGATCTACGCCTGGATCGGCGTCATTTTCGCCGTGGTGATGATGGGCGGGCCGGGCCGCGCATTGGGGCCGCTCGTCGCCGGCATCGTGATCGGCGTCAGCGAGGCCGTCACCATGGTGGTCACCGCCCCGTCGTGGGCACCGGTCGTCTCCTTCTCGCTGCTGATCCTGCTCCTGATCGCGCGGCCCGGACGAGCGTGAAATCGAGCAGGGTGATTGCCTCGCTGGTGGCGGTGGCCGCGGCGCTCGCCGCCGTGCCGCTCCTCGGCCTGCCGGCGTTCTACGAGTCGTTTCTCTATCTCGTGTTCCACTGGATCGTGCTCGCCACGTCGTGGAACCTGCTGTCGGGTTACTCGGGCTATGTCTCGTTTGGCCACGGCGCATTCTTCGGCGCGGGTGTCTACACGACCGCGACGCTCGCCGCAGCTTTCGATGTGCCGTTTCTGTGGACGCTGCCCGTCGCGGGAGCGACCGCCGCGGTGCTGGGGCTCGGCATCGGCCTCGTCGTGTTTCGCGTGCGGCGCGTGCGCGGCGAGGTCTTCGCTCTCCTGACGCTCGCGGTCACTTTCGTCCTGGCGACGATCATCCTCAACACGCCAATCGACGGCGGGCCCGGCGTGTACCTCAGCGCCGTGCCGCTGCCCGCGCTCGGCCCCAGCGCGTCGTCGACGTTCTACCTGCTCGCGCTCGCGCTGGCATTTGCCACGCTGCTCGCCGCCTACCTGGTCCGGCAAGCGCGGCTGGGCTGGGGGCTGTTCGCCATCCACGACGACGAGGACGTGGCCGAGGTCATGGGCGTGCCGACCTACCGGTTCAAGCTTGCCGCGTTCGCGTTGTCGTGCGCGCTCGCGGGCATGGCGGGCGGGATCCACGCGCTGTTCGTCTCGTACGTGACGGTCGGCGAGACGTTCTCGATCACGGTTCCGCTGACGGTCGTGCTGATGAGCATTCTCGGCGGCACGCGACACTGGGCGGGCCCCGCGATCGGTGCCGCCGTGATCACGGCGCTCATGTACGCCTTCACCGCCGGCGACTACGCGATCGCCGGCAAGGCGGTCGTCGGCATCGTCCTGATCCTCGTGATTCTGTTCATGCCGCAGGGACTGCTTGGACGACTGCGCGGACGCGGGCGGGCAGTCGCCCGCGAACCGGCGGCCCGAACGGCCGACACCCACGCTCCGACGGAGGAGGAACGCGCGCGGTTCGACGAGATTCGATCGCGCCCTTCCGCTCGGGTTGTTCTCGCGGTCGAGGGCGTGGGGAAGGCCTTCGAGGGCGTGCAGGCGCTGCGCGACGTGACGTTCGACGTGCGCGAAGGCGAAGTGCTGGGGCTCCTCGGTCCGAACGGCTCGGGGAAGTCGACGCTGATCAACGTGGTGAGCGGTCACTACCGGCCCGATGCGGGGCGCATCGTCTTTCGCGGGCGCGAAATCGCGGGGATTCCCGCGCACCGGATTGCGCGCACGGGCATTGCCCGTACCTATCAGATTCCACGGCCGTTTCGCGAGCTCACGGTGCGGGAGAATGTCACCATCGCCGCGATGTTCGGCGGTGCAACACTCTCCCGCGCGGCGGCCGAGCGCGAGGCGGCGCGCTGGCTGCAGTTCGCTCGCCTCGACGACAAGGCCGACGCGCTCCCCGATGAGCTCAACCTCCACCAGAGGAAGTTTCTCGAGCTCGCCCGCGCGCTCGCCATGCGGCCGCAGCTCGTGCTGCTGGACGAGGTCCTCTCCGGGCTCAATCCGGCGGAGATCGACAGCGCGGTCGAGCTCATCCGCGACATCCGCCGGCACGGGGCGACGATCGTTCTGGTCGAGCACGTGATGCGCGCAGTGAACGCTCTCGCCGACCGGATCGTGGTGCTGAACCACGGAGACGTCATCGCCGCGGGGGCCCCTGCCGAGGTGATGCGCGATCGCGCGGTGATCACCGCGTATCTTGGAGCGCCGGTGAATGCTTGAAGCGAGGAACCTCGAGGTCGCCTACGGCCATGCGCGCGCGCTCGACGACGTGTCGCTGTCGGTCGCGCTGGGCGAGCTCGTCTGCGTCGTCGGGCCCAATGGCGCGGGCAAGAGCACGCTGATCAATACGATCGCGGGGCTGCTTCGGCTTCGGGCCGGCACGCTGAATTTTGACGGCGTCGATCTCGCGACGTTGCCGGCGCACCGGTTCATCGCTGCCGGCATCGCCGTCGTGCCCGAGGGCCGGCGCCTCTTCGCGCACATGTCGGTCCGCGAGAATCTGGAGATGGGCAGCCTCGTCGCGAGCGCACGCCGTGTGCGCCGCCAGTCCCTCGAGCGGATCTGCGAGCTGTTTCCGGCGCTGTCCGCGCGGCTCGACGTGTCGGCCGGCGCGCTTTCGGGGGGGCAGCAGCAGATGGTCGCGATCGCCCGCGCACTGATGGCGCGTCCCCGGCTGCTGCTGCTCGACGAGCCTTCGCTCGGGCTCTCGCCGCTCATCGTCGCCGAAATGTTCGCCATCATTCGCGCGATTCACGCGGAGGGCGTCACGATCCTGCTGGTCGAACAGAACGTCGTGCGGGCGCTCGAAGTCGCAACCCGCGCATGCGTGCTGGAGGAAGGCCGCATCGTGATGGAGGGCGACCGCGATGCGGTGCTCGCGGATCCGAAGCTCCGCCGAGCCTATCTCGGGGTGGCCGGCGCGGACGCTTAGTCGGCCAAGGGACTTCCTCTGCACGGCCGTCCGTGCTTTGATAGCGATTCCCCCGCCGCCGGGCGGGAACCCGCCGGAGACATTCATGGACGAGCAGTTGCGCAACGCCGCGCTGGAGTATCACCGGACGCCGACCTTCGGCAAGATCTCCGTGACTCCCACCAAGGTGCTCGTCAACCAGCGCGACCTCGCGCTCGCCTATTCGCCCGGCGTCGCGGCGGCCTGCGACGCGATCGTCGCCGATCCCGCGGAAGCGCGCACGCTGACTTCGCGCGGCAATCTGGTCGCCGTCGTCACCAACGGCACCGCGGTGCTGGGTCTCGGCAACATCGGTCCACTCGCCGGCAAGCCGGTGATGGAGGGCAAGGCCTGCCTGTTCAAGAAATTCGCCGGCATCGACGTGTTCGACATCGAGCTCGCCGAGACCGACCCCGACGAGATGGTGAAGACGATCGCGCGTCTCGAGCCGACGTTCGGCGGCATCAACCTCGAGGACATCAAGGCGCCGGATTGCTTCTACATCGAGCGCCGCCTGCGCGAGAGAATGAAGATCCCGGTGTTCCACGACGATCAGCACGGCACGGCAATCGTCGCCGGCGCGTCGATCCTCAACGGGTTGAAGGTGGTCGGCAAGGATATCGCCAACGTCAGGCTCGTCTGTTCGGGGGCGGGCGCCGCCGCCATCGCGTGCCTCGATCTGATGATTGGCGTGGGCCTGAAGCGCGAGAACGTGGTCGTGTGCGACAGCAAGGGCGTCATCTTCCGGGGCCGCGAGTCGCCGATGGAGGAGAACAAGGCGCGCTACGCGCGCGACACGAAGGACCGCACGCTCGCCGACGCCATTCGCGGTGCCGACATCTTTCTCGGTCTTTCCGGCCCCGGCGTCCTGACGCAGGACATGGTCAAGACGATGGCGAAGGATCCGTTCATCCTCGCGCTTGCCAATCCGGAACCGGAGATCCGTCCCGAGCTCGCGAAAGCCGTGCGTCCTGACGCGATCATCGCGACGGGCCGCTCCGACTATCCGAACCAGGTCAACAACGTGCTGTGCTTTCCGTTCATGTTCCGCGGCGCCCTCGACGTCGGGGCGACCTCGATCACCGAAGGCATGAAGCTCGCGTGCATGCGCGCTCTCGCGGATCTCGCCCATGCGGAGCTTTCCGACATCGTCGCGCAGGCGTACGCGGGGGAGTCGCTCAGTTTCGGCCCGGAGTACCTGATACCCAAGCCGTTCGACCCGCGCCTCATGGTGACGGTGCCGCCCGCCGTGGCGAAGGCGGCGATGGAGGACGGCGTCGCGACGAGGCCGATTGCCGATTTCGACGCCTACCGCGACCGGCTGTCCCAGTTCATCTGGCATTCCGGGCTCATCATGAAGCCGGTGTTCGATCAGGCGAAGCGCTTGCCGCGCAAGGTGGTCTACGCCGAGGGGGAGGAGGAACGCGTGCTGCGCGCGGTGCAGATCGTGGTCGACGAGGGTCTCGCGCGGCCGCTGCTGATCGGCCGCCCGGAGGTGATCGCGGCGCGCATCGGGAAGTTCGGCCTGCGTCTTGCGGCAGGCAAGGATTTCGAGCTCGTCAACATCAACAGCGATCCGCGCTACAAGCCCGCGTGGCAGCTCTACTACCAGTTGATGGGGCGGAACGGGATCTCGCCGGAAGACGCGAAGGAGGCGGTGCTGCGCAAGCCTTCGCTCATCGGGGCGCTGCTCCTGCAGATGGGCGAGTGCGACGCGATGCTGTGCGGCACCGTCGGGAAGTACCATGCCCACCTGCGCCACGTGGCGGACGTCGTCGGGCAGCGATCCGACGCGCCCGTGTTCGCGGCGATGAACGGCCTCCTCCTTCCCAACCGGACGCTCTTCATCTGCGACACCTACGTCAACCGCAATCCGTCGGCGGAGCAGCTGGTGGAGATCGCGCGCCTTGCCGCCGACGCCGTCCGCCGCTTCGGCCTCGTGCCGAAAGTGGCGCTACTCTCGCATTCGAACTTCGGCAGCGACGACTCGGAGTCCGCGCGCAAGATGCGCGAGGCCAGGCGCCTGCTCGCGGCGCGCGAGCCGGAACTCGAGATGGATGGCGAGATGCACGGCGACGCCGCGCTGTCCGAGGCGATCCGCGGCCGCGTGCATCCGGATTCGACGCTGAAGGGCGAGGCGAACCTGCTGATCATGCCGAATCTCGATGCCGCCAACATCTCGTTCAACCTCCTGAAGATCACCGGCGGCGAAGGACTCACGGTCGGGCCGATCCTGCTCGGCGCGCGCAAGCCCGTGCTGATCGCGACGCCGTCCGCGACGGTGCGACGGCTCGTCAACCTCACCGCGCTCGCCGCGGTGAGCGCGGGGTCGCGCGGCGACTGACGACGCGGCCGCCACGCCGTCCAGGCAAATCGCTCCGCGGAGTCGTCGGCCGCTCGCGCCTCGGCCTCCGTGTCGAGCATGCGGGCGAGTTGTCGGCCTCCAGCGGCGACTCGCGATTGCTCCGATCCCCTGCGCGCGTGGCGCTCGGTTCGGCCTCCGCGACTGGTCGTGCCAATCGGCAAATTCGATCTGTCGGCCTCCGAACGCGCTCCCGTTGGCTCGCATCCCCAAGCATGCTTGGGGCCCCTGCTCGCCGATCGCGCGTTCCCCCTCTCCGCCGCTCGCGCCTCGGCCTCCGCGTCGGGAGAGCCATGCGCCGGGCGAGTTGTCGGCCTCCAGCGGCGACTCGCGATTGCTCCGATCCCCTGCGCGCTTCGCGCTCGGGGCCCCTCTCCGCCGCTCGCGCCTCGGCCTCCGCGTCGGGAGAGCCATGCGCCGGGCGAGTTGTCGGCCTCCAGCGGCGACTCGCGATTGCTCCGATCCCCTGCGCGCTTCGCGCTCGGGGCCCCTCTCCGCCGCTCGCGCCGCTACTGCGGCGGCTTCACGCCATCCTTGCTGACCTGGATGCGTGCGGCGGTCAGTGCGCCGTCGGGCGCAACCTGCGCCGCGACGAAGACGTATTCACCGGGGACGAGGTCGGCACGCGTGCCGGGCACGGTGCGCACGATCGGCGTATTTTCCGGCACCAGGACCCTATGCGAGCCGCCCTTGAACTGCAGCGTCAGCTCACGGGTTCCGGTGGCGGACACCAGCGACGCCACGGTGGCATTGGTCATCGTCGCGCCGGGCTGCAGCTCTGACGGATTCTGGCCTTCCGGCACCGTGGTGGCGATGTAGTGGACCTCGAGCGCTGCGTTCGATCCGTCCGGCCGCCTCGCGGTGGTCGCGCCGACGTAATCGCCCACCTTGATGTTTTCGAACGTGCTTGCCTTGGCCACCGCGACCGTCAACGAATCCGCGAGTTCGATCCTGATGTCGCGGCCGTCGAGCGATTTCACGGCCATGACTTTGCCGTCGATCGCGACGATGGTTCCGCGCAACCGTGTCGTGGTCTGCGAAAGTGCAACCGGTGTTGCGACCATGAACGCAATCAGTGCTCCGACGATCCAGGGCGGGCGCATACCGTTCTCCTCGCTATGAATGAAGCGTGCACTTGGAGCAGCGTCGAGTCGAGGGAATCCCGATGCTAACAGCGCGCGAACCGCGCGCTTCCGCGACCGTGGCTTGTCGGTCGAATTGCTCCGGGATTGCTGTGGGTATCGAGACTGAAGACGATTCACGGATATTGCAATGCACCATTTCGGCGCATCCATCACGCGGAGTTGCATCTTGAATATTTGATGTAACTGATCATTTAGCGTATGGTGCATTGCACCAAACTCTATGAGGAGTCCCCGATGACCCCCCTGTCCCACAAGGGCGCGGGCGCGATCGGCGCCCCCGCCTGGAACGCAACCGATACGGCAACCCCGCAAGCGAACGCGGCCCTGCAATTTGCCCGGAACCTCCCGCTCGCATCTGCCGACGCGGCGCTCGCCATCCTGGCATTCGCCGCGAACCAGACGGTCTCCGGGCAGGTGACCCTTGCGCACTTTCTCGGCGATCTCGCGCATGCACAGGCACGGCAACTCTCGACGACCGGCGTGCGGGCGTTCCCCGAAGGGATGCTGCGCGATTCGGTGGCGTCGATCGCCACGCTGCAGGCACGATTCGCCGACAGCGTGATCGACGCGGCGAACCGTTACGGCCGCAGCTGCGTCCATCTCGCGTTTGCGTTCCCGAGCCCGTCCCGCGTCGGGCACTGAGGCCCGCGTTCGTCGCATCGCCCTGCGTGTGGCGGCGCCGATCGCGCCCCCCAATTTCGCGTCCACCGCGCTCGGCTTATCATGATCGCCTATTGCCGCGGAATGTGCGCCGCGGCAATCCTTCCCAACCGACCTGATTGAGGAATCGATGGCGAACGTGTCTCCGCAGCTTGCGCGCTTCGGGAGCGGCAAGGCGGTTCTCCGGGTCGAAGACGAGGCGCTGCTGACCGGCAAGGGGCGCTTCGCCGACGACGTCAGCGCGCCCGGGGAGGCGCATGTCGCGTTCCTGCGTTCGCCGCATCCGCACGCGCGTCTCGTCGCGATCGACACAAAGTCAGCCGCCGCGCTCCCGGGCGTCATCGCCGTCGTCACGGGCGACGACCTGGTCCGCGCCGGCGTGAATCCGCTTCCGCTCTCGGCCGATTTCCATCGTGCCGACGGCTCGCCGACGGCGACGCCACCGCGTCACGCCCTTGCGGTGGGCGTGGTCCGTCATGTGGGCGAAGCGGTGGCTGCCGTCATTGCAGAGAGCGTCGCCGCGGCAAAGGATGCCCTGGAGGCGATCGACGTCCGCTACGAGGCGCTGCCGACGATCGTCGACCTTCTTTCCGCGAGTTCCACCGGTGCGCCGCTCGTATGGAAGGACGCCTCCGGAAACGTCGCCTGCGAATTTCGCCACGGCAATGCGGACGCGACGGCGGACGCGTTCCGCAAGGCGGCCCACGTCGTGCGGCTCGACCTCGTCAATCAGCGCGTCGCTCCCTGTCCGATCGAGCCGCGCGCCGTTCTCGCGACGTACGACAAGGCGACGGACCGCCTCACGCTCACCGTGAGTTGCCAGATGCCGACCGGGCTGCGCGACGAGTTGTGCGATCCGGTGCTGGGGCTTCCCAAGGACAAGGTGCGCGTTCTGGTCGGCGACGTCGGCGGCGGCTTCGGGATGAAGACGGGCCTCTATCCGGAGGACGTCGTCCTTGCGTTCTGCGCGCGCAGGCTCGCGCGACCGCTCAAGTGGTGCGCCGACCGCATGGAGGAGTTTCTCGCCGCGTCGCACGGGCGCGACGTGACGAGCACGGCGGAGCTTGCCCTCGACTCCGAGGGCCGCGTCCTTGCGCTCCGCGTGAACTCGCTCGCCAACGTGGGGGCCTATGCGACCGGCGCAGGCGTGGTGATCCAGCTCATGATCGGGCCGTGGGTGGCGACCTCCGTCTACGACATCGGGACGATCGACATCCGGGTCGCGGCGGTGCTGACGCACACTGCGCCAACGGGCGCCTACCGAGGCGCCGGGCGCCCGGAGGCGATCTACATGATCGAGCGATTGATGGATGCGGCGGCGCGCGCGACCGGCATCGATCAGGTCGAGCTTCGCCGTCGTAACATGATCCAGCCCGCGCAGATGCCCTACCGCAATCCGCTGGGCAAGACCTACGACAGCGGCCAGTTTGCGTCGGTGATGGACCAGGCGCTAGCGCTTTCGGGCTGGGAGGCGTTCGCCGTGCGGCAAGCGGACGCCGCGCGGCGCGGCCGGTTGCGCGGGCGCGGAATGGCGGCGTTTCTCGAGTGGACCGGCGCCGACGTGTTCGAGGAGACCGTGACCGTGACTGTCGATGGCGACGGCGTGATCGAAATCGTCTCGGCGACGCAGGCGATGGGCCAGGGTCTCGCTACGACCTATTCACAGCTCGCGGTCGACGTCTTCGGCGTGCCGATCGAGAAGATCCGCATCGTGCAGGGCGACACCGACCGCGCGCAGGGATTCGGCAGCGCGGGCTCGCGCTCGCTCTTCGTCGGCGGGTCAGCCGTGCGCGTCGCGGCCGAGCGCACGGTGACCATGGCGCAGGACCTGGCTGCGCGGGAGCTCGAAGCGGCAGCGGGGGACCTCGAGTACGCCGACGGTGCCTTTGCCATTGCCGGCACCGATCGCAGGATCGGTCTTTTCGAGCTGGCACGACGTCAGCCCGCGCAGCGCATTGCCCTCGTGTCGACGAGCTCCGTCGCCGATGCCACCTGGCCGAACGGCTGCCATGTCTGCGAGGTCGAGGTCGACCGCGAGACCGGCGCCGTCGAGGTCTCCGGTTACTGGTCGGTCAACGACGTGGGCCGCGTCGTCAACCCCATGATCGTCACGGGGCAACTCGAAGGCGGCGCTGTCCAGGGTATCGGGCAGGCGCTGTGCGAGGCATTCGTCTACGATCGCGAGACCGGCCAGGCGCTGACCGCCAGCTTTCTCGACTATGCGATTCCGCGACCGGAGATGATCCGACACTTCGCCACCGCGATGGACGAGTCCACACCCTGCCGCAACAATCCCATGGGCGTGAAGGGCGTGGGCGAATTGGGCACGATCGGCGCGACGCCGGCCGTGGTGAATGCGGTGGTCGACGCGCTTTCGAGGGCCGGCGCCGGCGAGCGCGCGCTCGCGTTGCAGATGCCGCTCACTTCGGAAAAGATCTGGCGCGCGCTTCAGGGCCGATGAACCCCGTGCCCGACGGGAGTCGGCTTGCACCGGCGCCACGAAGGCACCGCTCGCCTCCCTGACGGAAAGTGGCAATCCGCGAGGGCAGGCGCTGCGACACATCGGTGCCCGCCTCGATAACCCGCCGCATTGCGGTATCATTTCCGCCATCGCCGTGAGGCTGCGTTTCCGGCATGTCACCGCGGCGGCCAGCCCCTGCCGCGAAACGAGGATATCGGTCGATGCGGAATCGTCTGCGAAACTGGAGTGTTCTAGCCGCGCTGTCGCTGGTACCGGTTGCGGCTCCTGCCGCCGACCTCGTGTTCTCGGTGACCGAGGGCGTCACCTACCAGGCGACGCCAAAGGAGATCCGCGACAAGTTCGAGCCGCTCGCGCAGGCGCTGGGCGCGGCGTTGAAGCGAAACGTGCGTGTCGTGCTGGTGCCGAAGTACAACGATGTGCGCGCCGGGCTCGCGAAGCAGGAGTTCGACCTCGCGTTCATTCACCCCGCTCACGTGGCGCTCGCAGAAGTGAAGGCCGGGCGCTACAAGACCATCGCCTGGACCGCGGGCTTCACCGAGTACACGGTTTCGCTGATGGTGAAGGCGAACGATCCGGCGAAGGAGATTTCGGACGTCAAGGGCCGCAAGCTGGTCACGCCGGATCCCGATTCGATCACGGCATGGATGGTCCGCGCGATGCTCCGCAAGGCGAATGTCGGGCCGAATGACGTCAAGATCCTCACCACGCGCTATCAGGATGCGGTGCCGTTCTACCTCGAGCACTCATTCGCGGACGTGGGGGCGACGGCCGCCAATTCGGTGGTCAAGGAATGGACCGACAAGGGCGGCAAGGTGTTCCTCAAGTCGCGCTCGGTACCCATCAAGTACTTCATCGTGTCGACGAAGCTCCCTGCGGAGGAGCAGGAGCGAATCCAGCACGCCCTGCTGACGCTCGCACAGACGGAGCCCGGCCGGCAGGCGCTGGGGGCGGTCGGATACCGTGGATTCGCGGCGCCCGACAACGCGATCGACACCGCGGCGATCGACTGGCTCGGGCTCTAGGCGGAGGCGCGCGGTCGCGGCGCCGGCCGCGACGGATGCGGTAGCATGGCGGCCCTGCCGGCAAATCGATTGCGCATGGAATTCGCCTTCATTCTCGATCCGCTGCACGAGCTCAAGGCCTACAAGGACTCGAGCGTCGCGATGATGAGGGCGCTTGAGGCGCGCGGCCATCGCATCTGCGCATTCACGCCGGCCGACATCTACTGGCACGCCGGATCGACGCGGGCGCGCGCCCTCCCGCTTTCGCTCCATGCGGACAACCACGACTGGTACACCGCGTCGGCGCCCGAGGAACGTTCACTCTGCGAGTTCGCGGCGGTCGTCATGCGAAAGGATCCGCCGTTCGACATGGAATACGTGTACGCGACGTACCTGCTCGAAGCGGCGGAGCGGGAGGGCGCGCGCGTCTTCAACCGTCCGCGCGCGATCCGCGACAACAACGAGAAGATGGCCATCGCGAAATTCGGCGAGTTCATCGCGCCCACGCTCGTCACCCGCGACGCCGCGCGAATCGGCGCGTTCATCGACCTCCACAAGGACGTCATCGTCAAGCCGCTCGACGGGATGGGGGGAACCTCGGTGTTCCGGATACGCGAGGACGACCCGAATCGCAACGTGATCATCGAGACCCTGGGTGTCGGAGGCGCGCGAACGGTGATGGCGCAGCGGTATATTCCGGCGATTGCGGACGGCGACAAGCGGGTGCTGCTCATCGCCGGCGAGCCGGTTCCGTACGCGCTCGCGCGGATTCCCAAGGCCGGCGAGACGCGCGGCAATCTGGCGGCGGGCGGTCGCGGCGTCGCGCGGCCGCTGACACCGCGCGACCGCGAAATCGCCGCGTCCCTGGGGCCGAAACTCTGGCACGAGGGCCTCATCGTCGTCGGGCTCGACGTGATCGGCGATTACCTGACCGAGGTCAATGTGACGAGCCCGACATGCTTTGTCGAGATCGCCGAGCAGTCGGGTTTCGACGTCGGCGGCATGTTCGCCGACGCGCTGATCGGCGCGTGCCCGTAGGGCGCGCCGGCGGCGGCGGGCGCGCAGGCGCGTGCTAACATGACCGTCGCCATTTTCATCGCCACGCCCTGGCCAACCACGCGGACTCACGATGATCGGCATCCTTATCGTTGCCCATGACAGCCTGGGCGAAAGCCTCGTGCGCGCCGTGACGCACGTGCTCGGCAACCGGCCGCCGCAGTTCGAAGTGCTGTCGGTGTCGGCGACGGATGACCCTGTCGACCTGCTGCCCGCCGCGCGGGAGCTGGTCGCGCGGCTCGACACGGGCCGAGGCGTGCTGATCCTTTCCGACCTCTACGGCGCGACGCCGTGCAATTTGGCGGCAAAGCTGGCGAAGCCCGGGCGCGTCGAGGTCGTCGCCGGCGTCAACCTGCCGATGCTGGTGCGCGCGTTCACGTACCGCAACCGTGGAATGGAGCAGACGATCAAGAAGGCGATCTCCGGCGCCTGCGACGGCGTCCTGCACGTCGAGATCGATCCCGTCTATGCAGCAACGCGAGGTTGAGATCGTCAACAAGCTGGGCCTGCACGCACGGGCGTCGGCCAAGCTGACCCAGCTCGCGGCGAAGTACCAGTGCGACGTCGCGATGGCGCGCAACAACCGCAAGGTCAACGCCAAGAGCATCATGGGCGTCATGATGCTGGCGGCGGGCAAGGGCGCGAAAGTCACGCTCGAGACCGACGGCCCGGACGAAGCCGAGGCGATGGACGCGCTCATCGCGCTCATCGCCGATTTTTTCGGCGAAGGGCAATGAGCGCGAGCGGCGGGCTTTTTCGGCCCACCGTCCGGGACGCAGGACGATGACCAGTTTCGCGCTGCACGGCGTCGGTGTCTCCGCCGGCATCGCGATCGGGCGCGCGCAGCTCGTCTCGCACGCGACGCTCGAGGTCGCGCACTACACGATCGAGCCGGGCAGCGTGGGCGCCGAGATCGCGCGCTTCGACAACGCGCTGCGGGAGGTGCAGCGCGAGCTCGAGGGGCTGCATTCCGCGATGACCAGCGGCGATGCGCCGGCGGAGTTCGGCGCGTTCCTCGACGTTCACTGGATGATCCTCACCGACCCGACGCTGTCGGACACGCCGAAGAGGATCATCGCGGAACAGCGCTGCAACGCCGAGTGGGCGCTCGTCCAGCAGATGAACGTGCTGGTCGAGCAATTCGACGCGATCGACGACCTTTACCTGCGCGAACGCAAGGCCGACGTCGTGCAGGTGGTCGAGCGCGTGCTGAAGCGCCTCCTCGGAAAGCCCGGGGCTGTCGTTCCGGCCGGCGCCGAGCAGCACACCATTCTGGTTGCGCACGACCTGTCGCCGGCCGACGTGATCCAGTTCAAGCAGCATCGCTATGCGGCGTTTCTGACCGACGTGGGCGGAGCGACCTCGCACACGGCGATCGTCGCGCGCAGCCTCGCCGTGCCGGCGGTCGTCGCCGCGCACAACGCGAGGCAACTGATCCGCGAGAACGAGCTCCTCATCGTGGACGGCACCAACAACGTCGTCATCGTCAACCCGGACAAGTCGGTGCTGGCCGAGTACCGGTTGAAGCAGGGGGAGCTCTCTCTCGAGCGCGCGCGACTGCGCCGCCTCGTCACCAAGCCGGCCACGTCGATCGACGGCATCGAGATCGAGCTGCAGGCGAATATCGAGCTTCCCGGCGATCTGCAGCAGACCCTCGACAACGGCGCGACGGGCGTCGGCCTTTTCCGCTCCGAGTTCCTGTTCCTCAACCGCGAAGGACTGCCGTCGGAGGACGAACAGTTCGAGGCATTCCGCAGCGTTGCCGAAGGCATGCAGGGCAAGCCGGTGACGATTCGCACGTTCGACCTCGGCGCGGACAAGCAGGCGACCGGGCTCGAAGGACTCGCGCGAGTGGCCCCCAATCCGGCGCTTGGCCTGCGCGCCGTGCGCTTCTGCCTTGCCGAGCCGCGTCTTTTCCTCACCCAGCTCCGCGCCATACTGCGCGCGTCGCACTACGGCAAGGTGAAAATCCTGATCCCGATGCTGGTCTCGGTCGGCGAGATCGAGCAGACGCTCGCGATGATCGAGCAGGCAAAGGAGACGCTGCGCGAGCAGGGCATCCCGTTCGACTCCGGCGTGCCGATCGGCGGCATGATCGAAATCCCGGCGGCCGTGCTGGGGATCTCGGCGTTTCTCAGGCGGCTCGACTTCCTGTCGATCGGCACCAACGACCTCATCCAGTACACGCTGGCCGTCGATCGCGCGGACGACTCCGTGTCGCACCTGTACGATCCGCTGCACCCGGCGGTGCTGAAACTGATCGGGATCGCGATCACGGCAGCGGCCAAGGCGAACGTTCCCATCGCAGTCTGCGGAGAGATGGCCGGCGAAGCGCGGATGACGAGGCTCCTGCTCGGGCTCGGGCTCACCAACCTGTCGATGCATCCGGCGCATCTGCTTTCGATCAAGCAGCGCGTGCTGACCACGGATGTGGCGCAGGCGCGCGCACTCGTCGCGCGGATTCGCGGCACCGACGATCCAGCGCGAGTGGAGAGGCTGCTGGACAAGCTCAATGCCTGAGTGACTTTCGTCGTCGCCCGCGCGTGACTGCCCGGCGGAGGACCGCGGGAATTCCGGTCGATTCGCGACGCGCCGGGAATTTTCCGGAGTGCGGCCCGTTTACCCGGATGGAACCCCCGCACGGGCGAACGGCCGGGACGGGATTGCAGGTCGACGAAGCGACGATGATCGGAAAGCGACGAAGTGCCCTGGCTCCGGCGCAGGCGGCGCTCGCGGTGGCCGCCCTGTGCATCGCTTCCACCGGATGGCCGCTCGACGTCGGGGACTCGGTGCCCGCGTTCGTCCTCCCGACAGCAGGAGGCGATATTTTCGAGCTTCGGACGCTTACGGGCCGGGTCGTCTACGTCGATTTCTGGGCGTCGTGGTGCGGCCCGTGCCGGCGCTCGTTTCCGTGGATGAACGACATGCAGCGCAAGTATGGCGCGCGCGGGTTCACCGTGGTCGGCGTCAATGTCGACAGGCGCCAGGCGGACGCCGAGCGCTTCCTGCAACAGACACCTGCGGCGTTCACCGTCGTCTACGACGAGGCGGGCAAGACGCCCGCAGCCTATTCGGTCACCGGAATGCCGAGTTCGTATCTGATAGACCGCAACGGCAGGTTGATCGCGATCGAGCGCGGATTCCGGGACGAACAGAAAGGACGGCTCGAGGTTCGCATCCGCGCGCTGCTTCCACCCGAATGATGATCCCGCAGACGCCGTCTGCGGCCTCCGTACGCCACTTCCTGCGTGCAGGGGCGCTTCTCGCGGCGCTCGCCGTTGCGGGTTGCACGACCGTTGAGCCGCCGAAGCCCTGGGAGAAAGGCGATCTCGCGAAACCCGCGATGCAGATCGACGCGGACCGGCTCGAAACGAAGATCCAGCAGCACATTTTCGCGAGCAAGGAAGCGGCGACCGGCGGCTACGGCGTCGGCGGGGGCGGCTGTGGCTGCAACTGATGGCCGCAGCCCGCGACGTGTGCGCGCGTCGGCGTCGTGCGCGATTGCCGCCGCCCCACGTGACCCGGAGTTCGGCACCCAATTCTCCGCAGCCCTCAGTCTCGAAACGAGACGCAGCCAGGCCCCCGGCGCGAGCGCGCTGCTGGCCGCGGCTCTCTCGCTGCCGGGGATGCTGCCGACGGGCGCGGTGGCGCAGGCCGTCGCGGACCACGGAATCGTCGAGCTGAAATATCTCGACTACCGCGACTGGCAGCCGGGTGCCAACCGGATGACCGTTAGGAGTCCATCGCTCTACACGCTTGTGCCCGTCGACGAGACGACCGAGTTCGAAGGCTCGCTCGTCTACGACGCGATGTCGGGCGCGTCGCCGCTGTACCACAACACGTTGTCCGGCGCGTCGGGGTTGGGCGTCACCGACTATCGCACCGCCGGCGACGCCAAAGTGACAAAATACTACGGTGGGTGGTCACTGGGCGTCGCCGGCGTCGTGTCTTCCGAGCGCGATTACCTGTCGCGCGGCGCGTCGATCGACGCCCGGATCCACTCGGATGACCGCAACCGCACCTACGCAATCGGCGTCGCCGGCGTCAACGACCGCATCAATCCGCAAAGTGCCAACGCAGGCGGCGTCACCAACGCGCCGCGCAACAGCCTCGAGTATCTCGTCGGCATCACGCAGGCGCTGTCGCCGACGCAGGTCGTCCAGGCGAACCTGACGTACTCGTACGGCCACGGCTACTTTGACGACCCGTACAAGCTCGCGGACAAGCGGCCTTCGCAGCGCCGGATCTTCGCGTGGCTCACGCGCTACAACCAGTATTTCCTTGGCCCGGACGCGGCGCTGCGGCTGTCGTACCGATACCTCAACGATTCGTTCGGCGGCAATTCCAACACGCTCACGGCGGCATGGGTCCAAGCGCTGCCGCGCGAGTGGAGCGTGACCCCTGCCGCGCGCTACTACACGCAAAGCGCCGCGTGGTTCTATCACGACCCGCCCCCCGGAACGGGGTACGTCCCGGGGGAGCCTTACTCGATGGACGCACGGCTTTCGGCGTTCGGGTCGTTCACGGTGGGGCTCACGGTAGGCAAGGTCTTCGCGGATGGCTGGAGCGTCGACGTTCGCGCCGATTTCTACCGGCAGAAGGCGAACTGGCGCCTCGGTGGCGGCAGTCCCGGCCTCGAGCCCTTCACGGCGCGCTGGCTCATACTGGGTCTCGCGAAGTCGTTCTGATGCGCTGCCGGCGCCTGCTCCCACGATGAAGTCGCTGCGCATTCCGTTTCGCGCGATGGCATCGGACAACGAGCTCCAGTTCGAGGCGGTTGATGCGGCCCGCGCGCGCCGTGCCGCGGCCGCCGCAATTGCCGACGTGGCGCGCATCGAAGCCAAGTATTCGCGATACCGCGACGACAGCCTCACCACGCGCATCAATCGCGCGGCCGGCGGGGCGGCGGTCGCGATCGACGCCGAGACGGCGGCGCTCATCGCCTACGCGGACCGCTGCCATGCGCAAAGTGGCGGGCTCTTCGATCTCACCTCGGGCGTCCTGCGGCGCGCATGGGACTTCCGGCGCCAGCCTCCACGCGTGCCGGATGCAACGGCGCTCGCCGCCGCGGCCTCGTTGATCGGCTGGGCCGAGGTGGAATGGAGCGAACGATCGATTCGCCTTCCGCGCGCCGGTATGGAGATCGATTTCGGCGGCATCGGCAAGGAATACGCGGCCGACCGGATGGCGACGATCTGCACCGAGCACGGGGTCGCGCACGCGCTCGTCAACCTCGGCGGCGACGTTCGCGCGATCGGATCGCAGGCCGACGGCGCGCCATGGCGTGTCGGCATCCGGCATCCGCGCGCCGACGGCCGGACCGTCGCCTATGTCGACCTTGTGGATGGCGCGGTCGCGACGAGCGGCGACTACGAGCGGTACTTCGAAGTCGCGGGCCGCCGCTATTCCCACATTCTCGATCCGCGGACCGGCATGCCCGTCGCACACTGGCAGTCGGTCAGCGTGGTGGCGCCGCTGTGCGTCGTCGCCGGTACGTGCTCGACGATCGCGATGCTGATGGAGGCCGCCGGCGAGGCATTCCTCGCGCGGCAAGGGCTTAGCTATGTTGCCGTCGCGCCCGACGGCGCGCTGCATCGTCCCTCGAAACGCGCTCCTGAATCAATCGCGCGGGTTCCGGTCCCTTGCCGGAATGATCGGCGGGCGCCCGCCGCAATAGGCAAACGAACCCGAACCCGCTAGACTTCGTCACTGCGCCGATTTGTGCCAGCTTGCGGGCGCGAGCCGTCCTCCCTGCGAACGGGACCAAGGCGGCCGAATTCGGCTAAAGCGGAGCGGCGACGGGGCGATCCCCGCACCCACTCGAGCAGCTTTAGCGGCAAGTTGGCCGCGACTTTCGATTGCTGTTCTCGGCCGGAAGCATGCCCTCCTTTGCCGCCACTACCGCAGGTTCCGGCGACCCGGAACAGAAGCAAACGTCCGTCGGCGCCGTCGTTGCGCAACGCGCGCACTTCGACGTGCCGCTGCCGCTCGCCTGCGGCACTTCGCTGCCCGGCTTCGAACTCGCCTTCGAGACGTACGGAACGCTGAATGCGCAACGCTCGAATGCAGTGCTGATCTGTCATGCGCTCAACGCATCGCACCATGTCGCCGGCTGGTACGAGGACGAACCGGACAACGTGGGCTGGTGGGACAACATGGTCGGGCCGGACAAGCCGCTCGACACCAACCGCTTCTTCGTCATCGGCGTCAACAATCTCGGCAGCTGCTTCGGTTCCACGGGGCCGCAGTCGATCAATCGGGAAACCGGCACCGCGTGGGGAGGCGATTTCCCGGTCGTCACCGTCGAGGACTGGGTGGATGCGCAGGCGCGGCTTGCGGACCACCTGGGCATATCGCAGTTTGCGGCGGTGATGGGCGGCAGCCTGGGCGGCATGCAGGCGCTCGCGTGGGCGATCCGCTACCCGAAGCGCATCCGGCACGCGCTCTCGATCGCCGCCGCGCCCAGCCTGTCGGCGCAGAACATCGCGTTCAACGAGGTGGCGCGGCAGGCGATCATGACCGACCCCGACTTCCACGACGGCAACTTCGCGGCGTTCGACACGCTTCCGCGGCGCGGGCTGCGCATCGCCCGGATGATCGGCCACATCACGTATCTGTCGGACCTCCAGATGGAGGAGAAATTCGGCCGCCAGCTGCGCGACGGGCTCCGGTTTTCGTTTGCGCCCGAATTCCAGATCGAATCGTACCTGCGCCACCAGGGCGAGAAGTTCGCCGAGTATTTCGACGCCAACACCTACTTGCGCATCACCAAGGCGCTCGACTATTTCGACCCGGCCACCGCGACCGGCGGGGACCTGGCGCGCGCGCTGGCGCCCGCCGAGTGCAAGTTCCTGGTGGCGGCGTTCACCACCGACTGGCGCTTCCCGCCGGCGCGTTCGCGCGAAATCGTGAAAGCGCTGGTCGACCACCGGCGCGACGTGTGCTACGCGGAGATCGATGCACCGCACGGCCACGACGCGTTCCTGCTCGACAATTCCCAGTATCACTCGCTGGTGCGCACCTATTTCCGCAACGTCTCGCTCGACGCGGACCTCCCGTCACCCGCGAAAGTTGCCGACACGACGCGCGAGTCGGGCGAACTCGAACGGCATGCCCGACGTACGGATTTCGCGACCATCGCCAGCTGGATTCCGACGGGCGCACAGGTGCTGGATCTCGGCTGCGGCGACGGCAGTCTGCTCGCCTACCTGCGGCGTCTGCGCGACGTCCGCGGCTATGGAATCGAGATCGCCGACGACGGTGTGCTTTCCAGTGTCGCGAACGGCGTCAACGTGCTGCAGAGCAATCTCGAGAGCGGGCTCGCCGGCTTCGACGACGCGTCGTTCGATTGCGTCATCCTGTCGCAAACGCTGCAGGCGATGAGGCACACCGAGGAAATCGTCGCCGAGATGCTGCGGGTCGGGCGCGAAGTGATCGTCACTTTCCCGAATTTCGGGCACTGGTCGCATCGCTGGCAGATTCTCAAGGGGCGCATGCCGGTGTCCGACCGGCTGCCTTACCAGTGGTACGACACGCCCAACATCCATCTTTGCACGGTGGCCGATTTCGACGCGTTCCTGCGCGAGCGCCATTGCGTCGTCGAGAAGCGCGTGGTGCTCGCGGGCGACACGCCGGTCTCGGCGCTGCCGAATCTGCGCGGCGAGCTCGCGATCTACCGGTTTCGACGAGCGTGACCGCAACCGTCGCCTGCCGACGCGGTGCGCACGCTAGAATCCTGCGATGACCGACCCGGCATCGCGCACGAGCGCGCCTCCCGCGCGGGAGACCTGGCGCGAGGCGCTTCTCAACCGGCGGATGCTGATCTGCGTCGCCACGGGGTTCACGTCGGGACTGCCGCTCTACCTCCTGTTGAATTTGCTGCCGGCGTGGCTGCGCTCGGAGCACGTCGATTTGAAGTCGATCGGCCTGTTCGCGCTGATCCAGCTGCCTTTCACGTGGAAGTTCCTGTGGTCGCCGCTGATGGACCGCTTCGCGCTGCCGATGCTGGGCCGCAGGCGCGGCTGGATGCTTGCCACACAGTTGCTGCTGCTTGCGTCGATTCCGCTCTTCGGCCTCACCGATCCGACGCGCGACCTGTGGGCCATTGCCTGGCTCTCGGTCACGGTGGCATTCTTCTCGGCGAGCCAGGACATCGTTCTCGACGCGTATCGCCGCGAGCTCCTGCCGGATCCGGAGCTCGGGCTCGGCAATGCGATCCACGTCAACGCGTACCGGATCTCGAGCCTTGTCCCCGGCGCGCTGGCGCTGATCCTTGCCGACCTCATGCCCTGGTCGTCGGTGTTCCTCATCACCGCGCTCTTCATGCTTCCCGGCGTGGCGCTGACGATCGTCGTTGCCGAGCCCGTCGTCTCCGAAGTCCGCTCCGAAGACGCTGCGCGAGGCGGTGGTCGAGCCTTTCCACGAATTCATCACGCGCGCCGGCTGGAAGGAAGCGTTGCTCGTGCTGCTGTTCATTTTTCTCTACAAGCTGGGAGACAGCATGGCGACCGCGCTCGCCACGCCGTTCTATCTCGACCTCGGATTCACGAAGACCGAGATCGGCGTGATCGCGAAGAACGCCGGCCTTTGGGCGAGCGTGATCGGCGGAATGCTGGGCGGGCTGTGGATGGTGAAGATCGGCATCAACCGCGGACTGTGGCTGTTCGGTGCGGTCCAGCTCGTGTCGATCCTGGGGTTCGCGTGGCTCGCCTGGGAAAATCGGCCGGACAAGGCGCTCCTCGCCGGCGTGATCGCGTTCGAGGCGCTGGGTGTCGGGCTCGGCACGGCTGCCTTCGTCGCGTACATCGCCCGCGCCACCGACCCGCGCTACACTGCGACGCAGTTTGCGCTCTTCACGAGCCTCGCCGCCCTGCCGCGCACGGTGGTGAACGCTTCGACCGGCTGGATTGTCGACGCGACGGGTTGGTTTGTTTTTTTCCTGATCTGTGCCGCGCTGGCGCTGCCGGGGATGGCACTACTCTTGCGTGTGGCTCCCTGGAAAGGGGGCAACGGGAGGAACGACCGGCCATGAACCAGCAGAAATTCAGCGCGATTGCGCACCGCGACCACGACTACTGCAATCCGATCTCGGGCACCAAGATCGAGCGCCTGCTCGACATGCTGCCGCTGGACGAGTCTTCTCGGGCGCTCGACCTGGGCTGCGGCCGCGCCGAGCTCGCGTTGCGGATCATCGAGCGCTTCGGCTCGCCGGTCGTCGCCGTCGACAACTCGTCGCAGATGCTCGACGCCGCGCGCGAGCGTGCCGAGTGGACGGGAGCGCTGCACAAGCTCCATCTCGACGACGTCGACATCCGCGATTTCAAGGCGGACCCCGAGACCTTTCACCTGACCGTCATGATGGGCGCGGGCGGGATCGCCGGCGGCATGGCCGGCATCTGCAATGCGCTGAAGGGCTGGACCAAGGGCGGAGGCTACGTCCTGGTCGGCGAGGGCTACTGGCGCCAGAGGCCGCATCCGGATTACCTCGCGTTGCTGGGGGGAGCCGAAGCGCAGTACCTCGACCACCGCGGCAACGTGCAGGCCGGCATCGATGCCGGCCTGATCCCGATGCACGCGACGACCGCGTCGATGGACGAATGGGACGAATACGAATGGAAGTACTGCCGTTCGATCGAGCGGTACGCGCGCGAGATGCCCGACGACCCGGATGTGCCGGCGATGCTCGACCGCATTCGCCGCTGGCGTGACGGTTACCTGCGCTGGGGGCGCGACACGCTGGGCTTCGCGGTGTACCTTTTCTATCGGCCGAGCCTGCAGGTCGGTTGAATCAGGTTCCGAGTTTTTCCAGCGCGTCGCTCACCTCGAGCCACTCGGTCTCGAGGCGCGCAAGCTGCCAGACGAGCTCGCCCTGGCGCGCGAGCCGTTCCTTGAGCGCGACCCGATTCTCCTCCGCGTAGGCGGCGGGCGAGGCGAGCCAGGCGTCGATATCCTTTCGCTCCGCGTCCAGGCCATCGATTTGGCGCTCGAGCCCGGCCTGTCGATCGGCGAGAGGCTTTCGGCGCGCATAGCTTTCCTGTCGCGCCGCCGCCTCGGCCCGCTTCTGCGACTTGCGGTCGGCGACGGACGCCTCCGCCACGGGTGACGGGGCAGGCTCTGCGCGGGCGCGGGACCGCGCGAGCACCCAGTCGCGATAGTCGTCGAGGTCGCCGTCGAAGGGGACGACGCGGCCCTCGACGACGAGCCACAGCGTGTCGGTCGTCGCCCGCAGGAGGTGCCGGTCGTGGGCGACGACGACCAGGGCGCCACCGTAATCCTGCAGCGCCTCGGCGAGCGCCTCGCGCATCTCGATGTCGAGATGGTTGGTGGGCTCGTCCAGGAGCAGCAGGTTCGGTCGCGCACGCACGAGCAGCGCGAGCGTGAGGCGCGCCTTCTCGCCGCCCGAAAAGCGGCCGACTTCGGCCTGCACCATGTCGCCGCGGAAGTCGAAGCCGCCGAGGAACGTGCGCAGCTCCTGCTCGCGTGCCGACGGATCGATGCGCGCGAGGTGCCACAGCGGGGACTCTCCGGCGACCAGCTGGTCGACCTGATGCTGCGCGAAATAGCCGATCCGCAATCCCTGCGTGGTGAGCCGTTGGCCCCGCTGCGGGGACAGCACGCCGGCGATCGCTTTCAGCAGCGTCGACTTGCCGGCGCCGTTCGGGCCGAGAAGGCCGATCCTGTCGCCGGCGAGTATGGCCCAGTCGAGGTCGGCGATGACCGGCGCGCGTCCGCCCTCGGTCCCGTAGCCCAGCGCGACGTGCTCGAGCCGCACGAGCTGCTTCGCCGCGACGTCGACCGGCGGAAACGAAAACTCGAACGGGCTGTCGACGTGCGCCGCCGCGATCCTCTCCATCCGCTCGATCGCCTTGATGCGGCTTTGCGCCTGCTTGGCCTTCGTCGCCTTCGCGCGAAAGCGGTCGACGAACGATTGCAGGTGCGCGATCTGGCGCTGCTGCTTCACGTAGGTGGCCTGCTGCAGCGCCAGCTGCATCGCCCGCTCGCGCTCGAATTGAGAGTAGTTCCCGGTGTAGCTCCTGATCTTCCGTGCGTCGATTTGGGCGATCGAGGTGGCTACACCGTCGAGGAAATCGCGATCGTGCGTGATGAGGAGCAGCGTGCCCGGATAGCGGACGAGCCAGTCTTCGAGCCACAGCACCGCGTCGAGGTCGAGGTGGTTGGTGGGCTCGTCGAGAAGGAGGAGGTCCGATCGGCACATCAGCGCCTGCGCGAGATTGAGCCGCATGCGCCAGCCGCCCGAGAAGCTCGCCACCGGTTGGCCGTGTCGCGTCTCCGCAAACCCGAGCCCGGCGAGCAGCGTCGCGGCCCGCGCCCGCGCCGCGTAACCGCCGATCTCGTCGAAGCGATGGTGCAGTTCGGCGAGTGTTTCGCCGGCAAGCTCCGGATCGACCGCGACGGCGGCCTCGGCCATCGTCAATGCGCGCTCGACGGCGCGCAACTCGCGATCGCCGTCCAGGACGAACTCGATGGCGGGTGCGGAGACGGCCGGCGTTTCCTGCGCGACGTGGGCGATCGTCCACGAAGGGGGCAGGGCTGCATCGCCCGCGTCCGCGTGCAATTCGCCGAGGAGCAGCGCGAACAGGCTCGACTTGCCGCATCCGTTCGGCCCGATAAGGCCCACCTTGTGCCCGGCATGGACCGTGAGGTTGGCGTCCTCGAGCAGGCGCTTGGCGCCGCGCGCAAGGGTCAGGTTCGAAATTCGGATCACGGTGCGTCGTTTGCGGGCGGAGAGCGTCGCGTGCGGGGCGAACTGCGCCGTCGCCCGCACGCTGGTAGCGCTACGCCGTCAGCGTGCAGTCGTAGTCGACGATGAGAGGCGCGTGATCCGAGAACCGCCGCTTCGTATAGATGGAGGCGCGCTGCGCCTTCGCCGCGATGCCAGGCGTCGCGATCTGGTAGTCGATGCGCCAGCCGACGTTCTTGGCCCAGGCCTCCCCCCGGTTCGACCACCACGTGTACTGGTCCGGGCGGGGGTCGACGCGGCGGAACACGTCGACAAAACCCAGCTCGTCGAAGACACGCGTGAGCCACTCGCGTTCCTCGGGCAGGAATCCCGAGTTCTTCTGGTTGCTGCGCCAGTTGCGAAGATCGATCTCCTTGTGCGCGATGTTCCAGTCGCCGCAGAGAATGATCTCGCGCTTGCGGCGGCGGAGCTTTGCAAGGTGAGGCAGGAACTGCTCGAGGAACCGGAACTTCGACGCCTGGCGATGCGGACCGCTCGACCCCGATGGCAGATAGACGCTTATCACGGTGAGCTCGGCGAAATGCGCCTCGAGATAGCGGCCCTCGGCGTCGAATTCCGCGCTGCCGAAGCCCGTTGCGATGCGCGGCGTCGTCCTCGCGAAAAGTGCGACGCCGGCGTAGCCGGGGCGCTCCGCCGGATAGAACGCCGCGTGCGCCTTCCGCGGCGCCTGCAGCGATCGCGGAATGTCGGCGTGGACCGCCTTGATTTCCTGCAGGCAGACGACGTCCCACGTGTCGCCGCGGGTCAGCCAGTGCGCAAGGCCCTTTCGCTCTGCCGCACGGATGCCGTTGACGTTGAGGGTGATGACCCGCATGGTGGATGAAGTGAAGGCCCGGGCCGTGAATGGATGGAATCGAATCCTCGCGGAGTTTACACAACGGGGACGCCGCCAAGGCCGGGCCCCTACCGGGCGGCGGCCCGCACGGGACGGGTATACTCGGCGAAACTCGAAAACGAGATGTCGTGATGTCGGATTTTCGGCAGGATTTCCTCGCGTTTGCGTTGGCACGTGGCGTGCTGCGCTTTGGTGAATTCGTGACCAAGGCGGGACGGGCCAGCCCCTACTTTTTCAACGCGGGGCACTTCAGCGACGGCGAAAGCCTGGCGCGGCTTGGCGCGTATTACGCGGAGGCGTGGCTTGCTTCCGGCCTGGTTTGCGATCAACTGTTCGGACCGGCGTACAAGGGCATTACCCTGGCGGCGGCGACGGCGATCGCCCTTGCCGAAAAAGGTCACAATTTGCCGTTCAGCTTCAACCGGAAGGAAGCCAAGGACCACGGCGAGGGCGGAACGATAGTGGGCGCGCCGCTGCGAGGCCGGGTGCTGATCGTCGACGACGTGATCACCGACGGCGGCGCCAAGCGCGAGGCGATCGAGCTCCTGCGCGTCAACGGAGCCGACCCTGCCGGCGTTCTGATAGCGTTCGACCGGCTGGAGCGGGGCCGAGGCGACAAGTCGGCGGTGCAGGAATTGCGGGACGAGTACGGTATTCCGGTCGTGGCGATCGCGACGTCGGACGACCTGATGCGTTTCCTCGCCGGACGGCCGGCGCTTGCACGGCATGCGGAGGCGGTCAGCGCGTATCGCGTGCAATACGGCGTCCGTTGATGGCCGGCGCCGGCGCCATAGAGGAGAGTGACGTGGGACCAACGAAGTTTCGGTCGCGGACGAATGATGGGCACGCCGTTCGGCCCGCGGACTTGATGCGCCTCGCGCTCCCGTTCGCTGCGGCCGCGCTGGCCGCGCTCGCGCTGCTGTCCGCGCCGGGGACGGCGCGGGCAACGACCTACAAATGGGTCGATGAGAAGGGCGTGGTCCACTACACGGACAAGATGCCGCCCGAGGCCGTCAACAAGGGCAATGTCGAGTTCAACAAGGAAGGCATCCCGGTCAAGAAGACCGAGCCGGCCCCCACACCCGAGCAGCTGCGCGCGAAGGCCGCAGAGGAGGAGCGTCAGAAGGAGTTGCGAAAGCGGCAGGACGAGATAGCCCGTCGCGATCGGGCGCTCCTGTCGTCGTTTACGAGCGAGAGCGAGATCGACCTTGCGCGATACCGTTCGTTGCGGACGATCGAGAGCGTCGTGCAGTCGTCAAAGGCCTACAGCGAGCAACTCGGCAAGCGCAGGGCGGCCATCGAGACCAAGAAGAAAGCCGAGTTCGCCGACAAGCCCTTGCCGCCGACACTGGAGCGCGAGCTCGAATCGATCAACTCGGAGCTCGCGCGTCAGGACGCACTGCTCGCCCTCAAGCAGAATGAAGTCATCGCGGTCAATGCCAAATACGACGCCGACAAGAAGCGCTGGCGCGAGCTGATCGCCGCGAAAGGTGGCGATGCCGTCGCCGGCGGCGATGTTCCTGCCGCGCCCGCTGCCTCCAAGGTCGGCACCGCGCCGCAGAAGAAGTAGCGACGCGAGCGGCGCAGAGGGATCGGAGCAAGCGCGAGTAGCGGCGCGAGCCTCGGAGCAGGGGCCCCGCGCAGATTTATTGCGCGGGGATGCGATGCCGGCGAGTCGACGCAGCGAGGCCGACAACTGTACGGGTACATGCCGCGACCGGTAGGAGGCCGAGGGCGCCGAAGGCCGACAGCTCGACGCGACCAATCAGGTAGACGGTTCAGGGGCCGGCGACAACTTGCGCTGACGGTCCCGAGGTCACCGCGCGATTCCCCTTGCTCGTCGTCGCATCGATCACGGCCTGCAGGCCGTGTTTTCATTGGGTGTGGCGCAATGCGGCAGAATCCGGCGGTACCTGCGATAATTGCGCCCCTTCGAATCCCCCGAACCCGGAACATCCATGGCGCAGTACGTTTACACGATGAATCGCGTGGGCAAGATGGTCCCGCCCAAGCGGCAGATCCTGAAGGACATCTCGCTCTCCTTCTTCCCGGGTGCCAAGATCGGCGTGCTGGGCCTCAATGGCGCCGGCAAGTCGTGCCTGCTGCGGATCATGGCGGGCGTCGACAAGGAAATCGAAGGCGAGGCCGTGCCGATGCCGGGCCTCAAGATAGGTTTCCTGCCGCAGGAGCCTCAGCTCGATCCCGACAACACCGTTCGCCAGTCGGTCGAGGAAGGCATGAGCGATGTCCTGGGCGCGCAAAAACGCCTCGATGAGGTCTACGCGGCCTATGCGGAAGAAGGAGCCGATTTCGACGCACTCGCCGCCGAGCAGGCGAATCTCGAAGCGATCATCTCCGCGTCGGGTGCCGGTTCGGGCGTGCAGATGGAAGTCGCCGCCGCCGCGCTGAGGCTCCCGCCCTGGGACGCGAAGATCGCGACGTTGTCGGGCGGCGAAAAGCGCCGTGTCGCGTTGTGTCGCCTCCTGCTGTCGAAGCCCGACATGCTGCTGCTCGACGAACCGACCAACCACCTCGACGCCGAAAGCGTCGACTGGCTCGAGCAGTTCCTGCAGAAATTCCCCGGCACCGTCGTCGCGGTGACGCACGACCGCTACTTCCTCGACAACGCCGCCGAATGGATCCTCGAGCTCGACCGCGGCTACGGAATCCCGTGGAAGGGAAATTACAGCTCGTGGCTGGAGCAGAAGGAGCAGCGTCTCGAAATCGAGGGCAAGCAGGAAGCCGCGCGCATCAAGGCGATGAAGCAGGAGCTCGAGTGGGTCCGCCAGAATCCCAAGGGCCGGCAGGCGAAGAGCAAGGCGCGGATCGCGCGCTTCAATGAGCTCGTTTCCTACGAGCATCAGCAGCGCAACGAGACGTCGGAGATATTCATTCCGGTCGCCGAGCGCCTCGGCAACGAAGTGATCGAGTTCAAGGGCGTGTCCAAGGGATACGGAGACCGATTGCTGATCGACGATCTGTCGTTCAAGGTGCCTCCGGGTGCGATCGTGGGCGTAATCGGCCCCAACGGCGCGGGAAAGACGACGCTGTTCAAGCTCATCACCGGCAAGGACAAGGCGGATTCCGGCGAAGTCGTCATCGGGCACACGGCGCAACTCGCGGTGGTCGATCAGACGCGCGAGGCGCTGCCCAACGACAAGACCGCCTGGGAGGCGATCTCCAACGGCCAGGACATCCTGACGGTCGGCCGCTTCGAGATGCCGTCGCGCGCCTACCTCGGACGCTTCAACTTCAAGGGGCAGGATCAGCAGAAGAACGTCGGGCAGCTATCCGGCGGCGAGCGCGGCCGGCTGCACCTCGCGGCGACGTTGCTGAAGGGCGGCAACGTGCTGCTCCTCGACGAACCGTCGAACGACCTCGACGTCGAAACGCTGCGCGCCCTCGAGGATGCGCTGCTCGAGTTCGCCGGCAGCGTCCTCGTGATCTCGCACGATCGCTGGTTTCTCGACCGGATCGCGACCCACATCCTCGCCGCGGAGGACGACTCGAAATGGGTGTTCTTCGAGGGCAACTACCACGAGTACGAGGACGACAAGAAGAAGCGCCTCGGCGAGGAAGGGGCGCGGCCGCACCGGCCGCGGTACAAGCCGTTGATGCATTGAGTCAGGACAAGCCCGCCGCTCCGCGGCGGTCCGGAAGTTCGGGTTAACACCGAGCGGCTCCATCAGCCGCCGAGCTTCTTCTTTAGCAGTTCGTTGACTTGCGCGGGATTGGCTTTGCCCTTGGTGGCCGCCATTGCTTTCCCGACGAGTGAGTTGAACGCCTTTTCCTTGCCTGCGCGGAATTCGGCGACGATTGCCGGCGTTCTCCGCAATCACCGCATCGACGATATTCTCGATCGCGCCCGCGTCGGAGATCTGAGCCAATCCTTTGCGTTCGATCTCGGCGTCCAGGTCGGAAGGGAAACCCTCGATCCACGCTGTTTCGCTGAAGCCCTTGGCGGTCGTAGCAGAGATCGTCTGGTCATGCACATGGTTCAGCAGATCGGCCAGCTGATGTGGCGCAATGGGAATGCGATCAATTTCCAAGTTGTGTCTTGTTCATTCCGCTCGAGATCTCGCCGAGCACCCAGTTTGCAACCACTTTCGCGGGGCCATCGAAATCTGCGATCGCCCGCTCAAAATATTCGGCCATTTCCCGGCTTTGCGTCAGCGCGGTCGCGTCTTTCGAGGGAAGTGCATACTGCGTTGCAAACCTGCGTTTCATCGCCTCTGGCAGTTCGGGCATCGCTTCCCGGACTTTCACGATCCAGTCATCGCCGACTACAAGCGGTGGCAGGTCCGGATCCGGGAAGTAGCGATAATCCTGTGCGTCCTCCTTGCTCCGCATCGGTCGTGTTTCCCGGCGGTCGGGATCATAGAGCCGCGTTTCCTGCACCACCGTGCCGCCGTCCTCGATTAGCGCGATCTGGCGCCGCACCTCGAAGTCGATCGCGTCCTGCATGAAGCGGAAGCTGTTGAGGTTCTTGATCTCGCAGCGCGTGCCGAGCGGCGCGCCGATACGGCGCACGGAGACGTTGGCGTCGCAGCGAAAGCTCCCCTCCTGCATGTTGCCGTCACAGATGCCGATCCAGCGGACGAGACCGTGCAGCGTCTTTGCATAGGCGACCGCTTCGTCGGAGCTCGACATTTCCGGCTCCGACACGATTTCGAGCAGTGGCGTGCCCGCGCGGTTGAGATCGATGCCGGTCATGCCGTGAAAATCCTCATGCAGGCTCTTGCCGGCGTCTTCCTCGAGATGCGCGCGGGTGAGATGCACGATCTTTTCACCACCCTCCGTTGATATCGTGATCGAGCCGCCCTGCACGATGGGGATCTCGTATTGCGAGATCTGGTAGCCCTTCGGCAGGTCCGGGTAGAAGTAATTCTTGCGCGCGAACACGCTGCGCTTGTTGATCGTTCCGCCGACAGCGAGCCCGAAGCGGATCGCGCGCTCGACGGCGCCCTTGTTCAACACCGGCAGCACGCCCGGCAGCGCGACGTCGACCGCCGATGCCTGCGTGTTGGGCGCGGCGCCGAACGCCGTCGACGCCCCGGAAAAAATCTTCGACACCGTGGACAGCTGCGCGTGCGTCTCGAGGCCGATGACCACCTCCCAGCTCATGGCGCGACTCCCGCGGGGGCCCGCCGATGCCAGTCGGTCGCCTGCTGATACCGGTGCGCGACGTCGAGGATCCTCGCTTCGTCGAAATAATTGCCCTGTATCTGCAGTCCGACCGGAAGGCCGCGGCGATCGAAGCCGCACGGGACGGAAATGGCCGGAGCGCCCGTGAGATTCGCGGCGATCGTGAAGATGTCGTTCAGGTACATCTGCACCGGGTCGTCGGTCTTCGCGCCGAACTTGAAGGCGGGTGAAGGCGCCGTCGGGCCGAGAATGACATCGCACCTTTCGTAGGCACGGCGAAATCCGTCGGCGATCAGTCGCCGCACCTGCTGCGCCTTGAGGTAGTAAGCGTCGTAGTAGCCGTGCGACAGCACGTACGTGCCGACCAGGATTCGCCGTTTCACCTCGGCGCCGAAACCCTCGGTCCGCGACTTCCGGTACATGTCGAGGAGATCCGCGTACTTTGCGGCGCGGTGACCGTAGCGGACGCCGTCGAAGCGCGACAGATTCGACGACGCTTCGGCGGGAGCGATCACGTAGTAAACCGGCACCGACAGGTTGACGTTGGGAAGCGTAACGTCGACGGTCGTCGCGCCGAGCGTGCGCAACACGGTGACCGCCGCGTCGACCGCGGCCGCGACGTCGGGATCGACGCCGGCGCCGAAATATTCCTGCGGGAGGCCGATGCGCAATCCGGCGAGCGGCTTGTCGCGCGCGGGCGCGTGAATGAGTCGCGTGTAGTCGTCGGCGGGGCGATCGAGCGACGTCGAGTCGCGCTCATCGTGCCCCGCCATGGCATTCAGCAATAGCGCGCAATCCTCGGCGGTCTGCGCGAACGTGCCTGCCTGGTCGAGGCTCGACGCGAAGGCGATCAGCCCGTAGCGCGAGCAGATGCCGTAGGTCGGCTTGAGACCGCAGATTCCCGACAGTGCCGCGGGCTGACGGATCGAACCTCCGGTGTCGGTGCCCGTCGCGCCCGGCACGAGGCGTGCGGCGACGGCGGCCGAGGATCCGCCGGAGCTGCCGCCCGGAACGTACTCCACGTTCCACGGATTCTTCACGGGTCCGAAATACGATGTTTCGTTCGACGAACCCATCGCGAACTCGTCCATGTTCGTCTTGCCGACGAGCACGGTGCCTGCGCGTTTCAGTCCCTCGACGACGAAGGCGTCATAGGGGGCGATGAAGTCCTCGAGCATTCGCGAACCGCAGGTGGTTCTGAGTCCCGCGGTCATCAGGACGTCCTTGTGCGCGATCGGGATGCCGGTCAGCGGCCCGGCCTCGCCCCTTGCGATCCGCGCATCGGCGTCCCTGGCGGCGGCAAGCGCGCCGGCGGCGTCGACGGTGACGAAGGCGTTGAGAATGGGGTTGTGCTGCGCGATTCGGTCGAGCATCGCCTGCGTCAGTTCGACGCTGGACACTCGCCTGGTGCGAAGCGCCTGCGAAAGTTCGACGATGGTGTTGTTCTGCATTCCGGGACGGGCGTCAGGCGTTTTGTTCTCTGCGGACGATGCGGCGGTGCGTTCGGAGTCCGGAGCGACGGTCTGGCCTCACGCTCCCCGCTCCTCGCCGAACCTATTCAATGACCTTCGGCACCAGGTAGAGCCCGTCTTCGACCGCCGGCGCCGTCGCCTGGTAGAGCGCATGCCGGTCGGTCTCGGTGACCCGGTCCTCGCGCAACGGCAGCATCACGTCCTGCGCATGGGCCATCGGCACCACGCCCGTCGTGTCGACGGCCTGCAGCTCGTTGATCATCGCAAAGATCGAGTCGAGCTTGGCGCGGACTTCATCCGCTTGCGCGGCATCGATTTCGATGCGCGCGAGGTGAGCGATGCGATGGACGTCGGCGGCAGAGAGAGGCATGGCGATGGCGGGCGGGGCGGATCGATCGGTGCGCACGACCGCCCGACCGCAACGCCAGCCTGCCTGCAGGCTTCGGCGCGCGGCGATCAACTGCCGGTTCGCGGTCTCCGGGCCCGACACCCCGATTCCCGGCAGTTTTCCGTGCCGAATCAGTGCTTGGGCGTAACGTGTTAGGGTATCATATTGTCATATTTTCGAGCAGCGTCCACCGCTTTCCGACTTCTGGCCGCCGGCAATGCCGCGCCGCCGCAACTCCTCGGGCCAACGTTCCCATGTTCCAGTTCTTCAAAGGCTATTTCTCGAGCGATCTCGCGATCGACCTCGGCACGGCCAACACCCTGATCTACGTACGCGGCAAGGGCATCGTGCTGAACGAGCCTTCGGTCGTCGCGATCCGACAGGAAGGCGGGCCTAACGGCAAGCGCGTGATCCAGGAGGTGGGGCTCGCCGCGAAGCAGATGCTGGGCCGCACGCCCGGCAACATCACGGCCATCCGGCCGATGAAGGACGGCGTGATTGCCGACTTCACGGTGACCGAGCAGATGCTGAAGCAGTTCATCAAGAAGGTGCTCGACTCGCGCCTCTTCTCGCCGTCCCCGCGCATCATCATCTGCGTGCCCTGCGGCTCGACCCAGGTCGAACGGCGCGCGATCCGCGAATCGGCGCTGGGCGCCGGCGCGTCGAAAGTCTATCTGATCGAAGAGCCGATGGCCGCGGCGATCGGCGCCGACCTGCCGATCTCCGACGCCACCGGTTCCATGGTCGTCGACATCGGCGGTGGCACGACGGAAGTCGGCGTCATCTCGCTGGGCGGCATGGTCTACTCGGGCAGCGTGCGCGTCGGCGGCGACAAGTTCGACGAGGCGATCGTCAACTACATCCGCCGCAACTACGGGATGCTGATCGGCGAAACGACGGCGGAGATGATCAAGAAGACGATCGGCTCCGCGTTCCCCGGTTCCGAGGTCAAGGAAATGGAAGTCAAGGGCCGCAACCTCGCCGAGGGCATTCCGCGCAGCTTCACCGTGTCGTCGAACGAAATCCTCGAGGCGCTCACCGACCCGCTCAACAGCATCGTCTCGGCGGTGAAGAGCGCGCTCGAACGCACGCCTCCCGAGCTTGGCGCGGACATCGCAGAACGCGGCATGGTGCTGACCGGCGGCGGCGCACTGCTGCGCGACCTGGATCGGCTGCTGATGGAAGAGACAGGACTGCCGGTGATCGTCGCCGACGACCCGCTGACGTGCGTCGTGCGCGGCTGCGGAAAGGCGCTCGAAAACATGGAAAAGCTGTCGACGATCTTCACGTCGGATTAGGGGTTCGGCTTCGTGCGTTGCGCGCGTGCGGCCGTCCCCACGCTGAACGCTGAACACCGAACGCCAAGCCAGCCATGCGCCACCTTCCGGTCGAACCGCCCGCGTTCTTCCACCGGGGACCCTCGCCGCTCGCGAGGCTTGCCTTCTTCGGCCTGATCTCCGTGTCGCTCCTGTTCCTCGACACACGCTACCGCTACCTGGAAAACATCCGGCATGTCGCCGCCGTGGTGCTCTATCCGCTGCAGCGCGTGGCGCAGATGCCCGGCGACGCGATGGCTGCCGTCGCCGGTTATTTCACCACTCAGCGATCGCTCGCCGAGGAGAACGCCGCGCTGAAACGGCGCCTCGTCGAGCAGGGCGCCGCGGCGCAGGGATTTGCGAGCGAGCAAAGCGAAAATGCGCGCCTCGTCGCGCTTCTCGGCATGCGCTCGCGCTACGGCGCCGCCGTGACCGTCGCGGAAGTGCTCTACACGGGTCGCGACCCGTTCGCGCAGAAGCTCTTCATCGACAAAGGGGCGGATGCCGGATTGAATGCGGGCGATGCGGTGATCGACGCGCAGGGCGTGGTGGGCCAGGTGACGCGCGTGTTGCCGTACATGGCGGAGGTGACGCTCGTCACCGACAAGGACCATGCCGTGCCGGTCAAGGTCGAGCGCAGCGGCGTGCGGAGCGTGTTGTTCGGCGCCGGCGCGGGACGTCCGCCGGAGCTTCGCTTCATGTCGCCCAATGCCGACATCGAGCAGGGCGACGTGCTCGTCACCTCCGGAATCGATGGAACGTATCCGCCAGGGCTCGCCGTCGCGCGCGTGGTCGCGCTCGAGCGCGAAACCGGGCAGATGTTCGCGCGCATTGCCACGCAGCCGCTGGCCGGCGTGGACCGCAGCGAATACCTGCTCGTTCTGGGGCGCGTTTCGGCGCTGCCTGCGCGGCCCGATGAGCCCGCGGACACCGACGCGGCCAAGAAGTCCTCCCGGGGCCGGCGGCGCGGCGGGTGATGGCGCTTTCCAACTTCATGCCGATGAGCGCGGCGTCGCCCGAGGAGATCCTGCTGCCGGCGCGACCGTGGTTCGTCGTGCTGACGCTCGTGCTCGCGCTGTTCGCGAACCTGCTTCCGCTTTCGGGGTTGTCGCTCGCGCTGCGACCCGATTTCCTCGCGCTCGTGCTGCTCTACTGGTGCATCCAGGAACCGAAATTCGTCGGCGTCGGTGTCGCATGGTGCGTGGGCCTCGTGATGGACGTGGGTGACGGCACGGTATTCGGCCAGCATGCGCTCGCCTACGCTTTTCTCGCCTACGCGGCGGAATACTTCCGGCGCCGTGTGCTCCGGTTCCCGCCGTGGCAGCAGGCCGCCCAGGTGGCGATCCTCCTGCTTCTGTGCGCGGCCCTGGTGCTGCTGATCCGATTCGTCGGGGGGGCAACGATGCCACGCTGGACCTACGTCGCGCCGCCACTCGTCGGCGCGCTGCTGTGGCCGCTGGTGTCGGTGATGCTGCAATGGCCGCAGCGTCCGCAGCGCTCGACGCCGGACCATTGACGATGGCCCGGCGTTTTCTCTTCGGTTCGCGCCGCCGTCGCCACGACAGCGGCTTCGGTTCGCAGGAGCTGCGCAATCCGGAACGCGAGGTGTTCCTTTTCCGGCGCCGGCTGGGTCTCGCCGGCGCGCTGGTCGTGGTTGCGTTCGGCGCGCTGTTCGCGCGCTTCTTCTACCTGCAGGTCGTGCTGCACACGCATTACCAGACGCTCGCCGAGACGAACCGCATCGCAATTGTCCCGATCGTCCCCAATCGCGGCGTCATCACCGACCGCAACGGGGTCGTCCTCGCACAGAGCTACTCTGCCTATACGCTCGAGATCCAGCCGTCGCGGGTCAAGAATCTCGACGAGACGATCGACGCCCTCGCGGCCATCGTCGACGTCCAGCCCAGGGACAGGAAGCGCTTCCGCAAGCTCCTCGACGAATCGAAGAACTTCGAGAGCCTTCCCTTGCGCACGCGGCTCTCCGACGAGGAAGTCGCGCGCTTCGCCGTCAACCGCTACCGCTTTCCCGGCGTCGAGATCAAGGCGCGGCTCTTCCGCCAATACCCGTACGGCGAGGTCGCCTCGCACGTCGTCGGCTACATCGGCCGCATCAACGAGCGCGACGTCGGGCGCATCGACGAGTGGAACGAGGTGGCGAACTACAAGGGCTCGGATTACATCGGCAAGATCGGCGTCGAGCTTTCGTACGAGCGCGAGCTGCACGGCAAGACCGGTTTCGAGGAGGTCGAGGTCGACGCGAGCGGCCGCGCCGTGCGCACGCTGTCGCGCACGCCCCCGGTTTCGGGCAACGATCTCCGGTTGTCGCTGGACATCCGGCTGCAGGAAATCGCCGAAAAGGCCTTCGGCGACCGGCGGGGCGCGCTGGTCGCGATCGAGCCTTCGACGGGAGACGTCCTCGCATTCGTGTCGAAGCCGGGCTTCGATCCCAACCTCTTTGTCGAGGGCATCGATCCTGCGAACTGGGAATTGCTCAACGACTCGCCGGACAAGCCGCTCCTCAACCGCCCGCTGCGGGGCGCGTACCCGCCCGGGTCGACGATCAAGCCGTTTCTCGCGCTGGCGGCGCTCGGATCCGGCAAGCGCACGCCGGCGCAGACGATCTTCGACCCCGGCTACTTCCAGATCCCCGGCCAGGCGCACCGCTTCCGCGACGACAAGCCCGGTGGCCACGGTACCGTCGACATGTACAAGTCGATCGTCGCGTCGTGCGACACGTACTACTACATCCTCGCGAGCGAGACCGACATCGACGACAACGCGCGCTTTCTGTCCCAGCTGGGATTCGGGCAGAAGACCGGCATCGACATCGACGGGGAGCTGACCGGCGTGTTGCCGTCGCGCGAGTGGAAGCGCGCCCGCTTCGCCGGCAAGGATTATCGCGAGGAGCACCGCAAGTGGTATCTGGGCGACAGCGTTTCCGCCGGCATCGGCCAGGGCTACAACGCGTTCACGCCGATTCAGCAGGCGCTGGCGATCGCGACGATCGCCAACGATGGCGTCGCCTTCCGGCCGCACCTCGTCAAGACCGTGCGCGACGTGCGCATGGGCACCGTGCGCGACGTCGTGCCCGAGCCCTCGTACTCGGTCCCGATGAAACCCGAGCATCTCGCTTTCGTGAAGAGCGCCCTCGTCGGCGTCAACAAGGAAGGCACCAGCGCGGCGGCCTTTTCGAAGACGCCGTACGTGAGCGCCGGCAAGACAGGCACGGCGCAGGTGTTCTCGCTCAAGGGCGAGAAATACTCGGCGAAGATCGACGAGCGCCTGCGCGACCACGCGTGGTTCATCGCGTACGCACCGGCGGACCAGCCGCGCATCGCGCTGTCCGTTCTGGTCGAGAACGGCGGATTCGGTGCGCAGGCGGCCGCGCCGATCGCGCGGCAGGTCTTCGACTACTACCTGACGGGCAAGGTGGCGACAGCCCCGGCGCCGACCGCGCCGGTGCCGATGGCGCCCGACGACGAGAGCGACTGATGATCAACATTCTCTCGCGGCTCTGGGAAGTCCTGACGAGCAAGGTCGACAGCTTCCTGCTCGGCATTGCATTGGCGATCGCCGGCGTGGGCCTCATCACGCTCTTCTCCGCGCTCGACCAAAGCGTTCCCCGCATGACGACGCAGGTGTCGAGCCTCGCGTTCGCGCTGGTGCTGATGTGGATCGTCGCCAACATTCCTCCGCAGACGATCGCGCGCGCCGCGGTGCCGCTCTATCTCGTCGCAGTCGTCATGCTGATCGGCGTCGCCGTGTTCGGCACGACCGTCAACGGCTCCCGGCGATGGCTGAACCTGGGTGTCGCCCGCTTCCAGCCGTCCGAGCTCATGAAGATCGCGCTGCCGCTGATGCTCGCCTGGTATTTCCAGAAGTTCGAGGGTCGAATCGGGTGGGCCGATTTCGTGCTTTCGGGGTTGCTGATCGCGGTGCCGGTCTGGCTCATCAAGCGCCAGCCGGATCTCGGCACGGCGCTGCTGATCGCGGCGTCGGGTTTCTACGTGCTCTATCTCGCCGGCCTTTCGTGGAAGATCATCGTCGGGCTGACCGCGATCGGCGCCGCCGGCGCCCCGCTCGTCTGGCCCCATCTGCACGAGTACCAGCGCGAGCGGATCCTCACCTTCATCGATCCGGCGCGCGATCCGCTCGGCGCCGGCTACCACTCGTCGCAAGCCTCGATCGCGCTGGGGTCGGGAGGCGTCGTCGGGAAGGGGTGGATGAACGGCACGCAGACGCACCTCGACTTCCTGCCGGAGCGCCACACCGACTTCGTATTCGCCGTCTTCGGCGAGGAATTCGGGCTGATCGGCAACGTGGTGCTGCTCGTCCTGTATCTGCTGCTGATCGGCCGCGGGATGATGATCACGGCGAATGCGTCGACGATGTTCGCGAGGCTCGTCGCCGGCGCGGTGACGTTGATGTTCTTCACCTACGCATTCGTCAACATGGGAATGGTGAGCGGCGTGCTGCCGGTGGTCGGCGTGCCGTTGCCCCTCGTCTCCTACGGCGGCACCGCGCTCATCTCGCTGTTCATCGGGCTCGGCCTGCTGATGAGCGTGCAGGCCCACCGCAAGCTCGTCAACACCTAGCGATCCGCTGTCGCTCCGTCGATTCGGAAGGAGTCAGGAACTCTCCGCGAGTTTCGCCGCCATGAGTCCCGCGCCGGATCGCCCGTGCGGCTCCTTCAACGCCATCAGCTCGCGGACGCGCTCGAGCGCGGTCTGCGTCGGGGGCGGCAGGTCGGCGTCGGTGGTTGCGAGCGGCGTCGTGCGCTCGCCCCAGCGGATGAGGTGCGAGCACCAGGTGAGGCCGCCACCGAAAGCGGGGGTCATGACAAGCGCGCCCGGCTTGACGCGTCCCTCCTCCAGCGCCTCGACGAGTGCGACCGGAACCGTCGCCGCGGACATGTTGCCGTAGCGCTCGACCGTCAGGAATACGCGGTCCATCGGCACGCCGACGCGCTTCGCCACCGCCTCGATGATCCGAAGGTTGGCCTGGTGCGGAACGACAAGGTCGATTTCCCCGACAACATGCCCGGACTTCACCAGCACGTCCTGCGATGCGCTGACCATGCCGTGCACCGCGCGCTTGAAGATCTCCTGGCCGTCGAAATCCCACAGGGTGTCGCCGAGCCTGACACCGTGGTTGGCGTAGGTCGTACCCATGCCGCGCACGCGCAGGATCTGGCGCGCGTCGGCGTAGCAGCCCAGCTTCTCGGCGAGGAGCCCTTCCTTGCGTTCGGTCGCCTGCAGGACGACGGCGGCGGCGCCGTCGCCGAACAGCACCGCGACGCCGCGGTTGGCCCAGTCCATGAACGGGGAGATCAGCTCGACGCCGACGACGACGGCGTTCCGGACCACACCGGTGCGGATCATCGCCGTGGCGGTCGACAGCGAATAAAGGAAACTCGTGCACGCCGTGTTGATGTCCATGGCGGCCGCGTGCGCCGCGCCAAGCTTGAACTGCAGGCCCGACGCCGAATTCGGCACGGCCTCGTCGTTCGAGCAACTGCCGTAGACGACGAGTTCCACGTCGGCGGCATCGAGCCCCGCGCAGGCAAGCGCACGCAAGGCGGCGACGTGCGCCATCTCGATTCCCGACACGTGCGAGACGCGCCGCTCGTGAATGCCCGTGCGCGTCGTGATCCATTCGTCGTCCGTTTCGAGAAACGTCGCGAGATCGGCGTTGGACAGTATGGACGGGGGCATGCACTTGCCCCAACCGGTGATGGCGGCGTAGGTCATCGACGTTGCCCGGACATGGCCGGGCCTCCTCACTGGGTCGACTGGTTCAGCGGCGCTCTTCCGGCGCCTGCGTTGCGCTGCGGCACTACTTGGATGATTTCGCGGCGGACTTTCCCTTGCCGGATTGGGGGCCGGTCTTGGCGTCGGCGTCCTTGTGGTAGTCGCCGATGATGCCTTTCAGCGGGCAGACGGAAAAAGCCGGGCATTTCTTGCACCCGGCGGCAATGGCAATAGGGCAGAGCGTCATGTCGTTCTCCTCCTGGCGTCGTTCGCGCCGTGCGTCGCCGGACGGGTCGGCCCGACGAAGGTGTCCGCCGGCGCTCCCGCGGCCGACAGTGATTGTCTCGCAATTCGCGTTCGCCGGCGGGATATTTCGAGAGCGGGAAATCAGATCCCGTCGTGCTCCGCCTTTCGCATTCGACATGCGCGCCGCCAGGCGAGACCGTACATCGACGCGTTGATTGCGACGACGGCGAGCCCGAACGCGACCTGCATGCGCGCCGTCAGTCCGGCGGGATAGAGCACCGGCATTACATAGTGTTCGACGAAGCCGCCTTGGTAGCCGGCTCCGCCCGCCACGCCACGCCAGTGGTTCTCGAGGGGGGTGAGCGGGCAGGTCGTGCCGGTGAACTCGACCCATGCCGCCCACACCGCCGCGGGAAGATGCAGGAACGCGATGCGCGGCCGCCAAATGACCAGGCTGCCGCCCGCGAGAACGAAGATCACGAAGAGCGCGTGCAGCGCGACGATGGCATCGGCGAGCGCACGGGCAATCATTTTCCGCGCTTCAGGAGCGCATCGAGGTCCGCGAACGGCTTGTGCGTCGCAGCTGGCGGCGCTTTCCCCGGTGTCCCCGCCGCGATGCCTTGCGCGCGCTCCAGCTGTCGCTGATGCTCGTTGTCGTGGCAGTAGACGCACAGCAGTTCCCAGTTGCTGCCGTCCGGCGGATTGTTGTCGTGGTTGTGGTCGCGATGGTGGACGGTGAGCTGCCGGACGGTCGTGCGGTCGAACTCGCGCGCGCAGCGGCCGCAGATCCACGGATAGATCTGCAGCGCCCGCTCGCGATATCCCTGCCCGCGCTCGTCGCGGGCCCGTCGCGCCTCGGAAACGACGCGGTCGAGCCGCGCATGATCCGGTTGCTTGCCGTCGGCGGTCATCGGATCGGCGCCGTCACTGCGCAACGACGCTGTGCCACCAGAGACGGAAATGCAGGCACAGACCCGCCTCGTCGAGCTCGACCACGGCGACGCCGTCGAGCGCGAGGCGCGGCAGCGGATCGCCTGGCTTGCGCGCGATCATCGTGGTTCCGGTCGATGCGGCCCAGATGCGGAACAGCTCGCTCGGAGGTCACCTGGTAGGTCACGTGCCAGTGAGCGATGCCGCCGCGTGGCTGATCCGCAAGAATCTCGTAACGGAGGCGGATGTCGCTTTGCATCTTCGTGCGCTGCCAGTACGCGGCGATGGCAGCTGCCCCGCGCTGCTCGGCGAACGGCGTGTTGTGATAGACGCCGTCGGGGGCGAACAGGCGAACGAGGGCGTGCTCGTCGCTCGTCTCCCAGGCGTGCTTGTATCGATCCATGAACAGGGCGATCGTCATTTCGCGAAGGCGGTGACACTGCCGTTCAGTGAGTGCGACGCGACGTCAGCACGCGCCGCATGGCGGCGTCCGTCAGGCGTCGCGGCGCCTTCTTCGGCGGTGGGCCTGCGAGCGCCCGTAGAGGGTCAGCACGGTCGCCAGCGCCGCGGCGATGGCAAGGGGCGACACGAGCAGCACGGCGAGCCAGGTCCACATCTCGGGTGGCGCAAGCAGATTCATGCACACGACGAGCGCTATCGTCGTGCCGAGCACCGCGGCGAGCGTCGCATGGGTCGTGTCGCGGAAGACGAGTTCCGACACGATGCCGATGACGATGGGCAGCATGATGAGGACGGCGATAGGTTCCACTTTTCTCCACCCGGTGCAGCGACGTTCGCGAGAGAACCGCAAGGGAGGCCGATAGCGTACTCCCGTCGGGCGCCCGATGGCAAAGGATGCGCCGTCACCGACTGGCGGGGTTCGCGAGGACGATACGGTACCGCAGCCCGTCGACCTCGCCGTACTGTGCGGGTTTGCGGAACCGGTCGACCAGCACGCCGCCGTTGGCGACGATGACCCGTTGCGATGCAAGGTTGTCGGGGTCTGTGGTGATGTCGATCCAGGCAAGGCCCTCCGCCATCGCATACGGCAGCAGCTGGCCGAGCGCCTCGGTCGCGTAGCCTTGGCGGCGCTTCCACGGCACGACGGCGTAGCCGACGTGGCCGAGAACGTGCGGGGGAAGCGCGGAAGTGCCGGGCTGCCATCGAAAGCCGATGACGCCGCAGAATTCGCCGTCCCACATCCACAGTCTGTATCCCGGGATGCGCCGCGCGGCGGATCCGTCGGGCAGCTTGATGGGCGGGCCCTTGGCTTCGCGGTCGACCTGCTGGGCGACGAAGGCAGGCGCGTCGGCGTCGATTCTCGCGATCTCCTCGCGCGCCGCTGCGTCGCCGCGAACGTTGTCGGGGGACCACCCGCGGTTGAGCGCCGTGAGGTAGCCCGGCAGCTGGTCGAGCGCCGGCTGTATCAGCAGCATCGCCGCCGCCCGATTCGTGTCGATCGTGTCGTCACGATGGCCAGAAATCTTCGGGAGGAAAGCGCTCGAACTGTGGCAGGTCGTCGGCGATCGAGTACCACGGCGCCTTCGACCCGGTGAAGATGTGGACCGAGGGCCGCACGCCGGGATCGCCGTCGATGCCTCCGGCGGGAATCGAGACCTCGTCCCCTTCGATCACCGGGACCCCGGAACCGCAGACGCGCAGAAACTGCGCCAGATGCCCGGCGACGACTCGTAGCGCGTAATCGCTTCTTCGCCGCGCTCCCAGCCGAACGCCCGTGCGCTTCCGTGCGCGAACGTTCCAAACGCTGCGCCGTGGATCTTGCGGCACATCGAGCAATGGCAATGATTGATGACGGCGACCGGTCCGTCGAGCCGCCACGCGACACGTCCGCACAGGCAGCCTCCGCCGATCATGACGCGGCACGCAATGGGAGACCGGAAGAGACTCCGATGCGTGGTCGATGGCGATCAGGCGCGCGGCGACGCCGGGCTCCGTTCGTCGCAAGATCTTGCGGAGGCGTTTGCGCAGATCGCGCTCGTCGGCGTTCGGTGGGCAACTCGCATGCCGCTCGCAATTGAACCCGTGGCGCGATTTCAGCCATCGATCGCCACCTCGGCCTCGATCTCGACGGGGATGCCGAAGGGCAGTTCGGCCATGCCCACCGCGGAGCGCGCGTGGAGACCGCGCGTCGCACCGTACAGCTCCACGATCAGGTCGGTGAATCCGTTGATGACCGTCGGCGTCTGATCGAATCCGGGCGCGCAGTTGACCATGCCGAAGACCCGCAGCCACGCCGAGATCCGGTCGAGGTCGCCCAGCTCGCGCTTGAGGCTCGCGAGAATCGAGAGCGCCGTGAGACGCGACGCGCGGTGCGCCTGTTCCAGCGTGACGTCCTGGCCGACCTTGCCCAGAGGACCGGCGAGCGAGCCGTCCGCGTTTTGCGCTGCGTGGCCCGACACGAAGACTCGGCTTCCGTGGACCCGGACCCACGGGAACGGCAATGCAATCCCGGGCGGAAGGACCAAGGGCGCGGGAAGCGCGAGACCGAGGGCATAGAGCTTTGCTTCTATCGATGCCACGACCGATTCCCTTTCTCGCGTCTGCGAAATGCAGCAGGGCCATCGCCGTCAACGCGCGAACGCGTGCATCGAGCCGCGCGATTCACGTCCCGCGCATCAACGATTCAGTCGGCGGTCCGTCGCCAATCGCTGCGCAGGAGGCCATAGAACCCGGTGTCCGAGACTTCGCCATTGACGATCCAGCGCTCGCGCAGATGGCCCTCTTTCAGGAATCCGAGACGCTCGAGGCTCCTGGCCGAGGAAGTATTGCGCGGATCGATGTCCGCTTCAAGGCGGTGAAGATCAAGCCGCTCGAAAGCATGGGAGACGAGGGTCCGCAGCGCCTCGTGCATATAGCCACGGCCCCAATAGGGACGCGCGAGGGCGTAGCCGATCTCCGCGCGGCGGCTCGCCGCGTGGAAGTGATGCAGCGTGCAATTGCCGACGAACACGTTGTCGTCGCTGCGCTCGATCACCAGCGGCAGGCTGGCGCCGGTCTCATAGTCGGCCAATATCTGCAGGAGGAGTTCGTCCGCCTGTGCCATCTCCGTCATCGCGGGCCGGCTCCAGTAGCGCATCACCTCCGGGTGCGAGAACAGTTCGAACAACGGCTGTCGCGTCGGACGGCATGAATCGGCGCAAGCTGATGCGTTCGGCGGATAAGCGCAGTTCTTCGATCATGGTCACGACAAGCCACGCTGTCGAGCGAGGCCAGGGGTTGGTGAGCGCCCGGTCATCTGGCTGAGCCGGCGGCTGCGCTGCAGATCGGACCGTTTGCATGCGTGCGCTGTGATGGCGGCGAATTTCACGGTTGCCACGACGATCGACAATGGCGGGATGCCGCGACTTGCCGGACAAGTGTCGACGCCTGGCGGCGGGCGACATCGGGCGTTCAGTTCCTGAAGCGCTGAACGTGGCCTTCCCACTGGCCCGCGGTCAGCGCGTGCTCCGTGAAAACGCCGCCCGTGTACTCGGCAATGACGCGGCGCCAGAAAGCCTGTGCAGCAAGGTTCCGGGGCATCTGCCCAACCTCCCACCGCCCGCGCAGGGACTCGAAGACGTGGTGCGCGGCGGCCTGACCGAATCCGCGGCGACGATACCTCCTCAGCACGAAGAATTGATCCATCCAGTAGTCGTCGCCCGGGAATTTTACGGCGACGTCGACCAGGGCGAAGCCCGCGTACTTTCCCGCCGCCATGAATACGTACGGCCAGCAATTCGTTTGCGACCAGTACCTGTCGAGGGCGTACCCATACTCCCCTCGATCGTCGAGATCCTGTTGCCAGATATCCGACAGGTCGTGCTGGTACAGCTCGAGCATGCGCGAAATCGGTGTGCGGTCGCGCGCGGCGGCGCGGCGCACGGCGAGACCCCGGCTCGCCTCGGGCGTCATGCGACGCATCCAGTCGGGCATGCGCCACCGCGAGGCGTCCGCGCGGCGGACACGTTGTCGCCCATCGAGCTATCGCCCGAGGCGCCGTGCGGCGGCGAGCAAGGCGAGGCCTGCGACGAACGCGCATCCGCCGTAGATTGCCCACTGCACCTGTCCCGTCATGAAGCTGCCGGGCAGCACGTCGATGCCCTGCAGGAACCAGACGGCGCCCACGAGCATGAGCATGATTCCGACGACGGTCAGGAAGGCGCGCATGGGCGCTTTGGCGAATGCCCGTGGCGGGCTGGCGCGCGCAATCGGGGCGCGCGATCGGGCGTCGGACTCATCGTCCTTCACCGCTTGTTGAAATTCACCTGGGTCGCGCTGACCCGGTCGAGATCGGCCTTGACGTCGCCCCGGGCGCGTTCGTACACGATTTCGCGCCCCATCGCGTTGCCTGCGTAGGCCATGCCGTTTCGCGTGGGGGAGAGCTGGCAGCGAACGCTGTGGACGCCCTCGCCGAGAACGACGTCGATGGCGTCGACGCGCTTGTTCAGGACGACGACATCGAGGGTCTGCCCGGTCGACGTCACGCGAACCGTTATCTTTTCGTTGATCATGGGGGAATTTCGCTGCCTTCACGTTGGGCGCGCGTGGCGCGCGTCGGCACACGGCGGCGTTTCACCGGAATGAGCGTCGCCGCCGGTCGGGTCACGGACCATTATGTACTTGACGATGGTTTCCGGGAAACCGGCAATGGCGAGCCCGACCGTGTACCCGAGCGCCAGGTAGAGGCGGGGCGCCTGGAAGCTGAAGGTTTCCAGGTAGAACTTGCGGCAACCGCGCGATTCCGCGCGACGCTCGAATTCCCGGATAAGGCGCGTGCCGAGCCCGCGCCGGCGGTGGTCGGCGTGCACCCACACCTGCTGAATTTCGCAGCACGCACCCCACGTGCGGCCGACGATTCCCCCAGCGATCTCGCCGGTAGGCAGACGGGCGACGGCGGACAAGGGTCGGACTTCATGCAACGGCGCGGCGTCTTCGTTGGCCTTGCCGAGCCCGGCATCGACGATCGTGCCCGCCTCGCGCGGGACGTCGTCTTGCAGCGTAATGGTGAATTCTGGCTCCGCGCCCATTCAGCGCACCCGCGAAGGCCGGAGAACGTCGCCCTGCGGCGGGAGCTCGCTCACGGCTCGCCATCCCAGTAGTCGAGGTTCGCCCCCGATCGCTGCAGCGCATCGAAGCGCCTGCCGTCGGCGGACGAGGCCATGGCGAGGTACTTGTTCGAGTCCGGATATTCGCAGATCTCCGGCATGTCGCGCGTGCTGATCGAAAGGTATTTCAGCGGCGCGTCGGAGGTGTTGATGATCTGGTGCGGATATTCGGGGCCGGGAGGGATGAAGGCGACGTCCCCTGCGCGCAGCGCCAGCAGCTCGCCGGCGACCCTCAACGTTCCCTTGCCTTCGAGAATCACGAACATCTCCTCTTGGGCGTGGTGCGAATGGTAGGGGCAGGAGCGCATTCCGGGGGCCACGATGTCGATGCTGGCGCCGAGCTTGCGCGCTGCCGTCCCGCGCGCGAGCCGGGCGCAGAGCGTGTCGTACAGCGGCGCCCGGACTTCGTGCTCGAGCGAAGCCTCGTTGAAATTGCGAATCAGGAGACTTGCCAGTGCCGCAGCTTTTTCGGTCATGTCGGTGTCCCGTCCGCGCGTCGCGCGCTCTAGACCATGTACAGCGTGAAAAGAAAGACGAGGAACCGGTAGCCCAGCACGATGGCGCCCACGGCGAGAGTCAGCGCAAAGGCTTTCAGAACCCTGCTTGCGCCCGTCGACGCGTAGACGGCGCCGGTCGCGACGTACAAATATACCGTGCAGGCGACGACGTTGATCGCCGTCAGCACGTTGTCCACGCGCGCGGACTCGAGCCCGGGGCCGCCCAGCAACACGCCGGCCGCCGCAATCGCCAGGGCGAGGCAGAACAACAGCAACAGGAACGCGTGGAAGTGAAGGGAAAACACGACGTGGGTCGCAAACGGGCGCCGTTTTCCGAGGAACGCGACCGGCAGCAGCAGAGCGAAAGGCGCAACCATCAGGATGACCAGCGATTTTGCATGGAGAACGGCCGCCTGGTCGAACAGGGGCGCGTAGCTTTCGAGCGACCTGTGCGTCGTCTGCAGGCGCTGGGCGACGAGCTGTTGCGCGAGTTCGCTCCAATCCTGATGGTGGAGGTGCGAATCGAGCGTCGACGAGAACACCTTGGTGTGCGTCATCGACTGGACGGCGAAGAACACGACGTTGGCGATGAGGAAGAGTTGAAAGGGGCCGATGAAGGGCTTCCGCCGACCCTGCGCGTACGCATTGGTGAGCGCTCCGGGATTGGCGAGCAGGGATCCGAAGCTTCGGACGAGACGACCGTCGATGCCGCTGATTGCCTTGGTGAACTGTGCGAGCAGGCCGCGAAACGTGAGGTCCGGAGGGCCGACGGGACGCTCGCCGCAGGCCGGACAGAAGGCGGACGCGACGTCCGCGCTGCAGTTCGGGCATCTCCACGCTTTGACGACGGACGCCATCACGACGCTCCCCTGCAACGCCCCGAGCACATCGCGGTAGAAGGCCGTGCCGCGATCGAATTCGTCAACCGGAATCAGCAGTTGCCTGACAGTCGCGTCCGAGAGGTCCAATTCATTTGCCTTCGCGGTAGGGACATCTCCCCGGCGGAGCGGGTGACGGGCGGGAAGCCTCTACTTCTTCTGCAGCGCCGACCACTTCCTGAGGGCGTCGAGCGTGTATTCCACGTGCTTTTCCGGATTGAGCGACGTGTACGAATAGACGACGCGCCCGTCCGGCGAGATGACGTATGAAATGCGATTTGCGTACTCGGGCTTGATCGCCAGAACCGCATCGTAGGATTTCATGATGCTCTGGTCCCTGTCCGCGGCCACGGCGAATTTGCTGCGGCATTCGCTGACCGAAAACCTGTTCAGCTTGTCGATGTCGTCGTGCGACACGCCGATGACCGTCGCGCCGAGCGAGCGGTACGAATCGACGGCTTCGGCGAAATCGTGCGCCTCGATCGTGCAGCCCGTCGTGAATGCAGCCGGGTAGAAGTACAGGACGACGGGTCCCTTCTTCAGCGCATCGGCCAGCGAGAACGTGAACACGTTTCCGCCGAGCGAGGCCTGCGCCTTGAAGTCCGGTGCGGCGTCCCCCGCTTTCAGCGCGGCCAGCGAAGGCGCGGCGAAAAGCGACGCGACGAGTGCAAGAAGAGCGATGCGGTTGGTCATGCTGCGTTCCTCGTTGGAATGGAAGGCGGGCGTCCGTGCGACCTCAATCGGCGACGCGGCGGACGCGGGGTTGGATACCGGAAGGAGCGCAGGAGTTTCCTCTCGCGGGTGCCGGGGACGTCCATTCGTTCATTTTTTTCGGGCGGACGGCTCACGCTTCCGCGGTGCCCATCCTCATTCTGTCAAAGGCGCAAGGGTGCTGTCGATTCTTCCACGCGGCGATGACCGCGTCGACGTTGTGGTCTGGCGGCGACGTCGAATCCACGTCGAAATCGTAAGTGCAAAAGGTGTGGGTGATCTCGAAGTCCGCCCTGGCGTCGCCGACCCGTCTGTCGCCACGCGCACGCTCTCGCCGTTCGAGTTCCGGGAGCGGACAGTGGACGCCGACGAAAAACACGTCCAGTGCCGAAAGCAGGCGCAGCAGCCGTTGCATCCAGTCCGCGGTCTCGACGATGTGCTCGACGACGAGATTGTTCCCGGCGTCGGCGAGAGCGGGGATGCAGCGGTGAAAGCCGTCGAAGAATTGCGGGCGCAACGCACTCCACGGGAACTCGCCGCCCTTGATGCGCGCATCCGGAAGGACCTTGGCGGCATTGAGGTGATCGATCGAAAAGTGCCAGAACGGATCGTCGAGGCGGGCCTGCAATCCGAGCGCCAGCGTGGACTTGCCGGAGCTGGACGCCCCGTTCAGAAGGATGATCTTGCCCGGCGGGACGACGCGCGTCATGGGCAACCGATGTGCCGGTACATGAGCGATTCACCCGGTTCGACGGAATGCTGTGCCAGCCGATCGCCCGGGGCGTCGCAAAACGAGATGCGCTCCAACAGCCCGCGCGAACGAAGGTTCGATGTCTTGAAGATCGCCCACAGCGTGCGCACGCCGTATCCGGCGGCGAGTTCGTCGATCACGGCTTCCACGGCGCGCCGGGCTATGCCCCTGCTCCAGAAAGCGCTGCCCAGCACGTAGGCGATGTACGCGTCCCCATCTGCGCGCACGGTAGCCTGAACGTAGCCGGCGAGCCGGAAACGGGAATCGCGGATGACCCAATTGAGCCACTGCTCGGTTCCGTCTCCGGACCGCCGCGTCTCGAGCTTGACGAAACGGGCGCGCAGCCATTCGACCGAGGCGGGCGGTTCGTTCTCGAACTCGTAGATCGCCGGATCGGACAGGATCGCAAACATCTCGTCCGCGTGGGCGGCGATCTGGGGTTCGAGCGAAATGTCGCCGGATACCAGGGGTCGCATCAACGCTCCGGCGCGTCGGGCTGCCTGCGGGCAGGCAACGGGAATGCTGCGGCATGCGGGGAACTCGACGCATCGCGCGGGGTCACTCCGCCACCCTGCGAGGAAGGATATTCAGCACGTCGAAAATGCTGCACACCACCGGCATGTTCTCCGCGGGCTCCCGGCCGATTCTCCGGCATTCCCGCGCGAAAAACGCCAAGTGCGCATCGCGCCAGTAGTCGAGCGAGCCGTCGCCTTCGCCCTCGATCGCCGCGTATTCGGCCGACACCTCGTCGAACGGCACGACGCAGACGCTGGTAATTCGGGTGACGATCGCCGGCTCGTTCCGGTGGTCGACGACGATTTCAATGTCCCCGGCCCGCGGGATCGGCTCATTGTCCGTCTCGCACGCCCAAAGAAGGCTGGTGCCCGCCCGCTTGCGTCCCTGCACGATCAGCGCGAGCAGCTCCTCGGAGAGCGCCGGCGAGTCGCCGTACCCGTCCACGCGCACCGGACCCGGCGGAATCGCAATTGCAAGCGACGCAAGTTTCGCGAGGACCGATTCTGCCGAGGGGGGCGGGTTCATGCCACGAGTCCCTGCATCTTTGTCGCCTCGACGTTCACCCCGGACGCTCGCATGAGGCGTCCGAGGCCCGGTCCGGCGTCCCGGCCCGCCGAGTCGCATGACGGGAATGGAGCAGCCCGCCTACCGGCGGCATGACGGCGAGGGAAGTCAGGAACGCGACGTGGTACCAGATCGGAAACCTCTCCCACAATCCGTAATGCACAGGGATGAACACGGCGAGCAGGATTCCCGCAAGCGCCCACGTTGCGCGATTGTCGCCTTTCGAGATCCAGGCGACCGCAAGTCCGGCGCCGAGCGAGGACAGTACTCCGACCATCAGTCGCGCCAGCATCATTCCGACCGTGAACTGCATCGAAATCTCCACGTCGGAATAGCCCGGCCACGCCATGCGGACGACGACGTTGGCCGCCGTGGCGATGAGCACCCAGGACCCGAGTCCCCCGACAATCGCGGCGATCGCTCGCATCATGGTTTCGTTTCCTCCGTCACTGACGCCGCTCCAGCGCAAGCCGGACGCTAAGGCCGATCAGGATCGCTCCGCTGGTGCGAAACATCCCCGTGAGTACGGCGGGACGTGCGCGCAGCCATCCGGACAGCGCGCCCGCAAAGAGGCCGATCGGCGCCTTCACGACGAAGGTAAGCGCGGCGAACGCGAGCCCCAGAACGAAGATCGACAGCGTCGGATGCGCTGCGCTCGGGGAAACGAATTGCGGCAGGAATGCAAAGTAGAAGATCGCGATCTTCGGGTTGGAGATGTTCGAAAGCGCACCGTCGAGGAAAAGCCGTGATGACGAACGTTGCGATGTGCCGGCCAGGGCCAACTCGTGATGCTTCGCCAGCACCAACCCGATGCCCAGGTAGAGCAGATAGGCAGCGCCGATCAACTTGAGCGCGACGAAGAGCCACTCCGACGCGCGCAATATCGCCCCGAGTCCGATGGTGGCAAGAAGCGTATGTCCGATGAGTCCCACGCTGACGCCGGCGGCGGTGGCGACCCCGGCGACGGGTCCCTGAACGATCGACCTCGACATGACGAGAATCATGTCCTGGCCCGGCGTCGCGATGAGCACGAGCGAGGCAACCACAAAGAGCAGCCACGACACTTCGATCATCGCTGTCTCCCGTGCACGTCAACCGGCCGCGGGGCGCGCCGCGCGAAGTCGCGCCGCGGCCGACTGCAATCCGCCGACGGCCGGGGAAAGCGCGCCGATCTTTCCGAGGCCGAACGGCGGCATGTTGACGTAGATGTTTTCATAGTTTCCCGGTTCGACGACATAGGTCTCGTGCCACACGCCCACCTGTCCGCCGACGCCGACGGCGCGATTGAAATCCCGCCACGCGGGAAGGTGCCGCGAATCGCGATCCCTCGCATAGGCGAACAGGAGTTCGACCGAGCGCCAGTACTGAACCAGGATTGTCGTTCTGCCACCCCACATCTCGCCGCCGAGCATTCCGAGTTCCGGCCGGGCCTCGAGTTCCCTCAGCATGCGGGGCATGGCCCGGGCCACGGGCCACCATTTGTGAACGGCCCAGGGTGAATTGACGCGCATGCCGATGAGGAACACCACGAAGCTGCCCTCGAAGGTGGCAAGCAGGCGTTCGCGACGGATCATAGGCTTGTCTTTCCTTGCTCCGGAGCTTGGCCGGTGCAAGCCGACGCGCGCGCAGCGCCGGCCCGGTGCACGCGCATTGTACGGGTGGCGGGGCCGTCGTCGGCTGCGCCGGTGTCCTGCGCCGGAGGACGCACGGGAAACCATCGACCGTGCCTTCCGGCAGGAACGAAGCCGATTTTCCAAGCCTTGTTTGGCGGAGTCAACGCGCCAGCCCTGAACCGGGCTGGAATACGCCGATCGCCGGATTAGCGAAGGGTACTGTCCGCGGCAGCGGCGAGGACGGACGGGTCTCGCCATCCGTAGCGAACGGCAGGCACGCGGGATCCATCCGGCGCAGGTTCCGCATGCCGATTCACCACTTCGCCGCCAAGCCGCTCGTAGTACCTGCGCGCGGGCAGGTTCTTCTCGTAGGCCCAGAGATGAAGCCTCGAGGCTGGGCGTTCTGCAATCACCCAGGCGGCTGCGCACGCCATGAGCCTTGAGCCGAGATGCTGTCCGCGCGAGGCGAATGCGACGTGAAGATTGTCGAGCAATGCGCCCCATTCGGGGTCGGCGTCCAGATAGGCGCAGACAAAGGCCGCGAGCCCGCCGGGTCGCTCGATCACCGCGATGAACTGAAGGCTCGAGTCCGCGGAATTCGACAGCCGGCGTTTCCACACAACCTGTCGATCGCCGACGACGGGACCGTCCAGGTAATCGTCGCGGAGGATGCCACGATAGAACCGCTGCCAGTTCTCGGCATGAATCGTCGCGATCGCCATCGCGTCATCCGGCAGCGCAGGGCGCACGGTTGAGGGGAGCGGCAGTCCGGATCCCGTTCCGGCAACGCCGCGAAGCGGAGTGTTCAACCCGGGAACAACACGTCGAAGAGCAACCGGGCTCTGGGCGACAGGTTCCTCGGATCCGGTCGCAGCAGCTCCTCGTCCGGGACCAGAACTTTGGCATAGAACGCTTCGTACACCCGCTTCACGACGCCGGGCGCCACCATCTCGCGGTCGTATCCGGGGGCGAAACCAAGCAGTTGATACCCGGCGCGCTCCAGTGCGAGCTGCATGTTGGGTATCTTCAATGTCGCGAGACCGTAGATGAAGCCGGCTCCCATCGACCGCGCGAGGTTTTCGCCGAACTCCATCGCGCGCACGGCCAGTTTCGCGCCCCGATGCTGCGGCGCGATGGCCCCGAAGCGGGCATAGATCGCGAGCGCGTCCTGCTCCCGCTCCCATGACCCCACGCCCGCCAGCTCGTCGCCGCACCTGATCAGAATCACGAGGAGATCCTTTTCCGGTTCTCCGTCGAGAAACGCCTTGTCGGCGTAGAAGTCCTCGCGCAGGTAACAACTTGCGGCGCCGACGGAAATGTCGGGGTGCCACTCCGCGACGGCGGCAGCGAGTGCGGGAATCTCGGAGCGCTTCAACCGTTCGAAGCGGTAGCCCTCCGGCAACTGCAGCATCGCCGATATCTTGTCGTTGTCGGGCCAGTCCATGCGTCGCCTCCAATGCTCGAATGCGAATCGCGCGTCACTCGAACCGGTTCCCGTGCTCGGCGCGACGCCGGTTTCGCCGGCCGGACGCGCAACGAGCAGGGTTCCCTCCGGATCATTCGGGCATGCTCACGCCGGAGCCGCCCATTTCCTTGGGCACGTCCTTGAGCTTGGTCACGCCGTCCCTCAACGGCAACACCGTCTCCTGGTAGTGCACGTGGACACCTGCCTTGAACGGCAAGTCCGGAATGACGGCCGCGTAGACGTCGGTAAGACCCATTCCGGGGTGCTCGGTGAAGACATGCCCGCCGCAGGTCTTGCACCACTTGCGATGGCTCTGCGGGGACTTGTTGTACGAGCCGATGTTTCCCGCGCCCTGCGTGATCCGCACGGCATCGGGCTTCCACAGCGTGAACGCATTCACGGGACCCGCCGACCAGTGACGGCAGGATTCGCAATGGCAATAACCCATCGCGGCCGGCTCGCCCGTCACCGTGAAGCGGACTGCTCCGCAAAAACACGAACCGTCGTAACTCTTGCCTTTGTCCATCGCGCCTCCTCGTTGTGCCCGGCCGCCGATCGCGTCGGACGATGTTTCACATTCTAATGAATCGCCGCGACCGCCGTCAGCCGTGCCGTCCCGGGATCCGGCAACTGCCGCGGCCGCGCGCCATCGGGACGCAGTGGCCGGCGACGTGATCGCCCGCGCTGTTCCGCGGTCGTCTCAGAGATCGAGCACGGAGTCGAGGCCACGATGGACGCCGACGAGCGTGGCGACCTTTCGTATGGCGAGGAGTGCGCCGGCGACGTACGGCCTCGCGCTGTTGCCGGAGTCGTGGCGAATCGTGAGCCTCTGGTCCGGCATCCCGAAGACGATCTCGACGCCGATCACATAACCGGGCAGACGCAGGGCGTGGACCTGGGATCCCGACACCGTGGCGCCGCGGGTCTCTCGAGGGCCGACCGTCTTCGCCAAGGGAATCGTGGGTTCGGGGCTCCGCACCTTGGACAGGCGAAACGCGAGTTCGCGCGCGGTGCCGCTCGGCGCGTCGATCTTGTCGTCGTGGGCATAATCGATGATCTCCCACTGGGGGATGAGCTTTGCGGCCATTTCGGCGAACTTCTGGAGAAGGGCGACGGTCAACGCGAAGTTTCCGCAAGCGAGCACTCCGCGACGCTTGTCGCGTGCAACCGCGTCGATCTCCGCGAAGTCGCCATCCGCAAGGCCGGAGGTTCCCACGACGACGTGCGCTCCGTGCTCGAGCGCGGTCACGATGTTGGCCTTCGCGCTTTCGGGCTTGGTGTACTCGACGAAGACGTCGCAGGGAGTGTCGAGCGCCTCGGCCGCCGAGGAGTAGATGAGACCTGTCAGGCGCGGTTCACCGAGAACCTGCCCCAGGTCCTGTCCTGCGTGCTTGCGCGCGACCGCAGCGACAAGCGCAAGGTCCGGGGCACCGGCAATCGACCGCGCAAGCTCGGACCCTGCCCATCCGGTCGCCCCCGCCAGACACACTCTGAGCACCATCGGTTTGCCCCTTCAGCGTGTACGTGCAGGTCGCCGCGACGACGACCTACGCGCGGTCGGCCGGTCACTCGCCATCCCAGTAGTCTGTGCCCTGCGCTTCGCGACCGAAAAAGGGCACGGCACCGGACGGTCCGCCGTCGGCCGCCGTGAACTCCGCGATGAACCCGAACTTGCCCGAGTCCGGATACTCCCAGATTTCGGGCGCGCGCTGCGTGCTGACGGCGAGATAGCGCAACTCCTCCCGTCCGGTGTTGACAATCTGGTGCGCCGTTTCCACGCCGCCTGCCGGGCAGGCCACGATATCGCCAGCGCGCAGCGGATGAGTCTCCTCGCCGATTCGTATCTCTCCCGTGCCGTGGAGGACGAGGAACATCTCCTCGTTGACGCGGTGACTGTGCCGCGGAAATGCGCGCTTGCCGGGCGGTACTGCGGTGATGTTGTATCCGAGCTGCCGCGCGCCGATCCGGCAGCTGATGCGCCCCATTCTCATGTCGAACCGCTCCGCCGCGGAGCCGGGCGGATTGCGCGCCGGCGGGCGCGGCAGGAGTTCTACGTCGGCGATATTGATGACCGGTGTGATCACGTGCTCCCTCCAATCATGGCAGGCGCGGTCGCGCCGAATGTGGATCGTGCGTCATTGCGCCAGGACCGGAGCGCGGACGCCGTCCCGGCGCGCGTCCGCATCGATCGGTTTGACGAGCAGCAGACACGGATTGCCCGGCCACAAGTCTGAAAACTCTTCCACCGGAAGAAATCCGAGCGCGCTGTAAAATGCGCGCGTCTGCAAATAGTTCGGATCGGGACGCGATGGCCCGAGTGTCTTGACCTGAAGAAGTTTGCCCCCGCGTCGCGCCCACCACGATTCGGCCGCGAGACAAAGACGCGATCCGACGCCCGAGCGATGCCATTGAGGAACCAGCGCGACGCAGCTGAGTTCGAGGGTTGCCGCGTTGTGCTCCCGCAAGGTCGCGAAGCCGACCAGCTCAGTGTCGGCGACGGCCAATAGGTTCGGCAGGCTCTCGCATTCGCGGGCGTACGCCAGCAGCGCCGACTCGATGCCAAACCATTGCGGCAGCTGGCGCAGGATGCGCTCCGCGCTCTTCGCCGAAAGGGTCTCCGGGCCAGTGATAGTTGCGATCTTCAATGGGCCGGATGCGCCAAGGTAACGGGTGGACGACCGCGGGCGCGGGGCGCATAGAAGACGTCCAGTGTCGGGAATTGCGCTTCCGCGCGCAGGCAATCCCAGAGATAAATCGCGAAACCGGGATCGCCGGTCCACAGCGAGTATCTCGATTGCCCGAAGCGTCGGGCATCCGCCTGTGTCTGGGCAATGCCATGCATGGCAAACGACCGGGCGCGCTCGAGCCACCGGTCATCACGAGTTCGTTGAAACAGCTTGAGGAGCGCGTAACCGTTGCCGCCGGTGCCGTGGCACAGGTTCGAGCCTTTGGTGAGCGGTCCCGCCGACCAGATGTTCTCTCCAGCCGCAAGCAGCAGGTCATCGAGGGCCGCGCTGGGGAGACCTGCGAGGCAGATGACGAAACCGGGTGCGCCATGGCAGAACTGCAGGAGCCTCTTCGTTACATCGGTGGTGTAATCCAGTTGCGGACGCCAGTTCGCATGTGCGCCGCTACGATCGGCGGTGCGCGACACCGTGTTGACGATGCACTCCTCCCACGCGGCCCAGCGTCCGGCATCCAGCAGGTGCCGACCTCGAACCAGCGGCGGAACCGCGGCAACGAATCCATGCATGGCGCCGAGATGATTCCATCGCCGGCCCATGAAATCCTGCGTCCAATAGGAGCACAGCTGCGATGGCGACCACTCGAGCTGATTCCAGAGCGTGTCCGCGGTCAAGCGAAAGAGATCCGACCATCGCCGATTGCCGGTCCGCTCGTACAGGAACAACGCGGCGAGCAGCGTCCCCGGGGAGCCCCAAAGCAGTTCGCGCGCGGGGTGTCCGACGTTGCCGGCGATCAGGTTGTGGAGAGCGTCTTCGATCTGGTCGGTCGGCTCTTCGTCGAAACGCATCATCTGAATGGGCGTGTCACCGAGCATGAGAGAGGCGCGATCTCGTTCGGCAGACGCGCCGAGCTCGCCACGGTTCCGCGCGAGCAGCCGATCGAATTCCACAACGCAGCTGCCCGAAAGCGAGACGGCCCCGACGGAATGAAGGTAGTGCAGCGCCCAGAAGACGCCACAGGCGCCGTTGTACAGGGACGTCGCGGCGGGCGCCGTCTCGTTCTTGCCTTCGCGATCGAGGGGATGCCGCGGCCAATAGGCGTCCTCCGTGTAGCGCGACTCGACGTCCGACACGATCCGTTCGATCGCCGTTCGAGCCTGGCCCTCGTCCCACGGGATCTGGAGGAGAGGCTCGTGTCTGGCAGGGTCGTACAGCAAGCGGTCCGTCACCGATGTCTCGTGCATTTTGCAAAGCGCTCCATGAGAATATCGCCGCGCGAATTCGCCTGCGCCGCGCGACGACTCAGGCCTGACGGCGATGCCGAGCGCAGGCGAGCACCCGTTGCGCGGCGATCACTCCAGCGGGCGCCGAATTCATTTGCACTGGGTTCTGGTGGCGAGCCCGTTGCCGAAGAAGAAGTACGCGAGATACACCTCCTTGCCGTTCTGATCCCCGCCCCTGTACAGGCCCACGGGCTTTTGGTTGGGGGTTCCCGCCTCCCATTTCACGCTCAATCCTTCAAGCAGGTTCAAGTGAAATCCGGCGCCGACTTCCTGCACCTCCTGCGGCGTTGCCGCCTTGAGTGGAATCGCGGTCCTGTCCTTTCCATTGGTGACTTCGAGCTTGTAGTCGGCACCGTCCGTCCGCTTGACTTCGAATCCGTTCTCGAGACCGCTGATGTTCGCCACGTAGCACCCGACCAGCGCGCTCGCGCGGCGCTGCTGCGATTGCGGCGCATTCGTCGGGACCTCGCACGGCATGCTCTGGTAGGTTGTGCGCCCGCCGGTGACGCACTTGTGGACGTCGGCGGCGCGACCGTCGCCGGCGAATACGAGCAGCAGCAGGGCGGCCGTCACCGACAGGGTCACGGAAGCCGCCACTTGAGCAACACGGCGGCTATCGCGGGGACGCCGAATATGAGCAGAAAGATGGGCGCTTCGTCCGCGATGGAATATCCCGCCTTCGAGACGCCGATCCACATGTTGGTGCCGGCGATGACGAACCAGAGGGCGATGAACGAGAACATTGCGAACCGCGGAGCGTCGGGGTATTGCGAGGAGAACAACCTGCCCAACAGCATCAGCGCCGCCATCAGCAGCAGCCCGGCGATCAGGAACAGGAGGGTACGCATCGAAGTCCTTGGTAAGAAATGGTCATGATCGCTGTTCGTTCGGTGACGCCGCTGCCGTGGCGGGCAATTGTGCATGGACCGAAGCGCGCGGGTCAACGAACTGATTGGACCGGGGCCCGCGCCGGAACTGATCGCGACGGCGACGGTTCGGGGCAAACCGACCGACCGGTGGCCTTCTGCCGACGAATGGTGGCGCAGGTGTGGCATCGGCGCTGACCGTCGGATCCGGCTGCAAGTCTCCGGCGCTAGAAAGGATCGAAGGCGACCTTGTGCTTTCGCAACTGATCGCGAATGAGCTGGCGCCATGCGCCGTCCGGGACCCAAACGCCGGTGACGGACTCGTACGCACGCTGCGGATCTTCCTTGAGAACGATCGCGCGATACAGAAAGACCATTGTGGACGCGCGAAGGTTGATCTGGCAATGAACCAGCACCTTCCGGTCACCGAACCCCCGCAGAACGCCGGCAAACGTCTCGAAATCCGCTTCGGTCGGCCTGTCGAATTGGACGGGGATGTTGACGAACGTCAGCCCTTGGCGGGTGACGATGAGCTGCTCGTCGCGAACCGCGTCGTGGACGGTCGGTGGCGCCAGGTAGATCACGGCTTCGAACCCGGACGCCTTGAGGCGGGCAAGCGCATCGGCGGAGGGTTGTCCGGACGTGACCAGCCGCGGTGAAATTTCCACGAGGTTCGGGGCGGCAAGTCGCGGCGCTTGGGCAAAGCTGATGGCCGGACCGATGAACAGCACGAGGAACGCCACTAATACGGGGTTGCTCATCGCACTGGCCGCCGGTCCAGGCCGCGCGTTACCGGTCCCTGGCGCGCGCACGGACGACCCCTATGACGATGCAGATGATCGCCGGCCAGAAGGTGAGGAAGGAAAGCAGGCCCGGACCAACGGGATTCGGATTCGGATCGGGCCACAGCCCGACGGCCGCGGCGACGATGATGAATAGGAGCGGTCCGGTGCCCACGACGAGCAACCCCAGTCCGACCTTCACCCACGCCGATTGCAGGTACGCGCGCATGTGCCTCCGATC
>CAVSDH010000008.1:0-146048 GCA_963726765.1 uncultured beta proteobacterium | reverse complement strand
TATGCGTACGCAAGCATTGTCGTCAGCTCGCCTTTCAGTCTGCATTGCGATCCTCCTGCTTCGTCGAGCGACGAACACGCCCTTCCTGCCGAGCATCGTCGAATGCAGCGCCGTTGCCCAATGCAGCGCAGGCCGCGCCCACGCGTCGGTCGTAGCCGGTCCGTTCATTCGGCGCAAGCAGCGATCGATCTCCTCCCGTCAGTCGCTCCGCCGCGCCCCAGATGCGGGCGGCGCTGAGAAAGTTGCCGACCACTACCGCTTCCGCCACTGCGACAGGCGAAGATCGGCATATCTGCCGTCTCTCGCCCAACTCGCGGCGGATCGCCAGGCTCTCCTTGTTCGCGCTATCAGGCGGCGGAATAGTCGCCCTCCTCCAACGCGACGCCCCGAAGCGTTTCAACGAGGTGGCGATGCCCTCCGCTCGCCCATTTCCCGCATGATCGCCAAGCTCTCCTCCAGCTGCGCCCTGGCTGCCGATGATCACCTGCTCGGTGGCGACAACGACAGGTTGTTCAGCGAATCGGCAATGCCTCTCCATGGTCCCCCCAGTTCCCGCACGAATCGCAAGCTCTCCTCGTACATTCTTCGGCGGCGGGATGGTCGACCGCGCGCTCGCCACGTTCGCCAGGTTGTTCCATGAGGTTGCGATGCCACTCTGGTCGCCGACCCGCACGATCGCCAGGCTTTCCTCGTGCAGGGCACCGGCGGACGGATCGTCGCCCTGTTCAAAGGCCAAGTTTCCAAGGTCGTCCGGCGACCAGCGATGGTCCTGATCTCCCAGTTCCCCCGTCTGATCGCAGACTCTCCTCATGCAGGGCCCGGGCGGATCGGATAGTCCCCCTGATCCCAAGCCACAAGCCCCAGGTTATTCAACGACCGGGCAATCCCAGCCTCGGTCTCCCAGTTCTCGCACGATCGCCAGGCTCTCCTCGTGCATCTGTCGGGCGGCGCGATAGTCGGCTTGAAACCAGGCCAGTGTGCCCGTCACATTGAGCACCTTGGCGCGCTCCGGCGTTCGCTCCTCGGCGCCCGCCTTATTCAGGACGCGCGCACACCACTGCCGCCCTTCCGAGAGATGCGTGCGCATTTCCCAGAACCTTCCCAGCGCGCCGCAAAGCCGAAGTCCTGTTTTCGGTCCCGCCCCCGCGTGGCTCCACTCCAGAGCAGATCGCAAGTTGTCGTGCTCCTCGTCCAGACACCGTAGCCACACTGCCTGATCCGCACCGGTCAGTTGCGGTTCTGCCTCCTCCGCCAAGGTTAGGAAGCATTTTCGATGCTGGTCACGAACTGCCTCGCCGCCTCCGCTCTCAAAGAGTATTTCTCGGGAATACTGCCGCACGGTTTCCAACAACCGGTAGCGAGAGTGCCCATCGTTTCGCTCCACGACCACCAAGCTCTTGTCGCAAAGCGAAGTCAGCAGATTGAGTACTTCCCGGGCCTCAACGCCTTCATCGCGCAGACCTGCTCTGCCGCTTCCAACATCCACCGCCGGCAAATACCGATAGCCGTTGCAATAGCAGCTTCTCGGGTTCGTGCAGCAAGTCGTAGCTCCAGTCGATGAGCGAGCGCAGCGTTTGCTGACGCGGCAACGCTGTTCGCGAGCCCCGGTCAACAAGCGAAAACGCTGGTCCAGCCTGCTGTTGATCTCTTCGGCGGTTAGGGAGCGCACACGCGCCGCCGCCAACTCGATTGCCAGCGGAATCCCGTCCAGCCGATAACAAATGGAAGCGAGCGTGGAGGCGTTCTGGTCGGTCACTTGAAAGTCTGTCCGGGCTAACAAGGCACGGTCGGTAAACAATTGCACCGCCTCAAATGGTGCGATGGAGGCCGGCGTATGCAGCTGCTTCGGATCGGGCTGCGACAGTGACGGCACTCGATATGTCTGCTCGCCCCCAATGCCGAGAGCTTCCCGACTGCTCGCGAGAATTGCGATAGCCGGGCACTGACGCATTAGCAGGTCGACCAGCCGCGCGCAGCCGTCGAGCAGGTGCTCGCAGTTGTCGAGCAAGAGCAGGAGCCGCCTGTCCTTGAGGTGCTCGGTGAGCGTCTGGCTGATCGGCTTGCCCGGCACTTCCTTCAAGCCCAGCACCGTCGCCACCGTTTGTGGCACGAGACCAGGATCCACGAGCGGCGACAGTTCCACCAACCAGACCCCGTCGGGGAAGCGCTCGAGGGAGTCGGCGGCAACCTGCAGGGCAAGACGCGTCTTGCCGCAGCCGCCCGAGCCGGTTAAGGTCACCAGCCGAACCCTGGCCAGCAGCCGCTTCAAATCCGCCAACGCTTGCTCACGCCCGACGAAGCTCGTTACCTGCTGCGGGAGGTTGTTCGGTATGGCCTCCAGCGAACGCAACGCTGGAAATTGCTGCCGCAGATCGCGGTGCAGGACTTGATAGACGTGCTCGGGGTTCGACATGTCCTTGAGGCGCACCATACCGAGATCGCGCAGGGATACCTCGGCTGGTAGGATTTGCCGCATGCCATCTACCACGGCCTGGGACAGCAACACCTGACCTCCATGGGCCGCGCTCATGATCCGCGCCGCACGGTTGACAGGACTACCGAAGTAATCGTTGTCGCGGCGCTCGACCACCCCCGCGTGCAATCCGCAACGCACGCGCAAGGCAACGCCATTGGTGACGGCCGGATCGGCGAGCGCCTGCTGCAGATCCACCGTCGCGGCGATCGCGTCCAGCGCATCGTCGAAGACGGCATGCATGCCGTCGCCGGTGGTCCTCACAACCGTGCCGCAGTGGCGCTCGACCGCCCTGCGCGCCAACGCGTCGTGGGCTGCCAGCGCTTGCGACATTCGGCCACCGTCCTGCTCCCACAGCACCGTGCTGCCCTCGATGTCGGTGAACAGAATCGCGACCGCACCGGGGGGCAGGGAAGCCTTAGCGGGCAATGGCTCCGACATGGAAGGAGGCGTGGAGGTCAGCTCAAACGGGAGTGCCCATTCTGCGGATCGCTACCGGTTTCCGCAACAATAGCCAGCACGCTCGGTCCAAGGTGTGGCAGCCAATCTCATTGCACCGGCCCCGTTGGTCGGTCGGCGCCTCGCGGATCGCTGCGGTCCCGACGTTACCGTTGAGTGGCCGCTTTAGAGGACGAGGCGCTATGACTGGTTGTGGCCGGTCAGCGACCTTCAGGTCTGAGCGCGTGCGTTTTGATCTTCGAAAGTCGCAGTACGAACCTTTCCGGTCGTCCGACTTTCTCAGAAGCGGTCGTCGCTGCGAATGACGGCTGTCCAACAAGGCTCGCATTCAAGCGTTCGCGCCTACGGAATTGCGCATCACCGCAAGAGTACGCGATGACAAGCACGTTGCTTGACCCTGTGAGGGCAACGGCGTAGCGTGCCCTGCACGATTCTGGGCACCACTGGGGAGGGCGGAGATGCTCCGGAAAACGTTCGGTTCTGTGCGGGAGGTGCCCGGTAACGGGCATCCCTACCGCGCTATCGATCGGCGGGCGTTCATCGGCGAAGTCTTCGTTGGCATGCTGGCGGCTCCGCTGATTGCCTTGGCGCAGCAGCCAGAGCGGATGCGGCGGATAGGTGTGCTGATGGGCTTTCCCGAGAGCGACTTGGAAGCACAGCGCTTTATCGCGGCGTTCCGCGAAGAACTCCACAAGCTCGGGTGGACGGAGGGCAGCAACGTTCGGATTGATGCTCGTTGGGCGACGCCCACCGACGCGCAGTTGATGCGGCAATTTGCGAAAGAACTCGTTGCGTTACAGCCCGACCTCATTCTTTCGCACACCACACCCACCACGACCGCGCTGCTGCAACAAACGCGCACCATACCGATCGTCTTCGCGACGGTTACCGATCCGGTGGGCAGCGGCTTCGTCGTGAGCTTGGCGCGGCCGGGCGGCAACGTCACCGGTTTCACCGTGATGGAGCCGAAGATTGCCGGCAAGTGGCTGGAGCTGCTCAAGGAGGTCGCACCGCGCATCAACCGGGTCGCCTGCTTGTTCAATCCCGCAACGACGCCATATCGCGACATTTACCTGAGCCCACTTAAAGCAGCCGCTGCATCCCTCGGCCTCGAGATGATCGCAGCACCTGTTCACGACGCGTCCGAACTCGAATCCGTTCTTGCCGCACAGGCACGGGAGCCGAATGGCTCCCTTATCGTGATGCCGGACAGCTTCACGGATGCTCATCGCGTGCAGATCACATCGCTAGCGGCTCGCTATCGTCTTCCTGCTGTGTACGCTTATCGTTTCTTTACCGTACTCGGCGGTCTACTGTCCTACGGAGCTGAGCTGATCGACAATTTCCCACGCGCGGCCACCTATGCCCATCGAATCCTCAAAGGCGAGAAGCCGGCTGACCTGCCAGTGCAGGCACCCACCAAGTACGCGCTGACAATCAACCTCAAAACCGCGAATGCGCTTGCTCTAACGATTCCGAAGTCGCTTCTTGTGCGTGCAGACGAGGTGATTCAGTAATGAACATTCAGGATCATCCCCGACCGCCGGCTTGAAATACCGGTTTCGGCGGGGCTTCGGAGTCGCGCAGGAACGACGGGAAATGGCCGGTCAGAGACCTGCACGGTGCCGATTCGAGCGACACGCGGACTCAGGCACAGCGGCCATGCAGGCGTAAAGAGCCGCCGTAGTACGGCCGGGACTTTTCGAATCTGAAAAGCAATGGACCGCCGTTGACTCAGCACAAACGCGGGCTGCGGTGCGCAGGGTAGGCTATTATGGAAAAGTTCAACGGAGCTAGTCGCAATAATCGTTGATGGATTCTCATTCAGCAATTTATGGAGATGCAAATGAAGCTAGTATTGATAATGGCGCTCCTGTCTTTTGCGTCAGTGGCATCGGCGGCTGATTGCGTAACCAACGCTCGCGGCAAGACCGTTTGCAGCAATGGCGAGAAGGCCGTGGCGGTCAACCCCAACACCGGCACTGTCACTACCGCCCAAAAGAATTCAGGCGGGGTGACGACCGTGCAAAGCAGCACAGGCACGAAGGCCGCCGTGAATCCCAGAACGGGCAATGCTGCCGTGGCGCAGACGAATCAGAATGGCGTTACTACCACCAAGACCGCGCGGGGCGGAGAAGCCAAAACCAAGAATGGCATGGGCGTGGCCGAAGGCCCCAATGGCACCGTTTGCGCCAAGGGCAAGAATAACCAAGGCTGTACGAAGAAATAGCGAAACGATTACTGAACTACTACCCGCTACTTACCGGGGTGGACGACCGCATTCGGGCAACTTGAGCGGTGACACTGACTGGCCGGTATCGCGCTTGCACCAGTCCACGGTGCTGCACCCAAAAAACGACTGAGTGTCGATCTCGGTTCTTGCATCGAAGGCGCGTCAGACTGATGCGGACAGTGTCCGTCCGGTCGAATTCCGATTAGGACAGCTCACCGTACTTGCGCGTCCTTCGAACTCAACCAGGTCTCGATATCGCTTGCTTTCCATCGAACCGCCCGCTCGCCGATTTGAACTGCACGCGGGAATGTTCCGCTCCCCATCGCGGCGTACATTGATGACCGGGATAGACCGACGATTTCGCAGACATCATGGAGCCGCAAATGTTTGCGAGCATCCGTCTGCTTCATTGCTACTCGTTGCGGTATGCGAAATGGCTCGTGACGTTGTACCGGTGAGTGGGCGGACGTCGCCGTCTTAGTTCTTCGGAGGCCAAGCCGTTGGAAGCTGATACGGACTGTCAGCGGTGGATGGATGTTGGCCGCCCCCGACCTTCGAGGAACCAGGTCAGTACCACGATCGCCCAAGTGTCGCGCTCGCAATACGTCAGGAGCTTGTCGCGGATTTCGTCGCGGCGCGAGTCGGTGACGTCGGCGGTAATCGCCTCGAGGTAGGCGCTCTGGGCGTCCGCGCCTTCCTTCACTTCGTCGAGCTGGTCGTAGCCGAGATCCGGCGCGATCGTCGGCAGCACCATTTTGAGCGAGCGCGAGCCGCGCATCTCGCGGTGATAGTAGTGGCGCCGGATGACGGGCAGCGGATCGGCGAGGCGGTCGATCACCGCTGCCAGCGCCGGCGCGAGATCGGGAAATCGCGCGGCAAGGGCTTCCAGCACGCCCTTCTCGAAGCCCGCGTTGTAGGCGAGGACCGGGCCCGTTGTCTCCAGCGCACGTAGCAACGATTCGGCACAGGCGCGAGAAGGATCGTTGCCCGAGAGATCGAGAAAGTGCCGGTACTCGAAGGTCCCGGGACTGCGCTCGACGTGGCACGACCATTGGAACGGGGTCTTTTCGTACGGGCGCGTGCCGGCCCAGATCGGCACCGCGAAATCGATGGTTTCGAAGTCGAAGTAGAAGCGGGGGTAGTCGAGACCCGCGAGCGCGAGCCCGGCCCCGGCCGCATCGAAGTAAGCGACGCCGGAGAGGGTTGCGTTATGGATTATCGCGAAGTCGGGGCTGGTCACGCGATCCGCGGGCACCTCGCGCAGATCGTTGTATCCCTCGGCAGCGAGGGCGCGCGCCAGGGCCTTGCCCGTCGTTCCGGGGAGGAGCGACACCGGATACTCGGGTTGCGGCCCCGCCAGGTTGGCGCAGTAAGCCGTGAAGGGACACACGAACGGCTTTGTGCATTGGTCGCCCATCGCGACCATTGGCTCGCTCGAACCGGCCACGCTCTTTGCATCGGCAATCCATCTTGGCACCTCGGCCTGGAGGTCCTCGACCCGGTTCTGGATGTCGTCCGTGCGGAACAGGCCACCGTAACGCCCGTCACCGGGGTACACGAAATGGTTGTCGATGTGTCGCAGCTCCACCGTTTCGATTTCGACGCCGTCGCGGCGCATCACCCAGGTCTGCACAGCGACATCGTCGAGGTGATAAGGCTTGACCGATGTCGCGGACTTGACCTCGGCCATGTGCCAGCCGCGATCCGTTGGCGCGAGGATGTCGGCGCGAACCAGTACGCCGGCGTGTCGGCAGGTGGCCTCGAAGATGGGGCGGCGCGGATTCGCGGCGAGCGCTTCCCTGGTTTGCGCGAACACCTGTGGCCAGATGATCGGCTGGTCGGGATTTTCCGGACCGATCAGGACGCCGTCCGGGAATTCACGCCGCGCGAGGTCCCCCACGACGTGACCGACGCTGAAGGACTTCTGCGCCATTGCCGAATCGACGCGCAGCTCCGGACGATGCACTTCAAGCCAGAGCCGCTTGCGGCACTGGTGATAGGCCGTGAGCTTCGACTTGGACAGGAAGATGGGCTTGTGACGTGGCATGGCGACCTGGACCGGGAGCAGACAACCGAGATTCGGGCGATGTAGACGGCAGCGGCACAACGTTCGCGGCCGACACTTCCTGTATCTCGCTGGAAGAAAATCTCACCACCGACGTGCGCATCGGATAGGCAATGGTAAGGTCAACTTGTTGGAAATGGGTGCGCGAGTTAGGCTTGTGTTTGCGCGTGCCAACTCGCAAGCAAATCGGGCCACGAAATCGGGTGAATCTAGAGTTCAATTGGGCCGGTAACACGACTGGTAACATGGATGCAATTGCGGTGGCATTTACATAGGCAAAGCGTCATCGTCGCGCGTTATGTCGCGCGGCTCGCCGAAGCGGACGCTGCCCGATAGCCGCACGGAAGCGCGGCCCACTGGAGGCACCATGGATCTGACCACGCTCGAACGACTGCCGCTGTGGATCGGCGGACGCGCGGTGACCGCGCAGACGACCCGCTACGGCGAAGTGACCAACCCGGCAACCGGCGAAGTGATTCGTCATGTTCCGCTCGGCAACGCAACGGACATCGATACCGCTGCGCGTGCCGCCGCGGCCGCGCTTCCCGGGTGGCGCGCGTCGCCGCCATTGCGGCGCGCGCGGATCCTGATGCGTTTTCGCGAATTGATGGAGGCGCACAAGAAGTCGCTTGCGGCGATCGTTACGCAGGAACACGGCAAGACGCTCGCCGACGCCGAGGGCTCCGTCACGCGCGGCATCGAGGTCATCGAGTTTGCGACCGGGATCCCGCATCTGCTCAAGGGCGAATTCAGCGAAAGCGTCGGCACCGATGTCGACAGCTGGTCGCTGCGTCAGCCCGTGGGCGTCTGCGCGGGCATCACGCCGTTCAATTTTCCGGCGATGGTGCCGATGTGGATGTTCCCGGTCGCGCTCGCCTGCGGCAACACGTTCATCCTGAAGCCGTCGGAACGCGATCCGACGCTGTCGCTGCGCATGGCGGAGCTGCTGACCGAAGCCGGGCTGCCCGACGGCGTGTTCAACGTCGTGCACGGCGACAAGGAGGCGGTGGACGCCATTCTTGCCCACCCGGAGATCCGCGCGGTGTCCTTCGTCGGCTCGACGCCGATCGCGCGATATATCTACGAGACGGGCGCGGCGCACGGCAAGCGCGTGCAGGCGCTGGGCGGCGCGAAAAATCACGCCGTGGTGCTCCCGGATGCGGATATCGCCTTTGCCGCCGACGCCATCATCGGCGCGGGCTACGGTTCCGCAGGCGAACGCTGCATGGCGATCTCGGCGGTGGTGGCGGTCGGCGACGCGGGCGATGCGCTGGTCGCGGAACTCGCGTCGCGCGCGCGGTCGGTCAAGGTCGGTCCCGGCACCGCGGCCGGAATCGAAATGGGCCCGGTCGTCACCGCGGCGGCTCGCGACAGAATCGTCGGCTACATCGACGGCGGCGTCGCCGCCGGGGCTGCGCTCGTGGTCGACGGGCGCGGGCCGCGCGTCCCGGGGCACGATAGCGGCTTCTTCGTCGGGCCGACGCTGTTCGACGCCGTGACGCCGTCGATGGCGATTTACAAGGACGAGATCTTCGGACCGGTGTTGTCCGTCGTCCGGGTCGCCTCGCTGGCCGACGCGATCGATCTCATCAACAAGAATCCGTACGCGAACGGCGCGGCATTGTTCACGCGCTCGGGTCACGCCGCGCGGCGGTTCCAGGAGGACGTCGACGTGGGAATGCTCGGCATCAACGTGCCGATTCCCGTGCCCATGGCGTTCTACTCGTTCGGCGGGTGGAAGAATTCGCTGTTCGGCGACCTCCACGTGCACGGAATGGACGGCGTGCGCTTCTACACCCGGGGCAAGGCGGTGACCGCCAGGTGGCCCGACGACGGCAGCGCCGCGCCCGGCTTCCACATGCCGGTCATGGGCTAGTGTCCTGTTCCGTAAGTACCGATGCAAAAGGAGCGGATGAAATCAGCCGTCAGGCAACGCGGGAGACCGAGAACGTACCCCGCGGTACGGTAAGGCCGACCAACGCAGCCTGGCGGCTGGTTTCGCCGCGAACTTGCGAGTGTATTTGCGGAACAGGACACCGATTCGCGGGCGAGGCATTCGGGAGTGTCCGGTTTCGCCAACGCGCATTCCCGAATTCAGCGCATGGCCGCGATGCCCGCCGCTTCGTTTTTCGGGCTCGACGGCGCAATCCGGAACGCGAACTCGAGCGTGATCGGAAATCGGATCGCTTTTCCGCCGTCCTTCGCAGGTTGGAATCGCGCATGTGCGACGACCTCACCCACGGCCTCGACAAATTCCGGAGTTCCCTCCACGACGTGAATTTCGTCGACGGTGCCGTCGGCGCGCACGATCACCCACACGACAACGGTATCCTCGCGGCGATCGCGGAACGCCGGGGACGGAAAAGCGACGGTCAACGGACTGCCAATCCGCACCGGTTCCTCGATTTCAATCGGGAACGTGCGCTGCATGTAGGTCTCGACGTGCTCGCCGAGCCGCGCGCGCGGAACGTTGTCAGTTACGTGGGCCTTCGGAACGAGTCCGCCGCCCGCGGACGCGGCACGCGCCGGCTGCCGTTGGACGGCGGGTATCGATTCGCCCGCCTCGGCGGCCGTTCGCTCGGGCGATGCCGTCGTCACGGGCGGGACTACGATTGCGGGGGCAGGCGGAGCTGAGCGCGGCCGCGCGACGGCGACCTGGAGGGGCGCGTCGGCAACGACTCGGGCCGATTCGGAACCGCTCTGCGGACCCGTGCCCGGCGCCGCCCACGAGGCGAGAATCGCGACGTGGAAGCCAGCCGAGATGAGAAGGGCCAGGCCGAACCTTCCCTCCATGCCGGTGACCGGGCGCTCCTGCGGGCCGGCGAGCGAAGGGGGCGTCGGCAGCATGGTTCGACGAGCATACCGCAGGCGGGCTCCCGGGCGCGGCGGGGTTCGACGCGTCACCGAGAGAGCAGCGCAAATCGGAGTGACGGGCGACTTCGCCCGTCACCTGAACTGTCGCCCTTCAGGACGGTGTCGACTCACGCAATTCCGTCGCGCGTCCCCGGTCAGTCCCCACCCAGCAGACGCCACGAGAAGCGGTGCGACGTGTTGATCAGCGGGTTCTTGAAGATGATGGGGCTCGTGCCCGGAATTTCCGCGGACATGAGGCCGCCCAGCGTCACCGAACCGTCCGACCCCGTCATGCCGACCACCTGGAATCCGACCGCGCCGGAAGCGAGTGCCGCGGAGGGTGCGATGGCGTACGTTCCGCCTCCGGTGTCGGTCTCGATCAGCGACGCTCCCGTCTGGTATTCGCGAGCATAGATCGTCGCCGGTAGCGCAATGATGCAGGGATCGGTCTGCGGCGATGTGCCAACGTACGCGACGATGTTCACGTCCGCTTCGAGGTCGACGACGATCCGCTGGCCGCCCGGGAGGTCCTGGTACCAGCCGTTGGGCGCGCCGCCCGCGATCGCGCTCACGAGATCCGCGTTGACCGGCTTCATGGACGACCGCGGGGAAATCGGCAGCCCGGTGGCGAGCGGAGCAGCCAACGTGCCGTCGCGAATTGCGTACAGGGTCTGTTGTTGTGCCGGCGTCGGTGTGGTCAGGTCGCTCGTATCGAGCAGCTGGCCCGTGCCGACGAAGACATAGCGGTCGATACCGTTCGAGAAGTCGATCTCGATCTGCGGGGCGGACGTGATCGGTTGCACGATGCCCGACGGGTCGGTGAGCTTGGCGAACAGGTCGACTTTCCAGTTGGCCTTGTTCGGGTCCGACACGTCGAACCGCCACAGATTCCCCATGAGGTCGCCGCCGTAGATCTGCTCGGCGATCTGGTTGTGGAAGTCCTTCGTGAAGCCGTTGATCTGCGCAAGCCCGCTCGGGCTGCCCGGACTCCCGGCAGTCGTCGACATCTCGTACAGCTTGGCTCCGGTCTTCGGGTTGAGGAAGAAGATCTTCCCGAGGCCGGACACGTTGTTGTAACCCGCCGTCACGATGACCACCCATCCCAGCGCCCGGGTCTTGACGATGATCGGCCGGCCGTAGGTGTACACCATGTCGGGATCGTGGAACTCCCACAGCACCTTCGCCGCGGCCTGCGCCTCGGTCGTGGCGGTTGCGCTGGTGGCGTCCAGCGCGTAGTAGCTGTTGCCGCCCTTGCCGAGGCCGCCCACGACGATCGTGTGCCAGTCGCCGGTGCCATTGCCGAAGTCGACGTCGGCCGCACGCGGCGAGGAGTCGACGTAGAAGTGGTGCTTGTAGATCGGGACGCCGCCATCCTGATAGGTGAGCCCTTGAAGGCCGGTCGGCTTGCCCCCGGAGTCGACGGTGCTGCGGATCAGCGCCTTGGGAATGAACGCGTAGACCTCGGTGCCGTCGGTGTCGTTCAGCACGTGCACCATCCCGTCGTTGGAGGGGACGAAGATGCGCTTCGCCCGCGCTGCGTTCGACGACACGTAGGTGGAATACCCGGGATCGTTAAAGTCGGAAAAGATCGGCGGGCTGATCGGCGCGCCGACGATCACCGGTTGTCCGTTCGTGATGTCGCCCAACGGCCCGAAGCGCTTGCGGAACTGGCCGATGCCGGTGCCCTCGATGACCGTGGGGGTCGGCGCGGGCCCGAAGGTCGTGCCGCCGCGCAGGTACGCTATCACTTTCTGCTGGACGGTCGCCGTGCTGGCGAGCGTCGCGAGTTGCGCTGCCGAAAGGTTTGCGTAGAGGAACGGCACCGGCGAATTCGACACGTCGTTGATCGTCACGACACGGCGTTTCGTGAACCAGGGCTCGTCGCCCGAAGACGCCGGCAGGAGCTGCGCGGCGAGCGTGTTCTTCGCCTGCCAGAGCGTCGCGACTTCCTTGGCCGTCGTGGGATCGATCTGCACCTTGAGCACGTCGCCCGCCCAGCCGGGCTCGATCGTCGACTGGTAGACGATGTTGTTGGTCGAGTCGAGCACCTGCCCGGCGAACGCAGCGCCCACGCGCGCCTTCCGCTGATTGGCGATCCCCGCAAGGATGCTCGCGAGGCCGTACGAGACCTCGATCGGCGACCGCGCATAGATGAAGGAGCCCCGTGCATTGACCGTCGCGTGCCAGAGGTCGTCGATCGCCGCCGCGGGCGACGGGGAGGTCGGCGAGTTCGGCGGATTCGGCACCGGCCACGTCAGCGCGGTGTCGTGGATCGACTGCACCGTGGCCTTGGTGTTCGACGCGTCCAGAATGCCGTCGGAACCGAAGGAGATCGCGGAGAAATTCACGTGCTGCCACCACGCGACGTCCTGTGTCCAGTCGATGTCACCGGCGAGAGCCGTGGACGGCGCCGCCGGCTGCTTGCCCGAAGCGGCCGGCACGTCGTTCTTGAGACCGGGGCGCAGGTCCGTGGCCCAGTAGTACATGCCGATGTCGGCCAGCGAATTGGCCATCGCGCCGCCTTCACGGAAAGGCTTCGGCCACGGATTGCCCGCGAGCGGACGCAGCGTCGGCAGCACGTTGTCCGGCGGATTGTCGGCCGCGGTGAACGTCGGCACGACGCTGTCGACGTTTCCGACCGACGGTGGGCAGCAGCGCCTGGTTGGCGTAGCCATCGGTGAACAGGATGTGGTAGTTGCTCTGGCAGGAGAGCTGAATCGGGTCTTTCACCGGTGCCGGAAGCGGCGTCACGTTCGGCTGGGCGCCGTTCGTACCCGTCTGGAACAGGTTGCCGATCCGCAGCATCGCGTCGAGCGTCGGCGTCATGTAATTCGTGATCGAGATTCCGAAGAGCTTCGAATACCAGGCGGTCTTCTGTGCGAGATTGAAATCGAGCGGGTCGACCCACAGCACCGAGCTCGACCCCACGGCAGGCGAGCCGAATGTGTGGAAGCCGACGCGGTAGGTGTTGTCGAGATAGGAGAACGCAATCGACGAGACGGTCTTCGCCGCCAGGATCCGCGTCCGGTAGTACGCGTACCAGTTCGCGTAGTTGGTCATTTCCTCGGCGTAGGTCCGGGTTGCGGCGGAACCGGTCACGCGGTCCACGTAGGCGAACGTCCGCCCATCGTTGACGAGGTCCACGCGCTTCATCTGGCCGTACTTCACGTTGACGTAGGTGGTCAGGTCGTTCTTGGACTGGCAGGTGCCGGCCCCGAAGCCCTTCCACTGCGCGTTCACGGTCGTGTTGGTCGAGTTGCAGAAGGTAACGGCATCCACCGTGTAGTAGTTGCGCGGTATCTGCACCGTCTGCTGAACGCTCGGGCAGCCCGACGTGACCTTGGTCGTGTAGACCCCGCTGGGGTAGGTGAAGAGTCCCGCGGCGTAGCCCGGCTGGTTGTTGTGGCGGCACGTGAGGCCCGTCCCGCCATTGAGGAGATCGGCGTCGTCCTGCAGCGTCGTCGTCACGCTTCCCTTGAGAAAGTCACCGCAGTCGCAGCCGTTGCCGCTGCCCGAGCAAGTGCTGCAGGTCGTTGTCGTGGTCTGCGTCGGTGTGGCGCCGTTCGAGCACGTCGCCACCGCTCCCGGCGGCGTGTAGTTCGAGCACGTTGGCGTACACGTGGCACCCGTGCACGAGCAGCTCTTACCGCTCAGACTGCACGTGCCGCTACGGGTGGTCGTGGTCGTGGTCGTCGTCGTGCTCGCGGTGCAGGTGGTCGTGGAATTGCAGGCCAGGCACTCGATGCCGACGCACGTACCCACCGGCGAGGCGACGGATGCGGCAGGCAGCGTGTCGCAGCCGGCGGGGCTGTAGGTGGTCGTCTGCGCCGTGCAGGTGGTCTTGGTCGACGTCGACGTCGCGCTCGTTACTCCGCCGCAGGTCTGCGGTTGCGAAACCGGCTGAATCAGCGTGCCGCCTCCGGGGCAGGTCGTCGTCGTGTTGGAATTGCAGGACTGCGGCCAGCCCACCGCGGCCTTGTTGCAGTAGAGCGTTTTCTTCTGGCCGACGCGATAGAAGTACTGGGCGCCGGTGCCGGTGCGTGTTCTGCCATGGATAGTTGTAGTCCATGAGGGCCGCCGGCGCACCGTTGGTGGCCGAGTCGTAGGCCGTACCGTTGATCCGGCAATCCGCTCCCTTTCCGGCCTGGTATTCGCCGTTGAGGCCGATCGTCGTGTCCGCGGGCCAGTCGGAGTTGCAGTAGAGCGAAACGCTTACGGTGCTCGTGAGGTTGGTGGTCGACGAAGGCGACAGGAACGGATCGGTCTGCACCTTGGTCCAGTTCACCGTGTTCGCCGCACTCTGGTCCGGGTACGACGTTCCGTCGGCCTTGACGGGTGCCGTGTAGGTGACGTCCGGTTCATAGGCGAGGCGATTGAATTCCGACGCGAGGAACGGTGGATTGTCGAAATCGGACGTCGAGACCGGCTGGACCGTGAACGGATTCGTCGTGCCGGTTCCGCTGCGGTAGAACTTGACGGGCCCTGACCGCTGGACATGCGTTGTGTGGGTCACACCGGGAGCAGACACCGTTAACGAAGTCCGGCACGTAGTTGAGGTTCATGCTCCCCGAGTCGTCCACGGTGTAGACGATGTTCGGGTTGGCGGCGACCTTGGCGGCGATCGGCACGTCCGCGAGCAGCGTCAGCGCGCCGTACGCGGGCTGGGCCACGGGGCCGACGACGAGCGAGACGCTCACCAGCGCGACGAGCGCCTGGTGACCGAATCGGCGGAGGGAGGTGGGATTGGTCATGTGAGCCTTCCTGGGAGCGGCATTCACTTGATGATGGCCTGCGCATAAGTGACGGTATTCGTGTTCGGCAGGTCAACACGCACCGTGACGCGGTAGAGCGGGATCGGCGGGATCGTCGGTCCGACGGTTTTCATCGACGTCTTCGCGACCGACACCTTGGGCGGAAGCTCGTCGCAGATCTGGATGTTCGGGGCGCCGGCGGCATTGCAGATCCGCTCGATCACCATCCGGACCTCGGCCTTCGTGATTGGATAAGTGGCGTAACCGAATGGATACACGCTCTGCATCTGGGAATAGGTGCCGTCGAGCACGGCGGGCACGCCGTTCGGCTTTTCGCCCGCCTGCAGGCTCGCGTAATAGTTGTTTGCCGTGTCGTTGGCGTTGAGGTTGGTGACCTTCTTGGCGATGAACAATGCGTTGGTCGCGTTCTCGATCGCGAGATTCACGGCCGAGATGGAGGCTTCCCGGAAAGCCAGGTTGCCGGCGACCGAGCCCGACGTGTCGACCGCGCGAATCAGCGCGACGCCGGCAAGGCTCAGCACCACCATCGCGATGAGGGCGATGAACAGCACGACGCCGCGCTGGCGGCCGATCGCCGGAATGCCGCGAACACGCGATTCGGAGAACTTGTTCATGTGTTGTTCCAGATGGCGTTGCGCATGGGAATCACGATTTCGTACGTGCGGAAGCGGTAGCCGTCGGTGAGCACGGCGCTGGTGAGCGCGACGCGCCCCTGGCAGGCCGTGTTGTGCGTCGAGCAATCGAAAAGCACCGCGGTCTGGCCGGTCAGCGCGGTGTCCCTGAGGTCGGGCTCGTCGCTGCGCACGACGATGCCGACGCGGATCGCCCTGATCCGGACCAGCCGCGTGAGGTCGTAGGCCTGGAGGTCGGCCGGCGTGTAGTTGACGGCCGCGGTGGTCCCGACGGCCGGGATTGGATCGACGCAGACGTTGGACGCCGTGGCAGAGGTCCAGGAGATCACGCCGTTGTTGTTGCAGTCGACCCCGTATTGCGCCTTCAGCAGCACCACGTTCTGCGCGATCGGATTGGCGGCGGCCCCGGCAACGAAGAGGTCGGTCATCCGGAGCTGGCCACCGGCGACGTCGTAGAGCGTCCTCGTCGCCTGTCCGACCTGACCCATGTTGAGGAGCTGCGCCGGGAGGTCGGGAAGATACAGACTGCCCGTCGCCGGATGCGAGATGCTGATGACGCCGTTGGCGTCCGGCACTGGCGCGTTGGTGACCGTGGTCATTTCGCACCGGCCGTTGGGAACGTTGTCCATGGCGATGACCCGGTCGTTCTGCTTGAACCCGTTGGGGCTCTGCACGAAGAACGGATCGCTCGTTCCGGCCATCCGCGGGTAAGGCCCGCTGCCGCCGACGAAATCGACCGGCCAGACGACTCGCGACGCCGTGCTGTACGTGACGATCATGCTGTCGGACACGTTGTTGCCGCCACCGTCGGTGATGAGCACCGGGATCGGCTTCAGGTTCACGTCCGCGCAGTTAAGGAGGTCCTTCATCCCGGACATGATGCCGTTGCCGGCATTGGAGATTTCACGGTTCAGCACGAACTGCGCGTACAGGCCCGTCGTCTGCGCATCCGCGGCGCCGACCGCCGTGCGTTTGTAGCCTTCGGCAACGGCGAAGACGTTGTAGACAGCGAGCACGACGAGCATCCCGATCAGGATGCCGATCATCGTCTCGACGATGCCGGCGCCGCGCTGGCGGGACCGGCCGAAGGTGCGGGTCGTATTCATCAGTTCTGGGCGACGGTTGCGTCGAGCTGGTACTGGTGCCGCAGGGACTCGCCCGGCGGTTGCCAGAAGATCTGGATCAGCACGTTCGTGCTGGTGGGCGTCGGACCCGGCGTCAGCGTCACCGTCGGTGCGTTGCCGGTAGCGCCTGCCCCGGGAAGCCGCTGGGTGACCAGGGTCTTGAACTCCGTGTACGGCGCGCCCGTACCCGTGGCGAAATTGGCGTTCAGCGTCGTCTGGTTCGCCACCCATATCTGGCCGAGCAGCGAATTCGCGAGAAAGGCCGCTTCGCCGCGGAATTGGGCGTCATCGATGTTCTGCAGGGCGCGCGCCTGCAGGCCGATCAGCCCCAGGATGCCGAACGCGACGATCAGTATCGAGATCAGCGCCTCGAGCAGGAAGCTGCCGCGCTGGTGCGTTGCCGACTTGCGCGAGCGCAGGGTGGGGAGGGGGCGGGTGGTGGATTTATGGGTCATGGCGCGTCAATCAGGGGGGGCAGCCCTTGGGGTCCGTCGCCGGCCATTTCGGGTCGCAGATCTTGATCCCGGTGCGATTGCCGCCGACCAGCACGTTGAGATTGCGGGTCCCCGCGACTCCGGTCGACGTCGCGACCTGCACCTGCGTCAACGCGGGCGTCCCGTTGGCGTTCGGCCCTATCTGGCCGAGACCCGTGAACGTCACGGTCCTCGCGTTGGCGGGCACCGTGACAAACGCGGTCTTGTCCGCGCCTTCGCGGAAGGCCGCCGCCTGAAGTGTCGGCACGGTAGCGTCGGTGACGAACTGCACGGTCCAGCCCCCGGTCGCGGTCGTCGGATCGAGCACGAACGCGACCTGGCTGTTGCGCTTGAGCGCCTCGCCCTGCGCGAATCGCATTCCGCCGGCGATCGATTCGGCGGCGTTGCGGATCTGCGAATCGGCCACCCACACCGAGTAGCTCGGGATCGCGAGCACCAGCAGCATCGCCGCGATCGCGAGCGCGATCAGGAGCTCGACGAGCGAAAAACCCGAGGTGCGGATCCGGAACATCAGCAGGACCCGTCCTTGCGGATGGCCCAGCAGCCGGCGTTCGTGTATTTGCCGCTCGGGCCGCTCGACGTCTTGGCGTTCGCCTGGTTGACGGTAAAGGTGAAGCCCGACATGCCGCGCGCAGCGACACCGGTTGCGGTGAGCAGGTACGTCGTCGCGGTGACGGTCGGCGGCCAGGTGATCCGGAAATTGGCAGCGGGATCCGCGTTGTAGCCAGCGACTGCGTTGTTCACGCTGCAGTTCGCGTAGTTGGCGTACGTGCGCTGGTCCATGAAGCACTTTTCCATCTGCGTGCGCACGTCGCCGAGCTTGGTCGTCGCGTCGACGATCTTGCTCCGCGTGACGTAGTCGGTGTAAAGCGGCACGGCGATGCTCGCCAGGATCGCGATGATCGCGACCACGATCATCAGTTCGATCAGCGTGAAACCTGCAGCGCGCCTGCTTTGCGCGGACTCCGGCAATGAACGATGCATGGGGACTCCCCTTTTCGACGAGCCTATGCTAGGTGGCGGATCGCGCCTTCGCAAACGATCCCGACCAGTGGGCACCGTGCGGGAACGGACGGTGCCGCCCGGGACGAGGCGTCATCGCAGACTGCTGCACTGACGGCGTAGCGCCCCGAACGCATGGCGGTGCGACGTCAGGGGCAGATCGAGGCCGATTTCTGCAGGCGCGCGCGCCCGCTGTTGGCGAGGACGACGTCGATCGCGCGACGGCCGGGCTTGCACACGGTAATCGTCCCCATCTGCAGCGCGCCGCTCGACAGCCGTGCGGTCCCCAGACTTGTGTACGACACATAGTCGTCGATCGGTCGATTGCCGCGAATCGTGATGCCGGTCCTTGCCGGCCCTTCGACACGCAGAGGGGACGTTCCGGCGTCGATGTCGCTGTCGCGATCCGTGTCGATATGCACCACATAGCCCATCTCCCAGCCCCCCGCCGCCGCGCACTGCCGCAGGTCCGCGGACTTGCAGAGGTTGACGCGATGTCCCCGCTTTACCGCTTCCGAGCGTGCGATGTTCATGGTGCCCGCGAGAAGTTGCGCGTGGTTCAGCACCTGATAGTCGGCGATCCAGTCGCCATGGAAGGGCAGGGCGACGGCCACAAGCAGCGCCGCGATGGCGAGCCCTACCAGCACCTCGGTCAGCGTAAAGGCTGCCGCATGCCCGCGTGGGCCCGGCGGACGATTGCTTGGACGGGGCGTTACCGCCGGTCGGGTCGGAGTGCTCCGCGCGCGATGATGTCCTGGGGATTCGGCCATGGGTGACTCCGCATCCGGTTCCGGCGGGCGACGTCGTCACCCCCGGCAATCGATGTTGGAGCGAAGCTGGATCACCCGAAAATCGTCCGGACGGCCTAGTCTCGCTCCGTGCTCAGCGGTTCGCCCGACCGAGGGCCTTGACTTCATGTAATTTAGATTTAATATATTTAAACTTGAAATATTTGCCCTGCCCGTCCACCGGGCAGCCCGAGGATTCAGACAGGAGCGCGATGCGCATTCTCTGCATTGGCGGCGGGCCCGCCGGCCTCTATCTCGCCATCCTGCTCAAGAAGGCGGATCCGCGTCACGCCATCCGCGTCGTCGAGCGCAACCGCCCGTATGACACCTTTGGCTGGGGCGTCGTCTTTTCCGACAACACGATGGGCAATCTCGAGGCCGCGGACGCCGAGACCGCCCGGGAGATCGCCGGTGCGTTCAATCACTGGGACAACATCGACGTCCATTTCCGCGGCGAGACGATCACGTCAGGCGGCCACGGCTTTTGCGGCATAGGGAGGAAGCGCCTGCTCAACATCCTGCAAAGGCGCTGCGAGGCGCTCGGCGTCGAGCTCGTGTTCGACACCAATGTTTCCGACGACGCCGCCGCCGCGCGAGAGTTCGCGGCGGACATCGTCGTCGCCTCCGACGGTCTCAACAGCCGGATCCGGTCGCGTTATCTCGACGCCTTCGCGCCCGATGTCGACGTGAGGCGATGCCGGTTCGTCTGGCTCGGGACGAAGAAGCGGTTCGACGCGTTCACGTTCGCATTCGTCGAGACGGAGCACGGCTGGTTCCAGGCGCACGCCTACCAATACGACGGGGACACGTCGACGTTCATCGTCGAGACTCCCGAGGAGGTCTGGCAAAAGGCCGGCATCGAGCGGATGCCGCAGGAAGAGGGCATCCGCTACTGCGAGCGCCTGTTCGCGCCGTGGCTCGGCGGCGAGCGTCTGCTCTCCAATGCCACCCACCTGCGCGGCTCGGCCATCTGGATCAAGTTTCCGCGCATCGTCTGCAAGTCCTGGGTACACTGGACCGACCTCGACGGGCGCCGCGTGCCGGTCGTCCTGATCGGCGACGCTGCACACACCGCGCATTTCTCGATCGGCTCCGGGACCAAGCTGGCCCTCGAGGACGGCATTGCGCTCGCGCAGGCGATCGTCGCGCAATCCGACCTTCCCGGCGCGCTTGCCTCCTACGAGGCGCAGCGTTCGGTCGAGGTGCTGAAGATCCAGAACGCGGCGCGCAACTCCACCGAATGGTTCGAGAACGTCGCGCGCTACACCGCGCTCGACGCGCCGCAATTCGCGTACAGCCTGTTGACGCGCAGCCAGCGGATCTCGCACGAAAACCTGCGGCTGCGCGATCCGGGTTTCGTGGAGGAGATGGAGAAATGGTTCGCCGTGCGCGCGAACGTCGAGGCCCGGGCGAGGCCGCCGATGTTCGCGCCGTTCACGCTGCGCGGCCTGACCCTTCCCAATCGGGTCGTGGTGTCGCCGATGGCGCAGTATTCCTGCGTCGACGGCACGCCGGACGACTACTACCTCGTGCATCTCGGGAGCCGCGCGCACGGCGGGGCCGGGCTCGTGTTCACCGAAATGGTCTGCCCTGCGGCCGACGCGCGCATCAGCCCCGGTTGCGCCGGGATGTACCGACCGGAGCATCGCGATGCATGGCGCCGGATCGTCGATTACATCCACTCGCGCACTTCCGCCAAGGTCGCGCTTCAGCTCGGCCACGCCGGGCCGAAGGGCTCGACGCAGCTCGGGTGGGAGGAGCCGGACGAGCCGCTGCGCGCCGGCAACTGGCCGCTGATCGCACCGTCGCCCATCGCCTACGGTCCGCGCAACCAGGTTCCTCGGGCAATGACGGCGGAAGATCGGGACCGAGTCCGGACCGAATTCGTCCGTGCCGCGCAATGGGGCGCCGAGTGCGGGTTCGACTGGCTCGAACTGCACTGCGCGCACGGTTACCTGCTGTCCGCGTTCATTTCGCCGCTGACCAACCGGCGCGACGACGACTACGGCGGCACGATCGGGAACCGTTGCCGCTATCCCCTCGAGGTTTTTCGCGCGATGCGCGCCGTCTGGCCGGCGGACCGGCCAATGTCGGTGCGCATCTCGGCGCACGACTGGGCGCCCGGCGGCAACACGCCGGACGATGCCGTTGCGATCGCACGGCTTTTCAAGGAAGCGGGCGCGGACCTGATCGACGTGTCGTCGGGACAGACCACGCGCGAGGCGAGACCCGTCTACGGCCGGATGTACCAGACGCCGTTCTCGGACCGGATCAGGAACGAGGTCGACATCGCGACGATGGCGGTGGGAGCCATTTTCGAGCCCGATCACGTCAACAGCATCCTGATGGCCGGACGCGCCGATCTGTGCGCGATCGGCCGCCCTCATCTTGCCGACCCCTACTGGACGCTGCACGCGGCTGCCATTCTTGGCTGCCACGAACAGCCATGGCCGCCGCAGTACCTGTCGGGCCAGGCGCAGCTCGAGCGAAATCTGGCTCGCGCTGCGCTCGCGGCCAACGACCTGCCGGAGGCCGGCGGGTGAACGCATTCGCCGACGTTGGCGCGCGCGCCTCCGACCGGGAGTCGGGTCTCTCGACCGGCCATCACGACGCGCTTCGCCTGTGGCTGCGCCTCCTGACCTGCACCACGCTGATCGAGGCCGGAATCCGCGCGCGCCTGCGGGAGCAGTTCTCGACGACCCTGCCCCGTTTCGATCTGATGGCGCAACTCGAGCGCAATCCCGAGGGTCTGCGGATGGGCGAATTGTCGAGGCGCATGATGGTGACCGGCGGAAACGTCACCGGCATCACCACCGCGCTGGTCGCGGAAGGGCTGGTTGAGCGGCGTTCCATCGCGGGCGACCGGCGTGCGCACGCCGTGTTCCTGACGCCGGCCGGCAGGCGCGCGTTCAGCGCCATGGCGTCCCTGCACGAGCGCTGGGTCGAGGAGATGGTGGGCGGTCTCGTTGCGACCGACCGGAACCGCTTGCACGGTTTGCTTGGGAGGCTCAAGTTGTCGGTTTCGCAGCAGGGCCGGCCGGCGTCGAATCCGCGCACCGCGAAAGGGGGGCGACGATGAGCATGAGTCATCACCTGCGGGCGTTCCGCGACCACGTCGCAACGCACTTTCGCTGGCAGGTGCAGCACGAAGGCAAGATTGCGACGATCACGCTCGACCGGCCGGAGAGGAAGAACCCGCTGACGTTCGATTCCTATGCCGAGTTGCGCGACCTCTTCCGGGATCTTGCGTATGCGAGCGACGTGAAGACCGTCGTCGTTACCGGCGCCGGCGCCAATTTCTGCTCGGGCGGCGACGTGCACGAAATCATCGGACCGCTGACGCGGATGGGAATGCCGGAGCTGCTCGCATTCACGCGGATGACGGGCGACCTCGTCAAGGCGATGCGCGCGTGCCCGCAGCCGATCGTCGCCGCGGTCGACGGTGTCTGCGCCGGCGCCGGGGCGATGATCGCGCTTGCATCGGACTTTCGCATCGGCACGCCGGCGGCGAGAACCGCGTTCCTGTTCGTGAAGGTCGGCCTCGCCGGCTGCGACATGGGCGCGTGCACGCTGCTCCCCCGCATGATCGGCCAGGGACGCGCCTCGGAGCTTCTCTATACCGGCCGCGCGATGACCGCGGACGAGGGTCTCGCCTGGGGGTACTTCAATCGGCTCGTCGCGCCGGAGTCGCTTCTTGCCGACGCGCAGTCGCTCGCGCAATCGCTGGCGGAGGGACCGACGTTCGCCCACGGCATCACCAAGAAGCTTCTGCACCAGGAATGGGCGATGGACCTCGATTCCGCGATCGAGGCGGAAGCCGAGGCGCAGGCGATCTGCATGCGGACGCAGGACTTCCGCCGCGCATTCGACGCCTTCGCGGCGAAGCGGAAACCGAAATTCGAAGGAAACTGACCGTGATGCCGGAACCGCGGATGAACTACGACCATCTCGACTGGCCGTTCTTTGACGATGCGCACCATTCGCTCGCCACGGGCCTCGGCATCTGGGTGGCCGCCGAGCTGTCCGCGCCGGCCCATGGGGACGTGGATGCCGCGTGCCGCGACCTCGTTCGCCGCATGGGCGACGCCGGCTGGCTTCGCTATTGCGTGCCCGCGGCGCATGGCGGCGAATTGCCGACGCTGGACTCGCGCGCGCTGTGCATCGCGCGTGAAACGCTCGCGTACACCGACGGTCTTGCCGATTTCGTGTTCGCGATGCAGGGCCTCGGGAGCGGTCCGATCACGCTCGCCGGCAGCGCGGCGCAGAAGGCGCGATGGCTCCCTGCGGTCGCGAAAGGCAAGGCCATCGCCGCGTTCGCGCTGTCGGAGCCGGACGCGGGGTCGGACGTCGGGGCCCTGACGTCGTCTGCTCGCCGCGACGGCGACTCGTGGGTGCTGGACGGTACCAAGACATGGATCTCCAACGGTGGAATCGCCGATTTCTACTGCGTTTTCGCGCGCGCCCAGGGAACGACCGGGGCGCGCGGCATCTCCGCATTCCTCGTTCCGGCCAATGCGCCCGGCCTCGTCGTGGCGGAGCGCATCGAGGTGATTGCGCCGCACCCGCTCGCGCGGCTCGTCTTCGAAGGCTGCCGCGTCCCGGCCAGCGCCCTGATCGGCGTCGAAGGGGAGGGTTTCAAGGTCGCGATGCGCACGCTCGACGTCTTCCGCGCGTCGGTCGCCGCGGCCGCGCTCGGTTTCGCGCGGCGCGCGCTGGACGAGTCGCTGCGCCACGCGCGCGCGCGCCGGATGTTCGGCGGCGCCTTGGGCGACTTGCAGTTGACGCAGGCGAAGCTTGGCGAGATGGCGACGGAAATCGACGCCGCCGCGCTGCTCACCTATCGCGCTGCGTGGCGGCGCGACGTGCAGGGCGTGCGTGCGACACGCGAGGCCGCGATGGCGAAGATGGCCGCGACCGAATCGGCGCAACGCGTGATCGATGCGGCGGTCCAGCTCTTCGGCGGACGCGGCGTCACCCGCGGTGAAGCGGTCGAGCGCCTTTACCGCGAGATCCGGGCGCTGCGCATCTACGAGGGGGCGACCGAGGTGCAAAAGCTCATCATCGCGCGCGAGGTGCTGAAGGATCCGGACGGAGAGTCGACATGACCGCAACGGCCCATGCGGACACGTTTGCCCGCGACCACCTGCCGCCGAAGGCCGATTGGCCGGAATTCATCTTCGAAACGCCGGCGCTTCGCTACCCCGAGCGCTTGAACTGCGCGACCGAGCTTCTGACGCGCGCGCTGGACCGCGGCTGGGGCGATCGCATCGCGATCCGGTCGCCGTCGGGATTGCGCTGGACGTACGCCGAACTCGACGCATGCGCCAGCCGGATCGCCGGCGTCCTGGTCGACGATCTCGGGCTCGTCGCCGGCAACCGGGTGCTGTTGCGCGCGCCGAACAACCCGATGTACGCCGCCTGCTTCTTCGGCGTGCTGAAGGCCGGCGGCATCGCCGTCGGCACGATGCCGTTGCTGCGGGCGAAGGAGCTCACCGACATCGTCACGATGGCCTCGATCTCGCACGCGCTGTGCGACGTCCGCCTCGCCGAGGAACTCGACGCGGCCCGATCGCAGTGCCCGACGCTCACGCGCGTCCTGCATTTCGGTGTTGCCGGAGCGGAGGGGCTCGAAGCGCGAATGACGGGCAAACCGGCGACCTTTGCCGGCGTCGACACGGCGGCAGAGGACATCGCGCTCATCGCCTTCACGTCGGGCACGACAGGAAAGCCGAAGGCCGCGGCGCATTTCCATCGCGACCTGATCGCGGCGTGCGACTGCTGGCCGCCGGCAATGCTCCGAGCCGACGCCGCGGACGTGTTTACCGGCAGCCCGCCGCTCGCGTTCACGTTCGGGCTGGGCGGACTCCTCCTCTTTCCGCTGCGCATCGGCGCGTCGACGCTGCTGATCGAGCGGCCCGCGCCGGAGGCGCTGTTTGCCGCCGTCGGCGAACATCGCGCGACCGTCCTCTTCACCGCTCCGACGTCCTATCGCGCCATGGCGCGCGCGGCCGCGGATCACGATCTATCGTCGCTTCGGAAATGCGTCTCTGCCGGCGAATCGCTGCCCGCGGCCACGCGCAAGTCGTGGAAGGAGGCGACGGGCATCGAGATCATCGACGGCATCGGCTCGACCGAAATGTTCCATATCTTCATTTCGCACGACGACACGAGGGCGCGACCCGGAGCGACCGGGACCATCGTCCCGGGGTACCGCGCGGCGATCATGGACGACAACGGCAATCCGGTGCCGCCGGGCACGGTCGGGCGCCTCGCCGTCAAGGGGCCGACCGGCTGCCGCTATCTTTCCGACGACCGCCAGCGAAACTACGTGCAGGGCGGCTGGAATTACACGGGTGATGCGTACTGCGTCGATGCCGACGGCTATTTCTACTATCAGGCACGCACCGACGACATGATCGTCACCGCGGGCTACAACATCGGCGGCCCCGAGGTCGAAGGCGCGCTGCTCCTGCACCCGGCAGTTTCCGAGTGCGGGGTGATCGGCGTGCCGGACGAGGAACGCGGAGAGATCGTCAAGGCATTCGTCGTGCTCCAGCCCGGGCTCGATTCCGGCCCGGACCTGGTCGCAGACCTGCAGGATTTCGTGAAACGGACGATCGCGCCCTACAAATATCCGCGCGCGATCGAATTCGTCGCGTCGCTGCCGAGGACGGAAGTCGGCAAGCTGCAGCGATTCAAGCTGCGTCAAATGGAACGCGAGCGCCGGGAATCGGCACGATGAGTGCCGATCCCCGCGACGAGGGTACGCTGGAATTTCTGCAGCCGGCAGGATGGACCGCGCCGAAGGGGTACGCGAACGGCGTCGCCGCAAGAGGCCGGGTGGTGTTCGTCGGCGGCCAGATCGGCTGGAATGCGGCCCAGCGGTTCGAGACGGACGATTTTGTCGCGCAGGCGCGCCAGGCGCTCGCCAACATCGTCGCGGTGCTGGCCGAGGCCGGCGCGCGGCCGGAGCACGTCGCCCGGATGACGTGGTACGTGGTGGACAAGCGCGAATACCTGTCCTGCGGCAGAGGGCTGGGCGCTGCCTACCGCGAGATCATGGGGCGCCACTATCCGGCGATGACCGCCATCGAGGTGGTCTCGCTCATGGAGGACGCGGCGCGGGTCGAAATCGAGGCGACGGCGGTCGTTCCCGATTGAGAAGCGCCGCGGCGGCATTCGCCGCGGGACGAGGAGCCGGTATCATGGGAACCGGAATCCTGCGATGCGGAGAACGCTGCCGCATCGTCCCCAGGCCACGCGGAGTCCCCACATGAACGCCCCCGAATCGATGGCAACCAAGGTCAAGGCGAAGTTCAGCTGGGAGGATCCGCTGCTCCTTTCGGACCAGCTCTCCGACGAGGAGCGCATGGTGCGCGACGCCGCGCACGCATACGCGCAGGACAAGCTCATGTCCCGCGTCACCGAAGCGTTCCGGCACGAGAAATCGGACCCGGCGGTCTTCCGCGAAATGGGCGAGCTCGGGCTGCTCGGGGCGACGTTGCCGGCCGACTACGGCGGCGCCGGGCTCAATTACGTCTGCTACGGCCTCATCGCGCGGGAGGTCGAGCGCGTGGATTCCGGCTACCGCTCGATGATGAGCGTGCAGAGCTCTCTCGTGATCTACCCGATTTTCACCTACGGATCCGAGGCGCAGCGCCGGAAGTACCTGCCGCGGCTCGCGACCGGCGAGTCGATCGGCTGCTTCGGGCTGACCGAGCCCAATCACGGGTCGGATCCGGGCAGCATGGTGACGCGCGCGCGGGCGGCGCCTGGCGGGTACAAGCTCTCCGGCGCCAAGACGTGGATCTCGAATTCGCCGATCGCCGATCTCTTCGTCGTCTGGGCAAAGACCGACGACGGGGTGATCCGGGGATTCGTGCTGGAAAGGGGAATGAAGGGGCTCTCGACGCCGAAGATCGAAGGCAAGTTCAGCCTGCGCACGTCGATCACCGGCGAAATCGTGATGGACGACGTTTTCGTGCCCGAGGAAAACCGGCTTCCCGGCGTCGAGGGGCTGAAGGGGCCGTTCGGTTGCCTCAACTCCGCCCGCTACGGCATCGCCTGGGGCGCGCTCGGCGCGGCGGAGTTCTGCTGGCATGCGGCGCGGCAGTACACACTGGATCGCACGCAGTTCGGGCGCCCGCTCGCGGCGAACCAGCTGGTCCAGAAAAAGCTTGCCGACATGATGACCGAGATCACGCTGGGCCTGCAGGGCTGCCTGCGGCTCGGCCGAATGAAGGACGAGGGCGTCGCGTCGCCCGAAATCACGTCGATCGTGAAACGCAATTCCTGCGGCAAGGCGCTCGACATCGCCCGCATGGCGCGCGACATGCACGGCGGCAACGGCATCGTCGACGAGTTCCACGTGATCCGCCATGTGCTGAACCTCGAGACCGTCAACACCTATGAGGGCACGCACGACATCCACGCCCTGATCCTCGGGCGCGCCCAGACCGGCATTTCGGCGTTCTAGAAGCGCACGCCGGAATCGCGCCATGAAACTGTTCGATTACTTCCGCTCGTCGGCCGCCTATCGCGTCCGCATCGCGCTCAATCTCAAGGGCATTGCGCCGGAGCGCGCGTTCGTCCACCTGCGCCGCGGCGCCCATCGCGAGGACGACTATCTGGCGCTCAATCCGCAGGGGCTGGTGCCGTCGCTGGTGACGGACGACGGCGCGGTGCTCACGCAGTCGCTCGCGATCCTCGAATGGCTGGACGAGACCTGCCCGCTGCCCCGTCTGCTGCCGGCGGATCCCGCCGGGCGTGCCCGGGTGCGCTCGCTCGCGCTCGCGATCGCCTGCGACATCCATCCGCTCAACAACCTGCGCGTGCTGACCTACCTCACGGGGACGCTCGGAGTGACCGAGGCGCAGAAGAACGGCTGGTACAAATACTGGATCGACACCGGCTTCGAGGCGCTCGAAACCCGCCTCGCGCGCGAGCCCGGCACCGGTCGCCATTGCCACGGCGATGCGCCGACGATCGCCGACATCTGCCTCGTGCCGCAAATGGCGAACGCACGCCGCGTCGACTTCGACTTCGCGCCGTATCCGACGCTGTTGCGCATCGAAGCCGCGTGCGCGGCACTGCCCGCGTTCGCCAATGCTGCGCCCGGAAAGCAGCCGGACGCGGAATAGCGCCGCGCGCCGGCACATCTTCGTCCAGGTTCCAATCCGTCACCCGCAAACCGGCTGATCTCCGATGAACAACGTCGTCCCCTCGTTCGAAATTCCCACGGTACCCGTCCACGGAGGCGACGACCGCTTTCCGGTGCGCCACATCTACTGCGTCGGCCGCAATTACGCCGAGCACGCGAAGGAGATGGGCGGCGACGCAACGAAAGAGCCGCCATTCTTCTTCACCAAGGCCGCCGATTCGGTCGTGCCCGTCGTTGCGCCGGCGGTCGGCAGCATCGCCTACCCGCTCGCGACCAGGAATTTCCATCACGAAATCGAGCTCGTGGTCGCGATCGGCGGTCGCGGCGCGAACATCGCCCCCGAACGCGCGCTGGACCTCGTCTTCGGATACGCGGTGGGGCTCGACATGACGCGACGCGACTTGCAGAACGACATGCGCGAGAAGAAGCGGCCCTGGGACATCGGCAAGTCGTTCGCGGGCGCCGCGCCCGTCGCGCCGATTCGTCCCGCCGTTTCGGTCGGCCACCTGTCGCGCGGCGCGATCTGGGTCGACGTCAACGGCGCACGCCGGCAGACGGGGGACCTTGCCGACATGATCTGGGACGTCCCGCACACGCTGGCGTTTCTTTCCCGGTATTACGAACTGATGCCGGGCGACCTCGTGTTCACGGGGACCCCGTCAGGCGTGGGCCCCGTGGTTGCCGGCGATCGACTCGACGGCGGCATCGACGGCCTCGGCACGCTGGCGGTCGGCATCGCGCCGCCGATCGCCGTGACCGCGATGTCCGGAACCGCACTCACTGCGGAATCCGTCGAGCGCGGCTACAACAACCGTGCGGCGGTGCCGGACCATCCCCGGTGGTTCGCGCGCTACGCGTCGACGTCCGCCGAGGCGCGCGCAAGACTCGCTCCCCGGCTCGACCTGCGCTATGGCCCCGGACCCAAGGAAACGCTCGACCTCTTCGTTCCTGCGGGCCCGGCGCGCGCGACGTTCGTGTTCATCCATGGCGGATACTGGCGCGCGCTCGACAAGAGCGATGTTTCCTTCGTCGCCGCGCCGTTCGTTGCGCAGGGTATCGCCGTGGCGGTCGTCAACTACGACCTCTGCCCCGACGTCACCATCGCGGCAATCGTCGACGAATGCCGGCGCGCGGTCGCCTGGCTCGTGCGCGAAGGCGCCGCCCACGGCGCCAACGCGGAGCATCTCGTGGTCGGCGGGAATTCCGCTGGCGGGCATCTGGTTGCCATGCTTTACGCCACCGATTGGGCGGCAGCGGGCCTCGCGCACGACCCGATCTCCGGGGGGGTGTCCATCTCGGGCGTGCACGATCTCGCGCCGCTGGTGCTGTTCTCGTACAACACCGACCTCAAGCTCGACGACGCCGAAGCCGCGCGCGTGTCGCCGATACATCTGCGGCCAAGGACCCATGCGCCGCTTCTGCTCGCGGTGGGTGCCGACGAGACTTCCGAATTCCTGCGGCAGACGCGGATCCTCTGGGATGCGTGGCCGTCGAACCGCCCGTCCGGCGACCTCGGCCCGCTGGTCATCCCCGGACGCGATCACTTCTCGATCGTCGCTGACTACTGCGATCCGGGGAGCGAGCTCCTCCGCCGTACGCTCAGCCTTTTCTGACGCCGTGCCGACGTCCGGGCCGGGTCATTCCTCGGCAAGTCCCAAGAGGGTTGACAACTGACCGGCGGTCAGTTACGCTTTCCGTCAATTGACCCTGAGTCATTTAAGGGGTCGGAGAGGGAAAGCTCCCGATGGTGATACGCCAGCGCGCCATTCAGGCCGAGGACAAGCAGGAACGTCACGACGCGATTCTCGACGCCGCCGAGCGGGTGCTCCTGCGGTTCGCCCGATCGCGTTGCCAGCGTCGCCGAAGTTGCGGACGATGCCGGCCTCGCCAAAGGTACCGTCTATCTCTACTTCCCGAGCAAGGAAGAACTCCTGCTCGCAGTGCACGAGCGGCGGATCGAAGGATTTTTCCATGACGTGATCGCGCTGGTCGAGGCCGGGTCCCCCGTGACCATCGACGCGATGTTCGCGCTGACGCGCCGGCACCTCGTCGAACCGCCGTTGTTCCTGCCGCTTGCCTCGCGTTGCTTCGCGTTGATGGCGCACAACATTCCGGTCGAGACCGCGACGGCGTTCAAGCAGCGGATGGCGGCCCGCCTGGAGCGCGCCGGTGCGGGCCTCGAGCGTCATTTCCCGACGCTGCCGTCAACCGGCGGCGTCGCGCTGCTTCGCCGCAGCTACGCCCTCATCCTCGGCCTTTGGCAGATGTCCGCGTCGGCGGGCGGCGAGGCCACGCATTGCGCGATGAACCTTCCCGGCGCGTCGCCGGTCTTCGCGTGGAGCTATCCCTCCGAACTCGATGTCGCGCTGCGCGCGCTGTGGCAGGGAATGATCGGCGCGGTCCCGGAGAAGATGCGATGAACCTCATGTTGCGGATCCTGGTCGTTGCGGTGGCGGCACTCGTTGCCGCCGGGTGCGCGAAACACGAAGCCGTCGCGGATCCCGCGCGTCCCGTCGTGCTCGCGCAGGTCGTTGCCGGCAGCGGCGGCGAAACCTCCGTGTTCGCCGGCGAAGTGAAGCCGCGGTACGAATCCGATCTCGCGTTCCGGATCGGCGGCAAGATCGTCGAGCGTTCGGTGGACGCCGGCGCGCGCGTGCGCAAGGGGCAGGTGCTTGCGCGGCTCGATCCCGCGGATGTCGGCCTGCAGGCGGAGGCGGCGAGGGCCCAGGTCGTCGCTGCGCAGAACGAGTACGACTTCGCCAAGGCCGAGTTCGACCGCTACCAGAATCTCCTCGAGCAGAAATTCGTCAGCGCTTCCGCGGTGGACGCGAAGCGCAACGCGATGAACACGAACCGCGCGAAGCTGGAACAGGCGAAGGCCAACCTCAGCGTGACGCAGAATCAGACGGCGTACGCGACGCTGGTCGCGCCGGAGGATGGCGTGATCACCGCCGTCACGGCCGAGTCTGGCCAGGTCGTCGCGGCGGCGCAGATCGTGATGCGCCACGCGCGCGAGACCGAGCGCGAGGTTGCGATCGCGGTCCCCGAAGGTCGAATCAACGAACTGGCGCGGGCGCGCGAGATCGCGGTCGTGCTCGTGGCCGAGCCGGGAAGACCGTATCGCGCGCAAGTGCGCGAGATCTCGCCGATGGTCGATCCGGTGACGCGGACGTTCGCAGTGCGCGTCCAGGTCGCCAATCCGGCGCCCGCGCTGCAATGGGGGATGACGGCCAATGTCGTCGTCGCTGCGGCCGGAGCCTCGTCGGCGAGCCTGCTGCCATCGACCTCCGTGTATCAGACCGTCGACGGACGACCCGCCGTGTGGGTGTTCGACCCCGCGGCAGGCAACGTCAAACTGCGGCCGGTGATCATCGCGCAATATCGCGAGGACGGCGTGGTGATCGGTTCCGGGCTCTCCGCGGGCGAATGGGTGGTGGCGACGGGGGCCAACAAGCTGCACGAAGGACAGTCGGTGCGGCCTTACGAAGCAGCCGGTCGGCCGTCGCCGCCGTCGCTCGCAGCGCCGGGTTGATCGTCGGCGCGCCGCGATGACTCCGCCCGAATCCGCCGCGGGCCTGCCGGGCGCGCGCTTCAACCTGTCCGAATGGGCGCTCCACCACCGGACGCTCGTCTTCTACCTCATCGTCGTCTTTGCGCTGGCGGGGATCTTCTCCTACCAGAGGCTCGGCCAGTCGGAGGATCCGCCGTTCACGTTCAAGGTCATGGTCGTCAAGACGACGTGGCCCGGAGCCTCGGCGCGCGACGTCGAGCAGCAGGTGACCGACCGCATCGAGCGCAAGCTGCAGGAACTCCCGCTCGAATGGGTGCGCAGTTATTCGAAGCCGGGCGAATCGCTCGTCTTCGTGTCGTTCAAGGATTCGCTGCCGTCCGCGGCGATTCCCGACCTGCAGTACCAGGTCCGCAAGAAGATCGGCGATATCCGAAACACGCTGCCTGCCGGCATCCAGGGACCGTACTTCAACGACGAGTTCGGCGACACCTACACCAATATCTACGCGATCACCGGCGACGGCTTCGGCTACCGTGATCTCAAGGAATTCGGGGACCGCGTCCGCGCCGAGCTGCTGCGCGTTCCCGGAGTGGCCAAGGTCGACTTCATCGGCGAGCAGGAAGAGAAGATCTACGTCGAGATGTCGAACGCGCGGCTGGCGCTGCTGGGCGTGGAGCCCGCGCAGATCGTGCAGACGCTCGCTGCGCAGAATGCGATCGCCGCCGCCGGCGCGTTCGAGACCGCCACCGACCGCATCTATCTCCGCCCCACCGGCGCGTTCGATTCGCTGGAGGCGGTGCGCGACATCTCGATCCGCGCGAACAACCGCGTGTTCCGCCTCGGCGACATCGCGGAAGTTTCGCGCGGCTACGTCGATCCGCCGCAGCAGAAGATGCGCTGGCACGGCCGCGAGGCGCTCGGCATCGGGGTCACGATGGTCAAGGGCGGCGACGTCATCGATCTCGGCAACGCGCTCGACGCCAGGCTCGCGAAGGTCGAGGCCGCGCTGCCGGCCGGCGTGGCGATCGGGCACGTCGCCAGCATGCCGCGGGCAGTCGCGCGCTCCGTGCGCGAATTTCTGCGCGCGCTCGCCGAAGCCGTTGCCATCGTGCTCGCGGTGTCCCTCGTCAGTCTGGGTCTGCGCACGGGGCTCGTGGTCGCCGTTTCGATTCCGCTGGTGCTCGCGATGACGTTCGTCTTCATGAACATCTTCGACATCGGACTCCACAAGATCTCCCTCGGCGCGCTGATCCTCTCGCTCGGGCTCCTCGTCGACGACGCGATCATTGCCGTCGAGATGATGGCGATCAAGCTGGAGCAGGGCTTCGACCGCTTTCGTGCCGCGAGCTTCGCCTACTCGAGCACCGCGTTCCCGATGCTGACCGGCACGCTGGTGACGGTCGCCGGTTTTCTGCCGATCGCCACGGCGAAGAGCGGCACCGGCGAGTACACGCGATCGCTGTTCGAAGTGTCGGCGATTGCGCTCGTCGCGTCCTGGTTCGTTGCGGTGATCGCGATTCCCTACCTCGGCTACCGGATGCTGCCCGATTTCACCCGGCCGCGCCGGGCCTCGCTTGCGGCGAGGCTGCTGGCGAGGCTGCGTGGTCTGCCGGAGCCCGCGCCGCATCTTCCGGCGCACGATGGCGGCGACCACGTCTATGCCACGCCGTTCTACCGGCGCTTCCGGGCGCTCGTCGACTGGAGCGTGACCCACCGGTACATCGTCATCGGCGCCACGCTCGCGGTGTTCGCGGCGGCAATGTTCGCGTTCCGCTTCGTCCCGCAGCAGTTCTTTCCGTCGTCGTCGCGACCCGAATTGATCGTCGACCTCCGACTCCCCGAGGGAAGCTCGTTTGCGGCGACGCTGTCCGAGGCGAGGAAAATGGAAGCGATTCTCGACAACGAGGCCGGCATCGAGAACTATGTCGCGTATGTCGGCGTCGGCAGTCCTCGCTTCTACCTGCCACTCGATCAGCAGCTGCAGAACTCCAACTTTGCCCAGTTCGTGGTAGTGGCGAAGAGCGTTCAGGAGCGCGAGCGATTGCGCGCCTTGCTGGTGCAGCTCTTCAACGACGATTTTCCTTCGCTGCGCGGCCGCGTGTCGCGGCTGGAAAACGGCCCGCCGGTCGGTTTTCCCGTCCAGTTCCGCGTGTCCGGCGAGGACCTCGCGCGCGTGCGGGCCATCGCGCAGCAGGTGATGGCGATCGTGCGTGCCGATCCCGAGGTCGCGAACGCGCAGTTCGACTCCGACGAGCCGACCAAGGTGATTCGACTCGTGGTCGACCAGAACAAGGCGCGGGTGCTGGGATTCTCCTCGCAGGACCTCGCCGCGTTCCTCAACAATTCGGTGTCCGGTCTGTCGGTGACCTACGTGCGCGAGCGAGACAAGCAGATCGAGGTGCTCCTGCGCGGTGCGCCCGCCGAGCGTGCGAAGCTGTCGTTCCTCAAGGATCTCGCGCTTCCGTCGCGCAATGGCAAGGCGGTGTCGATCACGCAGATCGCGGACATCCGCTACGAGCAGGAGGACGGCATCATCTGGCGGCGCGACCGGCTGCCGACGGTCACCGTGCGCGGCGACGTGCTGGGCGACGCGCAGGGGCCGGATGTCACCCGGCGGATCGATCCGCGGCTCCGCGCGCTGCGCGACGCGCTCCCGCTGGGCTACCGGATCGAGATCGGCGGCGCCATCGAGGACTCCGCGCGCGGCCAGACGTCGATCGTCGCGGGTGTACCGCTGATGCTGCTCACCATCGTGACGCTGCTGGTGATCCAGCTCAGGAGCTTCTCGCGCACGCTGATGGTGCTGCTGACGGCGCCGCTGGGGCTGATCGGCGTGACGGCAGGGCTCCTCGTGTTCGGGTTGCCGTTCGGCTTCGTCGCCATGCTGGGAACGATCGCGCTGTCCGGAATCATCATGCGCAACTCGATCATCCTCGTCGACCAGATCGAGCAGGACATCGCGGCGGGGCATGCGACCTGGGAAGCGATCGTCGGAGCGACCACGCGCCGGTTCAGGCCGATCGTGCTGACGGCCGCGGCGGCGGTGCTGGGGATGATCCCGCTCGTGCGCAGCGCCTTCTTCGGGCCGATGGCGGTGGCGATGATGGGCGGCATTCTCGTCGCGACCGTCCTGACCCTCGTCTTCCTGCCCGCGCTCTACGCGGCGTGGTTCCGCGTGCGGCGAAGCGTGTCCGTGGCGTCCGTGCTCGCCGTCGAGGTCGCGGCGCGACACCGGGGACGGCGGGCCGCGAGGTAAAATGACATCTTTGCCGCCCGGCATCCGCGACCATGACGCTCAGCACGACGACCGAAATCATCGCCGACCTCAAGGCCGGCCGCATGGTCGTTCTCGTCGACGAGGAGGATCGCGAAGACGAGGGCGACCTCGTGATCGCCGCCGAGTGCGTCACGCCCGAAGCCATCAACTTCCTGGCGCGGCACGCGCGCGGACTGATCTGCTGACGCTGACCGAGGAGCGCTGCCGGCAGCTGCGGCCTGCCGCTGATGGTCGCCGCCAACCGTGCGTCGCACGGCACCAATTTCACGGTACTCCATCGAGGCGGCCGAAGGCGTGACGACAGGCATCTCCGCCGCGCGACCGCGCGCGCACGGTCATGGCGGCCATGCACCGGAAGCGAGTCCCGACGATCTGGTGCAGCCGGGGCATATCTTTCCGGTCATGGCGCAAGCGGGCGGCGTGCTGGCGCGCGCCGGGCACACCGAGGCCGGATGCGACCTCGCGCGCCTCGCCGGTCTCGATCCGTCGGCCGCGTGATCTGCGAAATCATGAAGGACGACGGCACGATGGCGCGCCTGCCCGGACCTCGTCCGTTCGCGCAGCCGCACGGCCTCGGATCGGCACGATCGCGGATCTCATCCATCTACCGCAGCCGCACGGAGCGGCTTGTCGAGCGGATCGCCGAGCGTCCGCTGACGACCGACCACGGTGCGTTCAGGCTCGTCGTCTACCGCGACAAGCTGACCGACGCGACGCACCTCGCGCTCGTGCGCGGGCCGCTCTCGCCCGACACCGAAACGCTCGTGCGCGTGCACGAGCCGCTGTCGGTCATGGATCTTCTCGACACCGGCAGCACGTCGCATTCGTGGACCATCCAGGCGGCGCTTGCCGCCATTGCCGAGGCCGGGCGCGGTGTCGTCGTGCTGCTGCACCGGCCGGAAAGCGCACAGGAGCTCCGGCGCCGCGCCATCTCGGCCGAACCTCCGATCTCGCCGAAGATCGACCTTCGCAATTACGGGATCGGCGCCCAGATCCTGCGCGATCTCAACGTCGGCCGGATGCGGCTGATGGCGAAGCCGCGCAAGATGCCCAGCATGACCGGCTTCGACCTCGAGGTGACGGGTTACGTCGAGCAGCCGGCGCAGCGGCAGGCGCCGTAGCTCCCATGTCCGACGTGACGCGGATCCCTTCGAACCCGTCCGGCGACGGGCGCCGGGTAGGCGTCGTCGTGTCGCGCTTCAACCGTCCGATCGGCGACGCAGCTGCTGGCCGGGGCGATGCGCGCGCTGAGGGAGGCCGGCGTCGCGGAGCGCGACGTCGTCGTCGTCACCGTGCCCGGAGCCCTCGAAACGCCGCTCGCGCTGCAGCGGCTCGCGCAGGCCGGAGATTTCGACGCGCTGGTCGCGCTCGGCGCAGTCGTCCGCGGGGACACCTACCACTTCGAGATCGTCGCCAACGAGTCGGCGGCGGGCGTTGCGGGCGTGCAGCTCGAGTTCGGCATTCCGATCGGCAACGGCATCCTGACGACCGATACCGAAGAGCAGGCGCAGGCGCGCGCCGACACGAAGGGGTTCGAGGCGGCGCAGGCGTCGCTGGAGCTCGCGAACCTGCTGGATGCGATCGATGATCTGTAGCCGACGCCTGGTACGGCGATGAGGGCCAACCCGCGTCGCCGCTCCCGCGAGTTCGCGCTGCAGGGCCTCTACCAGAGGCAGCTGTCGGGGAACGCCTTTCCCGCGATCCGCGCCCAGCTCGCCGATGCGGGAGGCTTCGCGCTGGCCGACCGCGCGTACTTCGACCTGCTGTGGACGGGCGTCACCACGGACGAAGGCGCGCTGATCGATTGCATGTCGCCCTGGCTCGACCGCGCGGCGGCAGGGCTCTCGCCCATCGAGCGCGCAATCCTCGTCATCGGCACCTGGGAATTGCGGCACCGGCCGGAAATTCCGTACCGGGTCGTGATCAACGAGGCGGTCGAGCTCGCGAAGTCCTACGGTGGTACCGACGGCCACAAGTTCGTCAACGGCGTGCTGGACAAGGTCGCCGCCGACGTGCGCGCCGACGAGATTCGCGCGCTGGCCGCGGAGCGGGCTGCCGGCGCGCTCTGATGCAACGCGGGGCAGGGCGGTTTTCAGGCGCAGCGCTTTTCGCGATCGCTCTGGCAGCGGGGTCTGGCTGCGTGATGGCCGGGCCGCTCGTCGTCTACTGCACGCACGACCAGGACGCGTGCGAGCTCGCCGCGCAAACCTTCACGCGCGAATCGGGCATTGCCGTCGCGATGACGCGCAAGGCCACCGGCGAGGTCTACGCGCAGCTGCGTGCGGAACGCGACAACCCGAAAGCCGACCTCTGGTACGGCGGCACGTTCGACGCGTTCCTGCAGGGCGCCGCCGAAGGTCTGTTCGCACCGTATCGCTCGCCGAAGCTCGCGGAACTCCATCCGTGGGCGCAACGACAGGCGAGCGAGACCGGAGACCGCGCCGTCGCGATCTACCGGATCGTGCTCGGTTTCGGTACCAATCCGGAACTCCTCGCGAAGCGCAAGGTGGTCGCGCCGCGCTGCTGGGCCGATCTCGTCAAGCCGGATTACAGGAAGGAGATCGAGCTCGCCAATCCGGTGACGAGTGGTACGGGCTACACGATCCTCGCGACGCTTGTCGCCCTCTATGGCGAAGACCGCGCGTTCGAATATCTCCAGCGCCTCGATTCCAACGTGATCCGCTATACGCAATCCGGAACGGCGCAGGGACCTTCGGTCGCGCAGGGCGAAGTGGGTGTCGGCATCAGCTTCGCGCACGAATTCGTCAACCAGCAGCTCGCGGGCTTTCCGGTGGAGGTGGCGGTTCCGTGCGAAGGCACGGGCGATGCGCTCGGCGGCATGGCCATCGTCGCCGGCGGGCCGAATCCCGGCGACGCGCGCGTTTTCTACGACTGGGCGCTCGGCCGCAATGCGCAGGAGCTCGCCAACCGCACCCGCAATCTCATCCTGCCGGCGAACCGGGAGGCGCAGGTCCGGCCGGAGGCGGCGCGCTACGCAAGCGCCCGCGTCGTCGACGTCGACCCGGCGAGATTCGGCGCGCCTGCCGAGAAGAAACGGCTGCTCGCGAGATGGCAGCGCGAGATCGGCGATGCGCGCAGGTGACGAACCGACATTCCGCACCCGCAATCCGGCGCGATAGCCTCTACAATCGAGGCGTGAACGAATTCGAGTTGATCGAGCGTTTCTTTTCGCGTCCGCCGCGATCGAAGTCGGTCGCGCTCGGCGTTGGCGACGACGCGGCGCTACTCGTTCCGGCGCCAGGCTGCGAGATCGCGGTGTCTGTCGACATGCTGGTCGAGGGCCGACACTTTTTCGGTGGCACGGACCCCGCACGGCTCGGGCACAAGACGCTTGCCGTGAATCTTTCCGACCTGGCCGCAATGGGCGCCGACGCCGCGTTGGGCGTTACTCGCCGGTGCATTGCCGGACAACGATCCGGAATGGATTGCGGCGTTCGCGCGCGGCTTCTACGTGCTCGCTGACGCGCATGGCGTCGACCTCGTCGGCGGCGACACGACGCGCGGGCCGCGCAACCTGTGCGTGACGATCCTCGGGGAAGTCCCCATGGGCGAGTCGCTGCGGCGCGACGGCGCGCGACCCGGCGACGACATCTACGTTTCCGGGGCCCTCGGCGATGCCGCGCTTGCGGTCGCGGCCCTCGGCGGCCGTACGACGCTCGACGACGGCGCGCTCGACGCGGCACGCGCGCGACTCGAGCTGCCGCAGCCGCGGGTTTCGCTCGGCATCGCGTTGCGCGGACTCGCGTCAGCCGCCATCGACGTTTCAGACGGACTGACCGGAGATCTCGCGCACATCCTCGAGCGATCGAAGGTCGGCGCGGCGGTCGAGCTCGCCGCGGTGCCGCGTTCGAGCGCGCTCGCGGCCAAGCTCGGTGGCGCGGAGCGCGCGCTTGCGCTCGGCTGCCTGCTTGCCGGCGGCGACGACTACGAGCTTCTGTTCACTGCCCCGCCCCTCGCCGCGCCGCGCATTGCGGAAATCGCGACGGAGCTGTCGCTGCCGCTGACGCGCATCGGCTCGATTGCGGAGAAGGCGATTCTTGTCGTAACCGACGAGCGCGGTGTGCCGCTGTCGACGCTGCCGCACGCGTACGATCACTTTGCGGCGTCGTCAACGTGACATCCAAGGCACCGACGCTTCGATTCCTGCTGAACCATCCGGCGCACTTCATCGCGCTCGGCTTTGGCGCGGGGCTCGCGCCGGCCGCGCCGGGGACCTTCGGCACGCTGGTCGCCATTCCGATCGCGATGGCGCTGCGCGCAAACCTGCCGGACGCGCTGTTCCTCGCGGCCATTGTCGTCTTGCTTTCGATCGGCGTGTGGGCGTCGAGCGTGACGGGGCGCGATCTCGGCGCTCCGGATCATGGCGCGATCGTCTGGGACGAGGTCGTCGCCTTTCTGCTCGTGCTGTATTTCGTCGGCGACGACGCCGTCAAGGTGGCGTTTGCGTTCCTGCTGTTCCGCGTGTTCGACATCGTCAAGCCGCCGCCGATCCGGCAGCTCGACGCTGCGATGAAGAACGGCGCCGGTGTGATGCTGGACGACCTGCTCGCTGCCGGATACACACTGCTCGCGTTAGCGATATGGCAACGCCTGTTCGGATGACCCTTCCCGATCCGGCCGTCGATCCGCGCCGCATCGAGGAGGCCGGACTCAATGCGCTGCAGACGCAGCGGCAGCTCTTCTTCGACGGATGGCTGCTGCGGCTTTCGCCGGGAAAGGCCAAGCGCGCGCGGAGCGTCAACGCGCATTTCGGCTCGACGCTGCCGCTCCCGCACAAGATCGAGCACTGCGAGCGGGTCTACGCGCAGCACGGTCTCGCGCCGCTCTTCCGGATGACGCCATTCCACCATCCGGCGGACCTCGAGGCCGTGCTCGCGGCGCGTGGCTACGTGGCGTTCGAGGAAACGCTGGTGCAGGCCGTCGTACTCGACCAGGCGCCTGCGGTCCCCGACGTGCCCGACGACGTCGACCTTGCCGCTCTCGGTGTCGAGGCGTTCGTCGAGGCCACCGGCGAGCTGCGGGGTTCATCGGCGGTGCAACGCGACGCCCACCGCGAGCGCCTCCTGAATTCGCCGCTCGGCAAGCGGTATGTGGCGGTCAGCGCGGGTGGACGCGTCGTCTGCACGGCACAGGTCGCCGTCGAGGGCGGGCTCGCCGGCGTGTACGACGTGGTCACGGCGGAAAATGCGCGCGGCAAGGGCCATGCGACGATCGCCTGCGCATCGCTGCTCTCCTGGGCGTGGCAACATGGCGCGAACGCGGCCTATCTGCAGGTGAGCGCGGACAACGCGCCGGCGCTCGCGATCTACAGCAAGTTCGGGTTTGCGACGATCTACACCTATCACTATCGCGGCCCGCCTGGGCAGTGCGAGTGAACGTGGCAGGCGAGCGAGCAACCGGCGCCCGATAGCTGCCGATTCGAATCGCGGTGACCGTGCGGAGGGCGCAGGCGATGGAAACGTTGATTGATCTTGCCGACAACCTCGGTCGCGCGCTCGCCGCGCGCGGCTGGCGCGTCGCAACAGCCGAGTCCTGCACGGGCGGCCTCGTCGCAGGTGCGATCACCGACGTCGCGGGCAGTTCGGGCTGGTTCGACCGCGGATTCGTCACCTATTCGAACGAGGCCAAGGTCGAACTGCTGGGCGTGCGCCCGGAAACGCTCGCGGGGCACGGAGCGGTGAGCGAACCGACGGTGCGCGAGATGGCCGCCGGTGCGCTCGATCGAAGTCGTGCGGACATCGTGGTGGCGGTGACAGGCGTGGCGGGCCCGGGCGGAGGAACGCCGGAGAAGCCGGTGGGGCTCGTCTGGCTCGCATGGGGCGTCCGTGGCGGGGGCGTGGATGCCGTCTCCCGCCGGATTCCCGGTGACCGGGCTGCGGTCCGGGAGGTGACCGTGGCGGCGGCGCTGGCCGGCCTTATCGAGCGCGCCGGTCAACGCTGACACAGCCCCGCCGGACGCCGGTTCCTGCATCACACCTAGGCCATCCGGGGGCTTGCATCGAACGATCGTTCTATGCCATGATGCCCCCGTGTAAAGCCTGCCTTCCCGGCCGTCAGGCCGCCGGGCGATACTCCGGAGACTACTGACATGCCCCTCGATTCCCCCATGGACGACCAGAAAAACAAGGCCCTCGCCGCCGCGCTTGCGCAGATCGAAAAGCAGTTCGGCAAGGGCTCGATCATGAAGATGGGCGACGCCCAGATCCAGAACGACCTGCAGGTGGTGTCGACCGGCTCGCTCGGACTCGACATCGCACTCGGTGTCGGTGGCTTGCCGCGGGGCCGGGTCGTCGAGATCTACGGACCGGAATCGTCGGGCAAGACGACCCTTTCGCTGCAGGTCGTGGCGCAGGTACAGAAGGCCGGTGGCACCGCCGCCTACATCGACGCCGAAAACGCGCTCGACCCGGTCTATGCGGGCAAGCTCGGCGTCAATGTCGGCGACCTCCTCATTTCGCAGCCCGACACCGGGGAGCAGGGTCTCGAGATTGCCGACATGCTCGTCCGCTCGGGCGGCGTCGACGTCATCGTGATCGACTCGGTCGCGGCGCTCGTGCCCAAGGCCGAGATCGAGGGCGAGATGGGCGACCAGCTTCCGGGCCTGCAGGCGCGCCTCATGAGCCAGGCGCTGCGCAAGCTCACCGCGAACATCAAGCGTGCGAACACGCTCGTCATCTTCATCAACCAGATCCGGATGAAGATCGGCGTGATGTTCGGCAATCCCGAGACCACCACCGGCGGCAACGCGCTCAAGTTCTATGCATCGGTGCGTCTCGACATCCGGCGGATCGGCGCCATCAAGAAAGGCGAGGAAGTCGTCGGCAACGAAACGCGCGTCAAGGTGGTGAAGAACAAGATCGCGCCGCCGTTCCGCGAAGCCCTTTTCGACATCCTCTATGGCGAGGGCATCTCGCGGCACGGCGAGATCATCGAGCTCGGCGTCGCGAACAACATCATCGACAAGTCCGGCGCGTGGTACGCGTACAACGGCGAAAAGATCGGCCAGGGCAAGGACAACACGCGCGAGTTCCTGCGCGAGCACCCCGAAATGGCGGACGAGATCGAGGCGAGAATCCGCATGACGGTCGGCGTGCCGGTGCCGGGCGCGCTGCGGGCGCGCGGCGAACCGCCGCCCGAGGAGTAGCCGCACGGCCATGTCTGCGGGCCGCCCGTCCGGAACGGCGCGGCCACCGAAGTCGCTGAAAGCCCGCGCCGTGGCCTTGCTCGCGCGCCGCGAATATTCGCGCGCGGAGCTGCGCAACAAGCTCGTTGCCGGTGGCGCGGCACGCGACGAAGCGGAGGGACTCCTCGACGAGCTCGCGGCGCTGGGATATCTGTCGGACGCCCGTTTCGCGACGGCGCTGGTCGCGCAGAAGAGCGGCGCCATGAGCCGGCGCGCCATCTCTGCGTCGCTGAAGGCAAAGGGAGTCGCTGCCGATGTCGCCTCGGACGCGCTCGCCGCGAGCGAGGTCGACGATGTCGATGCGATGGTTGCGCTTTGGCTGCGGAAGTTCGGCGCTCCCCCGTCGAACGATCGCGACAAGGCGCGACAGGTGCGATTCCTGCAGAGCCGCGGATTTGCGCTGTCGGCGATTTTCCGGATGCTCCGCAATCCACCGTCGGGCTGATCGCGTTCGCGAAATCGCGCGCCCGCCGCGGACGGCGGACACGCCGCGATGTGGCGGTTGCGACTGTTCCCGCGTAAAATCAACGGCTTTGCCGAGCGGCCGCCGTCGCGCGCCGGCGGCCGACGGAATTTCCCCTCGCATGAAAGCCAACGAAATACGCAGCCGGTTCCTCGAATATTTCGAGAAGCGCGGGCACGCGATCGTCCCGAGCTCGTCGCTTGTCCCTGCCAATGATCCGACGCTGCTGTTCACGAACTCGGGCATGGTCCAGTTCAAGGACGTGTTCCTCGGCGTCGAGAAGCGACCCTACGTTCGCGCAACGTCGGTGCAGCGTTGCCTGCGCGCCGGCGGCAAGCACAACGACCTCGAAAACGTCGGCTATACCGCGCGCCACCACACGTTTTTCGAGATGCTCGGCAACTGGTCCTTCGGCGACTACTTCAAGCGCGACGCGATCCGGTTCTCGTGGGACCTTCTGACGAAGGAGTACGGGCTGCGGCCCGAAAAACTGTGGACGACCGTCTACGTCGACGACGACGAAGCCTACGATCTCTGGACGAAGGACATCGGAGTGCCGCCGGAGCGCTGCGTGCGCATCGGCGACAACAAGGGCGCCAAGTACGCGAGCGACAATTTCTGGCAGATGGCCGATACCGGCCCATGCGGGCCGTGCTCCGAGATCTTCTACGATCATGGTCCCGAAGTCTGGGGCGGCCCGCCCGGATCGGCCGAATCGGAGGGCGACCGTTACATCGAGATCTGGAATCTCGTTTTCATGCAATTCGATCGCGACGCGAATGGCGCGCTTACGCCGCTGCCCGCGCCGTGCGTCGATACCGGGATGGGGCTCGAACGCCTCGCCGCGGTGCTGCAGCACGTTCACAGCAATTACGAGATCGACCTGTTTCAGGAGCTGGTCCGCGCCGCGGTGCGCGAGACGGGGGCGAAGGATTACCTCTCGCCGAGCCTGCGGGTCATCGCCGATCACATCCGCGCGTGCGCGTTCCTGCTGGTCGACGGCGTCATCCCGTCGAGCGACGGCCGCGGCTACGTGCTGCGGCGTATCATCCGGCGCGCGATCCGCCACGGCTACCAGCTGGGACAGAAGCAGCCGTTCTTCCACAAGCTCGTTCCCGATCTCGATCGTGCGATGGGCGACGCGTATCCCGAGCTGCGCCGCGACAAGGCTCGCGTCGCGCAGGTGCTGAAGCAGGAAGAGGAACGCTTCGGCGAGACCATCGAGAACGGCATGAAGATACTGGAGGAAGCGATTTCTCGCATGTCTACTGAGGCGTCAGGGACCGGGGGAACTCAAACGAATACGCCTCTACCTCTTAGGTCTCCGATGGGAGTGCCAAGTATTTTTACTGGTCTCACGCTTCGTGGGGACATCGCGTTTCAGCTCTACGACACGTTCGGCTTTCCGTTCGATCTCACCGCCGACGTCTGCCGCGAGCGCGAGCGTCAAGGTCGACGAGGCCGGGTTCGAAAAGGCAATGACCGCGCAGCGCGAGCGGGCGCGTGCGGCCAGCCAGTTCAAGGCGGGCGCGCAGCTCGAATACTCCGGCCGCAAGACCGCGTTTCGCGGCTACGATACGCTGTCGCACGAGGGTCGCGTGACCGCGCTCTACAAGGATGGCGCGGCGGTGACTTCGCTCGCGGCCGGCGATACCGGCGTCGTGGTGCTCGACGAAACGCCGTTCTACGCGGAGTCGGGCGGCCAGGTCGGCGACCGCGGCGAATTGTCGATCGGGGGCGCGTGCCTCACGCTCTTTGCCGTCTCGGACACGCAGAAGATCCAGGCCGACGTCTTCGGTCACGTCGGCGAGGTGAAGACCGGCGAGCTCAAGGTCGGCGACGCCGTTGCCGCGCAGGTGGACCACGCGGCAAGGGCGCGGACCGTGCGCAACCACTCGGCGACGCACCTCATGCACAAGGCGCTGCGCGATGTCCTCGGGGCGCACGTCCAGCAGAGAGGCTCGCTTGTCGACCCGGACAAGACTCGCTTCGACTTCGCCCATAACGCGCCGATGACCGACGATCAGATCCGTCGCGTCGAGCAGATCGTCAACCGCGAGGTCCTCTCGAACGTGGCGACGGCGGCGCGCGTGATGCCGATCGACGAGGCGCAGAAATCCGGGGCGATGATGCTCTTCGGCGAAAAGTATGGCGACGAGGTCCGCGTGCTCGATATCGGCAGCTCGCGCGAGCTGTGCGGCGGCACGCACGTCGCGCGCACCGGCGACATCGGCTTCTTCAAGATTGTCGGCGAAAGCGGCGTCGCGGCGGGAATACGCCGCGTCGAGGCGGTCACCGGCGACAACGCGCTCGCGTGGGTCCAGGCGCAGGAGGCAATGATCGCCGCGGCGGCAGCGGCGCTGAAGGCGCCGGCCGCCGAGCTCGATGCGAAGATCGCGCAGCTGATCGAGGGGGCCAAGGCGGCCGAACGCGAGCTTGCGAGAATCAAGGCCAAGGCGGCGGCGAGCGCGGGCGACGATCTCGCAGGCAGCGCGATCGACGTCAAGGGCGCGAAAGTGCTCGCGGCCACCCTGGACGGCGCCGACGTGAAAGGCCTGCGCGAAACGATGGACAAGCTGAAGGACAAGCTCGGAAGCGCTGCGATCGTTCTGTCGTCGGTGGCGGATGGAAAGGTGACGCTGATCGCGGGCGTGACCGCGGATCTCACCTCGAAAGTCAAGGCGGGCGAACTCGTGAACCACGTCGCGCAGCAGGTGGGCGGCAAGGGCGGAGGGCGGCCGGACATGGCGCAGGCAGGCGGCACCGATCCTGCGGGACTGCCGGCGGCGCTGAAATCGGTTGCCGGCTGGGTCGAACAGCGGTTGTAGCGCGCGGCCTGAGCGACGGGCACATCTCTGCCACAGGGAACGCCATGACGCTGCGTCCTGAACTTACTGTCGACGTCATGCAGCGGCGGGGCGCCGGACGCCTGCCCGGGCTCGTCGGTTACCGTGTCATGGCGATCGAGCAGGGGCTGCTCGTCGCCGAGCTCGACATCCGACCCGAGCTGCTCGCACCGAACGGCTACCTGCATGCGGCGACGGTCGTCGCGCTGGCCGATACCGCCTGCGGTTACGGCTGCCTCGCGCACTTGCCCGTTGGCGCGGAGAACTTCACGACGATCGAGCTCAAGACCAATTTCCTTGGCACCGCACGCGACGGCTCGCTGACCTGCGTCGCGAAGCCCGCGCATCTCGGCCGCACGACGCAGGTGTGGGATGCGACCGTGACGAGGCACGCCGATGGCGGCACGATCGCGCTCTTCCGCTGCACGCAGATGATTCTATGGCCCGGCGAGCTGACGGAACAATGGAGCGCAACCGACCCGACGTCCTCGTCGTTGCCACCGTCGCGGCAATGCTCGGGCGGACGAAGTGATCCAGTGATGGCGAATCCGTAGCGCCATGCTGACCGTCCAGCGGATCGATCACCTGGTGCTCACCTGTCGCGACGTCGCGGCGACGATCCGTTTCTACACCGAAGTGCTGGGCATGAAGGAAGTGACCTTCGGCGAAGGCCGCAAGGCGCTCTCTTTCGGTCGCCAGAAAATCAATCTCCATCCGATCGGACAGGTCGCACGGGTCGGCGCCGGAAACGTGGCGGCCATCGCGGCGCACCCGACCGCGGGCTCCACCGACCTTTGCCTCATCGTCGCCGAGAACGCTGCCGCGATCGTCGCGCATCTTGCCGCATGCGGAGTTCCGGTCGAGGAGGGCCCGGTGGTTCGCACCGGCGCGCTTGGCCCGATCGAGTCGGTTTACGTGCGCGACCCGGACGGGAATCTTGTCGAGCTCGCGCGTTACATGGACGAAAGCGCGTCCTGAACCGCTGCTGAACGGCTGGCAGAACGGTCGGAGACGCTTGCCGCGCGTCCCGGACCCGCGGGCGCACGTATCCGCCAAACGTTCGATGGCGGGCGGCACGGCTGCGGGCTAGAGTCGCGGCGACTCGCGAACCGGATCGTTCACACGAGCGCGGACCTGCCGGCGGATCCGGCAACGCGCTGCTTTTTCCGGGCCCGGGCCATTCATGCCCGCCTTGCCGCTCGCGCTTGCCGCTTTCGCCATCGGTGCCGTGCTTCTTCAATGGCAGCCGACGCTGCCGCAGCCCGGCGTATGGTTCGCTTCTGCGGCAGCGGTTGCCGTGGCGGGCGCATCCGTTTTCGCATGGCGTCCGTCCAGCATGCGCACGGCGCTCATCGGTCGTGGCCTCGTTGTCGCGGCGGCTGGCGCGCTGGGCTTCGGCTACGCGGCATTGCGCGCCGACGTCCGACTTGCGGATTCGCTGCCTCCGGCATGGGAAGGGGTCGACATTGCGGTCGTCGGTGTCATCGACGACATTCCGCAGGCGTCCGACCTCGGCACGCGATTCGCGTTCGCCGTGGAACGCGTCGAGACCGACGGAGCGACGGTCCCCGATCGCCTGTCACTCGCGTGGTACGCGCAGCGGCGAAAGGGCGGCGAGACCGACGAAGTTCCGGTGCTCGCCGCGGGAGAGCGATGGCGACTGATCCTGCGTCTTCGTCGTCCGCACGGCACGGTGAATCCGCATGGATTCGACGTGGAGGCCTGGCTGCTGGAGAACCGCTTTCGCGCGACCGGCTATGTGCGCAACGACGATACGAACGCGCGCCTCGCCCCGTTTGCCGGCCGCGCGTCCGACTACGTGCAGCGCGCACGCATGTCGGTGCGAGATCGCATTGTCGACGCACTGCGCGACGAGCGGTATGCGGGCGTGATCGTCGCGCTCACGATCGGCGAGCAGCGCGCGATCCCGGAGGCCCAGTGGCGTGTCTTCAACCGCACGGGCATCACCCACCTCATCAGCATCTCCGGCCTGCACGTGACGGTGTTCGCGGCCATCGCCGGTGGTATTGCGTACCTGCTGGCGCGACGCAGCGCGAAGCTGACGGGGCGAGTGCCGGCGCGCAAGGTTGCGGCAATCGCCGGCGTGATTGCGGCAACGACGTACGTCCTGCTTGCAGGCGCACAAGTGCCTGCGGTTCGGACATTGCTGATGTTGATCGTGGCCGCCGTCGGATTGTGGCTTGCACGGCCCGGGACGGCGTCCGTCGTCTGGCTGTGGGCGCTCGTCATCGTGCTCGTCGGTGATCCATGGGCCGGATTCGCCCCCGGCTTCTGGCTCTCGTTCGGTGCCGTGGGGCTCCTTCTTTACGCGCATGCGGGGCGCCTCGCCGTCCCGCCGTCCGCATCGAGCCTCGATCGCGTTCGGCGTGCGCTCCGCGCCGCGGCGCGCACCCAGGCGCTGGTGACGATCGGTCTCGTCCCGGGGACGCTTGCGCTCTTCCAGCAGGTGTCGCTCGTTTCGCCGCTTGCGAATGCGATTTCGATTCCGGCAGTGACCTTCGTCGTCGTGCCGCTCGCACTCATCGGCATCGTCGTTCCCTCTCCGGTGCCGTTCGCGACGGCGCATGCCGCGTTCGCGACGCTGATGATCCCGCTCGAGTGGCTTTCGACCGCCCCGGCCTCGGTCTGGCAGCAGCATGCGCCGCCCGTCTGGGCAATTGCCGTTGCCGCCGGTGGCGTCGCCTGGCTCGCGGCACCGCGCGGCGTCCCGGGACGCGCGCTGGGTCTCCTTGCGTTCGTGCCGCTCTTTGTCGTTCGTCCGCCGTCGCCGGATTCCGGCACGTTCACGATGACCGTGCTCGACGTCGGTCAGGGCCTCGCCGTCGTCGTCCGAACCCACGCGCACGCGCTGCTCTACGATACCGGGCCGCGGTTCACGGAGGCGGCCGACGCCGGAAGCCGGATCGTCGCGCCGTTCCTGCGAGCGACCGGGATCCGCGGCCTCGACGGCATGATCATCTCCCATCAGGATTCCGACCACAGCGGTGGTGCCCTCTCCATCTTGCAGTCGGTATCCGTCGACTGGCTCGCCTCGTCCTTGCCGGACGGAAACGCGATCCTCGCGGAACGCGCGCGTGACGGCGGCAAGGCGATGCGCTGTGCGTCAGGGCAGTGGTGGGAATGGGACGGCGTGCGCTTCGACATCCTGCACCCTGTGCCGGCGCTCTACGACGCGCCGCGCGTGAAGCCGAACGATCTCTCGTGCGTCGTGCGGATACATTCGGGCCACGGCAGCGCGCTTCTGACCGGAGACCTCGAGGCAGCCGGCGAGCTCGAACTCGTACGCCGCGATCCGGGCGCGATCAGGGCGGACGTTCTCATCGTTCCGCACCACGGAAGCCTCACGTCGTCGACGCCCGCGTTCATCGAGGCGGTCGCGCCGGAAATCGCGGTCTACACACCCGGATACCGCAACCGCTTCGGTCACCCGCGTCCCGCGGTCGTCGCTCGCTACGACGCGGCCGGCATCCGGACCTTTCGCACCGACTACGACGGCGCGCTCACGTTCTCGTTCGCCCGGAGCCCCTTGCAGGCGCCACGTGTCGAGCGCGAGCACGACCGCCGATATTGGCGGGATGCGCCTTTGCGAGAAGGCGAGCATCAGCCCCATTGATGGTTTGCGCGGCCGTTGTCGCGGGCGCCTCGTCGTTCGGACGACGCCTGCGACTGTCTTGAATTGTCATGCGCGGCCCCCCACGCGTATGCTCCTGCGTACGCATTCATCGACTTTGTCGGAGCATGATCCGCATGCAACACGATTGTCGGAGGTCATTGGTCGTGCTTGCGCTCGTCGTCGGCATCCCGACGGTCGCGCTCGCGCAGGATGCCGACAAATCGAAGGCTCTCAGACTGTCGGTCGCCGTCGGTCCAGCGTTCGCGCTCGGCAAGGTGGCCGACGCTTGGGCGAAGCTCATCTCGGAACGAAGCGGCGGCGCCGTCGCTGTCGACCTCCATCCGGGCGCAACGCTCGCGCAGCGCGACCCCGAGCGCGAATTCATCGCGTTGCGCGACGGAGCGGCGGATCTTGCGGTCGGTTCAACGCTTCACTGGTCGGCACAGGTGAGCGAGCTCGCGGTGGTCGGGCTGCCATGGCTCGCTCCGGAGCAAAGGGACCTGGAAGCGCTGACGACGGGGGCGATAGGCGAGCGCCTGCGCGCGGCGATCGGGCGCGCCGGTGCCGTTCCGCTCGCGTTGGCCCCGCTGGGCCACCGCGCGATCGCCATCCAGTCGAAGCCGGTACGCGTGCCGGACGACCTGCGTTCACTCAGGATCCGGATCACCGCGACGCCGTTCCTGGTCGAGTTCTACGCAGGCTTCGGCGCACTGCCGCTCGCCTTGCCGTTCATGGAGGCCGTGGACCTGTTTCGCAATGCCGGGCTCGATGCGCAGGAGGGGTCGGTGGCATCGTTTGCCGCGACGCGTCTCGACAGCCTGGGGTTTCACCACATGACTCTCTGGGAGGGGGTCGGGGAGCTTGCCGTTTTTGCGGTAAATCCGGCCGTGTGGGACGCGTGGACGGCGGACCGGCGCGCACTGGTCCGGAATGCCGCCGAGGATGCCTCGAAGCAACTCGCCGCGATGGTCGCCACCGAGCAGGACGCCGCGCTCGCTGCGCTGAAGGCGCGCGGCATCAATGCACTTCGGCTCACCGCAACCGGGCGGGCCTCGTTTGCCGCCGCCGCGCGACCCACTTATGACCGATGGGCGGCCGTCGCTGGCGAGGACATCGTGCGCACGGCCGAAGGCGCCGTCGCGGCTGCAGCGGCGACGCGGCAGTGAACGGGCGATTCGACGGTCAGCCGACGTAGCGCCCGAGCCGCACCGCCGTCTCGCCCATCCTCGGCCGCCGCGTGGGCATGATCAGCACGCAATGATCGTAAGGTGTGAGAACCTCCGTGTCGCCGTCGCGCGCGAGCAGCGTACCTGCTTCCGGCACGACGTGGAGTCCGTGCACCGGAATCGCGAAGGCAAACGCGTCCGTCGTGATCGTGATCGCATCGGTGACCTCGATCACCTTCTGCCCGGGCATCGGCAGCGGCTCGAGATGGCGCTCGAGAAACGCGGGGTCGGTCATTCCGAAGTGCCGCAGGAACAGCAGCGTCACGCGCCGCGCGACGTCCGGGGCCGCGCTTTCCCAGTGCTGGCCGCATTCGAGGAGCAGAGCGTTGCGCGGATCGGCCGGGTCGTCGAAGAACGCGTAGTCGCGGAGCCGCTTTCCCGCTGCGTGGCCGCCGTCGACGATGATGTGGGCGGGCGTGCCGAGCGCCTGTGCGAGCTCGACCCCTTTGCGCTGCCGTCCGGCCATCATCAGCGGCGGGCACGGATCGGTCATCGAATGCAGGTCGAGAAGATAATCGACGTCGTCGTAGAGCGGACGAAGCTCGCGTGCACGGGCGAGGTCGGTGCTGGTGCGGGGACCGTCCAGCACTTCTTCGGTCCATAGCCGGTTGTAGTCCTCGTCGACACAACGCGACGAAAACGGCTCCGCGTGGTCGAAGGTTCGGTAAGCAGCGATGTTGGCGAAGCACACGGTCAGCGTCCCGCGCACGGGCCGCGTTCCGGTGTCGAGCAGCCAGTCGAGCGCGATTGCGCCGCAGACCTCGTTGCCGTGCGTCAGCGCCTGCAGAAGGACGTGGGGACCCGCCCGCTCCGCCGCAAAGGTCCAGACGTAGGGGATGCCCGCATTGCCGGCGGCCCATCGACCGAGGTCGGGAAACGCGACCTCGATGTCCGGAGCGCCCGCGCGATCGCCGCCGGAAGCATTGAATCCGCGGCGTGCATCCATCAAGGGCGGCGCGTCATGAGCCGCAGACGCGGTCTGCCAGCCTGCGCATGAACGCTTCGCACCGCGCGAGCTGGTCCACGCCTACCCACTCGTTGGGCTGATGCGCCTGCGCAATGTGCCCCGGGCCGCAGATGATCGTCGGGATGGCGGCCGCGTCGAACAGCGATGCCTCGGTGCCGAAGGAAACCTTGCCGTGTCCGTCGGTGGCATTGCATTCGCGTCCGAGCTCCGCGATGTCGCTTTCGCCGTGCGTGTCGAACCCCGGCATCGTCGACAGCGCATCGAATTCGATGTGCGAGTCGGCGGCGACCTTGCGCATTTCGGGCAGAAAGCGCTCCGCGTAGGACCGGACCTCCGCGAAGAGGTCGTCGGGATCGTCGAACGGCAGGTGTCGAACTTCGAAATCGAACCAGCAGTCTCGGGGCACGATATTGAGTGCGGTGCCGCCGTGGATCACGCCGGTGTGGACGGTCGTGTACGGGACGTCGTAGCTCGCGTCGAACCTGCCGTTGTCGCGGAAGGCGCGCGCCATGTTCGTGAGATAGGTGACGATCTCGCAGGCGATCTGCACCGCATTGACCCCGAGCGGCGTGAGCGACGAATGCGCCTCGTGCCCGCGGACGCGACAGCGCCAGCTCTTCTTGCCCTTGTGAGCGACCACGAGTTCCATGCCGGTCGGCTCGCCGACGATGCAGCCGAGCGGTGCAATGCCGCGCTGGCCCAGGTCCTCGATCAGGCGCCGCACGCCGATGCAACCGACTTCCTCGTCGTACGAGAGTGCGAAATGCACGGGACGCCTCAATCCGCGGCGCAGAAACTCCGGGACCAGGGCGAGGCCGGTTGCCGAAAAGCTCTTCATGTCGGTGACGCCACGGCCATAAACCTTGTCGCCGATGCGGGTCGCCGCGAACGGATTCGTGTCCCAGGGCTGTCCGTCGACGGGAACGACGTCCGTATGGCCCGAGAGCACAATGCCGCCGATAGTCGCGTTGCCGTCCCGCGCGGGAAGCGTCGCGAAGAGATTCGCCTTGCTCTTGTCGTCGTTGAAGGTGAGTGTCGACAGGACGCCATGGGCGTCGAGATAGTTCGCCACCCAATCGATCAGTGCCAGATTGGAATCGCGGCTTGTCGTGTCGAACGCGACCAAAGTACGGATCAATGGCCAGGCGACGAGTTCCGGAGCGGCGGATGCCGATGCGAGACGCGAGACCGTCAACGTTTCAGGAGCATTCATCGCTGGTTCGGTGCTTGCCGCATTCCGCGAGGTCGGAGCGGGCAGCATAGGCAGCGCCGCGGGCACTGTCAATTGTGCGGGCGGCAGCGCGGACGGCCAACCAATGGGCCAGGCATCCGTTGGCCGCATCGCTACGGAGGCCCCCGCATGCCACATTTTCGGAAGGACGGCGACAATCGCGTCCGGAAGGCGCAGACTTGCATCATGGATATCCTGCAATGCCTGCGCAAGCACGGCCAGCGGCTCGATTCGGAGATTGCCGAGGAGACGGGCGTCGCGCTTTCCAAGGTGCGAGAGCGCTTTGCGGTCCTGACCGGCACCGGCGAGGTCATCACCTGCAAATTGACGCGATTCCACAACGGCGAACCGGTCGACGCCTGCCTGTATCGCGCTTCCGGCTATTTCCCTCCGCCGGCACCCGGTCGCAAGCCAAAGCCCACGACGTAGTCTCGCTTGGCCGTCGGACGGCCTCGGCGAACGATCCTTGCGGGTCGACCGTAGCCCGAATTGCCTTGCGATCCGACGACGACTTGCCTGCGCCGTGGCGGCGGGTCCTCGATGCTCCCGCATCACCGTTCGAGCCGCACGGACGGGCTCGACCCTTGCTGCGTCGCGGTGCGTTTGCATGCCGTCGCGGGCGTTATCGGTGCCGATCCGCGGCCGACGTGGCCGCCGCTTCTCCGGACTGTTCAAACATCGTTCGAGGTGTATGCTGGAAAACGTCCGCGGGCGGAAAACGACGGGTGAAGGGGACAACGCGATGTCGACCTCCAAGTCCATTCAGATCATCCTGGCGCGGCAACTCGCAAGCTCGATCGCCACGCCGATCCTCCTGGTCGACGCGAAGGGGGCGCTCATCTACTTCAACGAGCCTGCCGAGGCGATATTCAACCAGCGTTTCGACGAGACGGGGGAAATGTCGGCGGCGGAGTGGACCGCGCGCATTGCCGCCGTCGACGATGACCGCAAACCGCTGCCTCCCGAGCGTCGGCCGATGATGCGTGTGCTCGCGGGCCGGCAGCCCATCTCCCAGAAGATCTGGACCAGCAGCTCGGAAGGCGAGTGGCGGCACCTGCGCGTCACCGCGTTCCCGCTCATCGGCGAGAGGGATGTCCTTCTCGGCGCGATGAGCATCTTCTGGGAAATCTGAATGAACGTGACGCTGTGGGGCACGCGCGGCTCGCTCGCCACGCCCGGCCCGGAGACGGCCCGCTACGGAGGCAACACTTCCTGTGTGTGCGTGCGTGGCCGCGAAGGCACGCTGCTGGTGCTGGACGCGGGGACGGGCATCCGCCGACTGGCGACCACCCTCGACGCTACCGTTCGACGCATCGATATCCTGCTGACCCATCTGCATATGGATCACATCCAGGGACTCGGGTTCTTCGACCCGATTTACCGATCTGAGGTCGAGGTGAACATCTGGGGGCCGGCAAGCACCAAGCTCAGCCTTCGGGAACGGCTCATGCGATACCTGTCGCCACCGCTTTTCCCGGTCAGCATGCGTGAATTGCCGTGCGCGATCACGCTCCACGAGGTTCCGTGCGGCGAGGTCGACATCGGCGAGTTCCGGGTGTCATCGGCACTCGTTTGCCACCCCGGGCCCACGGTCGGATACCGCATCGCCGATGCGCAGGGCCGCGTGCTGACCTACCTGCCGGACCATGAGCCGGCGCTCGGTGCACGTGCGTTTCCGTCGCTGCCGCGCGCGTGGACGTCGGGCGGGTCGCTGGCCGCCGATGCGGATCTGCTCATCCACGACAGCCAGTACAGCGCGCAGGAATACCTCGGGCATGTCGGCTGGGGACACAGCTCGTTGAGGCAGACGCTCGACTTCGCGACGCTTTCCGACGTGAGGCACCTCGTGCCGTTTCATCACGACCCCGGGCATTCGGACGACGAACTCGACCGGCTGATGGGAGAGGCCATCGCAAGTGCAAAGCCGGCCTACCGTGTCACGCCCGGGATTGGAAGGCGCGACGTTCGAGATCTAGACCGGCGGGAAACGGCAGTGGCGGGGCGATGGAAAGGAAAACACGCGAGACAGCGCGGGTGTGTTCGTGTATCGACTCGCACCTGTGCGTCAACCTTGCACATGCAAGTGGCCTGGCGGGGCGTCTTCCCAGATACCGCTGATGCATTGCGGAGTAGGCGGCCTCGAGGTGTCTCGCAAACAGCCGGATGTCGAACAGAGGGGCAGTGCGAACATTGTGGACAAGGGTCCGACCGATGTCCTTCAATCGTCGAGGATCGGTCGCGAGGCCGACCGCAATGTCCTCGTACTGCTCCGAGGTTCCTGCAATCAGTTCGGGGCAGACGCACGCCGTTCAGCAGACTGGCGGCCACCCTTCCGGCGAATGTCTCGCCAGGACAAGTCAATACGGGCAAGCCGGTCCATAGTGCATCGCTGGCCGTTGTGTGCGCATTGCACGGGAGAGTGTCGAGAAACAAATCGGCTAACGCGATGCCTGGCCAGATGTTCGGGCTGCGGCGATGAGTGGCGCGAAGACCAGCCGGTCCGGGCTCACGCCCCTTTGCGCCGCCTCCTTTCTCAGATTGTTCGCCGCGAGCGCATTGTCTTCGAGAAGCCAGAGTACGCTGCCGTCGACTCGACCGAGGATGCGCATCCACGCATCAAACGTTTCCGGCGTTATCTTGTAGCAGCTGTTGAAACAGCAGAATACGAATTCGGCCTCCCTCCAATCCCAAATCTGCTCGACTGAACAACCGTTTCAGCAATGTGACGCATGTCGTCGTTGGGCTGATAGCTGTTGGGCAGGTAGGCGATTGCCTCGACATAGTGCTGCCGATGGGTCTCGGGAACGAGCGTGCCGTCTGCGATGAGATAGTCGATGTACCTGGCACCCATCGTGCCCGGATAGCCGAGAAAGCCGACCTGTATGGGCGCTGCGCGAAGCGCGAATATGTTGGTCCGGGCGTGCTGGGTAAATCCCTTGAGATCGACCGCGATGTCGACCCCGAGATCTCGTGCGAGGAGTTGCGACGTCGATGTCGGTGCGATCACGGACATCGATGAGATTGTCCAATCCCGCGGACAGTCTCTTCCTCATCGCATCACCGGTGTCCGGCCCGAACGAGAATGCAGTTATCCGGAATCGTGATCGATCGTGCCCCTCGAACAGTCCGGCGATCAGATGCGACGTGGCGTGGTCGTGCAGGTCGGCGGAAAAATATCCGACGTGGATCCGGTCACCAGCGGGCCGCTTGCGGATTGCCGGCAGATCGCGACGCGGCGGGTGCTTGTGCTCGACCCAGATTTCCGCGGCTCGTTTCTGGACCGCGGGGGAGCTCGGCATCGCGATCACGGGGAAGGGTGGAGATGCCTTCTCTCCGCGCTCGATCATCTGATTCAGCTGAACAAACTGCTTCGAAATGTCCTTCCAGTCGCACACGCGCATCCTTGCGTGCAGCCACCTGCCGTACAGGAAGTCGTAATCCGGCTTGAGTCTCAGCGCTTGCCCATAGCTCTCCAGCGCGTCCGCGCTGCTGCCCGAGGGCGGCAAGCGCGACGCCGCGATTGTTGTACGCTTCGGCATAATCGGGCTTGAGCGCAAGCGCCTTTCCGTAGCTGTCGAGAGCCTCGGTGTACCTCCGCATATTGCCCAGACGCCACGCCGCGATTGTTGTGCGCCTCGGCGTAGTCGGGCTTGAGCGCAATGGCCATGTCATAGCTGCCGAGTGCCTCGCGCGTGATGCTGCAGGGCGCCGAGTGCAACGCCGCGATTGTTGTGCGCTTCGGCAAAGTCGGGTTTGAGTGCGATGGCGCGCCCATAGCACTCGAGAGCCTCTGCAAAGCGTCGCAGATCTGCAAGCGCGACACCGCGGTTGTTGTGCGCCTGGGCATAGTCGGGCTTGAGCGCAATTGCGCGGTCGTAGCTCTCGAGGGCCTCGGAATAGTCGTTGCAAGGCACTGAGAGCGATGCCGCGATTGTTGTGTGCCCTGACGTGGTTGGGCTCGAGTGCGAGCGCACGCTCGTAGCTCTTCAATGCGTCTGCATGGCGTTGCAGGTCACCAGCGCAACGCCGTAATGATAGAAGGCGGTTGCGTGGTTCGGATTGATGGACACAGCCTTTGACAGCAGATTCGCCGCCTCGCGCGGATTGCCCTTCCGTGCCGCGATCAGCCCGCAAAGATGCAGTGCGTCAAAGTGATCGGCGGCCGCATTCAGCACCAATCGGCACAGGCGCTCGGCCTTGTCCCACTCGCCGCGCTCATAGGCTGCTTTTGCCTCCTGCATGGCTTGAGGCAGTGCGAGCGTTTCCCCCGCATCGTGCGGGCGGTCGAGGCGAGTATCCGGTGCGTTGGGGTCGGGCGGATGCAATGCGCGGTCAATCGTGTGCGATCGATGGAACTCTCGCATTCGGTCGCGGGAAATGCGCCGTTGCGTTTCGTCCAGCGACTGCTGCCGCGATACTAGACCGATCCGGCAAGCGACCACAACGGGTGGAGCCGACCTTCGCGCACTACTGCGGCTCGCGCTCAGGAGTCTCCGTGCGGTCCCGGCATGAACAGAACGGCGGCGAGTGCCTCACGCACCCGCTACAGCTCGAATGATCCGGCAACGTGTCCGCGCGGATCTGGCACATCGGCACAGATCGCGCACCTGCGCCAATTTGTGAACGAATGAGACTCGCTCTCGGATCGAACGCGACTGCGGATCGACCGATCGACGCTCGGTCGGATCCCTAGCGTGGCCAGTAAGCGCCAACGACCACCGGGCGCGGACGGAAAACCGGTGCAGGCACGAAGACGCGTCGCGACCGGACAATCACCGGCGCAACGATAGGGAAAGGCCCTGCAACCGGGGCGAAGACCGGCTGCGTCACGATGATCGGTGCGGGAGCGACGGCCCCGTACCACGGACGATTCCATCCATGGACGCCTGGTCCGGCACGATATCCGCCGCCCCAGTACGCGCCACCTACGAATCCCGGTTGGCCGGCGCCGATCGCGAAACCGGGGCCGCCGATCGAAACGCTCCAGGCAACGTTGCCCGCGGATGCGGCAGGGGCAAACAGGGTGGCCGTCGCCAGGACAGCGCCAACAAGCGGATGCGGCAACGATGCGGTTCATGGGTCCTCCTATTTCTTGGCAAGAACGCTGCCGGGGCCGCCGTGCGGCCGCCGGATTCCTGGTGTCTCGATGCCGTCAACGTGCGGCGGCAACAGCCGGTTGACGCGGTTACAAACGGCTACGAATCGGGAAGCGCGGGCTGGCCGGCCGCGTTGCGCGGGTCCTCTGTGGCCGGCGCTCCATATGCGCTATCCTTCACCGGAAGGCGAGGCGCGCACCCGGCCGCCGTCGCGTTCAGGGGAGTCCAGCGTGCCGCACAGAGTACCCGTCGCGCGAGCGCTCGCCGCCGCCGTCATTTCGCTTGCCCTTGGCGTGGCCGCACACTCGGCTTCGGCGGCGAACCTGACGATCGGCCTCGGCACGGACGTGACCGCTCTCGACCCGCATTATCACAACGTGACGCCCAACAACAACGTGGCGGCGCACCTCTTCGGCTACCTGGTTCAGCGGAATGAAAAATCGCAGCTCGAGCCGGGTCTCGCCGTGGAGTGGAAGACGATCGACCCGCTGACCTGGGAATTCAAGCTGCGCCGCGGCGTCAAGTTCCACGATGGCAGCGAGTTCACCGCCGCCGACGTGGTGGCGTCGATCGAGCGCGTGCCGAACGTCCCGAACAGTCCATCGCCGTTCACGGCATTCACGAAGCAGATCAAGGAGGTCGTCGTCGTCGACCCCTATACGATCCGGTTCAGGACGGCGTCGCCCTACCCGCTGATGCCTTCCGACATGACACAGGTCGTGATGATTTCCAAAGCGGCGGCGAAGGCGACGACGGACGATTTCAACAGCGGCAAGGCGGCGATCGGCACCGGCCCGTACAAGCTGGTCCGTTATGCGAAAGGGGACCGGATCGAGCTCGCGCGCAACGACGGGTACTGGGGCGGCGCCACGCCGTGGGAGAAGGTGACGCTGCGCCTGCTGCCGCAGGACGCATCGCGCGTCGCCGCGCTGCTGTCCGGCGATGTGCAGGCCATCGAAAACGTTCCGCCTTCCGATGTCGCGCAGCTGCGCAAGGACAAACGGCTGTCGACGTTTCGCACGGTCGCCGACCGCCTCATCTACCTGCACATGGACAGCGACCGCGACGTGTCGCCGTTCGTGACCGACAGGGACGGCAAGCCGCTTGCGAAAAACCCGCTCAAGGATCCGCGCGTGCGCAAGGCGATCTCGAAGGCCATCAACCGGCCGGCGATCGTCGAGAAGGTGATGGAAGGAGAGGCGATACCCTCGGGCCAGCTGGTCGCCGATTTCCTGTTCGGAGCGACGAAGAACCTGAAAGTCGAGCCTTATGATCCGGAGGGTGCGAAGAGGCTGCTCGCGGACGCCGGCTATCCGGACGGGTTCGGTCTCACGATCCATGCGCCCAACAATCGCTACGTCAATGACGCGAAGATTGCACAGGCGGTCGCGCAGATGCTGGCCAGAGTCGGCATCGACACCAAGGTCGTCGCGATGCCGTCGTCGACGTTCTTCACCCAGGCGACCGACCTCAAGTTCAGCTTCATGCTGTTGGGCTGGAGCACCGGCACCGGCGAAGCGTCGTCGTCGCTGAAGGCACTGCTGATGACGTACAGCCGCGACAAGGGCTACGGCACGGCGAACCGCGGCCGGTACTCGAACGCGAAGGTCGACGCGCTGACCGACGATGCGCTGCAGACCGTCGACGACGTCAAGCGCGAAGCGTATCTCCAGCGCGCAACGGAACTCGCAATCAACGATACGGGAATCGTCCCGCTGCACTTCCAGGTCAACCTGTGGGCGACTCGCGACGGCATCACCTACGTGCCCCGGGTCGACGAATACACGCTGGCATGGAAGTTCAAGCCGGCGGCCGGCCGATGAACGCACCTCATCCGCTGCCGGCGGTCACCACCCCGGCGCAGCATTTCATCGGCAACCGCTGGGTCGAGGCGATCGCCGGTGCGACGCTGCCGATGATCGATCCGTCCGACGGTCGACCGTTCGCCGCCATCGCCTCCGGCACGGCGCAGGACATCGACGTGGCGGTCCGATCTGCGCGGCGCGCGGCGGATGGCGATTGGAGCAGGCTCGCGCCGGCGGAAAAGGGTCGCTTGCTCGCGAGACTCGGTCGCGCCATTCTCGACCACGCCGACGAACTTGCGTTCGTCGAGGCACGCGACTGCGGCAAGCCCCTCGCGCAGGCAAGGAACGACGTCACCGCATGCGCCCGCTACTTCGAGTTCTACGGTGGCGCGTGCGACAAGCTGACCGGCGACACCCTTCCCTATCCGGCAAATTTCACCGTATTGACCTGGCGCGAGCCGCACGGCGTGACCGGCCACATCATCCCGTGGAATTATCCGCTGCAGATTTTCGGTCGCTCGGTCGGTGGCGCGCTGGCGGCGGGCAACGCGTGCGTCGTGAAGCCCGCGGAGGACGCGTGCCTGTCGCTGTTGCGCGTGGCGGAACTTGCTGCGGAAATCGGCTTGCCTGACGGTGCACTCAACATCGTCACCGGGCTCGGACGCGAAGCGGGCGCCGCGCTCGCCGCCCATCCGGGCGTCGATCACCTTTCGTTTACGGGATCGCCGGCAACCGGCGCCTGGGTGGCGGCCGAAGCGGCAAAGCGGCACTGTCCCGTGACGCTCGAGCTGGGCGGCAAAGGCGCGCAGGTCGTGTTTGCCGACGCCGATCTCGAAGCTGCATTGCCGGTCATCGTCAATGCGATCGTGCAGAACGCCGGGCAGACGTGTTCGGCAGGCAGCCGGCTCGTCGTCGAGCGCTCGCGCTACGAGGAGCTGCTGGAGAAACTGGCTGCGCGCTTCGCTGCGCTCAAAGTCGGACCGGCGTTCGCCGACCTGGACTGCGGTCCGCTGATCCGGGCGAGCCAGCTGGAGCGCGTGCGCGGGTTCCTTGCCGAAGTGCGGCGTGACGGCCATCCAGTCGTTGCGTACCGGTACGATCGTGTCCGATGCACCCGCGGGTGGCTACTATGTCGAGCCTAGCCTTGTCCGGGACGTGCCGCCGGATTCGCGTCTGGCCTGCGACGAGGTGTTCGGGCCCGTGCTCGCAGCCATGCCCTTCGACGACGAGGCGGACGCGCAGAGGATCGCCAATGGCACGCCCTTCGGGCTCGTTTGCGGTGTCTGGACGCGCGACGGCGGACGTCAACTGCGGATGGCGCGCGCGATTCGCAGCGGACAGGTATTCGTGAACAACTACGGCGCCGGTGGTGGTGTCGAGCTGCCGTTCGGCGGCGTGAAGCATTCGGGGTACGGCCGCGAAAAAGGCTTCGAGGCGCTTCACGGCTTCACCGTGCTCAAGACGGTCGTGTTGCAGCACGGATGAGTGCCCCCGACGCGGCACGTCGAATTCGGCCTCGAGACATTTCATCAATGGCGCATGACAGCATGAAGCTTCAAGGCAAGGTCGCGATCGTCACCGGCGCCGGCTCGGGGTTCGGCGAGGGCATTGCGCGGCGATTCGCGGCCGAAGGGGCGAAGGTCGTCGTCAACGACATCGCGGTCGCCAACGGCGAACGCGTCGCGCGGGAAATCGTCGACGCGGGAGGAAGGGCGGAATTCTGCGCGGGCGACGTCTCGAAGGACGCCGACGTGGCGCGCGTGGTCGCCCGGGCGCTGGCCGTCTTCGGCGACCTCGACATCGTGGTCAACAATGCGGGGACGACGCATCGCAACCAGTCGATGCTCGACGTGACCGAGGAAGAGTTCGACCGGATCTACCGCGTCAACGTCAAGAGTCTCTTTCTCACGGCGAAAGCACGCGGTCCCGCATTTTCGCCAACGGCGCAACGGCGTCTTCATCACCATCGCCTCGACGGCCGGCGTACGCCCCCGGCCCGGGCTCACCTGGTACAACGGGAGCAAGGGCGCGGCGATCACGACGTCGAGGTCGATGGCGGCGGAGCTCGCGCCGCACAACATCCGCGTCAACATCATCAATCCGGTGGCGGGTGAAACGGCGATGCTCGCCGATTTCATGGGGCAGGACACGCCCGAGATCCGTGCGAAGTTCATCGCGACGATTCCGCTGGGACGGTTGTCGCAGCCGTCGGATATCGCCACGGCGGCCGTCTTCTTCGCCTCCGACGAGGCCGCATTCATCACCGGCGCCTGCCTCGAGGTCGACGGCGGGAGATGTGTTTAGCGGCGGAGAGGGGACGCGCGACGGCGCGAACTTGGAGCGAGCTAGCGGGAGCGCGTTCGGAGCCGAAAGATCAAATTTGCCGGCACGAACAGTCGGCCGAACCGAGCGCGCGGGATCGAGCATCGCGAATCGCCGCTGGAGGCCGACAACTGCCTTGCGCACGACTGGACGGATGCGAAGGCCGAGTTGCCTGAAATGCTCAACCGATCGCCGACGTCACGAGGGGTTCCGCCCGCAGCGATATCACTGCCTTCAGGTTGTCGCCGTCGCGCAGCCAGCGCGCCCAGGGCGCAAAACGTTGCAGCAGGCCGATGACCGCGGCGTTGTCGGGAAGCACGATCGCGTGCAGCTCACGCACGCCACGCACGACGGCGGCGTCGGCAAGCCTCGACACGAGCGCCCTTCCGATGCCGCGGCCCTGATAGGCGTCGACCACGGTGATCGCGAGTTCGGCCGTGGCGGGCGCTTCCGGTGTGCGTACGAACCGCGCGACGGCCACCCCCTCGAGCGTTCCGTCGCTTGCCGGTGCGCAGGCACCCAGTCCGTACTGGTTCCAACCGTCGAGCGCGGTCAGCCGATGAAGCTCGAGATCCGACAATTCACGCCGTGGCCCGAAGAAGCGACGCCGGATGGACTCGGGCGACAGGCGCGTCATGGCGGCGACAATGAGCGGCTTCGAGGCGGGAGTGATCGGGCGGACCGCCAAACGCCGACCGTCGGCCAGGAGAAAGGGCTCGGTGAGAGTGGAATGGGGCGGGTTCTGCGTCAGCATGGGGCCTCCGAGGCACTAGGGGCTCAGGTTGCAGGAAGACGGACTTGTTACCTGAATTGCATTTATATTGTATATGTAATATTATATACATCATGGCACGATATTCGTCAGAACACAAGGGGCAGACGCGCGCGCGAATTCTTGCCGCGTCGGATCGCCTGCTGAAGGAACGAGGTGCCGAGGCCGCGTCCATCGACGCGGTGATGAAGGGAGCCGGATTGACGGTCGGCGGCTTTTACGCGCACTTCCGGTCCAAGGACGATCTCGAGCGGGAGACGCTGCTTTTCGGCCTCGAGGCAAGCATGGATCGCCTCCTGGCGCCGCTCGAGGAGATTTCGGACGACCGCACGTGGGTGCGTGCGTTGATCCACCACTACCTGCACCAGGCCGATGAACGCGATCTGGCGCACGCGTGCCCGCTGACGCTGCTGCTGCCGGAGGTCGCGCGCGGCGGCCCCGCGTTCCAGGCGGCATTCAGTGAACGCACCGGCGCGCTGCTTCATCGCATCGCGCACCGGTTTCCGGCCGTGTCGGGCATGTCGTCGCGCGACGTCGCCATCGCGGTCTTCGCCAGCTGCGCCGGTGCAGTCGCGCTCGCGCGGACGATTCCCGCTCCGCATGCGCGCCTGCGCGTGCTCTGCGCCACCGAGACGATGCTGGTCGCGGCGCTCGCGCTCGACGAGGGTGACACCGCGGGGACCGGCACGACCACGTCCGCGGAGATCCGAGAGTAGCGCTCCCGCCACGCTTGACCGCACTTCGTTGCGGTTCCGCCGCCGCGAAACGCCAGGTGTCGCGCACCGGCAAATGTCGTTCCATGCCACAATCGCGCGCCGAACATTCCACCCGCGCCAAGCCATGTTCACGACGTTCGACCGTGCGCTGCTCCGCGTCAATCGCTGGGTCGTGATCGCAATCCTCGCGGCGATGGCGCTGATGGTGTTCGCCAACGTGGCCCTGAGGTTTCTGACGGATCACTCGATCCTGTGGGTCGAGGAAGTGTCGCGCTACCTGATGATCTGGCTCACGTTCCTGGGCTCGGGCATCGTGCTGCGCTACGGCGCCCACATAGGCATCGACACGCTGCAGGACCGGTTTCCACGGGCCGCGCCCGTCATTCGCGCCACGATCTTCGTCGTGATGCTCGCGTTCTTCGTGGCGATGGTCTGGCTGGGCATGCGCTACGCGCTCCTGACGTGGGGTCAGACCACGCCTGTGCTCGAGATTCCGATCGGGGCGGTGTACCTCGCCATGCCGGTCGGATTCGGATTGATGATCGTCCATCTTCTGCTGATGGCGATGCCCTACATCCGGGAAAAGCGATTCCACGCCTCGGAAGAGTTCGAGGCGGACGCGGTGAAGATGTGATCGCCACGCTGTTCGTCGGCTGCATCGTTCTGCTCGCCGTCGGCGTGCCGGTCGCCTTCGCGCTCGGCGGAGCGACCCTGGCGGCGATCACGATCGGTGGTCTGCCTCCGATCGCGCTGCCCAAGTATCTCTTCAGCGGCATCGACGTGTTTGCGCTGATGGCGGTGCCGTTCTTCATCCTGACCGCCGAGCTCATGACCGGCGGCGCGCTGTCCGAAGTGCTGTTGCGATTCGCGTCCCAGTTCGTCGGACGATTCCGCGGCGGGCTCGGGCACACCAACATCCTGGCGATCACGTTCTTTTCGGGAATCAGCGGATCCGCATTGGCCGACGCGGCGGGACCCGGCGCGATCATGATCCGCATGATGCGCAGCGACGGCTATCACCCGGAGTACGCCGCCGCGCTCACGGCCGCGGTGTCGATCCTGGGCCCGATCATCCCGCCGTCGATTACGATGATCATCTACGCGCTCGCGTATCCCGATATCAACCTCGTCGGACTCATGATCGCCGGTGTGGTTCCCGGCATCGTGATCGCGATCGCGATGGCCGCGATCAATCACGCCATCTCGAGCCGGCGCAACTATCGCGGCATCGCCGAGGATCTGGCCCTTCGCGACTACGTGCGCAACACCTGGCGCGCGCTGCCGGCTCTCGTTCTGCCGGTGCTGATCCTGGGCGGGATAGCGTCCGGCGCCTTCACGCCCACCGAAGCGAGTGTCGTCGCCGTGTTCTACGCGCTCGCCGCAGGGCGCTGGATCTACCGTTCGCTCGAATGGCGGTCGCTGCCGTCGATCCTCGCCCGTTCGGCGCTGATGACCGCATCGGTGCTCATCATCGTCGCGATGTCGGCGGCGTTCGCCTGGGTGCTCACCGTGTCGCGCATTCCGCAGCAGATGACGGCGCTGATCGTCGCCGCGGACCTGCCGCCGCTTGCATTTCTTCTCGCCGTGAACGTGCTGCTGCTCGTCTTCGGCATCTTCATCGAGCCGCTGCCCGGCGTGGTCGTGCTGGTGCCGATTCTTGCGCCGATTGCGCATGCGCTCGGCATCAACGATCTGCAATTCGGCATCATCGTCATCGTAAACCTCACGATGGGCATGATCACGCCGCCGGTTGGCGGGCTGCTGTTCGTGACCTCCGTGGTTGCCCGGGTGCCGCTGACGCGGATGGTCGGCGAGCTCTGGCCCTTCCTGTGGGCGCAGATCGCGGTGCTGGCGCTGCTCTCGCTCGTCCCGGCGATCAGCACGCTGCTGCCGGGCGCGTTCGGTTATCGCTGAGAATGCGCCGTGGCCCGGGCCCCGAACCGCTCCTCGGCAGGCCTCATTTGTAATTCTTGATGCGGTCGATGTTCTCCTGGCCGAAGCGCTTGCCGAAGTCGGCGTAGACCGGCGTCAGCACGGCCTGGAATTTCGACTTGTCGACGGTCTCCACGATCAGCATCCCCTTCGCACGGAGGTCCGCGACGGCCTTCGCCTCGTCCTCGTCGATCCGGGCGCGATTCGCCTTGACGGCCTCCTTCGCGGATTCGAGAAACGCCTGCTTGTCCTGCGGGGAGAGCTTGTCCCACTGCGCCTTGTTCATCAGGATGAGCGCCGGCGAATACACGTGGCCCGTCAACGTCAGGTTTTTCTGCACCTGGTCGAGCTTCGCCGACGTGATGACCGACAGCGGATTCTCCTGGCCGTCCACCGTGCCCTGCTGAAGCGCGGTGTAGACCTCGGTGAACGCCATCGGCGTCGGCAGGATGCCGAACTGCTTGTACGCCTGGATGTGGATGGGGTTCTCCATCGTTCGCATCTTGAGGCCCTTGAGATCGTCGGGCAGGTTGACGGCGCGCTTGCTGTTCGTCATGTGGCGAAAGCCGTTCTCGGCCCACGCGAGCGCCACGATGCCTTTCGGCGGGAATTTCTGCAGCATGTCCTGTCCGATCGGGCCGTCGAGCACGGCGCGCGCCTGCGCGTAGTCGCGAAACAGGAACGGAATGTCGAGGATCGCAACGTCGGGGACGAAATTCGGTATCGGCCCTGTCGACGTGAGGGTCAGATCGAGCGTGCCCAGTTGAATGCCCTCGACCGATTCCCGCTCGGCGCCCAGCGCGCCGGAATAGAAATTCTGGACGCGATAGCGTCCGCCGGTGCGCTTTTCGACCTCGCGCGCAAACGTGTCGATCGCGACGCCGTAGTGGGAATTCTGCGCCACGGAGATGTTCATCTTGAGCGTCGTCTGCGCCGCGACCGGTTGAGCGGCAAGCGCCAGCAAGGCGAGCGCCGCGGAAGCGGCCAGCGTGGCAAGGGTACGGACCAGGGGCATCGGGAACTCCGGACAGGGTGGAGGGCGCCGTCACTTGTCGATCGGGACCCGGAGCCGCGGATTCTAAGCCTGGCCGACGAGCGGCGGAAGGGGCGATGGAACGTGCCCCCGTCGCCCCGAGGGCGTGGACGATTTCGGCTCGGAGGTCGCAGACCGTCCCTTGTGGGGGAGCAATGTGAAATAATCGGCGCACAGCGCCCGGGTCATGACCTGGCCGCACGGCGACCCGACTTCCCAGACGCAATGCTCGACCCCGCCGTCCACGCTCAGCTCGCGGCCATCCTGCCACCGTCGGCATTGCTGACCTTGCCGGAGGAAACGCGCCCCTACGAATGCGACGCGCTGACGATCTATCGCACGCTTCCCGCTGCGGTGGCGATTCCCGCCACCGAGGCGCAGGTGGTCGCGGTCCTCAAGCGATGCCACGAGGCGCGGGTGCCGGTCGTCGCGCGCGGTGCCGGTACGAGCCTCTCGGGCGGCGCGATGCCCGACCGCGACGGCGTCGTGCTTTCGCTCGCGAAATTCACGAAGATCCTCGCGATCGATCCGCTCGCACGTACCGCCGTCGTGCAGCCGGGGGTGCGCAATCTGGCCATCTCGGAAGCGGCCGCGCCCTACGGCCTCTTCTACGCGCCGGACCCGTCGTCGCAGATCGCGTGCACGATCGGCGGCAACGTCGCCGAGAACGCCGGCGGTGTCCATTGCCTCAAGTACGGACTCACGGTCCACAACGTGCGCCGCGTGCGCGCGGTCCTCATCACCGGTGAGGTCGTCGAATTCGGCGGCGACGCGCTCGATGGCCCCGGATACGATTTGCTCGCGCTCATCAACGGCTCGGAAGGATTGCTCGCGGTCATCACCGAGGTCACGGTCAAGCTGACGCCCAAGCCGCAGCAGGCGCAGGTGGCGCTGGCGGCGTTCGACGACGTCGTCGCGGCGGGCGCGGCGGTGTCGGCGATCATCGCCGCCGGCATCGTGCCCGCGGGGCTCGAACTGATGGATCAGGCCGCGACGAGGGCCGTCGAGGAATTCGTCCACGCGAACTATCCGCTCGATGCCAAGGCCGTGCTGCTGGTGGAAGCGGATGGCACGCCGGAAGAAGTCGCCGCCGAAATGGCGGAAATCCGCCGCGTTCTCACCGAGGCCGGCGCAACCGAGGTTCGCGTCTCCAGGGACGAAGCGCAACGCCTTCTGTTCTGGTCGGGACGGAAGGCGGCGTTTCCCGCGATCGGCCGTATCACGCCGGATTACTACTGCATCGACGGTACCATTCCGCGCAAGGCGCTCTCGCAGGTGCTGGCGCGTGTCGAGGAGCTGTCGAAGGAGTACGGGCTTCGCTGCGCGAACGTGTTCCACGCGGGCGACGGCAACCTGCACCCGCTGATCCTGTACGACGCGAACGTCGAAGGCGAAGTGGCGCGCACCGAGGCGTTCGGCGCGGCGATCCTCGAGCTGTGCATCGAGGTCGGCGGCACGATCACCGGCGAGCACGGCGTCGGCGTCGAGAAACTGCCGCAGATGTGCGTCCAGTTCAGCCCCGGCGAGCTCGAGCGGTTCCTCGCGATCAAGGCGGCATTCGACGCAAACACGCTGCTGAATCCCGGCAAGGGCGTGCCCACGCTGCACCGCTGCGCCGAATTCGGCAAGATGCACGTCCATCACGGCAAGCTGCCGCACCCCGACATTCCCCGCTTCTGAGGAAGACGATGACCCCACCCGCCCAGATTCGGCCCGCGCGACCCGACGCGCGCGACGTCGCGGATCTCGTCACGCGGCTGTCCGCCGACTACGGCGAGCGCGCGGTGACGACGCAGGCCATTCGCGAAGGACACGGTCACGGCGAGGGACTGGCGGATGCCGCGCTGCCCGATGTGGTCGTGTTTCCGAAAACCAACGACGAGGTCGCGGCGATCGTCCGGCTGTGCTACGCGGCGCGCGTGCCGGTGATCGCGTTTGGCGTGGGCACGTCGCTCGAAGGGCATGTCGCGGCGCTTTCCGGAGGCGTATGCCTCGACCTGTCGCAGATGGCCAGGGTGCTCGAGATCAACGTCGAGGATCTCGACTGCCGCGTGCAGGCGGGTGTTACGCGCGAGCAGGTCAATGCGGAGCTCAAGGGCACCGGGCTCTTCTTCCCGATCGACCCGGGCGCCAATGCGACGATCGGCGGCATGGCCGCGACGCGCGCGTCGGGGACGAATGCCGTGCGCTACGGGACGATGCGCGAGAACGTGCTCGGCCTGACGGTCGTCACGAGCGACGGGCGCGTGATCCGCACCGGCGGCCGCGCGCGGAAGTCGAGTGCGGGCTACGACCTCACCCGCCTCTTCGTCGGCTCGGAGGGAACGCTCGGCGTCATCACCGAGATCCAATTGCGGCTCTATGGCGTGCCCGAGGCGATGGCCGCCGCCGTATGCCAGTTCCCCGACCTCGAAAGCGCGACCCGCACGGTGATCATGGCGATGCAGCACGGCATTCCCGTCGCGCGCATGGAATTGCTGGACGACGTCCAGATGCGCGCCTGCATCCGCTATTCGAAGCTCGAGGGCTACGCGGAAATGCCGACGCTGTTCTTCGAATTCCACGGCAGCGAAGCCGGGGTGGCCGAGCAGGCCGGGCAGATGCAGGCCATCGCCGAGGAGCACGGCGGCAGCGCGTTCGAATGGGCGACAAAGCCCGAGGAACGTTCGCGCCTGTGGAAGGCGCGGCACGCGGCTTACTACGCCGCGATGGCGCTCGTTCCTGGCACGCAGGGATTCGCCACCGACGCGTGCGTGCCGATTTCGCGCCTCGCCGACTGCATCCTCGAGACCAAGGCCGACATCGAGGCGAGCGGCCTCGTCGCACCGATCGTCGGTCACGTCGGCGACGGCAACTTTCATCTCGTCGTGCTGTTCGACCCGAACGATCCGGCGCAGCGCGCGAAGGCGGAGCGCCTCGCCGAGCAGGTTTCCATGCGCGCCATCGCCATGGGCGGCACCTGCACGGGCGAGCACGGCATCGGTGTGCACAAGCTGGGCGCCCTCGTCGCCGAGCACGGGGAAGCCGTCGACCTGATGCGCACGATCAAGAGGGCACTCGATCCGCACGGCATCCTGAATCCGGGCAAGACCGTACCGTCCTGAGGATCGAGATGTACACGCTCTACCTCGGCAACAAGAATTACTCGAGCTGGTCGCTGCGCGGCTGGCTCGCGACAAGGCTTTCCGGCGCGCCGTTTCGCGAGGTGATGGTTCAGCTGTCGGGCACCTACAATGCCGATTGGCGGCGGTTTTCTCCGACAGCCCGCGTGCCGGCATTGCACGACGGCGACGTCGTGGTCTGGGATTCGCTCGCCATTGCCGAGTATCTCGCCGAAAGACACGCGGGCATGTGGCCCGACGCCGCCGGTGCACGGGCACATGCGCGCTCGATCTGCGCCGAGATGCATTCGGGCTTCCCGCATCTGCGCAACGACATGACGATGTGCATTCGGGAGCGAGTCGACGTGCGGCCCTGGTCGCCAGCCCTCGCCGCCGACATTGCGCGTGTCGCGGAGATCTGGTCGGAGGCGCGCCGGCGCTTCGGCGGGGACGGACCGTACCTGATGGGCACTTTCACGCTTGCCGACGTCTTCTACGCGCCGGTCGCATTCCGTTTTCGCACCTACGACGTAATGCCCGAGGGTGCCGCGGCGAGTTATCTCGGGGCGCTGCTCGCGCATCCGTTCCTTCAAGAGTGGGACGCCGCGGCGATGGCCGAAACCGTGATCGTCGACGCAGACGAGCCGCGATTGCTCTATCGAGACAAGATCGCGGGCTCGTCCTGCCAGCGGGGCAGCCGGAAAGCCATGACGGACGACGTCATCGCCGGCTGGCAGGCGCGGATCCGGTCCGCAGTTGCCGCCAGGTCGCCATTGCGCATCCGCGGCGGCGGAACCAAGGATTTCTATGGGCAGGCACTGAAAGGAGACGTGCTCGACACGACGACGTGCGATGGCATCGTCGATTACGATCCGACCGAGCTTGTCATCACGGTACGCGCCGGTACGCGCCTTGCCCATGTGGAACGCACGATGCGCGAAGAAGGCCAGATGCTCGCCTGCGAGCCGCCGCGCTTTGGCGAGAATGCGACGATCGGCGGCTTCGTGGCGTCGGGCCTGTCGGGGCCGCGCCGACCGTACGCCGGCGCCGTGCGCGATCTGGTGCTCGGCGTGCGCGTGATCGACGGCAAGGGCGACGACCTCCGGTTCGGCGGCCGCGTGATGAAGAATGTCGCCGGCTTCGACGTCGCGCGCCTGATGACCGGCGCACTCGGAACGCTGGGCGTCATCACGGAGGTTTCGCTGCGTTGCATGCCGATGCCGAAGGCCGAGACGACGCGCGTGTTCGAATGTTCCGCCGACGAGGCCATCCGGATGACCAATGAGTGGGACGGCAAGCCGCTGCCGATTACGGGCACCGCCTACCACGCGGGCCGGCTCGCGGTGCGCCTGTCCGGCGCGCCGTCGGCGGTGGAGTCGGCGGTGGCAAGGATCGGCGGCGCGGCGCTTCCCGGAAACGACCGCGGTGGCGCGTTCTGGCGCAGCGTACGTGAGCAGACGCAGCCCTTTTTCGTCGCTGCGGGTGCGCCGGGGGCCGTGCTCTGGCGACTTTCCGTCAAGCCGACGGCGCCCTACACCGACCTCAACGGTGACCAGCTGATCGAATGGGGCGGCGCGCTGCGCTGGCTCCACGCAAGCGTGCGGTCCGACGTCAAGCGCGTCCGCGAGTGGGCGCGCGGACACGGGGGACACGCGACGCTCTTTCGCGGAGCCGACAAGGGCATCGGCGCTTTCCAGCCGCTCGGCGACACGTTGCTCGGGCTGCATCGTCGTCTCAAAGCCGCGTTCGATCCCGCGGGCGTCCTCAATCCCGGCCGCCTTTACGCGGACTTCTGATGCAGACCGCGCTCGCCGATTTCATCAGGGACACGCCGGACGGCCGCGAAGCGGACGACATCCTGCGCTCGTGCGTGCACTGCGGGTTCTGCACGGCAACCTGTCCCACGTATCAGTTGCTGGGGGACGAGCAGGACAGCCCGCGCGGGCGCATCTACCTCATCAAGCAAGTGCTGGAAGGTGGCAAGGCGACGGAGAAGACGCAGCTGCACCTCGATCGCTGCCTTACCTGCCGATCCTGCGAGACGACGTGCCCTTCGGGTGTCAAGTACGGCCGGCTGCTCGATATCGGCCGGCACGTGGTCGACCGGCAGGTCGGGCGATCGCCGAAGGCGCGCGCAGGGCGTTTTGCGATCCTCAACGGGCTGCTGTCGGGACCGCTGTTCGGGGCCGCGGTTACCGCAGGGCGCCTGATGAGGCCCCTGCTGCCGAAGGACCTGCGATCGGCGATTCCCGGCCGCCGGAAGCCCGGTCGGTGGCCCGAGGCGCAGCATCCGCGCAGGATGATCGCTCCCGCGGGCTGCGTTCAGGGCTCGCTCGCTCCGATCATCGATTCCGCGATGGCCCGGGTCCTCGACCGCATCGGAATTTCGCTCGTCCGCGTTGCCGGCGGCGGGTGCTGCGGCGCGCTTCCGTATCACCTCGACGACCAGGAGCGCGCACTCGCGATCGTCAGGCGCAACATCGACGCCTGGTGGCCGCTTGTCGAACAGGGCGCGGAGGCAATCGTCGTGACGGCGAGCGGCTGCGGCGTCATGGTCAAGGACTACGGCCATCTGCTGCGTCACGACTCGGCCTACGCGGCGAAAGCGAAAAAGCTCTCGGCGCTTGCGCGGGACACGGTCGAGGTGGTCGCGTCGGAATGGGCGCGTATCGCGCCGAAAGTGGCGATGGACGTCGGGTCGCGCAAGGTCGCCTTTCATTCGCCGTGCACGTTGCAGCACGGGATGAAGCTGAAGGGCCGCGTCGAGGAGATCCTGCACGCGCTCGGACTCGAGCTGACCCCGGTGCCGGATGCGCACCTGTGCTGTGGTTCGGCGGGCACCTACTCGATTCTTCAGCCCGCGATCTCGAAGACGCTCAAGGCAAACAAGCTCGCGTCGCTCGAGTCGGGAAAGCCCGACGTCATCGCGTCGGCGAACATCGGCTGCATGCTGCATCTCGCCGACGGGGCGGCCGTCGAGGTGCGCCACTGGATCGAGCTCCTCGATTCGCGGATGGTCGGCGGCCCGCGGACGCCGGCGTGACGCAAGGCAGGGTACCCGCGGTCCGATGAAGACCGTCGCGCAAACGCCGGGTTTGCGTGCGGGCTATCGCCGCTTTCTCGCGATTCCCACCCGCTGGATGGACAACGACAGTTACGGCCACGTCAACAACGTCACCTACTATTCGTATTTCGACACCGTGGTGAACCAGCATCTGATCGTCGACGGCGGCCTCGACATCGTCGGCGGACCGGCGATCGGCATCGTCGCGGAGACGATGTGCCGGTACCGGAAACCGCTGTCGTTCCCGGAGACGATCGACGCGGGCCTGCGCGTGACCAAGATCGGGACCTCGTCGGTCCGCTACGAGATCGGGCTGTTCCCGCAGGGCGACGACGAGCCCGCGGCGACCGGCTACTTCGTCCACGTCTGGGTGGACCGCGCGACCTACCGCCCGGTGCAGATCCCGCCGGCGATCCGCGCAGCGCTGGAACTTCTGGTCGCGGAACGGACCGGATGACGCCGCGGCCGCGGGGATGGGCATGCTGACGACACGCCCTGCAGGTCGCCGTACCGTGGCCATCGACTGCGCGCCGATGACTGCCACGACGCGCGGCGACGCCGAAGAACTGCTCGCATCCTTTCTGCGCAGCGACGCGCACTATCTCGCATCGAGTGCGGTCTACGGTGACGGCGGCAAAGATGCGCTCGCACGCGCACTCGACCTCTTTCTCGCGCATCCCGAGGTGGGATTCGTGTGGCTCGCGCGACCTGCCGCGAGCGACGCGCCATGCGCCGTCGGGGCGTGCGTGGTCTGTCATGCGATCTCGACGTCGCGCGGCACGATGGTCGCGAAACTTGACGACGTCACGATCCGCGACGGCTGGCAGGGGCAGGGCGTCGGAAGCGCGATGCTCGAGGCACTCGCGTCGCATCTGCGCTCGCGCGGCATGATGCGGATCGATTCCGCGTGTCATCGCGACAACACCGGCGCGTGGCGCTTCTATGAGCGGCTCGGCTTCCGCCCGCTCGACGAGGAGCGGATCTCGCTCCTGCTCGCATGACCGGGCATATTCGCCGCCGGACGGGGGTGCGACGTTGGCTGAACGCGCTCGTGTCGTTGCGCTCGTCGCCGCGGCGGGAGGCGGTCGTCGCTTCGGCGGCGCCGCGCCGAAGCAATACGCGCTGCTCGCGGGGCGCCCGGTGCTCGCGCACACGCTCGACCGGCTCGCAGCGGCGCTGTCGCCGCTGCCCATTGTCGTGGCGCTCGCTCCCGACGACGCGCACTACGATGACGTCATCGGTGAGCGCGCCGGCGTGGAAACCCTGCGCTGCGGCGGCGACACGCGCGCCGCAACGGTCGCCAACGCGCTGACCGCGCTCATCCCGCGGTGCGGCGACGACGACTGGATACTCGTGCACGACGCGGCACGTCCGTGCGTTCCCGTCGACGCGGTCCTGCGGCTCACGGCGGAGCTCGCGAGTGACGAGGTCGGTGGCTTGCTGGCAGTCCGCGCGGCGGACACGCTCAAGCGCGAAGATCCGGCGTACCCGGGGCGCGTGCTGCGCACCGAGGAGCGCGGAGGCATCTGGCAGGCGCAGACACCGCAGATGTTTCGTTTCGGCATCTTGCGCGCGGCGTTTGCGCGACCGGGAGTGCTCGATGCCACGGACGAGGCACAGGTCGTCGAGGCGCTCGCCGCGACCGGCGCCTGCGCCCGACCGCGGCTCGTCAGCGGGAGTGCCCAGAACATCAAGGTCACGTATCCTTCGGATATTGCGCTTGCGGGGGCGATACTCGCGAGTCAGGAGGGTGCGCAGTGACCATCCGCATCGGGAACGGTTTCGACGTGCACGCGCTGGTCGCCGGGCGACGGCTCGTGCTGGGCGGAGTGACGATCCCCGCCGATCGCGGACTCGACGGACACTCCGATGCGGACGTACTGCTCCACGCGATCATCGACGCGATCCTCGGCGCGCTGGCGCTGGGCGACATCGGCGCGCATTTTCCCGATACCGATCCGCGCTGGAAGGGCGCCGACAGCCGCGTGCTGCTGCGCCATGTCGCCGGCCTCGCGGGCGCGCAGGGATTTGCGGTCGAAAACCTCGACACCACGGTGATAGCGCAGGCGCCCAAGCTTGCGCCGCACGTGCAGCAGATGCGCGCAAACATCGCGGCGGATCTCGCCTGCAGTCCGGCGCAGGTGAGCGTCAAGGCGACGACGACAGAACGGCTTGGCTTCGCCGGCCGGGGCGAAGGTATCGCCGCGCTTGCGACCGTGCTGCTGTTTGCGCGCTGAGCCGGGCTACGTCGCCAACGGGATCGAGACGCGGGCAAGGGTGCCGCCGCCGTCGCGCGACAGCAAGTCGAACGACCCGCCGTGCAGTCGCGCGATGCGGTCGACGATGGCAAGACCGAGTCCTGCGCCCGCGACGCCGCCCGCATTCGTCCGCGCCGCCGATGCACGCGTGAACGGCTGCTTCAGTCGCTCGACGTCACCGGGCGCGATGCCGGGGCCGCGATCGGCAACCTCCAGCACGAGCCGTCCACCGGCGGCCACCATCGTGACGTCGACCGGAGGAGAACCGTAGGCCAACGCGTTGTCGATCAGGTTGGTCACGAGTCGGGAGTAGGCGGTCGGCCGCAGTGGCACCTGCGGCAATGTTCCCGGCGCATACCGGACATCGCGACCGGCACGCACATACCTCTCGACACACGCCGCGACGATTGCGCCGGGATCCTGGGGCTCGGGCGCCGCTTCCCGGTCGGTGCGCGCGAAGTCGAGGAACTGGCCGACGATCCGGTCCATCTCCTCGATGTCGGCGACCATGCCGGTTCGAGTTGCCTCGTCGCGCGCCGCCATCTCGATGCCAAGGCGCAGTCGGGCAAGTGGCGTGCGCAGATCGTGCGATACCCCGGCCAGAAGGAGCGCTCGGTCCTGCTCGAGCTGGCGCAGGTTTGCCGTCATCCGGTTGACGCCCCGATTGAGATTGGCGATCTCCGACGGGCCGCTTTCAGGAAGGGGTGGCGGCGATTCGCCGCGCCCGACGCGATCGACGGCCGCGCTGACGTCGCGCAACGGGCGTGCAAGGTAGCGGGCGAATCCGAACGCCGCGACGAAGAGGACGACGGCGAGCGTCAGGCTCCACACAATTGCGCGCCAGGGCTCGTCCGCAACCTGCGGCTGCGGCGGCAACGGAAAGCCGATCCAGTAACCGGTGCCCGCGGCGTCGACGCGCACGAACATGAGGCCGCGCCCCGGTGCCGGTCGCACCACGGTGCCCGGCCCGAGCTGTTCGCGCAGGCGCGCCTCGAGCTCCGGCATTTGCGTCAGCGCCGATGCGCCCGCGCCAAGCAAGGGCCGCTCGCTCTCCGGCACGATGCGGACACCGAATTCGCGGCCGATCCGGCCGACGGTCTCACGCCGTTCGGCTGCGTCCGAAGACTCGAGCGCCGCTCGCACGGCCTGCAGCTGGGCGATCTTGGTGTCGGAAAACGCGCGCACGAGGAGCGCGGCGCGGTCGTGGCGAAATACGCCGATCGTCGCCACCAGCGCGACCGCAACGACGACGAACAGAAGCAGCGCGAGCCGCCCGAACAGCGAGCGAGGATAAAGGGTCACCGGCTCAGCTCTCGGGCGCCGAGGGCGACGGGCCGTCGTCCGGCACGAATACGTAGCCGAAGCCCCACACCGTCTGGATATAGCGCGGATTCGCGGGATCGGGTTCGATCAGCTTCCGCAGACGCGAGACCTGCACGTCGATGGCGCGGTCGAACACGTCGTGGTCGCGGCCGCGCGCGAGCAGCGTCAGCTTTTCACGCGCCAGCGGCTTTCGCGGATGCTGCGCAAACACCCTGACGAGCGAAAACTCGCCGGTGGTGAGATGAATCGTGTCTTGGCCGTTGGCGAGCGTGCGCGCGGCGAAATCGAGCACGAAGGGCCCGAAGGCCATCTTGCCCTCGGTGGCGGGCGCACCCGGAGCGCGCTCGCCCTGGCGGCGCAGCACGGCGTGCATGCGGGCGACGAGCTCGCGTGGATTGAACGGTTTCGGCAGATAGTCGTCGGCGCCCATTTCCAGCCCGACGATGCGATCGACATCCTCGCCCTTTGCGGTGAGCATGATGATCGGCACGGTTTCGCCGGCACCGCGCAGACGGCGGCAGACGGCGAGCCCGTCCTCACCGGGAAGCATGAGGTCGAGAACGAGGAGGTGCGGGGGATCGCGCTGAAGCTTCTTGTCGAGGTCACGGGCATCGGCAAGCACGGAGACCTCGAATCCCTGTTCGGCCAGATACCGCGAGAGCAAGTCGCGCAGCCGGACGTCGTCGTCGACGACGAGAATCTTGGGCGGCGTGGTGCGAAGGGTCATGAAGCATTAGACGATCATGCGCATCGGGCGACCGACGCAACGTGTAACCAATTGTAACGCCGCTGATGCCGCGCAACGTCCGGTTGCAATCGAAGCGGTCCCGCGGGGAACACGGCGCCACAATGGTGTCGAATGTCATGCAAGCGCCGACGATTCAATCGGAACCGAATGTCACGAAAGGATTCATCATGTTGAACCAATGGTCCCAGAGAAGTCGCTTTTCTCCGCGCCGCGCTGCCGCTGTCACGGCCGCGGCGCTCGCAGTGTTCGTTCGCGGGGGCCGCAATGGCCCAACCGGCCGATGGTCACGGCGGACCGCACGCCGGAATGATGGAACAAGGTGGCGGCGACGGGATGCTCGGCCACCTCATCGCCCACGCGCAGTCGAGCCTCAACCTCAATACATCGCAGAAACTGGCATTCGACGCGGCGGTTGCGCAGACCAAGGCCGCGCGCGAGACGGGTCGCACCCTCCACCAGAAGGTGAAGGATGCCCTTGCCGCGGAGCTCGCTAAGGCCGAGCCCGACCTGGCGGCGGTCGCGGGCGTTGCGGACGGCGTGCAGCAGCAGGGAACGGCGCTGCGCCATCAAGTGCGCGACGCGTGGCTGCAGCTCTACGCCACGTTTACGCCGGAGCAGAAGGGAGTGGTTCGCGATCTGATGCAGAAACGGATGGCGCACGCGGAGTCGTTCCGGCAAAGGATGATGCAGCATCTGCAAGGCGGCTGACGTTTTCACACGGAGTCGCTGTCCCGCGGCGTGCCGCGGTGATGGCGACTTCGGCCGCGTTGCGCAGCGCGGCCGCGACGACGGGCTTCGCCAGCATCGTGATGCCGGCCGCGTGCGCTTCCGAGCGCGCGGCGTCGCCCGTGTCGCCGGAGACGATCAATGCGGCGGTCACGTGTCCGACCGCGCGGCGCAGGTCCGCTATCGCGACGATCCCCGATCGCCCGTTGGCAAGGCGCAGATCGGCGACGACCAGATCGGGCACCGACGCGCCGATTGCGTCCAGCACCGCGGGGGCGTCGTCTCCGCCGGCGACGCGGCTACCCCATGACGCGAAAAGCGTGCACATCGCATCGACGACCATGGGGTCGTCGTCGACGATGACGACGAGTCGGCCCGTGAAGCGCGCCGCCGGCATGTCTCCGCATCCCGATTCCTGTGCTGCATCAACCCGTTCGATGAAACGGCGTCGCCGCACCACCCTTGGCGCCGTCACCGAGAAGCGCGAGCCGCGCCCCGGGGTCGACACGAGCGCAAGCGAATGCAGGAGCAGCGCGCACAGGCGCCGGACGATCGCCAGCCCGAGTCCCATGCCGTGCCCGGCGTCCCGGCGGGCGCCGGTTCCGACCTGCACGAACTCGTCGAAGATTCGCTCGCGGTCGCAGGGCGCGATGCCGATGCCGCTGTCGACGACGTCGATGCGCACCGTCGCGCCGCGTCGGCGCGTGCCGATGACGATGCCACCGGTCCGCGTGTAGCGCAGCGCGTTGGCGACGAGATTGCGCAGGATCCGCTCCAGCAGGACCGGGTCCGAGTCGACGCACGATGCGGTCGGGACGACGCGCAGCGCGAGCCCGCGCGTTGCAGCCTGCGAGGCAAATTCCGCCTCGAGCCGCCGGAAGAGCGGCCCGAGCGGGACCTCGCCGCGCTCGGGCCGCAAAGCGCCGGCGTCTAGCCGCGACAGGTCGAGCAGTTGCGCAAACAGCGCCTCGAGCGCCTCGACGGAGGCTTGAATGCTCGCAGCCAGCGGCTTCATCTCGGGATCGCGCGCCTTCGCCGACAGCGCGGCCGAAAAGAGCCCCATCGCGTGCAGCGGCTGGCGGAGATCGTGGCTCGCGGCGGCGAGAAACTGGCTCTTTGCGCGATTGGCGGTCTCGGCCGCCGTGCGCGCCGAATCCGCCGCCCGCGACTGCGCCGTGAGTTCGTCGATGAGATCGACGTTTTCGTAGCGGATCGCGAGCGATTGCGTGAGCAGCGCATTCACCTGGCGGCCGAACGACAGCACGAAGACGAGCACCACGAGCAGTATCGCCGCGGTGAAGAGATGGACCTGGTCGCCATCGATGGCGACGCGCACGACGAGCGGTAACAGCACGGCCAATACGAATCCGTAGAACGAAGGCTTGTACACGGCCGTCAGATTGAGACCGCCCAGGACGGTGCTGAACAGGCACACGATCAGCAATGCCTGATGCGGGGGCGACGCGGGGTACATCGCGATGGCCGCGAACCCCCAAAGCGCTCCGGCGATGGTGGATCCGACCGACCAATAGGCGCCCCAGCGAGGTGCATCGGCGACGGCGGGCGCCGCGCGACGCCAGGCGCGCACGAGCAGGGCCCGCCATGCCTGATTCGCGAGAATCGCGGCGAACCACAGTGCCATCGTGGCGGCGTCTTCGCGATCCCACAGGACCGTGCAGAGGATCGCGGCGCCCAGCGTCATGGACGCCGTCGTCCGGTACCACGAGCCATAGAGCGTCGCGACCTGGTCGGCGCGCGCACGGGCGAGCAGCGGCGAAGCGATGGCGGCCTGCAGGGCCATCGGAGGCTCGCGTCAACGACGGGGGTTGAGGGTTTCGACGCTGATGCCGCGGCGCGCGAGCGTTGCGACCGCCTGCGCACGCGACCTTACGTGCAGTGCCCTGAGTATGGCGCTCACGTGCACCTTTACGGTTCCTTCGGACAAGTTGAGATCGCGACAGATGAGCTTGTTGGGCTTGCCCTGAACCAGCAGCTTGAGGACGTCTGACTGCCGCGTGGTGAGTCCGAGTGCGCCCGGCGCGATGCGGACGCCGTCGCCGTCGGGCACCAGCGTAATGTCCGGCGTAAGGTAGTCGCCGCCGTCCCGGACCATGCGGATGGCCTCGAGCATTTCCCGCGCATCGGAGGTCTTGGCGATAAAGCCGCGGGCGCCGGCGGCAAGTGCGGCGTTGACGGTCGCGCGATCGTGGGTGGCCGACAGCACGATCACCGGTACGCCGGGATAGTCCAGCATCAGATCTGCCAGCAGATCGAGTCCGCGCGTGCCGGGCAACGCGAGATCGAGGAGCACGAGTGCGACGTCGGGCTCGTTGTCGAGAATGACCGTCGCCTCGGCGGCCGTCGTCGCACTGCGGACGTCGATGTCGTCGCCCAGTTGCGGCAGCAATTGCGCCAGCGCATCCTGGATGAGCGGATGGTCGTCGATGACGAGGATTTTCAAGGCGCCTCCCTCGCGGTCCCCGCGCACGGCGGGAAATTTGCGCGAGGTTAGCGCCGGCGGCGAGGGCGGCGCACCTGTCGAAAATGACAGGTCCGCGCCGCGCCCGACGAACGGTAGCCGAGTCAGGGAAACGCCGCGGCGCGGAGGCGCCTGCGGAAGGCTATTTGGCGGGACCCAGCACGACGGAGCCCGAAACGATGACCGACACCGAGTTCTTCCCGCCTTCCATCGGGGGCGGCGGACCGCCTCCGTCGGCCATCTGCGCCACGGCCATGGCGCGGAAGGCAACGGGCTGGACGAGGGGGCCCTCGCTGCGCACCGCGATCTGGCCCAGCGTGTACCCGGGGAAGCCGAGCGTCTTGGCGATCGCCTCCGCCCGTAGCCTGGAATTTTCGCAGCGCCTCGGCGAGCAGCGCCGCCTCGGCCTTTTCGCGTGCCGGACGCGACAGCGAAAACGACATGCCGGCAATCTTCATCGTCGGCTGCAATTTTCCGGCGAGCGCGCTGACCGTCTTGAAATCGCGGCCCTCCAGCACGAGCTCGGCGCGCACGCGCCACCCGGTGATCTGGCTCGCGCGGTCGTACACCGGCGTCGTCTGGTAGGACCCGGAGCGCGCCTCGACGCCGGGCTCGGACTTCGCCGTGCCCAATGCCTGCTCGAGGCGCGCGTTCGCCCGCGCCGCGAGCGGAGCGGGATCGGGGCCCTGTTCCTCGGTAAACAGCGTCACGGTGAGCGTGTCCACGGCGACTTCCGCTGTCGCGTTCGCGTCGAAGGTGACGACGTTGAAGAACGGCTGCGGATTCTGTTGCGCGAAGGCGGCGAGCGGGAGTGACAGCAGAACGGCAACGGCAACGCGCATTGGCATGGTGGGCGGTCCTCGGGGAAAGTCGGGGCGGAGTGCGGAACGTCGGTCGCCGGGCGGCCGTTGTCGGCTAGCCGGATTTGTCCGAATTGGCGCGCTGCTCCTCCAGCTCGCGGCGCAGCGTGCGCAATCGCGCCTCGACGACCGACGCCTGGTAGAAATCGCCGTCGCCGGCCTTCGAGGCCTGCTCGAACTGGAACACCGCACCGCGCAGGTCGCCCTGCCAGGCGTAGAACTCGCCCTGGTGACGAAACTGCTGCATCTTCTTCCCGAGGTCGGCGTACGCGCGCGCGGCCAGCCGGTGCAGCGGGCCGCTTTCCGGAAACCGCAGGAGCTCGCGATCGAGAAAGGTCGCCGCCTCCAGCGGGCGATTCGCTCGGAGCAGCGCCTCGGGGTAGTCGTAGACGAGCTGCAGCTTGTTCGGGTAGCGCTGCAGTGCCGACCCGAAGCGCTTGATCGCCGCATCGAGATCGCCCGCCTCCATCAGCACGTGGCCGGCCATTGCCTCGACCATCGGATGCGGTGGGGCGATCCGTTCCAATGTCGCAAGCTCGACTTTGGCCCGCTTGAGGTCTTCGTTGCGAAGAAGCGAGGCGACGAGTCCGTATCGGGCGGCGACTTCGCTGTTGTACTTGCGCTCGCGCAGCGACTCGTCGAAAAACTGCACCGCCTCGCGTGGCGTTCCCGCGTAGCTCCTCAGCAGCGCCCGCACGAGATGGAAGTCGAGCGAATCGGGCACCTGCCGATACGGCTTTCCCTGCGCGCGGGCCTGCGCTTCGGCGATCCGCTCGTAGGTGATCGGGTGCGTGCGCAGGTAGGACGGCGTGTTGGATTCCGAGAATCGCGATTGCTTCTGCAGGCGCAGCATGAGGTTCGCCATTCCGTTGTCGTCGAAGCCGGCGGCGTCGAGCCGCTGGAAGCCGATGCGATCGGCCTCGAACTCGTTTTCGCGCGTGTAATTGAGCTGGCTCTGGATCGAGAGCGCCTGCGCCGAGGCGATCGCGGCGTTCGTTGCCTGACCCGCCGACGACGATCCCGAGCGCGCGGCGGCGATCGCGATGGCCAGCGCCGCGATCGAGTACAGCAGCGACCGCTGCTGTCCGGCCATCGAGCGCGTGAAGTGATGCTGCGTCACGTGCGTTATTTCGTGCGCGAGCACCGATGCGAGCTCGGATTCCGACTGGGTGAGCAGGATGAGCCCCGTATTGACTCCGACGTAGCCGCCCGGCAGCGCGAAGGCGTTGATCGACGGGTCGCCCACCGCGAAAAACTCGAAGTCCTGCTTGTTGTCCGGAATGGCGAGAACCAGGCGTTGCCCGAGCTCGTTCAGGTAGTCGTTGACCTCGGGGTCGTCGAGATAGCCGCCCTGTGCGCGAATCTGGCGGACGACCGACTCGCCGAGCTTGCGCTCCTGCACGGGCGAAAACAGAGCCTGCGATTCGTCGCCGAGATCGGGAAGCGACTGCGCGTTGGCCGACGAAATCGCCACCGTGGCCGGCGCGATCGGCTGCAGCGCAAGAGCGAGCGCGACGACGGCAGTGACCAGCCGGCGCGTCGTCGATCGGTGCGGCAACGGGATTGGCAAGGTGAGCGGCGGAATTCGGGACATCGGCGGGGCCGGAAGAGGCGGGACCTGATGCTAAGATACTTGGCGATATCCGAAGTTCACGCCTAAGGAGGCTGTCGTGGCGCGCAGCGAGGGCACGACGACGAAGTCCGCGTCCGCGACGCGCGGGGCCAAGCGGCCCGGCACGCGGCAGGCAGCGGGCTCACGGAATGCCCATTTTACCCATTTCGACGCGGCCGGTCAGGCACACATGGTCGACGTCGCCGGCAAGGACGTGACCCGGCGCATCGCGCGCGCCGGCGGCAGGATCACGATGCTGCCGGAAACGCTTGCGCTCATCCGGCGCGGCGGTGCCCGGAAAGGCGACGTGCTCGGTGTTGCGCGCGTCGCCGCGATCCAGGCGGCGAAACGCACGGCAGACCTGATTCCGCTGTGCCATCCGGTGCCCCTCACGCGTCTGGCCGTCGATTTCAGCTTCGATGCGCGCGCAAGCGCCATCGAGATCGAAGTCACCGCCGAGACCCTTGACCGTACCGGCGTCGAGATGGAGGCGCTGACCGCGGTCACGACCGGATTGCTCGTCGTTTACGACATGTGCAAGGCCGCCGACCGGGCGATGCGCATCGAGCATGTCCGGCTGCTCGAAAAGTCCGGCGGAAAGTCCGGGCATTTCCGGGCGCCGAAATAATCGGGAGGACTTCCTTCGTGCGCGCCCATGGCGCTCTGGCGATCGTCGCCCGATTCGCGGAGAACGACCATGTTCGTCCGGCTTGACGACTGCCCCTTCGAGGACCTGGGGGGTGGTGTGCGCCGGCGGATCCTCGCCCACGGCGGCGGCCTGATGCAGGTCGAGGTCGAGTTCGAGGAAGGCGCCGTCGGTCCGCTACACACCCATCCGCACGAGCAGCTCACCTATGTTCTGTCGGGCGAGTTCCTGTTCACGATCGGCGGCGAGACGCGGGTGGTTCACGCCGGCGACACGCTCTACAAGCGCCCGGGGATCGAGCACGGCTGCGTGTGCCGCCGGGCCGGCCGGCTGCTCGATACGTTCACGCCGCAGCGGGAGGACTTCCTGGCGACGTAGCGGTCGTCCCCCGGCGCCGCAGCTGGTCCGGTGGTTGGACCACTTGACCGTCCGCTGCGTGGCAGCGTACATTGGCTCCCGAACGAAAGGCGTGCGTCGCAACGGTGCGCGCAGAGGACAGGCCCCGCGAAGAGACGGGCGCCGCCTCGACACGAGGGGGGCGCTGGCGTGCCGCTGCAGGTCGTCGAACCGGTCAGGCTCTATCGGCAGATAGCCGGCCAGATCGCCACGCTCATCGATAGCGGAGAATTCGCGGCAGGTTCGCGTCTGCCGCCCGAGCGCGAGCTCGCGGTGCTGCTCGGCGTCTCCCGCACGTCGGTGCGCGAAGCGCTCATCTCGCTGGAAATCGCCGGACGCGTCGAGGTCCGCGTCGGCACCGGCATCTTCGTTCGCCGGCAGCGGCTGCTACCGCGCGGCCCCGCCGTCGTCCGGGCAGGATCCGGTCGGCGCGGCCTTTGGCGGCGACGAGGGCATCGGCCCGTTCGAGCTCCTGGCGGCGCGGCGGCTGATCGAGGGCGAGATCGCCGCGCTTGCCGCACGCCGCATTCGCAAGTCGGAAATCGCCGCGCTGCGGGACACCATCGACCGCATGCGCACCCACGGCGACGACTTCGAGCGTCGTGATGCGGCGGACCGTGAATTCCACGCCGTGATCGCCGAAGCGACTGGCAACGGATCGTTCGCGCTGGTCGTGCACGCGTTGTGGGAGCAGCGGCGCGGCGAGCTGTGGACGAGGATCGAGGAGCATTTCCATACGCCGGCGCTGCGCGAGAAGACGCTGTCCGACCACGCCGCGATCGTCACGGCGCTGGCCGCGCACGACGGCGACGCGGCGCGCGCGGCGATGCATCGGCACCTCGCGCGCGTCGAGCGCGAGTTTCAGAGAAAATGGGACGCCATCGTCCCCGGTACCGGTTCGCGTGGCGGCACGCGCCGGTCGCCCGGCATCGGCAAAGTCAAGCCGGATTCGCAACGCGTTTCATGACCAGGAGGAGTTCCAACATGCAGCTGCAATCGAAATCGACCCGTATTTCCGTGGCGCTGGCCGCGGCCGCCTTCTGCCTCCCGGCAATTGCGAAGGAGTATCGCTCCGCTGACGTCCATCCCGAGGATTATCCGACGGTGATGGCCGTCAAGTTCATGAGCGACTACATCAGCAAGAAAACCAACGGCAAGGACACGATCAAGGTCTACACCGGCAACCAGCTCGGCGGCGAAAAGGACACGATCGAGCAGGTGAAGATCGGCGCGCTCGATCTCGTCCGGATCAATGTGGCGCCCATGAACAATATCTGCCCGGAAACGATGGTCCCGACGATGCCGTTCCTGTTCAAGTCGAAGGAGCACATGCGCAAGACGCTCGACGGCCCGATCGGCGACGAAATCGGAAAGGCGTGCGAGAAATACGGGTACGTGACTCTCGCGTATTACGACTCCGGTTCGCGCTCGCTGTACACGGGCAAGAAGCCGATCAAGTCTTTCGCCGACGTCAAGGGCATGAAGATTCGTGTCCAGCAATCCGACCTTTGGGTGGCGCTGCTGCAGGCAATGGGCGCCAACGCGACGCCGATGCCCTACGGCGAGGTGTACACCGCACTGAAGACCGGTGTGGTCGACGGCGCGGAGAACAACTGGCCATCCTACGACACGTCGCGGCACTTCGAAGTCGCGCCGAATTACTCGATCACCGAGCACTCGATGGCGCCGGAAATGCTGCTGATGTCGAAGAAGGTCTACGACGCGTTGACGCCGCAGGAGCAACAGATGTGGCGCGAAGCCGCCAAAGCGTCGGTGCCGTACATGCGCAAGCTGTGGGACGACAAGGAGGCGGCCTCCCGCGCGGTCGTCGAGAAAGGTGGCGCCAACATCATCATCGTCGACAAGAAGCCGTTCCAGGATGCGATGAAACCGGTGTACGACAAGTTCATCACCGATCCGAAGATGAAGGACATGGTCGCCAAGATCCAGGCGTCCAACTAGTCGCCGCTAACAGCCGCGTCGCGGTGCGCGACGGAGGCTGCTGGCGCGCGCTGCTGTCCCTTCACCGGCCTTGTGCGGTTGATCGCGTGGGGTCGGACCGTTTGGAACGATGAAAACCTTTCTCGACCGGCTTTCGGGCCTGAACGACGTGCTGGTGCGATGGGCGCTCTGGCTGTCTGCGATCGGCCTGATTGTCATGACGGCCGCCACCGGCTGGCAGGTCTTCGGCCGCTATGTCCTGAACGATTCGCCGCAATGGGTCGAGCGGACGACGCTGCTCCTCGTTCTTTATTTCTCGTTCCTCGCCGGGGCGGTCGGCGTGCGCGAGGAGTCGCACCTCGGCATCGCGTTCATCAACGACATGCTGCCCGCCACGGTGCGCAAGGTGATCATGGTCCTGGTCGGCGCGATCCTCGCCGCGTTCGGCGGAGTCCTGGTCTGGAACGGCATCCTGCTCGTCGAGGAGACCTGGGACGTCGCCACGCCGATCATCAAGATCCCAGAGGGCGCGACGTATTTCGCGATCCCGTTCGGTGGGGTCCTCATCGTCCTGTTCGCGCTCGAGCTGATGCTGCGCGAGTACCTCGGCGACAAGGGCGAGCTGACGCGCGCATGGAGCTCTGGATCCTCTTCGGGGTCTTCTTCGTCCTGATCGCGTTCAACGTGCCGATCGCCTTCGCGCTCGGCATCGCGGCAGCGGCGACGATCCTCTACGACGGCCTTCCGCTGATGGTCGAAGTGCAGCGGATCTCATCCGGCATCGGCGTGTTCTCGCTGCTCGCGATCCCGTTCTTCATCTATGCCGGTGAAATCATGCTCTACGGCGGCATCGCCGAGCGGCTGGTGAGCTTCGCCAACTCGTTGGTCGGTCATGTGCGCGGCGGCCTCGGCGTGGTCAACGTGCTCGCCAGCATGCTGTTCGGCGGTATTTCCGGGTCGGCAGTGGCGGACACGTCCGCCTTGGGCGCGATCCTGATTCCGCTGATGAAGAAGAAAGGCTACGGCACCGACTACGCGGTCAACGTGACCATCACCGCGTCGACCACCGGCATCCTGATCCCGCCTTCGCACAACATGATCATCTACTCGCTTGCCGCGGGCGGCGGCGTGTCGATTGCGGCGTTGTTCATGGCCGGAATCGTTCCTGGAATCCTGACCGGGCTGTGCCTGATGGCGGCCGCTTACCTGGTCGCGGTGAAGCGCGGGTATCCGAAGGAGGCGTGGCCGGGCTGGCGCTCGGTGTGGATGACCTTTCTCGGCGCCTTCCCGGGATTGTTCGCGACCGTCATCATCATCGGAGGAACGTTGTCCGGCGTATTCACGGTGACCGAATCGGCGGCGGTCGCTGCGATCTATGCGCTGCTCGTCACCATCTTCGTCTACCGCAGCATGACCGCCGCGGATTTCTGGAAGGCGACCGTTAACGCCACCAAGACGACGGCGATGGTGATGCTGCTGATCGGCACCGCCAGCGCCTTTGGCTACGTCCTTGCGCTGCACCAGGTGCCCGCGAAGACCATTGCGCTCATGCACGGCATCACGGACAACCCGTACATGATCCTGTTCATCATCAACGTCATCCTGCTGATACTGGGCTGCATCATGGACATGGCCGGGCTCATCCTCATCTGCACGCCGATCTTCCTCCCGGTCGTCAAGTCGATCGGCATGGATCCGGTGCAGTTCGGCATGCTGATGATGCTCAATCTCGGCACGGGTCTGTGCACGCCGCCGGTCGGTACCTGCCTGTTTGTCGGCTGCTCGATCGGCAAGATCCGGATCGAGGACACGGTGAAGACGATCTGGCCGTTCTACCTTGCGATGTTCGTCGCGTTGATGTTCGTGACCTACGTCCCTGCCGTTTCGCTGTGGGTCCCGTATGTGCTGCTCAAATGAATGCGATGCAATCCGGTCGGCGATACAATCGTTGAGCCGACCGTCAGGTTCAGTCCCGTTTCACTTACAAGCAAGGAGGCAATTCATGAATCGCAACAAGCCCGTGCTGGAATCGTCCGCGCGTCGCGGCTTCGTCGAGGCGTTTGGCAGCCGTATTGTCGGTCGGACTCATTGGGGCTGGCGCAGCGTTGGCGCAGGCACCAAAGAGCCCGGTCACCATCAACGTCGTCGACGTCGCGGGCAATCTCGCGCTGACGCAGGACGCCTTCGAGCTCTACGCCAAGAAGAACCCGAACATGGTGGCGAAGTTCAATTTCACGAAGGCGCCGTCTCCCGAGCTGCCCGGCAAGCTCAAGGCGATGCAGGGAGCGGGGCGCAGCGACATCGACATCGTGCTGACCGGTACCGATTTCCTGGCGGCCGGCATCGAGCAGGGGCTGCTGGTCAAGATCATTCCCGAGCATGCCGGCAAGTTCCCCAATCTCATGGCGAACTACCAGCCCGCCGCGGCCGAGATGCAGAAGCTTGCGATGGATCAGGGCATCGCCGTCGCGTTCATGCCCGCGGGACCGCTGCTCGAGTACAACCCGGCCAAGGTGAAGCAGGTGCCGACGACCCCGCAGGAGCTTCTCGCGTGGTGCAAGGCCAATCCGAACCGGCTGATCTACGCGCGGCCGGCGAATTCCGGACCCGGGCGCACGTTCATGATGGGCCTTCCGTACATCCTCGGCGACAAGAACCCGAAGGATCCCGTCAACGGGTGGGACAAGACCTGGGCGTACCTGAAGGAGCTCAACAGCTGCATCGAGTACTACCCGACCGGCACCGGCGCGGTGATGAAGGAAGTGGGCGAGGGATCCCGCGACATGACCGTGACGATGACCGGATGGGATCTCAATCCGCGCGTGCTGGGCATCGTCCCCAAGGACTTCAAGGTGACGCCGCTGAAGGGCATGACCTGGATCAACGATGCGCATTACATGGTCGTGCCGAAGGGCGTTCCGCCGGAGAAGATGGCGGTCGTTCTCGACGTCATGGCCTTCATGCTCACACCCGAAGCGCAGGCCTACACGTATGACAAGGGTTACTTCTACCCGGGACCTGCGGTGAAGAACGTGCCGCTGTCGATGGCGCCGAAGGAAAGCCAGGATGCGATCAAGGAGTACGGGCGTCCGGAGTACGAAGGATGGCTGAAGGAATTCCCGCATACGCAGTCGCTCGAAGCGAAAGCCCAGGTCGAGGCGTTCCGCATCTGGGATCAGCAGGTCGGCGCGCAGAAGACCAAATAGCGTTATCCCATCGCCAACGACGCGATGGGACAACTCGTCGAGTTGAACCGTCGGCGGTGCCGACGGTTAACTCGGCGTTGCGGAGCCAATCCGTTGCCGGGCGGCTGAATCACACGGTGTTGGTGAATCCATGATGAAGCACGATTTCTCCGAGCTCAGACTCGACCGCGTCACGCGTCGTTTCGCCGGGGCCGGGGGCAAGGCGTTCAACGCGCTCGACGAGCTGACGCTCACGGTGCGTCGGGGCGAGTTCATCGCCTTGCTGGGGCCGTCCGGCTGCGGCAAGTCGACGGCGTTGAACTGCATCGCCGGCCTGATGCAGCTGTCGGGCGGCACCATCCGGCTCGACGATACCCGCATCGACACGCTTCCGCCCGAAAGGCGTGGCTTCGGCATGGTGTTCCAGAACTACGCGCTGTTCCCTCACATGACCGTGGCGAAGAACATCGGCTTCGGGCTCAGGATGCGCGATGTTCCCGGAAGCGAGATCGCGTCGCGCGTCGAGAAAGCGCTCAAGCTGGTCCAGCTCGTGGGTCAGGCGGACAAGCTTCCGGGTCAGCTGTCCGGCGGCCAGCAGCAACGGGTGGCCATCGCCCGCGCGATCGTGATCGAGCCGCCGCTCATCCTGATGGACGAGCCGCTGTCGAATCTGGACGCCAAGCTGCGCATCGAAACGCGGGCGGAGATCCGCCGCATCCACCGCGAGCTCGACCGCGCGACGATCTATGTCACGCACGACCAGGACGAGGCGCTTTCGCTCGCCGACCGGATCGTCGTCATGAAGGACGGCGTCGTCCAGCAGATCGCGGCGCCACCGGAAGTCTACGGGCAGCCCGCGAATCTGCATGTCGCGCGCTTCATGGGCTACCGCAACGTACTCGAATTGGAGGTTCAGAGCGACGACGGAGAGCGCGTGGCGCTCGTGGGGCCCGACATTGCAATCACCGGAACCCGCAAGCAGCCGCTTTCGGGAAAGCGCGCGGCGGTCGCGATTCGCCCGGAAGAGATTGTCGTGACCGAGGGTCCGCGTACGGGCAATACGATTGCCGGTCGCGTCGACAACGTCGAATATTGCGGCCGCGACGCGCTGCTCGACGTCGTCACGGCGTCCGGGACGCTGCTGCACGTGCGCGGCGCCGTTGGCATCCGCCGCGGCGACGAGGTGCGAGTCCACGTGCCGCCCGAGCGTGCGCTCGTCTATCCGCCTGATTGACTCCTGTCCGCGCGATGGCCGCTACTCCCGACACGCTTGCGCGCACGCCGTTCGATCGTGCGCTGCTGCTGGTCGTTCCCGCCGCGGCATTCATGCTGCTGCTGTTCGTCTACCCTTTTCTGTACGGCCTCGCGCTCTCGTTCCGGCCGAAGGAGGGCGGGGCGTTCGCCAATTACGCGCACTTCTTCACCACGGACAATCTGTGGCCGACGATCTGGATCACGCTGAAGCTGGCGCTGCCGGCAACGCTCATCAATGTCGGCTTCGCGCTTGCCGATCGCCTACAAGATGCGCGTGAAGTCGCGCTATCAGCGGTGGGTCACGACGATTCTGGTCGTGCCGATCACGCTCGGCACCGTGCTCATTGCCGAGGGCATGCTGATCTACTTCGGTCCGCGGGGCTGGCTGTCGCAGTCGCTGCAGTTTTTCCATCTGTATGAAGGACCGATCCGGCTGACGCACAACTATTGGGGCGTGCTCATTTCGCTGGTGATCTCCGGCTTTCCGTTCGCGTTTCTGCTGATCCTGTCCTACGTCACGGGGATCGATCCCGTGCTTTCCCGTGCGGCGGCCACGCTGGGTGCCGACCCGAAGGCGCAATTCCGCCACATCTACCTGCCGCTGCTGGCGCCGGGGCTCGCGATGTGCTTCTGCCTCGCGTTCGTGCAGGCATTCTCGGTGTTTCCGTCGGCGGTCCTGCTGGGCTCGCCGGCCGGACCGACGCGCGTCATTTCCATCGCGGCGTACGAGGCTGCCTTCGAGCAATACGACTATTCGCTCGCCTCCGCGATCGCGATGATCATGGGCTTCGTGCAGCTCGTCATCGTCGCGGCCGTCCTGAGCCTGCGCAACGTCTTTTACCGCGGTCCGGTCTCGGGAGGCAAAGGATGAACGCCACCGCAGGGACCTGGTTCGATCGTGCGTGGCGGGGGTTGTTGCTCGGCCTGATGACGTTGTTCGTCGTCAACATCGGACTCATGATCGCCGCCGTCGCGGTGAGCTCCTTTGCCCGGCGCTGGCTGGGCACGTGGCTGCCCGATGGCTGGACGACGACGTGGTACACCGCGGCGTGGAAGGAATTCCAGCTGGGCGACGTCCTGTGGGTCACCGTGCAGGTCGTGCTTTCCGTCGTTTTTCTTTCGCTGCTGATCGGCGTCCCCGCCGCCTACACGCTCGCGCGGCGCGAATTCCGCGGCAAGCGTGCGCTGATGCTGCTGTTTCTGCTGCCGCTCATGGTGCCGCCGATCACCTACGGCATTCCGCTGGCGACGGTGCTCTACCAGGCACATCTCGCCGGCACGATCTGGGGCGTCATCCTCGCCAATCTCATTCCGGCAGCACCGTTCGTGATTCTGGTGATGACGCCCTTCATCGAGCAGATCGACGTCAACCTGGAATCGGCGGCACGGGTATTCGGCGCGAGCACGGCGCGGATGTTCTGGCACGTGCTGGTGCCTCTGCTCGCTCCCGGAATCCTCGCGGCATCGCTGCTGGTGCTCGTGCGTACCATCGCGCTGTTCGAGCTGACGTTCCTGACGGCGGGTCCCGATTCGCAGACGCTCGTGGTCGCGCTCTACTACGCGGTGTTCGCCGCCGGCGTGCGCGCGCCGCAGTCGGTCGATGCGATGGCGATGATCTACATGTCGGTCACGCTTGTCTGGTTGCTGATTGCGCTGCGCTTCGTGAATCCGACCCAGCTCGTGTCGCGGGTGAAGGAACATCCGCAGCATGCCTGATACGAATTCGGTTGCGCGACTGTCGCTGTCCACGCTGGCGCGCGTGCCAGGCGGTGTTGCGCGACCGGCGTACGATCCTTCGAATCTGCCTGTCGGCATCCTGCACCTTGGCCTCGGCGCCTTTCACCGCGCGCACCAGGCCGTCTACACCGACGACATTCTGGGTGCCGATCCGCGCTGGGGCATCTGCGGCGTTTCGCTCAAGACACCGCGCGCCATCCGGCCGCTGACGGCTCAGGATGGCCTCTACACGCTGCTGACGCGAAGTCGCGACGGCACGAGCGCACGCATCATCGGCGCGCTGCGCGAGACGATTTTCGCCGGTGCGGCGCGAGCGAGGCTCGTCGCCCGTTTTGCCGATCCGAGGATCACCGTCGTGACCGCGACGGTCACCGAAAAAGGGTACTGCCACGATCCGGCGACCGGGGAGCTCAACGAGAATCACCCGGACATCCGGCACGACCTCGCGCATCCGGACGCGCCGGAATCGGCGATCGGCCTCCTCGTCGCGGGGCTTGCGGCGCGCCGGGAGGCAAATGCCGGACCGCTGACATTCGTCTGTTGCGACAATCTGCCGCACAACGGGCACATGGTCGAGCGCCTGGTCCGTGCGTTCGCCGGGCGGCGCGAACCTGCACTCGCCGCGTGGATCCGCGACCGGGTCGCCTTTCCGTCGACGATGGTCGACCGGATCGTGCCCGCGACAACGGCCGTCGATGTGGCCGACGCGAAACGCCTCACGGGCCTGCACGACGAGGCGACGGTCACCGCCGAGTCCTTCGGCCAGTGGATCATCGAGAACCGCTTCAGTGCCGCGCGGCCGCAGTGGGAAGAGGCCGGCGCGCAGATCGTCGCCGACGTCGTCCCATTCGAGACGATGAAGCTGCGCCTCCTGAACGGCAGCCATTCGACGCTCGCGTATCTCGGCTTTCTCGCCGGCCACGATTTCATCTGGCAGGCGTCGTCCGACCCGGAGCTCGCGCAGCTGGTCGAGCGCCAGATGGCCGACGAGATCGTCCCGACACTCGTCGCGCCGCCGGGCATCGACCTCGCGACCTATCGCCGGCAACTGATGACGCGCTTCCGCAATCCCGCGCTGCCGCACCGTACGCAGCAGATCGCGATGGACGGCTCGCAGAAACTGCCGCAACGCCTGCTCGGCACGGTGCGCGACCGGATCGCCGCGAGCGCGTCCATTGCCCATCTTGCGCTTGCGGTCGCGGGGTGGATTCGCTACGCGAGCGGAACCGACGAGCAGGGTCGTGCGATCGCCGTCTCGGACCCGCTGGCCGCGACCTTTTCCGGCATCGTCGCAAGGGCTCCGGGCGATCCCGTGCGAATCGCCGCGGGATTTCTCGATCTGACAACGGTCTTCGGGGACCTCTGCGCGGATGCGGCGTTCCGCGACGCCGTGACCCGCAACGTCGAGACGCTTTTTCGCGACGGCGTTCGCAGGACGCTCGCTCAACACTTCGCCGCAGGCTGACTCCATGAAAAGCATTTCGCTCGATCTGAATCCCGACCGGCTGTTTCCGGCAGATCCTGCCACGCGCGGTCTCGCACGCCGGCTTTACGCGACCGTCAAGGACCTGCCGATCGTGAGCCCGCACGGGCACACGGATCCTCAATGGTTCGCCGACGATACGCCGTTCGCCAATGCGTCGGCGCTGCTCATCACTCCGGATCACTACGTGTTCCGGATGCTCTACAGCCAGGGCGTTCCGCTCGAGGATCTCGGAATACCCAGAATCGACGGCAGGCCCGGGGAGCGCGATGCGCGCAAGATCTGGCGGACCTTCGCCGCGCACTACCACCTGTTCCGTGGAACGCCGACGCGAATGTGGCTTGATCACGCATTCTCGACCGTCTTCGGCATCGACCTGAGGCTGACCTCCGAAACGGCTGACCGCGCTTTCGATCGCATCAACGACTGCCTCGCGAAACCGGCATTCCGGCCCCGCGCGCTGTTCGAGCGATTCAACATCGAGGTGCTGGCGACGACCGAATCGCCGCTGGATCCGCTCGCGCACCACGCGAAGATTCGCGCATCGGGATGGAAGGGACGGGTAGTCACCGCCTACCGCCCCGATCCCGTCGTCGATCCGGAATTCGACGGCTTCCGCGACAACGTCCTGCGGCTCGGGGCGATTGCCGGTGAGAACACGGCGACGTGGCGAGGCTATCTCGCCGCGCATCGCAGCCGTCGCGCGTTCTTCAAGACGCTGGGCGCGACGTCGACCGACCACGGGCACCCGACCGCCCGAACCTGCGATTTCGCCGAGGCGGAGTGTCAGCGGCTCCTCGACCGCGGGCTGGCCGGCACCGCGACGGCCGACGAGGCGGAGGCGTTTCGCGGCCAGATGCTGACCGAGATGGCGCGAATGAGCATCGATGACGGGCTGGTGATGCAAATCCATCCGGGCAGCTTCCGCAACCACAACCCCGCGATCCATCGCGATTTCGGCCGCGACAAGGGCGCCGACATTCCGACGCGGACCGACTACGTGCGCGCATTGAAGCCGCTCCTCGACCGCTACGGCAACGAGCGCAATCTCACGGTGATCCTGTTCACGCTCGACGAGACCGTCTATTCGCGCGAGCTCGCGCCGCTTGCCGGCCACTATCCGATCCTTCGGCTCGGACCGTCGTGGTGGTTCTACGACAGTCCGGAAGGCATGCTGCGCTTTCGCGAGCAGACCACCGAGACCGCGGGCTTCTACAACACCGTCGGTTTCAACGACGACACGCGCGCGTTCCTCTCGATCCCGGCCCGGCACGATGTCGCGCGCCGGATCGACTGCCGGTTTCTGGCGACCCTCGCGGTCGAGCACAGGATCGGCGAGGACGAGGCGTTCGAACTTGCTCCGGAGCTCGCGTACGGGCTTGCGAAGCGTGCATATCGGTTGTAGCGATCGGGCCGTCGTCGCGTTGGTGTTGGCCGCGCTCGCATCGCCGGCCTTTGCTGCACATCCTCTGCTCACCGAAGACACCGGGACACAGGGAGCGGGCCACTCGGAACTCGAGCTGGGATTCGCGCAGGCGCGTGACGGCGGTGCGAAGGCCGTCGAATTCGGACCGCAGCTCTCCTATGGGGCATTCGAGACGCTGGACCTGATCGCGCGCCCGACGTGGCTGTCCGTGCGCGGTGCCACGGCCAACGGCACGACGCAGGGTATCGGCGACACCGGGCTCGATTTCAAGTGGCGTTTCTACGAGGAAGGACCGGTGTCGTTCGGCGTGCGCGCCGGCGTGGACGTGCCGACCGGCGACGCCGATCGCGGGCTCGGCACCGGCAGGACATCGCCGCACGCGATCCTGATCTGGACGTATGCACCCACTTCGTGGATGTTCGCCGCGAACGTCGACTACGTGTACGATCCGCTGATCGGTGACCGCCGCAATCTGTGGGGCGCGTCGGCAGCCGCGGTGTATTCGCTGAGCGAAACCTGGCGCGTCTCCGCGGAGATCGGCACCGCGGCCAATCCCGACGCGTCGCGTGCGTCCTGGCTCACCGTCGCGCGGTTTGGCGCGATCGCCGCCGTCACGCGCGGGTTCGACGTGGACGCCGGGTATCAGGTGCGTCTCGCGCGCGCCGCGCCGGTGCAAATCGTTCTCGCCGGCGCCACGCTGCGCTGGTGATCTCCGGAAAGGCATTCGCAATGATCAAGCTTCGCAAAGCCCGGGATCGGGGGCACGCCGACCACGGCTGGCTCGATTCGTGGCACAGCTTTTCCTTTGCCGACTACTACGATCCCGCGCACATGGGATACGGCCCGCTGCGCGTGATCAACGAGGACCGCGTCCGGCCCGGGATGGGGTTCGGCACGCATGGCCATCAGAACATGGAAATCATCAGTTACGTGCTGGAGGGCGAGCTTTCCCACAAGGACAGCATGGGGAACGGCTCGATCATCGTGCCGGGCGACGTCCAGCGGATGAGCGCCGGGCGCGGCGTCACGCACAGCGAGTTCAATCCGTCGAAGACGACGCCGGTGCATTTCCTGCAGATCTGGATCGAGCCCGCACGCGCCGGCATTGACCCGTCCTATGAGCAGAAGCACGTCCCGGCGGCGGCAATGCGAGGGCAGCTGCGGCTCATCGCGTCGCCCGACGGGCGCGACGGCTCGGTCACGATTCATCAGGACGCCACGGTGCATGCGGCGCTGCTCGACGGCGCCGAATCGGCACGCCGTGAACTTGTGCCGGGGCGCCGGGTCTACGTTCACGTCGCCCGCGGGGGCGTACGCGTGAACGGCATTGCGCTCGCTGCCGGTGACGCCGTTACTCTCGCAGGCGAGCCCACGGTGGCGCTCGACGGCGCGCAGGCCGCGGAGGTATTGCTCTTCGACCTGCCGTGATCTCGGAGGCCGCCTTGTCGCAGTTGCAGGATGTCGTGTCACTGGTGGGCCGTGTGTTGCTCGCCTCCCTGTTCGTGCCGGCGGGCTTCGGCAAGATCGGCGGTTTCGAGCGTACCGTTGCGTCCGTTGCGAGCAAGGGTCTACCGTTACCGGAAGTCGGCGCCGCGCTGGCGGTCGCCGTCGAGCTCGGCGGCGGGCTGATGCTCGCGCTCGGTTGGAAGGCGCGATGGGCCGCGCTGATGGTCGCCGTCTTCACGTTCTTTGCTTCGATCTATTTCCACAATTACTGGGCGATGGCCGACGCGGCGGTTCGCGCAAACCAGCTGATGTTCATGAAGAACATCGCGATCATCGGCGGCCTGCTGATGGTCTTCGCGTTCGGTCCCGGCCGCTACAGCGTTGATCGGGGCTAGCGGCGCGACCGGACGCCGTCGCGGCGCTATTCGCGCACGCGCGAGTCGAGCCAGATCGTCACCGGACCGTCGTTGACGAGCGCAACCTGCATTGCGGCGCCGAATTCTCCGGTGGCAACCGGCCCTCCCAGCAGGGCGGCGAGCGCGGCGACGAAGCGCCCGAAGGCCGGCGCAGCGGAATCCGGCGGCGCCGCGGCCGACCACGACGGACGGGCGCCTTTTCTGGTTGACGCGAACAGCGTGAACTGGCTCACGGCGAGAACGCCGCCGCCCGCGTCGACGACGGAGCGGTTCATCGTGCCGGCGTCGTCGTCGAAGATGCGCAGCGCGACGATCTTCCGCGCCAGCCAGTCGCGATCGTCGTCGCGATCGTCTCCTGCGACGCCGGCCAGCACGAGAAGTCCGGGCCCGATCGATCCGACGATGCGACGATCAACGGTGACGGAGGCTTCGCGCACGCGCTGCACGAGCGCTCTCATCGCTTGACGAGCGTTCGCTCCACGTTGGTGACGACGCCCGCGGCGAGTGTCACCGTGGTGACAGTCTCCGCATCGCCCTCCGTGGGGAGCCAGGTCCAGCGCAGCTGTTTGCCGGTCCTCTGTCCGGTGGTCACGTCGGGCGTGCCGACGCGCGCCAGCACTTCCCCTTCCGTCATCCCGCTGCGCAGGTGCCGCCGTTCGGATGGGTCGCCCCGTGACTTGTCGGCGCGCGCCTTGGCGGACTTGTCCGCGCCGGCGTCCTTTCCGGGCCGTACGCTTGTCGGCGCAATCGGCGCGCCACTCGAAATCGCCGATCCCGGCAACACGGTGATCTCGGGCGGATCGTTCTGGAAATTGCGCAGTTCCTTGCCGGCCGGACACGGCATTTCCTGGTAGACAGGGCGTCCCCCGTCGCCGGCGCACTTGTAGACCTCGGCGCGGGCAGACGACGCCGAAAGGGCGCCGAACGCGAGCACCGAAATGCACGCCGAAAGTCGCTGCGCGCGCGGCGAGCGCAACGGCGATGGCAAAGGAGTACGCGGTGAGCGACGGCGGGTGGTCATCGGGTGCAGGGAGCGCGGTTCGGAGGTTGCGGTTATCCTGCCACGGCCCGTGCCAACGTGTCGAACCTCTACCATAACGCTTTTCACCGCTGTCCGGAGTACGCCAAACGATGGAGAACCGCCTTTCGCGCGCCGCGCATCCTGGCAATACCGTCACGTTCCCGAGGGGCAGCCCCGGAACGGCGGCGCGCGCCGGAACCTGGCCGTTCGATCGAGTAGCGCCGCGGTGGGCACGACCTGCGAACGCAGCGCGCGCGGCAGTGTTCGCCCTGGCGCTGCCGCTCGCCGGCTGTTCCGCCGTCGATTTCTACTGGCAGGGATTCGCCGGGCAGATCGACCTAATCTCCCGCGCCCGCCCGATCAGCGAGGTCGTGCAGGAGACGCCCGACGCGGTGCTGAAGGCCAAGCTCACGCGTGTGCAGGACATGCGGACTTTCGCGAGCCGCGAGCTCGCGCTCCCCGACAACCGCAGCTACACGCGTTACGCCGCGCTCGAGCGTCCTTACGTCGTATGGAACGTCTTCGCCGCGCCGGAGCTGTCGCTCGCCGTGCGGCAGTGGTGCTTTCCGGTCGCGGGGTGTGTCGCCTATCGCGGCTACTTCGCGGAGGCGGACGCCAACGCCGAGGCCTCGCGCCTCGCGGCCGAAGGCTTCGACGTGCACGTGAGCGGCGTGCCGGCATACTCCACGCTCGGGTGGTTCGACGATCCGGTGCTCTCCACGTTCATCCGTTACCGCGACGCCGAAGTCGCGCGCCTCGTATTTCACGAGCTTGCGCACCAGGTCGTCTACGTGAAGGACGACACCTCGTTCAACGAATCCTTTGCGGTGGCCGTCGAGGAGGAGGGGCTCGCGCGCTGGCAGGCGGCGCAGGGGAGTGGCGCCGACGCGGCGCAGTTCTCCGCGGACGTCTCGCGGATGCGGCGGCTGCGAACCGATTTCCGGACATTGATCCGCACGACCCGCGGCCGGCTGGCCGCCGTGTATTCGAGCGACCTCCCCGACGCGGAGAAGCGCGCGCGCAAGGCAGCGATCTTCGCCGACATGCGTGTGGAGCACGAACGTCTCAAGGAAGGCTGGGGCGGCGCCCCGGTCTTCGAACGCTGGTTCGCAGGTGGCGCGAACAACGCGGGGATCGTCTCGGCGGGCCTGTACACCGACCGCGTTCCGCAGTTCGCTTCCCTCCTTGCCGCGGAAGGAGGCGACCTGCCGCGGTTCTACGAGCGGGTCAAGGGGCTCGCGGCAATGACCAGGTTGGAGCGGGACCTGGCGTTGGCGGCGGCAGACGGAACCGACGGCGGCGCAGGATCGGCGATCGCGGCGCCGGGTCGGTAACGATTGCCAGGCGATTGCCCAGAGGCTTGATTTGCCGGGCTTTCTGGCTCATAATTACCAGTTCCCTTGCCTCACCCACCGCAGATGGGGAGGCCTTCGGCGGCAACTCGACGCAATTGAGCGCAACTGGGCGCAACCGAGGTGCCGCCCCAACAGCCCATGAGGAGCGATCTGCATGCGTCACTACGAAATCGTATTCATCGTGCACCCCGATCAGAGCGAGCAGGTACCCGCGATGATCGAGCGGTACCGCACAACGATTACCACCCGGAACGGCCGCATCCACCGCCTCGAGGATTGGGGCCGGCGTCAGCTCGCCTATCCGATCGCCAAGATCCACAAGGCGCACTACGTGCTGATGAACATCGAGATCGATCAGGAGACGCTGAACGAGCTCGACCACGCGTTCAAGTTCAACGACGCCGTGCTGCGCCACCTGATCGTCGCGATGAAGGAGGCGGTGATCGCGCCTTCGCCGATGATGCGCGAGGAACGTGCGCGTCCCGCACGGGACGGTGATCGGGGCGATCGCGGTGACCGGGGCGACCGGGGCGACCGTCCGCCGCGGCCGGCGGCCGACGCGCCTGCGGCGCCCTCGGTGCCGGACGTGCCGGTACCCTCGGCGTGATCGTCGAGGCGAGGCGCGAAACGACACGTGTCCGGCGCTAACCGGCTCACGCTCGACGCCATCCTGGCCGAACGCGGCGACCTTCGCTACACCCCGGCCGGCATCGCGGCGCTGGAATGCGTGCTGAAGCACGCGTCGGTCCAGTCCGAAGCCGGAGGAGAGCGCAGGGTCGAATGCGAGCTGACTGCGGTGGCGTTCGGCGAACCGGCGATCGCGCTGGCCAGGGTATCGACAGGCACGGAACTGCGCTGCAAGGGATTTCTGGCCCGACGCTATCGCACCGGAATCACCCTTGCGCTCCACGTAAACGAATTCGAATCGAAAGAAGGAAACTGACATGCCCCGTCCCCAAGGAAGGTTCGGCAAGAAGAAGGATGGCAAGAAGCGCGAGCGCGGCAATGCGCTGTTCAAGCGCAAGAAGTTCTGCCGCTTCACCGCGGAAGGCGTCAAGGAAATCGACTACAAGGACATCGAGGTCCTGAAGGACTTCGTGCAGGAAAACGGCAAGATCATGCCGGCGCGGATCACCGGCACCAAGTCGCGTTACCAGCGCCAGCTCGGCACGGCGATCAAGCGCGCGCGCTTTCTCGCGCTCATCCCCTACACCGACCTGCACTGAGCGAGGGCCGCCATGCAAATCATCCTGCTGGAAAAGGTGGTCAACGTCGGCAACCTGGGCGATGTCGTCAAGGTCAAACAGGGTTTCGCCCGCAACTTCCTCATCCCGCAAGGGAAGGCCAAGCGCGCGACGCCGGAGAACATCAAGCTGCTCGAGGCGAAGCGTACCGAGCTCGAAGCCGCCGCCGCCGCCAAGCTCGCCGCCGCCCAGGAACACGCAGCCAAGCTCGAGGGGACGACCGTCAATGTCACGCAGAAGTCCGGAGTCGACGGCCGGCTGTTCGGCTCCGTCACGAACGTCGACATCGTCGACGCGCTGAAGGCGCTGGGGTTCACCGTCGAGAAGTCCGCGATCCGGATGCCCGCGGGACCCTTGAAACAGGTCGGCGACCATCCGCTCATCGTTGCCGTGCATTCGGACGCGATCGCGAACATCACGGTCCACGTCATCGGCGAGACCGTCGCCGGCAACTGACGCCCGATCGATCGAAGTGTGCGGAAGGGGCCGGGGACGGCCCCTTTTTCATTGGGGCAGGAAGCCGCCCGCTCGGGGCGTCGTTCGCGATGCATTCGCCGTCAGCGAGGCGTCAGGTTACTGCAAGTCCGGTGACAGATGGTGCCCGTAGGATGGCGCGACATGACATGTGCGCCAGCGTGACCTCGGACGATGCCGGAACCCGGAACCCGGGATGCGAATTTGCGATCCCTGTTCCGCTCACCGCATTCATGCTGCCGATGGCTCCATCGCCCGCAACGGCGCAGAACTGCGGCTGGTCGCACATCGACCATCGCGGCAGCTACGACGCGTCGGGAATGTGGGACCCGAATGTCTACCGCGGGATCGTGGGAGCACTCACGATTGCGCAGATCGGCGGCGCGATCTGGGAGGGATCCGAATCCCGCTTCGGCAAGACGATGTGGCAGGGCATCGATTCCGAAATCATCGGCGGGGTCGCGGCCGAGGCAGGAAAATACATCTTCACGCGCGCGCGCCCGAATCCGCAGGACAATCCGTGCCTGTGGTTCCAGGGCGGCTCGAACCACAGCTTTCCGAGCGGCGAAGCCGCGGTGTCGGCGGCGCTGGTGACGCCGTACGTCATCGAGTACGCGAAGGACAATCCGGCGGCGTACGCGCTGCTGCTGCTGCCGCTCTACGTCGGTGCCGGGCGGATCAAGAACCAGGCGCACTGGCAGACCGACGTGCTGGCCGGCTGGGCCGTCGGCGGGCTGTCCGGCTGGTACGCGCACAGCCGCGACACGCCGTTCATGATCGAGCTGCTGCCGCATGGGTTTGCGATCGGGTACAAGACGTCACTTCTGACGATCGCTCATCGTCGTGGGGCGCGGCGCGATCCACTGGTGCCGCCGCGCGCGTATCATGGATCGCATGGGCCGCCCCTGCGCGCCGCATGCCCGACGGCGCGAGATCGGGACCGGCTACTCGCAAGAGTCAGGATGCTGCTCGCGTACGGTCCACCGCCAACCGGAAGTGCGCCAAACTCTTCATGCGCATACTGGTCGTAGAAGACGACGCCCTGCTCGTCGACGGGCTGACAGCGGCGCTGACCCGGTCCGGGCACGGCGTTGCCCAGGCCAGGACCGGCCGCCACGCGGACCTGCTGCTCAGAACCGAGCAATTCGATCTGGTGGTCCTCGACGTGGGATTGCCGGACATCGACGGGTTCGAAGTGCTGCGGCGCCTGCGGTCGCGAAAGTCGACGACCAACGTGCTCGTGCTGACCGCGCGCGACGCTGTCGAAGATCGCGTGCACGGACTCGATCTCGGTGCCGACGATTACCTGACCAAGCCGTTTTCGGTCACCGAGTTCGAAGCGCGTGTGCGCGCATTGCTCAGGCGTTCCGCGCCCTCGGCGGGCCAATGGACGGTTGACGGCCTATCGGTCGACGTCGCCGCCAAACGCATCCGCGTGCACGACAAGCTGGTCGACCTCACGCCGCGCGAGTGGGCGCTCCTGGAACTGTTCTTCGCGCGGCCCAATCGCGTGCTCAGCAAGGATCAGATCGCCGAGAGCCTGTCGGCGGTCGAGGAAAACCTGTCGCCGAATGCGATCGAGGTCTACGTGTCCCGGCTGCGCACCAAGATCGAAGCCGCGGGTGTGCACATTCGAACGGTGCGCGGGTTCGGCTACATGTGGGAAGGCACCCATGAGTGACGGCCCTTCGGGGAGGACGAGCATTCGCCGGCGCATGCTGGTGTTTCTCGTCAGTGCGCTTGTCCTGATGGTGGCGGGGGCCGGAGCCGTCTCCTACTGGGTGGCTCTCCGTTCGGCGAACGACGCGTACGATCGCTCGCTGCTCGACCCTGCGCTCGACATTGCCGAAAACCTGCGGATCGAATCGGGAGGCGCACACGTCGATCTGCCGCAGAAGGCGCTCGAGGCGCTTGTCTACGACCAATTCGACCGGGTGGTCTTTCAGGTCCGCTCGCCGACGAGCGCCATCGTGGACGGCGTGCAGGACCTGCCGCCTCCCCCCGAACTGGGCCCGGGCCAGCACGTATTTTTCGATGGCGTAAACGACGGCGAAAATATCCGTGTCGCTGCTCACCGGGCGGCGAGTGGGTACACCGTGCAGGTCGGCGAGACGCTGCACAAACGCAATCGCCTGATCGGCGAGATTCTCGTCGCCGAATTTGTGCCGACGCTGTTCGTTGCGATTGCCGCGACCGCGCTCGCCTGGCTTGGCGTCGCCCGCGGATTGCGGCCGCTCGAGCAGCTGCGCCAGGAATTGACGCGGCGGGCGCCTCGCGACCTGCGGCCGCTGCGGGCATCCAGTGCACCGTTGGAGATTGCGCCCCTGGTCGAAGCCTTCAATGAGCTGCTGAGCCGGGTGCGGGATGCGAGCAACGTGCAGCAGCGGTTCCTCGCGAACGCCGCGCACCAGCTGCGGACGCCGCTTGCCGGCCTGCAGATGCACCTCGAGCTGCTGCTGCGAAGGGAGTGGTCGCCCGAGGTTCGCGACGAAGTGGAGCGAATGCACGGAGCAACCGTCCGTGCGAGTCGCCTTGCCAAGCAACTGCTCGCCCTTGCGAAGGCGGAAAGCGCGCCGGACCACGGCCGAGAGCCGCAGCGGATCGATCTCCGCGCCATCGCCGAATCCGCCGCGCGCGTATGGGTCCCGCACGCGCATCGCCTCGGAATCGATCTCGGATTCGAGCTGGAGCGAGCCGAGATCCTTGGTGATCCGCTGCTGTTGCCCGAGCTCGTCGACAACCTCCTGGACAACGCATTGCGATATACGCCGGAAGGCGGTCACGTGACGGTGCGGACCGGATGCCACGACGACACGGGATTCGTCGAGGTCGAAGACACGGGCCCGGGCATTCCTGAAAGCGAGCGCAGCAACGTGCTCGAGCGGTTCTATCGAATCCCCGGGTCGCCGGGCGACGGGTCGGGGCTCGGACTTGCGATCGTGCACGAGGTGGTCGCCCGCCACGAGGGGCAACTTCGGATCACGGCACCCGCCGGTCACTCGGGTACGTGCGTTCGCGCCACGTTTGCGCGGCTCGCCGACCGTCGATCCGCCGCAGATTGAATCGAGCTGCGGGCGAGGATTGGCCTGCTGCCCGACGCCGTCGAATCGGGCGCGGCCTATGATCGATGCGGGCGTTGTCGCCCCGCTGCGTGTGTCGCTTGCGCGCGTGGCCGGCAGACGCACGCCCGATGTCGAATCGTCGACGCCCGACGGCGTGGCTCGACGTCGCGGTGGCAATGAGGCGGTGTCCGGCGGGAACGCGCGCCGAACGTGTCCGCGCACCCCCTCCTGCTAGAATGAAGGCGCAGCGAATCCTCTCCCTGCCGCCTGCGACCGTGATCCGGTGCCGCCACGATGCCCGACGACGCGCAACTCGACGCACTCAAGCTTCCGCCCCATTCGCTGGAGGCGGAGCAGTCGGTGCTTGGCGGCCTGCTGCTCGACAACGAGGCGGCCGACAAGGTGGGCGACGTGCTCACCGACGCGGACTTCTACAGCGAGGCGCACCGGCTCATCTACCAGCACATCCTCAAGCTTGCCGCGGACGGCAAGCCGGCCGATGTGGTCACCGTCTCGGAGTCGCTCGCCTCCTCGCAAAAGCTCGACTATGTCGGCGGGCTCGTCTACCTGGGGGCGCTGGTCGGCAACGTGCCCACGGCTGCGAACATCCGGCACTACGCGCAGATCGTCCGCGACCGCTCGATCCTGCGCCAGCTGGCGGCGACCGCGGGCGACATTGCGGATTCCGCCTACAACCCGCTCGGCCGCAGCGCCAAGGACGTCCTCGACCAGGCGGAAGCGAAGGTACTGCACATCGCCGAGCAAGGCTCGCGCGGCGCTCAGCAGGTGGTGACGATCGGCACGTTGCTCGCGGGGGTCGTCGATCGAATCGAAACTCTCTACAACCGCGACGATCCGTCGGACGTGACGGGCGTTCCGACCGGATTTTCGGATCTCGACCGGATGACCTCCGGCATGCAGCCGGGCGATCTCGTCGTCGTCGCCGGTCGGCCGAGCATGGGCAAGACGTCGCTCGCATTGAATATCGGCGAGCACGTCGCGCTCAAGGCGGGCTTGCCGGTCGTCGTGTTCTCGATGGAAATGGGCGCGTCGCAGCTCGCGCTGCGGTTGATCGGGTCGGTCGGGCGTCTCGACCAGCACAAGCTGCGCACCGGCCGTCTCGCCGCCGGGGACTGGGAAAAGCTTTCGACAGCGCTCGGCCAGCTCAACGAGGCGCCGATTCTGATCGACGAGACGCCGGCGCTCAATGCGATCGAAGTCCGATCGCGCGCCCGTCGTCTCATGAAGACGTACGGCAAGCTCGGACTCGTGATCGTCGACTATCTGCAGCTGATGCAGGCGTCGACCAGCGGCGAGAATCGCGCGACCGAGATCTCGGAAATTTCGCGGGCGATGAAGTCGCTGGCCAAGGAGCTCAAGGTGCCGGTGATGGCGCTCTCGCAATTGAATCGTTCGCTCGAGCAGCGGCCGAACAAGCGTCCGGTCATGTCGGACCTGCGCGAGAGCGGCGCCATCGAGCAGGATGCGGACGTGATCCTGTTCATCTATCGCGATGAGGTCTACAACCCCGAGACGCAGGACAAGGGCGTCGCCGAGATCATCATCGGCAAGCAGCGCAACGGGCCGATCGGCACCGTGCGACTGACCTTCCTCGGCGAGTACACCCGCTTCGAGAACTTTGCGACGCCGGGCAGCTACTAGCTGCACGCGGCGCCTTCTTCCTTCCGTTCCCCGAACCATGGCCTACACGCCTGTCTGGAAGACGCACCTCGCGACGGACACGGAATTCGATCCGCAGTATCACCAGAATCCGCGCCCCGAAGTCGCGAGCTTCATCAACGATCCCCCTGGCGTCGTGCTGGATGTCGGCTGCGGCGGGGGCGCGACCGGCAAGCTCATCAAGGAAAAATTTCCCGGCACGCGCGTGATCGGCATCGAACTCAATCCCCACGCCGCCCGTTACGCGCGCCAGTTTCTCGACGACGTCGTGTGCGCCAGCATCGACGACGTGGATCTCGCGAGGGACGTCGGCGACGTGGCGATCGGGACGGTGCTGCTCCTCGACGTGCTGGAGCACCTCTACGACCCGTGGCGCGCGCTCGCCCGGATACGATCGTGGATTCAGCCTGGAACGCGCGTTCTGGCGAGCGTGCCGAACATCCGCAATCTGGCGAATCTGGACGAGCTTGCGGCCGGGCGTTGGGAGTACGGCCCCCATGGAGTGCTGGACATCACGCACGTGCGGTTCTTCACGCGCGACACTCTCCGGCGCCTGTTCGAGGAGACCGGATACGCGGTTTCTCACATGGAGCCGCTGACGCAGCCGGCCTGGGTCGACCGGTACGTGATCGCGCGGCGACCCGGGAAGCTCGTCACGCAAAACCTGTCGATCGCGTTTCGCAACCGGGAGGACCTGGAGGATCTCTACGCGATCCAGTACGTTGTCGATGCGCGCGCGTCCACTGAACCATGCGAGGGGGGGCCGACGCTTCCGTCGATATCCGTGCCGAGCCCGATTGTATGAGCGACGCGGTTGTCGCGCCGGCCTCGCGGAACAGCCCATGTCCCTGCGGCAGCGGTCTTCGCTACAAGGAGTGTCACGGTTCGCTCGCTCGCTCGGCGGACGCCAACGACGTACCCGCGGCGTCGCTGCGGTCGGCGTATCGCGCACCGGGCGGCGAGTGGGCGCATCTCGACGAGGCCGCACGCGATCAGCTGGGCGCGAAAATGGTGCTCGCGCTCGAATTGCAGAAGGCGGGCAGGGTCGACGAAGCCGCGCGCGAGTACCGCGACGTGATCGCCGCGGCGGCCGGCACCCACGACGCGTTGCACATGCTGGGAGTCATCGAGCTGGGCCGCGGAGCGGTGGACGAAGCGGAGCGCCTGATCTCGGCAGCGCTGACGTTGCGGCCCCCGTACCCGGCGATCGAACACAATCTGCTGCTTATACAGGACGCCAGGACCACCTTGGCGCGCGCGCAGCCCGAGGAACTCGCGGAGCGCGCGCTTCCCATTCTTGTGGATCTCGCCCTTGGCGGGGGTACAGCGGGGCGCACGACTCCATTGGGTGACGTGCACGCCAAGAACTCGCCGCCGACGGCGGTCCACCTGATCGGACGCGTTCATGCCGGAGAACTGGACGACGGGTGGCTGCTGCGACGGCTGGCGTCGCTCCTCGATGCGAAGGACACACGCGCTGGGCGGTCGACGGAGACGGATCGGAAGTGCTTGACGCGCGCCGTTACCGGAGAATCGACGCCGGAACAGGCTCGGTGCCACGCGGCGGAACCCACGTGATCGTCGGCCTCGATTTCGATTGCGCCGCGTGGATTGACAGGGCGATCGCGGAACGGGTGGTCGTCTTTTGCCTGCCCTCCGCGCCGACGCGCTGCCTCGACCAGCTGCGCGCGATCGCGCACGATGGCGCGCGTCCGCTCGATCTCGTGTTCGTGTCCGAGGCCATGGCGGGGCGATTCGGCCACGGCCATGTGGTCCTGCCCCCGCCGCTCGACCCTGCAGTGACGTTGGCCGCGACTTCGCCGCAGGGGGTCGCGCGCGAGGATGACCGGATCGACCCGCCGTCGACGTGGACGGTCGGTATCGTCGGGCAGAGCCATAGTATCGTCGGCGAGCCGCCGGACAAGGACTTCGTGAAGGAGCTCGCCCGGAATGCGGGTCGCCTCCACATCTACGACCCGGGGCGCTTTCGCTTTTCGCTCGGTGCCAGCGCGCGGACCCGCTTCTTCGAGCGACGGCCGCGCGGACTGGAATCGTTTCTCGTCCCGCTCGGCTGCTTCGTTCATCGCACCGAGACGTGGTGGCAGGACACGATCGGCCGCGAACTCTACGGCGCGATGGCGTTCGGTGTTCCGGTGCTGTGCCCGCGCGCCTCCATCCACGCCGAGCGCATCGAGCACGGGGTCGACGGCCTCCTCTACGCGTCGGCGGCGGAGGCACATCGAGCAGCTCTCGGATCTGCAGCGCGCACCTCGAAAAGCGGCAGCGATCGGTCGCGCCGGTCGCGAGAAGATATTGGCGCTGCTCGACGCGAAGGCACAATTCCGGCGCTACCGCGAATTCATATTCGGCACGGCGCCCTCGATTGCGGCGAGCGCGGAATGGACGACGTCGGTCGCATGAACGACCGTCCGTCGGTCCGCGGCGGCGCGCCGGTGCGCGCCATCGCGTTCCACCTGTCGCAGTTTCATCCGATCCCGGAGAACGATCGCTGGTGGGGGCCGGGTTTCACCGAATGGTCCAACGTCACGCGCGCGCGACCCAACTTCGACGGTCATTACCAACCGCACCTGCCCGCCGACCTGGGGTTCTACGACCTGCGGGTCCCCGAAACGCGAGAACAGCAGGCGGCACTTGCCCGCGCCAGCGGCATTCACGGGTTCTGCTACTACTACTACTGGTTCGCCGGCAAGCGCCTGCTCGAGCGTCCGGTGGAGGAAATGCGGGAATCGGGCCGCCCGGATTTCCCGTATTGCTTCTGCTGGGCCAACGAGAACTGGACGCGGCGCTGGGACGGCGCCGATCGCGAAATCCTGATCGCGCAAAATCCCTCGCGCGACGACGACGAGCGCCTCGTACGCGACCTGCTTCCGCATTTCCGCGACTCCGCGCTACCTGCGCGTCGACGGCCGCCCGCTCTTCATGGTCTATCGCGTCGGCGTGCTGCCGGACGTGCGCGCCAGCGCCGCGATCTGGCGCGAGGTCTGCCGCCGCGAGGGCATCGGCGATCTCTATCTTTGCGCGGCAAAGACCTACGACACCGGCGATCCGTCGCAATATGGTTTCGACGCGCTGGTCGAGTTTCCGCCTCACGGCGTACGAACCCCGCCCATCAACGCCGAAATTGATTTCATGAATCCCGACTTCGACGGCCAGGTCGTCGATTACCGGCGCTTCGTGCTCGATTCGATCGCGGCTGCCCCGCCACCTTACCGTGTGCACCGCTACGGTCATGCCGGGCTGGGACAATACGGCGAGACGTCCGAATCATGCGCTGACGTTCGTCAATTCGACGCCGGAAGTCTATGAGCTGTGGCTTCGCGAAGTCGTCGCTCGCGTCAGGGAGCAAGCATCAGGGAGACGAACGGCTCGTGTTCATCAACGCGTGGAACGAATGGGCGGAATCCGCCCACCTCGAGCCCGATCGGCGCTTCGGCCGCCAGTATCTCGACGCGACGCGCCGTGCGCTCGCCGACGCGCCGGTGGGGGGCGCGCCGTTCGCTCGCTTCACCGGCCGGCATGGCGTACGGTCGGCGCCAGACGCGGGATAAGGGCCGCAACGGCACCATGGCCGACGCGTCCGGCCGCGGCCCGCGCATTTCAGTTCGGGATGGGGCCTGCGGACGACGCGTACAAGCGATCGAGCGCCTGCGCACCGACGCTTAGAGAATCTCCGCCGCGTGGTCGGCGAGCCGCGAGCGCTCGCCCCGCTGGAGCGTCACGTGGCCGGAGTGGGCCCAGCCCTTGAAGCGGTCGACGACGTAGGTGATGCCCGAGCTGCCTTCGGTCAGGTAAGGGGTGTCGATCTGCGCGATGTTGCCGAGGCACACGACCTTGGTGCCGGGTCCCGCGCGCGTCACCAGCGTCTTCATCTGCTTGGGTGTCAGGTTCTGCGCCTCGTCGATGATCAGGTACTTGTTGATGAACGTGCGCCCGCGCATGAAGTTGAGGCTCTTGACCTTGATCCGCGAACGGATGAGGTCGCGCGTGGCGGCGCGCCCCCATTCTCCCGCCTCGTCGTCGGTCTTGTTCAGAACGTCGAGATTGTCCTCGAGGGCTCCCATCCACGGATTCATCTTCTCTTCCTCGGTGCCGGGGAGGAAGCCGATGTCCTCGCCGACCGGCACCGTGACCCGCGTCATGATGATCTCGGAATAGACCTTGAACTCGAGCGTCAGCATGAGCCCCGCGGCCAGCGTCAGCAGCGTCTTGCCGGTGCCGGCCTGTCCCAGGAGACTGACGAAGTCGATCTCCGGGTTCATGAGCAGGTTGAGGGCGAAGTTCTGCTCCCGATTGCGCGCGGTGATGCCCCAGACGTTGTTCTTCTGGTGCGTGTAGTCCTTCAGCGTCTGCAAGACGGCGGTGCGGCCGCTCGTCTCCTTCACCAGCGCGTAGAGCGGCGCGGCCCCCGGCGTTTCCTGGTAGACGAATTCGTTGATGAGCAGCGTGGGCACCAGCGGGCCGGTCAGACGGTAATAGGTGTGGCCCCCTTGCTGCCATGACTCCATGCCCTTGCCGTGGCGCTCCCAGAAGTCGGCCGGCAGCTCTTCCATTCCGGAGAACAGGAGCTCGGTGTCCTCCAGCACCTTGTCGTTGAAATAATCCTCGGCGGCAATGCCCAGCGCACGCGCCTTGATCCGCATGTTGATGTCCTTGCTCACCAGGATCACGTGCCGCTTGGGATGCAGATTCTGCAGGTGCATCACCACCGCAAGGATCTGGTTGTCGGCCTTGCCGTTGGCGAGCGAGGAGGGAAGCACCGTCGTGATGATCTCGGTCTGCAGGTACAGCTTGCCGGTAGCCGCGCCGCCCGACTTGACGTCGAGAGCGATGCCGTCGGTGATCCCGTTCGGCATGGCGGTCACGAGCTCGTCCAGGAAACGCGATGCCTGCCGCGCGTTGCGCGCGACCTCGCTCACGCCCTTCTTGTTGTTGTCGAGCTCCTCCAGCGTGAGGATCGGCAGGTAGATGTCGTGCTCCTCGAACCGGAACAGGCTCGTCGGATCGTGCATCAGCACGTTCGTGTCGAGCACGAAGAGCTTGGCGGGGGGCTGGAGGCGGGTGGCCGGTCCGAACTTGCCGGCGGGCTTGGCAGACTTGCGGGCGACGAGGGTGAGAGGAGCGGGGCGGGTCTTGCGCTCGACCATGGGACTCCTGGGGGCGTGGCGTGCGAAGGGGAGGGCCAGCGGCAATCGTAGCCTCGCCCTATCGCGAACACAAGCTCTGGTGGAGGAATCGCGCGCGGTGCGTACCGCTTGTGGTGTGCAACATACGGCGCAGCGTGGCGCGCAATGTCGGCTCCCCGCCGCGCAGCACGGCCGCTCGCGGGCCCGAGTCCGATTCAGAGCGCCTTGACCGCCGCCAGCACTTCCTCTGCGTGCCCCGCGACCTTGAGGCCGCGCCATTCCTGCGCGAGCATGCCCCTGGAATCGATCAGGAACGTGCTGCGCTCGATTCCGCGGACCTTCTTGCCGTACATGTTCTTCATCTTGATGACCGCGAACTGGGTGCACAGCTTCTCGTCACCGTCGGAAATGAGCTCGAACGGGAATTCCATCTTCGCCTTGAAGTTTTCGTGCGACTTGAGCGTGTCCCGCGATATGCCGGCGACGACCGCCCCGAGCTTCACGAATTGCCTGTGCAGGTCGCGGAAGTCCGCGCCTTCGGCGGTGCAGCCGGGCGTGTTGTCCTTCGGGTAGAAATAGAGGACGACGGGATGGCCCTTGTGGGCGGACAGCGTGAACGGGCCGCCCGTGGCGGCAGCGGTGAAATCGGCGACTTTCCTTCCTGGCATCGGGCGTTCTCCCTGTGAAATGCCGCGGCCACTCACGCCGCGGCCGCCAAGTCTACGTCACCCAGGAACTCTTCTCCCTGGACCAGCAGCGTGCCGCTGCGGCCGTCGACGGTGCCCGCCGCCACCGAGCAGCGCGGCAGCGACATCGGCTGCAGGGTTTCGTACAGCGCGCGCGTGGAGCCCAGCGCCCAGCCCTGTGCCCGCCAGCCCGCGAGCAGCTGCTCGAACGCACGTGCAAGCCGCAGGCCCTCGAGTTCCGCATGCAGCGTATACACGTGGCCCGCGGGATGCGGCGTCTTTCGTGAGCTCGAGCAGATGCGCGGCGACGTTTTCCTCGGTGACGCCGTCGACGCCGATCAACTCGTCCATCGTGGGCAGCGTCGTCGGCAGCTGCGGGCAGCGTATCAGCTCGGCGTTCCACACCGGAAGGTGCGGATGCGTGCCGCGGCCGTCCGAGCAATATTCGAATCCCATGCGCTGCGTGAGGCGGAGCGCGTGGACGTTCATCTGCCAGCCGGCGGCGCCGTGCGTCAGCGGCGGCGTGCCGAAGATTTCCGCATAGCGCTCGCAGGCGCGCTCGATTTCGCGCTTCGTCCATTCCGCATCCGCTGCGGCAAGGCCGTCCTGCCAGCGGACGTGATCCCACGTGTGGACGCCGGTCTCGTAGCCGGCGTCAGCAACGGCGCGCATGACGTCGGCCGCGCGCCGTCCGATGTCGGGACCGGGCAGCACCGTACCGTACAAAAGGGTCCGCATTCCGTAGTGCCGGACGACCGACGTGCGCCGGACCTTGCCGTAGAAGCCGGGGCGGAACACCCGCTTGATGGCTCGTCCGGTATGGTCGGGACCGAGCGTGAAGAGAAACGTTGCGCCGACGCCGTGCTTGCGCAGAACCGTCACGAGGTTGGGAACACCCTCGCGCGTGCCGCGCAGCGTGTCGACGTCGATCTTGAGGGCGAGCCGCATCGGAGTCAGGGTGTCATCGGTGCGAGCGCCGGACGCGCGCGCTGCGGCCTCGATCAATCGACGAGCTGGCGCGCTTCGGCGACCTGCCCGCGGTACGCGTCGAAGATGCGCTTCAGCGCCTCGTCCATCGGCACCACGGGCTTCCAGTCGAGGTCGACGCAGGTGTTGTCGATCTTCGGCACGCGATTCTGCACGTCCTGATAACCCGCTCCGTAGTATTCCGCGGAACTCGTTTCGACGATCCTCACGCGGGCAGCCGAGTCGCGGTACTCCGGATAGGCGAGCGCGAGTTCGAGCATCATGGTCGCGAGCTCACGCACGGAGAAGTTGTTGCGCGGATTGCCGACGTTGTAGATCCGGCGGCTCGCGATTCCGCCGGGATTGGCGATGATCTTGATCAGCGCGTCTATGCCGTCGTCGATATAGGTGAACGCGCGTTTCTGCGTGCCGCCGTCGACCAGCTGGATCGATTCGCCGCGCACGATGTGGCCGAGGAACTGCGTGATGACGCGGGAGCTGCCTTCCTTCGGCGCGTTGATCGAATCGAGCCCGGCTCCGATCCAGTTGAACGGACGGAACAGCGTGTAATCGAGCCCTTCCTGCATTCCGTATGCGTGGATCACGCGGTCCATCAGCTGCTTCGCGCAAGCGTAGATCCAGCGCGGCTTGTTGATCGGACCGAGCACGAGCTCCGACTGCTCGGGATCGAATTCGGTGTCGCGGCACATCCCGTAGACCTCCGACGTCGACGGGAATACGATTCGCTTCCGGTGGCGCACGCAGGCGCGGACGATCGGCAGGTTCGCCTCGAAGTCCAGCTCGAACACGCGCAGCGGCTCGCGCACATACGTCGCCGGCGTCGCGATGGCGACGAGCGGCAGCACCGTGTCGCACTTCTTGATGTGGTATTCGATCCACTCCTTGTTGATCGTGATGTCGCCCTCGAAGAAGTGGAAGCGCCTCTCCGTCAGCAGTTCCGTGATCCGGTCGGTCTGCATGTCCATCCCGTAGACGTCCCAGTCCGTCGTGTCGAGGATGCGCCGGGAGAGATGGTGGCCGATGAAGCCGTTGATGCCGAGGATCAGGACTTTTCTCATGGTTCTTCGGAAGTTGCGCCGGCGTCGGTATCCGGCTCCGGATGGAACAGGCGATCGAGCCGGCTCGGGGTGAACGTGGGGATGGCGAGCAGCAGGTAAAGATACATGCCGACGCGCGGACTGTAGAACGAGATCGCCATCGACGCCAGCGGTATCAGCGCATAGAGTCCGATTTCCTGCTGCATCTTCGCGCTCACCGCGGGCGTAAGGTCGGGAGCTGCCAGCGAAGGACGCGCGGTGAGGTAACGAAGCTGCAGCGCGAGGAGCGCGCCCAGAGCGATCAGGTTCATGCCGTACACCAGGACCGGCAGCGTCAGGTGGCCGTGATCGCCCAGGAAGTCGGTCGAGAACGGAACGAAGGTCACGAGCAGCAGGAACGCCATGTTGATCCAGAGGAGCCGACGATCGACATGGCGGACATAGTGGAAGAGCAGGTGGTGCGCGATCCAGAAGATGGCGAGCACGACGAAGCTGATCGCGTACATCGCGAAACTGTGCTCGAGCGACTGGAGGTAGGCGAACAGGCGGTCGTTCGAGTCGATGAAGAGGTTCACCGGCGACTTGATGTCGAGGACCAGCAATGTCATCGCCACCGCGAATATCCCGTCCGCCAGCGCCTCGATCCGGTTCTTGGCGAGGCCGCGGCGGTCGAACCGGAAATTTTCGCGCGCGTCGCTCATCGGTGAACGGTGCCGCCGAGGACGATCGGCGTCGTCCCGAACCGCGACGCGAATGCCTGCGGCGTGACGATCGCCCGTTCGAGCTCGAGCGTCATCACGTGAAGCAGGCCGCCGCCGCCGCAATGGGCGACCAGGCGGTCCGCGCATACCGACAGCGCCGGTGCGAGCGTCGGCGACGCGAGGCCTTCTGCGACGCGCGTGCGAAGGATGCGCGCGGGCGCGCCACCGACTGCGGTGAACGCGCCGGGAAAGGGCGGCGCGACCGCCCGGACGAGGTTGTGGATCGTGGCGGCATCGCGGGACCAGTCGATGGTGCCGTGCTCGGGGCGACGACCGCCGAAATAGCTGCCCTGGCGCAGATCCTGCGCGTGTCGCGGCGCGTCACCGGCGACGAGACCGGGCAGCGCGCGGTCCAGAGTCAGCTCAGCGGCGACGGTGACCTTGTCGAAGACCTCGCGCGCGGTGTCGTCGGGGAGGATGGGCACGGCCGTCTGCGCGACGACGTCGCCGCCGTCGGGCTTCGTCGTCATGTAGTGAAGCGTCGCGCCGGTCTCGCGTTCGCCGGCGAGCACGGCCCAGTTCACCGGCGCCCGCCCGCGGAATTTCGGCAGCAGCGAGCCGTGCATGTTGAGCGCGCCGCGCGGCGGCAGCGCGAGCAGCGGCGCCGCCAGCATGCGCCGATAGTAAAAGGAAAACACGAAATCGGGTGCCCGCGCGGCGACGTCTGCCACGACCTCGGTGGCGTTCGGATCCTCCGGGGCGATCGCCGCGATGCCGTAGTCGGCGGCCGTCGAGGCGACCGAATCGAACCAGCGAGTTTCGTCCGGATCGTCGGCGTGCGTGACCACGAGCGGGACGTCGACGCCGTGCGCCAGCAGCACCTTGAGACAGCGGACGCCGACGTTGTGGTAGGCGAAGACGACAGCGCGGGTCATTCGTTTCGGGAGTCCCGGGATGGGTGTTCCGACTCGCCGTCGAGCACCGCGCGCACCGTGTACCGCGGCCGCTCCCGCACCTGCTGGTAGATGCGCCCGACATACTCCCCGACGAGCCCCAGCCCGAACAGCAGCATGCCGATCAGGAAGAACGCGAGGATGTCGCGGTCCCACAGGACGTGCAGGGTCGCCACGTCGTGCCAGTCGGACACGGCGAGCCGGTAGGCGATAACGATCACGTAGGTGAGGAGCGCCAGCAGCGACACCAGCATGCCGAACATCGAGAAGAGCTGCAGCGGAACGAGCGAGAAGCCGGTGATGAGGTCGAAGTTCAGGCGGATCAGCTTGTAGAACGAATACTTGGAATCTCCCGCCGCGCGCTCCTCGTGCGCCACCTCGACCTCCGTCGGGCTCGCGGCAAACGTGTACGCAAGGGCGGGAATGTAGGTGCTGACCTCGCGGCTCGCGGCCACGGCGGCGATGATCTCGCGGCTGTACGCGCGCAGCATGCAGCCCTGATCGGTCATCCTGATCCGCGTGATGCGCTCGCGCAGCCGATTCATCGCGCGCGACGCGACGCGCCTCCACAGCGAGTCCTCGCGCTTGCGGCGCACGCCGCCGACGTAGTCGTGGCCCGCGTCCATGGCGGCGAGGAGCTTCGGAATCTCCTCCGGCGGGTTCTGGAGGTCGGCGTCGAGCGTCACGACGCGCGCGCCGCGGCAGCGCTCGAACCCGGCGACGATCGCCGTGTGCTGGCCGTAGTTGGCATTGAAGAGCACGACGCGCGTGACGTCGCGGCGCCGCTGCCACTGATCGCGCAGCAACGCCGCCGAGCGGTCGCGGCTGCCGTCGTTGACGAAAATGACCTCGTACGGGACGTGCAGCGCATCCAGCGCCGGATAGAGGCGCGCGAAAAGCGTGGGCAGGCCGGCCTCTTCGTTGTAGACGGGGATGACGACGGAAAGCGTTGGAACGGCAGTCATGGGGTCGGCCATCGCGGTGTGTCCGGCACTCACTCGCGTGCCGCCGCGATGATCTCGGCGGCGGTCGCGGCGACCCGGTCGACGTCGGCGAGCGTCATCCCGGCGTGCAGCGGCAAGGTCACCGTCTCCCGCGCGATACGCTCCGCGCGCGGAAACTGGCCCTCCTTTCCGCCGAGCCTGCGGCCCAGTGTCGACAGGTGCAGCGCCTCGTACGATACACCGGTGCCGATGCCCCGCGCCTCGAGCGCATCGCGGAACTGCCTGCGATCGATGGTGAGGCGCGTCAGCGGGAGCAGTACGGCCCACATGTTCCAGGACAGGCCATCCGCCGTCCTGGGTAACGGAGGAAGGACGCACGCCGGGTCGGTCGCGAAACGCTCGAAATATCGTTCGGCCAGGGCCCTGCGCAGGGCCAGGAACGCCGGCAATTGCCGGAGCTGCGCATGCCCGATGCGCGCGTTGACGTCGGGGAGGTTGAACTTGCCGCCGGGGAACGCGACGTCGCGCGTCCGGTCGGGAAGGGTCGACGATGCCGTGGAAGCGCAAGGCCTCGACACGCGCCGCCTCGATGGCGTCGTTGACCACGAGCGCGCCGCCCTCGATCGACGTGATGTTCTTGTTGGGATGGAAGCTGAACGTGACGAGATCGCCGATCGCGCCGACGTTGCGCCCCTTCCATTGCGAGCCCATCACGAGGGCGGCGTCCTCGATCACCCGCAACTTGCGTCCGCGCGCGAGCGCGTACAGCGCATCGAGGTCCGGAAGCGAGCCCGGCCAGAAGGTCGGCATGATCGCGCGGGTTCTCGGCGTGATCGCCGCTTCGACGGCGGCGAGGTCGAGATTGCGCGTCACGAGGTCGCAGTCGACGAAGACCGGCGTCGCGCCGACCTTGACGATCATGTTGAGGACGGTGAAAAAACTCTGGGCGCTGGTGATCACTTCGTCGCCCGCGCCGATGCCGGCGAGCTGCAGCGCGACCTCGACGGCCGCCGTCGCAGACGTCAGCACCCGCACCGGCCGGCCGCCGCAGAATTCGGAGAGCGATTCCTCGAATCGTCGTACCCACGGCCCGCTGGCGAGATGCCCCGACCGCAGGACGTCGCCGACGCCGGCGATGGTCGCCTCGTCGAGCACGGGACCGGCGAACTTGAGGTAAGGAGGTGTGTTCATCGCAACGTCGGCCGTCAGCTCTTCGCGACCAGCCACACGCCGACGACGATGAAACCGATGCCCAGCCAGCGGGTCGTCGTGACGGCCTCGCCGAAGAGGTAATGCGCAGCGATTGCGTTGACGATGTATCCGACCGAAAGCAGGGGGTAGGCGACCGAGACCGGCACCCGCGACAGGCCCAGGATCCAGACGAAGAGCGACAGCAGGTAGCATGCGGCGCCCAGCACGAAATGTCCCTGCGTGGCCATCCGCATCAGCGTGTCGGGCCAGGTGTCGCGCGTCAGCGTGAGGACGCCGAGCGCGTTGGTCCCGGCTTTCAGCAGCAGCTGGGCGCCGGCGTTGAGCAGAACGCCCGTCATCAGGAGCGCAAATGCGGCCGAGTTCAATGGCGACTCACGATGACGCGCCGCGAATCGCGCGCGAGGACGCGCATCGGCAGGCCCGCAGCGGCAAGCCGCGCGAATTCGGCAGGTGGCAGGACCGCGTAGGCTTCCGCGAGCGGCGCCCACCTGTCGATCCAGGCGGCAACGGTGGGAATCTGACGGTCGGGCTCGGCGTCGATCCCGAGAGCGAGTTCATCCCGATAGGCGACCAGCGTCGTCGTTCGTCCGAGATAGAAGGGGAGGGTCTGGTCGTACATCGCGATCTGGAACACCGGGGCGCCGGAAGCGAACGGGGTCGCGGCCTGCGCCGCCCGGAGAATAGCCGAAGTCGAGCGCGTCGGGCTGAACGCCTCGAAACCTGCCACCGCGAGGACGACGGCGACGAGGGTGGTGAGCGCGAGGGAGGCGGTTCCCCAGAACCGCGCGACCGGTGCAGTCGCCGCGCGCCGGAACGCGAAGACCGCCGCCAAGGCGCCGACCGCCGCGACCGCGATCGAGGCCTTGAGCCAGGGTCCGTACGCTCGCAGGATCTCCACGGGCTGCGGGCCGTCCGCGAGCCGCGCGACGAGCTCGTCATAGCCGACGAACAGCGCTACGGCCACGATGCTGACGACGACCGCGCCGGGCAGCGCCTGCCGCGCGAGGGAACGCGCGTCGGTCCGCAGCAGGATGTCACCGGTCACGAGGGCGAGCGGTGCAAACATCGGCAGGATGTAGGACGGGAGTTTTGAACCCGAGACGCTGAAAAAGACGAGCACGAACGCCGCCCAGACGAGCGCAAGCCGCCGCCACGAGAAGACGCCCCTGGCGACGCCGCCGTCATTCCAGGAGCGTCGCAGGCCGGCAGTGAGCACGACGAGCCAGGGGAGGCTTCCGGCAAGCGCGAGCGGAATGAAGTAGTACCACTGGCCCGTGCGCTGATGCTCCTCGGTCATGAACCGCTGGAGGTGCTCGTGCACGAAGAAGAACGACAGAAATTCGTCGTTGGCGTGCGCCACCGCGACGAACCATGGCGCGCAGAGGAGAACATACAGCGCCAGCCCCGACGGGACGTGAAGGCGGCGCCAGAGCCGGAAGTCGCCGTTGACCAGGGTGTAGACGACGAGCGCGCCCGCCGGCAACACGACGCCGATCGGGCCTTTGGACAGCGTGGCACCCGCCATCGCCGCCCACGCGATCAGCATCGATCTGCGGCGGGCGCGAAGGTCGTCGCCGGCGTGTTGCGCGATGACGAATCCTGCGAACGCGAGCGCCAGAAAGAAGGCGAGCCCCGAATCGAGCGTCACGATCTGCGCCATCCCTGCATGCCACAGGGTACCGGCGAGCGCGACGGCGGCGAACGCGCCAAGCGCCGGCCCTCCGAGCGCACGTCCGGCAACACCGATGGCGACGACCGCCAGAAGGCCGGCCAGCGCCGGCCACAGCCGCGCGGTCCATTCATGGACGCCGAACGCGCGAAACGCGACGGCGGTCACCCAATACTGGAACGGTGGTTTTTCGAGGTACTTGAGCCCGTTGAGCCGCGGCGTCACCCAGTCGCCGGTCGCCGCCATTTCGCGCGCGATCTCCGCGTAGCGCCCCTCGTCGGGATGCATGAGGTCGCGGCTGCCGAGGTTGGCGAACCAGAGCAGCGCTATCCCCGCGAATACGGCCCACAGCACGGCGCGCGGCGGCAAGGTCGAGGGCCAGGTCATCGGAATCGGAGAACGCGGACGGATGGGGATGGGCAGGGCTTGTCGTGCAGCATTCCAGGGAGGCGGAACACGCAATTCTACCGTGCGCGCGACACTCGACCACGGGCGTCGGCGCATGGAACCGTTCGGAAGCGACAGTGCGCGCGTGCTATGCTCAAGGGTCCCTGCTGACCCGCCCCGCGTCCGTGCCCGACCCCCAGATCGCCATCGTCCGCGCACGGCACGAAGAGCTGCCCGTGGTGCGGGAACTCGCCGGCCGCATCTGGCGCGCCCACTATCCCGGGATTATTTCGCACGAACAGATCGCCTACATGCTCGAACGCGGCTATGCGCCCGACGCGCTTGCCGATTTCCTCGATGTGTCCGAGCGAGGACTTGAGCTGGCAACGGTCGACGGCGAGCTCGCCGGCTTTGCCGCGTGGTACGTCACCGACAATCCGGACGAGGCGAAGCTCGACAAGCTCTATGTGCTGCAATCACGGCAACGGCAGGGCATCGGCGGCCGGCTGATCGCGCATGTGTCGTCCCTTGCGCGCGTCGCGGGCGCGCGCATGCTCGTCCTCAACGTGAACAAGCAAAACACCCAGGCGATTCGCGGGTACGAGAAGCATGGCTTTGCCGTGCGCGCGGCGGTCGTCGTCGACATCGGCGGCGGCTATGTCATGGACGACTACGTCATGGCGAAGCCGATCTGATCTGCGCCGCTGAAGACCATGTCCAATCCGCTCACCCTCTACGACAATTACACGCGGTCGCTGCGGACGTTCGCCCCGCTTCACACGGACGGCGTCGTCGGTCTCTACGCGTGCGGACCGACGGTCTACGACTACCAGCACATCGGCAATTTCCGCACCTTCATGTTCGTGGACACGCTGCGGCGCGTGCTCGAGTGGAACGGCTACCAGGTGAAGCACGTGATGAATATCACCGACGTCGGCCACCTCACGTCCGATGCCGACACCGGCGAGGACAAGATGGAGAAGGGCGCGCGGCGGACCGGAAAGTCTGCCTGGGAGATTGCGCAGCTCTACACCGACGCGTTTCTGGTCGACATGAAGCGGCTCGACATCGAAGACCCGTCCGTGCTGTGCAAGGCGACCGATCACATCCGGGAGCAGATCGCCTTCATCGCCGACATCGAAAGAAACGGCTACGCCTACCGGACGTCCGACGGCGTCTACTTCGACACGGCGAAACAGAAGGACTACGGCTATCTCGCCCGTCTCGACGTGAAGGGGCTGGAAGCGGGCAAGCGTGTCGAGCTCGGCGAGAAGCGCCATGCGACCGACTTCGCGCTGTGGAAGTTTTCGCCGCCGGGCGAGGCGCGTCAGATGGAATGGGACAGTCCGTGGGGCAAGGGCTTTCCGGGCTGGCACATCGAGTGCTCGGCCATGGCGCAGAAATACCTCGGCGACTACTTCGACATCCACTGCGGCGGCGAGGATCACATCCCGGTCCACCACACGAACGAGATTGCGCAGACCGAGGCGCGAGTCGGCACGCGGCTGGCGAATTTCTGGATGCACGGCTATTTCCTGCTGCAGAACGACGCCAAGATGGCGAAGTCGGCCGGCGAGTTCCTGCGCCTCGAGTCGCTGATCGAGCGCGGCTACGAACCGCTCGCGTACCGCTACCTCTGCCTCACCGGTCACTATCGCGGCCAGCTCAACTTCACGTGGGACGCGCTCGACTCGGCCGCGATCGCGCTCGACCGGATGCGGCACGGTGTCCATGCGCTGCGCGACGCGGGTTCCGCGGATCCCGATCCGGCGCTGATCGAGCGCTTCGGTGACGAGATCAACGACGACCTCAACGTTCCGCGTGCACTTGCCGTCGCCTGGGAAGCGCTGCGAGGCGACCTGCCGGCGGCCACCAAGCGGGCGACGCTTCTCGCCTTCGACCGCGTGTTCGGGCTCGCAATGGGCGCGTGGGAGCCGAAGGTCGAGGCGATTCCCGACGCCGTGCGCGCGCTCGCCGACGCGCGGGCCGCGGCGCGCAAGGCACGAAACTGGGCGGAGGCCGACCGGCTGCGCGGCGAAATTGCCGACTCCGGATGGGAAATGGAAGATCGGTCCGACGGCTACGCCCTCAAGCGGCGCGCTTCGTCGGTGAGCGCGCGGTGAAGCTCGCGACGCGCCGCGACGGCACGCGCGACGGCGAGCTTGTCGTCGTCTCGCGCGATCTTGCGCGCTGCGTCGCGGTGCCCGAGATCGCCGGCACGCTGCAGGGCGCCCTCGACGATTGGGGCGCTGCCGCCCCCGCGCTGGGCGCCATCGCTTCCGAGCTCGACGCCGGACGGATGCCGGATGCCGACGCGTTCGACCCGCGACGCGCGATGGCGCCGCTGCCACGCGCTTACCAGTGGGTCGACGGCTCCGCCTATGTGAATCACGTGGAGCTTGTTCGCCGCGCGCGCGGTGCGGCGATGCCGCCGGAATTCTGGACCGATCCGCTCATGTACCAGGGCGCGTCCGACCCCATGCTGGGACCGTGCGACGACATCGTGCATGCCGACCTGGACTGGGGCATCGATTTCGAAAGCGAAGTCGCCGTGATCACCGGCGACGTGCCGATGGGCGCAAACGCGGCAGCCGCGGGACGGGGGATCCTCCTGCTGATGCTCGTCAACGACGTGAGCTTGCGCAACCTGATCCCGGCCGAGCTCGCGAAGGGCTTCGGGTTTCTGCAATCGAAGCCGGCAAGCGCATTCTCTCCAGTCGCTGTCACGCCCGACGAACTGGGCGACGCGTGGCGTGGCGGCAAGGTCCATCTGCCCCTCGTCACGCACCTGAACGGCGCGCTGTTCGGGCGCCCGAACGCAGGCGTCGACATGACCTTCGACTTTCCGACGCTGGTCGCGCACGTCGCGAAGACGCGCACGCTTGCGGCCGGCAGCATCGTCGGATCGGGAACGGTGTCGAACAAGGAGAACGGCGGACCGGGCCGACCGGCGGCGGCGGGCGGGGCGGGCTACTCGTGCCTTGCCGAGCAGCGCACGGTCGAGACGATCCTCGAAGGCAGGCCGCGGACTCCGTTCATGCGCTTCGGTGACCGCGTGCGCATTGAAATGTTCGACAACGCCGGTCGCACGATCTTCGGTGCCATCGACCAGACCGTTCGCAAGCCGGGCTGATTTCGCGGTACCCGTCGGCGAGGCCCTTGATGCGAAGGGGTCGCCCGCTTCGTCGCAGCGCGGACGCCTTCGCTCCGCGAATCCACCGCTTCGTCGCTTGTGTCTTGAGGGTGTCATGGCGGCTGTCTAGGATCTGCCCTGACGGCATCGGACCCGGCCGATTCAACGTCCAGGGCCGAATCCGGAAGCGCGGATTGCCGCATCCAACCTGACACAGAGTGACGAGGAACCAGGAGCAACGCCATGAACCGCTACCCGACGCCCCGTTTTCGCCCGACTTTCGCCATCGCTGCCGTCGCGATGTCCGCACTCACCTTTGTGCTGACCGTGGGGCTGCCGACGAGCCTTGCCCCTGCGCCGGCCGACACGTCGCTTGCGGCGTACAGGAGCGCTCCGACGCCGGCGGCGGGAGTCTTCATCATTCCCGAGCAGATTGTCGTCATCGGCATTCGCGACACGAACATCGCGGGCCGTCCGCTCAAGCCGCGCGGCTGAAGGATCGACGTCACCCGCAGCCGGTGCGCTCCCCCAGGCGGCCGACTGCGGAGACACGAAGGGCCGGACGACGAACGTCCGGCCCTTCGCCTTTTCAGGGACCCGGCAGAAGCACTTCGCGGATCGCGTTTCACCCGGGGCCCGGGTGCGTCCTGTCGCGGGCCGGGCGGTTCTGGTCCGCAAAACGCGGGGTTTGTCGCGTGCCCATTGAGCACAGTGCGGCAGCCGCCTACGATGAACCCAGAACCGCGACAAAGAACGCGATCATGAAAAAACGGCAACCCGCTGAATCCGGCACCCGCCGTCGCTGCATCCAAGAGCCGTATACGCCTAACAGAGGAGCAACATCATGAATCGCTACGCACCCTTGCCTTTCCGCCCTGTTTTCGGGATTGCCGCGGCCGCACTTTCGGCCGTGACGCTGGCCGTGATGGTCGTTCTTCCGGTGGGACTTGCGACCGGTTGTCCGACCGATTCGCTGCTCGCACGTGCCCCGGCCGCCATCGAGGCCGACGTCGATCCTGCCCGGATCGAGGTTGTCGGGATGCCGGTCCGCACCGTGACGCTGGCGCCGATTTCCGTCGTCGCCCAACGCGAGCCGCGCGCGAGCTGAATCCGGGCGGCGCCGCCGCCGGCAGTCTCCCTGCGGCACGCCGACGAAAGGCCGGGTTGATCCCGGCCTTTCGACTTTTCGGAGGCGGAGCGACGTCGTGTCGAATCGGGGTTGGCTTCGCGGTCAGGCGGCGCCGCTTCCGCGGTCCTTTTGCCACTGCACGTCGCCGCGGGCGGCGGCACGATTGAGGTTGCGGGCGACGACGAACAGCAGATCGGAGAGCCGGTTCACGTAACGTCGCGCGGGATCGCCGATCGGCGACATCGCGGCGAGGTGCACCAGCGACCGCTCCGCGCGTCGGCAAACCGTTCGTGCGACGTGCGCGATGGCCGCGGCGCGCACTCCGCCGGGCAGGATGAATTCCTTGAGCGGAGCCAGGTCGGCGTTGAGTGCCTCGACGGCCGCTTCGAGTCGCAGGACGTGGGCATCCGAAACAGCCGTGTGACCCGGGAGCGAAAGCTCGCCGCCCAGGTCGAACAAATCGTGCTGGACGGCGGTGAGCAGGTTGCGCAGGGCGGAGGGGATGTCCTCGGCGAGCAGGAGCCCCACCGTGGAATTGAGCTCGTCGATCTCGCCGATCGCCGCAATCCGGGCGTCGTCCTTCCCCACGCGTGTTCCATCGGCGAGTCCCGTGGTCCCGGCATCCCCGGTCCTGGTGACGATGCGTGACAGGCGGTGGCCCATGGAGTGCGCTGAATTCGGAAACACGAGGCGTGATCGGGCAGCATACGAGAAGCGGCAACCCCGGGCAAGCGAGATGAAACGGCGGCCCGGGCCGCAGTATCATGGCGAAAATACCAACGTCGGCCTCTCAACGTTTTCCTGGATTCCCATGTCCTTCTCCGGCCCCTACGACCGCGACCTCGAACGCAACGCCGCGAACTACACGCCGCTGTCGCCGCTGTCGCTGATTGCGCGCACCGCGTACACGTATCCGAACCTGCCGTCGGTCGTCCACGGCGATCGCCGCTACACCTGGGCCGAGACCTTTGCCCGCAGCCGCCGGCTCGCGTCCGCGTTGTCCAAGGCGGGGATCGGCAAGGGGGACACGGTCGCGGTCATGGCGGCCAACACGCCGGAAATGGTCGAACTGCATTTCGGCGTCCCGATGACGCGCGGCGTGCTCAACACGCTCAACACCCGGCTCGACGCCGAGACGATTGCGTTCATGCTGCAGCACGCGGAGGCGAAGGTCCTCGTCACCGATACCGAATTCGCGCCGATGGTCGAGGCCGCGCTCGCGGAGACGTCCGTGAAGCCGCTCGTCATCGACATCGTCGACCCGCTGGGACCGGGCGGCAAGCGGCTCGGCCGTCTCGAGTACGAGGGCTTCATCGCCGGCGGCGACCCGGAATTCGCCTGGCAGCTGCCGACGGACGAGTGGGACGCGATCTCGCTCAACTACACGTCGGGCACGACGGGCAATCCCAAGGGCGTGGTCTACCACCACCGCGGCGCCTATCTCAACGCGCTCTCGAACATCATCGACTGGGGAATGCCGCGTCACGCGGTCTACCTGTGGACGCTGCCGATGTTCCACTGCAACGGCTGGTGCTTCACGTGGACGATGGCCGCCAACGCCGGCGTCAACGTCTGCCTGCGTCGCGTCGAAGCGAAGGCCGTGCTGGACGCGATACGCGCGCACAAGGTCACGCATTATTGCGGCGCGCCGATCGTCCACGGGATGCTGATCAATGCTCCGGACGATCTGAAGCACGGCATTGCGCACAAGGTGAGCTGCCTTGTCGCGGCCGCGGCGCCGCCGGCGGCCGTCATAGAAGGCATGGAGCGCATGGGATTCGACATCACGCATGTCTACGGCCTGACCGAGACCTACGGCCCGGCCGCCGTCTGCGCGAAGCATGCGGAATGGATGGCGCTCGACATCGGCGCGCGCACCGAACGCAATGGGCGGCAAGGGGTGCGCTACACGGTCGAGGAGGGCATGACCGTCATCGACCCGGAGTCGATGGAGCCGGTGCCGTGGGATGGCGAGACGATGGGCGAGATCATGTTCCGCGGCAACATCACGATGAAGGGCTATCTCAAGAATCCCGCGGCGACGAAAGAGGCGTTTGCCGGCGGATGGTTCCATTCCGGCGACCTCGGGGTGATGCAGCCGGACGGCTACGTCAAGATCAAGGACCGCTCGAAGGACGTGATCATCTCCGGCGGCGAGAACATCAGCTCGCTCGAGGTCGAGGACGTCCTGTATCGCCATCCGGCGGTGCTTGCCGCCGCGGTCGTCGCCCAGCCCGACCCGAAGTGGGGCGAGACGCCTTGCGCGTTCGTCGAGGTGAAGCCGGGCGTCGACCGTATCGGAGGCCGATCTGATCGCCCACTGCCAGCTGCACCTTGCCCGGTTCAAGGCCCCGAAGAAGGTGGTGCTTTGCGAGCTGCCGAAGACATCGACCGGCAAGATCCAGAAGTTCCTGCTGCGCGAGAGGGCGAAATCGACCAGCGCGATCGAATAGGAGGCTCGGATGAACGCGCCGCTCGACACTGCAGTGCAACCGCTCGTCCTCCGCGAGGATGCGGGCGGCATCGACGACGCTGACGCTCAATCGCCCGGCACAATTCAACGCGATCAACGGCGCGCTGCTGATGGAGCTGCAGGCGGCGCTCGACGCCATCGCGGGCGACCCCACGGTGCGTGTCGTCGTGATCGCGGGCGCGGGCCGTGCGTTCTGCCCGGGCCACGACCTGAAGGAGATGCTCGCCCATTCGAACGAAGCGTACATCGGGGACCTGTTCCGGCGGTGCTGCGACGTCATGTTGTCGATGCCGGCGCCTGCCGCAGCCGGTCATCGCACAAGGTGCACGGCATCGCGACGGCCGCCGGCTGCCAGATCGTCGCTGCCTGCGACCTCGCGGTGGCCGAGGAAGGGGCGCGGTTCGCGACGTCGGGCATCAATTTCGGCCTGTTCTGCGCGACGCCCGGTGTGCCGGTGTCGCGCAACATCTCGCAGAAGCGCGCGTTCGAGATGCTGATGACCGGCGAGTTCATCGACGCCGCGACCGCGCTCGCCTGGGGGCTCGTCAACCGGGTCGTGCCGGCGGGGCTGCTTGATGCCGAGGTCGATGCACTCGCCCGGCAGTTGATGGACAAGCCGCGTGCGGTGATCGCGGCCGGCAAGCGGTTCTTCTACGACCAGCTCGAACGCCCGCTCGAGAACGCCTATGCGGCTGCGAGCGCCGAGATCACCCGCTGCATGTTGGCCGACGACGCGCAGGAAGGCGTCGCCGCATTCGTCGAAAAGCGCAAACCACGCTGGGGATCATAGTGGCGCGCGGGTCGCCCGCGCCGGGCGACCGGTCATGCGCCGCGGCATCGAGTGCCGGCTGGAGCGACACGGTCTCATATCTTGTATATTTCATCCAAATGCTTCCCATCGGTGACGGACGGGTTCATCACTCGCGGGTTGATCTAGGTCAACGACCGAACGTGGGAACAATGCGCAAATCCCGGCTTAGTGCCGGCTCGGCCGGCCGGCCAGCCGGCGCCACAACGGATTGCCAGTCGGTTCCGTGGTCTGCCGCAGTCGATTCTGTTTTGAATGCCTAGCCACGAGGAGCAAGCGCAATGTGTACCCCAAACAATACAAGCGGTTCGGCAACCTGCAAAAGGCCCCAACTCGAAGTCCCAAGCATCAAACGGAGGGGAAGCCATGTCTGAATTGTCAGCGAGCAAGATCCAGAACAATCCAAAATATCATCAGCTCATCAAAGAGCGGGACACTCTCGCCTGGACCCTAACGGCGCTCGTTTTGGTGATCTACTTCGGATTCATTCTCCTGGTGGCCTTTGCACCGGGCTTACTCACGCAGCCCATATCGGCCACCAGCGTCATTCCGGTGGGCATGCTGGTTGGCGTTGGAGTGATCGTCGCATCGGTCGTGCTGACGGGCGTTTACGTATATCGCGCCAATACCGTCTTCGACCCGCTCATTCACGAAATCATCCAGGAGGCCGCCAAATGAGAACGATCAAGACGGCTCTGACCGCCCTGGCGGCTTCCACCGCACTGCTCGTGGCACAAGTGGCGCCTGCCGCGGATGTCGCGGCGCCAGTCGCCGCGCCAGCGAACGTACCGGTCAATTGGCATGCGGTCGTGATGTTCATCATCTTCGTTTCCATCACGCTGATGATCACCTACTGGGCGGCGAAGCGGACCAAGACGGCGACCGACTTCTATGCCGCGGGACGGGGCATCACCGGTTTCCAGAACGGGATGGCCATCGCCGGCGACTACATGTCGGCCGCATCCTTCCTCGGTATCGCCGCATTGGTGTACTTCAACGGTTTCTACGGCCTTATCTTCTCGGTGGGCTGGCTGGTCGGCTGGCCGATCATCCTGTTCCTGATCGCGGAGCGGCTGCGCAACCTGGGCAAGTTCACCTACGCCGACGTTGCCTCGTTCCGGCTGCAACAGGGTCCCGTCCGGACGATGGCGGCGATCGGCTCGCTCATTGTCGTCATCTGGTACCTCATTGGACAGGCGGTGGGTGCAGGGCAGTTGCTGCATACGCTGGTGCCACAGATCTCCTACCGGGTGTCCATCGTCATCATCGGCGCGCTGATCATCATCTACGTGACCTTCGGCGGCATGAAGGCCACCACCTGGGTGCAGATCATCAAAGCGGGCCTGCTGCTCGGTGGTGCCACGCTGATGGCGCTCGGGGTCATGGCGCATGCCGGCTGGAGCTTTAACCAGCTGTTTTCCGAGGCGGTCGCCGCGCCATCCCAAAGCGCCTGGAGATCATGAAGTCCGTGGTGCCCATCGGGGCGAAGTCCAATCCGATCGAGTCGATCTCGCTGGGCTTGACGCTGATGTTCGGGACCGCCGGTCTGCCGCACATCCTGATGCGCTTCTTCACTGTGGGTGACGCCAAGGCAGCGCGCAAGTCGGTGCTCTACGGCACGATTTTCATCGGCTATTTCTACATCCTGACCTTCATCATCGGCTTCGGCGCCATCGTTCTCGTCGCCAGTAATCCCGAGTATGTCGTCGACGTGACCAAGAACGTCCTCAACCTCAAGGGCGGCAGCAGCATGCCGGCGGTTTACCTGTCGCATGCCATCGGCGGGGATTTCTTCCTCGGCTTCATCGCCGCGGTGGCCTTTGCCACGATCCTGGCGGTGGTATCCGGCCTCACGCTCGCGGGCGCATCGGCGCTGTCACATGACATCTACGCCAACGTGATCATGAAGGGCAAAGCCACCGAGGCACAGGAAGTCTGGGTGTCGAAAATCTGCGTGATCGGGCTTGGCATACTCGCTGTGATCCTGGGCATCGCGTTCGAGAAGCAGAACGTCGCCTATATCGTGGCATTGACGTTCTCGATTGCCGCCTGCGCCAACTTCCCGATTCTGGTGCTGGCCGTGTTCTGGCGAGGGCTGACCACGCGCGGGGCGGTGCTCGGCGGCTATACCGGGATCTTCGGGTCGATCGGCCTCCTGATCATCGGTCCGACGGTCTGGACCAAGGTGCTCGATATGGGCCCGGCGATCTTCCCGTACGACTTCCCGACGTTTGTCGTGCTACCGGCGGTATTGATTGTTGTCCTTCATTGCGTCGGTGACCGACAGGAGCGCCAGCGCGGACAAGGAGCGCGCAGCGTTCGAAGCGCAGATGATCCGCTCGGAAACCGGACTTGGCTCCGAGGTCGCGTCGGCCCACTGACGGTAGGTACGATCTTCGAAGAACGTGGCCGCCGGGGTCTCCCCTGGCGGCCCTTTTTTGGGACGGCGGACACGGCCGACGCGGCGACGTTGAATCGGAGGGCGATCGACGAAGCAGTCCCGAGGCTCGGTGTACGGTGCCTGCGACCGGTGTCGCTGCGTTGATCGTCGGCACGTTGCGTTATCGCTTGCACGTGGCGTCCCGGGTGCTTCATCATGCGGGATTATCGGATCAACCGATGCGCGCCATGCCGGCAAGAACCCAGAGCGCCGACGCCACGAAGGAATTCCTTCGCCGCTATGCGCCTTTCAGCCGCATGACCGATGCGGCGCTAGCGTTCCTGGTTCCGAGGTTGCAACTCGCGCACTTTGCCAAGGACGAGCCGATTCTCGCGACGCAGAGCGAGCCCGTCGCCCACCTGCACATCGTCCAGCGCGGACTCGTCGCCAGCCGCCCCAACAACGCGAACGCCGAACCGGACCGCACGCTCGGCCCGGGCGAGCTGTTCCCGGTGGGCGCGTTGTCGGCCGGCGGCACGACGACCAGGGTCTTCTACGCGATCAAGGACACGTACTGCTATCGACTTTCGCGCGACGATTTCCTGGAGTTGCGCCAGGCGTCGTCCGAGTTCGAGCGATACTGCACGCAGGCGATCACCGAAACGCTGAAGCAGTCGCTGGACAGCCTGCACAGCCAGTATAGCCAGCGCGTGGCCGAGCAGCAGACGCTGACCCGAACGCTCAGCGAGCTCGTTCGCAATCGCCCTGTTGCGTGTCCCGCCACGGCCACGCTGCGCGAGGCCGCGCAGAAAATGGCGGACGAGAGGGTGCGCACGATCATCGCGCTCGACCCGCAAGGGGCGCCTGTCGGCATGTTCACGCTGGTCGACCTGCTGGAGCGCGTGGTGCTGCCGGGGCGTCCCCTCGACATGCCGCTCGCCACGGCGATGTCCTCCCCGATCGTCACGTTGCCTGCGTCGGTCACCGCATACGAAGCTATGCATGTGATGGCCGAGCGCGGCATACGGCAGGTCGTGGTCGTCGCGAACGGCCAGGTATGCGGCGTGGTCAACGAGCGCGATCTCTTCGCGCTGCAGCGGGTGTCGATGCAACAGGTCAACGAAGGTCTCCACGCCGCCGACACGGTCGACAAGCTGAAGCGCGCCGCGGACGACATCCGCCTGCTCACGCAAAACCTGCTGGCGCAGGGCGTGGGCGCCGAGCCGGTGACGCGCACGATCGCCGCGCTCAACGACGCGCTGTCGCGCCGCGCGATCGAGCTCGTCCTCGCACGGCACGATGTCGCCGACTTCGACTGGTGCTGGATGGCCCTGGGGAGCGAGGGCCGCGGCGAGCAGACATTCGCCACGGACCAGGACAACGCACTCCTGTTTTCGGCCGTCGATGCGACGCACGCGACGGAGCGCCGCGGGCGGCTCGTAAAATTCGCGCGCGAGGTCAACAGCTGTCTCGACACGCTGGGGTTTCCGCTGTGCCCCGGCAACGTAATGGCCAGCAACCCCGAGTATTGCCTGTCGATGGCTGAATGGAAGGAGAAATTTCTGGGCTGGATCCGCACACCCTCCCCGCCGGCGCTGCTCGGAGCGAACATCATGTTCGATTTCCGACCGCTCTACGGTGACCCGACGCTTTGCGACACGCTGCGCGATTGGCTCTTCGCCTACACGAAGGAGAGCCCGCTGTTCCTGCGCCTGATGGTGCAGAACGCGCTCGATGTCGAGCCGCCGCTCGGGCTCATCCGAACGTTCACCGTCGACGACGACCCCAAGGTCAAGGGCACCATCGACCTCAAGACCCGGGGCGCGCGGCTTTTCGTTGACTGTGCGCGAGTCTTCGCTCTAGCCCATGGCATCCGGGACACCGGGACGGCTGCCCGCTTGCGCCTCGCGGGCGAGCGTCTCAATGTCGAGACGCGCCACGTCGATGCGACGGTCGAGGCGTTCCATTTCCTGCAGCTCCTTCGGCTGCGCCGGCAGGATCACACTGTGCAGGGAGGCGACCCGAACCGGATCGACCCGTATTCGCTTCACGATGTCGACCAGCGAATGCTGAAGGAGGCGTTCCGGCAGGCGAAACAGTTGCAGGAACGGTTGCGACTTTCGTATCGGCTCTAGGCGATCGCCAGCCCGCAGCGCGTTGTTGATAAGATGGTCCGCGTATCCGGGCCCCGTTGGAGGAGCCGACAATGTTCCGTTCCATCGTGAAGAGCCAGCGCCTCGTGGCGGTGTTCCTGCTGGGCGTGGTCCTGTTCAATTATCCGTTGCTCGCATTGTGCAACCGGGCGGCGGAGGCGTTCGGGATCCCGGTGCTCTACGCGTACATCTTTGGCGCGTGGGCGCTCGTCATCGCGCTGCTCGCGCTGGTGATCGAGCGATCCCGGTAGGGCGATTCCGCGCGTCGGCGGCCTGCCATGCTCCAGAGCTGGGTCATCATCCCCGTCTCGCTCGGCTACATCGGCATCCTGTTCGCGATTGCCCGTTATGGCGACCGTCGCGCCGACGAGGGCCGGTCGATCATTGCGAATCCCTACGTCTATTCGCTGTCGCTCGGTGTCTACGCGACCGCATGGACGTTTTACGGCAGTGTCGGCCGGGCGGCGGGAGACGGTATCGGCTTCCTGCCGATCTACATCGGTCCGACACTGATGATGGCGTTGTGGTGGCTCGTGATGCGCAAGATCATCCGCATCAGCAAGACGAACCGCATCACCTCGCTCGCCGATTTCGTATCGTCGCGCTACGGCAAGAGCGCGCTGCTCGCCGGACTCGTCACGGTCATCGCGGTGATCGGCATCGTGCCGTACATCGCGCTGCAGCTGAAGGCCGTTTCCAGCAGCTACACGATCCTCGTCCAGTATCCGGCGGTCGCGGCGAGCACTCTCCACGAGCCGGTGCCGGTCCATGCCGACACGGCGTTCTGGATGGCCGTGCTGCTCGCGACATTTACGATCCTGTTCGGCACCCGGCACCTCGACGCCTCCGAGCGCCACGAGGGTCTCGTCGCGGCCATTGCGTTCGAGTCGCTCGTCAAGCTGGTCGCATTCGTCGCCGTCGGCGTCTTCGTCACCTGGGGAATCCACAACGGGTTCGCCGACATCTTCGCGCGTGCCGGCGCCCACCCGCGGCTCGCGACGCTGTTCGCGCCTTTGGGGGGCGCGGCCGGCAGCTATGCGAGCTGGGCATGGCTCACGGTGCTGTCGATGCTCGCGATCATGTTCCTGCCGCGGCAGTTCCAGGTCGCGGTGGTCGAGAACGTCAACGAGAACCACATCGACAAGGCGATCTGGCTGTTCCCGCTGTACATGCTGGCGATGAACCTGTTCGTGTTGCCGGTGGCATTTGGCGGCGTGCTCCACTTTTTGAATGTTCCCGTCGACCCTGACACCTTCGTGTTGACGCTGCCGATGGCCGAAAAGCGCGAGGTGCTCGCGCTGTTCGTGTTCATCGGCGGGCTGTCCGCGGCAACCGGCATGGTCATTGTCGAGACGATCGCGCTGTCGACGATGGTTTGCAACGATCTCGTAATGCCGGTGCTGTTGCGCATGAGTTCGATGCACCTTTCGGAGCGCCGGAATCTCACCGGCCTGCTGCTCGGAATACGGCGCGGTGCGATCGTCGCGGTTATCCTGCTGGGCTACCTCTATTTTCGCCTGGCCGGCGAAGCGTACGCGCTGGTTGCGATCGGACTGATTTCGTTTGCAGCGGTCGCCCAGTTCGCGCCGGCAACGATTGGCGGCCTGTACTGGAAGGGCGCTACGCGCGCCGGTGCGCTCGCCGGTCTCGGCACCGGATTCGCGGTCTGGCTGTACACGCTGCTGCTGCCGTCGTTCGCGAAATCCGGATGGCTGCCGAGCGGCTTTCTGCGGGACGGCCCGTTCGGTATCGCGCTGCTGAAGCCGTACGCGCTGTTCGGTCTCGAGGGCCTGAACGACATCACCCACGCGATGCTCTGGAGCATGCTCGCCAACGTCGGTGCTTACGTCGTCGTCTCGGTGCTGACGCGGCAGACGGTCGCCGAGCAGGCGCAGGCGGCACGCTTCGTCGATGTGTTCCGCCACGCCGGCGAGGGCCTCGAGGTCCACCTCTGGAAGGGCACGGCGTCATTGCCGGACCTGCAGGCGCTGCTCGCGCGTTTCCTTGGGGCTGACCGAGCCCGCGCCGCATTCGCCGAGTACGCACGGCGGCGAGGCTTCGGGTCACCGGCGGCGGCGCCGGCGGACGCCGGTCTCGTGCAATTCGCCGAGATGGCGCTCGCTGGCGCGGTCGGCGGCGCCTCGGCGCGAATCCTGGTCGCATCGACGGTGCACGAGGACGCGTTGTCGCTCGACGAGGTCCGGTCGATGCTCGACGAGGCGTCGCAGGTGATCGCGTACAGCCACGAGCTGAAGCAGAAGTCGCAGGAGCTGATGGTGGCAACCGAAGAGCTTCGCGCCGCCAACGAGCGTTTGCAGGAGCTCGATCGCCTGAAGGACGATTTCATCTCGACGGTCACGCATGAACTCCGCACGCCGCTCACGTCGATCCGCGCGTTCACGGAAATCCTGCACGACAATCCGGGTCTCGACGCGGCCGAGCGGCAGAATTTTCTCGGAATCATCATCCAGGAAAGCGAGCGTCTGACGCGCCTCATCAACCAGGTGCTGGACCTCGCGAAGCTCGAGTCGGGCCGCGCCGAATGGCAGGTCGGAGAGATCGACCTCAAAGCGGTGATCGAGGATTCGATCGACGCGACGAGCCAGCTCTTCCATGCCCGCGGAGTGGCGCTCGATTCCCGGCTTCCGATGGGGTTGGCGCCGGTCCGTGCCGACCGCGACCGCCTGGTGCAGGTGCTGATCAATCTGCTGTCGAACGCGGCCAAGTTCGCGCCGCCGACGACGGTCGCGTCGAGGTCGCACTCTCGCCCGCCGACGTCGCCCTGCGCGTCGCCGTGACGGACAACGGGCCGGGCGTTCGCGTCGAGGACCGGAACCTGATCTTCGAGAAATTCCGGCAGGCGGGCGATACGATGACGGACAAGCCGCAGGGCACCGGCCTCGGCTTGCCGATCAGCCGCCAGATCATCGAGCATTTCGGTGGCCGCCTCTGGGTGGAAAGTCCGCCGGGTCACGGCGCGACGTTCGTGTTCGAGCTGCCGCTGGCGGATGGGCTCGCGTAGCCGGAGGCCGAGCGCGGTGCGCTGACGCATGACGCGCACGGCGCGGACGGGAGCATGCGCCCGGCAACGCGGGAGGACGGAATGGGCAAGAAAGTCCTGATCGCCGACGACGAGCCGAACATCGTGGTCTCGCTGGAATTCCTGATGAAGCAGCGCGGCTACGACGTCAAGGTCGTCAACGACGGCGACGACGCGCTGAAGGCCGTCGATGAATTCCGCCCGGACCTGATCCTGCTCGACGTGATGATGCCGCGCGTCAGCGGCTACGACGTCTGCCAGAAGGTGCGCGAGAATCCGGCTGGCACGGTATCACGGATCATCATGCTGTCCGCCAAGGGACGCGACGTCGAGGTGACGCAAGGGCATGGCGATCGGCGCCGATGCCTACGTCACGAAGCCGTTCTCGACCCGCGACCTGATCGCCAAGGTCGCGCGAGATGCTCGGCGAATAGGCCGGGGCCTCGCGATGTCCGACCGGACCGGATCGTGCGCTGACGTTGCTTGCGGCATGGGGGCTCGTCCTCGCGACGATTGCGGCGACCGTCGCTCCTCGTCGGGGCGGACATGAGCGACCCGGAGCGCGCGGCTGCTGCTGCCGGTGCTGCGCAGCGGGCCGCCGGCGTGGTCGATCGTCTCGCTGCTGCTGCTCGCTCCCGCTCGCCGTCATCCTGCGGGCGCTGTTCCGCCGGTACGTGCGGCGCCGCGGAAGCTCGCCGAGGACGCACGGATCATGCTGACCGCGAATCCGCGCATCGTGCGCCGCTGCGCGGCGTCGGTGAGATCCGGGAGCTGGCCGACAGCGTCAACGCCTTTGCCGACAGCGAACGACGCGCTCCGAGAAGGATGTCGAAACGCGCGTGCGCGACGCCAACGCGCGCCTGGAGCAGGAAAAAAACCGATTCGCGGCGCTGATGTCGGAACTCGCGCAAAGTGTGGTCGTGTGCAACATCGAGGGGCGCGTCCTTCTCTACAACGCACGCGCGATGCAGCTCCTGCGCAAGCCGCTCGAAGGCGCCATGGCCGGCGGGCAAGGGGCTCAGTCTCGTCGGCCTGGGGCGCTCGATCTTCGGCGATCTTCGACCGCAATCTCATCATTCACGCGCTGGAAAACGTCCGCGAGCGGCTGCGCCAGGGCACGCCGGGAGTCGTGGCAAGCTTCGTGACCACGGCGCCGGCCGGGCAGCTCGTGCGCGTGCAGGTGGCGCCGGTATTCGGCACGGCGACCGACGCGACCGCCGGCGCGGGCGCCGGACCGGGCGCGACGGGATCACCGGGTTCGTCCTCGTGCTGGACGACATCACGCGGCGGATCGAGAGCGGCAACCGGCGCGATCTGCTGCTGCAGACGCTTGACGCAGGGGACGCGGGCGTCGCTCGGCAGCGTGCGCGCGGCGGTGGAGACGATCGCCGCGTTTCCCGACATGTCGAATGACGAGCGAAGCCGGTTCATCGGTGTCATCGGCGACGAAGCACGGCAATTGAGCGCGCGTCTCGACGCGACCGTGAGCGAATTCGCGGATGCGCTGCGCACCGAGTGGCCGCTCGAGGAGATGCGCGGCGCCGACCTGATCGCGGCGGCGCGGCGGCGGGTCGAATCGAAACTCTCGCTGCCGACCAAGCTCGAGACGATCGACGAGATCGATTTGGGTCAACGTCGACAGCTACTCGCTGATGCAGGCGATCACCTACCTGGCGAGCCGGCTCGCCGACGAGTTCGGCATCCGCGAGCTTCGGTTCGGCCTCGAGCCCGCAGGCGCGCTGGCGCACCTCGACCTCGTCTGGACCGGCGCGCCGCTCGGTACCGAGACGACGATGGCCTGGCAGACCGATTCGATGGAACTGGGCGGCGAAGCCTGTCCGCTCACGCTGAAGCAGATCGTCGAGCGCCACAACGGCGAGTTCTGGTACCAGATCCACAAGCCGTCGCACCGCGAGTACTTTCGGATCGCGATACCGATTGCGACCCCGGAGGAATCGGCGTCGAGCGCGCCGCCCGCGGGCGGCAGCCGGCCCGAGTATCTACGACTTCGACCTGTTCCATCAGCCGGGCCAGACGCCGGAGCAGGACGACCGGCCGCTCGCGTCGCTGAGCTACACCGTCTTCGATACCGAGACGACGGGGCTCGCACCTTCCGACGGCGACGAGATCGTGTCGATCGGGGCCGTCCGGATCGTGAACGGCACGACTTCTTGAGAATGAGGTGTTCGAGCAGCTCGTCGATCCCGGGCGCGCGATGTCGGTCGAGGCGAGCCGCATCACGGGAATCGAGACGGCGATGCTGGCTGACCAGCCGACGATCGACATGGTGCTCCCGTCGTTCCACGAGTTCTGCGCGGACGCCGTGCTGATTGCCCACAATGCGGCCTTCGATCATCGCTTCCTCCGCCTCAAGGAGGAACGGACGGGCGTGCGGTTCACGCAGCCCGTGCTCGACACGCTGCTCCTGTCGGCGGTGATTCACCCGGAACTCGAGTCCCACAGCCTCGAGGCGATCGCCGAGCGGCTGGGTGTCAATCCGATCGGCAGGCACACGGCACTGGGGGACGCGATCATGACGGGGGAGGTTTTTCTCCGCATGATCCCCTTGCTCGTCGGAGCAGGGCATCCGGACACTGGGCGAAGCGCGCGAGGCGTCGCAGAAAACGTATTTCGCGCGCATCAAGTATTAGTACGGTTCCCATTGCCATCCGCGCAGCGCTTTCGCATAATGGCTTCCCACGGCGACAAGGGGCCGGGCGCCGGACGCGCCGGCGTGCGATGGCGGACGACACGATTCTCGAGACGAAGGGGCTCACGAAGGAGTTCAAGGGCTTCATCGCGGTGAAGGACGTGAGTCTCAAGGTGCGCCGTGGCACGATCCACGCACTGATCGGACCCAACGGCGCCGGCAAGACGACCTGCTTCAACCTGCTCACGCATTTCCTTTCCCCGACCCGCGGGCACATCTTCTACAACGGACGCGAAATCACCGGATCGCGGCCTGCCTCCATCGCGCGCATGGGCCTCGTCCGGTCGTTCCAGATCTCGGCCGTCTTTCCGAACCTCACCGTGCGCCATAACGTACGCATCGCGCTGCAGCGTCGCGACGGCCATTCGTTCGACTTCTGGCGCTCCAGCCGCACGCTGGCGAGGCACGATTCGCGGGCAGACGAACTGATCGACGCCGTCGGACTGACCGAATTCGCGGACACCGCCGCCGGAGAACTCGCCTATGGTCGCAAGCGCGCGCTGGAGATTGCCACCACGCTGGCCCTCGAGCCGGAGATGATGCTGCTGGACGAGCCGACCGCCGGCATGACGCACGAGGACGTCGACCGTATCGCCGCGCTGATTCGCAAGGTTGCCGCGCGGCGCACGGTGCTGATGGTCGAGCACAACCTGTCGGTCGTCTCGACGCTGTCGGATCACATCACCGTCCTCGCTCGCGGCGAAATTCTCGCGGAAGGCGATTACGCGCACGTGTCGCGGCATCCGGAAGTGATGCAGGCCTATCTCGGTACCGCCGATGCCTGACGATCACGCGGCTCCGGTGGCGCCGGGCGCAACCTCGGGAGCCGGCGCGCCGATCCTTGCCATCCGCGATCTCAACGCCTGGTACGGGGAGTCGCACGTCCTTCATGGCGTCACCTTCGACGTCTCGGCTGGCGAGGTCGTCACGCTGCTTGGGCGCAACGGCGCCGGCAAGACGACGACCCTGAAATCGATCATGGGCGTCGTGCCGCGACGCGAGGGATCGATCGCATTCGAGGGTCGCGAGACGGCCCGCATGGCGTCGAATCGCATCGCCCGGCTGGGCATCGCGTGGTGCCCCGAGGAGCGGGGGATCTTTGCCAGCCTGAACGTCAAGGAGAACCTGATGCTGCCGCCGCAGGTACGATCCGGCGGCCTCTCCGTCGACCAGATCTACGAGCTGTTTCCGAACCTGCGCGAACGGCTGGCGAGCCAGGGCACGAAATTGTCCGGCGGCGAGCAGCAGATGCTGGCGATCGGCCGGATTCTGAGGACGGGGGCGCGTCTCCTGCTGCTCGACGAGCCGACCGAAGGCCTGGCGCCGGTGATCGTCCAGCAGATCGGGCGGACCATCGCGAAGCTGAAGGCGCAGGGATTCACGATCCTGCTGGTCGAGCAGAACTTCCGCTTCGCGGCGACGGTTGCGGACCGGCACTACGTGATGGACCACGGCCGCGTCGTCGACATGATTCCGAACACGGAGCTCGATGCGAACATGGCCAAGCTTCACGATTACCTCGGTGTCTGACACCACACCGTATCGACGAATCGGCGCGCCGGGTCAGGGCGCGCATCTGCAACAACGCACAGGAGAAGCAATGAAACTGTTCAAACGCACTCTCGTCGGACTGGCAGTTGCCACCGCGCTGGGCGCAGGTGTCGCCCAGGCGCAGGTTTCGGACAACGTCGTCAAGATCGGCGTGCTGTCCGACATGTCGAGCCTCTACACGGACCTTGCGGGCGCGGGCTCGGTGGTCGCGGCCAGGCTGGCGGTCGAGGATTCGGGCATCGAGAAGCGGGGTTACAAGGTGGAAATGGTCTCCGCGGATCACCAGAACAAACCGGACGTCGGTTCCAGCATTGCGCGCCAGTGGTACGACGTCGACAAGGTCGACGTGATCGTCGACGTGCCGAATTCCGGCGTCGCGCTCGCGGTCAACCAGATCACCAAGGACAAGGGCAAGGCGTTTCTGGTCTCCGGCGCCGCGTCCTCGGACCTCACCGGCAAGGCGTGCTCGCCGAATACGATCCACTGGACCTACGACACGTGGATGCTGGCCAACGGCACCGGCGGCGCGACCGTGAAATCCGGTGGCGACACGTGGTTCTTCCTGACCGCCGATTATGCGTTCGGCCACGCGCTCGAGCGCGACACCGAGGCGGTCGTGCTGAAGAACGGCGGCAAGGTGCTGGGCAAGGTGCGTGCGCCGCTCAACACGCAGGACTTCAGCTCGTTCCTCCTGCAGGCGCAATCGTCGAAGGCCAAGATCATCGGGCTCGCGAACGCGGGCGGCGACACGACGAACTCGATCAAGCAGGCGGCGGAATTCGGGATCGTCAAGGGCGGGCAGAACCTCGCCGGGCTTCTCGTGTTCCTCACCGACATTCATGCGCTCGGCTTGCCGACCGCGCAGGGCCTCATCGTCACCAACACCTTCTACTGGGACCAGAACGACCCGTCGCGCGCGTTCGCGAAGCGCTTTTCCGCGCTGGACAAGGGCATCTATCCGACGATGGTCCATGCCGGCGTCTACTCGGCCGTGCTGCATTACCTCAAGGCGGTGGAGGCGCTGAAGAGCGACGACGGCACCAAGGTGATCGCCAAGATGAAAGAGATGCCGACCGACGATCCGCTGTTCGGCAAGGGCTCGATCCGCGTCGACGGCCGCAAGATCCATCCTGCGTACCTCGTCGAGGTCAAGAAGCCGTCCGAGTCGAAAGGTCCGTGGGACTACTACAAGGTCCGCGCGACGATTCCGGCGGACCAGGCGTTCCGCCCGTTGAAGGATGGCGAGTGCCCCCTAGTTAAGTAGATTCGGCCCGCCCTCCGCCCTCTCGCGCCCGCGAGAGGGCAGGGGCCTCGGGACGGGGCCATCCTAGACCATGGAAATCTTCGGCATTCCCACGCAGGCGCTGTTCGGCCAGCTGCTGATCGGGCTCATCAACGGCTCGTTCTACGCGATGCTGTCGCTCGGGCTCGCCGTGATCTTCGGGCTCCTCAACATCATCAATTTCACCCATGGCGCGCAGTACATGATGGGTGCGTTCTGCGCATGGTTCCTGCTGACCAAGCTGGGCGTCGGCTACTGGTGGGCGCTCGCGGTGACGCCGGTCGCTGTCGGCGCGTTCGGCATGATCGTCGAGCGCACGATGCTGGCGCGGCTGTACCGGCTCGACCATCTTTACGGGCTGCTGCTGACGTTCGGCCTCGCGCTCATCATCCAGGGATTGTTCCGCAACGAGTTCGGCTCGTCCGGGTTGCCGTACCAGATCCCCGCCGAGCTCTCGGGCGGCATCAATCTGGGTTTCATGTTCCTGCCGAAGTACCGTGCATGGGTGATCGTCGCGTCGTTCATCGTGTGCCTCGCGACGTGGTTCGTCATCGAACGCACGCGGCTCGGGGCGTACCTGCGCGCTGCGACCGAAAACCCGGCACTCGTGCAGGCCATGGGCATCAACGTCCCGCGGATGATCACGCTGACCTACGGTTTCGGCGTCGGTCTTGCGGCGCTGGCCGGCGTGATGGCGGCGCCGATCTACCAGGTCAATCCGCTCATGGGCGCCGACATAATCATCGTCGTGTTCGCCGTCGTTGTCATCGGCGGCATGGGGTCGATCATGGGTTCGATCCTGACCGGTTTCGGCCTCGGGGTCGTCGAGGGACTGACCAAGGTGTTCTATCCCGAAGCGTCGAACACGGTGATCTTCGTGGTGATGGTGGTCGTGTTGCTGTTCAAGCCTGCCGGGCTCTTCGGGCGGGAGCGCTGATGGTTGCCGCGCCGCCGCCGAATTCCGCGGGTGCGCGCCTCGCGGGCCACGGCTTCGCCGTTGGCCTTTCGGTGATGACGGCGATGCTCGCCGTTGCGCCGCTCGTCGGCTTCTATCCGGTTTTCGTGATGAAGGCGATGTGCTTCGCGCTCTTTGCCTGCGCCTTCAACCTGCTGCTCGGCTTCGGCGGCCTGTTGTCGTTCGGGCACGCGATGTTCCTCGGCACGGCCGGCTACGTCTCGGCGTATGCGGCAAAGTCATGGGGCATGACGCCCGAAGTCGCGATCCTGTTCGGAACCGGCGCAGCGGCGCTGCTCGGCATCGTGGTCGGGGCGCTGGCCATCCGCCGCCAGGGGATCTACTTCGCGATGATCACGCTGGCGATGGCGCAGATGGTGTACTTCTTCTACCTGCAGACGCCGTTCACGCACGGCGAGGACGGGATCCAGTCCGTACCGCGCGGCGCGCTTTTCGGTCTCGTCGATCTGCGCGATCCGGTGGATCCGAGCAATCCGGGGGCGACGCATCCGTCGTTCGCGATGTATTACCTCGTGATGGCGATCTTCGTGTCGGCGTTCCTGTTCATCCATCGCGTGATCCATTCGCCTTTCGGGCACGTGCTGAAAGCGATCAAGGAGAACGAGCCGCGCGCGATCTCGCTCGGGTACGACGCCGACCGTTACAAGCTCATTGCCTTCATCCTGTCGGCGACGCTGGCCGGCCTCGCCGGCGCGACGAAGGCGATCGTTTTCCAGCTGGCCGCGCTCAACGACGTGCACTGGTCGACGTCGGGCGAAGTCGTGCTCATGACGCTGCTGGGCGGCATGGGAACGGTCTTCGGGCCGGTGTTCGGCGCCTTCATCATCGTCGCGCTCGAAAACTACCTTGCCCCATTCGGCCAATGGGTCACGATCATCACCGGCGTCATCTTCGTCGTCTGCGTGCTCGCGTTCCGGCGCGGCATCGTCGGCGAGCTCGGCGCATGGTGGGCGGCGCGCCGCTGAACGTCGTGGTCCGGTGGTCGCGGTGGCTCGTCTTTGCGCTGGGCGCACTTGCGCTTCCGGCAGTGGCGTCGGGCGGCCTGGTCGTCGAGGGGGCATGCCGCGACGGCGAGCCCAATGGCGCGTATCTCCTGCGCGGAGACGACGGGCGACTGCGCGTGGCGGGCGCCTTCGCGAAAGGCCGGCGAACCGGCACGTTCGTGTTCTGGTCCGAAGCGTGGCGCCCGTGTCGCGGTCGTTCCCTACGATGTCGAGCGCAAGGCCGGGACGATCGCGCTCTGGTACACGCCGCCCGCGCCGCGCGCCGACCCTGCGCGCAAGTCGGAGGCTACGTACGTCGAGGACCGGTTGCACGGCGAGAAGCGGTCGTGGCACCCGAACGGCAACCCGAGGGCCGTGCTTCGCTACGAACGCGGCGAACTCGTCGCCGCGCGCGCGTGGGACGAAACCGGGGCGCCGCTGCCTGAAGCCGAGGCGCGAGAGATGGCCGCGCGCGATCTCGTCACCGACGAGCGGTTTTACGCTACGCTAGAAGCGCTCGTCTCGGACCATCGCCCGAAGTGCGAGTGATCCGGACGGACCCACGTCGAGGAGGGAGGTTTGATGAACAGGAACCAGCGCCGTGAAGTGCTGAAGACCGCCGCGATGCTCGTAGCAGGGGGAGCCACCGGCGCGGCGGGCAACGCGTCGGGGCAGTCGCAGGCGCGCACGCCATTCGTCGTGCCCCAGACGTTCATTCCCATCGCGGGCACCGGCGAGGCGTTTCCGGTCCGCCGCATCTACTGCATCGGCCGCAACTACGCTGCCCATGCGCGCGAGATGGGCTCCGATCCGAATCGCGAGCCGCCGTTCTTTTTCCAGAAGCCCACGGACGCCATCCAACTCGCTCCTCCAGGCGAAACGATCGACCACCCGTATCCGACGCTGACCAAGAACTACCATTACGAGGTGGAGCTCGTCGCCGCGCTGGGCAAGGGCGGCCGCGAGGTGCCGGTCGACCGGGCGCTCGATCTCGTGATGGCCTACACCGTCGGACTCGACATGACCCGGCGCGACCTGCAGCGCGCAATGGGCGACGAGAAGAAGCCATGGGAGATCGGCAAGAGCTTCGACCATTCGGCAGTGCTGGGACTGCTGCAGCCGGTGGCGAAGACCGGCCACTTGAGCCAGGGGTCGATCTGGCTCAAGGTCAACGGCGCGACCAAGCAGAATGCCAACCTGAGCCAGATGATCTGGAACGTCGCGGAGCAGGTCGCCAACCTCTCGAAAGCCTTCGAGCTGATGCCGGGCGACATCATCTACAGCGGCACGCCCGAGAACGTCGGCCCGGTGGTGAGGGGCGACATCATGGACGCGCACATCGATGGTTTGCCGGACATTCGCGTGAAGGTGGTCTGAATCCGCTCGCGCCACGGAAGTCGTTTTGACGCTGGCCCGTCTTTCGCGATAGATTGCGCGACGACCCTGCCGCGCCTGCCCGCCTTTCGGAGCGGCGCACCCTTCATCTTCAACTTCTGCGCAGTCGAGGTCCGTTCATGAGCAACCTGCCGCTACGCCGAGCCCTTTTCATCGCCGCCGCTGCCGCGACGCTCGTGCTGGCGCCGCCGGCCGCGGGGGCCGACCTCAGAATCGCGGTCGCGGCCGACGTCACGTCGATCGATCCGCACTTCTTCAACCTGTTTCCCAACAACAACGTCGCCGAGCATATTTTCGACAAGCTGGTACAGATGGATCCCGATTCGAAGATGATCCCGGGGCTCGCGACGTCGTGGAAGACGATCGACGACAAGACGTGGGAGTTCAAGCTGCGCAAGGGCGTCAAGTTCACGGACGGAAGCGAACTCACCGCCGAGGACGTCGTGTTTTCGCTCGACCGCGTGCCGAACGTGCCGAACAGCCCGGGTCCGTTCTCCGCGTACACGAAGGCGATCGTCGCGAAGGAGATCGTCGACCCCTACACGATCCGCTTCAAGTACGCCGCACCCTACCCGCTTGCGCCCAACGACCTGTCGACGATCTACATCGTGTCGAAGAAGGTGGCGGCGGGCGCCTCGACCGAAGACTTCAACAGCGGCAAGGCGGCCATCGGCACCGGGCGCTACAAGCTGGTCAAGTACACGTCCGGCGACCGCATCGACCTCGTCCGCAACGACAGCTACTGGGGCGACAAGTCGCCGTGGGACAAGGTCACGTTCAAGATCATCAAGAACGAGTCGGCACGCGTGGCGGCGCTGCTGTCGCACGACGTCGACGCGATCGAGCAGCCGCCTACGGCGGACCTCGTGCGCATAAAGGGCGACCCGAAGTTCACGGTGACCTCCAAGATCTCGCACCGCGTGATCTATTTCAATTTCGACCATCTGACGCGCTCGAGCCCGTTCATCACCGACAAGGCGGGCAAGCCGATGGACAGGAACCCGCTGCTCGACGTCCGCGTCCGGCGTGCGATCTCCAAGGCGATCAACAGGCCGGCGATCGCCGACCGCGTGATGGAGGGGCAGGCGATACCCTCGGGCCAACTCGTGTCGGAAAAGTTGTTCGGCCATGTTCCGGGACTCAAGGCTGAAGCGTTCGATCCAGACGGCGCGAAGAAGCTCCTCGCCGAGGCCGGCTATCCGGACGGCTTCAACATCACGATCCATGGTCCATCGGGACGCTACGTGAACGACGAGAAGATCGTGCAGGCCGTCGCGCAGATGCTGGCGCGGATCGGTATCGCGGCCAAGGTCGAGACCGCGCCGATGGGCCCGTATTCGGGGCGCGCCGCGAAGCAGGAATTCAGCTTTCACATGGTGGGCTGGGGCGCTTCCACCGGCGAGGCGTCGAGCCCGTTGCGCTCGCTCCTCGCGACGTTCAACCGCGACAAGGGTCTTGGGGCGGTGAACTGGGGCCGCTACAGCAACGTCAAGGTCGACTATCTGATCGAACAGGCGCTGCAGCAGGTCAACGACGAGAACCGGAGCATCATGCTGCAGAACGCGACCAGGCTCGCGATGGAGGATCTCGGGATCATGCCAATCCACTTCCAGTTCACGATCTGGGCGACGACGAAGAACGTCGCGTACACGCCGCGCACCGACGAATACACGCTCGCGTTCCAGTTCCGTCCGGTCAAGGGATGACGGACGCGAGCTGACTGGGCGGCGGTCGGGAGGTTCCGGCCGCCGTTTGCGTTTTGGGGCCTTGCTAGACCATGCTCGTCTACATCATCCGCCGCAGCCTGCAGAGCGTCGTCGTCCTCGTCGTGATGTCGATGCTGGTGTTCGCGGGCGTCTATGCGATCGGCAATCCGATCGACATTCTGATCAACCCGCAGGCGGACCAGATCGACCGCGAGCGGGCCATTGCGGCCCTCGGTCTCGACAAGCCGATGTGGGAGCAGTACTTCACGTTTCTCGGCGGCGTGCTGCACGGCGACCTCGGCCGTTCGTTCGTGCACAGCACGTCGGCGCTGGGCCTCATTCTCGAGCGCATGCCCGCCACGCTTGAACTCGCGTCCACGGCCATGGTGATCGCCGTCGTGCTCGGAATCCCTCTGGGCCTTTGGGCGGGATTGCGGCCGAACGGCGTCGCGGGAAGAACCATCATGACGGGCTCGATCCTCGGATTTTCGCTGCCCACGTTCTGGGTGGGCCTCATGATGATCATGGTGTTTTCCGTGATGCTGGGCTGGCTTCCCTCGAACGGCCGCGGCCCGACCACGCTGCTGTTCGGACTCGTTCCCGTGTCGTTCCTGTCGGTCGACGGCCTGCGGCACCTCGTGATGCCCGCCACCAACCTCGCGCTCTTCAACGTCGCGCTGCTGATCCGCCTGACGCGCTCGGGCGCGCACGAGGCCTTGCTGCAGGATTACGTCAAGTTCGCGCGGGCAAAGGGCCTTTCCAATTCGCGCGTGATCGGCGTCCACGTGCTGCGCAACATCCTGATTCCGATCGTCACGGTCATCGGTCTCCAGTTCGGCGCGCTGATCGCGTTCGCCATCGTGACCGAGAGCGTGTTCGCATGGCCGGGCATGGGAAAGCTCCTGATCGACTCGATCGGCGTGCTCGACCGACCCGTGATCGTCGCCTACCTGCTTGTCATCGTCACCTTTTTCATCGCGATCAACCTCGCCGTCGACGTGCTCTATTCGGCGCTCGATCCGCGCGTGCGCCTGACCGAAAGCAGGGGGTAGTGCCGTGGCGAGCGTTACTTCGGTTGCGGCACCCATTCGTGCGGTCGAGACCCCGTTCCGGCGCATCGTATCGGACTTCTGCGCGAATCCGGTCGCCGTGTTCGGGCTCGCGCTGCTCGGCGTCATCCTGATCCTCGCGCTCTTCGCACCGGCCATCTCGCCGCAGAATCCGTACGACCTCGCGCAGCTCGACGTGATGGACAGTCGGCTGCCGCCGGGATCGAGCACGCCGTCGGGTGGCACTTTCTGGCTGGGCACCGACGATCAGGGGCGCGACATGCTGTCGGCGATCCTCTATGGACTGCGCATCAGCCTCGGCGTGGGCGTCGTCGCCACGGTGCTGGCGCTCGTCATCGGTCTCGCGGCAGGCCTGCCGGCAGCCTATTTCGGCGGCCGCACCGAGTCGCTCGTCATGCGCGTCGTCGACATCCAGCTCTCGTTCCCGGCGATCCTGATCGCGCTGATCCTGATCGCCGTGCTGGGTCAGGGCACCGGCAAGGTCATCGCGGCCCTCGTCACCGTGCAGTGGG
>CAVSDH010000007.1:0-36871 GCA_963726765.1 uncultured beta proteobacterium | reverse complement strand
ACGTGTCGCGGCATCCGGAAGTGATGCAGGCCTATCTCGGTACCGCCGATGCCTGACGATCACGCGGCCCCGGTGGCGCCGGGTGCAACCTCGGGAGCCGGCGCGCCGATCCTCGCCATCCGCGATCTCAACGCCTGGTACGGGGAGTCGCACGTCCTTCATGGCGTCACCTTCGACGTCTCGGCTGGCGAGGTCGTCACGCTGCTTGGGCGCAACGGCGCCGGCAAGACGACGACCCTGAAATCGATCATGGGCGTCGTGCCGCGACGCGAGGGATCGATCGCATTCGAGGGTCGCGAGACAGCCCGCATGGCGTCGAATCGCATCGCCCGGCTGGGCATCGCGTGGTGCCCCGAGGAGCGGGGGATCTTTGCCAGCCTGAACGTCAAGGAGAACCTGATGCTGCCGCCGCAGGTACGATCCGGCGGCCTCTCCGTCGACCAGATCTACGAGCTGTTTCCGAACCTGCGCGAACGGCTGGCGAGCCAGGGCACGAAATTGTCCGGCGGCGAGCAGCAGATGCTGGCGATCGGCCGGATTCTGAGGACGGGGGCGCGTCTCCTGCTGCTCGACGAGCCGACCGAAGGCCTGGCGCCGGTGATCGTCCAGCAGATCGGGCGGACCATCGCGAAGCTGAAGGCGCAGGGATTCACGATCCTGCTGGTCGAGCAGAACTTCCGCTTCGCGGCGACGGTTGCGGACCGGCACTACGTGATGGACCACGGCCGCGTCGTCGACATGATTCCGAACACGGAGCTCGATGCGAACATGGCCAAGCTTCACGATTACCTCGGTGTCTGACACCACACCGTATCGACGAATCGGCGCGCCGGGTCAGGGCGCGCATCTGCAACAACGCACAGGAGAAGCAATGAAACGGTTCAAACGCACTCTCGTCGGACTGGCAGTTGCCACCGCGCTGGGCGCAGGTGTCGCCCAGGCGCAGGTTTCGGACAATGTCGTCAAGATCGGCGTGCTGTCCGACATGTCGAGCCTCTACACGGACCTCGCGGGCGCGGGCTCGGTGGTCGCGGCCAGGCTGGCGGTCGAGGATTCGGGCATCGAGAAGCGGGGTTACAAGGTGGAAATGGTCTCCGCGGATCACCAGAACAAACCGGACGTCGGTTCCAGCATTGCGCGCCAGTGGTACGACGTCGACAAGGTCGACGTGATCGTCGACGTGCCGAATTCCGGCGTCGCGCTCGCGGTCAACCAGATCACCAGGGACAAGGGCAAGGCGTTTCTGGTCTCCGGCGCCGCGTCCTCGGACCTCACCGGCAAGGCGTGCTCGCCGAATACGATCCACTGGACCTACGACACGTGGATGCTGGCCAACGGCACCGGCGGCGCGACCGTGAAATCCGGTGGCGACACGTGGTTCTTCCTGACCGCCGATTATGCGTTCGGCCACGCGCTCGAACGCGACACCGAGGCGGTCGTGCTGAAGAACGGCGGCAAGGTGCTGGGCAAGGTGCGTGCGCCGCTCAACACGCAGGACTTCAGCTCGTTCCTCCTGCAGGCGCAATCGTCGAAGGCCAAGATCATCGGGCTCGCGAACGCGGGCGGCGACACGACGAACTCGATCAAGCAGGCGGCGGAATTCGGGATCGTCAAGGGCGGGCAGAACCTCGCCGGGCTTCTCGTGTTCCTCACCGACATTCATGCGCTCGGCTTGCCGACCGCGCAGGGCCTCATCGTCACCAACACCTTCTACTGGGACCAGAACGACCAGTCGCGCGCGTTCGCGAAGCGCTTTTCCGCGCTGGACAAGGGCATCTATCCGACGATGGTCCATGCCGGCGTCTACTCGGCCGTGCTGCATTACCTCAAGGCGGTGGAGGCGCTGAAGAGCGACGACGGCACCAAGGTGATCGCCAAGATGAAAGAGATGCCGACCGACGATCCGCTGTTCGGCAAGGGCTCGATCCGCGTCGACGGCCGCAAGATCCATCCTGCGTTCCTCGTCGAGGTCAAGAAGCCGTCCGAGTCGAAAGGTCCGTGGGACTACTACAAGGTCCGCGCGACGATTCCGGCGGACCAGGCGTTCCGCCCGTTGAAGGATGGCGAGTGCCCCCTAGTTAAGTAGATTCGGCCCGCCCTCCGCCCTCTCGCGCCCGCGAGAGGGCAGGGGCCTCGGGACGGGGCCATCCTAGACCATGGAAATCTTCGGCATTCCCACGCAGGCGCTGTTCGGCCAGCTGCTGATCGGGCTCATCAACGGCTCGTTCTACGCGATGCTGTCGCTCGGGCTCGCCGTGATCTTCGGGCTCCTCAACATCATCAATTTCACCCATGGCGCGCAGTACATGATGGGTGCGTTCTGCGCATGGTTCCTGCTGACCAAGCTGGGCGTCGGCTACTGGTGGGCGCTCGCGGTGACGCCGGTCGCCGTCGGCGCGTTCGGCATGATCGTCGAGCGCACGATGCTGGCGCGGCTCTACAGGCTCGACCATCTTTACGGGCTGCTGCTGACGTTCGGCCTCGCGCTCATCATCCAGGGATTGTTCCGCAACGAATTCGGCTCGTCCGGATTGCCGTACCAGATCCCCGCCGAGCTCTCGGGCGGCATCAATCTGGGTTTCATGTTCCTGCCGAAGTACCGTGCATGGGTGATCGTCGCGTCGTTCATCGTGTGCCTCGCGACGTGGTTCGTCATCGAACGCACGCGGCTCGGCGCCTACCTGCGCGCTGCGCACCGAAAACCCGGCACTCGTGCAGGCCATGGGCATCAACGTCCCGCGGATGATCACGCTGACCTACGGTTTCGGCGTCGGCCTTGCGGCGCTGGCCGGCGTGATGGCGGCGCCGATCTACCAGGTCAATCCGCTCATGGGCGCCGACATAATCATCGTCGTGTTCGCCGTCGTCGTCATCGGCGGCATGGGGTCGATCATGGGTTCGATCCTGACCGGTTTCGGCCTCGGGGTCGTCGAGGGGCTGACCAAGGTGTTCTATCCCGGAAGCGTCGAACACGGTGATCTTCGTCGTCATGGTGATCGTGTTGCTGTTCAAGCCTGCCGGGCTCTTCGGGCGGGAGCGCTGATGGTTGCCGCGCCGCCGCCGAATTCCGCGGGTGCGCGCCTCGCGGCCACGGCTTCGCCATCGGCCTTTCGGTGCATGACGGCGATGCTCGCCGTTGCGCCGTTCATCGGCTTCTATCCGGTTTTCGTGATGAAGGCGATGTGCTTCGCGCTCTTTCGCCTGCGCCTTCAACCTGCTGCTCGGCTTCGGCGGCCTGTTGTCGTTCGGGCACGCGATGTTCCTCGGCACCGCCGGCTACGTCTCGGCGTATGCGGCGAAGTCATGGGGCATGACGCCCGAGCTCGCCATCCTGTTCGGAACCGGCGCATCGGCGCTGCTCGGCATCGTGGTCGGCGCGCTGGCCATCCGCCGCCAGGGGATCTACTTCGCGATGATCACGCTGGCGATGGCGCAGATGGTGTACTTCTTCTACCTGCAGACGCCGTTCACGCACGGCGAGGACGGGATCCAGTCCGTGCCGCGCGGCGCGCTTTTCGGTCTCGTCGATCTGCGCGATCCGGTGGATCCGAGCAATCCGGGGGCGACGCATCCGTCGTTCGCGATGTATTACCTCGTGATGGCGATCTTCGTGTCGGCGTTCCTGTTCATCCATCGCGTGATCCATTCGCCGTTCGGGCACGTGCTGAAAGCGATCAAGGAGAACGAGCCGCGCGCGATCTCGCTCGGGTACGACGCCGACCGTTACAAGCTCATTGCCTTCATCCTGTCGGCGACGCTGGCCGGCCTCGCCGGCGCGACGAAGGCGATCGTTTTCCAGCTGGCCGCGCTCAACGACGTGCACTGGTCGACGTCGGGCGAAGTCGTGCTCATGACGCTGCTGGGCGGCATGGGAACGGTCTTCGGGCCGGTGTTCGGCGCCTTCATCATCGTCGCGCTCGAAAACTACCTCGCCCCATTCGGCCAATGGGTCACGATCATCACCGGCGTCATCTTCGTCGTCTGCGTGCTCGCATTCCGGCGCGGCATCGTCGGCGAGCTCGGCGCATGGTGGGCGGCGCGCCGCTAAACGTCGTGGTCCGGTGGTCGCGGTGGCTCGTCTCCGCGCTGGGCGCGCTTGCGCTTCCGGCAGTGGCGTCGGGCGGCCTGGTCGTCGAAGGGGCATGCCGCGACGGCGAGCCCAATGGTGCGTATCTCCTGCGCGGAGACGACGGGCGACTGCGCGTGGCGGGCGCGTTCGCGAAAGGCCGGCGAACCGGCACGTTCGTGTTCTGGTCCGAGCGTGGCGCCCGGGTCGCGGTCGTTCCCTACGAGGTCGAGCGCAAGTCCGGGACGATTGCGCTCTGGTACACGCCGCCCGCGCCGCGCGCCGACCCTGCGCGCAAGTCGGAGGCTACGTACGTCGACGACCGGTTGCACGGCGAGAAACGGTCGTGGCACCCGAACGGCAACCCGAGGGCCGTGCTTCGCTACGAACGCGGCGAACTCGTCGCCGCGCGCGCGTGGGGCGAAACCGGGGCGCCGCTGCCTGACGCCGAAGCGCGCGAGACGGCCGCGCGCGATCTCGTCACGGACGAGCGGTTTTACGCTACGCTAGAAGCGCTCGTCTCGGACCATCGCCCGAGGTGCGAGTGATCCGGCCGGACCCACGTCGAGGAGGGAAGTATGATCAAGAGGAACCAGCGCCGTGAAGTGCTGAAGACCGCCGCGATGCTCGTCGCAGGGGGAGCCGCCGGCGCGGCGGGCAACGCGTCGGGGCAGTCGCAGGCGCGCACGCCATTCGTCGTGCCCCAGACGTTCATTCCCATCGCGGGCACCGGCGAGGCGTTCCCGGTCCGCCGCATCTACTGCATCGGCCGCAACTACGCCGCCCATGCGCGCGAGATGGGCTCCGATCCGAATCGCGAGCCGCCGTTCTTTTTCCAGAAGCCCACGGACGCCATCCAACTCGCTCCTCCAGGCGAAACGATCGACCACCCGTATCCGACGCTGACCAAGAACTACCATTACGAGGTGGAGCTCGTCGCCGCGCTGGGCAAGGGCGGCCGCGAGGTGCCGATCGACCGGGCGCTCGAGCTCGTGATGGCCTACACCGTCGGGCTCGACATGACCCGGCGCGACCTGCAGCGCGCAATGGGCGACGAGAAGAAGCCATGGGAGATCGGCAAGAGCTTCGACCGTTCGGCAGTTCTCGGACTGCTGCAGCCGGTGGCGAAGACCGGCCACTTGAGCCAGGGGTCGATCTGGCTCAAGGTCAACGGCGCGACCAAGCAGAATGCCAACCTGAACCAGATGATCTGGAACGTCGCGGAGCAGGTCGCGAACCTCTCGAAGGCCTTCGAGCTGATGCCGGGCGACATCATCTACAGCGGCACGCCGGAGAACGTCGGCCCGGTGGTGAAGGGCGACATCATGGACGCGCACATCGATGGTTTGCCGGACATTCGCGTGAAGGTGGTCTGAATCCGCTCGCTCGCGCCACGCGAGTCGTTTTGACGCTGGCCCGTCTTTCGCGATAGATTGCGCGACGACCCTGCCGCGCCTGCCCGGATTTCGGAGCGGCGCGCCCTTCATCTCCACCTTCTCCGCAGTCGAGGTCCATTCATGCGCAACCTGCCGCTACGCCGCGCCCTTTTCATCGTCGCCGCCGCCGCGACGCTCGTGCTGGCGCCGCCGGCCGCGGGGGCCGACCTCAGGATCGCCGTCGCGGCCGACGTCACGTCGATCGATCCGCACTTCTTCAACCTGTTCCCCAACAACAACATCGCCGAGCATATTTTCGACAAGCTCGTGCAGATGGATCCCGATTCGAAGATGATCCCGGGGCTCGCGACGTCGTGGAAGACGATCGACGACAAGACGTGGGAGTTCAAGCTGCGCAAGGGCGTCAAGTTCACGGACGGCAACGAACTCACCGCCGAGGACGTCGTCTTTTCGCTCGACCGTGTGCCGAACGTGCCGAACAGCCCTGGACCGTTTTCCGCGTACACGAAGGCGATCGTCGCGAAGGAGATCGTCGACCCCTACACGATCCGCTTCAAGTACGCCGCACCCTACCCGCTGGCGCCCAACGACCTGTCGACGATCTACATCGTGTCGAAGAAAGTGGCGACGGGCGCCTCCACCGAAGACTTCAACAGCGGCAAGGCGGCCATCGGCACCGGGCGCTACAAGCTGGTCAAGTACACGTCCGGCGACCGCATCGACCTCGTCCGCAACGACAGCTACTGGGGCGACAAGTCGCCGTGGGACAACGTCACGTTCAAGATCATCAAGAACGAGTCGGCGCGCGTGGCGGCGCTGCTGTCGCGCGACGTCGACGCGATCGAGCAGCCGCCTACGGCGGACCTCGTGCGCATCAAGGGCGATCCGAAGTTCACGGTGACCTCCAAGATCTCGCACCGCGTGATCTACTTCAATTTCGACCATCTGACGCGCTCGAGCCCGTTCATCACCGACAAGGCGGGCAAGCCGATGGACAAGAACCCGCTGCTCGACGTCCGCGTCCGGCGCGCCATCTCCAAGGCGATCAACCGGCCGGCGATCGCCGACCGCGTGATGGAGGGGCAGGCGATACCCTCGGGCCAGCTCGTGTCGGACAAGCTGTTCGGCCATGTTCCGGGACTCAAGGCGGAAGCGTTCGATCCCGACGGCGCGAAGAAGCTCCTCGCCGAGGCCGGGTATCCGGAAGGCTTCAACATCACGATCCATGGTCCCTCGGGACGCTACGTGAACGACGAGAAGATCGTGCAGGCCGTCGCGCAGATGCTGGCGCGGATCGGTATCGCGGCCAAGGTCGAGACCGCGCCGATGGGCCCGTATTCGGGACGCGCCGCGAAGCAGGAATTCAGCTTCCACATGGTGGGCTGGGGCGCTTCCACCGGCGAGGCGTCGAGCCCGTTGCGCTCGCTCCTCGCGACGTTCAACCGCGACAAGGGTCTGGGGGCGGTAAACTGGGGCCGCTACAGCAACGTCAAGGTCGACTATCTGATCGAGCAGGCGCTGCAGCAGGTCAACGACGAGAACCGGAGCATCATGCTGCAGAACGCGACCAGGCTCGCGATGGAGGATCTCGGGATCATGCCGATCCACTTCCAGTTCACGATCTGGGCGACGACGAAGAACGTCGCGTACACGCCGCGCACCGACGAATACACGCTCGCGTTCCAGTTCCGTCCTGTCAAGGGATGACGGACGCGAGCTGACGGGGCGGCGGTCGGGAGGTTCCGGCCGCCGTTTGCGTTTTGAGGCCTCGCTCTCGACCATGCTCGTCTACATCATCCGCCGCAGCCTGCAGAGCGTCGTCGTCCTCGTCGTGATGTCGATGCTGGTGTTCGCGGGCGTCTACGCGATCGGCAATCCGATCGACATTCTGATCAACCCGCAGGCGGACCAGATCGACCGCGAGCGGGCCATTGCGGCCCTCGGTCTCGACAAGCCGATGTGGGAGCAGTACTTCACGTTTCTCGGCGGCGTGCTGCACGGCGACCTCGGCCGTTCGTTCGTGCACAGCACGTCGGCGCTGGGCCTCATTCTCGAGCGCATGCCCGCCACGCTCGAACTGGCGTCCACGGCCATGGTGATCGCCGTCGTGCTGGGAATCCCTCTGGGCCTGTGGGCCGGATTGCGGCCGAACGGCGTCGCGGGAAGAACCATCATGACCGGCTCGATCCTCGGATTTTCGCTGCCCACGTTCTGGGTGGGCCTCATGATGATCATGGTGTTTTCCGTGATGCTGGGCTGGCTGCCGTCGAACGGCCGCGGCCCGACGACGCTGCTGTTCGGTCTCGTTCCCGTGTCGTTCCTGTCGGTCGACGGACTGCGGCACCTCGTCATGCCCGCCACCAACCTCGCGCTCTTCAACGTCGCGCTGCTGATCCGCCTGACGCGCTCGGGCGCGCACGAGGCCCTGCTGCAGGATTACGTCAAGTTCGCGCGGGCCAAGGGCCTTTCCAATGCGCGCGTGATCGGCGTCCACGTGCTGCGCAACATCCTGATCCCGATCGTCACCGTCATCGGTCTCCAGTTCGGCGCGCTGATCGCGTTCGCCATCGTGACCGAGAGCGTGTTCGCATGGCCGGGCATGGGAAAGCTCCTGATCGACTCGATCGGCGTGCTCGACCGACCCGTGATCGTCGCCTACCTGCTCGTCATCGTCACCTTTTTCATCGCGATCAACCTCGCCGTCGACGTGCTCTATTCGGCGCTCGATCCGCGCGTGCGCCTGACCGAAAGCAGGGGGTAGCGCCGTGGCGAGCGTTCCTTCGGTGGCGACACCCATCCGTGCGGTCGAGACCCCGTTCCGGCGCATCGTATCGGACTTCTGCGCGAATCCGGTCGCCGTGTTCGGGCTCGCGCTGCTCGGCGTCATCCTGTTCCTCGCGCTCTTCGCACCGGCCATCTCGCCGCAGAATCCGTACGACCTCGCGCAGCTCGACGTGATGGACAGTCGGCTGCCGCCGGGATCGAAGACGCCGGCGGGCGGCACTTTCTGGCTGGGCACCGACGATCAGGGGCGCGACATGCTGTCGGCGATCCTCTACGGATTGCGCATCAGCCTTGGCGTGGGTGTCGTCGCCACGGTGCTGGCGCTCGTCATCGGACTCGCGGCCGGCCTTCCGGCCGCCTATTTCGGCGGCCGCACCGAGTCGCTCGTCATGCGCGTCGTCGACATCCAGCTCTCGTTCCCGGCCATCCTGATCGCGCTGATCCTGATCGCCGTTCTGGGTCAGGGCACCGGCAAGGTCATCGCGGCCCTCGTCACCGTGCAGTGGGCGTATTACGCGCGTACCGTGCGCGGTGCGGCGCTCGTGGAAAAGCGCAAGGAGTACGTGGAGGCGGCGCGCTGCCTCGCGCTGTCGCCCGCGCGGATCGTCTTCCGGCACCTGTTGCCGAACTGCCTGCCGCCGATGATCGTCGTGGCCACCGTGCAGGTCGCCGCGGCGATCACGCTGGAGGCGACCCTCTCGTTCCTGGGACTCGGGCTGCCCATCACGGAGCCGTCGCTCGGCCTGCTGATCGCGAACGGCTATCAGTACCTCCTGTCCGGCAAGTACTGGATCAGCTTCTTTCCGGGCATCGCGCTGCTGCTGACGATCGTCAGCATCAACCTCGTCGCGGATCAGCTGCGCGACGTGCTCAACCCGCGCCTTCAGCGGTGATCAGAACCGCATGGGCGCACCGCTGCTCGAAGTCGACGGACTGAAGACGCACTTCTTCGCGAAGGCCGGCGTGGTCAAGGCGGTCGACGACGTTTCATTCACGGTGGCGCGCGGCGAAGTGCTGGGGCTGGTCGGCGAGTCCGGATCGGGCAAGTCGATGACCGGCTACTCGATCATGGGCCTGATCGATCCGCCGGGCCGCATCGTTGCAGGCGACCTGCGGCTCGACGGGCGCGACCTGCGGGCGATGGGCGAGGACGATCTGCGGAGGCTGCGCGGCAACCGCATCGCGATGATCTTCCAGGATCCGATGATGACGCTGAATCCGGTGCTGCGGATCGACGCCCAGATGATCGAGGCGATCCGGGCGCACCGAAAGGTCGGCCGCGCGGCGGCGCGCGACGAGGCGCGCGCGGCGCTGGCGAAAGTCGGCATCCCTTCGCCGGACGAACGGCTCGTCGCCTATCCGCACCAGTTCTCCGGCGGCATGCGCCAGCGCGTGGCAATCGCCATCGCGCTCCTCAACGAACCCGACCTCATCATCGCGGACGAGCCGACGACCGCGCTCGACGTGACGATCCAGGGTCAGATCCTGTTCGAGATGCAGAAGCTGACGCGCCAGACTGGCGCGGCGATGATCTGGATCACCCACGATCTGTCGGTGATCGCCGGACTCGCCGATCGCGTGTGCGTGATGTACGCCGGCCGCATCGTCGAGCAGGGGACGGTGCTGGACGTGTTGTCGCAACCGCTCCATCCTTACACGCGCGGGCTCCTCGACTCCGTGCCGTCGATGAGCCCGCGCGGCGCGCGCCTTGCGCAGATACCGGGAATGGCGCCGTCGCCACTGGACGTGCCGGCGGGCTGCGCGTTCCACGACCGTTGCAGTCGCGCGTCGAGCGTCTGCATGACAATGCCGCCGATGACGCCCCCTGGCGCTGCCGCAGCTTTGCAAACGGTTCGCTGCCATCATCCGCTGACAGCTGCCGCGGCGGAGTCTTCGTGACACGCTGCACAATGGCCCGCGAAATTTCTTCGCCATCGGCGCAGGTCGCCGACGGGAGGTCGACGATCGGCACCGGGCACGATGCGCAGCGCGCCGGAACGTTTGCATGAGTGCGATCGACGCCAGGACGGTCGAATCCGGTCGATGTCGATCCCGCGCTGGTCGAGCTCCGCGGCGTCTCGAAGCGGTTCGTGAAGTCCCTCGACACCGCTGCGAAGATCGGCAACTTGCTCGGCGCCGGCATGAAGGAGGAAGTCGTGCGCGCCGTCGACGCCGTCGATCTCGCCATTCTCCCCGGCGAAGTGGTCGGGCTCGTCGGGGAATCGGGGTGCGGCAAGTCGACGCTGGGCCGCATGGCGGTCGGGCTTCTCCCGCTTTCGCAAGGCGAACGCTACTGGCAGGGCGTATCGCTGTCGCGCCTGGCCGGGGACGAAGCGCGGCGGCAGCAGCTCAAGATGCAGATGATCTTTCAGGACCCGTACGCGTCGCTCAACCCGCGCATGCGCGTCGTCGACATCGTCGGCGAGGCACCGGTCGCGCACAAGGTCATCAGCGCGAAGGCCAAGGTCGAGTACGTCGGCTTGCAGCTCAATCGCGTCGGACTGGATCCGACGCTGATGCGCCGGTTTCCCCACCAGTTCTCGGGCGGCCAGCGCGCTCGCATCGGCATCGCGCGCGCGCTCGCCGTGAAGCCGGAATTCCTGGTCTGCGACGAGTCGGTGGCGGCGCTCGATGTTTCGATCCAGGCGCAGGTGCTGAACCTGTTCATGGACCTGCGGTCGGCGTTGAGCCTCACGTATCTCTTCATCAGCCACGATCTCGGCGTGGTCGAGCACATCAGTGACCGCGTGGTGATCATGTACCTCGGCCGCGTCGTCGAATCGGGGACCACGGCCGAGCTCTTCGCCGCGCCGAACCATCCGTACACGCAGGCATTGCTCGCCGAAGCGGGCAAGGTCGAACCCCGGAAGCGCACATTCGTGCCGATCAAGGGCGAGATCCCGTCGCCGCTCGACCCGCCACCGGGTTGCCATTTTCATCCGCGGTGCCCGCGAGCGATGGCGAAGTGCCGCGAGCGCGTGCCGGCGCTGCGGGAAATCGCGCCCGGTCGGCATTCCGCGTGCCATTTGAACGACGCAGGCGCGTGAATTCCGCGCCGCCGTACGTGCGTCACCCGCCCCAGGGCACGCCACTGCCGCTCGTGCTCGATTCGCCGCACAGCGGCGAGGCCTATCCCGACGATTTCGACCATGCGCCACCTCGCGTCGAGGTCCGCCGAGCGGAAGACACGCACGTCGCGCGGCTTTATCGCAGTGCGCCGCGGTACGGGGCGACCCTGATCGAAGCGACTTTCCCGCGGAGCTACATCGACCCGAACCGGAGTCTCGCGGACGTCGATCCCGACCTTCTGGCCGACGCGTGGGGCGAGCCGCTCGCGCCGTCGCGCAAGACCGCCCAGGGCATCGGACTGGTCTGGCGCATCGCGCGGAACGGCGCGGCGATGTACGCGCGCAAGCTCGCATCTGCCGAGGTGCGTGCCCGCATCGAGCGATGCTGGAGGCCCTATCACGATGCGCTCGCCGCCGAACTCGACGCGAACCATCGCGTCTTCGGCGCTGTCTGGCACCTCGACTGTCATTCGATGCCTGCCGTCGGCGACGCCAATGCCGACGATCCGGGTCATGCGCGCGCCGACTTCGTGCTCGGAGACCGCGATGGCACGACCTGCGACCCGGTCTTCACGCGCACTGTCGCCGACGCGCTTCGGGATCTCGGCTACGAGGTCGCCATCAACGACCCCTACAAGGGTGTGGAGCTCGTGCGCAGGCATGGCCGTCCGGCGGAAAACCGGCACAGCCTGCAGGTGGAGGTGAACCGGAGGCTCTACATGGACGAAGGGACGCTGCTGCCCAATGAAGGCTATGCAAGACTTGAGCGCGACCTCGAGCAGCTCGTCTCGGCAATTGCGGCGTACGTTCGCCGCACCGTCCGCTGAATGCGGTTCCCGCGCCGTCCGCGCGCGAGGCAACTGGTCAGACCACTTGACCAATGCAGGATGCGCTGCTAACTTCCCTGCGACCGCCAAGCGCGCCGCCCGTCAGAAGGCGGCCATCGCGGCGCTGAATTTCCAATCCGGCAAGGGAGGAGTCCATGAGAACCATCAAGCGCACGCTCGTCGCGCTCTTCGCGTTCGCAGCGGCATCGGCGGCGCTCGCCGCGTATCCGGATCGCCCGATCACGTTCATCGTTCCGTGGGGCGCCGGTGGCGGCACCGACGGCACCGCACGCTTCTTCGCGACGATGATGGAAAAGGAGCTCGGGCAGCCGGTCAACGTCGTCAACCGCACCGGCGGCAGCGGCGTGGTCGGCCACAGCGCCATCGCGCAGGCGCCTGCGGACGGATACACGCTCGGCATGATCACCGTGGAGATCACGATGATGCACTGGCAGGGCCTGACCGAGCTCGGACCCGCGTCGTACACGCCGCTGGCGCTCGTCAATTCCGATCCCGCCGGCTTCACCGTGCGGGCGGACTCGCCCTACAAATCGGTGAAAGAGGCGCTCGACGCCATCAAGGCCAACCCCGGCAAGATGAAGGCGTCCGGAACCGGGCAGGGCGGCATCTGGCACCTCGCGCTGGCGGGACTGCTCGACGACCTCAAGATTCCGCAGACGGCGATTCCGTGGGTGCCGTCGAACGGCGCGGCGCCTGCCATGCAGGACCTGGTCGCCGGCGGCGTCGATGTCGTGACGGCATCGCTGCCGGAGGCGCGGCCGCTGATCGAAGCGGGCAAGGCGAAGCCGCTCGCCATCATGGACGACAAGCGCGCAGCGCTGTTCCCGGACGTGCCGACGATGCAGCAGGCGATCGGTGTCAGCTACTCGGTCGCCGCGTGGCGCGGGATCGCGGGACCCAAGGGGTTGCCGGCCGACGTTTCCGCCAAGCTGATCGCGACGATCCAGAAGATTGCCGACAGCAAGGAGTGGAAAGACTTCGCGGCCAGCCGTGGCTACGGCACCGCGTGGGCACCCGGCGCCGATTTCGCTGCGTTCATGGCGAAGGGCGATGCCTCCATGGGCAAGACGATGAAGGCCGTCGGCCTCGCGAAGTGACACCATTTCCGGAGGGCGGTCCGGCGCGCGCGGGCCGCGACCGGGAAGAGACGATCGCCGGATCTCGGTGGGAATCCGCACGTCGCGCGCCTGCTCGATGGCCGGAATGACCGGCTCCGTATGATCGCGTTTCCGTGAAGATCAACGACGCGATCTTCGGCGCGGTGCTCGTGCTGCTCGGCCTCGCGGTCATCGTGCACGTGCAATCGTTCCCGCGAATACCGGGCCAGCAGGTCGGCCCCGGGCTCTTCCCGGGACTGATCGCAGCGGGATTCGTGGTGTGCGGCGCGCTGCTCATCGCCAGCGGCATCCGCAGCCGCGTCGCCGAACCCTGGTACGAGACCGCGGAGTGGATGCGCTCGGGCCGGCACTTCATCGCGTTCACGGCGATCGTCGGCGGTGTCGCGGCCTATGTCGCATTTGCCAACACGATCGGCTTCCTCGTCGTCGCGCCGATCCTCCTGTGGCTATGGTTCACGACGCTGGGTGTTCGCCGGGTGCCCGCCGTCGTGGTCGCCCTGGTGGCGACGATCGTGATCTGGTATGCGTTCTACAAGCTGCTTCGCGTGCCTCTGCCGTGGGGCATGCTCACCGGCTGGGCATTCTGATGGACGCGCTCTCGACCGCGTTCGGCATGGTGTTCAGCGTCAAGACGATGTGGCCGATGCTCCTCGCGTCGCTTTTCGGCCTGTTCGTCGGCGCCGTGCCCGGACTCACCGCCACCATGGCGACCGCGCTGCTGGTGCCGGTCACGTTCTTCATGGAGCCGATCCCGGCGATCGCAACCATCGTCACGGCGACGGCGATGGCCATCTTCTCCGGCGACATCCCCGGCTGCCTGCTGCGCATGCCGGGCACGCCCGCGTCGGCGGCCTACTGCGACGAGGCCTACGCGATGACGAAGAAGGGCCAGGCGGAGACGGCGCTGGGCGCGGGTCTCGTGTTTTCCGCGATCGGCGGGCTGTTCGGCACGGCGGTGCTGATCCTGTCCGCGCCGGCGCTGGCCGAAATTGCGCTGAAGTTCAGCTCGTTCGAGTATTTCTGGCTGGTGCTGCTCGGACTTTCCTGCGCCGTCGTCATCACGTCCGAGCGGCCGCTCAAGGGCGTGGTCTCGCTGCTGCTCGGTCTTAGCATCGCCTGCGTCGGACTCGGCAATCCGGCGGGCTTTCCGCGCTTCACGTTCGGCAATACCGAACTCATGGGCGGCATCGGGATGATCCCGCTGATGATCGGAATGTTCGCGATATCGGAAATCATCCGCTTTGCGGTAGACACCGGCCCGGAGCTGAAGATCGTCGACCAGCCGATCCACAACGTGTTCAAGGGAATGTGGGCGCTGACGGTCAAGTATCCGATGCAGATCCTGCGCGGCAGCGCGCTGGGAACGCTCGTCGGCGCGCTGCCGGGGGCCGGCGCCGACATCGCGGCGTGGATGTCGTACGCGATGAGCAAGAAGCTCTCGAAGGAGCCGGAGAAATTCGGCACCGGACACGTCGAGGGCATCGTCGAGTCGGGCGCCGCGAACAACAGCGCGCTGGCGGGTGCCTGGATTCCGGCGCTCGTGTTCGGCATCCCGGGCGACTCGATCACCGCGATCGTGATCGGCGTGCTCTACATGAAGAACATGAACCCCGGGCCGACGCTCTTCACGCGGGATCCGCAGAACATCTACGCCGTGTACCTGCTCTTCATCGTCGCCAACGTCATCATGATTCCGCTCGGGTGGATGTGCATCAAGGCGTCGAAGAAGATACTGAAGGTGCCGCGAAACGTCCTGATGCCGGTGATTCTTCTCTTCTGCATCGTGGGCTCGTTCGCCATCAACAACACGCCCTTCGACATCGGCGTCATGCTGGCAGCCGGCGTGATCGCCTACGTCCTCGAGGAAAACGGCTTCCCGGTCGCGCCGGCAATCCTGGGCGTCGTGCTGGGCGGAATGCTCGAGGAGAACTTCATCACGTCGATGATCAAGAGCGACGGCAGCGTGCTCGCATTCTTCACCCGGCCGCTCGCCGCCGCGCTGGGCGTGCTCACGCTGGCGGCGTGGTTCCTTCCGCCTCTTGTCCGGCGCCTTCGCCAGGAGGCGGGCGCCTGACACGCGCCGCTTCGGCGGCATTCACCGGATTGCCGCAGGACGGCGGGCGCCTTCGGCGTTGCCGCCGATTGTCGCGCTGCGGTATAATCCTGCGGTTTAGCAGGCGCGCGGACCGTTTTCGGACGGAACGGCGCGTTTGGACACGAAAACCGGCAAAACGCAATGCGCGGCAAACTCGTCGTCGGCAACTGGAAGATGAACGGCGGGCTCGCGAGCAATGCGGCGCTACTGGGTGAAATCACGGCAGGATGGAAGCGAACCCCCGGGCGGGAGCTCGTGGTCTGCGTTCCGTACCCGTACCTGATGCAGGCGCAGGCGGCGCTTTCGTCGACGCCCGTCGGCTGGGGTGCGCAGGACGTGAGCGAGCACGCGTCGGGCGCGTATACCGGCGAAGTGTCCGTGGGAATGCTGGTCGAATTCGGCTGTCGCCATGCGATCGTCGGCCATTCGGAACGCCGCCAGCACTTCGGCGATACGGATGCCGTCGTGGCCGCGAAGGCCAAAGCGGCGCTCGCTGGCGGCATGACGCCAATCGTTTGCGTCGGCGAATCGCTGGCCGAGCGGAAAGCGGGAAGCACGGAGACGATCGTGCTGCAACAGCTCGGCGCGGTTCTGGACGCCGTGGGCACGGACGCCGCGAGAATGGTCGTTGCCTACGAGCCGGTGTGGGCGATCGGTACCGGGCACACGGCATCGCCGGCGGAAGCCCAGGCGGTGCACGCGACATTGCGTGCGCGGCTTGCCGAGGCGGGTGCGAAAGACGTGCGGCTGCTCTATGGCGGAAGTGTGAAGGCGGACAACGCGGGAGCGCTGTTCGGAATGGCGGACATCGACGGTGGACTGATCGGCGGTGCGTCGCTCAAGTCTGCGGAATTTCTGGCGATTGCGCGCGCTTGAACCATTTGCAGCGCGCGGTCCCGGTGATCGGAAGCGGGAGTAACGAATGAATTTGCTGGAAACGCTGTTGTTGGTGGTCCATCTGCTGGTGGCCGCCGGAATCTGCGGGCTCGTGCTGCTCCAGCACGGCAAGGGGGCGGACATGGGCGCGGCCTTCGGCAGCGGGTCGTCCGGTTCGGTGTTCGGGGCCGCCGGCTCGGCGAATTTCCTGTCGCGGAGCACGGCCGTCCTCGCGGCACTGTTTTTCGCGTCGAGTCTCGGACTCACGTGGTTCGCGACCAGTCACGGCGCAAACCGGGGCGGTGCGCAGCAGGGAATCGTCGAAAGGCTTGCACCGAAGTCGAGCGACGTGCCGGGCTCTCCTGGCGCGCCGCCCATCCAGGAGCCGGCGAAGCCGGCGCCGACCACCGACCCGACGGGATCGAAGTCGGGCGAAGTACCGAAATAGGGATCCGATCGCGGCACTTCGGTTCCGCGATCGGGTCGTAGCATCTGGCATCCGCCGACGTGGTGAAATTGGTAGACACGCTGTCTTGAGGGGGCAGTGGGGTAACCCGTGGGAGTTCGAGTCTCCCCGTCGGCACCAATGATTGGTCTGGCTCGGACGGTGCGCGGTCGGCGCGACGCGCGGTAAATGGTGAGGGCACCGGCGGTGAATTCCGCCGTCGAAGGGCAACGAGGACGCGCCCGCGGCCGGGGATCGCCACGGCGGACGGCGCTACGACAATGCTGGAACTGTACCTACCGATCCTGCTCTTCATCGTGGTCGGCCTGACCGTCGGGGCTGTCCTCCTCTCGGTCGGCGCGTTGCTGTCGCCGAATCGCCCCAATCCGGACAAGCTCTCCCCTTACGAGTGCGGCTTCGAGGCCTTCGAGGACGCGCGGATGAAATTCGACGTTCGCTACTATCTCGTCGCCATCCTCTTCATCCTGTTCGATCTCGAGATCGCGTTCCTGTTTCCATGGGCGGTCGTTCTCCCGGAAATCGGGTTTTTCGGCTTCGTCGCGATGATGATCTTTCTCGCCGTCCTCGTCGTCGGCTTCATCTACGAGTGGAAGAAGGGCGCGCTGGAATGGGAGTAGCGACGCGAGCAGCGAGCAGGGGCCCCGAGCCTGCCTGGGGATGCGAGCAATTGCGAGTCGGCGCAGAAGGCCGACGAATCGACCTATGGATTCAGCAGTACCGTGCGGAGGCCGCGACGCGAGCAGCGAGCAGGGGCCCCAGGCCTGCCTGGGGATGCGAGCAATGGCGAGTCGGCGCAGAAGGCCGACGAATCGACCTACGGATTCAGCAGTACCGTGCGGAGGCCGCGACGCCTGCAGCGAGCAGGGGCCCCAAGCCTGCCTGGGGATGCGAGCAATTGCGAGTCGGCGCAGAAGGCCGACGAATCGACCTATGGATTCAGCAGTACCGTGCGGAGGCCGCGACGCGAGCAGCGAGCAGGGGCCCCAAGCCTGCCTGGGGATGCGAGCAATGGCGAGTCGGCGCAGAAGGCCGACGAATCGACCTACGGATTCAGCAGGTACCGTGCGGAGGCCGCGACGCCTGCAGCGAGCAGGGGCCCCAGGCCTGCCTGGGGATGCGAGCAATGGCGAGTCGGCGCGCGCGAGCCGATGCGAGGAGATGTTCATGGCCATTGAGGGCGTCCTCGAGAAGGGCTTTGTCACGACGTCGGCCGACGCGCTCATCAATTGGGCGCGCAACGGCTCGATGTGGCCGATGACCTTCGGCCTCGCGTGCTGTGCGGTCGAGATGATGCATGCCGGGGCTGCGCGCTACGACCTCGATCGCTTCGGCATCGTGTTCCGCCCGAGCCCGCGCCAGTCCGACGTGATGATCGTTGCCGGCACGCTGTGCAACAAGATGGCGCCGGCGTTGCGCCGTGTCTACGACCAGATGCCGGAGCCGCGCTGGGTCATCTCGATGGGTTCCTGCGCCAATGGCGGGGGCTATTACCACTACTCGTACTCGGTCGTGCGCGGATGCGACCGCGTCGTGCCCGTCGACATCTACGTCCCCGGCTGCCCGCCGACCGCCGAGGCGATGCTCTACGGCGTGCTGCAGTTGCAGAACAAGATCTGGCGCACGAACACGATCGCCCGCTGATGGCCACGCGCATCGAAGCTCTGGTTGCCGCGCTTCCGGCGGTCCTCGGCGACAGCCTTGCGGGCGTCACGGTGGCTAACGGCGAGGTCACGGCCGTCGTCGGCGCCGCCGGCCTCGAGGCCACTTTGCGGGTCCTGCGCGATCGCCCGGAGCTTCGATTCGAGATGCTCGTCGATCTTTGCGGGGTCGACTACTCGGCGTACGGCGACACTGCGCGCGAGGGTCCGCGCTTCGCGGTCGTCTACCATCTGCTTTCGCTCGCGAACAACTGGCGCGTGCGCGTGCGCGCGTTCGTTCCCGACGACGACTTTCCCGTCATCGCGAGCGCAATCGAAGTCTGGCCGGTGGCGAACTGGTTCGAACGCGAGGCGTTCGACCTCTACGGCATCATGTTCAGCGGGCATCCCGATCTCAGGCGGCTGCTCACCGATTACGGATTCATCGGGCATCCGTTCCGCAAGGATTTTCCGCTGTCCGGCCACGTCGAGGTGCGCTACGACCCGGAGCAGGGCAGGGTGATCTACCAGCCCGTGTCGATCGAGCCCCGCGAAATCACGCCGCGGATCATTCGCGAGGACAGCTACGCGGGCGGCAGGTAATCGCGATCATCGATGGCGGAAATCCGCAACTACACCATGAATTTTGGCTCCGGCCGGCCTTTGGCCTTGACTTGCCATGGCAAGTCAGCCTTCACCGCAACAAGCCGCTTCGCGTTCGCTCGCGGCGTGTTGTGGTCCCCATTGGGGATTTGCTGAGGCCCAAAATCCATGGCGGAAATCCGCAACTACACCATGAATTTCGGGCCTCAGCACCCGGCGGCGCACGGGGTGCTGCGGCTCGTTCTCGAGCTCGACGGCGAGGTCATCGTGCGCGCGGACCCGCACATCGGCCTCCTGCATCGCGCCACCGAGAAACTCGCCGAGCACAAGACGTACCTGCAGTCGCTTCCGTACATGGATCGCCTCGACTATGTGTCGATGATGTGCAACGAGCACGCCTACTGCATGGCGATCGAGCGGCTGCTGGGGATCGAGGTGCCGGAGCGCGCGCAATACATCCGGGTGATGTTCGACGAGATCACGCGGATTCTGAACCACCTGCTCTGGCTGGGCTGCCATTCGCTCGACGTCGGCGGGATGACCACGTTTCTCTACTGCTTCCGTGAGCGAGAGGACCTGTTCGACATGTACGAAGCGGTGTCGGGAGCGCGGATGCATGCCGCGTACTACCGGCCAGGGGGTGTCTACCGCGACCTGCCGGACCGCATGCCCCAGTACACGGCCCAGTACTCGCGCAACGCGCGCGCGATGACGGCCATGAACGCCAACCGGCAGGGTTCGCTGCTCGACTTCATCGCCGACTTCACCGATCGCTTTCCAGGATACGTCGACGACTACGAGACGCTGCTGACGGAGAACCGGATCTGGAAGCAGCGGACGGTGGGCATCGGTGTCGTCGCGCCGGAACGCGCGATGGCGCTCGGGTTCACGGGCGCCATGCTGCGCGGCTCGGGCGTACCGTGGGACCTGCGCAAGAAGCAGCCGTATGAAGTCTACGACCGGATGGATTTCGACATCCCCGTCGGCACCAACGGCGACTGCTACGACCGTTACCTCGTCCGCGTCGAGGAGATGCGCCAGTCGAACCGGATCGTCCGGCAGTGCATCGACTGGCTGCGCGCCAATCCGGGTCCGGTGATCACGGGCAACCACAAGGTCGCGCCGCCCTCGCGCGAAGCGATGAAAACGAACATGGAAGAGCTGATCCACCACTTCAAGCTCTTCACCGAAGGCATGCACGTGCCGCCGGGCGAAGCCTATGCCGCGATCGAGCACCCGAAGGGCGAATTCGGCGTCTACATCGTCTCCGACGGCGCGAACAAGCCGTATCGCGTCAAGCTCCGCGCGCCCGACTATGTCCATCTGGCGGCGCTCGACGAAATGTCCCGCGGGCACATGATCGCCGACATCGTCGCGATCATCGGGACCCAGGACATCGTGTTCGGGTCGATCGACCGATGACGCGCCTCTCCGCCATGATTTCCGTGACATGTCTGCTGCTGGCGCTCGCGGCGATTCCTGCGGCGCATGCGCAGACGGCGCCCCCCGTCGGCGCCAAGATCGCGGACGAGCAGCCGGCGCAAAGCGACGATCGCGAGGCGATCGAGGCAGGGCGCAAGTGGCTGGCGCTGATCGATGCGGACCAGGTGGACGTGGCGTGGGACGAGTCCGCGAAGCGCCTCAAGGCGAGCGTGACGCGCGACAAGTTCATCGCGGAAGTGCGCAAGACGCGCAAACCCCTGGGCAAGTTCGCCTCGCGCGCACCGGCGAAGTTCGCGCGTGCGCACCAGTTGCCGGGCGCGCCCGACGGCGACTACGCAATCATCGAATACACGGCCAAATTCGCGGGCGGCAAGACCTTGGCCGAGCAACTCGTGTGGACGCTCGAGGACGGCGACAAGTGGCGGGTCGCCGGCTACTACTACCGATGACGGCCGACGGCATGCTCTCCGCAGAAGCGTTGAAAAGGATCGATCGCGAGATCGCCAAGTACCCGCCCGACCAGAAGCAGTCGGCGGTAATGTCGGCGCTCGCGATCGCGCAGGACGAGAAGGGCTGGCTTGGAACGGAGACGATGGACTTCGTCGCGCGCTACCTCGGCATGCCGCCGGTCGCGGTCTACGAGGTTGCGACGTTCTACGCCATGTACAACACCAAGCCGGCGGGGAAATACAAGATCACGATCTGCACCAACCTGCCCTGCGCGCTGCAGGACGCCGTGGCCTCCGCCGAATACCTGAAGCAGCGGCTCGGCATCGGATTCGGCGAGACGACCGCCGACGGGCAGGTCACGCTGCAGGAGGGCGAATGCATGGGCGCGTGCGGCGATGCGCCGGTGCTGCTCGTCAACAACAAGCGGATGTGCAGCTTCATGCGCCGCGACGAACTCGATGCGCTCCTGGCGGAAATCGGCGCCACCGGCACAGGCCCCGAATGAACGCGCCCGGCGAACTCCTCGACTACGGCCCCGACGCGATCCTGATGGCGGGCCTCACCGGCGCCAACTGGGGCCTCGACGATTACGTCGCGCGCGGCGGGTACGCGGCGCTGCGCAGAATCCTCGAGGAAAGGATTTCGCCGACGGCAGTGATCGCGGAAGTGAAGAAATCGGCGCTGCGCGGGCGCGGCGGCGCCGGCTTTCCGACCGGCCTCAAGTGGAGCTTCATGCCGCAGCAGTATGCGGGCGAGAAGTACGTCGTCTGCAATTCCGACGAAGGCGAGCCGGGCACGTTCAAGGACCGCGACATCCTGCGCTACAACCCGCACGCGCTGATCGAGGGCATGGCCATCGCCGCCTACGCAATGGGTTGCCGGCGCGGCTACAACTACGTGCACGGCGAAATCTGGGACACCTACGAGCGTTGCGAGGAAGCGCTGGCGCAGGCCTACGCGGCCGGATACCTCGGCAACGACATCCTGGGCTCGGGGTTCGATTTCCTGCTGCAGAATCATCACGGCTACGGCGCCTACATCTGCGGCGAGGAAACCGCGCTTCTCGAGTCCCTCGAGGGCAAGAAGGGGCAGCCGCGCTTCAAGCCGCCGTTTCCGGCGAGCTTCGGGCTCTACGGCAAGCCGACGACGATCAACAACACGGAGACGTTCGCTGCCGTGCCGTGGATCCTGCGCAACGGCGGCGAGGCGTTCCTCAACCTCGGGCGGCCAAACAACGGCGGCACCAAGATCTTTTCCGTGTCGGGCGACGTCCGGCGCCCGGGCAACTTCGAAGTGAAGCTCGGCACGCCCTTCGCGGCATTGCTCGAAATGGCGGGTGGAATGCGCGAGGGCCGCAAACTGAAGGCGGTGATCCCCGGGGGATCGTCGATGCCGGTGCTGCCCGGCGGCGTGATGATGGCGACCGACATGGATTACGACTCCATCGCCAAGGCGGGCTCGATGCTGGGGTCGGGCGCCGTGATCGTGATGGACGACACCCGCTGCATGGTGAAGTCGCTGCTGCGGCTGTCGTACTTCTATTACGAGGAGTCGTGCGGTCAGTGCACGCCCTGCCGCGAAGGGACGGGCTGGCTGTGGCGCGTCGTCCACCGGATCGAGCATGGCCAGGGTCGCAGCGAAGACCTCGACTTGCTGGCTTCGGTCGCCGACAACATCGCGGGCCGCACGATCTGCGCGCTTGGCGATGCCGCGGCGCTTCCGGTCAAGAGCTTCGTCAAGCACTTCCGCGACGAATTCCAGCATCACATCGATCACCGGTGCTGCATCGTTCCGGATTACGCCTAGATGAGATCCTCCCGCCACTCGCTTCGCTCGTCTCCAGCGCGGAGGCACCGCACCGTCGGGGCGGCGTTGCTGTCGACGGGGCGCGTTGGATTCCGGACATGCTGAATCTCGAGATCGACGGTCGCAAGGTCGAGGTGTCCCCGGGCAGCACGGTGATGGACGCGGCGCACGCGCTCGGCATCTACGTCCCGCATTTCTGCTATCACAAGAAGCTTTCGATTGCCGCGAACTGCCGGATGTGCCTGGTGCAGGTCGAGAAGGCGCCCAAACCGCTGCCCGCGTGCGCGACACCGGCGGCCGAGGGCATGAAGGTGTGGACGGCGTCGGAACTGGCCGTCAGCGCGCAGAAATCGGTGATGGAGTTCCTGCTCATCAACCATCCGCTCGACTGTCCGATCTGCGACCAGGGTGGCGAGTGCCAGCTCCAGGATCTCGCTGTCGGCTACGGGCCCTCCGCCTCGCGGTACGCGGAGGAGAAGCGCGTCGTGTTCCACAAGAACCTCGGTCCGCTCGTTTCGGCCGAGGAAATGGCGCGCTGCATCCAGTGCACGCGCTGCGTGCGCTTCGGCCAGGAGATTGCGGGCGTGATGGAGCTCGGGATGATCGGCCGCGGCGAGCACTCGGAGATCGTCTCCTTTGTCGGCCGCAGCGTCGATTCCGAGCTGTCCGGCAACATGATCGACATCTGTCCCGTTGGTGCGCTGACGTCGAAACCGTTCCGCTACGCGGCGCGGACCTGGGAGCTCGCCCGGCGCAAGTCGGTGTCGCCGCACGACGCGCTCGGCAGCAACCTTGTGATCCAGGTCAAGGGCGACCGCGTGCTGCGCGTGCTTCCGCTCGAAAACGAAGCCGTCAACGAGTGCTGGATGTCCGACAAGGACCGCTTTTCCTACGAGGGGCTCGCGAGCGACGAAAGGCTCGTCGCGCCGATGGTTCAGCATGACGGCGAATGGAAGACCGTCGACTGGCCGACGGCCCTGGCCCGCGTCGCCGACGGGCTCCGCGGGACGGTCGCAAAGCACGGTGCGGCTGCGCTCGGCACGATCGTGTCGCCGCATTCCACGTTCGAGGAAATGGCGCTTGCGGCGAAGCTCACGCGTGCGCTGGGCGCGGACAACATCGACTTCCGGCTGCGGCAGGCCGACTTCCGCGGCGACGGCCAGGGTTCGGGTGTTCCGTGGCTGGGACTTCCTGTCGCGGAGCTCGGCGCGCTCGATCGCCTGCTGGTCATCGGCAGCTTCCTGCGCAAGGACCATCCGCTCATCGCGCAGCGGTTGCGCCAGGCGGCCAAGAAGGGCGCCGAGGTCTCGCTGCTGCAGTCGGTCGCCGACGATTCGCTGATCCGTGTCGCGCATTCGCTGGTGGCGACGCCGTCGATGCTTCCTCTCGCGCTGGCCGAGATCGTCGTCGCCGCAGCACGGGGCGCCGGAAAGCCGATACCGCCCGCTCTCTCCGGAATCGAGCCGGCGGCGGCGGCGGAGGTCATCGCGGCGTCGCTTCTGTCCGGCGAGCGGAAAGCGGTGCTGCTCGGCAACGGCGCGGAACAGCACCCGGAGGCCTCGCAGCTCCTGGCGCTTGCGCAGCTCCTGGCGGAGCTCACCGGCGCGACGCTCGGATGCCTGACGGAGGCGGCGAACAGTGTCGGCGGCTACGTTGCCGGCGCGCTGCCGCAATCCGGAGGGATGAATGCGCAGTCGATGCTGGCCGAACCGCGCAGAGCCTACATCGTCCTTGGCGCAGAACCAGAGTTCGATTGTGCGAACCCGCCGGCCGCGCGCGCAGCGCTGGAAAAGGCGGATTTCGTCGTCGTCATGTCACCCTTCCGCCACGGAACGCCGTATGCGGATGTCCTGCTGCCGGTGTCTCCGTTCACCGAGACGGCCGGAACGTTCATCAGCTGCGCGGGATCGGTGCAGTCGTTCAACGGCGTGGTCAAGCCTCTCGGCGAAACGCGTCCGGCGTGGAAGGTGCTGCGCGTCCTGGGATCGCTGCTCGGGTTGCCGGGATTCGACTTCGAATCGATTGAAGACGTGAGGGCGCAATTGCTGCCGGACAGCGCCTGCGCTCGCGACGAGGCTTCGCAACGGCACTCGCGTGGCGATTGCGAAGCCTTCAGTCGCGGCGCACGGATTCGAACGCGTTGCCGACATCCCGATCCACTTCGCGGATCCGCTCGTGCGCCGTGCGCCGTCGCTGCAGCAGGCAGCCGATGCGCGGCCGCCCCGCGCCCGGATGAACATGCTCACGTTGCAACAGATCGGCGTTGTCGAAGGGGCGCCCCTCAAGGTCCGGCAGGGCCGTGGCGAGGCGGTATTGACGGCGGCATTGTCGATCCCGCGGTGCCTGCGGGTGTCATCCGCATCGCCGCCGCACATCCGTCGACGTGCGGTCTCGAGGGCCTGTCGGGTCCCATCACGGTCGAGCGCGCCTGACATGGACGCGATGCTCGCACCCGTTGCCGGATTCTTCGGACCCGTCTGGCCCGTCGTGTGGACGCTCGTCAAGATCGTCGCGATCGCGGTCCCGCTGATTCTTACCGTGGCCTATCTCACGCTCGCCGAGCGCAAGATCATCGGCTGGATGCAGGTGCGCATCGGGCCGAACCGCGTGGGCCCGCTCGGATTGCTGCAGCCCTTCGCCGATGTGTTCAAGCTGATCTTCAAGGAGATCGTGCTGCCGACGGGCGCGAACCGTTACCTGTTCTTCGTCGCGCCGGTGCTGGCGATCGCGCCCGCGCTGGCCGCATGGGCGGTCATACCGTTCTCCGACGGACTTGTTCTCGCGGACATCAACGCGGGCCTGCTCTACGTGCTCGCGATGACGTCGATCGGCGTCTACGGGATCATCCTGGCGGGCTGGGCGTCGAACTCGAAGTATGCGTTCCTCGGCTGCCTGCGCTCCGCCGCGCAGATCGTTTCGTATGAAATCGCGATGGGATTCGCGCTCGTCGGCGTTCTGATGGCGGCCAGCACGTTGAACCTGTCGGGCATCGTGCGCGGGCAGGAGGGCGGTCTTGCGTACTGGTATTTCATTCCGCTGTTCCCGCTTTTCATCGTCTACCTGATCTCCGGCGTCGCCGAGACGAATCGCCACCCGTTCGACGTGGCGGAGGGCGAATCCGAAATCGTCGCCGGATTCCACGTCGAGTACTCCGGCGTGGCCTTTGCCGTGTTCTTCCTCGCCGAGTACATGAACATGATCCTGATTTCGGCGCTCGCGTCGGTCATGTTCCTCGGCGGGTGGCTGTCGCCGTGGCCCGGTCTCAACGAGCAGACGCTCCCGGCGTGGCTGCCGATCGTGGGCGGCACCGCGCCGCTGGGCGACGGGGCTCCGTGGCTGTTCGGAAAGATGGCGTTCGTCCTGTTCTTTTTCCTGTGGATCCGGGCGACGTTTCCGCGGTATCGCTACGACCAGATCATGCGGCTCGGCTGGAAGGTCTTCATCCCGGTGACGCTCGTCTGGATCGTGTTCCTCGGCGTGATGATGCAGACGCGCTGGGCGGGTTTTTTCCACTAAGACCGAACATGCTCCGACGTTCGCGCGAATTCCTCAACACGTGGCTGCTGGGCGAGCTCTGGCGCGGCCTCATGCTGACGGGCCGCCATCTCTTCGCGCGCAAGGTCACGATCCAGTTCCCGGAGGAGAAGACCCCGCAGAGCCCTCGCTTCCGCGGCCTGCACGCGCTGCGCCGCTATCCCAACGGGGAGGAACGCTGCATTGCCTGCAAGCTCTGCGAGGCGGTATGCCCGGCGCTGGCGATCACGATCGAGTCCGAGCAGCGGGCCGACGGCACGCGGCGCACGACCCGCTACGACATCGACCTGACCAAGTGCATTTTCTGCGGATTCTGCGAGGAGAGCTGCCCGGTCGACTCGATCGTGGAGACGCGCATCCTCGAGTATCACGGTGAACGGCGCGGTGACCTCTACTACACGAAAGAGATGCTGCTCGCCGTCGGCGACCGCTATGAAAGGCAGATCGCCGACGGATCGGGAGCAGGACGCGAAATATAGGTGAATCCGTCCCGAGCGCGGGCAAGGGCGATGCCCGCCGCGCGAGGGCCGTACTTACGATGAATATGCAGACGGCACTTTTTTACGTCTTGTCCGCGATCCTCGTGTTCGCGGCGTTGCGTGTCGTCACGGCGCGCAATCCGGTGCACGCGGCGCTGTGGCTCGTCCTTGCGTTCTTCACCGCGGCGGCGCATTGGCTGATGCTGCGTGCCGAGTTCCTCGCCATCGCGCTGGTGCTGGTCTACGTCGGCGCGGTCATGGTGCTGTTCCTCTTCGTCGTCATGATGCTCGACGTCAATTTCGACAACCTGCGCCAGCAGTTCAGGAGCTACCTGCCGGTGGGTGCGACCGTGTTCGCACTGGTGCTGATGGAGATGGCGCTGGTGCTGCTCGGCAACCGGCCCGTCGGCATCGCGGGCGGGGTCCCGTCGGCCGCGGCCGGGGCCGGCAATACGAGGGCGCTGGGCTCGCTTCTCTACACCGATTACGTCTATCCGTTCGAGATCGCCGCGGTCGTCCTGCTGGTGGCGATCATCGCGGCGATCGCGCTCACGCATCGCCGGCGACGGGAAACGAAATACCAGGATCCGGCCCAGCAGGTGAGGGTCCGGGCGCAGGACCGGCTGCGCGTGCTGTCGATGCCGTCCGAGAAGAAAGAGCCGTAGCGAGTCATTCGAAGCAGGGGTTCCACGTGTCATTCCTTTCGTCGCCGCCGACGCTGTCGCACTACCTCGTGCTGGGTGCGGTGCTGTTCGCCATCAGCATGGCCGGCATCTTCCTCAACCGGCGGAACGTGATCATCCTGCTGATGGCGATCGAGCTGATGCTGCTCTCCGTCAACCTCAATTTCATCGCGTTCTCGAGCTTCATGGACGACATGGCGGGGCAGGTGTTCGTGTTCTTCATCCTGACCGTGGCCGCGGCCGAGTCGGCGATCGGGCTCGCGATTCTCGTGCTGCTCTTCCGCAACGTCGGCTCGATCGACGTCGAGGACCTGGACCAGCTGAAGGGCTGACGCGTGGAATCGATGCAGCAACTCTACCTGCTCGTGCCGATGGCGCCGCTCGCTGCGGCGATCGTGGTGGGGCTGTTCGGGCGGAGGCTCGGCCGAAGCACGTCGCACTGGCTGTGCTGCCTGGGCGTGGCCGTCTCGATGGCCGCCTCCTACTTCATCTTCCGCGACGTCATCGCGGGGCATTCATTCAACGGCGACGTCTACACGTGGCTGGAGTCGGGCGACCTCACGCTGTCGATCGGCTTCCTGATCGACCCGCTGACGACGATGATGATGCTGGTCGTCACGTTCGTGTCGCTGATGGTGCACGTCTACACGATCGGCTACATGGCCGACGACCCCGGCTACACGCGCTTTTTCAGCTACATCTCGCTCTTCACCTTCAGCATGCTGATGCTCGTGATGAGCAACAATTTCCTCCAGCTCTTCTTCGGCTGGGAGGCGGTGGGCCTCGTCTCCTACCTGCTGATCGGCTTCTGGTATGAACGGCCGACGGCGATCTACGCAAACCTGAAGGCCTTCCTCGCCAACCGGGTCGGCGACTTCGGATTCGTGCTCGGCATCGGGCTCGTGCTTGCCCATTTCGGCACGCTCGACTACGGGAGCGTGTTTGCGCGGGGACCCGAACTCGCGGCCACGACGATCAATCTCGTGGGCAAGTCGCAGTGGTCGCTGATGAGCGTCATCTGCATCTGCCTCTTCATCGGCGCGATGGGAAAGAGCGCGCAGGTGCCGCTGCATGTCTGGCTGCCCGATTCGATGGAGGGTCCGACGCCGATCTCCGCGCTGATCCACGCGGCGACGATGGTGACGGCCGGCATCTTCATGGTCGCACGGATGAGTCCGCTGTTCGAGCTTTCCGACACCGCGCTGGGGTTCGTCACGATCATCGGGGCGACCACGGCGCTGTCCATGGCGTTTCTCGGGATCGTGCAGAACGACATCAAGCGCGTCGTCGCCTATTCGACGCTGTCGCAGTTGGGCTACATGACCGTCGCGCTTGGCGTTTCGGCGTACTCGGTGGCGATATTTCACCTGATGACGCACGCGTTCTTCAAGGCGCTGCTGTTCCTCGGTGCGGGTTCCGTGATCATCGCCCTGCACCACGAGCAGGACCTGCGACACATGGGCGGACTGCGCAAGTTCATGCCGATCACCTACTGGACCGCGGTGATCGGCTCGCTGGCGCTGGCCGGCATTCCGCCGTTCGCGGGATTTTTCTCCAAGGACGCGATCATCGAGGCGGTTCACTTCTCGAAGATTCCGGGGCACGGCTATGCCTATTTCGCCGTGATGGCGGGAGTGTTCGTGACGGCGTTCTATTCGTTCCGGATGCTGTTTCTGGCTTTTCACGGAACGCCCCGGTTCAAGGTCGACGGCCACGGCAAGGCCGATGCAGCGCACGCGCCCGACCTCGACGATCACCATGGCGGTCCGCCGAAGGAAAGCCCGTGGGTGGTCACCGTGCCGTTGATCCTGCTCGCCATTCCATCGGTCTACGCGGGCTACGCCTACATCGAGCCCATGCTCTTCGGCGGGTACTTCGGTGACTCGATCGTCGTCGCCGAGTCGCATGCGGCCGTGGCGGAGCTGCGGGAGGAGTGGCATGGCGTCGTGCCGTTCATCCGGCACGGGCTCGTCAGCCTGCCGCTCCTTCTGGCGATCGCCGGCATCGTGACCGCGTGGTACTGCTATCTCGTCAACCCGGCCGTGCCGGAACGGATCAAGAAGCTCGCAGGGCCCTTGTTCACGTTGCTCGACAACAAGTACTACTTCGACCGGTTCAACGACTGGTTCTTTGCGGGCGGATTCCGTCGCATCGGGAACTTCCTGTCGAACGTCGGCGACCGGTCGATCATCGACGGATTCTTCGTCAACGGCGCCGCGCGGACAATTGCGCTTGCCTCCGCGCTGCTGCGCCATATGCAGTCGGGTTTCGTCTACCACTACGCCTTCACGATGATCGTCGGCCTGTTCGCGCTGCTGTCGTGGTGGACGCTCTACAAGCCCTGACCTTGATGCATTATCTCTCCCTCGCCATCTGGATTCCGATCGTCGCGGGCGCCGTCGTGCTCGCCGTGCGCAGCGACGACAACGCCGGGTTGGCCCGCTGGATCGCCCTGTTCGGCGCGACGCTGGGCTTTCTCGTCACGATTCCCCTGTGGCTGCACTTCGCGACCGGCACGTCCGACATGCAGTTCGTGGAGCATGCGGAGTGGATACCGCGCTTCGACATTCACTACTACCTCGGCGTCGACGGCATTTCGATGCTGTTCGTGCTGCTGAACAGCCTGATGACGGTCGTCGTGGTCTGGGCGGGCTGGCAGGTGATCGAATCGCGCGTCGCCCAGTACATGGCGGCATTTCTGATCCAGTCCGGCCTCATCAACGGCGCGTTCAGCGCGCTCGACGGCATCCTCTTCTACTCGTTCTTCGAGGCGATGCTGATTCCGATGTATTTGATCATCGGCGTCTGGGGCGGACCCAATCGCGTATACGCCGCGATCAAGTTCTTCCTCTACACGCTGCTGGGCTCGCTGCTGATGCTGGTGGCGCTGATCTATCTTTACAACGTGTCGAATTCGTTTTCGATCATCGAATGGCACGACGTGCCGCTGGCGCTGAACGTGCAGATACTGCTGTTCGTCGCGTTCTTCCTGTCCTTCTCGGTCAAGGTGCCGATGTGGCCCGTCCACACGTGGCTGCCCGATGCTCACGTGGAGGCGCCGACGGGCGGTTCCGTGATCCTCGCGGCGATCACCCTCAAGATCGGCGCGTACGGCTTCGTTCGTTTCATCCTGCCCATCGTTCCCGACGCATCGCGTTACCTGTCGGGTTTCGTGATCACGCTGTCGCTGATCGCCATCGTCTACATCGGCTTTGTCGCGCTGGTGCAGGGCGACATGAAGAAGCTGATCGCCTACTCGTCGATTTCGCACATGGGCTTCGTGACGCTGGGCTTCTTCCTGTTCAGCACGCTGGGGATGGAGGGCGGCCTCGTGCAGATGATCTCGCACGGCTTCGTGTCGGCCGCGATGTTCCTGTGCGTGGGAGTGATGTACGACCGCATGCACAGCCGGCAGATCGCCGACTACGGCGGCGTCGTCAACACGATGCCGAAATTCGCCGCGTTCATGATGCTGTTCGCGATGGCCAATGCCGGCCTTCCCGCGACGTCGGGGTTCGTCGGCGAGTTCATGGTGATCCTCGCGTCCGTCAAGGTGAATTTCTGGCTGGGCTTCGCCGCCGCGACGATCATGATCCTCGGCGCGGCCTACACGCTCTGGATGTACAAGCGCGTCATCTACGGCGCCGTGGCGAACGACAACGTCGCGAAGCTGACGGACCTCACGCGCCGCGAATTCTGGCTCCTCGCTGTCGTTGCCGCGCTCGTGCTGTGGATGGGTGTGTGGCCGAAACCGTTCATCGACGTCATGCACTCGTCGGTGACCGACCTCCTGACCCACGTCGCCCGCAGCAAACTGTAAAGACGCCATGTCCCCGATGAGCACGCTCAATGTCGTTTCGGTCCTGCCCGAGGCCATCATGCTGGGCTCGGCGTGCGCGATCCTGGTGGTCGACGTATTCCTGCCGGATCGCCTGCGGCACTGGAGCTACTGGCTGACGCAGATCACGCTGGCCGTCGCCGCCTGGGTCATCTTCCGGACCGCTGGCGAGGGATCGGTGCGGGCGATGTACGGCATGGTCATCGACGACATGCTGTCCGATGTCTTCCGGTTCTTCGCGTGCATCTCGGTCTCGGCGACGCTGTTCTACTCGCGCGGCTATCTCGAGGCACGTGGTCTGTTCCGGGGCGAGACGTTCGTGCTGGCGCTCACTGCGCTGCTCGGAATGATGGTGATGATCTCGGCCGGCAACTTCATCACGCTGTACATGGGGCTGGAGCTGCAGGCGCTCTCGCTTTACGCGATGGTGGCGATGCACCGGACGTCCAAGCGGGCGTCCGAGGCGGCGATGAAATACTTCGTGCTCGGTGCGCTGGCCTCCGGGATGCTCCTCTACGGAATGTCGATGGTCTATGGCGCGACGGGCTCGCTCGACATCGTCCGGGTGTCGGAGGCCGTCCTGTCCGGCCAGGGGAACCGGTGGCTCCTGATCTTCGGCCTCGTGTTCGTCATCTCGGGGATCGGATTCAAGCTGGGCGCGGCGCCCTACCACATGTGGGTGCCCGACGTGTACGACGGCGCCCCCACCCCGGTGACGCTGCTGATCGGAACCGCGCCCAAGCTCGCGGCCTTCGCATTCATGATGCGCCTCCTCGCGATTGCGCTGGGCGGCCTCGAGTTCGACTGGCAGGGGATGCTGATGGTGCTGTCGCTGCTGTCGATGATCCTCGGCAACGTGATCGCCATCGCCCAGACGAACATCAAGCGGATGCTGGCGTACTCGACGATCGCCAACATGGGGTTCATGCTGATGGGATTCCTCGCCGGCAATCTCGACGGCTTCTCGGCGGCGATGTTCTACGCGGTGGCGTACGTGCTGACGAGCCTCGCATCCTTCGGCATCGTGATGCTGCTCTCGCGCGCCGGTTTCGAGGCGGACCAGATCGACGATTTCACGTGGCCTCAACCGGCGCTCGCCCTGGTGGGCCCTGATGATGCTGCTGGTCATGTTCTCGCTGGCCGGAATACCGCCGACGGTCGGCTTCTATGCGAAATTCGCGGTGATCATGGCGGCGGTCGGCGCCGGCTTCACCTGGCTCGCTGTCGTCGCGGTCATGGCGTCGCTGGTCGGTGCGTTCTACTATCTGCGCATCGTCAAGCTCATGTACTTCGACGAGCCGACTGACACCGCGCCGATCGTCGCGCGCAGCGACAACCGGGCGCTGCTCTCGGCGAATGGTGTCGCCATCCTGTTCTTCGGCATGTTCCCCCAGCAGCTGATGGGTTGGTGCGTCGTCGCGCTCGCGCAGTCGGGATTTCTGTAGGCCTCTGGTGGCGGCGGCACGACGGGGCGCAGTTTCCCCAGCCGCCCATGCTAAGATTTGCCGGTCGCGGGTTCCCCGCCACGCCCGAGCGAACTCCGTCATGCGCGTCGGCTTCTTCGTCACCTGCCTCGTCGACCTGATGCGACCCTCGATCGGGTTCGCGGCGATCGAATTGCTCGAGGCCGGCGGCGCGCAGGTCTTCGTGCCGCCGACGCAGACCTGCTGTGGACAGCCGGCGTACAACTCCGGCGACCGCGCCGACGCGAAGGCGCTCGCGGCCAAGGTCGTCGCGGAATTCGAAGACTGCGATTATCTCGTCGCGCCGTCCGGTTCCTGCAGCGGCATGATCAAGACGCACTATGCCGACCTGTTCACCGACGATCCCGCGATGCTTCGGCGCGTCGAGGCGCTGGCGGCGAAGACGTGGGAGCTCACCGCGTTTCTCGTCGAGAAGCTCGCCCTCGACCAGGTCCCCGGACGATTCGACGGCACGATCACCTACCACGACAGCTGCGCCGGGCTGCGCGAGATGGGCGTCAAGACGCAGCCGCGCGCGCTGCTCTCGAAGATGCCGGGCGTCAAGCTCAATGAAATGACGGAGTGCGAAGTCTGCTGCGGGTTCGGCGGCACGTTCTCCATCAAGTTCGGCGAGATTTCCGCGCGCCTGGCCGACAACAAATGCGAGGCGATCGCGGTCACGCGCGCCGATACGGTGGTGCTGGGCGATCTCGGCTGCATGCTGAACATCGAGGGTCGACTGCGGCGACGGGGCGACCACAAGACGAAGGTTCTGCACGTGGCCGAGGTGCTCGTGGGGAAGGGCTAGCCCATGCAAGTGAGGTCGATGCACTTCAAGGAGCAGGCGCACGTCAAGCTGCACGACGAGCGGCTGCAGTTCAATCTGAAGAAGATGCAGGGCAAGTTCGTCGCCAAGCGGCGCGCGTCGCTGGTCGAGCTCGACGATTTCCAGGGGACGCGCGACGCTGCCAAGGCGATCCGCAACCGCGCGCTCGACAACCTCGACGTCTGGCTCGAGACGTTCGAGCGCAATGCCGCGGCGCGCGGCGCCACGGTGCTCTGGGCGGAGACGCCGTCGGACGTCAACGCGCTGGTGCTGGAGATCGCCGCCAGGCACGCGGTGAAGAAGATCATCAAGTCGAAGTCGATGGTCTCGGAGGAATCGGCGCTCGACCACGCGATCGAAGGCGCCGGCATGAAGGTCGTCGAGACCGATCTCGGCGAATACATCCTGCAGATCAACGACTACGAGCCGCCTTCGCACATCATCGGCCCGGCGCTGCACAAGTCGAAGGAGGAGGTCGCGGATCTCTTCCACAAGGCGCACGGCACGCCGGTCAAGACCGACATCGAGGACCTTTGTCTCGAAGCTCGCGGCGTGCTGCGGCAGCACTACCTGACGGCCGACATGGGCGTCTCGGGCGGCAACTTCTTCGTCGCCGAGACGGGATCCGTCGTGCTCGTCACCAACGAAGGCAACGCGACGCTGACGACGACACTTCCCAAGGTCCACGTCGCGATCTCCGGCATCGAGAAGATCGTGCCCACGCTGGAAGACGTCGCGACGCTGATGCGCCTGCTGCCGCGCTCGTCGACCGGCCAGTCGATCTCGAACTACGTCGATGTCCTGACGGGCCCCAAGGGCGCGGGCGAGTTCAACGGCGCGGAGCACATGTACTTCATCCTCGTGGACAGCGGCCGGACGTCGGTGCTGGCGAGCGACGTGCGCGAGGCGCTGCGCTGCATACGATGCGGCGCGTGCATGAATCACTGTCCCGTGTACCAGAACGTGGGGGGACATTCCTACGGATGGGTGTATCCCGGTCCCATCGGGTCGATTCTGACGCCGATGTACGTGGGCCTCGACAAGGCGCAGGACCTGCCGGCGGCGTCCACCCTTTGCAATCAGTGCGGCGTGGTCTGTCCGGTGAGGATTCCGTTGCCCGACCTGCAGCGCAAGCTGCGCGAGAAAGCGTTCGAGACCGGACTGCGGCCGTGGTCCGAGCGCGCCGGGCTCGCGGTGTGGTCGTGGGTTGCGCGGCATCCCGGGATTTATGCCTTCGGCACGAAGGTCGGCGTGCGCGTGTTGAAGTGGTGGGGCGGCAGCGAGGGCCTGATCCACACGCTGCCGATCGGCGGCGGATGGACCGACGGCCGCGATCTGCCGGCGCCGGCGGGCAGGACCTTCCGCGAACTCTATCGCGCGAAACAGACGGGGAAAGCCGCATGAACGCGCCACACAACGCCCACGTCACGATTCCACCGCTTTCCCGGCGCGCCGAATCCCTGGGCACCGAGAATGCGTTCGTCGTGCTGGCGGAAGTCAACGCGCTGGTCCGGCAAGGCAAGGACATCGTTTCCTTCTGCATCGGCCAGCCGGATTTTCCGACACCGCCGAACGTTCAGGTCGCGGCCATTGCCGCCATCAAATCGGGCAAGCACGGCTACACGCCATCCGCCGGAATCGACGAGCTGCGGGCCGCGGCCGCCAGGGACATCGGCGCCCGCCGCGGCATCGACGTGAAGCCGGAGGACGTCGTCGTCGGAGCCGGCGCCAAGCCCTTCATCGCGTACACGATCGCTTCGGTCACCGACCATGGCGCGGGCGACGAAGTCATCTACCCGGTGCCGGGCTTTCCGATCTACGAATCGCAGATCGTCGCCAACGGCGCGATTCCGGTGCCGATCTACCTGCGCGAGTCGCGCGATTTCGCCTTCGATCCGGCCGACCTCGAGTCGAAGATCACGGCGAAGACGCGTCTGCTGATCCTCAACACGCCGCACAATCCGACGGGCGGCATGCTGCAGGCGGAAGATCTCGACGCGATCGCCGACATCCTGCGCCGGCATCCGCAAGTCTGGGTGTATGCCGACGAAATCTATTCGCGCCTCGCGTACGCAGGCGCCTTCGATACCCTCGCCAGGCGGCCCGGGATGCTGGAGCGCACGATCATCAGCGACGGCGCGTCGAAGACGTGGGCGATGACGGGCTGGCGGATCGGCTTCGCCGCCAACAGAACGCTTGCCCCCGTGTTTACCCGCTGGATCACCAACACCGACTCCTGCGCGTCGCAGATATCGCAGTGGGCGGCGCTCGAGGCGGTGACGGGCCCGCAGAACGCAGCCGACGCGATGCGCGCGAGCTTTCTCGAGCGCCGCGACCTGATCGTGGGCCTGCTCAATGCTGTTCCCGGCTTTTCCTGCAAGGTGCCGGGAGGCGCGTTCTACGCGTGGCCGAACGTCACCGAAGCCTGCGCGATGACGGGCTGCGCGGACTCGGAAGCGTTTCGCAAGCGGCTGCTCACCGAAGCGGGCGTAGCGGTGCTCGCCGACATCCACTTCGGCCGGCGCGTTCCGGGCGACGGCCAGCACATCCGATTCTCGTACGCTGCCTCGCCCGGCGCGATCCGCGAAGGGATCAAGCGGATCGATGCGTTCGTGCGACGGCATGTGAAGGACGGCAAGCCGCCGTCCGCGCGCAAGCAGCGAATGTAGTCCCGCCATCATGCCGACGAGCCTCGCATCGAACAAAGCCGCTCGCGACGCCGTTCTGGGTCGCGTGAAGAAGGCGCTCGGCGTCTCCGGCGATCGCGCGAAGGCCGGCACCGAGGCCGAGCGTTACATGGCGGCGCACGCGCACGGTCCGCGCCCCGCGATGCCAACGGATCTTCTCGCGCGCTTCATGAAGCGCGCGACGGACATGGAAAGCACGGTCGAGCGCATTGCCGATCGGACTGGGATTCCGGGAGCGGTCGCGCGTTACGTCGACGCACTCGAACTGCCGTTGCCGATCGCAACGCAAAAATCGCACAAGGGGGTGTGCTGGCCGGAGTTCTCGGATCTCGACTGGAAGGGCGCCGGACTCGACATCGAGACGCGCCCGACCCTGGGCGACGACCGGCTCGGCATTACCGGGACGTTCTGCGCGATCGCCGAGACCGGCACGCTGGTCGTGCTCGCAGGCGCCGACACGCCAACGGCAACGACGCTCCTGCCGGACACGCACGTCGCGATCGTGCGCGCGGACCGCATCGTCTCCGGCATGGAAGAGGCCTTCGCCCTCGTCCGCCGCGAGGCGGGTCAAATGCCGCGTGCGATGAACATGATCTCGGGGCCCTCCCGCACCGGCGACGTTGAGCAGACGATCGTGCTCGGCGCGCACGGGCCGTTCCGGGTGCACATCCTCGTTATTGGCTGAGGCAGTGTGAGCGTCTGAA
>CAVSDH010000006.1:0-640318 GCA_963726765.1 uncultured beta proteobacterium | reverse complement strand
CCGGACCATCCCGGTTATGGAATGATTGCACCTCCACGCAGGCCGAGCGCCTTTGTCCTGAGGTTGTAAACGTCAGCTTTTGCGAATTTGGATGGCCGCTTTCGCAAAAGGCGGAGGACGGCAATCGGTGAGCAGGCAGTAAGCAGTCATCCGTGACCGGATGCATCCGGCCAACAGCATTCATGTCGTACAGACGCAGATTGCTGCGCCCCAAACCGGACGTTTGACGCCTTCCCTTGACGAGGGACTAGGTGCGTGGAGAATCGGGAACCCTAATCGGTCACGTATGGGTGGCGCGCTTTCGGCGACACCAGTGACGGGCGCGCCGATTCACCCCTCGCGGGGAGTCAGAGAATGAGGCGACCCGATTTGCCGGACCACCGTTGCCCACGGAATCGCTTATGCAGCCTTCGCTGGATGCATCGCGGCAAGCGCCTTTACGTCGGCGGAAGTGAGGGGCCTACCGGCGATGCCCCAATCCCCGCTCCTGACCTCCTCGACGACAACCCAGGTGACCTGACGCATCGCTTCTCCCTCGATCTCGACCATGGCGTCGGTAAGCTTTCCAATGATTCGTTGCTTCTGCTCGGGCGTAAACACATCTTCGATGATCTTGACGTTGATGAGCGGCATGTGCCATCTCCTTTCCAAGTGGTGAGTGTTCGCGGGCCGAAGCGACGCCCCAATCCCGGATGGCGCATGCTGCGCTCGCATCCGTGACGCCATTGAATCGCCAAACGCTCAAACTGTCCCGGGGCACCCGTCCCGGCTGAACGAAAAATGCCTCGAATTGCCGCGGTCGCACCCGGGACCGTTGTCCTGTTTCCGGGCGGGGCCGGCTGTAGTTCATCGCCCGCGGTGCACGCAAATACGATTGCCTGCGAGTCCTCCAACGGCAAGTATGGCGGCCCCCGGAGGGGCCGTCTTTCTGTCGTTCGCGTGTTCCCACGCAGTAGCCCAAATGGGAGCGAGCGGCAGCTTGCGGCGAGTAGCGGCCGATTAGAGGCGCCGTCCAAATTGCCCGGAAAAGGTCGTTCGCAGGAGGTCTGCTCGCCCCGATCGCTTCGGCAAACCTTCCCGGAAGGGTAGTTGTAAGTCATCTGTTATGCCGCCCGAGCGAAGATTCGGTCAGGAGGCCGTGTGTTCGTGGTTGTGCGCGACCCGACGATCGGCGGATGGGTGTGCCCCGCCTTCTACGCGATGGCAAAGCCTCGCGTCGGCTTCCAGGCAGCCATCTCTTGGATTACGCAGGTCAAACGTGGATAGCGAGGTCACTAATGGCAATGCGCATTGATCGCCTCAGCCTCAACGAAGGTCGAAATGCAACGCCAAGGCGCCGCTGGCTCTTGCTGGCTGCTTCAATGATCGCTGGTGCCTTCTTGGTAAATCGTTCAGCCCTGTCCGCGGAGATTCACGACGCCGCTGCAATCAACGACTTCACTGAGATCAGACACCTGATCGAGGCCGATCCGAACGCGGTCAATGCGAAGGATGCGGAAGGCATGACTCCATTGCACTATGCGGCCCAGAGGGGTCAACGCGAAGCGGTTGAGTTGCTGCTTGCGCACGGCGCTGATCCCAATACGCGCTCGGCGGCAGGCTTCACACCGCTGTACTCCGCAGCGACCTCAGTCGACCGCGTGAAGCTCGCTACGGCGTTTCCACACGGTGGTATTACGCCTACGCCGCAATCGGTAGGAGAGGCAAGGCGCAACAACCGGCTCGATGATCGGAAGCTGCGAGCGATCCTTGCGAATGCCGCTTTGCCGGCAAATATACTCGCCGAGAAGGCAACCATCGTTCGGCTGCTAAGCGAACACGGTGCTGACGCCGGCGTGCCAGAGTCCAGCGTTGGCACAACACCTCTTCACGTCGCTGCCGGGAGTTCTGCAAATGTCATCGTGCAGGCGCTCCTGGCGGCCGGGGCGCCGGTCAATGCCAAGAGCAAGTATGGCGTTACGCCTTTAATCGTCGCGGCAGGGGTCGGGACTGGGGAAGTGGTTACCACTCTCCTTACCGGTGGTGCGGCTGTCGACATGCCCGACGGCGATGGTGGCAGGACCCCGTTGCAAGTTGCAGCAAGCGCGGACAACTCAGAGATCGTGGCGATTCTTCTCGACAATCACGCCGATATCAACGCCCGGGATGGTAGGGGGTGGACGGCACTGAATCTTGCGGTCAGCCACGGAAGCGTCGCTAGCGCCGCCGTACTCTTGAAGCGTGGAGCTGATCCCAACGTTCGGGACGAGGAAGGCTTCGCCCCGTTGCAAACTGCAGCCGAAAAAGGCCGCAGGGACATCGTCGAGATGCTGCTTGCGGCAGGGTCTGATGCAAACGGTCGCGTCCACGATAGGCGTACCGCGCTGCACCTCGCGGCACAGGGCGGAAACCTGGAAACGGTGAGGTTATTGCTCGCCAGCAATGCAGACGTCAACGCGCGCGAACGCAACGGCGCTGCGCCGCTTCACTCCGCAACGCTCCGGGGCCACACAAGTATTGCGCGGAGTCTGCTCGAAGCTGGCGCCGAGCTTGAGGCCGCCACGAAGATTGGTATGACCCCTTTGCACACGGCCGCGCTGAGCGGCAATGTTGGAGTCGTATTGCTGCTGGTCGAGCGGCACGCGGATACTGGAGCAAGAGATGCATCGGGCCGAACCCCACTGGACTGCGCAGTACAGCGCGGCAATGCGGCCGCCGTTGACTTGCTTCGCGGCACGCAGCGATGAAGTGGGGCAGCGCAAGAGATCGTGAAATGAAAGTGCTGGCTGCAGAGTGCATCGTCGTGCGCGGTTGGACTAACGTCGCACCAGGCGATCCCGCCGACAGGCAGTAGAGCCAACGGGGCGGAGGAGCCACGTGGCCAGCGATGACCCGCCCGCCGGCGCCGGAAACGATGCCGTATATCCATATGGTACCTCTCGATGCGGTACCCGGTCGTACCCATGTCCTGCCGGGGCCGACCCGTGAAGGATCGCCGTTCGAATTGACCGTCCCCCGGCGATCGGATAAGTTGGTGCCCCTGTCGAAGCACGCATCCGGCATGCGGAATTCGCCTTTTTGCCGCTTCTCGCCGTTCAACCGTGTGCGTTTGGTCTTGGGCGAAATCGCGAGTCAATTGTCTGCGGAGGTCGACGTGGACGCGATGAAGGGCGTCGACCCATCGCACCTTCGCCGCGCTGCGGTGGATTCGAAGGTGAGCGTATTGAACCGCGTGTTGCGCGCAGAGCCCGGAATTGGATCGCCGATGTTCGCATACGGGAAGCAGGCATCGGACGCGACGATCGTTGCGCGTTCCGAGTCATGATTCGCCTGTTGTCGCTGCTGTTGTCGCTGCTGTTGTCGGTCGGCATGGCGACGAGTGCCGTCGCAGCCGAAGGCCCGCCCGCGAGCGCGTTCAGGGAATTCAACGTCGAATTGCCCACGGACCTCAGAAAGGTGGCGGGTCGTGGCAAGGTCTCGTCCGTTGCCCACGCGCTGGTGACGATCGCCCTGCCCGAAAAATTCGACAAGGACCGCGACTGGCCGGTGCTGGTCGTCAGTGCGCCGTCCGATCCGCGATTCAACTCGAGTCGAAAGATGTTGCGCGCCTACGCGGAGACGGGACTCGGGAGCGGATGGATTCTGGTGGCCGCCGATGCGGCCGAAGCCATGACCGCCGAGCAGGACGACGTGCCCATGCGGCTCGCCCTCAATACGGCGGCGCTCGCGGTCCTTGAGCGGCAATGGCCGGGATCCCCCAAGGCCCCGCTTGCGTTTGGCGGGTTCTCCGGGGGCGCCAAGTATTCGGGCTGGCTCGCGGCGGCCTTTGCGAGCCAGGGTCGCACCGTCATCGGCGTCTACCAGGCCGGTATCAACGAGGACACATTGGCCGATGCCGCGATGTGGTTCAATGTGCTCAATGCCGCGTTCAAGCGCACTCCCGTGTTCATCCAGGCCGGCGCGAAGGACGAGGTCGCCACGCCCGCCGAGCATCAGAAGGTGATCTCCGATTTGAAACGGGCAGGATTCCGGAACGTCCGCATCGAATTCTCCCCGGCAGCGCATGATGTCGATCCAGGGCCGCTGCGCGACGCACTGGATTGGTTTCGCGAGGTTGCATCGCTTCCGGGCGTTCGCCCGCGGGATTGAACCCCGCCCGCGACGTCCAGCCGAAGGAATTGCGGGAACGACGGGAGCAAGTGGTCCCATAGGACCCGATGTGCGTGAGCGAATGGATGCCGATCTTCCGCCAGCTCTTTGACCTGCAGTCGTCCACGTATTCCTACCTGCTGGCCGATCAAGGTACGTCGCCAGGCGGTGCTGATCGACCCCGTGTTCGATCAGGCGCGGCGCGATGCCGCGCTGATCCAGGAACTCCGCCTCGAACTCGTTGCGACGCTCGACACCCACGTGCATGCCGACCATGTGACAGGTGCGTGGCTGCTCAAGGAGCGCTGCGGCAGCGATATTGTGGTCGCGGCGAACGGCGGTGCGGTCGGTGCCGACCGCTACCTCGTCCACGGAGATCGCGTTCGATTCGGTGATCGCTACCTCGAGGTGCGCGCGACGCCGGGGCACACCCAGGGGTGCCTCACGTTCGTCCTCGACGACGAATGCACGGCATTCACCGGTGACTGCCTGCTGATCCGCGGCAGCGGACGGACCGACTTCCAGCAGGGCGATGCGCGGACGATGTACAACTCGGTGCGCAGCCAGATCCTCTCGCTGCCGCCTTCGTGCCTGCTCTATCCCGCCCATGACTACCGTGGACTGACGGTGACGAGCGTCGACGAGGAGCGACGCTTCAATCCGCGGCTCGGCGGCGACATCGGCGAGTCCGACTTCGTCGGCTACATGCGAAACCTTGGCCTCCCGCATCCGAAGCTGATGGAGATCGCCGTGCCGGCGAACCTTCGTTGCGGACGGCCCGACGACGCCGGATACCTGCCGGCGGAGCCGCTCTGGGCCCCCCTGACCTTCACGTTCGCCGGCATTTTCGAGATCCAGCCGCAGGCGCTCGAAGAACACGCGCCGTCGGTCCAGATCCTCGACGTGCGCGAGCACGACGAATTTGAAGGTCCGCTCGGTCGAATCCGGGGCGCCCGGTCGATCCCGCTGGACGCGCTCGCCGCACGTGTCGATGAACTGTCTCGCGACATGCCGGTCGTCGCCGTCTGCCGCTCGGGCGCGCGCTCAGCGCAGGCGGTCGCGCTGCTCGCGAAGGCGGGCTTCGCCAGCATCGCCAATCTCGCCGGAGGCATGCTGCGCTGGCGCGCCGAAGGGCACGCGGTCGAGGGCGGACGCGACTAAGGGCACTTGCCGCGCGCGTCGCCGTGTGCCGGTTGGATTCGCGCATCCGGGCAACAAGAAGGGCGACGGCCGACCGTCGCCCTTGGGAATCGGAAATGAATCGCTATTTCGGCTGCGGCACGATGCGCAGATAGGGCTTGACGGTTTTCCAGCCCCCGGGAAATTTCTTCTTCGCGTCGTCGTCCGACACCGATGGCGGGATGATCACGTCCTGTCCCGGCTTCCAGTTCACCGGCGTAGCGACGGTATGCTTGGCCGTGAGCTGGATGGAGTCGAGCACGCGCAGAACCTCGTCGAAATTGCGGCCGGTGCTCATCGGGTAGATCAGCATGAGCTTGATCTTCTTGTCCGGCCCGATCACGAACACGGTACGCACCGTGGCATTGGACGCCGCCGTGCGACCCTCGGAAGTGACTCCGGCATCGGCGGGCAGCATGTCGTAGAGCTTGGCGACCTTGAGTTCCGGGTCCCCGATCATCGGGTAGTTGACCTTGTGCCCCTGCGTTTCCTCGATGTCGGCCGCCCATTTGCCATGGTTGGCGACGGGATCGACGCTGAGGCCGATGATCTTGCAGTTGCGCCGCGCGAATTCCGGCTGCAGTCCGGCCATGTAGCCGAGCTCGGTGGTGCACACCGGCGTGAAGTCCTTCGGATGCGAAAACAATATCGCCCAGCCGTCGCCGATCCACTGGTGAAAATCGATCGTGCCCTGCGTGGTTTCCGCCGTGAAATTCGGTGCTTCGTCATTGATGCGCAGAGACATTGGTGCGCCCTCCGTTGACTGGATTGCACGAGGTACCGGACGGCCGCCTGTCCCGGCAGCGGGGCGCTGTCACCCGCACCCGTTCGGTAGCGAAACAGGAAATTCGACTGCTGCGTTTTCAGTATTTCGCGTCGCGCGAATGCGGTCAAGGAGAGATGGGGGCGCCGGTGCGGAGCACGCACGGCGTGGCGGCGATTGCGCATCCCCCGCGATCACCCCAATCTCCCGGAAGGAGATTCGCCGCCGCCGGTTGCCAAGCCTCAGAACCTGCCCGTCGACATCGGATAACGGCCGTCGATGTAGTCTCGCAGGCTCAGCAATTCGTTGTGGACATCGCCCGGGAAGCCGCGCCTCCCGCTGCGCCGGTCGACGAGAAGCGAGTCGAGGTAGGTCGTGAATGCCAGCGTGTCGCTCCAGAAGCGGGCCAGCGCGTTGGCGATGCGCGGATAGTCCCTTAGGACCGCAAAAGGCTGGATCTCAGGCGGAAGCGTTTCGATCCATTTCAAGGTCGCGGGAAGCGCCAGGTTGAGCGGCTGGGCCCGCCGCTCGCGGAGAAAGCTCGCGCCAGCCGTTGCTGAGGGATTGCGCTTGAATGGGGTCGACAATCGCGTCAGGCCTGAAGTTGTATCGCACCTTGGTCTGCAGCGCAGCTGCGCAGAATTCCCTTATTGTGACAAAGGTTTCACGGCGAGTCCATATTGATGACCATGTCATACGAAATGCGGGTCGGCCAGGCCGCGCCGGGGTCGAGACCGGGATGCCGGAACCGAAAACGCCATGACATTCCGGCAACGAAGTGGCGCTACTTGCCGCGTTTTTCCTTCCACCGCGCGAGCGCCAATTCGTCGCCGCTCTTGTCGCTGCAGGCCTTGGCGTCGCCACGATTGCATCCGAGGCCGTGGTCGTACGCGTTCTTTGCGATTGACTTGCATTCGTTGTCCGCGGCACAGTCTGCGAGGACCTCGCGATACCACTTGTCGAGCCAGGCATCCAGCCAGGGATCGAGTTTCAAAAGATTCTTGCCGCCCTCGTTGCAGGCTGCGGCATCGCCACGAGCGCACGCGACGGCATCGTCATAGGCCTTTTTCGAGAGTTGCTTGCACTCGTTGTCGGCTCCGCAATAGAAGACGAGCTGGCGATACCACGCATCGAGTCCTGACGTGTCGGCGGCTGCAGGCTGCGCCGTTCGGGTCACGGCGGTGGTAGTGTCGGTCATGACCTCCTGCGCGGTCACGTCCCCGAGTTTCTTCGATGCATGCGTATCGCAGTATTTCAGGAGGTTCGACATCGCCCTGGCGCCCTTGTCGCTTGATCCGCTCGCCGCGTTGTAGTCGGCGATGTATTTTGCAATGACGGGATCCCTGGCCAACTGCGGCGCGAGCAGCGCTCCATACAGGTCGGGCTTGCTCGTTCGGGCGACGTATTCGGCGCAAAGATCGCCGGCCCTTGGGTACCAGCCGGGCCTGGCGTCGGCAGCGGCGGCATCCGCCGAAATCGCGACGAACGGAACGACGATCGCCAATGCAAACCTGAGCATGAATCCCCCACTGGGCCCGCTTGCGCGGTCCGATGTTACGCTCGTTGCAGGCGATTCAACTTGTTCGGCATCCGGCCTTTGGAAGATAGGCAGCGGGCGACGTTCAAAAAAGCAACACCCGAATCCTGGCGCGCCGCCGACGGCGCGGGGCGGGCGCGCAAGTGCCGCAGGGATGCCGGCAGCGCATTCGTGGAGATTTGGGCGCGGCGGTACGGCACTATGCCGGCTCGACGGCGTGCGCAGTCATTGAGGTACGCAATACGCCGGCCGGGTCAGCACCCCTGCGGCGCCTCACGCGGGCACCCCGAGGCGGATTGTCAGCCCTTCCGATGGGTAAGCAGTTCGGAGAACTTGCCGCGGGGCATCGTCGGAAGGCGATTCACTTTTGCCAGATCGGCGACAAGCGCCTGAGCTTCACGGCGAGCCCTTCCATCGACGATTTCGAGATATTCCACCCATCGCGCGCTGTTGCGGGAGGCGCTTCGCCGCCTCAGCAGGCGCAACGAGAAATAAGCAGCGGCGCCGACCAACAACCCAATGGTCAATCCGAGTCCGAATACGATCAACGCGTCGAAGATTTCCACAGGCGACTCCCTCTGCACCGGCCCGGACGTCGAAGGTCGCCGGGGCGCCGGCAAGGCGGACGTGTCGACTCGTTACATCGGCCGAACGTGCCGACGGTCCGACCTCGCGAAAAATTATGCGCCCGCATCCGCCGATGCGCGAGCGTGTCGCGACATCTGCCAGGGCCGGTCCGGCCGTCGGATTCGTCAATTGCGCGATTTGCCGGACGGCATAAAGAGTCCAGATTCAATCGCTTACGGCGACTACCTCAGGCTAATCGAATAATGCTGGCGTTGCCTGGCATAAATGGATGAAATATTCCCGCTTCGCGACGCTTTGTCGGCGCTCCGGCGGGGCCGAACTGGGATGGATTCTGCGTGCCGTCGTAGTGCGCAGACCCAACAAGAACTATCAAGGGCAATGCACCGGAAGTGCGTTGGTTGCGTTGCCGTCGTGTCGCACGGGGAACGTCATGATCTCGACATGGGTGTTGGTCGCCGGAATCGCCGCGGGTTTCTACCTCGGAGTAATTCTCATGTCGATTCTCACCAGTTCACGCGATCGCGAAAGAATGGTGCATGCAAGGCCGCAACCCAACGACGGCCTTCACCCGCTGGATTCTCCGAGCCGCGCCTGATCCGCAAACGCGCGAACGATACGGCAGCGTGTTGACCGATCGCAAGTCGGTCCGCGCATCGACGGCGGTTCTGTTCTCCCCGGAATTGCAACGTCCGGACCGGTCTACGCCAATTTGGCCGGGCGCGTCGCCTGCCTCGCAGCGAGGTGCTGCATCACCAGTGCGGCGACCGAAGCTCCCAGCGCCGCCATCGTCGTCCCGTCACGCGCAAGCGCGGCCAGGACGTGCTGCAGCGCCACCGGATTGCTCTGTTCCACATAACGGACGAGCTCGTACACCTGACCCGCGGTGACGCGCGCGGCATCGTCGAGCGAAACGGACATGCGGGACCAGCGCGCCTGTGCTGCGTACTTGGCAAAGACGCCACCGCCCAGGACCACGAGCGCCATCGGGCCGATCGGGATCAGCAACCTTCGCAGCACGCGCGCGCGCTGCGCGAGCCGCAGTCGGGTGAACGCGCCCGCGATCACTGCAGGTAGAGACGGCGCCTCGCCCGCGGGATGAGTTTCTGCTTTCGTTTCGGGGCGCGGACCGCGCTGCTTCGCTTCCCTCGCCTTGCGAGACTTTGGAAAATTCATGTGGCTCCTCCAGTTGCGCGCGTGCCGCAGTTTCCGCCACCCGTCATGACCGGATGATGACGGACAACGCCGCAATTCGCGAAGACTGCTTGTGCGCAGCGGACTGAGCCGCATTTCGCAGGGCGCAAGTCAGTGCGACCTCAATATGCCAATGGAGTTCCGCATCTCCAAATAACGATTTGTTCTGACGATGGAACCGGGCCAATCACTGCGCCAACGTTTCTCCCATCGGTCCTTGCTACGGCTTCCCCTTTCGTCCGCCACCGCATGTCGGCCGGCGCATCGTTGCCCGTTATCGAAAAGACGTCTGCCCGAAGGCCAGGAGCATGGGGCCGGCGATGAGTCCCCACGCGGTCGTCAGCAGGACAAGCGCGAGCAGCACCGCGGCGCTGCCGATGTCCTTGGCGCGCTTGGCGAGGTGATGCGTTTCGAGCCCGGAACGGTCCACCGCCGCCTCGATGCTCGAGTTCAGCAGCTCGACAATCAGCACCAGAAATACCGTCCCGATCAGGAGCACTCGCTCGACGGGCGTGACAGGAATGAGGCACGCAATCGGAAGCAATATCGCTGCGCCGAGAATTTCCTGCCGGAACGCGTGCTCATGAACGTATGCGAGCTTCAGTCCGGACATCGAATAGAAGCATGCATTGACGATGCGCCGCAGCCCGCGCTTTCCCTTGTGGACGCTTTCGATGCTGTCGGCCGGATTCATCCGTGAGCTGATCGTCGAGGTTGTCGCGACGCTGCGAAGGCAACGTCGACCGGTCGATATCATACGCAAATCGGCCGTCGGCGCATTCCTCGATTCGCCGATGAATCATGCGCCGGGCTGCTCCGCGTTCGGAAAGAACAGCTGCTCGCCGTCGATCTTGTAGTCGGCGATTGTCTTCTGCCCCTCCGGGGATACGAGCCAGTCGATGAAGGCCTGGCCCAGGTCCTTCTTCACATTGGGGTGCTTGTCCGGATTGACGAGGATGACGCCGTACTGATTGAACAGACGCTTGTCACCCTCGACCAGGATCGCGAGATCGCCGCGGTTCCTGAACGCGAGCCAGGTGCCGCGATCCGCAAGCAGGTACGCGTTCATCGATGCTGCCGCATTGAGCGCGGGTCCCATGCCCTGGCCGGTGTCCCGATACCACGGTCCCTTGGCTTTCTCGAGATCGATTCCGGACGCTTTCCACAGATCGAGCTCCGCCATGTGCGTGCCGCTGCGGTCGCCGCGCGAGACGAATGGCGCCCGGGCGGACTCGATTTTCCGGAGTGCCGCGACGATGTCCTTGCCGCCTGCGACTTTCGCCGGATCGCTCTTCGGGCCGATCAGCACGAAGTCGTTGTACATCACCGGGACGCGTCTGACGCCGTGCCCTTCGGCGACGAATTTCTCCTCGGCTGCACGCGCATGCACGAACGCGACATCGGCGTCGCCGCGGCGCGCGAGATCGAGTGCCTGGCCGGTGCCCAAAGCGACGACACGCACCTTGATCCCTGTCTTTTTCTCGAACACCGGCAGCAGATATCCGAAAAGACCGGACTGCTCGGTCGATGTGGTGGATGCAACGACGATGAAGCGTTCCTGCGCAACGATCGCGGCTGAAAACAGCGCGAGCAGCGTGACGATGAAAATGCGGCGTGCGATTACCACGGCAGTTCTCCTTCCAGGAATTGTGCGGCCTCGGGCGTGCCCGGGGTTCGAAAGAAGCGCTCGGCCGACGCGCGTTCGGCGAGCCGTCCCTGGTGCAGGAACAGCACTTCGTCGCCAAGCCGTCGGGCCTGCCCCATGTTGTGCGTCACCATCACGATCTTGGTGCCGCCCGTGTGCATGGCGTTGACGATCCGTTCGATCTCGTGCGTCGCGCCGGGATCGAGGCTCGCCGTCGGCTCGTCGAGAAACAGGACCTCGGGGTCGAGAGCCCATGCGCGCGCAAGTGCGAGGCGCTGCTGCTCGCCCCCGGACAGCACGCGCGCCGGGTGGTCGGCGTGGGCTTCGAGCCCCACACGCGCAAGCGCAAGCGCCGCCCGTTCGCGGCGTTCGGGTGCCGGCACACCCGAGCACTTCAGCGCATACACGACGTTGGCGAGCGCGGAACGCCGAAGCATCACCGGACGCTGGAACACCATTGCCTGACGTTGGGGTGCCCCGGACAGTTTCGGCGTGTTCCACAGTACGCGACCGGAGGTCGGCACGAGGAGGCCATGGCACAACCTCAGGAGCACACTCTTGCCCGCGCCGTTCGGCCCGACGATCATCGTCCGCGACCCGGCGTCGAGGCTCAGGGAGATTCCGTGAACGATGCGGCGCGCGCCCGCGTCGAAGACCACGTCGTCGAGCCGTAGCGGCAGCAGCGAAGGCGGCATGCGCATGTCCACGGCGGTCACCCGTAGCGTCGCCGTGCCGCATCGCGGACGACGTGCGCCGCGGCGTTCAGCGCCAGCACGATGGCCAGCAGGATGAAGCCCAGTCCCAGCGCGAGCGGCAGATCGCCCTTGCTCGTCTCGAGGGCGATCGCCGTGGTCATCACGCGCGTGACGCCGTCGATGTTGCCGCCGACGATCATCACGGCGCCGACCTCGGACGCCGCGCGGCCGTAGCCGGCTAGGACGATGGTGACGAGCGAGTAGCGGAGATCCCAGAGCAGCGTCAGAGCCACGCCGAACCTGTCCGCCCCGAGCGAGCGCAGCTGCTCGCGGTATTCGTCCCACCCGTCTGCGACGATCTGGCGCGACAGCGCCGCAAGCGTCGGCGTGATCAGGATCGTCTGGGCGATCACCATCGCCGTCGGCGTGAAGAGGATTCCCCACTGGCCGAGCGGTCCCGCGCGCGACAGCAGCAGGTAGACGACAAGGCCGACGACGACCGACGGCAGGCCCATGAGTGCATTGAGCACGACGATCGCCGACTTGCGTCCCGGGAATGGCGTGACGGCAACGAGCGCACCGACCGGAAGCCCGATCGCGGACGCGAGAACCACGGACGCAAGACTGACCCTCAGGCTGAGGGTGACGATGTCGACGAGCTTCGGATCGCCCGACGCAATCAGTCCAATGGCCTGAACGGCCGCCTCGCCGAAGCCGCTCATCGGCGAAGGACCCGACGCGCGGCGTCTGCACAATATGCAATATGCAACATAATAAAGGAAACTCAGGCGAGCAAGAGCGCGATCATATCCGTTATCTCATAGGCGCCAAATATGCGTATAGTTGCATGATGAAGCTGATTCCCAGGCTGGCGTGGACTGTCGACGCAACGCTCCCCGTGCCGTTGCCCGACCGGCTCCTGCCTCTGCTCGAAGCGATCGCGCGGACGGGCTCGCTCGCCCATGCGGTCACGCACTGCGGCATGTCCTACCGAGCGGGGTGGGGGTTGTTGCGCGAGTCCCGGCGGCTTCTCGGCGTCGATCTCGTGCGCCTCGCGCGCGGCAAGGGTGCGAACCTGGCGCCGCAAGGGGCGGACCTCGTCGAGCGCGCGGCGGCGGCAACGCGCCGGGTCGCGCGGATGGCGCCGGCGCTCGCGATCACGCTCGCGGGCGAGCCGGAGCGCCGCAAGCACACGGCGGGTCGGCCGTTGCGCATCGCGGCGAGCCACGATCTCGCGCTGGCGGCGTTACGCGACGCCGTCGACCCCGTCGCGATGGCGCTTGAACTCCGGTTCGTCGGCAGCCTCGTCGCGCTGGAGGAATTTGCGCAGGGCCGCGCCGACGCTGCGGGGTTTCACCTGCCGGCAGGCGCGCGTGCTCGGGACGACCGGGCGCCCTACCTGCGTCTGCTGTCGGTGCGGCGCGATCGCCTGATCCGTTTCGTCGATCGCGAGCAAGGGCTGATTCTGCCGCGCGGCAACCCGAAGCGGGTCAAGTGCTTTCGCGACCTGGTTGCGCGCGGGCTGCGCTTCGTGAACCGGCAGCGCGGCTCGGGAACGCGCCTTCTGATCGATCGTCATCTCGGACGCGAGGGCGTCGCACCCGTTACCCTGGCCGGTTACGCGAACGAGGAGTACACGCATGCCGCCGTGGCGGCGACGGTGGCATCCGGGGGTGCCGACGCGGGGTTCGGCCTGCGCGCGGCCGCCGCCGAGTACCGGCTTGCCTTCGTGCCGCTTTCGCGAGAGCGGTACTTCATCGCGGTCCGAGCCGACGACGTGGCAAGCCCCGCCATTGCCGCGCTGATCGGGTCGTTGCGCGGACCGCTCGTCGCGCGAATCGTCGCGAAGTTGCCCGGCTATCGCGCGGCCAGATCCGGGACGGTGGTCGGCGTGGACTCGCTCATTCGTTCCAGGTCGGAGTGACCGGACCCTCCCGCGATCAGATCGGGGCGCGGCCCGGATCCGACGGATCGAAGCCAAGGCGGACCAGCAGCGAGTCCCATGTGCCCGCCCTGCGCATACGGTCGAGCGGCGCCTCCGCGTCGAACGCGACCGCAACGTCGCACTCGTCGTCGGCCAGTGGTTCCTGCGTCCGCATCTGGTGCGCGAGAACGGCGAGATCCGCCTCGGAGGCGTCGACGCCGTCCCGGTCGCGTCGAACGATGCGCTCCCGCAGCGTCGATTCGAAAGCGACGAAATCGACGATCGCAAACGGCGCACCGGCGTCCGCAGCAGCCTGCCGCGCGCAATCGCGCTGCCAACGCCGGAGAAACGTTCCGTCGACGACTGCCAGGTGACCGTCGTGCGCGATTCCTTGCGCAAGCGCAAGCGCCCGGTCGTAGGTCGCGCGCGTCGCCTCCTCCGTATACAGGTCGCTGTCGATGCTTGAACCGCTGCGCTCTGCTGCGCCGAGGCCGCGAAGGCGCTTTCGCTCGACATCGGTGCGCACGCGGATAGCGCCCATGCTCTCCAGGAGCAGCTGCGTCACGGCGGACTTGCCGCAACCCGACAGGCCGTGCGTGATGACCAGCGCAGGTCGGGGCCTTCGGGCGAATTCGCGCGCGAGCTCGACGTAGCTGCGGTAATCGGCGAGCGTCGATGCCTGGGCGGCACCGGCGGGAAACTGCGCCGCACGCAGGCGTGTCACCTTGGCGCGAACCATCGCCCGGTAGACGGCGTAGAACCGGAGCAGGGCGGCACCCTCGTAATCGCCGGTGATTTCGAGCCAGCGGTTGAGAAAACGCCACGCGAGATCGGGTCGCTTCCGGTCGGCGAGATCCATCACCGTGAACGCGATCTCGCTCATCACGTCGATCCAGCGCAGGTGATCGTTGAATTCGATGCAGTCGAAGATCGCGGGCCTGCCGTCGACGATCGCGATGTTGCCGAGATGGAGGTCGCCGTGGCACTCGCGCACGAAGCCGTCGCGCCTGCGGCCTTCGAATGCGCTCGCATGCCTTGCGTATTCGTCGATGGTCCAAGCCCGCAATGCGTCCAGCGACGCACGCTCTGCCGGGTCGCCCGGCAGCGGCAGGATTTGCGAAAGGTTGTCGAGTGCCACGCGGAGGATCTCGGCGGGAGCGCCGTACGGCCCGTCTGCGCGGGCGATGCCGACGCGGCCGTGGAACGCCGCGACGTGTTCGGCAAGGTCGTCGACGTGCGATACGGTGAGCCCGCCGCGCGCGAGAACGTTGCTCGCCAGCGACTGCTGCGGGAACTCGCGCATCTTCACCGCGTATTCGATGACGGGGCCATCGCCGCCGATTGCCGGACGGTCGGGAGTGCCCGTGATCGCGATGACGTCCAGGTAGATTCCCGGTGCAAGGCGGCGGTTGAGCGTCAGCTCCAGATCGCAGTACCGGCGCCGCGCCTCGAGAGTGGAAAAGTCGAGAAACGGCAGGGCGACCGGCTTCTTGATCTTGTACGCGAGTCGGCCGGTGAGCAGCACGACCGAAATGTGCGTCTCGATGACGCCTACCCTGCGGACGCCGGCACCGAATATCGCGGGATCGCGCAGCGCGGCGACGAGCCGTCGCTGGTCGTCGGCCGCGTGTTGCCGCCCAGCTGCCATCGTCGCATCGCTCGGGAAGGACACTCCTGCATCTTCCCCCGCGCGCCGCGCGGCGGCTTGACCCCCGTCATGCTTTGCGGCGATCGCGCCCCATGGGTGAGGAGCGGCGAAAGGCGATGCAATCTTGATCCGCGTCAACGGATGGTCCGCCGGCGGGGCTACTCTCTGCCTTCCTGTCCGTGAAGGATCCGGCGGCTGCGAATGCCCATCGAAGGATCACCATGACGAAATTGACGACTCCGTTCGTGCAAAACCTGAAGCGCAGGCTGCTGGGCGAGCGCGAGCGCCTGCATCGGCGAGGCCCGGCAGGAACTCGTGCGCTGGGGCCAGCACCCGATCGGCGAGCTCACGGGCGAGGTGCCGGATGTCGGCGACGAATCCGTCGCGACGATGGTCACGTATCTCGACCACGCAATCGTGGAGCGTCATATCGAGCAGATCCGCGACATCGACGCAGCGCTGCAGCGGATCACCAAGCGCCAGTACGGACGTTGCATCGATTGCGACGAGGATATCGAGCCGGCGCGGCTCACCGCGTTCGCGACGGCCAAGCGCTGCGTCGATTGCCAGAGCCTGCACGAACGCACGTTCGCGCAACGGGGACGACCGACGCTGTAGCGCCGGGACCGATTCACCGTGGCTCGCGGCACGAGACGAGTCATCCGGCACCGCCACGGATTCGACGTCGCCTGCACGCCCGCCACTCGCCGTGATCAGGCAGTGGTCGTCGTCGGCGCGCGCTGTCGGTGCCGGCGCAGCGCCGCCCGGATCAGCTGGCGCGTGAATCCCGCATGCCCTTCGGGGTCGTGCAGGAGGCAAAGGTCGGCGCTGCCGGCGTCCTGCGGCGGATAGTAGACGCCGCAATTCGGGTTGATTTCCAGCATGTAGGGTGTCCCGTGGCGGTCGACGCGCAGGTCGCAGCGGCCGAAGCTCGCTCCGCTCAGTGCGACAAAGAAGCGGGCGGAGACGTCACGCAGCCGGGCATCGAGAATCGGGTTGTCGACGGGCGCCGCCGACATGCTCAGGTAGTTCACCCATTTCAGGTTCGAGTGCTTGAACGTTTCCCCGTCGGGAAAGCGGTACTGCATCGGTGTGTAGGTCCTGGGCCGCAGCGGGTCGTCAGGATTTTCCGCGACGAGAACCGTGAATTCGGTCCCTTCGATGAATTCCTCGATCAGCGCCGCGCCGTGACGCCGCATGATCTTGCGCGCCTGCCGGCGCAGTCCGGCAGGAGACGCGACGCGCGACCAGCGGGAGAGATCGACGCTCGAATAGCTGCTGTAGTGCTTCACGAAGAGCGGAAAGCGCAGTTCCGCGCCGGCTCGTTCGACGTCGGCATCGGTGCGCGCCAGGACGTATTCCGGCGTATCGATTCCCTCGTCCCTGCAGGCGCGCTTCATCGCCTCGCGCGGAGGTTCGTAGTATTCCGACGTGGCGCCGGTGAACGCGACACCGTGTTCTTCGAGCGTTTTCACCACCTCGATGCCGGGGATGTTCTGGTCCGCGGCGCCGTCGCAGAGATTGAAATAGAGGTCGAAGCCCTGCCGGATCCTCCGAAGGACCTGCTCGACCGATCCTGGTCTCTTGAGGAACTCCACTTCCCAGTGCGCGTCGGGATAGAAAGGCCTCGGATCGCAGGGCCAGTCGTCGGCGGGAAAAGGGTCGGCGAGCAGATCCTGATTGGTCAGGAGGCAAATGCGCATCGATTCATCCGGGCGAGTACACGGTCGAGCGGCAGCGATGAACATCCGGCTGCGATCGAGAACTGCGGAGTGCCGAGGGACGGGTGTCTTGCAGTGATCATGAGCCGCGGACATACCACGACGGGACCCGAAGTATTTGGGAAAGTGGTGGGTCGGTCAATCGGTACGGCGAAGTCCGCTGCAGCCGGGACGAGTGCGCCACTGCGGCATGCCGTCCGCACTACGCGTTGGATGCTGCATGCTGGAAACGCGAACTCGCCGGGGTGCCGTTGACCGCGACCGCTCGATCCTCAATACTCTCGCACCGTCGGACGGGGCTCCCTGACTTTCACCGCAATCGCGAGTAGATTCGGGTGCCGGTGGAGCAAGGCGGAGGGTCCCGATGGGGAATTTCGCGAGCGCGGGCACGCACGCATGATCCTGACATGAATGACGACGGGATCGCTCCCTATCACGCGCACATCTATTTCGTGCCGGAAACGCGCGCCATCGCGGAGACGTTGCGCCTTCGTCTGTGCGAATCGAGAGAGTCCGGCCAGATTGCGCGGCTGCTCTTCGTCGGCCAGCTGAGGGATCGCAAGGTGGGCCCGCACCCGATCCCCCAGTTCGAGATTCATTTCCTGGGGGAGGGTCTTCCGTCAGTGCTGTCGCTCATCGAAGCGTCGGGACTGACGGCGTTGGTGCATCCCCTCACCGACGACGATCTTGCCGACCATACGACGCTGGCCTATTGGATCGGCGATCCGCTTGCTCGACCTGACCACGCTCGATCCGCCGGGCGTGAACCAGGGCATTGCGCGCTTCGCGAAATCGGATTTCTGATCCTGCCGACGTCGAAACGTCAGACGCGGCGGCGATACTCGCCCGTGCGCGTGTCGATCTCGATGTTGTCGCCGGTCGAGACGAAAAGCGGCACCTGCACCTGGAATCCGTTCGCGATCTTTGCGGGCTTCATCACCTTGCCCGACGTGTCGCCCTTGACGGCGGGTTCCGTGTAGCTGACCTCGCGAACCACCGACGTCGGCAGCTCGACCGATATCGCCTTGCCTTCGTAGAACGTGAGCTCGCACTCGAGCCCGTCGGCCAGGTAGTTGATCGCGTCACCCAGGTTGTCGGCCTCGACTTCGTGCTGGTGGTACTCCTGGTCCATGAACACGTAGAGCGGGTCGGCGAAGTACGAATACGACACCTCCTTGCGCTCGAGCTGGATGACGTCGAACTTCTCGTCGGCGCGGTAGATCGTTTCCGCGCCCGAGCCGGACAGCAGGTTCTTGAGCTTCATCTTGACGACCGACGCGTTGCGGCCGGATTTCGAGAACTCGGCCTTCTGGACCACCATCGGGTCCTTCCCGACCATGATCACGTTGCCGGCGCGGATTTCCTGGGCGATTTTCATTGCGGCACCTGAAATTGCGTAAGGGTTTGATTTGGAAAGCCTTCAATTATACCCGATCTGCGGCTGCCTTGACCAGCCCGGTCGCAAGGTCGGGCAACGCGGCAAGCCGCGCCGCCCACGCGCTTCCGTGCGTTTCCAGCGTGTCACGGGCGGCGATGTAGCTCCGCCAGGCGTCGCCGATGTCCTCGCGACGTCCGGCGCCATTCCACGCGTGGAAGAGCTGATTTACTGCCGCTGCGGTTTGCGGGTCGAGCGCAGCCCCGTAGCGGTCGAGAAAGGCGTCGAGCTTCCGGTGGTGCGCGTCCTCGGCCTGCGGGTAGACGTTCCACACGAACGGGCGCTTCGCCCATTGCGCGCGCACGAAAGAGTCCTCGCCGCGCACGAAATTGACGTCGCAGGCCCACAGCAGCCTGTCGTAGGATTCCTGCGACAGGAACGGAATCGCCTGCAGAGTCAAGGAGCCGCGCGACACGGGATGCCCGGCATGGGGCACGTTGCCGCCGGTCCAGTGGTCGATGGCGCCTGCCGCGACGCCGTCGGGGACGATGCACGTCACCCGCAGGTCGCCATCGGCCCATGTGTCGAAAAGCTCCCGCACGGCGGCATCGGGATAGCAGAACAGCGATACACGAAGGTCGAGCGCCGCGGGGGGCGCCATCGAGAGCGACGCCCAGAATTCCGCGCGCGTCCCTTGATCGCGCTGGAACAGGTCCCTCGCGTCGACGAGGGACCGCTCGCGAAGGAGGCTTCCGCTGGCCCGCGTGAAACCGGGAAACCAGAACCGTCGCGTCAGCGGCAGCTGCGGATGCGGGGAGGGCAAGCCGTGCGAGCGATCGACCCAGGCTTCGGCGGTCAGGTATTCGAGCACGAACCAGACGGGCGCAGGCGACATCGTTGCCATCGCGCCCGCATAGCTGTCCGGTATTCGGCAACCGAATGCCTCGACGACGAATTCGGCGGGTACCGCATGCGGAAAGGCTTCCGGCCAGCGACGAATCTCGATTCCGGCGACCTGCTGAAGATCGAGATTCGCGTCGACTCCCGGTGCCATCCGGACGAGCGAGCGCGGGTCGTCGATCCACAGGCGCACGTCCAGAAGATGCTCGTGCGCGAGCTGGCGCGCGAGGCGCCAGGCCACGCCGGCGTCGCCGAAATTGTCGACGACCTTGCAGAAGATGTCCCAGCGCGCGGTCATGAGAGGCGGGATACGTGCCTTGCGTCGTTTCAAGTTCGATTATCGCGCGCCATGCCGCCGTGCGCCGGTCCCGCGCGGGCATAATGCGATCGAAGATTTGGAGGTGCGCATGACCGGACCGGCCGCTGTCCCAGTGACGATCGACGTCATTTCCGACGTCGTCTGCCCGTGGTGCTTCATCGGGAAGCGCCGGCTCGAGGCGGCGCTTGCGCTCGTTGCGGCGGAAGGCACAGCACTACGCGCCTCCGTTCGCTGGCATCCGTTCGAGCTCAATCCCGAATTGCCGCGCGCCGGCGCGGATCGACGCGCGTACCTGGAAGCGAAGTTTGGAGGAGCCCTGCGCGCGGCACAGATCTACGAACGTGTGCGCGCCGCCGGACAAACGGCCGGCATCACGCTGGCGCTCGATCGAATCCTCCGCCAGCCGAATACACGCGACGCACATCGGCTCGTGGCCTGGGCGCAGTCCCGCGGCGATGCCGGGTCGGTGGTCGAGCGCCTGTTCGCCGCGTACTTCCTCGAAGGGCGTGACCCTGGCGACCGTGCCGTGCTGGCGGCAATTGCGGGCGAAGCCGGCGAGGATGCCGCCGCGGCGCGCGCGATGCTCGATTCGGACGAAGGTGACGCATCGGTGGCGGCATCCGAACAGCGGGCACGGGAAATCGGAGTCGGCGGCGTGCCGTTCCTGATCTTCAACGAACGCCTCGCCGTATCGGGCGCGCAGGAGCCGCGCGTTCTCGCCGACGCGATCGCCCAAGCCGTCAATGCCGGGAGCGCTTGATCCGGCGCAACGACGCGACGCCCGCATTGTCCGATCATTGCACCTCATCCAAGGCGTAACGCGGAACCCAATGCACGCCGTGCGCAAGATGGCGTTTCTCTCGATCGCGACGTCGATCGCCACGATCGCGCTCAAGTTCGGCGCGTATTTCCTTACGGGGTCGGTCAGCCTCTGGTCGGACGCCCTGGAGTCGTTCGTCAACCTTGCGGCGGGGCTGGTCGCGCTCGGCGCGATCACGCTGGCGGAACAGCCCGCCGACGACCGGCACGCTTACGGCCATGACAAGGCCGAGTACTTCGCGAGCGGCGTCGAGGGTGCGCTGATCCTCGTCGCTGCGATCGCGATCGTGTGGTCGGCGGCGCACCGGCTGATCGAGCCGCAACCACTGGAGCACCTCGGGCCGGGCCTCGTGATCGCGTTCCTGGCCGGCGTCGCGAATTTCACGACGGCCCGCGTGATGCTGAAGGTGGCCCGGCAGCATGACAGCATCACGATCGAGGCCGATGCGAAACACCTGATGACCGACGTCTGGACGTCGGTCGGGATCCTTTCCGGGCTCGTCGTCGTGATGCTGGCGCCGCAATGGGCGATCCTCGACCCGCTGATGGCGGTTGCCGTCGGCGTGCACATCGTGTTCACCGGCGTCAACCTGCTGCGGCGCTCTGCAGATGGACTGATGGATGCCGCGCTGCCGCCTGCCGAAGTGAAGCGCGCCGAGGCGCTGATTCGCGGGGAGTTGCCGGCGCCGGCGAGTTTCCACGCGTTGCGCACGCGCAAGGCCGGCGCACGCCGCTTTCTCGAGTTCCATCTTCTGGTGCCGGGCACGATGAGCGTCGCGGCATCGCATGCGCTCTGCGACAGGATCGAAGCCGCGCTGACCGAGCACCTCGCAAAGGCCCACGTGACGATCCACGTCGAGCCGCTGGAGTCGCAGGCGCCGCACGCGTGAGATCCGGCGAGGATACCGTCAGAATGCCCGATCCCAAGGCAGCGACAACCGGATTGCGGAAGTTATCAGCCCCACCATGCTGTAGGTCTGCACGAAATTCCCCCACGGCTCGCCGGTCGCCGTGTCGAGATGCTCCGAGAAAAGGCCGTGGCGCGTGCGGCAGGCGAGCAGGCGCTCGAACAGCGCGCGCGCCTCGTCGCGGCGCCCGATTCTCGCCAGCGCGTTCACATACCAGAACGAGCAGACCACGAACGCGTGCTCGGGTGCGCCGAAGTCGTCTTCCTCGACGTAGCGGAAGATGAAGTCGCCCCGTTTCAGCTCTCGCTCGATCGCGTGCACGGTACCGACGAAGCGTGGGTCGTCGGGCGCCACGAACCCGAGCTCGGCCAGCAGGAGCGCGCTCGCATCCAACGTGGTGCCACCGGCGTCGGCGACGAAGGTCCCGCGCTGAGCGTTGTAGCAGCGCTGGTCGACGAAGCGGGCGATCCGCGCGGCATCGGCGCGCCACGCGTCGGCTCGATTCGGACGCCCGACTTGCGTCGCGATGCGTGCGAGCCGATCGCACGCCGCCCAGCACATCACGCTCGAGAACGTGTGCACGCGCGCGCTGCCGCGCCGCTCCCACAGACCCGCATCCGGGCGGTCGAACGTTTCGATCGCGCGGCGGCCGAGCACCTCGAGCCGTTCGAACAGCGCGGAGTCGCCGCGGTGGGCGAGCCGCTCGTCGAAGAACACGTGCGTCGCGGCCAGCGTGGCGGAGCCGTAGACGTCGTGCTGCACCTGCCGCCCCGCGTCGTTGCCAACACGCACCGGTCCCATGCCGCGGTAACCGGGAAGCGAGTCGACGACGTACTCGGCCAGCGCAGCGTCGCCGCTGATCCGGTAGACCGGCTGCAACGGGCCCTCTCCGACTCCCGCCGCGATGTTGACGATGTAGCGCAGGTAGCCCTCCATCATCTCGGTCGCGCCGAGGCGGTTGAGCGCGTCGACGACGAAATAGCCGTCGCGCAGCCAGCAGTAGCGATAGTCCCAGTTGCGGCCGGAGCGAGGCGACTCGGGAATCGATGTGGTCATGGCGGCGACGATTGCGCCCGTGTCGTCGAACGCGTTCTGCCGCAGCGTGATCGCCGCGCGCAGCACCGCCTGCTGCCACTCGAACGGTATCGCGAGCCGACGGACCCAGTCACGCCAGTATCCAATCGTCTGCTCGATGAATCGGCGCCCGGTCTCGCCGACCGCGCCGGTCACCGTCTCGTCCGGACCGAGCAGCAGCGTGATTTCCTCGTCGAGGAAGAACGCACGCTCCTCCATCACGGCGGTCAGCGACGCGTCGGTGGTGAGACGAAGCGTGACGGCGGGCGCGACGTACCGAAGGTGACTGCTGCCGACGGTCACTTCCGGTCTCGTCGCGCCATAGTTGCCCGCCGGGCGAAGGCGGATGACGACGCGCGGGCTGCCGGCTACCCTTCGCACGCGGCGCACGAGCGCCATGGGATGGAACATGCGGCCGTGCTGTGCGAATCTCGGCACGCAGTCCGTGACCTCGACGGTGCCACCCTGGTCGTCGAAGAGCCGGGTGACAATGACCGCCGTGTTCTTCACGTATTCCTGCTCCGCCCGGACGCTGCCGACAAGCTCGATGGCGAAGATGCCGCGGGCCTCGTTGGCGGGCGCCTCGTCGAGCAGCGCGCAGAACGTGGCGTCGCCGTCAAACCCGGGAAAGCAACCCCACACGATCGTCGCATCGCCATCGACCAGCAGCGCAATGCGGCCGTTGCCGATGAGGGCCAGATCCAGAGAGCGCATCAGCTATCGGCGAGGCCCGGAAACGGGCCGGTGAGCCAGCGGCGCACCGCGGCGACATCGGGCAGGCGATAACGCGCCTGCGTGGGTCCCGGGCCGACCTTGACCGCCCATCCGCCCATGCGGGCAACCGCTGCGAATCCGTACTCGTCGGTGCGGTCGTCGCCGAGGAACACCGGCCTCCGTTCGCGGAACGGCAACTCCGACATGAATTCGGTGATGGCGGTGCCCTTGTCATGGCCGTCGGGCCGCACTTCGACGATACCTTTGCCCGCTTGCAGACGCCATGCCCTGCCACGCGTTCCGATCGCCAACTGTGCACGCAACTTGCGATGCACGTGCGACGCGAGGCTCGGCGCCTGCCGATAATGGAGCGCGAGCGTGGCACCCTTGTCCTCGAAGAGCACACCGTCGTGTCGCGCGACGAAAAGCTTGAGCTCACGCCGCAACCGGGAGAGTCCGGGCACCGGCAGGCGATGCCGATGGATCGAACCATCGGCGCTCCTTCGTTCCGCCCCGTGCTGCCCGGCGATGGCAAGCGCGAGCCCCGGAAGCAGCCGGTCTGCGTCGGCGATCGTGCGACCCGTTACGAGCGCCACGGCGCCACCGAGCTCCCGGGCGAGCGCGGGAAGGCAAGCCGCAATGACCCCATCGTCGCGAGCCAGGTCAGGTGTCGGCGCAAGATCGAGAAGCGTGCCGTCGATGTCGAGGAAAAGGGCTGCGCCGCGGTCGAGCGGAGGTGGCGGGATTTGGCGTCGCGCGCGGCGCCGCGCATCGTGCGCCTGCACAAATTCAGTCATTTCCGAGCACCGTGTCGGTCGCCCGGAACCGACCGCGCTGGCGCATGACGGCGGCGTCGAGCAGCATTCGTCCGGCCCAGCGGTAGACGTTGAACTCGCGCACCACGCCGCGCATGATGCGCATCCGGTCGCGCTGCTCGGTCTCCGTCATTGTGAGCGCGGTAACGAGTGCCGCTGCGCATTGCTCGGCATCGTAGGGATTGACGACCAGCGCCTCCGAAAGCTCACGCGCCGCGCCGGCAAACTGGGACAGTATGAGCACACCCTGCTCGTCGTCGTGCGCGGCGATGTATTCCTTCGCGACCAGATTCATGCCGTCATGGAGGCTCGACACGAAGCACAGGTCGGCGGCGCGGTGATACTCATAGACCACTTCCGGCTCCTGATGCTCGTTGATGAGGACCACCGGTGGGTATTTCGCGCTCGCGTGACGGAGGTTGATCTCGTCGGCGAGAGCGCGCACGCGCGTCGCGTAATCGCGATAGTCTTCGATCGCGTCGCGCGACGGCGCCGCGATCTGCACGAACGTGAATCGCCCGACCCACCGGGGCTCCAGCTCGAGCAGCAGCGCGACCGCGTTGAGACGCTCGAGGATACCCTTCGTGTAATCGAGCCGGTCGATGCCGATGCCCACGCGATGCGATGCCGGCAGCCCGATACGTTCGCGAACCGCGCGCCGCGCTTCAGGGACCGCCTTCACGCTCGCGAGCGGGGCGGGCGGCCATTCGATCGAGATCGGGTAGCGATGCACCGCCGTCGATTCGCCGCGGAACGAGATGGTGAAGGAATCACGGTCGACGCGCGCCTCGAGCATGCGGTCGACGGTGTCGAGGAAGTTGTTGCAGTGGAACTGCGTGTGGAAACCGAGGATGCTGCTGCCGAGAAGCCCGTCGAGTAGTTCCGCACGCCACGGGCAGATCGCGAAAGCCTCGGGATTCGGCCACGGAATGTGCCAGAACGCGATGATCGTCGCCTCGGGAAGGCGGTCGTGGATCATCCGCGGCAGCAGCGCGAAATGGTAGTCCTGGACCAGGACGACGGGATCCGGAGTCTTCGCCTCGGCCACGACCGCATCGGCAAATTTCTGGTTGACGCGCCGGTACTGCTCGAAATCGTTGGCGCGGAAGGTCGGGCGCACGTGGGCGATGTGACAAAGCGGCCAAAGCCCCTCGTTGGCGAAGCCCGAGTAGTAGCCGTCCTCCTCCTCCTTGCTGAGCCAGATCCGGCGCACCTGGTAAAGGGGATGCCCGGGCGGCACGGCGATCCGGTCGTGGCGGTCAACGGTCTCGCGGTCGGCCGATCCGCCGCCGTGCGCGATCCACGTGCCGGAGCACGCGCGCATCACGGGTTCCAGCGCGGTCACCAGTCCGCTGGCCGGACGCCGTATCTGCACGCCGTCGATCACGCGTACGTGGATATAGGGCTCGCGATTGGACACTGCGATCACGTCGTTGCCGTGGAGCTCACTGCGAAGCGTCGCGCGCAGCGCCTGCTGGTCCCAGATTCGCTGGCTGCCGTCGAGCGGCCGGTACTGCCGCTCGAGGTCGCGGATCAGTTCCCTCAAATCGCGGGCAATCGGACGCAGTTCCGGCGCCGTGACGCCCGAAGACGGACGCAGCAGGCCTTCGCCGCGGAGGAGCGCACGCAGGCCGCGCACCCAGCCTCGCCAGGAAATCTGCGCGATGACCACGGTGATGAGCGCGATCGAGGCGCCGAGCGCAATGAAGAAATAGAACAAGTACCGGCGGGTCTCTTCGTTGCGACGCTCGATGAACGTCATGTCGTGCACGAGCGCGAGCCAGCCGCGACCTCCATCGTCGCCGTCGACACGGTGAATCGCGACGTGCAGAAGCCCCTTTCCCCATCGGATCACGCGCCGCGCGCCGTCGTCAGCTTCGATCGCCGCACAATCGAGCGTCCGAGGGAAGAGCGCCGTGGCAATGGGCTGCTTTCGCCCGGCGAGACACAGGCCAAGGGCGTAGAGTCGCTCATCCTGCAGCATGCGGTTGAAGTACTGGGTAATGCGCGCATCGGAGCCGGTCACAATGAGGCGCGTAACGGAATCCTGCACCGTCGCGGCGATGAGCTTCGAACGTGCGTCGAGATCACGGACGAACCAACGTTCAATCAGCGCGTCCGCAAGCGGGACCGCCGCGTAGGCGAACGCGGCGATCGCGACCAGCAGCGGAACGATGAAACGAAGCGAAAGTCGCATGGTTCGGCCCTGCCGTCCGACGTGGACCTGGAGCAACGCGGGGATTCCACCGCAACATCCTGATTCCGGCGTGATAATGCCACGGACCTGGAAGGATTGACCGCCGGACCGCCGACCGGTTCCCGCGATGACGGAGCCCCATTGCGCGCAAAGGGAATCCGTGAGCGGGTCGATTCTGCGGGCGATGATCCGCTGCGCGTTTTCCGTCCGCCGTGGCAGGCAGTGACGACGAGGGAGGACATGCGGCCACATGCCTGCGCCAGCCCCGGCGCCGTCGGAAATGATGTCCGAAAACGGCGAGTCCGGTGCAGTCGGGGCGTGCATAATCCGCCCATGCCGCTCGATCCCGACGCCTGCTACCGCGCGCTGACTGCGCATGACACCCGCTTTGACGGTCGCTTCTTCGTCGGCGTGTCGTCGACGCGCATCTATTGCCGCCCCGTCTGCACCGTGCGGATGCCGCGCCGCGAAAACTGCACGTTTTTCCCGAGCGCGGCGGCGGCGGAAGTCGCGGGCTACCGGCCCTGCCTGCGCTGTCGCCCGGAGCTTGCCCCGGGACACGCGAGCGTCGACGCTTCGGAACAGCTTGCGCGCGGCGCCGTGAGCCTGATCGAGGACGGCGCACTGGATGACGGCGGCATCGAGCATCTCGCCGCCCGCGTGGGCGTCACGAGCCGCCATTTGCGCCGCATCTTCGAAACGGAGTACGGCGTGTCGCCGATCGAGTATGCGCAGACGCAGCGCCTGCTGCTCGCGAAACGCCTGCTCACCGACACTGCGTTACCGGTGACCGAGATCGCGCTTGCCAGCGGATTCGCGAGCGTTCGACGCTTCAATGCACTGTTCCGATCCCGGTACCGGATGGCGCCCGGCAGGTTGCGCGTGCATGCCGAAACCGGCGCGTTGCCCGCCACGCTGGCATTCGAACTCGCGTTCCGTCCGCCTTACGATTGGGACGCCATGCTCGATTTCCTGCGTGCGCGTGCCATCGCAGGGGTCGAGGACGTGACCGGGAAATCGTATGCGCGCAGTGTCGCGATCATGCACCGCGGCGCGCGCTACGTTGGACGCATCGACGTGCGCCGGGCGCCGCGAAAGCCGGCCCTCGCGATCGCGGTATCGCCTTCGCTGGCCCGTGCCGTGCCCGCCGTCTTGTCGCGCGTCAAGCATGCGTTCGACCTGTCATGTGACCCTGCCGTGGTCGCGGCGGCGCTCGGCGAGCTTGCCGCCGCGCATCCGGGCCTCCGGGTTCCGGGGACGTTCGACGGTTTCGAGCTCGCGGTGCGCGCCGTGGTCGGCCAGCAGATATCGGTGAAGGGGGCGCGCACGGTGCTGGGGCGGATTGCTGCCGCATTCGGCGAGCCGCTGTCCGGTGGACAGGGCGAAATCGTCCGGCTGTTCCCTGCCGCAACCCGGATCGCCGCTGCGGACCCCGCCGCGCTTGCGCGGCTTGGCATGCCGTTGGCCCGCGCGCGCACGATCGTTGCGCTTGCGGAAGGCGTCGTCGCCGGCGAAATCGCCCTGAAGCCGGAGGGTGACGTCGACGCGACACTCGAGCGGTTGCTCGGCATTCGAGGCATCGGGATCTGGACCGCGCATTACATCGCGATGCGCGCACTGCGGTGGCCCGATGCCTTTCTCGAAGGCGACCTCGTCGTGCGCAAAGTGCTCGGCGTTGCGCAGCCGGCGCGCGCGCTTGCGCTGGCGGAATCCTGGCGCCCCTGGCGCGCCTACGCCGTCATGCATCTCTGGAGATCAACGCAATGAACACGATCGTGCATTTTGCCTACACCGACAGCCCGCTTGGCCGCCTGCGCCTCACCGCCGTTCGCGAGGGACTTACCGGGATCGCCTTCGATGGCGACCGCTACGCGCCGCCGCGAAATCCCGCGTGGGTGGAGGACCCGGCGTTCCCCGTGCTCCGTCGCGCGGCCGCGCAGCTCGCCGCCTATTTTTCTGGAGAGCGGCGGAGTTTCGACCTGCCCCTCGCCCCGACGGGAACCGCGTTCCAGCACGCGGTCTGGGAGGCGATAGCCACCGTGCCGGCCGGCGCCACGATCTCCTACGCGGAACTCGCGCGACGTGCGGGTCGCGAGGGCAGTGCGCGCGCCGCCGGTGCCGCGACGGGCCGCAATCCGCTGGCGATCGTGGTCCCGTGCCATCGGATCATCGGGTCCGACGGCTCGCTGACCGGGTACGCGGGCGGTCTCGAGCGCAAGCGCGCGCTGCTGGCGCTCGAGCAGGAAGGCGCGCGCGTGCGGTCGGCCGCCTGATGCGGGGCGAGGACGCCGCGCGCCTTGCGGTGCTTGCCGCGATCTGGGGCGGTTCGTTCATCTTTCTGCGCGTGTTGGCGCCCGTGCTCGGGCCCGTCCTCACGGCAACGTCCCGCGTGCTGATCGCCGGCGTCGCGCTGATCGCGTATTTCCGGGCGACCGGATTCGATGCGAACCTGCGCGGGCAGGGCCGGCATTACGTCGTGATCGGGATCGTCAACTCGGCGATTCCGTTCCTGCTGTTTTCCTTTGCGGCGTTGCACATTCCGGCGTCGTATTCCGTGATCCTCAATTCGGCGACGCCGCTCTTCGCCGCGCTGCTCTCCGCGGTGTTTCTCGCGGAGCGTCTCACGCCGTTCAACGTCGCGGGGCTGGTTGCCGGGGCGGGAGGCGTCGCGCTGGTGAGCAAGGCCGGGCCCGTAGTTCCGGACGCGATGTTCGGCGCCGCCATCGCGGCCTGCCTCGGTGCCGCGCTTTGCTATGCGGCGTCCGGCATCTACATGAAGAAATTCGCGGCGGGCGCGAAGCCGATGGCCATCGCGGGCTGGAGCCAGGTCGCGGCCGGCGTCGTGCTGCTGCCGCTGGTGCCGTTCGCTCCCGCGCCCGGCGACATCACGCCGGCGGTCGCCGCAAACGTGCTCGGGCTCGCCTTGCTGTGCAGCGCCGTCGCGTACCTGCTGTACTACCGGCTCATCGCGGACATCGGGCCGACGCGGGCGTTGACCGTCACGTTCCTGATGCCCCTGTTCGGGATGACCTGGGGCGCGCTGCTGCTGGGTGAGACGATCACCTGGCCGATGATCGCGGGCTGCGCGCTCATCGTCTGCGGCACGGCCGCCGTCGTGCGGCCGAGGCGCATCGCCTGAAACGGCAAGGGCCCCGTACGGGGCCCCTGTCGCCTGCAACTGCCGGTGTCTTACTTCTTCGCTGCGGCTGCCACTTCCGCGAGCAGCGCGTCGGCGCCCTTGTTGCTGACGTCCATCCGCACCAGGACGTCGGGCGGCAGGACTTTCTTGCCGAAAAATGCCTGGTTCCAGTCGTCGCTCGCCGTCACGACGGTGCCGTCGAGGTTCACGCCGCCGTAGATGCCCTTCGCGCGCGAGAACGTGATGAGGTCAGCGACGATGTCGCTCTTGGCGCCCGCGCCGACCGGGCCCGCCGCGACGCTCGCGTCGCCGCCGATCTTGAACGACGTGGCCAGCAGCGAATTGAAGCCCTTGTCGGTCATGACCAGCGTGACGTTTTCCGAGACCGAGATGCCGGCCTGGAAGCCGACGCTTGCCGTCGCCATCGCGTAGAACACCGGGCCAACCCACTTCCCGGACTTCGGATCCTTGGCGACGACGAGCGCGCGTCCGCCGGAACCGCCGAAGATGAAGCCGGCCTTCGCGATCTCGGGCGCGATGATGACGGCCTTCGCGCGGCCGAAGTTGCGCTGCAGCCATTCCATCTGGGGATCGCGCAGGAAGTTCGACAGCGACTTCTGGGCGTCGTTGACGAGCTTCTGCTGCTCGGATTGCGCCATCGCGACCGGCGCGAACAGCGCGGCCGATACCGCTACGAACAACGAAATACCTGTGAATCGGATCAATTGCTTCAGCATGGACAAATCTCCTCAGCGCGGGAAATTGGGGAATCGGGCATACGCCGGTTCGTGTTGGAAAGCGTCGCCGGCGACGAAGTTCCATTATACGCCCCGGACCCGTCGATTGCCACGCGACGTGTTGCCGGTGACGGTCGTCGGCAGTTATCCGGCGAGCAGGTCGTGAACCGTGGCCGCGACGACCTTCGTCGCGCGCCGCAGATCCTCGAGCAGCAGATTCTCGTCGGGTCGCTTCGCGTTGGATTCCGCGATCGTTCGCGGGCCCGCTCCGTACATGACGATCGGAATTCCGTGCTCGCCGTAGAGCCGCGCATCCGCGTAGAGCGGCACGCCTACCGCCGGAATGTCCTCGCCGAAGTACGTCTTTGCGTGACGCCGGATCGTGTCGGAGAGCCTCTCGTGGCCAGGGCGCGGGATCAGCGCGTTGGCGAGCAGCAGCCGCCGGATCTCGACGCGAATGCCGTCGCGGCCCGCAACGGCCGACTCGATGAGTTTGCGCACGCGCGACTCGACTTCCGCGGGGTCTTCTTCCGGAATCATTCGCCGATCCATCCGGAACGTCAGCTTGTCGGGCACGACGTTGGTGTTGATTCCACCCCGAACAAGGCCGACGATCATGGTCGGGCTGTCGATGCCGGCCACTTTCGATTTCCTTGCCTTCAGCGCATCGGCTTCGGCGTAGATAGCGGTCAGGATCGCCACGCCGGCGCGGAACGCGTCGCGGCCCATTTCCGGCATCGCCCCGTGCCCCGACTTGCCGTGCACGATGACCTCGAACTGGAGGCAGCCGTTGTGCGCCGTTACCACCGCATAGCTGAAACTCGCGGCGATCGCGAAATCGGGACGGGTGAGCTTGTTGTCGAGCAGAAAACCGGGCCCGGCAAGCCCGCCGAACTCCTCGTCGTACGTGAAATGCAGCTCCACCGCACCACGGCAGGCGCCGGGTGCCGCGCACGCGCGCAGGGCCGCAAGCGCGTAGGTAAAGGTCGCGATGTCCGATTTCGACACCGCGACACCGCGTCCGTACATCCTTCCGTTCTCGATCGCGCCCTCGTAAGGCGGGCGGGTCCAGCCTTCTCCGGGGGGCACGACGTCGCCGTGTGCATTGAGCGCGATCGTCGGGCCCCCGTCGCCGAAGCGATGCCGCACGATGAGGTTGGTGACGCTCGTCATTCCGTAATCGAGCAGGAACGCCTCGGGAACCGGGTGGCGCTCGACGGTAAATCCCATGCCGGCCAGCAGCGACGCCGCCTTCTCGGCAGCCGGCGCATTGTCGCCCGGCGGCGTGTCCGACGGTACGCGCACCAGCGCGCGCAGAAATTCGATCTGCTCGCCGTGATGTGCGTCGATCCAGCGGCCGAGTTCTTCGTAGGGACTCAAGGGAGGGCCTTTCGGTGCGAACGATGTGCGCAGGGCGCGGTCGACGGCGACCGGACGCCAGGCGGACAGCGTTTACTTCGGCGGTCGGTAATTCTCGAAGAAGTGCAGAAGCACCGATGTCGCGACCTCGGCATCCTCCGCCGTCATCGTTTCGTCGGGATGGTGGCTGATGCCGTTGTTGCCGCAGCGGACGAACAGCATCGCCGTGGGTGCGACCGCCGGGAACTCCATCGCGTCGTGACCCGCGCCGCTCGGCAGATGACGCAACGGGAGACGATGCGCGGCGATGGCTTGCGCGAACGCATCCTGCAGCTGGCGTCGCAGGGCGCCGCGTCGGCGGTAACAGAGATCGGCGGCGTCGAATTTCACGTTTCTGCGCTGCGCGATTTCCGCGCAGCCCGTGCGGATCGCCGCAATGGCCGCGCGGCGCAGCCGAGTCGTCGCCCGAACGGACGTCGATCGTGAACGCGACGTCCTGCGGGATCACGTTGACCGCTCCGGGAAGCACCGACATCTTGCCGACGGTTCCCACGAGCCCGACGTTGCTCTCGCAATGGCGTTCGACGAACAGCACCATCTCGCAGGCCGCGGCGAGTGCGTCCTTCCGCGACCCCATCGGCACGGTGCCGGCGTGCCCGGCGAGCCCGGTGACGCGCACGTTGAGGCGCGACGCGCCGGCGATCGCAGTGACGACGCCTACCGGGCAGACCCGTCGTTCAACAGCACCGGTCCCTGCTCGATGTGCGACTCGACGTAGGCGACCACGCCCTTGCCGCGACGGTCGACCGCTTTCCATCGTTCCGGATCGCCGCCGAAGGCGACGAGCGCCTGGCGCATCGTGACGCCCCTGTCGTCAGTCTTGTCGAGCCATGCCGGATCGAATCTTCCGGCCATGGCCTTGCTCCCGATCAGCGTGGCGCCAAAGCGCACGCCTTCCTCGTCGCCGAAACCGACGATCTCGAGCGTGTAGGGGAGCCTGCACGCCGCGGTCATGAAGATCCCTGACACATGCGATCGCGGTGATGATCCCGAACAATCCGTCGTATTTTCCGGCATTGCGGACGCTGTCCTGGTGCGATCCGGTCATGACCACGGGCGCATCCGGACGGACGGCCTCGTAGCGCCCGACGATGTTGCCGAGCGCATCGTAGCCGGCCGACATGCCGGCGTCGCCGCATGAGGCGATCAGGTAGTCGCCCGCCTGCTTGTGCTGCGGACTGAGGTAGGTGCGCGTGATTTGCGGAGCGTCCTCGCTGAACTGGGCGAGGGCGTCGGCCTGGTGCATCAGTTCCGTTCCGAAGCGCATCGTTGCTCCCCGATAACCCATCGCGCGAGCGGCGATGTTACCTAAGTGTCGCGGCGTCGGTGCGATCGAGCCGGCGCCGTCCGGCGTTCGGCGTTCGCCCCGACGACGGAGTCGCCGGCGTCTCGCCTGCCGCGCGTGGATGCGGTCGTCATGCCTTACCGTTGCCGGCGCTCACGAGGATCGCCCGAAAGTCGTTTACGTTCGTGAGCGTCGGCCCGGTGACGAGCGAATCGCCCAGCGCCTCGAAGAACCCGTGGCCGTCGTTGCGGTCCAGCGCGTCGCGCGGCTTGATGCCCTTCGCCCAGGCGCGGGCGAGCGTGTCGGGCGCGAGAACGGCTCCGGCGATTTCCTCCATGCCGTCGACGCCGTCGGTGTCGCCGGCGATCGCGTGGATGCCCGCCTCGCCATTGAGCGCGACGGCGAGCGACAGCAGGAATTCGACGTTGCGTCCGCCACGGCCGTTGCCGCGCACGGTCACGGTGGTCTCGCCGCCGGAGAGCAGCACGCAGGGTGGCGCGAACGGACGCCCGCGCCGCGCCACCTCCAGCGCGATGCCGGCCATCACCTTGCCGACGTCGCGCGCCTCGCCTTCGATGGCGTCGCCGAGGATCGCCGGCGCAACGCCCGCCTCGTGCGCGATCTTTGCCGCGGCCTCGAGCGCCAAACGCGGCGAGGTGACCATGCGCGTGTCGATTCCCGCGAGGCGCGGATCGCCGGGTTTGACCGATTCTCCGCGACCGCTTTCGAGCACGTCGGTCACCCGGTCCGGGACGGCAATCGCGTAGCGTCGGAGAATGGACAGCGCGTCGGCGCAGGTCGTGGAGTCCGGCACCGTCGGCCCCGAGGCGATGTCCATCGGATTGTCGCCCGGAACATCGGAGATGAGCAGCGTGACGACTTTCGCCGGATGGCACGCGGCGGCGAGCCGCCCGCCCTTGATCGCGGAGAGATGCCGACGCACGATGTTCATTTCGCTGATCGTCGCCCCCGACTTGAGCAGTGCCTTGCTGACCGCCTGCTTGTCTTCCAGCGTGAGGCCGTCGATCGGGCAGCGTGAGCAGTGACGAACCGCCGCCGGAAACGAGGCAGAGCACCGTGTCGTCGGCCCCGAGTCCCGACACCAGGTCGCGAATGCGCCGCGTTGCGGCGAGTCCCGCTGCATCCGGTACCGGATGCGCGGCTTCGACGACTTCGATGCGCCGGCATGGCACGCCGTATCCGTAGCGGGTGACGACGATGCCGGAAAGCGGTCCTTTCCAATGGTCCTCGACCGCGCGGGCCATTGCGGCCGACGCCTTGCCTGCACCGATCACCAGCAGCCGGCCGCGCGGCGGCGGCGGCAGATGCGGCGGCAACGCAATGCGCCGGCTGCGCGGCGGCGATCGCCGCATCGAACATGCTGCGCAGCAGGGCGCGCTCGACGGACATCGGGGAACCGGGCGGCTGTCAGTGGACCGGGGGCTTGCCGCCGATCTCGAAGTTGGCGAGCTTCTCGAGCGCGCGGACGAGCGCCGAATGGTCGAGCGCGCCGTAGCCGTTCGCGGCGCACGCGTTAAACAGTTCCTGCGCAGTCGCGGTGTTCGGCAGCGAGACGCCAAGTTCTCGCCCGGTCGATAACGCAAGGTTCAGGTCCTTCTGATGAAGCGCGATGCGAAAGCCCGGGTTGAACGTGCGCTTCACCATCCGTTCACCGTGAACTTCGAGGATCCGCGACGAGGCGAATCCGCCCATCAGCGCCTGGCGCACCTTCGCGGGGTCGGCGCCTGCCTTCGCCGCGTAGAGCAGCGCTTCGCCCACGGCTTCGATGGTCAGCGCGACGATGATCTGGTTGGCGACCTTGGTCGTCTGTCCGTCGCCGACGCCGCCGACCAGCGTGATGTTCTTGCCCATCAGCTCGAACAGGGGCTTGACGCGCGCGAATGCGGCTTCGGCGCCGCCGACCATGATCGTGAGCGAGGCGGCCTTGGCGCCGACTTCGCCGCCCGACACCGGCGCATCGAGGTAGTCGCAGCCGAGTGTTGCGATCTTCTGCGCGAACACCTTGGTCGCGAGCGGCGATATGGAGCTCATGTCCACGACCGCCTTGCCCGCGGTGAGTCCCCGGGCGACGCCGTTCTCGCCGAACAGCACGGCCTCGACGTCCGGCGTGTCCGGCACCATGGTGATGACGACCTCCGACTTCTGCGCGACTTCCTTCGGGCTCGCGCAGGGAATGCCCCCCGCATCGACGAGTCGCCTGCGGTGCGCCCCTGCGGCTGCAAAGGTGCACGCGATGGCCACCCTTGATGAGCTGCCCCGCCATCGGCGAACCCATGATGCCAAGCCCGATGAAACCGATATCCGCCATGCTGTCGTCCCCCGCGTTGTCCGTTTGAATTTACACGCCGTGCGTCGCGCGCCAGCCGAGACCGTCGATCGTGCTCCCTTTCGGCTTGTACTCGCACCCGATCCAACCGTCATAGCCGATCGCATCGAGATGGCCGAACAGGAAGCGGTAGTTGATTTCGCCCGTGCCGGGTTCGTTCCGTCCCGGATTGTCGGCGAGCTGCAGATGCGCGATCTGCGCCAGGTTCCTTTGAATCGTATTCGCGAGCTCGCCCTCCATCCGCTGCATATGGTAGATGTCGTACTGGACGAACAGGTTCGTCGAACCGGTATCGCGGATCAGGTCGAGCGCCTGCCTTGTCCGCGCGAGGAAGAAGCCGGGAATGTCGAACGTGTTGATCGGCTCGATCAGCAGCCTGATCCCGGCCCGCGCCAGCTTGTCCGCGGCGAAACGCAGGTTTGCAACGAACGTCGATCGTATTTTTTCGGGGTCGGCGCCGGACGGCGCGATGCCGGAAAGGCAGTTGACCTGCGTGCAGCCCAGCGCGGTCGCGTAGTCGATTGCGCGGCCCACGCCGTCCTCGAATTCGCCGACGCGATCCGGCAGGCACGCGATGCCGCGCTCGCCGCCCGCCCAGTCGCCGGCCGGCAGGTTGTGCAGCACCTGCGTCAGCCTGTGCGTGAGGAGGAGCTCGGCCAGCTGCTCCTTAGGGTAGGCGTACGGGAAGAGGTACTCGACACCGTTGAAGCCCGCTTTCGCGGCGGCGCCGAAGCGGTCGGGAAAATCGACCTCGTTGAACATCATCGTCAGGTTGGCGGCAAGCCTCGTCATCGCGCTTTCTCCGTACGCATCAATCGAGCAGCGCAACGGCCGTGGGCGCGTCTTCCTTGCCCTTCGCAAGTTCCTCGAACTCGACGATGTTGTCGATTTCGGTGCCCATCGCGATGTTCGTGACCCGCTCGAGGATGATCTCGATCACGACGGGCACGTTGTACTGCGCCATCCATTTCTCCGCCTGCTGGATCGCCGGGTCGATCTCTTCCTGCTTCTGCACGCGGATGGCCTTGCAACCCAGTCCTTCGACGACTTTCAGGTGGTCAACACCATAGCCTCCGAGTTCGGGCGCGTTGATGTTGTCGAAGCCCAGCTGGACGCAGTAGTCCATCTCGAAGCCGCGCTGCGACTGCCGGATCAGCCCGAGGTACGAATTGTTGACGAGAATGTGAATATACGGAAGCTTGAATTGCGCTCCGACCGCGAGTTCCTCGATCATGAACTGGAAATCGTAGTCGCCGGATAGAGCGACGATCCGGCGCGTGGGATCGGCGACACGGACGCCGAGCGCTGCGGGAATCGTCCAGCCGAGCGGGCCCGCCTGTCCACAGTTGATCCAGTGGCGTGGCTTGTAGACGTGAAGGAACTGGGCCGCGGCGATCTGCGAGAGGCCGATCGTCGTGACATAGCACGTGTCGTGGTCGTCGAACGCGCGGTTGAGGCACTGATACACCCGCTGCGGCTTCATCGGCACGTTGTCGAAGTTGGTCTTGCGCAACATCGTGCGCTTTCGCTCGCGGCACTCTCCGACCCACGCGCTGCGGTCCTTGAGCCTGCCGGCGGCTTTCCACTCTCGCGCCACGGCGACGAAGAGCTCGAGAGCGGCCTTCGCGTCGGAGACGATACCGTAGTCAGGCGCGAACACACGGCCGATCTGCGTGGGCTCGATGTCGACGTGGACGAATTTGCGTCCTTTCGCGTAGACGTCGACCGACCCGGTGTGCCGATTGGCCCAGCGGTTGCCGATGCCGAGCACGAAATCGGACGCGAGCATCGTCGCGTTGCCGTAGCGGTGCGACGTCTGCAGGCCGCACATGCCGGCCATCAGCGGATGATCGTCGGGAATCGCCCCCCAGCCCATCAGCGTCGGGATCACCGGCACGCCGGTCAACTCGGCGAACTCGACGAGCAGATCCGAAGCATCGGCGTTGATGATCCCTCCGCCGGCGACGATCAGCGGTCGCTCCGCATCGTTTAGCATCGTCATCGCCTTTTCGATCTGCCGGCGCGACGCCGCGGGCTTGTACACCGGCAGCGGTTCATACGTGTCGGGATCGAACTCGATCTCGGCGACCTGCACGTCGAACGGCAGGTCGATCAGCACCGGCCCGGGACGACCCGAGCGCATCAGGTGGAACGCCTGCTGGAACGCGCGCGGCACCTGAGCCGGCTCGCGCACGGTCACCGCCCACTTGGTGACGGGTTTCGCGATCGACTCGATGTCGACGGCCTGAAAGTCCTCCTTGTACAGCCGTGCGCGCGGTGCCTGCCCGGTGATGCATAGGATCGGGATCGAGTCCGCCTGCGCGGAGTAGAGTCCGGTGATCATGTCGGTGCCGGCGGGCCCCGACGTGCCGATGCACACACCGATATTACCGGCGACTGCGCGCGTGTAGCCCTCGGCCATGTGCGACGCGCCTTCGACGTGGCGTGCGAGCACATGTGCGATGCTGCCGCGCGCCTTCAGCGCCGAGTACAGCGGGTTGATCGCGGCGCCGGGGACGCCGAACGCGGTGGTCACGCCTTCGCGCTCCAGCACGTGGACGGCAGCGTCGATGGCTCTCATCTTGGGCATGGCGACTCTCCTCTTGCCGGGCGGGTCCGGGCGAACCGCCTCGATCTCACGTTCGTTTCCATATCGTGCACCGGTAGCGTGCAGGATGAATAGCGGCCGGATCCGCTAGCGAGACCCGGAACCTTCCGGCGAACCTCACGGTGACGCAATCGGCGTCCGGGCAGCTCAAATTCGTTTTCGACGTGCTCGGACTCGACACGTGCAACCTGACGAGCACCGGCGCCATCAGGCAGAACGGAGCGCTTTTCTCGTTCACTGGTACGACAGGATGCGGAACCGACGCTCCATACGCCGTAACGGTCTTCGAGATCAGGGCCACGTCGCTCGGTATCGAGGGTCGCTGGACAGCGCCCGACGCCGGCGGCGCTTGCCGCGAGGAGGGGCGATTCAGCGGCGTCGCGACGTTCTAGCGGAATCGAGAACGAGAGGAATGGCATTCGACAGTCCCGGTAACTTGGGCCGGGTTTTGGGGAACGTAAGGACTCGACAACTCCTGGGGGGCGCATGGTCAGGCTGATCCTGCCGAAGGTGAGCGCAATGCTTGGATGGCCGCTGCTTGCGCTGCTTGCGGGTTGCGGCGGCGGATCGTCGGATGGCGGGTCGCCCTCGGTACCCATGGGACCGCCGGGGACGCTCGACGCGACCTTCGGGACCGGAGGAGTCGTCCTCTCAACGGCTGGCTTGCCCACCGCGGCGAATGCAATGGTCGTGCAGCCAGACGGGAAGATCGTGGTCGCTGGGTCAGTCGGCGACGGTGCGGCGAAGAGTTTCTACCTCGTTCGGTACAACCTCGACGGCACTCTCGACGCGGGATTCGGAATCGGAGGCACTGTAACGACGGTTTTCGGTGCCGTGGCGGGCGGCGAGGCGCGCGCGGTCGTGCTACAGGCTGACGGAAAGATCGTCGCCGTCGGAGGCAGCTCCGGCGCATGCGCGCTGGCGCGGTACAACGCGGACGGTTCCCTCGATAGCGCCTTCGGAAACGGTGGAATGGTGCTGAGTCGATCGGCGCGCGACGAGGTCGTGTGTACCGGCGCAATGTTGCAGACTGACGGGAAGATCGTGGCTGCGGTCCTGCATGGTCCCGTGGGGTATAGCGATCTGAAGGGATCAGTGATGAGATTCGATCCTAACGGGTCCCGTGATTCGAACTTCGGCGTCGCCGGCGAGGCGGATTTCGGATGTCAGGCGACATCCTGTGAGCCCACCGGAGTCGCGATCCGTTCGGACGGACGAATCCTCGTTTCAGGCATGGAGTGGTTTGGCGCTCCATTCGGAGGAGAGACACGTATTCTGTTGGCCCAATTTGACCCCGATGGCACACCTGACCCGAAATTCGGCGATGCCGGATTCGCCGTCCTGCGGGTACCCGTTTACAGTTGCTTCCTGACGGGTTTGGCGCTCGATCCGGATGGCAAGGCGGTCGTCTTGGTCCTGGGCAGCCCGGAATGTGGTTACGCCCTGCATCGCTTGAATGTTGATGGATCCCTCGATGCGGGATTCGGTATCAACGGCAACCCCGAAAATCCAATGGACAAGTTCGTATCTGGCAACGGTATTGCGCTGCAAAGCAATGGCAAGATTGTTGTCGCCGGCTATATTGGCGAATACAGTCCGGATGGCCGCTTTCAACGGTCCGCGGCAGTGATTCGCTACACCCCCAGCGGTGTACTCGATTCGGGGTTTGGCAATGCGGGGGTTGCCGTGACGCCGGTTGCTGGAGTGGCGGTCGAGAATGCGGTTGCGAGCGTGCCGGATGGGCGCATTGTGATCGCCGGAAATGTGACTTCGGACTCGGCGCAGCCGGGAATCTTCGTCGCGCGCTACTTCGGAGATCCAGCGGCAACTGCGGCACACTGAGTGCACGCCAGGCGATCGATCGGGCGAGGTTCGGCGTTCAGTGCGAATCAAGCAGCGCGGCGAGGCGCAGCCGCGCGATCCTGCCGATTTCGTCGATGGAGCGCGCGAACTCGTCGTCCGGGGTATTGCCGAGACGGGAAGCAAGGGCCGCGAGGATCTCCTGCCGGCTCTTGCCCCGGACCGCCATCACGAAGGGAAAGCCGAATCGTTCGCGATAGGACGCGTTGCCTGCGCGAAGCCTCGCAAGCTCCTCCTTCGTGCACCGGTCGAGTCCGGCGGACGCCTGTTCGCCGACGGAATCCGCGGTCATCGATCCAGCGGCCGCTTCCTTGCCCGCGAGCTCGGGGTGGGCGCGGATCAGCGCGAGCTTGTCCGCCCGCGGCGCCGAGGCGAGCTCCGCCATCATCGCGCGATGCAGCGAATCCACGCTCGTGAACGGCCGAAGTGCGTAGGCGTGCTCGGCGATCCACGGCGTGTGCTCGAAGACGCCGCCCAGCACCCGCACGAACTCGTCGCGTGTCGCGGCCGACAGCGACGCCAGGGTCGGCTGCACGCTCATCGGGTTTCTCCTGCGATCGGCGGAGGTGGGTGGCGCGCGATCCAGTGCTGCGCGATGTCGATGCGACGTGTCACCCACACCCGGTCGTGCGCCTCGACATGATCCAGAAAACGCTGCAGCGCGCGGAAGCGTCCGGGACGCCCCAGCAGCCGGCAGTGCATGCCGATCGACATCATCCTGGGCGCGTCCGCTCCTTCCTCATAGAGCACGTCGAACGCGTCGCGCAGGTAGACGAAGAAGTGGTCGGCGGTATTGAAGCCCTGCGGCGTCGCGAAGCGCATGTCGTTGGTGTCGAGCGTGTAGGGAACGACAAGGTGCGAAACGGTGCGGCCACCCTGCGCGGGCACGGCAGCCCAGAACGGCAGGTCGTCGCCGTAGCCGTCGGAGTCGTAGACGAATCCCCCGTGCTCGACGACGAGTCGGCGCGTCTCCGGGCTGTCGCGCCCGGTGTACCAGCCCAGCGGCGCCGATCCGGTGAGCCGGGTGATGATTTCGACCGCGCGACGCATGTGCAGGGCCTCGGTCGCGGGGTCCACGTTCTGGTAGTGGATCCAGCGCCAGCCGTGCGAAGCGACTTCGTGACCGAGCTCGACGAAGGCCGCGGTCGCTTCCGGGTTCCGTTCGAGCGCCATCGCGACACCGAATACGGTGAGCGGAAGCGACCGGCGCTCGAACTCGCGCAGCAGGCGCCACACGCCGGCGCGCGAACCATATTCGTAGATCGACTCCATGCTCATGTGCCGCGCCGGGTAGGACGCGGCACCGACGATTTCGGACAGGAACTGCTCCGAGCCGGCGTCGCCGTGGAGCACGGAGCCCTCTCCGCCCTCCTCGTAGTTGAGGACGAACTGGACGGCGATGCGCGCGTCGGCGGGCCACTGCGCATGCGGAACGGTGCGTCCGTAGCCGACGAGGTCGCGCGGATAGGGGTCGGCGCCGGAAGCCATGCGTTGCCGCGAGATGGGGAGGCGCGACGTCAGGCGCGGCGGACGCCCAGAAGCTCGGCGAGATCCGCTTCGCGTTGCGCCGATCCGCTCAAGTCGAGGCGGGCAAGCAGCGTGTCGAGATGCGCGCCCATCGTGGCCGCCGCGCGCGCTGCATTTCCGTCCGCGAGGGCGTCGACGATCAGGAGATGCTCGTCCGTCCGGCAGGCGCTGTCGGCCGTCGCCGCCTGGTAGGCGAGCACCACGAGCGGCGTGCGTGCGACGAGCTGGTCGAGGAATTCGGCGAGCACGGAGTTGCCGCTCATGCGCGCGAGGGTGCGATGGAATTCCACGGAGAGCCTGAGGCCCTCGCGCGCGTTGCCCGCGTCGTAGGCGCCGTGCTCCGCGCGCGTCATTGCGCGCAATTCGCGCACGTCCTTGCGCGTGACGCGCGGTGCCAGCAGCGACAGGATGGCACCCTCGATCGCCTTGCGCGCCGCGAACAGCTCGCGCGCCTCTTCCGCCGTGGGGCTCGCGACGACCGCTCCGCGGTTGGGGCGCAGGTCGACCAAGCGCGTGTGCGAGAGGCGCGCCAGCACCTTCCGGATCAGCGCGCGGGTCACCCCGAAAAGCTCGGCGAGCGCCACCTCCTTGAGCTTGGTGCCCGGCGGCAGCCGATGATCGAGCACCGCCTCGTGAATCGTCGCGTAGATCTGGTCGTCGATGGCGGCCATCCCGGCGCGGTTCCCCGTGAAGAGCGGCAGCACCTCGCCTGCCTTGGCTCGTTGCGCCGATGCGGCGCGCTCGTCCGTTGCGCGCGAAGTGCGGGGCGTGCGTGATGGGGTCATGGCCGGTGCATTTTTGTCAACGAAATCTGCACCAAAGTGTAAACACTCCACATAGCGAATGCAATCGGAAAATTGAAGCGCGGCGACCGGAGTTTCGCCGCAGCGCAGCACGAAGTCGACGTAACATGTTACGAACAACTTCAGATCATCGCGTTAGGTGCCAGTGCGCCGCAATATGCGCACAATACTCCTTGTTTATGTACACAAATTATGACTGGAATTGTTGACATTACAAATCGTGCGTGCGACATTCCGCGCCCTGGGAGGTGGGAATGGGCAGGCTCACGACGCACGTGCTCGATACCGCGAACGGTCGTCCCGCCGCCGGCGTGCGCGTGCGTGTCTACCGGTTCGACGGAGTGGACGCGGCCGTGCGGAAATTGTTGCGCGACGTCGAAACCAATGCCGATGGACGTTGCGACGCGCCGCTGCTCGATGGCGAAGCGTTCCCGGCAGGGTGCTACGAACTCGTGTTCGGCGCGGGCGCCTATTTCGCAGGCATCGGAGCGACGCTGCCGGAGCCGCCGTTCGTCGGGGACGTGGTGCTACGATTCGGCGTGGCCGATGCCACCCAGCATTACCACGTTCCGCTGCTGGTTTCGCCGTGGAGCTGGTCGACGTACAGGGGCAGCTAGCCGTATAGACGGCGGCGAGGAGCGCGGGCATGGCGGGCAGGCAGAAGTCGGCAGCGGGTGGCGGTGCGATCCGATTCGTCCTTGACGGCGAAGTCCGCACCGTCGACGCTATCGCGCCGACGACGACCGTCCTCAATTTTCTGCGCGAGGACCTGGGCCGCACCGGGACAAAGGAAGGGTGCGCCGAGGGCGACTGCGGTGCCTGCACCGTGGTGCTGGCGGAACTCGACGGCGATCGCGTGCGCTTTCGCGCCGTCAATTCGTGCATCCAGTTCGTGCCCTCGCTCGACGGCAAGGAGCTCATCACCGTCGAAAGCCTGAAGGGACCGGACGGCTCGCTGCATCCCGTGCAGCGCGCGCTCGTCGACTGCCACGGCTCGCAATGCGGCTTCTGCACGCCGGGCTTTGTCATGTCGCTTTTCGCGCTCTACAAGACGCGGCAGGACCCGACGCGCGGCGAGATCGGCGACGCGCTTTCCGGCAATCTGTGCCGCTGCACCGGCTATCGACCCATCGTCGATGCGGGCGTCAGGATGTACGAATACGGTGCCTCGCGCGAGGACCGGCACGAGAGCTGGATGAACTGCTCGTTCTCCTTGGCGACCGACCGTGAAATCACGCAGAGCGAGCGGGAGATGATCGAACGGCTGCGCGCAATTCGCCGCCGCGAGACGCTCCTGCTTCGCCACGGCGCTTCGACGTACTACGCCCCCGTCACGCTCAAGGACCTGGCCACGCTGCGCGAGGCCCATCCGGACGCGCGGATGCTGGCGGGCGGCACCGACGTCGGACTCTGGGTCACGAAGCAGCACAAGGATCTGCCCAACATTCTCTACGTCGGTGATGTCGCGGAGCTGAAGGAAATCAAGGTCACGAAAGGCGACCTCGAGATCGGCGCCGGCGCGAGCCTGACCGATGCGTACGCGGCCCTGGTCGCGCAACATCCCGAATTGTCGGAACTCTACCGGCGATTCGCGTCACCGCCGATCAGGAACGCGGGAACGCTCGGCGGCAACATCGCGAACGGATCGCCGATCGGCGACTCGATGCCGGCCCTGATGGTCATGGGCGCGACGCTGCTGCTGCGCAAGGGCAATCGGACGCGCGAGATCGCGCTGGACGAGTTCTATCTCGCCTACCAGAAGACGGCGCTCGTTCCGGGGGAGTTCGTCGTGTCCGTGCGCGTGCCGCACCGCTCGTCCGACGCACACCTTCGAACGTACAAGGTCTCGAAACGGTTCGATCAGGACATCTCGGCGGTTTGCGGCGCGTACCGCGTCGTCGTCGGCAACGGGCGCGTCGGCGACGCAAGAGTTGCGTACGGCGGCATGGCGGCCACGCCCAGACGCGCGCCGGCCACCGAGCGCGCCCTCGTGGGGCGCGAGTGGTCGGAGGCGACGATCCGTGCGGCAATGGCCGCGCTGGACGATGACTACACGCCGCTCACCGACATGCGCGCGACGGGCGCGTACCGCAAAAGCATCGCGCGCAACCTGCTCTACAAATTCTGGATCGAGACTTCGGGCGCCAGGTCGGCGACGCAGGTCGTCGAGTTCGCCTTCTGACGGCGCGGACGACAAGCATGGAACGACATCCGGCCGGCCGGGCAGGTGCGCCGATTCCCCACGACAGCGCGCATCTTCACGTCAGCGGGGAGGCGCTCTACACCGACGACATCCCCGAAATCCGCGGAACGCTGCACGCGGCGATCGGCTTGAGCGAGCGCGCGCATGCGCGGATCAAATCGATCGACCTCACGAAGGTCCGTGCCGCGCCGGGCGTGGTTGCGACGCTGACGGCGAAGGACGTCCCGGGCAAGAACGATTACGGTCCCGTCATCGCCGACGACCCGATATTCGCGACGACGCTGGTCCAGTACTTCGGGCAGTCGATTTTCGCGGTCGCGGCGCGCACGGTCGGAGAAGCACGGCGCGCGGCGCGCCTCGCGATCATCGAGTACGAAGACCTGAAGCCGATCCTGACGGCCGAGGCGGCGGTGCGCGCGCAATCGTTCGTGCTGCCGACGGAGCGGATGCAGCGCGGAAATCCGGCAGCCGCGATCGCGACGGCGCCGCATCGCCTTTCCGGGCGCATCCACATAGGCGGCCAGGACCAGTTCTACCTCGAGGGAATGATCGCGTACGCCGTGCCGAAGGAAGACGGCACGATGCAGGTCTACAGCTCGACGCAGCATCCGGGCGAGATCCAGCACCAGGTTGCGCACGCGCTCGACGTCGATGCCAACGACGTCGTCGTCGACTGCCGGCGCATGGGCGGCGGGTTCGGCGGCAAGGAAAGTCAGCCCGGCCTTTTCGCCTGCATTGCCGCACTGTTCGCGCAGAAGCTGCGCCGTCCGGTGAAGCTGCGCGCCGACCGCGACGACGACATGATGATCACCGGCAAGCGCCACGACTTCGTCACCGATTACGAGGTCGGCTTCGATGCCGCCGGGCGCATCCTCGGCGTCGAGTTCACGCTGGCCGGGCGCTGCGGCTATTCGGCCGACCTGTCGGGGTCGATCAACGACCGCGCGATGTTCCACAGCGACAACTGCTACTACCTGGGCGACGTCGGGATCACGAGCTACCGCTGCAAGACGAACACCCAGTCGAACACCGCGTTTCGCGGCTTCGGCGGCCCGCAGGGAATGGTCGGCATCGAGCAGGTGGTCGACGAGATCGCGCGTTTCCTCGGCAAGGATCCGCTCGACGTGCGCCGGATCAATTTCTACGGCAAGACGGAGCGCAACGTCACGCATTACCATCAGACGATCGTCGACAACGTGATCCACGAGATCGTCGACGAGCTGGAAAAGAGCAGCGACTATCGCCGTCGGCGCGAGTTCATCCGCGGCTGGAACCGCGGCAGCCCGTATCTCAAGCGCGGCATTGCGCTCACGCCGGTCAAATTCGGCATCTCGTTCACGGCGACGCATCTCAACCAGGCCGGCGCGCTGATTCACGTCTACACCGACGGCACCGTGCTGCTGAATCACGGCGGCACCGAGATGGGGCAGGGCCTCTTCACCAAGGTGGCGCAGGTCGTCGCCGAGGAACTGGCGATCGACGTCGATCGCATCCGCGTTACCGCTTCGGACACGAGCAAGGTGCCGAACGCTTCGGCGACCGCCGCCTCGTCGGGCACGGACATCAACGGGAAGGCGGCGCAGGCCGCGGCATCGACGCTGCGGGAGCGGCTCGCCGTCTTCGCTGCCGGACACTTCAAGGTCGACGTCGCCGATGTCCGCTTCGCGAACAATGCCGTTTCGGTGGGAGGCCGGTCGATCCCGTTCTCCGAACTGGTGCGTCTTGCGTACTTCGCGCGCGTGTCGCTGTCGGCGACGGGTTTCTACCGGACGCCGAAGATCGGCTATGACCGCAAGACGTGGAGCGGAAATCCGTTCTATTATTTCTGCTACGGCGCAGCAGTCTCCGAAGTCGTCGTCGACACGCTGACGGGCGAGAACCGGCTTCTGCGCGTCGACATCCTTCACGACGTCGGACGGTCGATCAATCCGGCGATCGACATGGGACAGATCGAAGGTGGATTCATCCAGGGCATGGGGTGGCTCACGATGGAGCACCTGTGGTGGAACGAAAAGGGCAAGCTGATGACGCACGCGCCGTCCACGTACAAGATTCCGGTCGCCAATGACGTTCCGCCCGTGTTCAACGTGAAGATCTGGGAGGGAGGCGCCAACGCGGAGGACTCGATCTATCGGTCGAAGGCGGTGGGCGAGCCGCCGCTGATGCTCGCGATCTCCGTGCACCAGGCGATCAAGGACGCGATCGCGAGCATCGTCGATCATTCCACGAGTCCGCGCCTCGACACGCCGGCCACGGCCGAGGAGATCCTGCGTTCCGTCGAGGAGCTGAAGCTGCGCGCGGCGGCGGCCGGGCCGACGGCATCGAAGACCGGAGTCGTCGCGTGAGCGACTGGCTCGACGCGCTTCAGCGCCATCGTGTCCGCGGCGAGTCCGCGGTGCTCGTGAGCGTCGTGTCGGCAAAGGGCTCGGTCCCGAGGGGCCCGGGCACCCGGATGGTCGTGACGTCCGCCGGCGTTGACGGCACGATCGGCGGCGGGCACCTCGAGTTCTCGGCGATCGGCATCGCGCGCGACATGCTCGCCGGGGCCGGCGCACAGGTAGGCGAAATGCGCCGCTTCCCGCTGGGCGCGAGCCTCGGTCAGTGCTGCGGCGGACTCGTCAATCTGCTGTTCGAGCCGGTCGAGGCGAAGGCTGGATGGGTCGGAGCGCTTGCCGGATTGCGACGCGCAGGCGTCACGGCCGTCGTCGCCTCGCTGGCGGACCGCTCGGCCGTCGACGATGCGGACAGGGCGGATCATCGTCACCGCCGACGCCGTCGATGGTACTTTCGACGATGCTGCGCTGCAGGCGCGCGTCGTCGATGCCGCGCGGACCTTGCTCGCGACCCGCGATGGCGCGCGGCTCGCGCGATTTTCGACGGACAACGACGGCGCCGATGCGCTCGTCTTTCTCGATCCGTTGCGCGATGTGGGCTTTCACCTCGTGCTGTTCGGCGCCGGACACGTCGGCCGCGCGCTGGTCGAGCTGCTCGCCCGAATTCCCTGCCGCGTGACCTGGGTCGACGGACGCGAATCCGAGATTCCCTGACGAAGTTCCCGGCAACGTCACCGTCGTCGTCACGGACGCGCCGGAGGCGGAAGTCGATTCGGCTCCGCAGGGGGCGTATTTCCTCGTCATGACGCACAGCCACACGCTCGACCAGACCCTCGCCGAAGCCATTCTGCAGCGAGGCGGGTTCGCGTACTTCGGCCTGATCGGCTCCATGACGAAGCGAACGCAGTTCGAGCGTCGGATGGCGACAACGCGGCATCCCGTCGGCGCGCTTCGCCGACATGATCTGTCCGATCGGCGTGGCGGGGATCAAGGGCAAGGAACCGGCGACGATCGCGATCGCCGTCGCGGCGCAATTGCTGCAGGTCAGGGAACAGCGGATGGCAGGGCGTGGCGTGGACGACGCGGCAGTCAACGGCTGACGCCATTGCGCGACCGCGAGACAAATTGATCCGTCAACGACGGGTGGACGGGGGGAGCACGAAATGACGGACGGGCGATCCGGAACGCAGGCTGGCGGCGCGACGCCGCGGCTCGCGCTCGCCGGCATCACCAAGATCTATCCCTCCGTCATCGCCAACGAGAATGTCGACCTCACGGTGATGCCCGGGGAGATCCACGCCGTGCTGGGCGAGAACGGTGCGGGCAAGAGCACGCTGATGAAGATGATCTACGGCGTGGTGAGACCCGACCGCGGCGAGATGCGCTGGGAGGGCAATGTCGTGGCTGTCGCGAACCCGGCGCACGCCCGTGAGCTCGGCATTGGGATGGTCTTCCAGCACTTCTCGCTGTTCGAAACGCTGTCCGTGGTCCAGAACGTCGCGCTCGCGCTGCCGGGCCGGCCGGATCTTGCCCTGCTCTCGACGCGCATCCGCCAGGTGTCCGACAAGTACGGGTTGCCGGTCGATCCGCGCCGCAACGTGCATTCGCTTTCCGTAGGCGAGCGGCAGCGCGTGGAAATCATCCGCTGCCTGCTGCAGTCGCCGAAGCTCCTCATCATGGACGAGCCGACGTCGGTGCTGACGCCGCAGGCGGTGCGCAAGCTGTTCGAAACGCTGCGTCAGCTCGCGTCCGAAGGCTGCTCGATCCTCTACATCAGCCACAAGCTGGACGAGATCCAGGAGCTCTGCCACACGGCCACCGTGCTGCGCGGAGGCAAGGTGACCGGTCATTGCGTGCCTGCGCAGGAAACGCCGAAATCGATGGCGCGCCTCATGATCGGCAAGGACCTGCCGGTGTGCGAGCATGCGGCCGCCCGGGAGGGCGGCGAGGTGCGCCTCGAGCTCGCAGGGCTTTCGCACGCGGCGGACGACCCTTTCGGCACCGATCTCAAGGATCTTCGCCTGGAAGTGCGTTCGGGAGAGATCGTGGGCATCGCCGGCGTCTCGGGGAACGGCCAGCAGGAGCTGCTCTACGCTCTTTCGGGAGAGTCGCCGCTGGCCGAGAAATTCCCCGTGCGCATCTGCGGTTTCGATGCGGGCCGCGTGTCACCGGGTCGACGACGGAGGCTGGGGCTTTGTTTCGTGCCGGAGGAGCGGCTGGGGCGCGGCGCGGTGCCGTCGATGTCGCTTTCCGAAAATGCGATCCTCACCGCGGCGCGGACGCGTGGCTTTCTCAAGCGGTCGCTGCTCGACTTCGGCGGCCGCGCGCGCCTTCGCCGCCCTGTGCATCGAGCGCTACAACGTGAAGTGCGGCGGACCGCAGGCGCAGGCGCGCTCGCTCTCGGGCGGCAACCTGCAGAAGTTCATCGTCGGCCGCGAGATCATGCAGGATCCGAAGGTGCTGATCGTCGCGCAGCCCACGTGGGGTGTCGACGTCGGTGCCGCCGCCTTCATCCGCCAGGCGATCATCGACCTCAGGAACGAGGGCTGCGCGGTCCTCGTCATTTCGGAGGAACTGGACGAGCTGTTCGAAATCTGCGATCGAGTCGCTGTGATCGCCAAGGGGCGCCTGTCGCCTGCCAAACGCGCGGCGGAAACCAATGTCGAGGAAATCGGCGTGTGGATGAGCGGCATGTGGCCGGGCGCGCAGGGGACGACGGAAGCGGCAAATGTGGAAGCTTGAGTCCCGGCCGGAAGCCTCGAATGCGATGCGCTACGCGTCGCCGGCGATCGCCGTCCTTCTGACGCTCGTGGGCGGAATGCTCGTGTTCTCGGCGCTCGGGAAGAGTCCGGTGGAGGGATTTCGCATCTTCTTCCTGAATCCGGTGCGCGACCTCAACGCGGTCACCGAGCTGCTGCTGAAGGCGACGCCGCTGATGCTGATCGCGGTCGGCCTCGCCGTCGGATTCCGCGCCAACGTCTGGAACATCGGAGCGGAAGGGCAGTTCCTGATGGGGGCCGTCGCGGCGACCGGCGTCGCCCTCGCCTTCCGCACCACGGAAAGCGTGCTTCTGCTCCCCGCAATGGTGGTCGCGGGAGCGATCGGCGGCGCGCTGTGGGCGTCGATTCCGGCACTCCTCAAGACGAAATTCAACGCAAACGAGATCCTGACGTCGCTGATGCTGGTCTACATCGCGCAGCTTGCGGTCTCATGGCTCGTCTTCGGGCCGTGGAAGGATCCGGCCGGATTCAATTTTCCCCAGACGGAGACTTTCGCGGACGCAGCACTGCTGCCGATGCTGATCGAGGGAACGCGGCTCAATTTCGCCTTTGTGATCGCGCTCGCCGTGCTGGCGGCGGGGTACGTGTTCATGCAGAAGAGCTACGCCGGCTTCAAGATGCGCGTCGCGGGCGAATCGGCAGCCGCTGCGCGATACGCCGGATTCTCCGCCGTCGGCATGGTCTGGATAGGGCTTCTCGCGGGCGGCGCTGCCGCAGGAGTCGCCGGGATGGCCGAGGTCGCGGGCCCCGTGGGGCAGCTCACCGACAAGATCAGCAGCGGCTACGGATTCGCGGCGATCATCGTCGCCTTCGTCGGGCGCCTCAACCCGGTCGGCATCTTCTTCGCGAGCCTGCTGATGGCGCTGCTCTTCATCGGCGGTGAGCAGGCCCAGCAATACATGAACCTGCCGTCGTCGATCTCCAAGGTGTTCCAGGGAATGCTGCTCTTCTTTCTCCTCGGTTCCGACGTGTTCATCCAGTATCGGCTGCGCCGCGCGGCGGCGAAAATCGCGTGAGCGGGCCCTGAATGGACAACATCCTCACCGCGATGCTCTTCGCGACGATCGTCGCCGGGACGCCGCTCATCATCACCGCGCTTGGCGAGCTCGTCACCGAGAAGTCCGGCGTGCTGAACCTCGGCGCCGAAGGCATCATGTCGGTCGGCGCCGTTGCCGCGTTCGCCGTTGCCCACGACTCCGGCAGCGCGTGGGCCGGTGTCATGGCCGGCATGCTGGCCGGCGCCGCGATGAGTCTCATCTTCGCGTTCCTTACGCTGACGATGATGGCGAACCAGGTCGCCTCCGGGCTCGCGTTGTCGATCTTCGGTGTCGGGCTGTCCGCGTTCATCGGCAAGCCGTACGAATCGGCGACGATGCTCGCCGTGCCGTCGATCCGGATACCGCTGCTCGCCGATATCCCGATGATCGGGCCCGCGCTGTTCGACCAGCAGTCGCTTGTTTACCTCTCGTGGCTGCTCTTCGCCGCCATCGGATGGTTTCTCTACCGGTCGCGCGCGGGCCTTGTCCTCCGCGCCGTGGGCGAATCGCCGACGTCGGCGCACTCGATCGGCTATCCGGTGATCCGCATCCGTTATCTGGCGACGATATTCGGCGGGGCGATGGCCGGCGTGGGCGGCGCGTTCCTTTCGGTCTATTACACGCCGTTGTGGGTCGAAGGCATGGTGGCGGGACGGGGCTGGATCGCGCTGGCGCTGGTCGTTTTCGCCACGTGGCGGCCGCTGCGCGTGCTCGTGGGCGCGTACCTGTTCGGCGGCGTGATGATCACGCAGCTCTTCCTGCAGGGTTCGGGCGCGCAGATCGAGATTCCGTCGCAGTTCCTGTCGTCGCTGCCCTACTGGGCCACGATCATCGTGCTCGTGGTGATCTCGCGCAACGTGCAGACCATCCGGTTGAATTCGCCGGTGTCGCTCGGGCAGCCCTATCGGCCGGACTAGCGGGGAGAGCGGGGAGGATCCGGCCGCGGCATAATCGCGCGTTGGGTGGGTGCGGGAAGGGAAGGGGAGGCACGCGGTGGGTCGGGGCGCCGGCCGCGGGCGATTCGGGGGCGCCTCTTGTGGATCTGCCTGCCCGTCAGCCGGGGAGCAGGGCACCGAACTATCAGGAGAAGACGATGTTCGATCGCAAGTCGTGGATGAGAGCCGTCAGCGCGTGCGCGGGAACGGTGCTGTTGGGTGCGTGGGCGGGTCTGGGCGTCGCACAGACGCCGGCGCAGGCGCCGGTCAAGGTCGGGTTCGTGTACGTGAGCCCGATCGGCGATGCCGGATGGACGTTCCAGCACGACCAGGGACGCAAGCAGATGGAAGCGGCCCTGGGCAGCAAGGTGCAGACGAAGTACGTCGACAAGGTCGAGGAGGGCGCCGACGCCGAGCGCGTCATCCGCGAGCTCGCGCAAAGCGGCAATGCGATCATCTTCACGACGAGCTTCGGTTACATGAACCCGACGGAGAAGGTCGCGAAGCAGTTCCCGAAGGTCGACTTCATGCATGCGACCGGGTACAAGTCCGGGCCGAACTTCGGCAACTACAACGCCCGCTTCTACGAGGGGCGCTACCTGACCGGCGTGATCGCGGGCAAGATGACGAAGTCCAACATCCTGGGCTATGTCGCCGCGTTTCCGATTCCCGAAGTGCTGCAGGGGATCAACGCGTTCGCACGCGGCGCGCGCAGCGTGAATCCGAAAGCCGAAGTGCGCGTGATCTGGGTCAATTCGTGGTACGACCCGGGCAAGGAGCGCGAGGCGGCGCTGACGCTGATCTCGCAGGGCGCGGACGTCGTCACGCACCACACGGACTCGACCGCCGTCGTGCAGGCCGCGGAAGAGAAGGGCAAGTGGTCGTTCGGCTACCACTCCGACATGTCGAAATACGGTCCGAAGACGCAGCTCACCGCGACGACCCACCAGTGGGGCGACTTCTACACGAAACAGGTGCAGGAGGTGATCGCCGGGACGTGGAAACCGACGACGAGCTGGGGCGGCTACAAGGAAGGGATGATCAAGCTGGCGCCGCTCAATGCCGCGATACCCGCCGATCTCAAGGAGTCGATCGTCAAGCTCGAGGCCGGCCTCAAGGCGGGCACGTTCCATCCGTTCGCGGGACCGGTCAAGGACCAGGACGGCAAGGAGCGCGCCGCCGCGGGCAAGACGCTGTCGGACGACGAGCTCAACAAGATGGATTACTACGTCGAGGGCGTCGCGAGCAAGCTGCCCAAGAAGTAACCGGCCCTCGAAGGCAACCCGGACCGGGAGGCGCAACGCTTCCGGTCCGGCGTGATCCGGCGCGCGCCTGCGCTCCGGCTGGATCCGACGCAGCACATGTCGCGAACATAGGGTGAATGGCCCCTGACCATGGACGCCTACCTTCTCGATTGGCTCAACCTGCTGGTGCGCTGGCTGCACCTCGTCACCGGCATCGCGTGGATCGGCGCGTCGTTCTACTTCGTCATGCTGGACAACTCGCTGTCCCCTCCGAAGAAGGCCGCGGACCGCGATCGAGGCGTGTTCGGCGAGCTGTGGGCCGTTCACGGCGGCGGGTTCTACGTCAGCCAGAAATTCCCGACCGGCCCGAAAGGCGAACCGCTTTCCGACAACCTGCACTGGTCGAAGTGGGAGGCCTACACGACGTGGCTTTCGGGCATGGCGCTCCTCGCGATCATCTACTGGTTCGGCGCGTCGACGTGGCTCGTCGACCGAAGCGTGCTCGACATTGCACCCGGCACCGGCGTTGCGATCAGCGTCGTGGTCATCGCCGGCGGCTGGCTCGTCTACAACGGGCTTTGCCGGCTCCTGCGGGGCAGGGAGAACCTGCTCGCCGCGCTCGTGTTCGCCTTCGTCGTCGCAATGTGCTGGGGACTCGTGCACGTGTTCAGCGCCCGTGCGGCGTATCTGCACGTCGGCGTCATGCTCGGCACCATCATGGTGGCGAACGTATTCTTCGTGATCATTCCGGGCCAGAAGCGGATGGTCGACGACATCCTCGCCGGACGGGAGCCCGATCCCGCGCCGGGACTGGCGGGCAAGCAGCGCTCGGTGCACAACACGTACTTCACGCTGCCGGTGCTGTTCGTCATGATCAGCAATCACTACCCGATGACGTACGGGCATCCGTACGCGTGGGCCGTGCTGGCGCTGGTGATGCTCGCGGGCGTGCTGATCCGGCAGTACTTCGTCTTGCGCCACAAGGGCAACGCCAGGGCATGGCTGCCGATCGCCGCGTGCGTGCTGCTGGCGGGAGTTGCGGTGGCCATTGCGCCGCGCGGTGCGCAGCCGGGCGGAACCGTGGTCGCAATGACGCAGGTGCAGAGCGTGATTGCGCTGCGCTGCGTCCCGTGCCACGCGGCGCAGCCCAGGCAGGACGGGTTCGCGCAGCCTCCCAAGGGCGTGATTCTCGAGACGCCCGACCAGATCGCCTTGCACGCGGCCAAGATCGGCGAAACCGTGGCCAATCGATACATGCCGATCGGCAACCTGACGCAGATGACCGACGACGAGCGCGCGCTGATCGCCGGCTGGGCTGCTCAGGGCGCGACGACCCGATGACCGCGTTGGCGGGGACCGCCCCCGCGTCCGGCGTCACCGCGTTTCGCGGCCGGCTTCTCCATTTCCTCGACGATCCCGCGACGGCGGGCGAACGCGCGCACGTTTTTCTCGACGACGGCGTGCTCGTCGTGCGCGACGGCCGAGTTCAGTCGACCGGCAACTGGACGGACGTCCGCGGTGCGCTGCCGGCGGAGACGCCGGTCGTCGAATTCACGGACAAGCTGATCCTTCCCGGTTTCATCGACACGCACGTCCACTATCCGCAGTCCGACATCATCGCGTCGTACGGCGAGCAGCTCCTCGAATGGCTCGAGCGCTACACGTTTCCGACCGAGCGCCGCTTTTCCGATCCGGCCCATGCGCGCGACGTCGCTTCGTTCTTCCTGGACGAGCTCCTGCGCAACGGCACGACGAGCGCGCTGGTCTTTGCGACGGTGCATCCGGAGTCGGTCGACGCGATCTTCGCCGAGGCCTCGTCGCGGGCGATGTGCATCGCGGCGGGCAAGGTGCTGATGGACCGCAACTGCCCGGAATTCCTGCGCGACACCGCGGAATCGGGGTACGCGCAGAGCGCGGCGCTGATCGAACGCTGGCATGGGCACGGCCGCCTGCTGTATGCGGTGACGCCGCGGTTCGCGCCGACGTCGACGGATCGTCAGCTCGAGCTCGCCGGACGCCTGCTGGACGAGCATCCGGGCGTGCTGATGCAGACGCACGTCGCGGAGAACATGGACGAGGTGCGCTGGGTCGCCGAGCTCTTTCCCAGGAGTCGCAGCTACCTCGACGTCTACGACCAATGCGGTCTGCTGCGCCGCGGCGCCGTCTTCGCCCACTGCATCCACCTCGACGCGGTCGACCGGCGGCGGATGGCCGAGAGCGGCGCCGCGATGTCGTTCTGCGCGACGTCGAACCTCTTTCTGGGCAGCGGACTTTTCGATCTCGATGCCGCGAGGGAGCACGCCATCGCGGTGGGCATCGGCACCGACGTCGGCGGCGGCACGAGCTTCTCGATGCTGCGCACGCTCGCCGAGAGCTACAAGGTTGCGCAGCTTGCGAAGCAGAGGCTGTCGCCGCTGCGCGCGTTCTACCTCGCGACGCTGGGCGGCGCGCGCGCGCTGGGCGAGGAGGATCGGCTCGGCAATTTCGCGCCCGGGAAGCCGGCCGATTTCGTCGTGCTGGATCCGGCGGCGACGCCGCTCATGGCGCGCCGCATGTCGCATGCCGAGGGTCTCGTCGAAGCGCTGTTCGTGCTGATGATGCTGGGCGACGACCGGGCGGTCGCGGCGACCTACGTGATGGGCGAGGCGCGCTGGCGGCGCGACGGATGAGCGGCCGCGACCGCCGACAAGGCGGGCGTTCGCCGGTGATCTTCCGTTGCGACCCGCTGGCCCGCGATCGTCGACGGCCATGCTAAACTCGCCGCGAACATATCGACGGTGTTCCGTGATGCGCCGCTTCCTGCTCGTCTTCTTCGCCGCGACTCTGCTCGGCCCGGTTTCTGCCGGGGTCACCTCCGCCGCATCCCCTGCGCTCGACCGGATCAAGGAAAAGGGCGCGATCACGTTCGCCTACCGCGACGGCGCCGCGCCGTTCTCGTTCAAGGATCGCGAGGGACGGATTCGCGGCTACAGCGTCGACCTGTGCATTCGCGTCGCCATGGCGGTGCAGCGCGCCCTGGCGATGAAGGAGCTCCGGATCGAGTGGTTGCCCGTCGACGCGTCGACTCGCCTCGATGCCGTGGCGAGCGGCAAGGCCGACGTCGAATGCGGGACCACGACGATCACGCTCACGCGAATGGAGACGGTCGATTTCAGCCTGCCGATCTTCGTCGACGGCGGCGGGGTCCTGGTGCGCGCGAAATCGAAGCTGTCGCGGCTCAGGAATCTCAAGGGAAAGCGGATCGCCGTCATCGGCGGGACCACGACCGAGCAAGCGCTGACGCGCGCCCTCAGCGCGGCAGAGTCGCCGGCGATCCTCGTTCCGGTCAAGGACGGCACGGAAGGCATGGCGCTCCTTTCGCATGGCAAGGTCGACGGCTACGCCAGCGACCGGGTCGTGCTCGCCGGCCTGCGCGTGCGCTCGAGCGCTCCCGACGAGCTCGAATTCGTCAGCGGCGATTTTTCGTTCGAGCCGTACGGCCTGGTGCTGCCGCGCAACGATCCCGATTTTCGCCTCGCGGTGAACCGGGCACTCGCGAATCTCTACCGCAACGGCGACATCGATCCGATCTATCAGCGCTGGCTCGGCAACCTCGGCAAACCGGGAACGCTGCTGCACGCGATGTTCTATCTCAACACGCTACCGGAATGAGCCGATGAACGCCTCACGCAGCGCGCCGTATGTCACGCGATTGACGCTCGCCGCGGCGGTGACGCTCGGTGCCGCGGTCGCCGATGCGCAATTCCCGCCACCGCCGATTCCTGCCGGGGTGAACGGCAAGTCGCAGAATGCGCAGCCGACAGCCGCCGCGGCGCCCGCCGACGACTGCCAGCAATGCGGAAAGGTCGTTTCGATTCGTCAGACGATCGTCAAGGAGCAATGGACGCCGCTTGGGGGCGGCGCGAGCTTCGCGTCCGACGCCAAGGCGGCCACGATGTTCCAGATCGGCCCGGGACTGTCCAACCAGGGCAAGGTGGTGGTCGGCGCGGCGGGCGGCGCAACGTACCAGAAATCGCCCAATTCCTACGAAAAGCCGCGCTGGGAAGTCACGGTCAAGCTCGACACCGGCCAGACGCGCGTGACGACTCTCAATTACGAGCCCTACGTCATGGAAGGCGACCGGGTGCGCATCTCCGGCCGCAGCGTCGAGCTCATCGACTAGCGCGCGGGTATCGATGGCCGCGCTCGCGATCAACGATACGCCGGACGGCCGCCGCGTGCTCGCGTTGTCGGGGCGACTCGACGCGGGCTCCATCCGCGTCCTCTGGGAGGACGCGCACCGCGCCCTGGCCGATGCTCCGACGCGCCCCGTGACCGTTGACGCCGCCGCCGTCGAGTATTGCGACGGCGCCGGCATCGCGCTGCTGATCGACCTGGTCGCGCATCCGCGCGCGGCGCCGGTCGAGGTCGCGAATCTGAGGCCCGCGCACGAAACCCTGTTCAAGCAATTCGATCCCGCGAGGCTCGAGCACGATCTCGACCCGGAGCCGAAGCGAGCGCCCGTCATCGAGGAAATCGGTCGCGCCGCTTCGGCCGTATGGCGCGACATCCGCGTTCAGGTCACGTTCGTCGGCGAAATCGTCGCGGCGCTGGCCAATGCCGTGGTGAACCCGGCGAGCGTGCGCTGGCGGGACGTCTGGCGCATCAGCGAGCGCGTCGGCGCCGACGGCCTGCCGATCATCGCGCTGATCGCGTTCCTGCTCGGGCTGATCCTCGCATTCCAGTCGGCCGTCCCGATGAAGCGCTTCGGCGCCGAAATCTTCGTCGCCGACCTGATCGGCCTGTCGATGGTCCGCGAGCTCGGACCGCTGATGACCGCGATCCTGCTCGCAGGCCGCACGGGCGCGGCGTTCGCCGCCGAGATCGGCACGATGCACGTCAACCAGGAGGTCGACGCGCTGACGACGATGGGGCTCGACCCGGTGCGCTTCCTCGTGACGCCACGGATCATCGCCACGCTGCTGATGACCCCGCTCCTCACGCTGTTCGCCATGCTGGTCGGCATGCTCGGCGGCGCATTGACGATGCAGTCGTTCTCGGTTCCGCTGGTCACCTTCCTGAAGGAGGTCGACAGCGCGGTGACGCCGACCGATTTCATGGCCGGGTTCGTGAAGGCGTTCGTGTTCGCCGTCCTCGTGGCCGGGAGTTGGCTGCCTGCGCGGATTGCAGACCGCCGCCGGTGCGTCTGCGGTCGGGGACAGCGCGACACGCGCGGTCGTCTCGGCCATCATCCTGCTGGTCGTCGTCGACGGCATTTTCGCGGTCGTCTATTTCGTTCTCGATATCTGATGGACAGTCCCAAGCCCGTCATCCGCGTCGAGAACCTGACGGCCGGCTACGACGAAAAGGTCATCCTGCGCGACCTCGACTTCGAGGTCTACGCGGGCGAGGTGTTCGTGATCCTCGGCGGCTCGGGCTGCGGCAAGAGCACGCTGCTGAAGCACATGATCAGCCTCTACCCGCCGCTCGCGGGACGGGTGCTGATCAACGGCAGCGACCTCACGTCGGCGGGCGACGACGAGCGCCGCGAAATCATGCGCAGGTTCGGCGTGATGTACCAGTCCGGCGCGCTGTTCGGCTCGATGACGCTGCTCGAGAATGTCCGCCTCCCGCTCGAGGAATTCACCGACCTGCCGCAGGCGGCCACCGACCTCATTGCGCGGATGAAGCTCGAGCTGGTCGGGCTCGACCAGTTCACGGGGCACCTGCCGAACGAGATCTCGGGCGGCATGCAGAAGCGGGCGGCGATTGCGCGCGCGATGGCGCTCGACCCGGGCATCCTGTTTCTCGACGAACCTTCCGCCGGCCTCGATCCGATCACCTCGGCGGAGCTCGATGCGCTGATCCGGCGGCTGCAAAGGACGCTCGGCGTGACGTTCGTCGTCGTCACCCACGAGCTGGCGAGCATTTTCGCGATTGCGGATCGCGTCATCATGCTCGACAAGCGCACGCAGGGCATCATCGCCGAAGGCGATCCGCGCGTGCTCCGCGACACGAGCGACAACCCCTGGGTTCGCCAGTTCTTCCGCCGCGAACCCGAGCCCGTCGCCGCCTGACCCCGAAGAGCGATGAGCCAGAAGGCCAACTACTTCAAGCTCGGGCTGTTCGTGATCGGCGCGATAGCGGCCGGCATCGTCGTGCTGCTCATCATCGGCTCCGGACGGTGGTTCCAGAAGCGGATCACCATCGAGACCTATTTCAACGAGTCGGTGCAGGGACTCGACATCGGCTCCAAGCTCAAGTATCGCGGCGTCGCGATCGGCGAGGTCACGCGCATCGGCTTCACCTACAATCAATACCAGCTCGACCGGCCGATGTCGGAACGCGCCCGGTACGTGTTGGTCGAGGCGCAGCTGCAGCCAAAGGCCCTCGGCGGCCGGGCGGGCGCGGGCGACCTCACGGACCCGGCAAGCGCGGCGCAGGAGGTCGAACGCGGGCTTCGCGTGCGCCTCGCGCCGCTCGGGATCACCGGCACGAGCTATCTCGAAGTCGATTACATCGACCCGCCGCCGCCGATGCTGGTGATCGACTGGACTCCGAACAACATCTACATTCCCAGCACGCGCTCGACCGTCACCGCGCTCGTCAACGCCGCGAGCGAGATCATGGAGCGTCTGCACAAGCTCGACATCGAAGGTACGCTCGCCAACCTCAACAAGCTGCTGGTGACGAGCAACGCGCGGATCGAGGCCATCGACACGAGGGCGATCTCACAGCGTGCCGAGCGCGTGCTCGGCAAGCTGGAGACCACGCTCGACAACATCGACGCCAAGAAGCTCTCCAACGAGGCGGTGGCGCTGCTGGCCGAGGCCCGCGCCAGCAATGCCGAGCTCAAGAAAGTGCTGGCCAACCCGTCGTTCCAGAAACTTCCCGACGAAGCCGCGGCGGCGCTCGCGCGCGTGCGAACGCTGATCGACGATCCGAACCTGCCGAGGACCGTGCAGAACCTGTCGCGTACGCTCGGCCGGCTCGACCGCATCCTGGGCGGCGGCGAAGCCGACATCGCGACGACCATCGAGAACCTGCGCCAGATCACCGACAACCTGCGCGACCTGACCGAAGACGCGAAGCGCTATCCGGCGAACGTGATCTTCGGCGGGCCGCCGCGTCCGCCCGAGGGCCGATGATGACCGCCCGTTCGCTTCGCAGGACCTCCGTGCCGAAGAGCCGATGCGTCATCGCGATTTTCGCGCTGACCGTGCTCGCCGGCGGCTGCTCGCTCACGCGCCCCGCGCCGATCAAGCAGGCCTTCCTCATCGACGGTGCGGCGCCGCCGGTCGCGGCGCAACCGCAGCCGGCGACGCTTCGGGTCGGCACCATCAACGTCGCGGCGCCGTACCGCGGTCGCGCGCTGATCTTTCGCCAGACGGACCTCCGCTTCGAAGCGGATTTCTATTCGGAATTCCTCGTCGCGCCTGCGGCCATGCTGGGCGAGGGCACCGCGCGCGCGCTCGACCGGGCCCGCGTCTTTTCACGCGTCGTTCCGCCCGGTGCGCCGCCCGACGGAGACTTCGTGCTCGACGGCTTCGTGGATGCGCTGTACGTCGATGTCCGCGAAGCCGCCAAGCCTTCCGCGGAGGTGGGCGTGATGTATTTCCTGTCGCGCGCCGACGGCTCGTCGCTGGTTCCGTTCTGGTCGAAGCAGTACCGTCGAAGCGTTCCCGTCGGCGGGTCGACGCCGGACGCCCAGGCGGCAGCGCTGTCCGCGGCTTTCGGCGACATCACCGCCGAGCTCGCGCGCGATCTCGCGGCGCTGCAGCTTCCGAAGTCCTGACGGTCAGGCGCCGGCGCCGTCCGCGGGCGGCGGCACGATCTCGACCTTGAGCGGCGACGCGGCGTCGACGTGGACGTCGCGCTGCGGGAACGGCATCCGGATGCCCGCTTCGGCGAACGCGCGGTCGATCATGTGCAGGAGGTCGCTCCTCACGCGCCGCGAATCGTTGCTGGGCGACATGTCCACCCAGTAGGTGAGCGCGAAATACACCGCGCTTTCTCCATATTCGTCGAGGTAGACCTGCGGCGCGGGCTCTTTGAGGACCAAGCCGTGCCGCGCCGCGACGTCGGCCAGCGCGTCGCCTGCCTTGCGCAGCGGCGAGCCGTAGGCGACGCCGACCCTGATCGTCTGCCGGCTCGTCGAGTTGGAATAGGTCCAGTTCGTGAGCTTGCCTTCGACGAACGCGCTGTTCGGGATCAGCGACTCGATCCCGTCGCCGCTCATGATCGTCGACGCGCGGATGCCGATCGCCGTGACCCGGCCGCGGATGCCGTCGACCTCGACCAGGTCGTCGAGGCGCATCGGCCGCTCGAGCAGCAGCATGAGGCCCGCCACGAAATTCTTGAGCAGCGTCTGCAGACCGAAGCCCGCGGCAATTGCGAGCGCGCCGCCGAGGAACGCGAATGCGGTCAGCGGGATGCTCGCGCTGAGGAGCGCGAAGACGACGAGGACGGCCGTCAGCGCGAACAGAATCCAGCTCCGCAGGAGCGCCGCGGCCTGCGGCGGGACCTTCCGGCGCGCCACGAACATCCGCTCGACGCGGCGGACGACGAAGCTGCAGAGGAGATAGCCGACGACGACGATCAGCACCGCGCCGAACGACTTGCCGAGCGTGACGCTGCGCGAGACGCTGAGCTTGCGCCCGTCCGCGGTCTCGTAGGAATCGTCGACGGTGGCGATCTCGTAGTTCCAGATTCTTCGCCCCCAGAGCAACGCTGCCGCCGCCCGGTCCTTGAAGCGCTCCGCGTACGAGACCTCGCGCCTTCCCTCGAAGTCGGTGCGGAAATGACGCAGCACGCGCTCGAGCGGTTGCCCCTGGTCGATCGCGCGGCGCAGATCGGACTCGCGCTGGCGATACGTTTCGAGCAGCTGCGCCGCGTGCGCGGACTCCTCGCCGGAGGCGGTCCGGAGCTTCGATTCCTGCTCACGCGTGCGCGCGGACGCCGCAGTGAGCTGTTGACGAAGGTATTCCTGCCAGGTGCGCAGCCCCGCCAGTCCGGCGACCACTTTTTCGTAGATGCCCCGCGCCTCGACCGGGTCCTTCGACGAGACCGCGGTGGAGCGCGCCTCCCACACGGTGCGTTCGCCGTCCTGCACCAGCAGGTTCTCCTTCAGCAGGTCGACGCGAAGCACCGCGGCCGCCGCGACTTCGCGCTTCAGCTCGGCGTCGCGCACAAGTGCTGCGAGCCGCGCATCGCGCGCCGCAGCATCCTCGCTGCGCGAGGGCGGTGCCGCTCGTGCGCTTTCGAGTCGCGTCTCGGCCGCGGTCCGCGCCGCGATGGCGGCCGCCGAGGCCCGCAACGAGCGTTCGATCGCCTGGTCCGCCGCTCTCCGGCGCGCGTCGATCTCGGCACGCATCCGCCCGAGGTCGTCCGGCGACAGCGTGAACTCCGTGCCGGCTGCGGCGAGCTTGCGCAAGGCGAGGTCGCGCTCGACACCCGCAGCGTCCGTCTCCTCGCGCGCTGTGCGCACGCCCATCTCGAGAAGTTCGCGCGTCGCCTCGTCGACGCGGGCCCGCAGCGTCGCCATGTCGCGCGCCCAGTCGAGCTGCGCCTGAGTAGACGCGCCCACCGCGCGCTCGGCGGCCTCTGCGGCAAGGCGCGCCATTCCCTGACTCGCCTTCGACTTGGCGCCAATCTCGACGCCGAAGCGCTCGAACAGGACGCGCCGCGCGTTTGCATTCGCGATCCGCGTGTCGGCGGTGTCGATGTCGTCGCGTATTTCATCGATCAGGAGCACGGAGTGCGGCGGCGGCGTCGAAAAGCCCTGCCAGTCGGCGAGCGCGCGCTCGGCGTCCGCGCGCTCGCGGCGTACCGCGTCCATCCGGTCGAGGACGTCGAGTTGCTGCTGGTAGATCCCCGCGAGCTGCCGCGCGAGGCCGAGGCGCTCGGCGATGTCGCGGCGCGGAGTCTCCGGCGGCGCGCCCAGCGCCGAGTCCGGTGAGGCCTCGATCGCTTCGAGCCGCTTCTGCGCAACGTCGAGCGTGCGGCGTATCTCATTGCGGGCGTCCGGCGCGGATGCGACGACCGGTTGCGTTTCGACCGGCGTAGCCTTCTGCGCCGGCTGCGCCGAAATGCCGCCGATCGCGATTGCGCTGGCCGCGACGAGCCACAGCGTTGTGCGGTGAACGATTTTGCGCCAACGCGGCGCTCGACTCGACATGGTCATTGCCGTCAGAAGAGCGGGGGCAATCCGGCGCCGCGCCCCGAGGCGGGCGGCGCGCGATCATCGGTCATCGCGTCGGCCGCGACGATCCAGCCGCCGCCCATCGCCTTGTAGATGTTCACGCTCGACACGAACAGCGATGCGCGCACCGAGGCGAGCGTGAGCTCGGCCGGAAACAGCGACTGGTCTGCCTGCAGAACCGTCGTGTACGACGTGTAGCCGCCGTTGTACTGCAGAATGGCGAGGCGCGAGTACGTTCGCAGCGCGTCGACGAGCTTCTGCTGCGCGGCGAGCTGGTCCCGGAGCTTCTGGTTGGCAACGAGCGCGTTGTCGACGTCGGCAAACGCATTCTGGATCGACGCCTGGTAGCTGAAGAGCGCCGCCTGCTGGGCGGCCTCCGCTTGCGCAACCTGCCCGCTGACCGCGCCGAACGTGAAGATCGGCCCCGCCACCTGGCCGGCGTAGCTCCAGACGCGCGACGGGCCGGTGAAGAGCTTCGACAGGTCCGCGCTCGCGCCGCCGAACGCGCCGGTCAGCGAAATCGTCGGGAAGTAGAGCGCTTTCGCCGCGCCGATCTGCGCGTTGGCGGCGATGAGCGCCTCCTCCGACTGCATGAGATCGGGGCGCCGCTCGAGGAGCTGCGACGGTACGCCGGCGGGAACCGAAGGCAGCGCGAGGTCGTAGACGGACTTGCCGCGCGCGATGGGACCAGGATTCCGCCCGAGCAGGATCGACAGCGCGTTCTCGGTCTGCGCGATCTGCGACTCGATCTGCGGAATCTGCGCGGCGGCGGACTCGTACTGCGATTGCGTTTGCGCGACGTTCATCTGCGAGACCTGGCCGTACTTGAATTGCAGCTCGAAGAGCTTGACCGACTCCGCGTAGGTCGCGAGCGTGCGACGTGCGACCACGAGCTGCTCGTCCTGCCCGCGCAGCTGCAGGTAATCGGCCGCCACCGAGGCGACCAGCGACAGGATCACGCCGCGCCGCGCGTCGTCGGTACCGAGCACGTTCGCGCGTGCGGACTCGGACAGCCTCCGGATGCGCCCCCACAGGTCCACTTCCCAGGTGGCGCTGAGGGCGGCCTGGTAGGCGGACTGGGGATTAGGGATCGCCAGCTCGAGCAACGGCGTGGCGCCCGCCTCGGTCGTACGCGCGCGCCCGCCCGACAGGCCGTAGCCCGTCTGGGGGAACAGCTGCGAGCGCGTCTGCGTGAGCACGGCCGCCGCCTGTTCGACGTTGGCGACGGCGACCTTGACGCTCTTGTTGTTGGCGAGCGCTTCGGCGATGAGCGCATCGAGGACCGGGTCGCCGAACTGCTTCCACCACGCGAGGTTCGCGGCATCGGCGGCGTCCTTCGTCGCGAACCGGAACGACGCCGGCGCGTCGACCGGCGGCCGCATGTAATCGGGCCCGAGCGTACAGGCCGAGACAAGGGCAGCGGCGAGGCAGAAGGCAACGCGCGTGCGCATGTCAGTCCCCGTGCGCCGGCGGAGGCGGCGTGACGGCAGGCGGTGCGGGCGGGTTCGCGGCGTGCACCGGCGGCGCGTCCTCGCCCGCCTTGCCCTCGGAGAGCCGGTCGAACAGGTAGAAGAAGAGCGGCACGTAGAGCATCGCGAGAGTCGTCTCGCCGATCATCCCGCCGATGATGCCCGTGCCGATCGAGTGCCGCGCGTTGGCGCCGGCGCCGAGCGCGAGTGCCAACGGCAGACAGCCGAACGCAAACGCGAGCGAGGTCATGATGATCGGACGCAGACGCTGCTCGCCGGCCAGCCGCGTCGCTTCCATGATCGAGTGGCCCTGGTGCCGGAATTCGACGGCGGCGGTCACGCGCAACACCGCGTTCTTGGCGCCGAGGCCGATCAGCACGAGGAGCCCGATCTGGAAATAGACGTCGTTCTCGAGCCCGCGCAGCCAGTTGGTGACGAGCGCTCCCAGGATGCCGAAAGGGACCGCGGACATCACCGCACCCGGCAGCGTCCACGACTCGTACTGCGCGGAGAGGACGAGGAACACGATGATGAGGCCGAACACGAAGGCGATCATCGACGTCCCGCCGGATTTCTTCTCCTCGAAAGCGAGGCCCGACCACGCGAACGTGTATCCCGGCGGCAGCGTGTCCTTTGCGACCGCTTCCATCGCCGCGATGGCGTCGCCGGAGCTGTAGGTTGGCGCGGCGTTCCCGTTCACCTTGGCGGCCGGAAAGCCGTTGAAGTGCGGCAGCAGGTCGGGTCCGGCGACCCATTTCGTGGTGACGAGCGCCGAGAGCGGCACCATCTGGCCATTGCTCGACCGCGTGTAGAGCCGCGTGAGATCTTCCGGGTTCTGCCGGTACCGCGCATCCGACTGCACGATCACCCACCAGACGCGGCTGAACTGGTTGAACTGGCTCGCCGTGAGCGAGCCGAACTGCGCCTGGATTGCGCTGTAGACGTCGTCGACCGGCACGCCGAGCAGCGTCGCCTTGTCGCGATCGACCACCGCGCGCAGCTGCTGCGTATTCGCGCGGAACGTGGACGACAGGCTCGTGAGCTCGGCGCGCGTCCTTGCTTTCGCGAGGAATTCCTGCGTGACCTGGTCCAGTTGCGTGGGGTCGCCGGACCCGGTGTCCTGGATCCAGAACTCGAAGCCGCCTGTCGTGCCGATGCCGGGAATCGGCGGCGGCGCGACGGGGAGCACGATGGCTTCCTCGATCTTCTGCGCCTCCGCGTACATGTGGAGGAGCACGGCGCGCGCGTTCTGGGTGCGCGCGGCGTCCGTCGATGCGTAGCGCTCCTTGAAATCCTTGAGCGTCACGAAGAACGCGCCGGAGTTGGTCTTGAAGCCGCTGTCGAGCAGGCTGTACCCGGTGATCATCGACCGGAGGTCGACGCCGGGCGTCTTGGCGAAGATGGCGTCCACCTTCTCGGCGACGGCCTGTGCGCGGTCGATGCTGGCGGCCTCGGGCATGATGATCGCCGCCATCACGTAGCCCTGGTCCTCGTTGGGGACGAAGCTCGACGGCAGCACGGTGAACAGGTGGTAGATGAGCCACAGGAAGCCCGCGAGGAGGACGAGCGCGATCGTCGACCGCGCGATCGTGTACTCGACGGCATGCCCGAAACCGCGGGTCAGCGCGTCGACCTGGCGGTTGAACCACGCGAAGGGCCCGCGCTGTGGCGGCGGGTTGTGCTTCAGCATCAGCGCGCACATCGCCGGCGTCAGCGTCAGCGCGACGAAGCCCGATATCGCGACCGACACGGCGATCGTGACCGCGAACTGCTTGTACAGCTGGCCGGTCGAGCCGGGCAGGAAGGCGGCCGGGACGAACACCGACGACATCACCAGCACGACGGCGACGAGCGAGCTCGAAATCTCGCCCATGGCCTTGATCGTCGCTTCCCTGGGCGGCAGATGGTGCTGGTGCATGATCCGCTCGACGTTCTCGGTCACGACGATCGCGTCGTCGACGACGATCCCGATGGCGAGCACCAGGCCGAACAGCGTGATCAGGTTGATCGAGAATCCCAGTGCCAGCATGCCGGCCATCGTCGTGATGAGCGACACGAAGATCGCGACCGTGCAGATCAGCGTCGTGCGCAGGCTCTGCAGGAAGAGGTAGACGATCAGCACGACGAGGATCACCGCCTCGAACAACGTGTGGATCACCTCCTCGATCGACAGCCGGACGAAGTCGTTCGTGTCGAGCGCGACGACGTAGTCGATTCCCTCGGGGAATCGCGATTTCATGTCGGCGAGCGTCTTGCGGACCGCGTCGGAAACGGTGAGCCCGTTCGCGCCCGGCTGCAGGTAGACGGCGAGAAACGTCGTCGGCGTGCCGTTCAGCTTCGACTCGACGATGTACTGGCGCAACCCCACCTCGGCGCGCGCGACGTCGCCGATCCGCACGATCGCGCTGCCGTCCTGGCTCGCGCGCAGGATGATGTTCTCGTACTGCCGCGGCTCGACGAACGGCGCCTGCGTCACGACGGGAAACGTGAGCTCGACCGGGCCCGCGGTCGGCTGCTGGCCGATCTGGCCGGCGCCGAACAGCGCGTTCTGCTTCTGCACGGCGGTGGCGATGTCGGACGTCGTGATGCCGAGCGAGGCCATCCGGTCCGGGTTCATCCAGATCCGCATCGCCTGGTCCGCGATGCCCATCACCTGCGCCTGCCCCGCGCCGGGCACGCGCTTCAGTGCGTCCAGCACGTAGACGTTGGCGAAATTCGCGACGTAGTCCGACGTGTACCGGTCGCCCTTCGCGAAGACGCCGATCAGCATCATGATCGACGACGACTTCTTCTGCACCGACACGCCGAGCTGGGTCACCGCCGTCGGCAGCTGCGGCAGCGCGAGGTTGACGCGATTCTGCACCTGCACCTGCGCGATGTCCGGGTTGGTCTCCAGCGAGAAGTAGATGGTCAGCGTGAGCTGCCCGTTGGCGGAGCTCGTCGACGACATGTAGAGCATGTTGTCGACGCCGTTGATCTGCGCCTCGATCGGAGCGGCGACGGAGTCGGCCAGAGTCTTCGAGTCGGCGCCCGGATACGTCGCCGACACCGTGACCTGGACGGGCGTGATCGTCGGGTACTGCTGGATCGGGAGGACGAACATCGCGACCATCCCCGCGAGGCAGAGGATGATCGAGACGACGGCGGCGAAGATCGGCCGCTCGATGAAGAAGCGCGAGAACATGGCGTGAGGGGTCCGGGCTACTTGCCGACGGAGAGCTCGACGCGCCGTGCGTCGACGTCGCTGCCCGTCCCCGTGACGTCCTCGGGCGGTTTCAGTCGAATCCGATCCGCAGCGATGCCTTCGGCGACGAGTGCGTCGCGCACGGCGATGGCGCGCCGCTTGGCAAGATCGACGTTGGCGTCGTGATTGCCGGTCCGGTCCGCGAAGCCGGTCACATCGATGGGATTCGGGCCGGCCTTCATCGCCGGCGCAAATCCCTTGAGCAGCCGCATCGCCTCGGCGTCGAGCGTGAACTTGCCCGCCGCGAAATGGACGGCAAGCGAAGCCCCCGTCGGGACCGACACGGGCGCCGCCTCCGCGCTTCCGGGCTTCGGCACGTAGGGCGTCGCCTTGACCGGCGCGTCGGGCGCGAGGCGCAACGCACCATCCACCACGACCTGGTCGCCCGCCGCGAGTCCCTGCGAGATGAACCACGAATCGCCGTACCAGTCGCCCACCTGCACCGGCCGCTGCTCCGCCTTGCCCGCCTTGTTGATCACCCAGACGAAATGACCGCGCGCGCCCTGCTGGACCGCGCGCTGCGGAACGAGAATGGAGTTCGGCCGGACCGCGCCGATGAGCCGCGTGCGGACGTACTGGTTGGGCCGCAGCACGCCCTCCGGATTGTCGACGGAGGCGCGGATCAGGAACGTGCCGGTCTGCGGGTTGTACGACGGGTCGGCGAACGTGATCCTGCCCTTGAACGGGAAGATCGACCCGTCCACCAGTTCGATCTCGACCAGGAAGCTCTTGCTGTCCGGCAGACGCATGAGGCCGGACTTCACTTCGCCGCGAATGCGCTGCATCTCGTTTTCGGAGATGCTGAAGTTGATCCACATCGGCGTCAGCACCGAAACCGTCGTGAGCTGCGCGTTCTTTGCATCGAGGTACGTGCCGTCCGCGACCGCGGCGAAGCTCGACACGCCGGTGACGGGCGACGTGATCGTCGTGTAGGACAGGTCGAGCTTGGACGACTCGAGCTGCGCCTTGGACTGCGCGACCGCGGCCGCCGTCTGCTCGAACTGGCCCTGCGCGTCGTCGAGATCCTTCTGCGACAGCGCGTTCTGCTCGGCGAGCGGCTTCGTGCGCGCGAGATTGCTGCGCGCGACATCGTTGGCGGCCTGGTTGCGCTGGAGAGCGGCCGCGGCGGCGTCGACCTGCGCCTGGAACGGCTTCTGGTCCATCTGGAACATCACCTGGCCCGCCTTGACCACCGAGCCTTCGACGTACATGCGCTTGTCGAGGAACCCCGAGACGCGCGCCTGGATGTTCACCGCCTGCGAGCTCTGCGTCTGCGCGACGAAGGTGGCGGACACCGGCGTGTCGCGTGGCGCGACCGTGAGCACGGTGACGTCGACCGGCGGTCGGGCCACGTCCTTCTTGTCGTCCTTGCCGCAGCCGGCGAGCAATGAGAGCGACACCATCAGCACAGGCGGCGAGCGTCCGCGACGAGGAGGTACGGGCCAGAAGACCATCCGCAGGTTTCATCGACGGGATACTCCGGACGGAAGGAAGCAGAGCAGGGACAGGTCCCGCGATCACCTGCGATCACGGATGCGGCTGCCGGCATTTGTACCGCACCGCTCCTATTTTGTCGACTCGGCGCGCGGTCCGGTCGGTCCTTCGGTTCGACCATCACGCCGGACTCGACGACCGGGTCACTCGCGCATACGCCCCGTGGCTCCGGAGCGCAAGAGTCCGTCCCGTCAGGGTGCAGCAGGAGGTGCGATGCCGTCCGCGGTTGTTTGCAGGGCCCGGTAGTGTTCTATCGCCGCGCGCGCGTTGAACAGCATGCGCTCGCGGCCGAGTCGCTCGTCGAGCCCCGCATGACGCACGACCTCCAGCGCGCCAGGATTGAGCCCCACCAGCCACACGACGGCGCCACGTTCGGTCGCGCGCTTCTCGCCTTCCATCAGCGCCTGCAACGCCGAGTATTCGATGTCGGGTACGCGGCTCATGTCGAGCGCGAGAACGCGCGGGTGGTGCTCCGTCACCAGCGCGTCGATCTGCTCCGCCACGTACTGCGCGTTGACGAAGAAGAGCCGTCCTTCCGGGCGGACGATCAACAGGCCGTCGAATGTCTCGTCGTCGGGATGTTCGGGCGACAGAGGTCGCAGCACGTCCGCTCCGCGCTTGCGGCCGATGACGGACACGCGCGGGTGGGCAGTCTGGCTCGAGAGGCCGATCATCGACACCACGATCGCGACGACGATGCCCTTCAGCGTGCCGAACAGCAGAACGCCGACGCATGCGATCAGCGCCCAGCGGAACTCCATCGTTCGCACGCCGTGGATGGCGCGGAACTCCGCCGGCTGAATCAGCCCCACCGAGTAGACGATCACAACCGCTGCGAGCGTCGCGTGCGGCATGAGCCCCAGCACCGGCGCGAGCAGCAGCATCGTGGCCAGCGCCGCAGCGGCAGTCACGAGCGATGTCTTCTGCGACTGCCCGCCTGCGGAACGCACGACCGCGGTCTGCGACGTGCCGCCGCCGGCCGGCATCGCGCCGAAGAGCGCGCCGCCCAGATTCGCGGCCCCGGTGGCGACCAGCTCGCGATTCGCATCGATGCGAGGCTCGCCGGGTCGGGCAAACGCGCGGCCCGCGGCGATCGTTTCGGTGAAGCTCATCAGCGCGATCCCGAGCGCGCCCGGCACGAGCTGTCCCATCAGCGCCAGATCCGGCAGCGTCAGCGACGGGAAGCCTTGCGGAATCAGGCCGACCGTCGAGACGCCGGCGGTCTTCAGGCCGAAGTACCACGATGCGGCAATGCCGCCCCCGACGGCGACCAGCGGCGCCGGCGAATGTGGCCACAGCCGCTCCATGCCGATCAGAACCGCGAACGTCGCCACGGCCACCGCCAGCGTGATCAGCGAGGTGTCGGGCATGTGTTGCGCGACGCTGACGACATCGGCGAAGAATCCTTGCTTCGTGAAGTGGATGCCGAGCAGCTTTGGCACCTGGTCCAGCACGATCACGAGCCCGATGCCCGCCTTGAAGCCGGTCAGCACCGGCGCGGAGATGAAGTTGGCGACGAATCCCAGACGCATCAGCCTCGCCAGCAACAGCATCGCGCCGGCCAGTGCGGTCAGCGTGGCCGTCGCGGTGACGAGCCTTGCCGGATCGCCGTCCGGTACGGCCAGGCCGAGTTGCGTGCCGGCGAGGATCGCGAGTGTCGTGGTGGAGCTGACGCTCAACACCCTTGACGTGCCGAGCAGCGCATAGATCGCCATCGGGATGAACGCGGTATAGAGACCGACGGCGACCGGGAGCCCGGCCACCGTCGCATACGCCATCGCCTTGGGCAAAACGACCGCCGCGGCCGTGAGACCGGCGACCACATCGAGGCGCGACCCGGCGGTGCCCGGCGGGCTCGCCTTCACATCAGTTGCATGCTGATTCATCCTGCCGTTTCCAGTGGTTGCCTAAATGCGACCAACCTCCGCGGCGACCTGCGGCCTCGCCGTGATTGTAGTCCCGGCCGGCTGCTCACCGGGCGCAGGCGCCGGGACGGACGGTTGGGTGGCCCCTGGTCGTCTAACCGTCGCTTCGTTGATATCGCACAAAAGCAGCGTTCGACTTATTCCGCAGACTATCGAGTCGTCATCCGAAAACGTCGGATTTGACCGTGTGGGATAATCGCCGCCCGCATGTCCACGAAATGGAGAGCACCCGTGGAGATCCGTTTCCGATGAATTCCCGAATGTCCGCCCCCGCGACGCATCGCGCTGTCGCGGCTGCGCGCTTGTCGTCGCCGCGTTGGCCTTTGCGCCGACCGCGCGCGCTTCGTTCCTCCCGCCGGAGATGATGGACACGGCGGCGAAGTACCTTGCGTGGTTCGTCATCATCTTCGTCCCGATCGGCGCGATCGTGCTGTTCTGGCTGGTTCACATCCTTCCGGAGAAGATCGCCCACAAGCGTCATCATCCGCAGCGCGACGCCATCCAGGTGCTGTGCCTGCTGTCGCTGGTGTTCGGCGGTCTGCTCTGGCCGATCGCCTGGCTGTGGGCGTATACGAAGCCGGTGGCCTACAAGATGGCGTACGGCACCGAAAAGCACGAGGACTATTTCCACGAGATGGGCAAAAAGGCGCAGGCGGGCGAGCTGCTGCACGACGAGCTCGCGCACCTGCGCGACAGAGCTCGACGCGATGGACGCGAAGGGAACGCTGACGGTGGAGCTGAAGCGCATTGCGCGCTGATCTCGCGGCGGCGCAAGCGGCGACCGCCGCGTCGCCGTCCGGCGCGAAGGCAGGGGACGCCTGATGGAAGCCCTGCTGCTCGGAATCTACGCGTTCTTCGTCTGGCTGATCTTCATCAAGTTCAAGTGGCTGCCGTGGAACACGACATCGCAGGTGACGGTGGTCATCATCCCTGTCGTCGCGCTGACGGCGCTGGTCCTGACGCTCAACGTCGTCGCCCCGTCGACGAACGACGTTCGGGTCATCAAGTACGTCGTGCAGGTGATTCCGCAGGTGCGGGGGCGCGTGATCGAGGTGCCGGTCGAGCCCAACCGGCTGGTCAGGAAGGGTGAGCTGCTGTTCCGCATCGACCCGACCCAGTATCAGAACGATTTCAACGTCGCGAAGGGGAAGCTCGCGGCCGACGAGGCGAAATTCGCGCAGGCCGGAGCGAATCTGGTCGACGCGTCGGCCGGTGCCCGGCAATTGCAGGAACAGTTGAAGTCCGCCACCGGACAGGTCAGTGCGCTGCAGCCCAAGCTCGAGCTCGCCCGGCTGCGCGTGCGGCAGAACCGGGAACTGGTGGCCACCGGCGCCGGCGACAAGTTTGCGCTGGAGCAGGCCGAGGCCAACGTAACCGAGCTCGAGGGCCAGATCGCGACCGCGACGGCGAACGAGGCGCAGGTTGCACAGAAACTGTCGGGGCAGGTGAACGGCGAGCAGGCCTCGGTCGCGGCGGCGCGGGCCCAGTTGGCCACCGCGAAGGCGCAGGTCGATCTGAGCCGCGCGGAGCTCGCGAACGCGCAGTGGAACCTCGACCAGACGTCCGTCTATGCGCCGGCCAACGGCTACGCGATCAACGTGCAGTTGCGCCCGGGTTCCTTCGTGACTGCCTTTCCGGTGGCCCCCGCGATGAGCTTCGTCGAGGAGGAATACCAGGTCATCGCGCTCTACGCGCAGAACGAACTGTGGCTGGTCGCGCCGGGCGACAAGGCGGAGTTTGCCCTGACCACGTACCCCGGGCGCATCATCAAGGCGACGGTCGATTCCATCGTCTGGGCGCAAGGCCAGGGGCAGGTCGCGCAGTCGGGCACGGTGCCGCAGACCGGCGCCTATCCGCAGGTTCCGGGTCGGTTCCCGGTGAAGCTCGTCGTCGCCGAGCGGGACCGGGAATTGTTCCTTGCCGCCGGCGCCGAGGGTCATGGTGCGATCTACACCGAGCACGTGGAGGCCATCCAGATCCTGCGCATGGTGATCCTGCGCATCGGCGCGATCACCGACTTCCTCGTGCTGAAACTGCACTGATGCGCACCCGCCTCATCCTCCGGACGATCGTCGCGGCAGCCCTCGCGGCGGTCGTGACGAGCTGCGCGCTTAAACCGCCGCCGACGACGGAGGAACTGCAGAAACAGGCGCTGCCGCACACGACGGTGCCGTCGGCGTGGAAGGCGAGGCGGCATCGGCGGCGCCGGTCACGACCGCTGGCTCGCCACGTTCGAGGATCCCGCACTGTTGGCGCTCGTCGACGAGGCGTTGGCGTACAACGCCGACCTGCAAGTCGCAGCGGCGCGCGTCGAGACGGCCGCAGGATACGTGAAAGTGGCGAGCGCCTCGTTGCTTCCGTCGGTCGGCGTGGCAGGTCTCGCCGGCGGCAAATCGGGCGGGAGCGGCGGGCTGGACGGCATCTGGCTCAACGCGTCGCTGGAACTCGACATCTGGGGCCGCGTGCGCTACGGGCAGGCGGCGGCGGAACGGCAATCCGCAGCTTTCATCGCGGACTACGCTTACGCACGCCAGTCGCTGGCGGCGACGGTGGCCAAGAGCTGGTTCCTGGCGATCGAGGCGGGGTTGCAGCGCGCGATTGCGCAGGATGCGCTTCGTACCTCGGAAGATCTGCTGCGCGTCGCGCAGGAGCGGTTCCGCATCGGCATTGGCAATGAGCAGGCGGTTGCGGAGGCGCGCGCGACCGCCGGCAGCTACCGCGACCGCTTGCGCCAGATCGAACAGGCGCGCGAGGAGGCACTGCGTGCGCTCGAACTCCTGCTCGGGCGCTATCCGGCGGCGGAGATCGCCGTCGCCGAGCGCCTCTCGCCGATGCCCCCGCCGGTGCCGGTCGGCATGCCGTCGCAGCTGCTCGAGCGGCGACCCGACGTGATCGCCGCGGAACGACGCGTCGCCGCGGCGTTCGACCGCGTAGGCGAAGCGCGCGCGGCGCAACTTCCGCGCATCAGCCTGACCGCGGGAGGCAGCAGCATATCGAGCGACCTGATCGTGTTGAAGGACACGAACAATCCCATCTGGAGCTTCGGTGGCAACCTGATCGCGCCGCTGTATCAGGGCGGCGCGCTGCGCGCGCAGGTCGAGATCCGCTCCGCCGAGCAGAAGCAGGCGGTCGCCGAATACGCGCGCGCGGGACAGCGCGCGTTCGGCGAGCTTGAAAACGCGCTCGCAGCCGAGAATGCGCTGCGCGACCGTTATGTGATCCTCGAGGCCGCGGTCCGCGACAATGCACGCGCACTCGAACTCGCGCAGATTCAATATCGCGTGGGCGCGGTCGATCTGCGCGCGGTCGAGCAGAATCAGCTCTCGTTGTACTCCGCGCGAATCGCACTCCTGCGCGTGCAGACGGAGCGGCTCGCGCAGCGCGTCAACCTGTATTTGGCACTGGGAGGCGGGTTCGATTTGCCGGCGATGGAGGCCGTTGCGGCACAATGATGCATCGGCCGAGGCGCCGAAGATCTGAATCGATGGAGGCGAAGATGGCGAAGAAGAACGCGAAAGCCAAAAGCACAACTAAAGGCAAGGACGTGGCGAAGGGCAAAGACGTGCCGAAGGGCAAGGTGAAGAAGGCTTCCGGCAAAGAGCTCTCCGGCAAGCAATATGCGAAAGAGCTGAAGAAGCTGCACGTCGAGCTGGTCAAGCTGCAGGAGTGGGTCAAGCACGCCGGCCTCAAGGTCTGCATCGTCTTCGAGGGTCGCGATGGCGCGGGCAAGGGCGGCACGATCAAGGCGATCACCGAGCGCGTGAGCCCGCGCGTGTTCCGCGTGATCGCACTGCCGACGCCGACCGAACGCGAGAAGTCACAGATGTACGCGCAACGCTACCTGCCGCACCTGCCGGCCGCCGGCGAAGTCGTCATCTGGGACCGCAGCTGGTACAACCGCGTGGGCGTAGAGCGCGTGATGGGCTTCTGCACCGAGGAAGTCGCGCAGAAATTCCTGAAGTTACTGCCGGTGTTCGAGCGGCTCATGGTGGATTCGGGGATCATCCTGCTCAAGTACTGGCTCGAAGTGAGCCCGCAGGAGCAGACGCGCCGGCTCGAGGCGCGCGTCGACGACGGTCGCAAGATCTGGAAGCTCTCGCCGATGGACGTCAAGTCCTACACGGCCTGGGACGACTATACAAAGGCGCGCGACGACATGTTCGCGGCGAGCGACACCGCGTGGGCGCCCTGGTTCGTCGCGCGCTCGGACGACAAAGCAGCGCGCTCGACTCAACATCATCGCGCACATACTTTCGCAAATTCCCTACAAGTCGCCACCGCGCGAGAAGGTGAAGCTGCCGGTGCGCAAGCTGCCGAAGGCGCGGCCGGTGTCGCCGTCGGTCAAGGTCGTTCCCGAGAAATTCTGATCGGCGGCGGCGGATGCGCAAGCCGCCGTGCGCCACGCCCGGCGCTGCGCGCGTCTCTTGTCTCCGGCATCCATGCACGACGCTCGCCGATCGGGCGAGGGGACGCGCATGGTCTACAATGATCGCTTTGGTCGTGCGACAAGAAATCGTCTGGCGCAGGAGATCGATCCATGAAGGTGTTGAGGTCGTTGGTCGCGATGGTGGTGGGCGCGGTTCTCGCGCTGCCCCTGCCCGCGCAGATGTTTCCGCCGCCGGCGCCCGCGCCGGGTGCGTCGCCCGCGGCGGGCGGGAAGTCGTTCTCGCAGGAGGAGCTGGAACAGCTGCTGGCACCGGTCGCGCTCTATCCCGACGCGCTTCTTGCGCAGGTGCTGATGGCGTCGACCTACCCGCTCGAAATCGTTTCGGCCGAGCGATGGGTGAAAGCCAATTCCGGCCTGAAGGACAAGGCGCTCCAGGACGCGCTGCAGCAGCAGCCGTGGGACGCGAGCGTCAAGTCGCTCGCCGTCTTTCCGCAGGTGCTCACGATGATGAGCGAGAAGATCGACTGGACGCAGAAGCTCGGCGATGCCTTCCTCGCGCAGCAGAAGGACGTGCTGGCGACGGCGCAGGCGCTGCGCGGCAAGGCCGCCGCGCAGGGCTCGCTCAAGGATTCGAACGAGCAGAAGGTCACGACGGATTCGACCGGCGGGACGACGGTCATCAGCATCGAGCCGACGAACCCCGAGGTCGTGTACGTGCCGACGTACAACCCGACGGTCGTCTATGGTGCGTGGCCTTATCCCGCGTACCCGCCGTATTACTGGTATCCGCCCGGGTACGTCGCCGGCGGCGCCCTGCTGGGCTTCACGGCGGGCGTCATTGTCGGCGGCGCGCTGTGGGGCAACTGCAACTGGCGCGGCGGCGATGTGAACGTCAACGTGAACCGTTACAACAACTTCAACCGCACCAACATCTCGAACGGCAACTGGAACCACAGCGCCGAGCACCGGGGCGCGGTGCCCTATCGCGACAAGGGCGTGGCGCAACAGTACGGCCGCGGCCAGGCATCCGACGCCGCGTCGCGCGACGCCTTCCGCGGCCGCGCCGATGCCGGGCGCGAGTCGATCCAGCGCGGCGAGGTGTCTTCGCGGGACGTCGGCGCAGTCGGGACTTCGGTGGCGGATCGGAGCGGCACGCGCAACAGGTCGGCATTCGACACCGGGCGCAGCGCGCAGACGCGCGATTACAGCAACCGGGGCAATTCGAGCATGAGTTCGGCGCGCGCGTCCGGGAACATGGGCGGCGGTGCCCGCGGGGGGTGGTGGAGGCCGCGGAGGCGGTGGCGGTGGCCGCGGCGGTGGCGGGCGGCGCTGATGTTCACCGATCCTTGCCAATTGCCATGGAGGACACGATGAGAGCGGAACGCTATGAAAAGGCCGCGCGCGTACGCGACCGTGCATGGCTGCTCGTCGTGCTTTTGGCGACGGCGCTCGTTGCAACCGGTGCACAGGCGGCAGCACCCGCGCAGAAATCGTACGCATCGCCGGAGGATGCCGTCACCGCGCTGGTGCAGGGGGTCAGGGCGAACGATCGCTCGGCGAAGCTCACGGTGCTGGGCGACGCGACGGGCTTCCTGTCGTCGGGGGATGCCGCGGCCGATCGCGCCACGGCCGCTCGCTTTGTCGCAAAGTACGACGTGAAGCACACGATCGTTCGGGACGGCGACAAGGCGACTCTTACGATCGGCGACGACGACTACCCGTTCGCGTTTCCGATCGTGAAAAGCGGCGAGCTCTGGCGCTTCGACACCGCCGCCGGCAAGGACGAGATGCTCGCCCGGCGCATCGGCGCGAACGAGCTCGACGCGATCAAGGTCATGCAGGCGATCGTCGACGCGCAGCGCGAATACGCGTCCGAGGACCGCAACGGCGACGGCGTGCTCGATTACGCGCAGAAATTCGCGAGCAGTCCCGGCAAGCACGACGGACTCTACTGGAAGACCGGGGCCGGTGAACCGGCGAGCCCGATGGGCGTGCTGGCGGCGCGGGCCGCCGCCGACGGCTATCGGAAGAACGAGAAGGGCCCGGCGCCGTTCCACGGCTACATGTACCGGATGCTGAAGGGCCAGACGGGGAGCGCGGAATCGGGCGCGCTCGATTACGTCGTGAAAGGGCGCGCTATCGGAGGTTTCGCCGTCATCGCGTGGCCGGCCAAGTATGGCAACTCCGGCATCATGACGTTCATCGTCAATCAGGACGGCAAGGTCTATCAGGCGGACCTCGGACCCGAGACGTCGACGCGCGCCGGCGCGGTGCAGCGCTTCGACCCGGGCAAGAGCTGGTCGCAGGTGAAGGCCCCCTGAGGCGCGGCAGCATCCGTTTGCGGCGACCGAACCGGTCGCAATCCATGTCCATCGAGAAAGGAAGAAGCATCATGAAGAAGTTCGTCATTGCGTTGGGAATCGCGGGCGTCGCGGCAATCGTGTTGCCCGTTGCGGCCCAGACCGGCGCCGTCGTCGCCGGCACCGCGCCTGGAATGGCCGGCATTGCGCAGACCGTCAAGATCACCGCCACGATCACGGCGATCGACAAGGCGACGCGCGACGTCACGCTCAAGGGTCCAAAAGGCAACGAGCTGACCATCACCGCCGGTCCCGACATCAAGAATTTCGACAAGCTCAAGGTCGGCGATCAGGTCGACGCGCAGTATGTCGAGGCGCTCACGCTGGAGCTCAAGAAGGGCGGCGGTCTGGTGGTGGCCCGCACGGAGCAAAAGGGCGCGGTGGGAGCAAAGCCGGGCCAGACGCCGGCCGGCGCGGTCGGGCGGCAGGTCACGATCGTGGCCGATGTGATCGGACTGGATCCCGCCAAGCAGATCGTCACGCTGAAGGGACCGCAGCGCACCGTCGATCTGCGCGTGCCGGATCCCGAGCAGTTCAAGCGGATCGCGAAGGGCGACCAGGTCGAGGCGACCTTTACGCAGGCGCTTGCCCTCGCGGTCGAGCCGTCGTCGAAGAAATAGATCCGGTCTCGTCCGACGACGGCGCGCGAACGTTCCTGACGACGCGTGCCGTCAACTGCGATCGGTCTGGCGTTTTCGCGCCGGACGGACCATGACCGATTCCATCCGCTTCCCGCGAACCGAGATCCTGAAGAACGGGGTCGAGGTGACGATCAGGCACCTGCGCGCGGATGATCGAGAGAAAATCGCCGCCGCGGTCAAGGGTCTCGACCGGGAGTCCGTCTATTTTCGCCTCTTCAGCTATCGCAACGAGCTCACGGAGCGCGGGCTCGACCGCATCATGACGGCTCGATGCCGCGCGCGACGCGGTTCTCGTCGTTACCCACGGTGAAGGCGCCGATGAGATCGTCGTCGGCTCCGGGCGTTTCGTCGGATCCGGAGCGGGGAATGCCGATCCATCGGCAGAAGTGGCGTTCATGGTCGCCAAGGGGTACCACGGCCAGGGCATCGCCGGACTCCTGTTGGCACATCTCGCAGGCATCGCACGCGAAAGGGGAATCGCCTCGCTGACCGCCGAGGTGCTGGCGGAGAACAAGGCCATGCTCGCGGTCTTCGCCAAGTCGGGCCTGCCGATGCAGAGGCGGCGCGAGGGGGGTGTCGTGCACGTGACCCTCTCGATGCAGCCGAGTTCGTCGTGAACCGTGCGACGCGGCGTTTCGCAACCGCCGTGTGACGCGCAAGTCGCAGGCGACGATAGGTCGTCCTTGGACCGCGGTCGGTGCCACAATGCAAGGCAACACCACAACGAGAGGGCCGAATCCCGTGAACCGTCTTTGGAATCTCCAGTTCCCGAAATCGCTGACGACAGGAATCGCGTTGGCGGTGTTGCTCGCAACGAGCGGCTGCGCGAGTACGGCGCCCCAGCCCGTCGACGAAAGCGAGCTGTCGTCTCTCGGCTTCAAGGTCATGGTGGCGACGACGTCGGTGCAGCAGGATTGGGTGCGAAACCTCACGCCGGGCCAGATCAATCCGATGCAGAGAAACGGCAAGAAGTTCTTCATCTATCCGGACGCGGCCCGGAATCAGATCTACGTCGGTGGCCCGCAGGAATACGAGGCGTATCTGCGGAATCACCCGGAGTGGCCAGCAGGGCGCGCAGGAAGCCGCGAACAGGGCATACCGTGCCAAGCAGGACGATGCGATGCGAAAGGCAACCGCGCGCGATTTGTCGGACCCTTTCCTGGGGGCCAGCTGGTCCGATTTCCTGTGGTAGGGCAAGTGGGCCCGGAAATCCGGGTTCGCGCCGCGCTTTTGGAACACGGGACACCGCGCATGAATCGTGTAATGAATTATCCGCTGGCGATTTTCGCCATTTCCTTCGCGTTGATGGCGTTCTCCGCCTGGATCGGGGTGGCGTGGCGAAGGCGGCGACAACCGTTGGAAGATGCGTTGCACGAGGACTTCGGCGTCGTCCAGGCCGCCACGCTGACGCTGCTCGGGCTCATCATCGGATTCACGTTCTCCATGGCGGTGAGCCGGTACGACCAGCGCAAGAATCTCGAGGAGGCCGAAGCCAATGCGATCGGCACCGAATACCTCCGGGCCGACCTGCTGCCGGCCGCCGATGGCGCGAAGGTGCGGACGTTGCTGAAGAGCTACCTCGATCAGCGGCTTGTATTCTACGTCTCCAGGGACGCGCAGCAGATCGTTGCGATCAACGCGGAAACGGCCAGGCTGCAGGGGGAGCTCTGGTCCGCAGTGCGAACTCCGGCGATCGCGCAGCCGACGCCGATTTCGGCAGTCGCCGTCGTGGGCATGAACGACGTCCTCAATTCGCAGGGTTACACGCAGGCTGCCTGGTGGAATCGAATCCCGAATGCAGCATGGGTCCTCATGGTGGCGATTGCCATGTGTGCGAACCTGCTTGTCGGCGTCGGCGCGAAGAGCGGCAGGTCCAGGACCGCCCTGATTCTCGTTCTGCCGTTCGTCGTTTCCATCTCCTTTCTGCTCATCGCGGATATCGACAGTCCCCGCGGCGGCCTCATACGCCTGAACCCGCAGAATCTGCAGAGCCTCTCCGAATCCCTGCGCGCGCCGCAATGACCCGGCCTGACGATTCCGGGCTCACGCTGCCGGTGTCGATCTCGCCGACAGAAGGTCCGCGCCTCCACGGCGGTTGCAAACGCGACATATTTCAGTGAGCCGCTCGAATCGGCATGCGCCTCGGGCTAGAACCGGATGCCGAGCGCGACGATCACGTAGCGGCTGCCGGAGTCGGGATTGAACGCGTAGACGCCGAGGGTCGCCTTGTCCACGATCCACTGGCCGAAGATGCCGCGCTGCAGGTCACGGCCGTTGTCGAGGGTCCGCGTGCGCTGGCCGACGAGGCCGACGCGCAGCCAGTCCGCGGGCTTCCACCCGAGTTCGCTCCACGCATACCAGTAGCTCGCGTCCTCCTGCGCGGTGTCGTGAACGTACTCGGCCTCGACGTACGCGTCGAAGTCCCGCCAGCCCACGCTCGCCTCGACGCCCGGCACGAACCCGCGGGCGGCTCCGAACAGTGCGCCGGCGATGGGCGTGAGCGAATAGGTCACGGCGTCGCCTCCCGCGAACGTCCAGCCGACGAAGGCGGATGCGGCGTTGCGTGCCTCGTAGTTGTATCGCGCTTCGAGATGCAGCGCGCCGCGGTCGAGCGTGGCGACGCCGACGCCGAAATCCGGTTCGTCGCGCATCGCGTAGTAGTACCCCGTGGCTGCGACCGAAGTCTCGAGCGTCGCTTCCGCTGCCGGCGACCGCCGCGCTGACGGGCGCGGCAGCGAGAAGTGCAATGAAGGCCCGATGCTGAAACGGCGCCATGGAAGTCATCAGCCACCGAGCGCCATCACGGCGGCGATCAGGACCGCGCCCAGCAGGGCCATCAGCATTCCGCCGGCGACGGGCCGGCGATATCCGGAGTGCCGCCCCAGCGCGTATCCGCACAGAAAGAGCATGACCAAAGTGACCGCCCTCGACCACTTCATCGCCAGCGCCACGTCGGTCGTCAGCATGAACGGGACGACGACGGGAAGCGTCGCGATGACGACCAGCAGGAAGATCCCGACGGCGGCGAGGTAGTCGTCACGAACAAGAATCGACGGCGTCGGCGGCGAAGACGCGGCCAGCCGCCGGCGAATTCCCTCGATTTCCTCGGGCCCGACGATCCTCGCGAGAGGATCCGGCAGCGCCGACGCGATCAGGCGCCGTGCGGTCGCGGCGTCGGCATCCGTCACGCGCTTCCGCAGGACCTGGTTGCGGGTCCGCTCCGTCACCGTGCGCACGAGGTACATGACGGCATCGACCAGGCCCCACGCGAGATTGCATCCAAGCGCGGCGATCAGGACGGTGCGCACGTCGCTCTGCCTTGCCGTGGCGACCGACAGCGCGCCGACGATCGTGACTGCCATGATGAGCCCGAACAGGATCTCCGAAATCCGGTCGACGGGGTCGAGCAGCCGCTCGCGTTCCCGCTCCACCATGCGCTCCATTTCCCCTCCCGATCGATGCCTGCGCGAGGCCGCACGCGCTATGATAGTGGAACGCTCCGCAGATTTCTTGTTCGGCAATTCGTGACGGACCCCCGCTCGTGAACTCCCCACCCCCTCCCGCCACCCGGCGCGAACTGCCGGACGACGTCGCACCGGGATCGCAAGGCATGTTCCGTCATCTGCGGAGCAAGCTGACGTGGGGCCCACTGTACCGCGCGACGAGTTACCTCAAGTCGGCGCTCTGGACCGTTCCGATCGTCGCCATCGTCGTCGTGCTGCTGATCGCGCTGCCGCTGCGCATTCTCGACGAATGGCTCGGCTGGCAGATTGCGGGGTTGGACGTCGAGGGCATGCAGGCGATGTTCCAGACCGTGATCACGCTCACGCTCTCTTTCCTGGTGTTCACGTTCGGTTCGCTTCTGGTCGCCATCCAGATCGCCGGCGGGCAACTGACACCGCGGATCATCGCGACGATGCTGCTGCGCGACAACGTCGTGCGCTACAGCGTGGGATTGTTCGTGTTCACGCTGGTCTTTTCCGTCAGCGCACTGAACCGGGCCGGGCAGGCGCCCCACCAGCTGATCGCGCTGTTCACGGCGATTCTCGGTGTCGCATGCATCGCCGACTTCCTGTTCCTGATCGACTACGCGGCGCGGCTGCTGCGCCCGGTGAGCGTCCTTGCGCGGGTCGGGGACGACGGACTCCGGGTCGTCGAGTCCGTCTACCCGCGTCCCGCCGCGACGCTCCTGCCAGAGACGATCGCCGAGCGCGTGCCGCCGGGCCGCGGGAGCCGGGTCGTCCTGCATCGGGGAACGTCCGAAACGGTGCTCGCGGTCGACCTGTCGACGCTTTTCTTGCTGGCGTGCGAGCGCGACGGCATGATCGAGTTCGTGCCCCAGGTCGGGGACTTCGTCGCAACGGACGAGCCCCTGTTCGTGCTCCATGGCGGCGCGGCAGCGATCGACGACCGATTGCTGCAGGCGACCGTGGCCCTTGGCCCCGAGCGCACGCTCGAGCAGGATCCGATGTTCGCTTTCAGGATCCTGGTCGACATCGGGTTGAAGGCGCTGTCGCCGGCCATCAACGATCCGACCACCGCCGTTCTCGCCATCGACCAGGTGCACCGACTCCTGCGCGCCGTCGGCAGGCGGCAGCTCCGTGGCGAGGCGATTCCCGACGACGCAGGTCACCCCCGCGTGATCTTCCGGACGCCCAACTGGGAGGACTACGTCGACGTCGCATGCACCGAGATCCGGTCCTGCGGCGCGAACAACGTACAGATCGCGCGCCGGCTGCGTGCCCTTCTCGAAAATCTCATCCACGCGCTGCCGGAGCGCCGCCGCGCCGCGCTCCGGCTGCAGCTCGATTTGCTCGACCGGGCGATCGAAAGTCTTTACAGCGAGCCCGAAATCCGGGCCCTTGCCCGCATTCCCGATGTCCAGGGATTGGGCGGATCACGCGAAACGTCGGCACCCGGCGGCCATTGACGGGGCTCCCCGCGAAATTCCTGGCCGAATGGCGTACCTGGCGGTCGACGCGAGACGGGCGCCGAGCAACCGAATTGTTCTCACGACTGCCGCCATGCCCATAGACGGACCGGTTCCCGGATGGATCCTGTCGATCGTCGCGGCCGCGACGCTCTTCACCGTCATGTTCGACCTCGGCCTGACGCTCGTGCCCGGCGAATTCCGGTGGGTATGGCAGCGGCCCGGCCTGGTGCTGAAAGGCCTCTTCTCGGTGCTTGTCGCGGTGCCGGCGATCGCGCTCGTCGTGGCCCGTGCGCTCGATCTCCCCAGACCGGCCGAGGTCGGGATCGTGCTGATGGCGATCTCGCCCGGAGCGCCGGTTGCACTGCGGCGGTCGCTCGGTGCGGGTGGTCACCGGTCGTTCGCGCCCGCGCTGCAGATCGCCGTCGCGATTCTGGCAGTGGTCTCGATGCCGCTGTGGATTGCGGCACTCGACGAGTATTACAACGCTCGCGCATTCATCGCACCGCAACATCTGGCGCAGCAGGTTTTCGTGGCCCAGCTGCTGCCGCTCGCACTCGGCATGACGATGAAACGCTTCTGGGCTGCGACCGCCGGGTCGATCGAGCCAAGGCTGCGCCGGCTCGGGGGTGCGTTGCTCGTTCTCCTGCTCGTCCTCGTGCTGATCGACATCTGGCAGGTCGTCATCGGCGCGGGCTGGCGCCTCACGCTCGCCGTTGTCGTTGTGACCGCAACCGCGCTTGCCGTCGGGCACCTCCTGGGCGGCCCGGAGCCCGCGACACGGACGGCGACCGCCATCTGCAGCGCGGTGCGCAATCCGGGCCTTGCGCTCGTGGTGGTGACGCTCAACTCGGCGCCGTCTGCGATTACGCGGACCGTGCTCGCGTATCTCGTGATTGGCGCGCTGACGTTGATACCTTACGTGTGCGTGGCGCCGGCGGGCTGTCGTCGCAGCGACGACGCCCTGACCGGCGATCGCCGCTACGGCGCGCCGCCTTCGAGCAACGCCGTGATTCGATCCGACCGCACGACTGCATCGGCGAAACGGTCGAAGGCCGGGCCGTCGGCAGGCGGATACGCGAGTCCGCTGCATTCCGCGCTTTCGCTGCGCGGCGCCCAGACAGTCCGGTCGGCCAGCAGATAGACACCATACGCGGCGCGCAGGCCCCGCGGCGCGGCGGCTGCGAGTTCCTGCTGCACCGTGAAGGCGGCGAGCGCCGCGTTCGAGACCACTGCCGCTTCGATCAGCGCTTCTCGATAGCCGCCGAGCTGCGCAGTCCTCGGGCCGTGTGCGGCGGTCATTCTTTTCGCCGCGGCATGAACGACGACCAGCAGGCGGTCGAGGATGCCGCGCAGCGAGTGCTTCATGGCCAACGAAAGATAAGCCTCCGGGTTGAGGAAAACGTCGACCGCGGCGGAGACGGCGCCGCATCCGCTGTGACCGAGGACGACGATGAGCTTGAGGCTGCCGCCCAAGTGGTCGATGGCGTATTTCAGGCTGCCGAGCACTTCGCCGCCGAGGCCGTTGCCGGCCACGCGCACGACGAAGAGGTCGTTCGGCCCCTCGTTGAAGATCAGTTCGATCGGCACGCGCGCGTCGGAACATCCGAGCACCGCCGCGTAGGGGCGCTGTTCCGGCGCCGCATTGTCACCAGGCGCCAGCCCGAGATCGCGCGCGTCGAGCGTGATGATCCGCCGTGCGGTGCCGGTTCCGTCGCCCGGGGCATCGACAAGCGTGCCGATCGCCCGGCTCCCTTCGTCGAGACGATCGCGCGCAGCGTCGGCGTCATCGGGCCGCGACCGGGCGGATGCGCCACTCCCGCTGAACCGATAGGTGATCTCGACAACCTTCAATCGGGCGTCCACGTTGCTGCAAACCGCCCGAGTTTACCGCGGTGCCGGAAGGCAGTGGTTTCGCTCTGGCGATTCGCGACGCGATGTACCCGGCGCGCACGCCAAAGCGCCCGGATCGTCATCCGGCGGCAACTGCTTGCCCTGGAAGGCTCAGGGCTTCGACGCCTCTTTCATCTCCGGACTGTTGAGCTTCGGCTTGGGCTTCGCCTTCCGGGGCGACGTGTCGGCCGCCGCCTTCGCCGAGCCTTCCGCGGCCGTCGTCCCGTATCCTTTGCCGGCCGTATTCGCGGTAGCTGCATTCACCGTCTTCCGCTTGGACGCTTGGTCAGGCAACACTTTCGCCGTGCCCTTGGATTCCGCGGCTTTCGCGGAACCCTCGGCGGCCGCCTGCCCATAGCCCTTTCCAGCGCCCGCGGTCGCGTCGTTCACCATTTCCTGCTTCTCCTTGTTCGTCGGCGCGGTGGAGGGCACGGTAGATTGCGCGAACGCGAAGGCGGCAAACAGCCCGGCAATCACCGCGAGCGTCGATCTTGTCATGGATTTCTCCTTGGGTTGGCATGCGATGCCACGCCGAAAACCGCGATGGCGGGGGTCGCTCAGAACATGATCCTCGCGAGGAACAGGCCGGTGGCCACTGCGGTCGCCGTGGCCACGACGCCGGGGATCATGAACGAGTGGTTGAGCACGTATCGGCCGATCTTGGTCGTGCCCGACAGGTCGAAGTTGATCGCGGCGATCAGCGAACCGTAGGTCGGGATGAAGAAATACCCGTTGACCGAAGGGAACATCGCGATCAGGAATTGCGGCGGGATGCCGAGCGCGATTCCAAGCGGCATCAGCGCGCGGGTCGTCGCCGCCTGGCTGTACAGCAGCACCGAGGCGAAGAAGAGGCCGAACGCGAACGTCCACGGTGCCTGCTCGGCCCACTTGCCGATCGCGGGTACGATCACGTCCTTGTGCGCCGCAATGAAGCTGTCGCCGAGCCACGCGAGGCCGAAGATGCCGATGACCGCGACCACGCCGGCACGCAGCGTCGCCGTCTTCGGGATCTCGTCGACGTTGACCTTCGTCACCAGCAGCATCGCTGCGGCAACCGACATCATGACGATCTCGATGACGATCGGCATCGCGAGCGCATCCTTGGCACCGGGCAGCGTGCGCAGGCCCGGGAAGAATCCGAACAGCACGACCAGCGCGACGCCGGCGAGGAAGATGAACGCGGACGCCTTGGCGGCGGGCCTGAGCGGCGGCCGCTCCGCGCCTCCGTACGGAATCGGAATCGCGCCGGCCTTGAGTCGGGCCTGGTACTCCGGATCGTCCTTCAGGTCCTTGCCAAGGAACATCGAGACGATCGCGGCCGCGACGACGCCGGTCAGCGTGGCCGGCACGCAGACCATCAGAATCTGCGGCAGACCCCACTGCGTCATTCCCTTTTCGGCGAACAGTCCGATCATCGCTGCCGTTGCCGCGGCCACGGGGCTCGCCGTGATCGCCTGCTGCGAGGCGATCGTCGCCACTGCCATCGGGCGCTCGGGTCGTATGCCGCTCTGGTGGGCGGTTTCGTAGATCACCGGCAGCAGCGGATAGACGATGTGTCCGGTGCCCGCGAGAAACGTGAACGACCAGGTCGTCAACGGCGCGACGATGGTCACATACTTCGGATTGGCCCGGATGATGCGCTCGGCGATGCGCACCAGGAATTCGATGCCGCCGGCGGCATCCATCACCGACGCGGCCATGATGACCGCGAGGATAATCAGCATCACGTCGATCGGAGGCGACGTCGGGTTGACGCCGAACGCGGCAACGAGCACGAGGAGTCCCACGGCGCCCCAGAGGCCCAGGCCGATGCCTGAGTAGCGCGCGCCCATCCAGATCGCGGCGAGCACGACGACGAATTGCAGAATGATCGAGAGTGTCATTGAGTTCTCCCCGAGGAGAAGTTGGCCGAGTCCGCCGCGGCCTCCTTGTGCCCCATGCACAATGTGTGATGTCTCATGTCGGCCGCCGGCGTCGACTTGCGATTGCCGTCGATCCCCACGGCCTCCGGCCGCGGGGCCCCTCGCCGGCCGCTCGCGCCGCGGCCTCCTTGTGCCCCATGCGGAATGTGTGATGTCTCATGTCGGCCGCCGGCGTCGACTTGCGATTGCCGTCGATCCCCACGGCCTCCGGCCGCGGGGCCCCTCGCCGGCCGCTCGCGCCGCTACTGCTCGAACTTCGGGCTGATCAGGTTCTCGAACGAAAAGACCTCGTCCCACTTCTCCTGCGTCATGAGCTTGCGCTCCTTGACCACGATGTCGTGCAGGGACTTGCCGGTCTCGTAACCCTCACGCGCGATCTCGGCGCACTGCTTGTAACCGAGCGAGGGTTTCAGGACGGTCACGATACCGAGCGAGTTGAGCACCATGTCGCGCGACCGTTCCGCGTTGGCGGTGATGCCCTCGATGCAGTTGACGCGCAGGCTGTCGACGGCGTGCTCCATCGTCGCGATGGACGTGAACAGCGCGAAGGTGATCACCGGCTCCATCACGTTGAGCTGCAGCTGTCCGGCCGACGCGGCGAGCGTGACGGTGAGGTCGAGCCCAATGACGAGAAAGCTCACCTGGTTGACGACCTCGGGAATCACGGGATTCACCTTGCCCGGCATGATCGAGCTGCCGGGTTGCATCTGCGGCAGGTGAATCTCGTTGAAGCCGCAGCGCGGCCCGGAGGCCAGCAGCCGGATGTCGTTGCAGATCTTGGTGAGCTTCGCCGACGTCCGCTTCAGCACGCCGGACAGGAGCACGTAGGCGCCGGTGTCGGAGGTCGCCTCGATCAGGTCGCCCGCGAGGATGAACTTGGTGCCGGTGAGTTCCGAGAGATACTTGGTCGCGAGCTCCGGGTATCCCGGCGCTGCGGTCACGGTCGTGCCGATCGCGGTCGCGCCAAGATTGATTTCATGCAGAAACGCCCGAACTTCAGCGAGCCTCTGCACTTCCTCGCCGATCGTCGTCCCCCAGCCGTGGAACTCCTGGCCGAGCGACATCGGCACGGCGTCCTGCAGGTGGGTGCGCCCCATCTTCAGCACCCGGTCGAACTCCTTGGCCTTGGCGAAGAACGCCTGCTGCAGCTTCCCGAGCGCCTCCATGTAGCTCGCGAGGCGCAGAATGAGGGCCAGCCGGAACGCCGTCGGGTAGATGTCGTTGGTCGACTGCCCGAAATTGACGTGGTCGTTCGGATTGCAAAACTGGTACTCGCCTTTCTGATGCCCCATCCGCTCGAGCGCGAGGTTGGCGATCACCTCGTTGGCATTCATGTTGGTCGACGTGCCCGCGCCGCCCTGGATGAAATCGGTCACGAACTGGTCGCGCATCTCGCCCGCGATCAGCCGGTCGCAGGCGCCCGCGATCGCGTCGGCGATCTTTGCGTCGAGCACGCCGAGATCCCGATTCGCCAGCGCCGCGGCCTTCTTCACGTAGCCGAACGCCTTGACGAAGTTGGGCTCCAGCGACATCGGGATGCCCGTGATGTGGAAGTTCTCCTTCCCGCGCTGCGTCTGCACGCCGTAGTACGCGTTGTCGGGAATTCTCTTTTCACCCAGGAAGTCCTTCTCGATTCGGGTTGCCATGGTGTCTGCGGCTCCTTCATCCACTTTCCGCGCGCGTTCGAACACGCGACGGTTGGGTTCTCGAGGGCGCACGGCCCGGCCCCGGCAACGTGCCACCGAGGAAGGGGATCGCACGGCCGCGACCTGCACCGTGCGCAATGGGGTCATGATTCACGCCGCGATGGCGGCTTGGTGTTCTCCCGCGCTGCAACCGAACGGTGTCGGCCTTCGCAGTTCGCGCGCCATGCGACTTGCAAGCGAGAGTTCTCGCCCGCCATCGTGAAATCGTGCGCGAACCAACTAACGTGCTGATTATAAACGTACCTGCCGCGCATGGCTTGACACAGGTCAACGAGTTACGACGTCAGGTGCGCGACAATGATAGCGACAGGCAGTCTGAAGCCGTAGCCTGTGGGCCGCAGCGCCATCGAAATGCGCCTTCGACGTTGCCGAGGGTGCGTACCGAATGTCGGAAACAATGCCCCCAAGTGCTGACCGATTTCGAACCGGTGACGCGAACCTCGAATCCCGAAACCCACTCATGAATGCGACGCAGATGGCACGAGGCCTACGACATTTCCACCAAGGTCGCGCACCTTGTTCCGGAAACGGACCGCACTCGCCCAGCAGCAGTTCGCGGAGCGGATGCAAAGCGCGTATGCGACCAACGTCGCGGGCATCGAGACGGCGCCTGCGACACCATGGGACGTCTGGACGAACTGGTATCAATATTCGACGGACTTCGCCCAACGCTCGATCCTTTTCCTGGATACGCTGCGCGAGCGCGGCAACAATTTCGTCGCGCGCAACCGGGAGGGCCTGCCGCCGGTTCTGCATTTCGACTACGAGATGGTCGTCGACGGTCGCACGCTCGCGCGGCCCGTCAACTACGCGCTGGTGCGCATCGTTCCGCCAAAGGGCGTGACGGTCGATCCGAAGCGCCGGCCCTACGTCATCATCGATCCGCGCGCAGGACATGGCCCCGGCATCGGCGGCTTCAAGGACGATTCGCAGGTCGGCGTCGCGCTGCGCGAAGGCCACCCGGTCTATTTCGTGATCTTCTTTCCCGATCCGGAACCCGGGCAGACGCTGCTCGACGTGTGCGCAGCCGAGCAGCAGTTCGTGCGCAAGGTTCGCGAGCTGCACCCGGCCAGCGCGAAGCCGGCGATCATCGGCAACTGCCAGGGCGGCTGGGCGGCGATGATGCTCGCCGCGGCGGATCCGGACGACACCGGTCCGATCGTGATCAACGGCGCGCCGATGTCCTACTGGGGCGGCGCGTGGCCGGAAGGCGAGGGCGACAACCCGATGCGCTACGCGGGCGGGATGCTCGGCGGCACGTGGCTCGCGTCGTTCGCCGCCGACCTGGGCGACGGCGTCTTCGACGGAGCGTACCTGGTCGAGAACTTCGAGAACCTGAATCCGGCCAATACCTTCTGGGACAAGTACTACAACCTGTTCGCGAACGTCGACACCGAGCCGCCGCGCTTCCTCGAGTTCGAGCGCTGGTGGGGCGGCTTCTACCTGATGAACCGCGAGGAGATCGAGTGGATCACCCGCAACCTCTTCGTCGGCAACAAGCTGTGGACCGGCGGCGCGAAGATGACGGGCGGCAAGGCGTTCGACCTGCGCGACATCAAGGCGCCGATCGTCCTGTTCGCGTCGATGGGCGACAACATCACGCCGCCGCAGCAGGCGTTCAACTGGGTTGCCGACGTCTACGGCTCCACCGACGAAATCAAGGCGCGCGGGCAGGTGATCGTCGGCCTGCTGCACCAGAACGTCGGCCACCTCGGCATCTTCGTCTCCGGCAAGGTGGCGAAGAAGGAGCATGCGCAAATCGTCTCGGTGCTGAAGTCGATCGAGTCGCTGCCGCCCGGTCTCTACGCGATGCAGATACACGAGCGCAAGGGTCGCGATGGAAAAGTTGAGTACGACGTCGACTTCACCGAGCGTCGGCTCGAGGACATCGTTGCCCGGCTCAACCGCTTCGAGCGCGCCGACGAGAAGCCGTTCGAGGCAGTTTCCGCGCTATCCGAGTTCAACCAGCGCGCGTACGAGCTCTTCGCGCAGCCGCTGATCCAGGCGATGAGCAACGAGATGACGGCGAAGCTCTCGCGGCAGTTCCATCCGCTGCGCTTCCAGCGCTGGGCGTTCTCGGATCTCAATCCCTGGCTCGCCTGGCTCGGGCCCGCGGCGCAAGGCCGTCAAGGCGCAACGCGTGCCGGTCGATGCCGACGCACCGGCGCGCAAGGTCGAGGCGATGGTCTCCGAGGCGATCAGCGCGTCGCTTGACTACTACCGCGCCATTCGCGACGCGACCAGCGAAGCGCAATTCTTCCAGATCTACGGAAACGTGTTCTCGCTGTATCTCGCCGACAAGCACGAGGCCGAAGCGCGCACCGCTGAAGGCGTCGCGGAGCCGCGCGACCTGCCGTTCGTCAAGGAGGCATTGGCGGCGATCGAGGACGGCGGCTATGCGGAGGCGCTCGCCCGCGTGGGTGCGTTGCTCGCAAGGCGGGGTGCGCCGCTGCCGCTTGCGCGGCTCGCATTGAAGCGTGAACTCGCCGCCGAATACCGCGATCTCCTGCCCGATGTCGAACCGGAGCAGTGGCGGCGAATTCGCGGCGAGCAGGACATCATCGTGCGCTATGAACCGGAGCGGGCTGCCGCCACGCTGCCGATCCTGCTCCGGGATCCCGGCGACCGGGAGCGACTGATAACGCTTGTCCGACGGCTGCTGGCCGACGAACGCATGCGGCAGGTGAAGCCGACGTCCGAACAGGTTGCGATCCTCGAGAACCTCGGTGAAGCGCTGCACGTCAAGTCGAAGCGCGGTCGTCGTGCCGTGCCCGCCACCCGAGTGGCGAGGAAGCCGCCGAAGAAACGGCCCTTGAAGGCCCGGCGCCTCGCTGCCTAGGAGAGAATCCGCAATGGAACGCGCGCACGAGAAGTACCAGCGACTGCTCGATTTCTGCAAGTCGCTTCCGCCGACGCCTACGGCGGTCGCGCATCCGTGCGACGAGAGCTCGCTGCGTGGCGCCGCAGACGCCGCCAGAATCGGACTCATCGCGCCGATTCTGGTCGGTCCGCGGTCACGGATCGAGGCGGTCGCGAAGGAATACGCCATCGACATCGCAGGAATGCCGATCGTCGATGCCCTGCACAGCCACGAGTCCGCCGACAGGGCCGTTGCGCTGGTGCGCGAGGGCAAGGCCGAAGCGCTGATGAAAGGCAGCCTGCACACCGACGAGCTGATGGGCGCCGTGGTCCGGCGCGAGACCGGACTGCGCACGGCGCGCCGCGTCAGCCACTGCTTCGTGATGGACGTCCCGACCTACGCCGAAACGCTGATCGTCACGGACGCGGCGGTGAACATCGCTCCTACGTTGGCGGAAAAGGTCGACATCGTCCAGAACGCGATCGACCTCGCGCACGCGCTGCAGTTCAAGGAAGTGCGCGTGGCGATCCTGTCGGCAATGGAAACCGTCAATCCGGGCATCCCGTCGACGGTCGAGGCCGCGGCCCTCTGCAAGATGGCGGACCGGCGGCAGATCACCGGTGCGATCGTCGATGGTCCGCTCGCGCTCGACAACGCGATCAGCCTCGAGTCGGTCGCGATCAAGAAGATCGATTCGCCGGTTGCGGGGCGCGCCAACGTGCTGGTGGTCCCGGACCTCGAATCGGGCAACATGCTCGCGAAGAGCCTCTCGTTCATGGCCGGCGCCGACGCCGCCGGCATCGTGCTCGGCGCGCGGGTCCCGGTCATCCTCACGAGCCGCGCCGATTCGGTGATGACACGCCTCGCCTCGTGCGCGGTGGCGGTGCTGGTCGCGAAGGCGCGGCGCGACGCCGGCGGCAAGGTGGTGGGCTGACGCGATGGATGCGATCGCCGTCCTCAACGCGGGTTCGTCGAGCATCAAGTTCTCGCTGTTCACCGCAACCGACGGCGACCTCGCGCTGTCGGCGCGCGGCCAGGCGGAGGGGCTCTACACCTCACCGCGGTTCGTCGCGAAAAATGCGGAAGGCCGGGTGCTCGGCGAAAAGACCTGGAGCCAAGGCGCGCGGATCGGGCACGACGGCGCGCTCGATCATCTCGTCGCGTTCCTGCGCACCGAGCTTGCCGAGCATCGTCTCGTCGCCGTCGGTCACCGCGTGGTCCATGGCGGCCTCGAGTTCGGCGAGCCCGTTCGCGTCGACGCCACACGGCTCGCGGCGCTCGAAAAATACATTCCACTGGCGCCGCTGCACCAACCGCACAATCTTGCGCCGATCAGGGTGCTGCTCGAGCGCACGCCGGCGCTGCCGCAGGTCGCCTGCTTCGACACGGCCTTCCATCGCGGGCAACCGCCGGTGGCGCAGGCGTTCGCCCTTCCGAAGGTCATCACGGATCGCGGTGTGCGCCGCTACGGATTTCACGGCTTGTCCTACGAATACATCGCGCACGTTCTGCCGGAGTACGACGCGCGCGCGGCCGCCGGCAAGACCATCGTGCTGCACCTCGGCAACGGTGCCAGCATGTGCGCGATCGACGCCGGCCGCAGCGTCGCGAGCACGATGGGCTTTACCGCGGCAGACGGCCTGCCGATGGGGACGCGCTGCGGCAATCTCGATCCCGGCGTGATTCTCTATCTGATGGACGAGCTCGGGATGGACGCCCGCGCCATCGAAAAGCTGATCTACCAGGAATCGGGTCTGCTCGGCGTTTCCGGCATCTCGAGTGACATGCGCATGCTGGAGTCGAGCACCGAACCGGCCGCGAAGGCCGCGATTGACCTTTTCGTCTATCGGATCGGGAGGGAGCTGGGCTCGCTGGCGGCGGCACTCGGCGGCATCGACGCCATCGTGTTCACCGCGGGCATCGGCGAGCACAGCCACCGCCTGCGTGCGCGCGTCTGCACCGACGCCGCGTGGCTGGGCGTGAACCTCGATCGCGCCGCCAACGAGACGAACGGCCCCCGCATCACCAAGGCGGCGAGCCGGGTTGCCGCGTGGGCGGTGCCGACCAACGAAGAGCTGATGATCGCGCGGCACACGCGGCGCGTGCTCGCGGCTCGCTGAAGGAAAGGCGAACATGGTCCCGGAAGTCCCGCGCCCGGTCCTCAAGGATCGGAAGGCACTGGTCGTCGGTGTCGCGAACGACAGCTCGATTGCCTGGGGCTGCGCGAAGGCCTTTCACGAGCTTGGTGCGCACGTCGCGATCACCTATCTCAACGACAAGGCGCGGCCGCACGTCGAACCGCTGGCGAAATCGATTGCGGCCCCGCTCTTCCTTCCGCTCGATGTCGCAATTCCGGGGCAGCTCGAAGCCGCGTTCGACGCCATAGGCCGCGAATGGGGCGAGCTCGACATCCTCGTGCATTCGATTGCCTTCGCGCCCAAGGCGGACTTGCAGGGCGGGCTCCTCAATTGTTCCGCCGACGGTTTTGCCAAGGCGATGGACGTCTCGTGCCATTCGTTCGTCCGGATGGCGCGACTCGCCGCCCCGCTGATGAAAAACGGCGGCACGATGTTCGCGATGAGCTACCACGGCGCCAACAAGGTGGTGCCGACGTACAGCGTGATGGGGCCGGTGAAGGCCGCGCTCGAGGCCTGCTGCCGCTACCTCGCCTACGAGCTCGGCGGCCAAGGCATCCGCGTTCACGCGATTTCACCGGGCCCGCTCAAGACGCGCGCGGCGTCCGGCCTCAAGGATTTCGACCTGCTGCTCACCGAAGCCGCGCAGCGCGCGCCGATCGGTGAGCTGGTCGACATCATGGACGTTGGCTTCACGTGCGCCTATCTCGCGACGCCGTATGCGCGGCGCTTGTCCGGCGAAACGCTCTACGTCGATGGTGGGGTCAATATAATGGCGTGAGCCTGCGAGCAGGGGCCCCGGGCCGCGGAGCGGCCGGGGGATGCGACCGGGGCGAATCGCCATAGGAGGCCGACAAACGACGCGGTGAATCTTGAACCGGGTGATGGAGGCCGAGGCGTGAGCCTGCGAGCAGGGGCCCCGGGCCGCGGAGCGGCCGGGGGATGCGACCGGGGCGAATCGCCATAGGAGGCCGACAAACGACGCGGTGAATCTTGAAACGAGTGATGGAGGCCGAGGCGTGAGCCTGCGAGCAGGGGCCCCGGGCCGCGGAGCGGCCGGGGGATGCGACCGGGGCGAATCGCCATAGGAGGCCGACAGACGGCGCGACGAATCTCGAAACGAGTGATGGAGGCCGAGGCGTGAGCGTGCGCACGTAGGCAACATCGGAAGGAGGCAACATGGAACGACTCTGGATCGCAAACATCGCACCCGACACGACGGACGACGAGATCAAGGCTCTCGTGGTCAAATACTCGGGCGAACCCATCGAATGCACTGAAATTCAGCGCGTCGACGGTGACGGCAGCCGGCCGGCCGTCCTCATGACCATCACGGGCAAGAAATTCGACACGCTGGGCAAGCTCGCGCTGCGCCTCAACGGCATGTACTGGAAAGGTCGCTCGCTCAGCTGCTCGACGATGCTGGCGTGAGTCGATCTCCCGGAGTCCGGCACGGGCCTTCGGCGCCCGCGGGGACGTGAGGGCTACGGGCGATCACGATCTCTTTCGTCGACACTACTCGTCGAGGGTCAGGCGATACCCGACCCCGGTCTCCGTCAGCAGATGGAGCGGTCTGATCGGATCGATCTCGAGCTTGTCCCGCAATTGCTTCATGTAGATGCGCAAGTAATGCGTATCCCGTCGTGTGTCGGCCCCCACACTTCCGTGAGGAGCTGCCGATGGGTGACGACCATTCCAAGGTGTTTCGCCAGCGTCGCCAGCAGCCGGAATTCAATCGGCGTCAGGTGGACCTCCTGTTCGCCGCGGGTTGCCGCACGTTTTTCGAGATCCACGACCGCATTCCCGAAGCGCAGAAGGGACGCGCCCGATCCCGCGCGTACCGCGTGCCGCAACGCCGCGCGCACGCGCGCGAGCAGCTCGCCGACGCCGAACGGCTTCGTCACGTAGTCGTCGGCACCCGCATCGAGTGCCTCGATCTTGGACCGCTCCTGCGCGCGCGCGGACAGCACGATGATCGGCATGGGCGACCACTGGCGGATGCGTCGAATGACCTCGACGCCGAAGGTGGCACGCAGGAACTGCCGGATCTCCGGTTCGTCTTCCACGATGAGGATGGTCGGGCCCGGGCCAGTCATTGACTTCCGTCCTCAATCCGACGTCGGCTCCACCGGAGCGGACGGTGCTTCGTCCAGCGGAAGCGTAAAGCGAAATGCCGTTCCGCCGGCGGGCACGCGTTCGGCCGAGGCCTGTCCCCCGTGCAGGCGAACAATCGCGCGGCAGATGGCGAGTCCCAAGCCCACGTCGGTTCCGCCGCCTTCGACCGACCCGCGATGAAACTTGGCAAAGACACGCTCGAGATCGGCATCGGAAAGCCCGCCGCTGTAGTCTTCGACGGTCACCATGATCTCCTCTGCGCGCCGTTTCGCGTGCACCCTCACCACGGTTCCCGGGGGCGTGTGCTTCGCGGAGTTCTCGAGCAGATTGGCGAGCGCCTGTTCGATCAATGTTGCGTCCACGCGCACCAGCGGCAGATCGTCGGGCAGCTCCACGATGACCCTATGGGCCGACATGCGTTCGCTCAGTCGCGCGAGAACCGATCCAACGATCTCGCTCATTGCGACCCAGTCCCGGTTGAGGCTGATGGCCCCCGTTTCGAGTCGCGTCATCTGCAGGATCTTGGTCACGTGTTCGGACATTTCGCGAGCCCGGTCGAAGACGCTCTTCGCCAATCTTCGACGCTCATCCGCGCTCAATCTCTCCCCGCTCTCCGCGAGACTCGATGACGCTCCGGTCATGATGGCCAGCGGAGTACGCAAGTCATGCGATATCGAAGCCAGCAGCGCGCTGCGAATCCGTTCGGTTTCAGCCTCGATGGCCAGCGCCGCCTGCGCCGCCGCCTGGCGACGGACGCTTTCGACCAACCGGGAAATGATCAGCGCCACCGCCAGCATGATCGCGAACGTCAGCAGATACTGAACGTCGTCCACGGTGAAGGCACCGCGGGGCGGAACGAACAGGAAATCGAACGCCGCCACGCAGAAAACGGACGCCGCGATCGCGGCACCGCGCGAGAAGCGCAGCGCGATGATCACCACGGCGACCAGGTAGACCATCGCGACGTTCACGAGATCGAAACGCGGACGCATCGCCAATCCTGCCAAGGTGCAGGCCGCGGCAGCGCCCACCGCCCAGGCATACCCGACCCACGGTCGCTTGTGGTTCATGGCAGAACTGTAACGCAGGACGGCCGTAAATTTCCCGTTAAGAATCGCCGCGGTTTGCGAAAGTCGGGCCAGGGCAGTCTAAGCTGAACGTCGATGAACACTCCAATCGACTTGCCGCAACCCTTCGCCGAGCATGCCGGGCAATCGCACGCACGGCAGTCCACCTCGGCGCTGGCGCTTCTCGCGCTGGGTGTCGTCTACGGCGACATCGGCACCAGCCCGCTCTATGCCGCGAAGGAGACGTTCAATCCCGACCACGGTATCCCGCTGACGCCCCAAAACATCGTCGGAGGCGTCTCGGCGATATTCTGGCTGCTGATGATCATCGTGTCCCTCAAGTACGTGACGCTCGTGCTCCGCGCCGACAATCGCGGCGAGGGCGGCATCATGGCGCTGGTGGCGCTCGCCGCCTCGTCGGTGCGCGACATGCCGCGATTGCGGACGTGGCTCCTCGGGATAGGCGTGTTCGGAGCATCGCTGTTCTATGGCGACGCAGTGTTGACGCCCGCAATCTCGGTCCTTTCGGCGGTTGAGGGGCTCGAGGTGGGCACTACGACGTTGAGACCCTACGTGGTGCCGATCTCGACGGGAATTCTCATTGCGCTGTTCATGATCCAGCGGTTCGGCACCGGTGTCATCGGCTTGTTCTTTGGTCCGGTGTGCGCGCTCTGGTTCGTTTCGCTGGGAGCAGTCGGCCTCTGGAACATCGCGAAGGCCCCGATCATTCTGAACGCCGTCGATCCGACGTACGCGCTGCACTTCGTGACGGGACACGGCGCCGCTTCGTTCATGGTCCTGGGCTCGGTGCTGCTCGCCGTCACGGGCGCCGAAGCCCTCTACGCCGACATGGGGCATTTCGGCAAGCGGGCGATCCGGATCGCGTGGTTCAGTGTCGCGGCACCGGGACTGGTGCTGAACTATTTCGGACAAGGTGCGCTCCTCATCGCGCAACCGGGGGCGATCGAAAATCCGTTTTACCTTGCATATCCTGCCTGGGCGCTCTATCCGATGGTGGTGCTCGCCACTTCCGCGACCATCATTGCTTCGCAGGCAACCATTTCGGGTGCGTATTCGCTGACCCAGCAGGCCATCCGGCTCGGTTACCTGCCGCGGATGACGATCCGGCATACGTCGTCGCGGACGATGGGGCAAATCTACGTTCCGGCCGTCAACTGGATATTGCTGGCGGTCGTAGCGGCTGCGGTCCTGGGATTCGGCAGCTCGTCGCGGCTCGCGTCGGCCTATGGCGTCGCGGTGATGGGCACGATGCTCGTCACGACCCTTCTGACTTTCTTCGTACTGCACTACGGTTGGCGATATCCGTTGTGGCTCTGCTTGCTCGCGACGGGCTTCTTCATGCTGGTCGACACCGCGCTATTTGCCGCGGCCATGCACAAGGTGCTCGACGGGGGCTGGTTCCCACTCGCATTGGGATTGATCGTTTTCGGGATCATGGTCACGTGGCGTCGCGGACGCGAGCTGCTGCTGGAACGCCTGCGCGATTCGTCACCGCCTCTGTCGGGGTTCCTGAAGGCGCTCTTCCTGAACCCGCCTCAGCGTGTGCCCGGTACCGCCGTGTTTCTTACGTCGAGCCCGGATGCCACGCCCAACGCGCTGCTGCACAGCCTCAAGCACTATGGAGTTCTCCATGAGCGGAATGTTTTTCTGACCGTCGAATACCGCGAAGTTCCGTGGGTGGGAACCGACCATCGGGTCGCGTGCGACCGTCTGATCGACGATTGCTGGCGGGTCAGTGCGCGTTATGGCTTCATGGAACAACCGGATATCGGGCTCGCACTGGAGCTTTGCGCACCTGCGGGACTGCAGGCCGAACCCATGGCGGTGACGTATTTCCTGTCGCGCGAGCAGATCGTCCCGGGAAAAACGGAGACGGGGCTGGCACAGTGGCGGCACCGCATGTTCGCCGCGATGGCGCGCAATTCCGGGAGCGCCGCGGACTTCTTCAATATTCCGGCCAACCGGGTCGTGGAATTGGGGACGCGGGTCGAGATCTAGTCGACGGGCCGCCGCGCCGGTGCATGCGGAAGTCTGGTTCGGGTGGCCGGCCGTCGTTCACGCACCCATGCCCCGGACCCGATTCGGCCGGTGGTGTGTGATCTTCGCTCGCTGATGGCGAATGTCTTGCGGGGATTGTCGTGCGGACATTGGAATGACACACTGAGAACTGATCGCTTTTTTGACCCATCGGGCCGGCTGTCGGCAATAGCAATCGAAACTCAGGCGCCAGCGCCCCCTTGATCACTTTGGGGCGTCAGGAGCGGGTACCCAGACTCTCACTGTTCCGATGCCCCAGCACGAAGATCCGGCCGAGCGAACCGGTTACCTGCGCTACTTCTACCGAGGGTGGCGCCCGACGCGCCTCGGCAGAATTTGGAACAGGGCGTACGCCTGGGTATCCGGACTTGGCCTGGTCTCGGATCTTTTGATCACGCTGCAGACGAAGGACAGGAGCAGCGGTCGCGATTGCGCAAACATCCTAGTCGTCGCCACGTACCAGGGCCAGCGATACCTTGTCTCGATGCTCGGGGACGGTTCGGAGTGGGTGCAAAACGTGCGTGCCGCGGGTGGCAAGGCGTCGATAAAGCGCGGTCGCTCCCGACCGGTCCTGCTTGCGGAGATCCCACGTTCGGAGCGTGCAACGATCCTCAAGGCATGGTGCCAGGTCGCCACAAGCGGCCGCAACCATCTTCCGGTCCCGCACGACGCGCCGGTCTCCGACTTCGAAGCAATCGCAGGCGACTACCCGGTGTTCCGCATCGGTCCTGCCGCCTGAGTGAGGATTGCAGGGACGCCCAACCCGTTACGGCACCGGACCCGCGTAAAGCAAGCGCAGCGCCGTGGCTACCGCGCGATGCGTGCGGTCAGATCGTGCTCGCTTGCGCCGGTGATCGTCACGCGCGCGAACGCGCCCGCCTTGAGACTGCGGCCCGACGAAACGCGGACCGTGCCGTCGATCTCCGGCGCGTCGGCAGCGGAACGAGCGATCGCGGTCTCGCCGTCGTGCGCGTCGACAAGCACGGTCGTCGTCTGCCCGACGCGACGCGCGAGCCGGAGCGTGCTGATCTTCGCCTGCGCCGTCATGAACCTCGCGCGGCGGTACTCCTTCACGTCCTCGGGCACCGGGTCGGGCAACGCATTGGCCGTGGCGCCGTCGACAGGCGAATACGCGAAGCAGCCCACCCGGTCGAGTTGGGCGGCATCGAGGAAAGCCAGGAGCTCGTCGAATTCGCGTTCGGTTTCGCCCGGAAAACCGACGATGAACGTGCTGCGGATCACGATGTCCGGCCGTGCCGCGCGCCATGCCTCGATGCGGCGCAGCGTGCCTTCCGCATTCGCCGGACGCTTCATCAGCCTGAGGATGCGCGACGACGCGTGCTGGAACGGCACGTCGAGATAGGGGAGGAGCCCGCCCTTTGCCGGGTCGGCCGTCATCAGCTCGATCGTGTCGTCGACGTGCGGATACGGGTAGACGTAGTGGAGGCGCACCCACGCGCCGTGCTCGCGGCCGAGGGCGTCGAGGGCAGTCGCGAGTTCCGTCATCCGCGTCTTTACCGGCCGCCCGCGCCAGAAGCCGGTGCGGTAACGGACGTCGACACCGTAGGCGCTCGTGTCCTGCGAGACGACCAGCAATTCTCGGACGCCCGCTTGCAACAACCGTTCCGCTTCGGCAAGCACCTCGCCGATCGGCCGGCTGACGAGGTCGCCGCGCATCGCGGGAATGATGCAGAACGTGCAGCGGTGATTGCAGCCTTCGCTGATTTTCACGTACGCGTAGTGGCGCGGTGTCAGCTTGATTCCTTGCTTCGGCACGAGATCGACGAACGGATCGTGCGGCTTGGGAAGATGCAGATGGACGGCCGCCATCACTTCCGCCGTCGCGTGCGGACCGGTGACGGCGAGCACTTTCGGATGCGCCGTGCGGACGAATGCGCCGCCGTCCTTGGCGCCAAGGCAGCCGGTGACGATGACCTTGCCGTTCTCGGAGATCGCTTCGCCGATCGCGTCCAGCGACTCTGCCACCGCCGCGTCGATGAAGCCGCAGGTGTTGACGACGACCATGTCGGCGCCGTCGTAGGTCGGCGCGATGTCGTAGCCTTCGGCCTTGAGCTGCGTCAGGATCTGCTCGGAGTCGACCAGTGCCTTCGGGCAGCCGAGCGACACGAAGCCCACGCGCGGGGCAGCGGCGGGCGCCTGCCGCACATGGTGTGCAGTTCCGGGCTTGGGCGAGCTCATCGGGCGGTCATCGGCACGGGTCGGTGTCCGCGCACCGGCGATCGTGGCGGGCGGCGCATGAGTGCGCAATGCGTTGAAGTGCGCCGCAGCAAGACTGGCGGCGTGTTGCGCGTGCTGCGGCGCGTGCGCGTCGTCAGCGCTTCTTGTCCTCGTCCGGTGCGCCTTGCTGCGGAGCACCGAAATTCGGGAACGGGAATGCCGCGAACATGCCGCGGGTCTGGTCCTGCATCCGCTGCTGCATGTCCATGAACAGCTTGGCGCTCTGCTCGAGGTAGTTGCCGAGCATTCCCTGCATCGCCGGCGCCTGCATCTGCATGAATTGCTTCCACAGGTCGGGCGTGAGCATCATCTTGTCGCCGTAGATCTGCTTTGCCTGGTCCTGCAGCTTTTTCTGGATCGCGAGGAACGCCTTCACGTTCTGTTCGATGTAGCTGCCCATGATCGTCTGCTGGGCGCTGCCGTAGAAGCGGATCATCTGCGCCAGCATCTCGGAACTGAACATCGGCATGCCGCCGGCCTCTTCCTCCAGGATGATCTGCAGCAGGATCGTGCGGGACAGGTCGTCGCCGGTCTTGGCGTCGATGACCTGGAACTCGATGTTCTCCAGCACCATCTGCTTGACGTCGGCGAGCGTGATGTACCCGCTGCTCGCGGTGTCGTAGAGACGCCGGTTCGGGTACTTCTTGATCGTGCGTGGGGTCTCGGACATGCCGGCCTCCCTGAAATCGAGGGGGCTATTATAACCCGCTGATTTATCGGATGTTTGAATTTCAGGAACGTCCGATTCCCCAGACTTGGTGCGATGCAGCAAAAAACCCTTGACTTCGGGCTTTGGCGTCCCTACAATGAGTTTTGTGCGATGCAGCAATTGCGTGCCACCGAGGAGGCGAAAGCGCTTCCGGACAGGCAGGCGGCGCATCCAGATTGATCACCCGGTCGGGTGCCGACCGCTTAACTGACGATGAAAGGTAACGCCATGTACAACGCAACCGAACAATTCGCCGAACTCAACAAGGCCAGCGTCGCGCAAGCCACCAAGCTCGCCGCGCTCGCGATCGAAAACGCCGAGAAGCTCGCCCGCCTCAACATCGATGCGGCCAAGGTCATGCTGGCGCAAGGCGTCGAAGGCGCCACCGCGACGACGTCGGTCAAGGACGTGCAGGACCTGATCGCCCTGCGCACCAAGTACGCCGAGTCCGGCGTGCAGACCGCGATGGTCTACTCGAAGAGCCTCTACGAGATGGCGTCGGAAGCGCAAGCGCAATATTCGGCGTTCGCCGAAGAAGCGTGGTCCGCGTATTCGAAGGGCATCGCGTCGTGGGTCGACAAGGCCAGCAAGGCCGCGCCGGCCGGTTCGGATGCGGGCTTCAACGCGCTCCGCTCGACGGTTGCCGCGACGACCGCTGCGTTCGACCAGTTCCAGAAGGCGTCGAAGCAAGTCGTGAACCTGGCCGATGCGTCGATGCGCGCTGCCGCCGCCAACGCGTCGAAGGCTGCCCCGAAGGGCCGTCGCGCCGCGTAAGTAACGGAACCAAAGCGCCGCCGGCTGCGACTTGCCGGTGGCGTGAACGAAGGGACAGGAACACGCCGCGGCAACGCGCGTGGTCCATGTAGGGAAGGGCTTGAAAGCCCGGGTCCCGACCCAACGTGGCAAGTGACGTCTCCTTCTGTATCTTTCTCCTCCTCCTGAGAGATACAGCCTCCAGCCCCCGGGTAACTCCGGGGGTTTTTTTTGGCCGAGCGGACCGCGCGCCGCGTCCAACAATATTCGACGCCGAAGTGATCACCTTCAGCCCCGCAAGCGAGAAACGGACGGGATCCCACCTTTCGAATGCTCCAGCGTCGCGCGGCGGATCCATGACTCACCTCGCTCGGACGAATCGGCCAATCGTTGCCAATGTCGGTCCGTCAATGCGTTGCCGACCCGTGCCACTCATCCTTTCGTCGGCCGATCCGCGTCGAAGCGAGAACGCACGACGCACCGGGCGCCTTGCGCCGGCGCAGCGGGCATCACCTACTTGCCGAGGAATCGGGCGGACACGTTCGTTCCCCCGCCTCCTGTGAGGCCTTCCACGGTCTCCGCCAGCGGACCGTGCACTGTCTCAAGTTTTGTCAGGCCGGCCGGCCCGTCGTGCCGCACGTAATCGCGCGCGGCCCGCTCGATGTTCGAGGTCATTGCTCACCCGCCTTCGCGACGCAGGGTGGCAGTGCGCTCTCCCGCCGCTGTGCGCAGGACCGAAATGACCTCGTCGTCGTCGACTTGCGGAAAGTTCAGGTAGAACTGGCCCACCGCGCGGAAGTCGGCAGGCGTCTGCAGGCAGACGACTTCGTCGGCCGCCACGCTCACGTTGTCAACCGCCTCGCCCGAAGCCACTGGCACTGCGCAAATCAGCCATCTCGGGTGACGGGCACGCAACGCGTGCAGCGCGGCCTGCATCGTGGCGCCGGTCGCGAGGCCATCGTCGACGACGATCACGATGCGATCCGCTGGATCGAGTGGCGGCCGCACCGAAGTGTACTGCGCGCGACGGCGACGCATCACTTCGGTCTCCGCGGCAACGGCCTGCTCGATGTAGCGCTGATCGGCGCCGGCAATTCGCGCGAAGTCGGTCAGGAATGACCTGCCGGACTCGTCGACGGCGCCGATCGCGAACTCGGGATTTCCCGGCGCGCCGAGCTTCCTCGTCAGCACGACGTCGAGATCGCCGCCAAGGCGTTCGGCGATGATCCGTGCCATCGGCACGGCGCCCCTGGGGATTGCGAAAACAAGAGGATGGCTTCCGCGCCATTCCAGCAGCGCGTCGGCAAGCATTTCAGCTGCTTCATTGCGGTCACGAAACCGCATCCGATTCTCCTACTGTTACAAGCATCCGTCATGTTCGATCAATGTGGCTTGACCAGGATCAACGGTGCGCATTCCCGTTGCACTATCATGAAGCGATAGCGTCGAAGCGCGACGCGCAGGAATGTGAAGTGCGCCGAAGCACGATCCATGGTCGCGCCATTGCGGGTGAATCGGCCAGACATGGGTCGACCCGCTTTTGCGAAGGTGAAACAATGCTGATCAAGGACGTCTGCAACCGCAATGTCGTGTGCGCCACGCGCGAAACCACGGTTTCGGATGCCGCCGATCTGATGCGCCACCATCACGTCGGCGACGTGATCGTCGTGGACCAGTTGGGTGACGACCGGATCCCGATCGGCATCGTTACCGACCGCGACATCGTGGTCGAGGTCGTCGCGCCCGGCCTCGACACGAAGGTGATCACGCTGGGCGACCTGCTCCTGGCGGGACGCCTCGTGACCGTCGAGGGGCGCGAGAGTTGCGCGGATACGATCCGGCTGATGTCCGCAAAGGGCGTGCGCCGGATCCGGTTTTGAACGAGAGCGGAACGCTGGCGGGGATCGTCAGCGTCGACGACCTGCTGCCGCATCTCGCTTCCCAGCTGTCCGAGCTCGCCCTACTCGCCGCGCACGGCAGGCAGCGCGAATTTCAGACGCGTCGATGACGTGCGCGTCACGGTCGCGATGAACGACGAACGACGCGGGCGCCATGGCACGGAAGGGGTGAGTCGAAACGGAGGCGTGTCCTCGTCGCGGCCCCCGACCCGCGACCGCCTGCGGAGCGGACGGGTTCCGAAGGCGACTGCGGTAACGCAACGGCGACGCGCGCTGGCGGTTGAGGCGACCCCGCCACCGGAGCCGTCATTCGCGCGCGATTCCTACGCGGCGACGGCATTTGCCGAAATTGTCGACAGGTCGATCCACGCGGCGACGGCGCGCTTCACCGCCGGCCTGTCGCCGATGGCGCTGGTCGGCGCGGGCGCGGACTGGGCCGCGCATCTCGCGTTCTCGCCCGGCAAGCGGGCACAGCTGATCGAAAAGGGATTCAAGAAGGCGATGCGGCTCGCCAACTACGCGAGCCGGCGCATGTTTGGCACGGATGGCACGGAGCCATGCATCGTGCCGCTGCCGCAGGACCGGCGCTTTGTCGCCGAGGCGTGGCGCGCGCCGCCGTTCGACCTCTACTACCAGTCCTTCCTGTTGCAGCAGCAGTGGTGGCACAACGCGTGCACCGGCGTGCGCGGCATCACCAGAAGGGACGAGAACATGGTCGCCTTTGCGGCGCGACAGATCCTCGATGTGTTCTCGCCGTCGAATTTCCTCCTGACCAACCCGGAAATCCTGGAGCGAACACGCAAGGAATCCGGGATGAACCTCGTGCGGGGCGCGCAGAATTTTGTCGAGGACTGGGAGCGTGCGCTCGGCGGGCGCAAGCCCGTGGGAGCGGAGAAATTCGAACCCGGGCGCGACGTCGCGATCACGCCTGGCAAGGTGGTCTACCGCAACCGCCTCATCGAGCTGATCCAGTATGCCCCGCAGACGGCCGGCGTGCGGCCCGAACCCGTGCTGATCGTCCCCGCCTGGATCATGAAGTATTACATCCTCGATTTGTCGCCGCCGAACTCGCTGGTACGTTACCTCGTCGCGCGCGGCTACACGGTGTTCATCATCTCCTGGAAGAACCCGGGTCCCGAGGATCGCGACGTGTCGCTCGAGGATTACAGGCAACTCGGAGTCATGGCCGCGCTCGACGCGGTGTCAGCGATCACCGACGGAGCGCCGGTGCACGCCGCGGGCTATTGCCTGGGCGGCACGCTGCTCGCGATCGCGGCCGCCGCGATGTCGCGCGACGGCGACCGGCGATTGAAGTCGACGAGTTTCTTCGCCGCGCAGGCCGATTTCACGGAAGCCGGCGAGCTGACGCTCTTCATCAGCGAGAGCCAGCTGAGCTTTCTCGAAGACATGATGTGGGAGCAAGGGTTCCTCGACACCAAGCAGATGTCCGGGGCGTTCCAGATGCTGCGCTCGAACGATCTTGTCTGGTCGCGGCTCGTGCGCGACTACATGCTGGGCGACCGCGCGCCGATGTCCGACCTGATGGCGTGGAACGCGGACGCGACGCGCATGCCGTATCGAATGCACAGCGAATACCTGCGGCGGCTGTTCCTCGACAACGACCTGGCCGAGGGGCGCCTTCGGGCGGGCGGGCGGCCCGTCGCGCTCAACGCCATCCGGATGCCGGTCTTTGCCGTAGGAACCGAACTCGATCACGTGGCGCCGTGGCAGTCGGTCTACAAGATTCATCTGCTCACCGACACCGACATCACGTTCGCGCTGACCAATGGCGGACACAATGCGGGAATCGTCTCGGAACCCGGCCACGCCAATCGCCATTACCGCATCGCGACGAAGCCGGGCGGCGCTCCCTACATCGATCCGGTAGCGTGGGTCGCTGAAACGCCGTTGCGCGAGGGTTCGTGGTGGACCGAGTGGGTTTCCTGGCTCGATGCACACTCGGGTCCGACCGTTGCACCGCCTGATCTGGGCGCGCCGACGGCAGGTTATCGAATAGTGGGCGACGCACCGGGACTTTACGTGCGCGCGGAATAGGCGCGCGCCGCAACTCGCGCCCTGCACCATTCTGCGAGGATCGAGGAATATCGAGTTGTCAGGGCGCCCTCTGCTCACTCGACCTTCCCTATCCGTCGGACGGCGTCGCCAAGCTTCTGGTTGTCGGCGTCCCAGAACTTCTGCAGTTCCGGCGCATCGAGATACTGGATCGGCGTATCGACAGTCGCCATCGCTGCCACGAACTTGGAATCGGCGACAGACAGGCGCGCCGCATCACGGAGCTTCGCGATGGCGGGCTCGGGAGTGCCCGCGGGCACGAACAGCGCGGTCCACTGCGTGAACACGACGGGATAGCCGGACTCGGTCAGCGTCGGCACGTCAGGCATCGAGGCAAGCCGCTTGTCGCCCCACGTTGCCAGCACGCGAAGCTTGCCCGCCTTGACGTGCTGGATGACGGTCGAAGGGCCCGATGAAACAGCGTCGATGTTGCCGCCGAGCAGCGCGATGACGGCAGGTCCGGCCCCCGTGAAAGGGACGTGCAGCATCTTGATGCCGGCGCTCGCGCCGAACATCTCCATCGGAACGTGCATCGTGCCGTAGTTGCCCGACGAGCCGTAGCTGATCGCGCCCGGGCGTTGGCGCGCATCGGCGACGAATTCGGCGAGCGTTTTCCACGGGGTATCGGCGCGCACCGCCAGCACGGTCGGGTCCGCGGTGAAGCGCGCGATAGGAACGAAATCGCGAAACTGGTACATCGGTGCGCGACCGGTCACCTTGTCGGCTTCCGGCAGTATCGAAATCGACGACAGTGCCAGCAGCACCGTGTATCCGTCGGGCTTCGCCTTCGCGACGTAACCCATGCCGATGCCGCCGCCGGCGCCGGCCTTGTTCTCGACGATGACGGGCACGCCGAGCGTGCGACCCATCGCGTCCGCGAGCGGGCGCCCGACGATGTCCGCGACGCCGCCCGGCGGGAACGGGACGATCATCGAGATCGGTTTCGACGGATAGGCGTCCTGCGCGGCCGCTGGCAGCGTGACAGCCAACGCCGCGAGAATCGCCGCCATCCATTCGACTGGAAATTCGGGCACGCATGATGTCTCCTTCGCAGCCTGTGGCGGGGCCAATCGTTTATAGTGTTGCGAGGCGCGCACCGCGTATCGAATTTTCGCCACGCCTTGAGCGTGCCGGCACCGCGCACCGCGGGAGGGCCGAATGAGAACAATGATCTGCGTAGGGCTGGCGCTGCTGCTTTCCGGCTGCATACCCATCGGAATCCGCGGGTCGACGCAATTCGCGGCGGCCGTTCTCGCAGCCGCCGTCTAGTGCCGGCGGAAGCGTCGGGACCGCCGCGCGATCGACGCCGGTCGAGTCCCCGACGTCAGGGCGATTCACTGCCGTGCTGTCGTCCACTTCGCGTCGACTCGCCCGGGTCGCTTGCTAGAACATATGCTGGCCGCCGTTGATCGCGATGTTCGCGCCGGTGACGAACGCCGCTTCGTCGCTCGACAGGTAGGCGACCAGCCCGGCGACTTCCTCGGGCTTGCCGAGCCGGCCCATCGGGATCTGCGGAATGATCTTGGTGTCGAGCACTTCCTGCGGTATCGCCATCACCATCTTCGTTCCGATGTACCCCGGCGAGATGGTGTTCACCGTTACGCCCTTCCGCGCGACTTCGAGCGCGAGCGCCTTCGTGAACCCGTGCATGCCGGCCTTGGCCGCGGAGTAGTTGACCTGGCCGAATGCGCCCTTCTGGCCGTTCACCGACGAAATGTTGATGATCCTTCCCCAGCCGCGCTCGACCATCGCGTCGCAGACCTGCTTCGTCATGTTGAAGCAGGAGTCGAGGTTGGTCTTGATCACGGCGTCCCAGTTGACGCGGTCCATCTTCTTGAAAGTCGTGTCGCGGGTGATGCCGGCGTTGTTGATCAGGACGTCGATCGGGCCGACCTCCTTCACGACCTGCGCGGCGCAGGTCACGCACGAATCGTAGTCCGCGACGTCGCACGGATACGCGCGGAATCCGTAGCCCATCTTGTTCATGCTCTCGAGCCACTCCTTCGCCTTGGTGTTGCCGGGCGAATGCGTGGTGACGACCTTGTAGCCCAGCGCCGCGAGCTTGATGCAGATGGCTTCGCCGAGCCCGCCCATGCCGCCCGTGACGAGCGCAACGCGCGATATCTTCAATGGCATTTCCCCCTCCTCGTTGGCGTGATCCTGCCGCCGTTCGCACCGGCATTGCGTGATGGCACGCCCGGGTCGGGACGGACCCGTTGCATGCGGCGGAACGGTTCGGTTCCAATCTTAACCCAGCCCGCAATGCGGGGGGCGATTGCGCAATCCGGACGACGGCGGCGGCGAGACCGCCGCCGAGACTGCTCAGGCGGCGTCGCGCAGCGGACCGGTTTCGGCAACGGCCGCGCTTGCGCCGCCCGATTCGAGGACGTACCGTCCCGGCGCAGGAGCCAGCGCGGGAAACGACGCGTTGCCTGCCGTGCGCGGCGCATGCCTCCACGCGCCGCCGTGCGTCTCGAGCCACGCCGCCCAATTCGTCCACCAGCTTCCGGGATGGCGATCTGCGCGCACGAGCCAGTCGTCCGGGCTGTCGGTGACGAGATCGTTCGTCCAGTGGTGACGGCGTTCCTTGTCCGGCGGATTGATCACGCCGGCGATGTGCCCGGAGGCTCCCAGGACGAACGTGACGTCGCCGCCCAGCAGCGCGACGGTCCGGTACGCCGAGCGCCACGGCACGATGTGATCGTCGTGCGACGCGTAGACGTAGGTCGGCGCCGTCACCGCGGACAGGTCGATGCGCTCGCCGGCCATCGTCAGCGCGCCGCGCTCGATCAGCCGGTTGTCGAGATACAGGTTGCGCAGGTAATAGACGTACATCGGACCCGGCAGGTTCGCCGAATCGCCGTTCCAGTGGAGGAGGTCGAAAGCGGGCGGCGTTTCGCCCTTGAGGTAGTTGCGGACGACGTAGTTCCAGACGAGATCGTTGGCGCGCAGGCTCGCGAACGCACCGGCGAGCTCGCTCCCCTGGATCCTCTCGCCGCTCATCAGCGAGGCTTCGCGGGCGGCGAGGAGTTCGCGCGACACGTAGACGCCGATGTCGCCGGGATCGGCGAAATCGAGCATCGTGGTCAGGAACGTCACGCTCTCGACGCTGCGATCGCGCCGCGCAGCGAGCACCGCCAGCGCGCACGCGAGCAACGTGCCCCCGACGCAGAAGCCCAGCGCGTTGACCGTCCGGCTGCGCGAAATGTCCTTCGCCACGCGAATCGCCGTCAGCGCGCCCTGCTCGAGGTAGTCGTCCCAGCCCAGTGCTCCCAGCTCCGGCGGAACGTTGCGCCACGAGACCATGAATACCGTGTGGCCCTGGGCGACGGCCCAGCGGACGAACGAATTCGCCGGCTGCAGGTCGAGGATGTAGTACTTGTTGATGCACGGCGGGACGATGACGAGCGGGCGCCGGTGCACACGTTTCGTCGTCGGCGCATATTGAATGAGCTCGATGAGGTCGTTGCGATAGACGACCTGTCCCGGCGTCACGGCGAGATTCCGGCCGACCGCGAACGCGCGCTCGTCGCTCATCGAGATGCGGCCCTTCTCGATGTCGGCCGCGAGATTGGCGAGGCCCTGCGCAAGGCTTCGCCCCTCGGTCGACAGCGCCCTCTCCATGACGTCCGGGTTGGTCGCCACGAAATTCGTGGGCGCCATTGCGTCGACATATTGCCGCGTCAGGAACGCGAGGCGCCGCTGGTCCTGCGCGGGGAGTTGCGCGAGCCTGGCGAGGTCGGTGAGGTAAGCACTGCCCAGCAGGTACGACTGCCGAAGCAGCGAAAAATACGGCACGTCGCGCCACGCGCGTGCGGCGAAGCGGTTGTCGCCCGAAGGCGATTCGACGATGTCGGGGAGCACCTGCGGCACCCCCGGCGGCGCGACGAGCGCCGCTTGCGCGGCGAGCCACAGCGCCTCCCATTGCGGCCGGTAACGCGCGTCAAGCGCTGCGCGCGCCTCGAGATCGACGAGGCCGAATCCCGCGAAAGGCAAGGGTGGCGAGGACCGTTCGCCGGCAGGCGTCAGTCCGGCTCCCGCGCGTGCCCACCAATTCGTCCACTGGGCGCCGATATCGGCCCATGCGCGCTCGAGGTCGGGCAACGCTGACGATTCTTCGCGTGCAGGCGCGTCGGAGGGCATCGAAAGGCGGAAGAGGGCCGAAGGGAAAGGATGGTAACGCGGCGCACGCTGCGCGACAATGGCGCGACGTGCGCGAAGTCAATGTTCCAGCAACGCGTGTGCGACGGCGATGACACCGACGCCGAGCCCGATCAACGCAAGCTGGCGCACCGTTTCGAGCGGCTCGGGCCGCCGATGCAGGCTGGGAATCAGATCGGCAACCGCCACGTACAGCAGGCTCGCGGCGGCGATCGCGAGCACCGTCGGCAGCATCTGCTGCATGCCGGCGAGCGCGAAGTAGCCGGCCAGAGCGCCCAGCAGCGTGGCAACGCCTACCGCGACGTTGTACGCAAACGCCCGTACGCGCGTGTACCCGGAGTGGACGAGGACCGCGAAGTCGCCGACCTGCTGCGGCACCGCGTGCGCGACGATCGCCACCGTCGCCGCGACGCCGAGCTTCGCATCGGCGAGAAACGCAGCGGCGATCACGACGCCATCGCAGAAGTTGTGCACGCTGGTGCCGATCAGGATCATGAGTCCCGATCGGCCCTGGTCGGCGCCGCCGTGCGAGTGCATCGCATGGGCGTGTTCGGTCTCCTGCGCGTCATCGTCGTGACGGTCGTGCCCGTGCGCATGGCGCCAGAGCACGAGCTTCTCCAGCGCAAAGAAGGCGAGCAACCCGATCAGCACGGTGACCATGACGCGCTCCGGGTCGCTCTCCGCAAGCGCGTGAGGCAGCATCTCGAGGAAAACGGCCCCGAGAAGCGCACCGACCGCGAACGACACAAGGCGCGAGATCCACGACGGGTGCAGCGCCAGCGTGCCGGCGGCCGCGACGGTGGCGAGCACGCCGCCGAAGAGCGCCGCGATGATGATTTCTGCGAGGACGTTCAAGAGGGTCGGAAAGGGGTGCCGAGCGACACGGGTCGTCACGCGGGGAGCGCCGGATTATACGTGCGGCGCGGGCTCCTCCGGCGCGAGCCACGCGAGCGCCGCCATGCGGCCGCCGTCGCGGTCGCGGCGCCACGAGTAGAAACGCGCGGAGTCGCTGTGCGTGCAGACTCCGCCGCCGCCGACCGACGTCACTCCGCACTCGGCGAGCCGCCGTCGCGCGATGCCGAAGAGATCGGCGTGCCACTTGCCTGGCCCGCTGCTGAGGAAACATGCGTCGGCAGCGCGATTTCGCGCGTCGAACGCGTCCAGGACGTCGGCGCCCACTTCGAAGGCCGCCGGGCCGATCGCCGGGCCCAGCCATGCGACGAGGTCGTCCGCGCGCACGCCAATCTGGACAAACGCCGCGACCGTGCGCTCGAGTACGCCGGCGGCAAGTCCGCGCCATCCGGCATGTGCGACGCCGACGGCGGTCCCGTGGCGATCGGCGAGCATGACGGGGAGGCAGTCGGCGGTGAGCACGGCGCAGACAACTCCGGGCTCGCGCGTGACCGCCGCGTCCGCCTCCACGGGTGTGACATCTGCCTGCGCGCCGTGGATGGCGACGACGGTGCCGTGGACCTGCCGCATCCAGCGCGGTTCCGCGGGCAGGAAGGCTTGCAGCAAACGGCGGCTTTCGGTAAGCGTATCGGTCGTGTCGCCCGTGCTTGCTCCGAGGTTCATCGTGCCGAACAGCCTGGGACCGACGCTGCCATTGCGCGTCGTCACAAGCGCTCGCACGTCGGGAGGCACCGGCCAATCCGGCACGATCCAGTCGAGGCCGACGGCCGCGATTTGCCGCGCAAGTGGGGACAATGCCGCCACGGTCATGCGGATGGCGGCTCGTTCCGCAGCGATTCGAGCAGCGAGGCGAAATCGCGCGGCAGCGCCGAGTGCCATTCGCAGGTCCTGCCGGTCGCCGGGTGGATCAGCCCGAGTCGCGCCGCGTGCAGCGCTTGCCGAGCGAACGCAAGGGACCCGCGCTTTCCGTACGCGGGATCGCCGACGAGCGGATGACCGAGCGAAGCGAGGTGCACGCGGATCTGGTGCGTGCGGCCGGTTTCGAGCCGGCAGGCGAGGAGCGTTGCGGTCCCGAAGCGCTCGACGACTTCGTAATGCGTGCGGGCGGGCTTGCCGGTGGCGACGACCGCCATCGTGGTGCGTCGCGTCGGGTGACGTCCGATCGGCGCGTCGATCACGCCGCCACGGGGGATGTCGCCCGTCGCCAGCGCCTGGTACTGGCGTTTCACGGTGCGCGCTGCGAGCTGCCGCACGAGGGCCGTCTGCGCGATGATCGTCTTCGCCACGACGAGCAGGCCGCTCGTGTCCTTGTCGAGTCGATGGACGATCCCCGCGCGCGGCACCGTCGCGAGCTGCGGCGCATGATGCAGGAGCGCGTTCTGCAGCGTGCCGCCCCGGTTTCCCGCGCCGGGATGCACGACGAGCCCCGCCGGCTTGTCGACGACGAGCAGCGCGTCGTCCTCGTGGACGATCGCGAGGCCGATCGGCTCGGGGACGAGCGCCGCTTCGCCGGTGTCCGTCGTGGCGCGCACGACGACGCGCTCGCCTCCCCAGACCTTCCGCGTGGCCTCCGCAACCCGATCGTCGATCGCGACGCGCCCGGCGTCGATCCACAGTCGCAGGCGGCTGCGCGAATACTGCGGCAGCGCTCGCGCCAGCGCGGCGTCGAAGCGGTGCCCCGCGGTGTCCGGGGCGAGCGTCAGCGTGATCGTCGTCGACGCCGCGGATGCCTCGTCTGCGTCGGCGGGTGCGGGCTCTCGTGGGGAGCGATGGCGCAAGCGGGGCTCGGGCGGATGAGGGGCGGTCGGTTATAATCGGCGCGACTTTTGGAATTCCCGGAACCGCATGACCGCAACGTTGTCGCCTTCGCAGTTCCCGCTCGTTCGCGTTGCCGCGGCGCGTCGCGGCTGGATCGGCGTTTTCGCGGCGCTGATTCTGGCGCTCGCGCTGACCGGATGCGGATGGCTGCCGGAAAAGCAGGACGAGACGGCGGGTTTCTCGGCCGACAAGCTCTACAGCCTCGCGCACGAGGCGCTTGCCGAGGGGAATTATACGCGGGCGGTGAAGCTCTTCGAGACGCTCGAGTCGCGTTTCCCGTACGGCCGCTACGCCCAGCAGGCGATTCTCGAGTCCGCCTACGCGAGCTACCGCGCCGGCGAGACGGCGGCGTCGATCGCCAGCGCCGACCGTTTCATCCGGACCTATCCGAACCACCCGAACGTCGACTACGCGTACTACCTCAAGGGTCTCGTGTATTTCCGCGAGGACCAGGGCATTCTCGGCTACGTCTACGAACTCGACCTGTCGGAGCGCGAACCGAAGGCCATGCGCGAGTCGTATGCGGCGTTCAAGGAGCTCATCGCCAAGTTTCCGGACAGCCGCTACGCCGCCGACTCCGCCGACCGGATGCGCTACCTCACGAACTCGCTCGCGCTCTACGAAGTCAAGGTCGCCCGGTATTACTTCAATCGCGGTGCCTATGTCGCCGCCGTGAACCGGGCGCAGGCGTCGATCACCACGTATCCGCGCACGCCGGCCAACGAGGATGCGCTCGACGTGCTGGTGCAAAGCTACGACAAGCTCGAGCTGCCGCTGCTGCGCGACGACGCGCAACGGGTGCTGAAGCAGACCTTTCCGCAGAGCAAATACGTGACGGGCGAGTCCGGCCGGCCGTGGTGGAGGTTTTGGTAAGGAGTCTTGCGATCAAGTCTACTAGGATCGCCGCGCGAAGAACGATTCGACATCCGCGACGTCACGCGTGCGCCGCATCGGCGGCAGGCTCCGCCAGATCCGCCGACCGTAGGATTTGTCGATGAGCCGCGGGTCGCAGATCATCAGCACGCCCCGGTCCGTCTCGGTGCGGATCAGGCGACCGGCTCCCTGCTTCAGCGCGATCGCCGCCTGCGGAACCTGAAACTCGAAAAACGGATTCCCCCCCGACGCGCGCAGGTGCTCGAGTCGCGCCGCGAGCAGCGGATCGTCCGGCGGCGCGAACGGCAACTTGTCGATCACCACGACCGACAGCGCATCGCCCGGTACGTCGACGCCCTCCCGAAAGCTTGCGCTGCCGAGCAGCACGGCGTTGCCGAGTTCGCGGAAGCGCGTGAGCAGTTCGCTGCGCGACCCCTCGCCCTGGACGAGGAGCGGCCAGTCGAGGCCCTCGCTCTCGAACGCCTTCGGCAAGGAGTTCGCGCGCGACGCCCAATGCGCGCAGCGTCGTGAACAGCATGAACGCGCGCCCGCCGCTCGCCTTCAGCACGGGCAGCGCCGCGGCGACGACAGCTTCGGTGTGCTCCCTCGTGTTCGGCTGCGGAAGGTCGCGCGGCACGTACAGGAGCGCCTGCGCGTCGTAGTCGAATGGCGAATCCCAGCAGCCCGTGCTGGCGCCGACGAGCCCGAGCTCGCGCTGGTAAAGCGTGAAGTCGCGATCTACCGCGAGCGTGGCCGACGTGAAGATCCACGCGCGTCCGGATTCCGTGACCTGCTTCGCGAACACGTCGGCGATCGACAGCGGCGACGCATGCAGCTGCCATCCCTGGGGGGTCACGTCGACCCAGCGGATCCACGCGGGTGCTTCCCCTTCACCCGTCGCCGCGGATTCGTCGAAACCGTGGCGCCAGCGCGCGAGCGCCGCGGCGGCTTCGGCTGCGCGGCGAGCGCAGTTGTCGAGATCCTCGCTGCGCTCGGCGGTATGCGAGAGCTCCGAGTCAAGGCGATCGAGCGCTGCGGCGAGGGCGTCCAGTTCCGTCGCGAACCCCTCGCGCTCGGCAGCCAAGCGTTGCGCGATCTTGCCGGGCGCGTCGCCCAGCACCAGTCGCAGCCTGCGGACCGCGGGGCCGATGTCCGCCGCGGCGTCCGGAAGTGCGGTGACCTCGCGCGCCCCGGTGCGGGCGGCAACTTCGGTGTCGCGCGCGAGTTCCGCGAGCTGGCCCGCCGTCACCTGCTCTCCGAAGAAGAGCGTTGCGGTGTCCGGGAGCTGATGGGCCTCGTCGAGGATCACGGTGTTGCACGCGGGCAGGAGCTCGGAGAGCCCCTCGTCGCGCAGCATGACATCGGCGAAGAAGAGGTGATGATTGATGACGACCACGTCCGCGTCGAGCGCAGCTTTCCGGGCCTTGAGGACGAAGCAGTCGCCGTGGAACGCGCAGCTGCCGCCGAGGCAATTTTCGCGGGTGGACGTGACGAGCGGCCAGAGGGTTGCGTTCTCCGGGACGTCGGCGAGCTCGCCGCGGTCGCCGGTCTCGCTCGCGCGCGAAAACGCGATGACCTTCGGCAGATGACGCGCGTCTTCCCGGGACGGCAGGCGCCCTTCCGCCGCGGCACGCTCGAGGTGATGGTGGCAGACGTAGTTCGCGCGTCCTTTGAGCAGCGCAAGCGTCACCGGAATCCGCAGCGCATCGCGGACCTGCGGCAGGTCCCGCTGGTAGAGCTGGTCCTGCAGCGTCTTGGTGCCCGTCGAGACGATGACCTTGCCGCCGTAGAGCAGCGCGGGCACGAGGTAGGCGAACGTCTTGCCGGTGCCCGTGCCGGCCTCGGCGAGGAGGGGGATGCGCGCGGCGATCGCCCGGGCGACGGCATCGGCCATTTCAAGCTGCTGCGCGCGGAACCGGAATCCCGGGAGCGTGCGCGCGAGAGCACCGCCTTCGCCGAAGATCGCGGCGAGACGCGGATCGGCGCTGGCCGACGCAGGTTCCGGGGATGCTGCGAAGACGGCGTCGCTCAGCGCTTGGCCTTCTCGCGCGTGGCCGGCGCCGCGGGCGCGGCCGTCGTGCGTGACTTCACGACGGCCAGGATCTCCTTGATCCCGGCGATGCGCTCCTTGAATTTGTCGTACGGCTCCAGCGTGCGCGCCTTGTACGCATCGTCCGACTCGCCGTTCCGCCATCCGAGCTCGACCATCGCGGCGAGCCAGTAGTCCTGCAGGCCGTGCATGGCCTCGACCGCCTGCTTCGAAATCGCCGCGTCGCGCAGTGCCGACTGATAGGGCCGCGCCATGTTCTGCTTCTGCTTGGCGACGCAGTACTCGCTCTTTGCGCCGTTGGTCCCTTCCGTCGATTTTTCGTAGCCGAATTCGATGATCTCGATGCTCTTCACGTGCTTGCACATCGTGTAGAGATGGTCGACGGCGTCGAAGTAGCAGTCGATTGCCGGCATGCCATCGGCGGCCGGGCAGATGTAGTTGTGCGCGGGGCCGGGATTGCCGCCGATGGTCTCGGCGGCGACGGTCTGCGTGAACGAGGCGAGAGCGGCGGCGGCCGCGACGACAATGGAAGATGGGGACACGGCGCGATTGGGTGGACGCAATCCCCGAATGCTAACCGCAAGCACCGGTCGGCTCAAGCCGGACAAACAGATGAGGGGTGACCGCCTGCACCCGCCGCCGATATCGCCGCGACGGACAAAGGCATCGGAAACGTCAGAGCGTGCTGCCCCCCGATACCTCGATCACGGCGCCGTTGATGTAGGACGCTTCGTCGGAGGCGAGCCACGCATAGGTGTTGGCGATCTCCTCGGGACGGCCGAGGCGGCCCATCGGCACCTTGTCCTCCATCATCTGGACGACCTTCTGCGGCATCGACTTCAGAATGGGCGTCTCGATGAATCCCGGGCAGATCGCGTTCGACCGGATGCCCTTCTTGCCGAGCTCGCGCGCCCAGGTCTTCATCATCCCGATCACCGCGAACTTGCTGGCGGCGTAGTTGGTCTGCCCGAAGTTTCCATAGAGACCGACAATCGACGACGCGTTGAGAATGCACCCCGAATGCTGCTCCAGCATGATGTCGACGACTGCCTTCGTGCAGTTGTAGACGCCTTTCAGGTTGACGTCGATCACCGAGTCGAACTGGTCGTCTGTCATCTTCTTCAGTTGCGCGTCCTGCACGATGCCCGCGTTGTTGACCAGCGTGTCGATGCGGCCCCATTTCGCCATCACGCCCTCGACCATCCTGGCGATGCTCTCCTTGTCCGTGACGTCGACATGGAAGGCGAGCGCCTCGCCGCCGTGGTCGTTGATTTCCTGCGCGACGCCTTGCGCGGCACCTTCGTTGATGTCGCAGACGGCGACCTTGGCACCCTCCTGGGCGAACTTGAGGGCGGTGGCGTGGCCGATGCCGGAACCTGAGCCGGTGATGATCGAAACCTTGTCCGTCAGACGACGCATGTTGGGTGACCCCGGAACGTGAGCAACCCGGCAGGCGCCGGGTCGAGTGGCCACATTATAGTCACATTGGTGCGCCGCACAACCCGGAAGTCGCCTTTCCGACGGTCGGCAGAATTGATATATATCAACGTATAAACAATAAATTACAGGAAAGTTCGATATTCGGAGTCATCCACGTCGATGCAGTCCTGGCCCCATCCCGCCGGGCATCTTGTTGCACCCAGAACTGGATCGCGCCCATACGTCCGGGGCCGTTCGGCGGCGTGGTCGGCTACGGACAGGCGCTCTCGACCGGCTCCCAGTGCAGCACGGCGAGCTGCAGCGCGATCGTGCCGTTCCACTCGTTGGGATCCGGGCGGTAGACCGCGCGGATCTTCGGCGGGCAACGGGTCCGCATGATTGAACAGGATCGCCGGGAAGCGCCCGGTGTCGCCGCCGGCGGAACGCTCGAGGACGAGCTTCGAGTGACGGGATCCCACGATCCGCTGGTCGACCACGTCGAAGACGTCATCGAATGCGGGCGCCGGAAAGCCCTGCCCCCACACCTCGCCCGCGATTGCCTGGGCGAGGTCCAGCGTGACGTCGGCGGCGGCGAGTCCGCCGTCCGATTCCAGCGTACGCGTGAGCTGCGCCGGCGTGAGCTGCTCCCGTGCGACAGTTTCCAGCGTTTCGGCGAAGCGGGGCAGGTCGGCCTCGGCGAGCGAAAGGCCCGCGGCGAAGGCGTGACCGCCGAACCGAGTGATGACGCCCGGCGCGCGTTTCGCCACGAGATCGAGCGCGTCGCGAAGGTGAAATCCCGGAATCGAACGTCCGGATCCCTTGAGCTCGCCCGCGGTGCCGCGAGCGAAGACGATTGCCGGCCGGTGGTAGCGGTCCTTGAGCCGTGAGGCGACGATGCCCACCACCCCCTGATGCCATTCAGGGCGGAACAGGCACAACGTGAACGCGTCGTCGGTCGCGGCGCATGCCATCCCCGCGTCGAGCTCCGCGAGAGCCTCTTCCTGCATGGTCCCCTCGACGTCGCGTCGCTCGCGGTTCAGGCGATCGAGCTCGGTCGCAAGAGGGAGCGCGGCAACGGCGGTTTCCGCGAGAAGGCAACGGATGCCGACGGACATGTCCGCGAGGCGGCCCGCTGCGTTAAGGCGAGGACCGGCGACAAATCCCAGGTCGTAGGTCGTCGCGCGCCGGGCGTCGCGACCCGCGGCGGAGAAGAGAGCGGCGATCCCGGGCTGGCAACGCCCGGCGCGAATGCGCGCGAGACCCTGCGCGACCAGCGTCCGGTTGATGCGGTCGAGACGCACGACGTCGGCGACGGTTCCGAGGGCGACGAGATCGAGCAGCGTCGCGAGATTCGGCCCGGGCCGGTCCGCAAAGGCGCCGCGCTCGCGCAGCAGCGCGCGTGTGGCGAGCAGGACGTAGAACATTACGCCCACGCCCGCCAGATTCTTGCCGGGAAACGCGCAGCCGGGCTGATTCGGGTTGACGATCAGCGCGGGTGCGGGAAGGGTTGCCGCCGGCAGGTGATGATCGGTGATCAGCACGTCGATTCCGCGCAAGGCCGCTTCGGCAACGCCATCGTGGCTCGCGATCCCGTTGTCGACGGTGACGATGAGGCGCGGCGCACGCGCGGCGGCTTCGACGACGATTTCCGGCGTGAGTCCGTAGCCGTGCTCGAAGCGATTGGGCACGAGGAAGCCGGCATCGGCACCGAGCGCCGCAAGACCGCGAACGGCCACCGCGCAACCGGTGGCGCCGTCGGCGTCGTAGTCGGCGATCACCAGAATCCGCTCGCGATTCGCGATCGCGGTCGCGAGACGAGTCGCGGCGTCGTCGATGCCCTTCAGCAGCGCAAACGGCGGCAGGCGCGCGAGATCGGTGTCGAGTTCGTCGGTCGACGCGACGCCTCGCGACGCGAACACGCGCGCCAGCACCGGATGCACCCCGGACGCCGCGAGCGCCGCCGCGCGGTCCGGAACGCTGCGCCGGACGATCTCCATCACCCGACGACGCGCCCCGCGGCGAGTAGCGTCCCGAGATCGTGGCGCGCGAGTCGCAACATGCCTCTTCGCCAACGGGCCCGGGCGGCGCGACGTCCAGGCGAGCGCCCCGTCGGCGTCGTCGGTGATCAGCGTGACGGCGCGGAACTTGCCCGCGGCAAGTGCCGTCCATGCGGGAGCGGCCCAGTCGCGCTCGACGGCATCGGTCTCGAGAGGCGCATCGAACGCCACGATCGCTGTCGACGCGTCGCCGGAGCCTGTCACGACGGAGTGAAGGCCGTCCGGCACCGGGCGGGCGGCCTGGCCGGCATGGAGCGCAAGCGCCACCGCGCCCCTGCCACCCGCGAATGTCCGGATGCGAGGCGCGGCAATCGCGCGAGGCGGCAGCGTGCCGCCTTCGGAAAGCCAGAGGCTGTTGGCGGGCGCCTTGCCGTCGCGTTCTCGCGCCGCGTTCACCGGATGATCGTGCAGCAGCATCTGGATCTCGCTCTGCCAGCGCTGCCATGTCCCCGCATCCGGTCCGGTCGGGAGGAGGTCGCGCAGCATGCGACCTGCCACGACCGCCACCGGTCGCGTGCGCATGGCGACGCGCGTCGCGGCGCGCACGAACCATGCATCCGGTCGAGCGGCCACGAATTCGATACCGTCGGATTCGAAATGCGCATTCAGCATCGCGGCGAGCGCGACTGCATCCGCGGCGGCAAGATCCGGCACCGCTCCCGTCAACCGGACATCGTCGCGGCCGGCGACGAGGGTCACGGGGTCGGCGCGAAGCCAATACGCGGTGCCGGGTTCGATGCCGAGCGCCGCGAGACGCAGCGGCGCGAGCGGCCAGTCTTCGCCGTTCGCGTGCTCGATGCCGAAGTGCGCGGCCAGCGCGGCGTCGAGGCCATCGGGCTCGCGCGCGGGCGCGCCGGCGACGGCGAGAAGGCGCGCGAGATACGGCGCCTGCGCGGGACGCCGGGCGACCTGTGCGGGGAGGCCCGGGAGCGAGAGGATGAGATGCATGGGAACGCGTGGCCACGAAACCGGTCCGACTCGTTACACTAGCATGCGATAATCATGGCGCATTTCGGCTGACAAGCGACGCCTCCGTGTTGTCCACCCTCCCGCGCATGGAACATCGATGATCAAGCACGTCGTCGTATGGAAAATCAAGGATCCGTCGCAGCGCGAAGCGCACGCCGCCGTGGTCAAGGAGGCGCTCGAAAGCCTGGGCGACCGGATTCCGGGCCTGCTCGCCATCGAAGTAGGGGTGGACATCGGCTACGACAGCGGGGCGGATGACATCTGCCTCTACGCGGAGTTCGCGGACCGCGCCGCGCTCGATCTCTACCAGAACCATCCGCTGCACGTGGCGGCGAAGGCGGTCGTCGGCGCACACGTCAGCGGTCGTCGCGCCGTCGACTGGGAAGCGTAGGCGGGCCGCGCCCGCGGCCCGGACTCCCGCCTTGTCGCCGTACGAACTCGCCGTGGGATTGCGGTACACGCGCGCGCGCCGCGGCGCGGGCCGCAATTCTTTCATCTCGTTCATAGCGCTCACGTCGATGGCCGGCATCGCGCTGGGTGTGGCCGCGCTGATTGTCGTGCTCTCCGTGATGAACGGCTTCCAGGAGGAGTTGCGCAACCGGATCCTGTCGGTCGCATCGCACATCGAAATCCGCGGGATGCCCTCGCTCGCCGACGACGCGGAAGTGGCGCGCTCGGCGCTCCTCGATCCCCACGTCAAGGCGGCCGCGCCCTACGTGCTGGGACAGGCGATGCTCTCGGCCGGCGGCGCCAATCGCGGCGTGCTGGTCCGCGGCATCGATCCGGCGCGCGAGAACACGGTTGCCGACATCGGCCGGCACATGCGCGTAGGGATCGCTCGAGGCGCTGACGCCGGGCGGCTTCGGGATCGTGCTCGGTGCCGATCTCGCGCGAGGGCTCGGCGTCCGCCTCGGTGAAAGCGTCGTCGTCATCACGCCGCAGGGCACGCTGACCGCGGCGGGTACGCTTCCGCGCCTCAAGAGCTTCACCGTGGTCGGCGTGTTCGAGGTCGGCATGTACGAGTTCGACAGCGGGCTCGCCCTCATCGACCTCGACGACGCGAGGAAGCTCTACCGCGTCGACGGCGTCTCGGGCGTGCGCCTCAAGCTCGACGACCTCTACGCCGCGCCGCGTGTCGCGCAGGAACTCGTCTCCCGTCTCAAAATCGACGCCGAAGTCCGCGACTGGACGATGAGCCACGCGAACTTCTTTCGCGCGGTGCAGATCGAGAAGCGCGTGATGTTCATCATCCTGACGCTGATCATCGCGGTCGCGGCGTTCAACATCGTCTCGGCGCAGGTCATGACGGTCACCGACAAGGAAGCCGACATCGCGATTCTGCGCACACTGGGCGCGTCGCCGGGGTCGATCACCGCGATCTTCATGATCCAGGGCGGACTGATCGGCATCATCGGCACGCTGCTCGGCGTGGCCGGCGGCGTGCTGCTCGCGCTCAATGTCGGCACCGTGCTGCCGGCGATCGAGCGGCTGTTCCGCATCCAGTTCCTCGACAAGACCGTCTACTACATCAGCGAGCTGCCGTCGGATCTCCAGACGGGCGACGTCGTCACGATCGCCGGGATCGCGCTGGTGCTGGCGTTGCTCGCCACGATCTATCCCGCGTGGCGCGCGGCGAAGGTCAATCCGGCCGAGGCACTCCGCTATGAGTGAGTCCGGCGCGCCACCGCCGGTGCTCGAATGCCGCGGCCTCGCGAAGACCTACCGCAGCGGTCCGCTCGAGGTGCCGGTGCTGCTGGGGGTCGATCTGGCAATAGCGCGCGGGGAACGCGTCGCGATCGTCGGGGCGTCGGGATCGGGCAAGAGCACGCTCCTGCACCTGCTGGGCGGCCTCGACGCGCCCACGGCGGGCGAAGTGCATGTCGAGGGCGCGTCGTTCGCCACGCTGACGGAGGTGGAGCGCGGCCGCGTGCGCAACCGCGCGCTCGGTTTCATCTACCAGTTCCATCACCTGCTGCCGGAATTCTCGGCGCTGGAGAACGTCGCCATGCCGCTCGCGATCAGGCGCGAGGCGCCCGACGCCGCGCGCGCCGCGGCGCGGGTCATGCTGGACCGCGTCGGACTGGGGCATCGTGTTGCGCATCGGCCCGGCGAGCTTTCCGGCGGCGAACGTCAGCGCGTCGCGCTTGCCCGCGCGCTCGTCACCGCGCCGCGCTGCATTCTCGCCGACGAGCCGACCGGGAATCTCGATCGCCGGACCGCGGGCGACGTGTTCTCGCTGATGCTCGAATTGAACGGTGCCGCCGGGACGAGCCTCGTGATCGTCACGCACGACCCGGAACTCGCGGCGCGCACCGATCGCACGTTGCATCTCGTCGACGGCGTCCTGACCGAAGCGAACTAGAACCTATCTCGAAATCCCGGCGAGCGGCGGCTCGTCCATCAGCGCGACCTGCTCGCGCAGCTCGAGGATCCGGTCCTGCCAGTAGCGTTGCGTGTTGAACCACGGAAACGCCGCGGGGAACGCGGGATCGTCCCAGCGCTGCGCCAGCCACGCCGAATAGTGGAGGAGCCGCAGCGTGCGCAGCGCTTCGACGAGATTGAGTTCCCGCGCGTCGAATTCGGCGAAATCCTCGTAGCCGTCGAGCACGGCGCCGAGTTGCTGCGACATTGCCGCGCGGTCGCCCGACAGCAGCATCCACAGGTCCTGCACCGCGGGGCCGCTCCGCGCATCGTCGAAGTCGACGAAATGGGGCCCGTCGCCGGACCACAGCACGTTGCCGGCGTGGCAGTCGCCGTGCAATCGAATCGCCGCCACGTCGCCGGCCCGATCGTACGACCGGCGCACGCCGTCGAGTGCCAGCGTCGCGATGCTGCGCCACGCGGGCAGGAGGTCGCCGGGGATGAATTCGTGCGCGAGAAGCCAGTCGCGCGGGGAGACGCCGAACGATTCCGGATCGAGCGCGGGCCGGTGCCGAAACGACGATTGCGCGCCAACCGCATGAATGCGACCCAGGAATCGACCCATCCACTCGAGCGTTGCGCTGTCTTCGAGTTCCGGCGCCCGGCCGGCGCACCTGGGGTAGGCGGCGAAGCGGAATCCCGCTGCCGCATGAAGCGTCGCGCCGTCGGCGCCGATCGGCGCCACCACCGGAATCTCGCGCGCGGCGAGCTCGGCGACGAACACGTGCTCCTCGAGGATCTGCGCGTCGCTCCAGCGTCCGGGCCGGTAGAACTTCGCGACGATCGGCGGCGCGTCGTCCCGAAAGACGAGGTAGACGCGGTTTTCGTAGCTGCCCAGTGCGAGGAGACGTCCGTCACCCCGACATCCGATGCCGTCGAGCGCGTCGAGGACGACGTCGGGGGTCAGTGCGGCATACGGATGCGGCGACGGCGTCGAACTCACTCGAGCATTGTACGTGCCGCGACGCTCGTCTCCAGCCGGTGCCCGCGGTGCGTCCTCGACCGCCAACGGGCGTATCAGTATTCGACGGGAATCGGATCCAGCGAGCGCCACAGGTACCACGAGGCGACGCTGCGCCACGGCTGCCATGCGGCGGCGATCTCGCGCATTCCCTCGATCGGGAGCCGTTCGTCTCCGTTGTAGTGGCGCGCGATGGCGTTCTGCAGCCCGATGTCGCCCACCGGAAAGACGTCGGCCCGCATCTCGTGGAAGATGAGAAACATTTCGGCGGTCCAGCGGCCGATGCCGTTGACGCCGGTGAGCCGCTCGATCAGAGCCTCATCGTCGAGCGCCGGCCATTCGCCGGGATCGAGCGCTCCCGTCGTGAAATGCCGCGCGAGGTCGCGCAGGTACCCCGACTTGCGCGCGGAGAGTCCGCAGGATCGCAACTTCGGCAGCCGCATGCGGGCGACGCGGGCAGGGTCGAGGCGCACGCCGTGCGCCTCGGCGCCCGCTTCAGCGCCACAGGCCACCGTGAACCGGTTCCAGATCGTCTGCGCCGCCTTGACCGAAATCTGCTGGCCGACGATCGCGCGCGACAGCGTCGTGAAGGCATCGCCGCGGCGGGTGAGATGGACGCCGGCAATGTCGCGGATCAACCGGCGCATGACGGGGTCGGCGCGGCGGAGCGCGCGGGTCGCATCGTCCCAGTATGTCGGTTTCACGATCGCTCCCTGTTTCGCCTGCCCAGGCGGAATGACGCCTGCCCGGTCGCCGACGCGGATTTCCGGACGGCAGCCGGGGCATTGAGCAGGGGACGCGGGGTGACGCCCGTTCGGAGGTTCATCTTCACCCGCGCGGCGTGGCGGTCGGAAGGGGGGAAATGGTACATTACGCGGCTTTGATTTTTGGGGGGTGGCAATGCACGTTTCGAGGTCTGCGGCCCGGCTGATGAGGTTTGTCGCCGCCGTCGGCATTGCCGGCGCGTGCATCGCGCCCATCCAGACAGCGTTCGCTGCCGACCCGAACAAGGTCATTCACTATTATTTCCCCGCCGCAGAGAGCGGCTTTGATCCCGTCCGGATTTCGGACCTGTACTCGGCGACGGTCCTCGAGGCCATCTTCGACCGCTTGTTGACGTACGACTACCTTGCGCGTCCGGCCAAGATCGTGCCCATGCTCGCCGAGTCGATGCCGGCCGTCACCGACAACGGCAGAACCTACACGTTCAAGCTGCGCAAGGGCATCTATTTCGCGCCGGACCCGATCTGGAAGGGCGCGAAGCGCGAGCTCGTCGCGCAGGACGTCGTGTATTCGTATATGCGGTTCCTCGATCCGAAAAACCGGGCGCCGTACGCATTCCTCCTCGAGGGCAAGCTCGTCGGCCTCGACGAGTACGCGGAAAGCGCGAAGAAATCCGGCCGTTTCGACTACGACACGAAGATCCCGGGCCTCGAGGTCGTCGATCGCTACACGTTGCGGTTCCATCTCAAGGAAACGGACTACAACTTCCTCTTCGTCGTCGCGCACATCTCGCTCGGCATCGTCGCGCGCGAGGCGATCGAGGGCTACGGCGACGACACGATGGGTCATCCGGTCGGTACGGGCCCGTACATGCTGACGAGCTGGACGCGCCGGTCGAAGATCGTGCTGGAATCGAATCCCGAAAATCCGGGTTTCGTCTGGGACTTTGCCCCATCGGAGCCCGAGTGGGACGACCAGCTCGTCAAGGACATGCGCGGCAAGAAGATGCCCCAGGTCGGTCGCGTCGAGATCACGATCATCGAAGAGGCGCAGTCGCGGTGGCTCGCGTTCCAGCAAAAGCAGCTCGACTACCTGGCGCTGCCGGACACCTTCGCGCCGACCGTGCTCGACGGCGAGCGGTTGAAGCCCGACTTTACCGAGCAGGGCATACGTCTGTTCCGGACGCCCGACCCGGACATGACGTACACGGCCTTCAACGTCCGCGATCCCGTCATCGGCGGCTTTTCGAAGGAGAGGATTGCGCTCCGGCGGGCGATGGCCATGGCGTACGATATCGACGCCGAGATCAAGGTCGTGCGCAAAGGGCAGGCCGTTGCGCTGCAGATGCCGATTCCCTTCGGCGTCATCGGCCACGATCCGAGCTACCGAAGCGTCAACCAGTACGACCCGGTGACCGCCAACAAGCTGCTCGACTACTTCGGCTACAAAAAGGGCAACGACGGCTGGCGCACGCTGCCGGACGGAAAGCCGCTCGTCGTCCGTCTCGCGACCGAAGCGCAAAGCACACAGCGCGAGCTGGACGAGCTGTGGCAGAAGTCGCTCGCGAAGATCGGAATCCGGATGGAGACCGCCGTCTCGCAGTTCGTCGACAACGTGCAGGCGTCCAAGGCGTGCAAGCTCCAGATGTGGGGGCAGGGCTGGATCGCCGACTATCCGGACGGCGACAATTTCGTGCAGCTTCTCTATGGACCCAACACGGGCCAGAGCAATCCCGGATGCTACGAGTCGCCGGCATTCGACAAGTTCTACCGGGCTTCGCGCGCGATTCCGAATTCGCCGGAACGCAACCTCCTGTTCCTCGAGATGACGCGGCAAATGGAGGTCGACGCGGCGTGGAGCCTCCACGTGTCGCGTGTGCGCAACGAGGTGATTCGACCGTGGATCCTGGGCTACAAGAAACACCCCATCCTGCAGGCCGACTGGCAATACCTCGACGTCGTCCCCCATTGAACATGTCATTGGATTCCCGTCGCGGCGCGCGCAGGGCCGGCCCCCGATCGACGCCTCGCGCGTCCTTCGTGTTTCGCATCGGTCTGGCCATCGCGACCGCGGTGACGCCCGTCGCTTTCGTTTCGCCGGCAGTCGCCGCCGACATGAACAAGGTGATCCGGCATGTTTTTCCCGCCGGCGAGGAAGGATTCGATCCCGCGGCGGCGCACGACCTCTACTCCGGCACGGTCGAGCAGGCGATCTTCGAAACCCTGCTGACCTATGACTATCTCGCGCGGCCGTCGAAGCTCGTTCCGCTCACGGCCGAGGCGCTGCCGCTGGTCACCGACAACGGCCAGACGTACACGATCAAGATCAAGAAAGGGATCCATTTCACTCCCGATCCGGCGTTCAAGGGCGTGAAGCGCGAGCTCGTTGCCGACGATTACGTCTACTCGCTGAAGCGGCTGATGGATCCCGCCATCAAGTCGCCGTGGGCATGGCTGCTCGAAGGCAAGATCGTCGGACTGGACGAGGTGGCCGAGAAGGCGAAGCAGGGCGGCAAGTTCGACTACAACGCCAAGGTCGCGGGTCTGGAAGCCGTCGATCGCCATACGCTGCGCATCCGGCTGAAGCAGCCGGACTACAACCTGTCCTACGTGCTCGCGCACGAGCCGACGAGCGCCGTCGCGCGCGAGGTCGTTGCCGCCTATGGCGACGAGGGCGGACGCACGATGTCCAATCCCGTCGGCACCGGACCGTACAAGCTCGCGAAATGGGTCCGCTCGTCCAAGATCTTCCTGGAGGCCAACCCGGACTATCGCGGCTTCACGTGGGACTTCAAGCCCGGCACCGATCCCGAGGACGCGCGCATCGTCGCCGAGATGAAGGGCAAGAAGATGCCGCAGGTCGGCCGCGTCGAGATCAGCATCATGGAAGAGGACCAGTCGCGGCTCCTCGCCTTCCAGAATGGCGAGCTCGACCTCATGAACATGGAAGGACCGCTCGCCCCGAAGGTCCTGAACGGAGGCACGCTGACACCGGACATGCAGAAGAAGGGCGTCAGGCTGTCGCGTTTCGTGGATCCCGAGATTTCCTACCACTACTGGAACCTCATGGATCCGGTCGTGGGCGGCCTCACCAACGACAAGATCGCGCTGCGCCGCGCCATGGCGATGGCCTACCCGGTCGAAGAGGAAATCCGGGTCGTCCGCAACAACCAGGCGATCGAGGCGCAGTTTCCGATTCCGCCCGGCGTGGTCGGCCATGATCCGGCGTACAAGTCGTCCGTCAAGTACGATCCGGCGGCGGCGAACGCGCTGCTCGACAAATTCGGCTACAAGAAGGGCGCCGACGGCTGGCGCACGCTCCCCGACGGAAAGCCGCTCGTCGTTCGCTATGCGTCGCGCCCCGACTCGCTCGGCCGCCAGCAGGACGAGCTGTGGAAGAAGGCCTTCGACGGCATCGGCATCCGGATGGAAGTGCAAAAGGACAAGTTCGCCGAATTGCTGAAGCTCGAGAAGCAGTGCAAGCTGCAGATGCGCACCGCGTCGTGGATCGCCGACTATCCCGATGCCGACAACTTCATGCAGCTCCTCTACGGCAAGAACATCTACCAGAGCAACAACGCCTGCGCGAAGATTCCGGAATACGACAGGCTCTACGAGCAGTCGCTGCGGATGCCGGATTCACCGGAGCGCGACAAGCTCTACCACGACATGGCGAAGATCATCGAGCTGTACGCGCCGTGGCGGCTCGACATCAGCCGCTACCGGAACATGCTGGTCCAGCCCAGGGTGCAGGGTTACAAGAAACACCCCATCCTGCACGCGGAGTGGCAGTATATTGACGTTCCGCCTTCGGCCAAGTGACGGCCTGCGGCAAAGCGCGCAGGGTGCAGGAGGAGGAAGGCCGGAGGCAGCAAGGAAATGGCGGAGTCCCGGCCGGAGAACCCGGCGGGCTCCGGAGGTTGGCGCCGCGGCCGGTTTCCACCGGGACCGGCCGCGGGGCTCCGCGCAAAGCGGCGGACGGACAACGGCGCGCATACGTCCCGCCGACCGCCTCGCGCGGTTTGGATTCTGGATCGACGGGCGGCCCGGTCGACGCGCGATCCGCGTGACGGGCGGAGGTAGGCAATGACCGCATACATCATCCGACGCTTGTGGCAGATGATCCCGACGATGCTCGGCGTCATCCTGCTCGTCTTCATCCTCTTCAACGCCGTCGGCGGCGACCCCGCCTACGTGCTTGCGGGCAAGATCTCGAACAAGGAGCAGATCGAGAACATCCGCCGCCAGCTTGGCGTCGACCAGCCGTACTGGGTCCAGCTCTGGATCTTCATCAAGCAGGTCGTGACCGCCGACTTCGGGGCGTCCTGGAGCACCAACGAGCAGGTCTCGAACATCCTCGCCACGCGCCTCGGTCCTTCGCTCACGGTGCTGGTACCGCTCACGATCCTCGACGCGCTGTTCGCGATCGCGCTGGCGCTGGCCGTCGCCTACGTTCGCGGCTCGCTGACCGACCGCATGGTGATGATCGTCTGCACGGTGGGACTGTCGATCTCCATCCTCGTCTACATCATCGTCTTCCAGTATTTCTTTGCCTACAAGCTCGGATGGTTTCCGGTCCAGGGCTGGGGCAACAGCTTCGGTGAGAACCTGCTCCATTACGCGTCGCTGCCGATCCTGATCGGCCTCGCGGTGAGCATCGCCCCGAGCCTTCGGCTCTACCGCACCTTCGTTCTCGACGAGATCAACCAGGATTACGTGCGCACGGCGCGCGCGAAGGGGCTCTCGGAGAACCGCATCATGTGGGTTCACGTGCTGCGCAACGCCTCGATCCCGATCATCACCAACCTGATGGCCAACCTTCCGGGATTGCTGCTGGGATTTTTCCTGATCGAGCGCTTCTTCTCGATTCCCGGCATCGGCCGCGAGGTGATCCTCGCCGTCGAGCGGTCGGATTTCCCGGTGATCAAGGCCCTCACGGTCTACGTCGCGTTCGCGACCATGGCATCCAACCTCCTGGCCGACCTGATGTACAAGGCGGTCGACCCGCGGGTTCAGCTCAAGTGACGGGGCCGACGATGGCGAACGACACTGCAATGAAGTCCCTCGCTCCGAAGATGCGCGAGGTCCCGCACACCGTTTCTCCCGGACTCTGGGCGCTCGCCTGGAAACGGCTGCAGTCGGATCACGTCGGAATGATCTCGCTCGCGATCGTCGCGGCGTTCGTGCTGCTGATGATCCTGTCCGGCGCCGGCCTGATCGCCAAGGACTGGAACCGCGAAACCGGCGCCAACTACGCGCCGCCGACGTTCATCGGCGCCGACATCGAAGGCGGTGCGCCCGCGGCTCCGGGCGCGCAGCCGGAGGCGCCGGTCCCGGCGTCGGAATACAAGTCCACCGTCGTCGATCCCCTCGCCGACGTCCTCGCGGAAATTCGGGGCGAGAAGGGCGCGGCAGGCGCGCCTGCCGCCGGCGACGACGCCAAGACCGTCGATCCGCTTGCCGACGTGATGGCGGACATCAAGGCGAGCAGCGCGAAGGCGGGCGCGAAGGGCGCCGAGGTCGTCGAGGCGCGTTCCGCGACGCTGCCGTTTGGCGGCGACAAGTGGGGTCGCGACGTGCTGAAGAAGACGATCAAAGGGTCCGAGACATCGATCTTCGTGGGCCTGGCAGCGGCGGTGGTCGCCGTGTTCATCGGCACCGTGTTCGGTGCGCTGTCCGGTTACTACGGCACCTGGGTCGACGACTTCTTCAACTGGTTCTACAGCATCTTCAGCTCGATTCCCTACCTGCTGCTGATCCTCGCGGTGGCCGCGGTGCTGCAGCAGAAGGGCATCCACACGATCATCCTGATCCTCGGCCTCACCGGCTGGACCGGCGTCTTCCGGCTGATCCGCGGCGAGTACCTGAAGCACAAGGCGCGCGAATACGTGCAGGCGGCCGACGCGATCGGCGCGTCGAACGCGCGTCGCATGTTCATCCATATCTTCCCGAACGTCAGCCACGTCGTGCTGGTGCAGCTGTCGATCCTCACCGTCGGCTTCATCAAGGCCGAAGTGATCCTGTCGTTCCTCGGCTTCGGCGTTCCGGTCGACGTGGTCTCGTGGGGCTCGATGCTGAACGAGGCGCAGAACGAGCTGATCCTCGGCAAGTGGTGGCAGCTCGTCGCCGCGACGGTCGCAATGGCGACGCTCGTGACGGCATTCAGCCTCTTCACCGACGCGCTGCGCGACGCGCTCGATCCGAAGCTCAAAGGGCGCATGGGGGCGTGATGGAAGACAAGATGAGCAACGATCCCCTGGTCCGCGTGCGCAACCTGAAGGTCGCGTTCCACATCGACAAGGGGACGATCTTCGAGGCGGTGAAGGGCGTTTCGTTCGACATACCGCGCAACCGCACGGTGGCGCTGGTCGGCGAATCGGGCAGCGGCAAGTCCGTGACCTCGCTCGCGATCCTCGGCCTGCTTGCCGCCGGAGAACTCGATCGTCGATCCGGCCAGCGAAATCCTCTACGACGGAAAGAACCTCGCCCGTCTCGACCAGGCCACGTTGCGGGATCTGCGCGGCGCCGACATCTCGATGATCTTCCAGGAGCCGATGACGTCGCTGAACCCGGTGTTCACCGTCGGCTTCCAGTTGACCGAAGTGCTTCGCCTGCACATGGGCATGACGCCGGCGAAGGCGCGTCGGCGAGCGATCGAGCTCCTGGACGAAGTCGGCATCCCGGACCCGGAATACAAGATCAATGCGTTTCCGTCGCAGATGTCGGGCGGCCAGCAGCAGCGCGTGATGATCGCGATGGCGATCGCCTGCGAGCCGAAGCTCCTCATCGCCGACGAGCCGACCACCGCGCTCGACGTCACGATCCAGAAGCAGATCCTCGACCTGATCGGGGCGCTGCAGAAGAAGCGCCACATGTCGGTGCTGTTCATCACGCACGATCTCGCCGTGGTCGGCGAGATCGCCGACTACGTCGTGGTGATGAAGAACGGCGAAATTCGCGAGCAGGGGCCCGCCAAGGACGTGTTCGAGACTCCGCGCGACACCTACACGCAGGCGCTGCTCAAATGCCGGCCGCAGCTCGACCGCCGTCCCGTGCGGCTGCCGGTCATCGACGATTACATGGACGGCCGCACGCACGGCTCGCGCGACATGTCGGAGCGCGTGCGCGGCGTGAGCGCCGCCGATCCGGTCGTGCTCGACGTCAGGAACCTCGGCAAGAACTTCTATTCCCGCGAGGGCCTGTTCGGCACGCGGACGTTCGCCGCGGTGAAGGACGTCTCGTTCAAGCTGCCGAAGGGCAAGACGCTCGGGCTCGTCGGCGAATCCGGCTCGGGCAAGACGACGGTCGGTCTGACGCTGATGCGCCTCCACCAGGCGACGTCGGGCGAGGCGATTTTCGAGGGCCGCGACATCCTGTCGATGTCGGCGAAGGAGTTCATGCCGTGGAAGCGGCGCATTCAGATCATCTTCCAGAACCCGTATGCGTCGCTCAACCCGCGGTTCACCATCGGCAACATCCTGACCGAGCCGATGGACATCCACGGGATCGGCGACAACCCGCAGCAGCGCACGGACATGGCGTTCGAGCTCCTGAAGAAGGTCAGCCTGCCCGAGGCCTCCTTCTACAAGTACCCGCACGAGTTTTCGGGCGGGCAGCGGCAGCGGATCGCGATCGCGCGCTGCCTGACGATGAAGCCCGACATCCTGATCTGCGACGAGTCGGTCTCCGCGCTCGACGTTTCCGTGCAGGCGCAGGTGCTGAACCTTCTGCAGGATCTGCAGGACGAGTTCGGGCTCTCGTTCATCTTCATCTCCCACGACCTCGCCGTCGTCAAGTACATCGCCGACGAGATCATGGTCATGAGCGAAGGAAAGATCGTCGAGATCGCGAATTCCGACGACATCTACAGGAATCCGCGCGAGGATTACACGCGGCGGCTGCTCGCCTCGATTCCGAAGGGATGGCAGGGCGGCGGCGCGAGGGCCGCGACCGCCGGCTGAAGGCCGGGATCAGAGGGTGAACGTCAATCTCGGACAGCAGCGCACCGGGCACCGTCATCGACGCCAGCTGTCGCGCCCCGTAGGTCTCGCTCGCCAGCAGGAGCTCGGTTTCGGTCGTCAGCGCCTCGAGGTTCGGCCCGAGCATCCGGAACAGCGTGTCGTCGAAGCGCAGCACGTCGATCGGCGCGACGATCTCTCCGCCTTCGACCCAGAAGGTCGCGAAGCGCGTCATCCCCGTCATCCGGCAGGCGGGGCGATCCGAGTAGTTGAGGTAGTGCAGATTGCCGACGAAGAGGCCGGTGCCGAGTGCCGCCAGCGCGTCCTTGGCGGCGAGTGCGCCCCCCGACATCGCAAGCGATTCCGGCGATTCCCAACCGTTGGCGCCGTTCGCCTTGAGTCCGAATTCACGTTCGGTCCGCGGCGACACGAGCGATCCCGTGAGACGTCCCTCCTCGATCAGCCGCACGCCAGCCGGCCGCGCGAACCCTTCCGCCTGGAAAGCGGGTGCGACGCCATCGGCGGTCGCTTCGACGATCGTCACGCGCGGATCGAGCCGGACCTGGTCGGCGTCGCCCGAGCGCATCCGCGTGAGACTGCTCTGTTTCGTCGCAAGCGCGCGCGCCGAGAATCCGCCCCAGCACATCATCGACGCAATGTCCTCCATCGCCGCCGGCGTCAGGTACACGCGGTACTTGCCCGGTGAAAGCGCCTTCGATGGCTGCGCCATGCGGGCGAGCAGGTCGCGTGCTTCCTCCATCTTGGCGGCGAATGCGGCACCGTCCCAGGCAAACCCGGAAAGTGCGGACTTCACGGCCTTGTCCGTGCGGTGATAGAGGCTCCACTGCAGGTTGTAGGCGGTGACCTCGTGCCAGTTGCGCTGGCCGTGCGAATTGGCGAAGCCCGCGTAGACGGGACCGCCCGCATACAGTCCGACGAGGTCGGTGCCCCGCGCGGCATCGAGGACGGAATCGATGATCGCCTCGGCCGGCGGCAATGGACCCCCGCGTACGGTGCGGCTCGAGCACACTTCCGTCGCAACGAGCAGGTGCGGATCGTCGGAGACCTCGGTCAATGCGGAGCGCGTGCTCGCCACTGCCGCGGAAATCGTTGCCCGGTCGACGGAGAGGTCGCCCGACAGCGCGACAAGGTGGGTCGCGTGCCGCTGTCCGCGAATGAGGTCGATGCCGAGGTAGCGCTGGACGACGCTGCCGGGCTGGCGGACCTTGCCGCGGTTCATCCGCACGAAATCCGACGCCTCGGCGGAAAACGAAGCGGTATAGGTCTCACCGGACTGGATCAGCCCGTCGAGCAGCGCGGCCAGGTCGTGAAAGTACGATTCCATCGTCGCCTGACGGGCGGTCTGTTCGCGCGGAGCCATTATGCGGCCTCCGAACGGAGATCGACGCGCGTGGCGGCCTTGCGCCGGCCGCAGGCAATCGCTCGCGAACGCGACCTTCGGTCTTTCGCTTCGCCCCGCTTGCTCATGTCTCCCCCCCGAAGACCGCGACGTCCTTGAACACGCACGCCGGCGACGCGTGGCCCACGCGAATCGCCTGCGACGGTTCGCCCTTGCCGCAGTGCGGAGTACCCAGCACCCGCAACGTGTCGGCATTCCCGACGCGTGCCAGGCTGCGCCAGAAGCTGGCGCTGATGCCGCGATAGTTGGGGTTCTTCACCACCGCGCCCAGCGTGCCGTTTTCGATCCGGCGACCGCGCTCGCAGCCGAACTGGAACTTGTTGCGCGAGTCGTCGATCGACCACGAGCTGTTGGTCTCCATCAGCACGCCGCGCTCGATGCCGGCAATCATGTCGTCCTGCGACGCGTCGCCCGGTTCGAGGTTGAGGTTCGCCATCCGGTCGATGGGCGGCCGGTTCCATCCGTCCGCACGCGAGTTCGACGTTCCCGGCAATCCCGCGCGCCCCTGGGAGATCGCCCCGCCCAGCGGGCGCTCGAGGATGCCTTTCCGTATCAGGTGGACCTTCTCCGCCGGCGTGCCGTCGTCGTCCCATCCGTAGCTTGCAAGTTCCTCGCCGCGGGACGGGTCGAACGTCACGTTGAGCAGGTCCGAGCCGTAACGATAGGATCCGAACATGTCGGGAGTGACGAAGCTCGTCCCCGCAAAATTGCGCTCGTCGCCGAGAATCCGGTCGAGCTCCAGCGGATGCCCGATCGATTCGTGGATCTGCAGGATCATCTGGTCGGGCATCAGCAGCACGTCCATTTCTCCCGTGGGACAGTTCGGGGCCGCGACGAGCTCGAGCGCTTCGTCGGCGAGCCGCCGGGCAGCGCCGGCGTAACCGAAGCGGGCAAGGATCTCGATGCCCCCCTGCTGGCAAATGCCGCGGTACCCGTGCAGCGTCCGGGTCTGGGTGTCGCCGTCGGCGTGGGCGGTGACCGACATGCCGGGGAAAAGGAAGCGATATCTTTGGACGAGATCGCCGCCTTCGCTGGTCACCAGGCGATGCGTTGCGCGACGGACCTCCATGCTCGTTTCCCAGTCGACGATCCGGGAGTCGATGCCCGCGGAGCGCGACTCCTCCATCAGCAGGTCGAGCCATTCGCGGCGGGACGGCGATGCCGCCAGCATCGACGGCGACGCGTACTCGCCGCGGGCGGCCGGGCGGGGCAGCGACGCGACATCGAGCAGCGCGAACCTGGCGGTGGACCTCGCCCACGCCGCCGCACGCTCGAACGCGGCACGCAGTCCCGACGGCGACGTGTCGCTGGTCGCGGCGTAGCCATAACCTCCGCCGGCGTAGACCGTGGCCATCGCGCCGCGATCGATGGCGGCGCACAGCGGTAGCGCGATGTTCTTGCGGACGGTGTAGGACTCGCTCGTCTCTTCGACAAGTCGCAGCGACCAGAAGTCGGCGGCGGGAACGAGCGTTGACAGATCGGGCAGGCTGAAGCGGTCGGCGTCGGGCATTCGGGTCTCGAATTCCAGTTGAGTGCACGGGACGGGATCGCCGGCGCGCGCAAAGGTTGCGGATTATAAACCAGCGACGGGCGGCAACCCGATCCCGTACCGCCGCCTCCGGGGAAGCTCAGACGGCTGCCGGCGAATTCGAGCTGCCGGTGGCGAGGGCAAGCCAGCGGCTCGCCCACGATGCGGCAAATCCGCCAGTCGGGAAGCACCGTCGCGCCGAGTGTCCGGTAGAACTCGATGGCCGACGCGTTCCAGTCGAGGACGGACCATTCGAAGCGGCCGCAGCCGCGATCGCGAGCGATGCCCGCCAGCGTCCGGAGCAGCGCGTGCGCGCAGCCCTGGCGACGGAATTCCGGGCGCACGTAGAGGTCTTCGAGCCAGAGCCCCGGCCGTCCGAGAAACGTCGAGAAATTGTGGAAGAAGAGGGCAAAGGCCGCCGCAGTGTCGGCGGTCCGGGCAACCAGGACTTCGGCCGCAGGCCGCGGCCCGAAGAGCGCAGCATCGAGATCGTCCACCGTGCTGATGCAAAGATGGGTCAGCTTTTCGTACGCCGCGAGCTCGTGGATCATCGCGTGAACCTGGCCGAGATCCTCGCGACGGGCGGGCTCGATGTCGAAGACTCCCTTCGCCGCCGCCATGCTCATCCGAGCCTCCGCCCGAGTATCGCGAGATCGCGCTCGACGCCGTCGAGTTCGGCCACACGCGGCAGCTTGCCCCAGAGCGCAAATCCCGCTCGCTCGAACAGCGCCATCGACGGGAGGTTGTGCGCGAAGACGAACGCGAGAAGGGTACGGATTCCGGCCGCCGGCGCGGCCGCCAGCGCGTGATCGAGCAGCGTTCTGGCGACACCCTGGCGGCGGTGGGCCGGGCTTGTGTAAACGCCTACTTCGACGGTCGCGGCGTAGGCCGGGCGCCCGTAGAAGGAGCGTACCGAGAGCCATCCGGCAATCGCCTTGTCGGCATCCGCGAAAACCCAAAGTGGCCGACGCGCCGGATCGAATTCGGCGAACCACGCGGTCCTCGCCGCGACCGTCACGGGTTCGGTGTCGGCGGTCGCCATCCGGCCCGGGATCGCCGCGTTGTAGATGGCAACGATCTCCGGCAAATCAGAGGCTTGCGCGTGACGTATCGTTGGCACGCGCCGATTCTACAGGACGTCCGCGTCGACCTCCGCGGACGCCGTCGCTCGGCTGACGGTCGGAAATGCCTAGTTGGCGCGTCGCCCGCTTGATGCGGTCGAGCTTGGCGCGTAGAGGTCGTGCTCCCTGCGGGTGGTGCTGTATTCGAGCGCGATGGCGAGTTCCTTGCGCGCCCGCTCGGCGTCCCCCAGCGCGCCGTAGGCGAGAGCGAGCCAGTAATGGAACTCGTGATACGCCGGGGCGCGGCTCACTTCCTTGGCGAACAGGTCCCTGGCGAGCCCGTAATCCCCCTCGTTCATGGCCTTGAGGCCGCGGTTGAAATAGCTGAACGGGGGATTGGGTTCCAGCCGGTCGAGCGTGCGCGCGAGATTTTCCGCTTCGGCAATGCGGCCCGTGTCCCTGAGGACGGCGACCAGGTTGAACATGACCCGCGTGTTCCCGGGGTCGCGCTCGTTGGCGTAAGCGAGCACCTTCCGTGCCTCGTTCGGGTTGCCGTGCCGCCGATAGACGATGCCCAGCGTGTTGTAGGAGCTCAGGAATTGCGGATCGGCGCCGATCGCCGCGCGCGCCCACCAGTAGGCGTCGTCGACCTTCCCGCGCTCGTACGACTCGGCCGCCCGGTTGTTCATGTACATCGCGACGACGGTGTCTTCCGGAATGGGCCTGACCGGCATGCCGCGAGTGAGCTGGACCGGAAAGAAGTCGATCGTCATGCCGTCGATCCGGGGGTGACCGATCCCGATGTCGGATTGCTTGCGCCCCAGCCTGAGGTTGACGTGACCGATGAAGTACTGGACGTCGCCGCTGCGGCTCCAGGTCTCCTCCGACGCCATCGACTGGTACCAGATCGGGATGTCCAGCGCCTTCGCGAATGCCGCCGTCATGATGACCAGCGAAAGGCAGTTGCCCGACCGCTCGGCGAAGGCCTGCGCGGCGTTCCGGGTGATCGCCGAGTCGTACTCGAGCTGGAGCTGACCCTTGGTATAGAGCGCGTCGAAGAATCCCTGGTGGAGGCCGCCGTCGCGGATCTGGCGCGCGATCTCCCCGCGGAGGAAATCCCTCATCTCGCTGCTGAGCGCGAAGATGTCTTCCCGGTCGATCCGCTCGGATGGCGCGCGGAAAAGCTGATCGCTGAAAAGGTCGGTCCGCGGCGAACTCACGGGGGCGTTCGCGCACGCCGCGACCAGGAGGGAAAGCACGAAGACCGTCCAGATGCGCATCTCGCGTTTCCTTTGCGGGGCATCGAGCCATCGGCCACGCCGCCGGCGGCTCCGCGGAAACCCTGCGGACGAGGTCGAAACCGCAGGCGGGGCGGGGGAATGCCGGCGCGAATCATTTTATCGCCAAAACCGGGTCGATTCGCAACATCGCGCGATCCTTCGGTCCGGCGCCGGGCGTCCGACTCGATTTGTGGCCGACAATTCCGCCGCCGGTACGTTTGCGGAATGGACGAACTCGAAAGTTTCCGGGCAAGCGAGGCCGCAGCGCAGCATCGCCAATGACCGATCACCTGAACCCTCATGCACGAGCTATTCGGCCCGGAACGCATTGAAATATAAAGCAGTTCCTTCTGCAGTTCCGAAATGAGCGGTGAGGCGAAATTCGATCGACCATGCCCTTATCACGTTGCCGAGTTGCGATGCAACATAAGCGGCCGATCGATGCGGACATCGCCGCCCGATCGGCGCAAGCCTATGGGCGAACGTGGAATTCTCCGGTGGGGATATCGCTGGCGGCGCTTATCGTCGGTGCACTGCACCACAAATCCATGGATTCCTCCGGCAATTCGTCGCGTCCGGCGGTTCGTGCCTGAACAAAATCATCGGGTTGTGGGATTGCCGTCCGAGGCGGTAGCAAAATTGCAACAACCTCGCCGGGAGCGCGCGACCGGCCGCGGGTTTTCGTTGCGGCGAAAATCCCCGCTGAGTTAATGTCTCATCTGCTTTGCGCGCAAAGAGAATCATTCCGCGCAGCCATTCGACGCTCACGAAGCGTTTCCGTTTGGTGAATCACCTTTCACTGGGGGCTCAAGATGAAGTTGAACAGGAAACAGTTGTCGCTTGCCATCGCGCGCGCGCTGAGCGCGGGCGCAGCGGTGGGCATGGTTGCGCCGATGGCGTTCGCGCAGACGCCGACGTCGCCCGTCGTCAGCGAGGTCACCAAGGCACTGACGCCCGAGACGCAGAAGCTCGAGCGCGTCGAGGTCACGGGCTCGCGGATTCCTTCGGCGACGGTCACGAGCGAAAGCCCCGTGACGGTCATCAGCGCGCAGGACATCAAGTGGACGGGCCTGACCCAGACCTCTGACATCCTGAACCAGTTGCCGCAGGTTTCCCCGGAATTCGGGGGCAACCTGTCCAACGGGTCGACCGGCACGGCCTCGGTCAACCTGCGCGGCCTGGGCTCGCAGCGCACCCTGGTGCTGATCGACGGCAAGCGCGTGCCGGCGGGCAGCGTCAACATCTGGTCGACCGACATCAACGCGATTCCGTCCAACCTGATCCAGCGCGTCGAAGTGCTGTCGGGCGGCGCATCGTCGATCTACGGCTCGGACGCCGTCGCCGGCGTGGTCAACTTCATCATGAACGACCACTTCGAGGGCATCCAGTTCGACTGGACGGGCAACGGCTACAACCACCAGCAGCACAGCTTCGTCGGCGACATTGTCGCGGGCAAGGAAGCGACCAACCCGGTCCAGTACCACAACCCGGGCAACGTCAGCCTTGACGGCGAAACGCAGACGTTCTCCGTGACGATGGGCAGCAACTTCGCCAACGGCAAGGGCAACGCCACCGTCTACTTCGAATACAAGAACGTCCAGCCCGTGCTGCAGGGCACCCGCGACTTCAGCGCGTGCTCGCTCGTCGGCGGCAACTCGGCGTACACCTGCGGCGGTTCGAGCACCAGCTATCCGGGGCGCTTCACCGACTTCAGCAACTTCAACCTGACCATCGCGAATCCCGCGGGCGGCGTGCGGAACTACGTCGGATCCCACGGACCAGTTCAACTTCGCCCCGTACAACTACTTCCAGCGCAACGACACGCGGTACCTGGCGAACTTCTTCGCCCACTACGACGCGCTGCCGAACGTGCGGGTGTACACCGAATTCGACTTCATGGACGACCGCACCGACGCGCAGATCGCGCCGAGCGGCGCGTTCCTGCAGCCGTTCACGCTCAACGTCAACAATCCGCTGCTGTCGCAGGACTTCAAGAACGCAGTGGGGCTTTCCGCTTCCAATCCGAACTCGACGTTCTACATCGGCCGCCGCAACCTAGAAGGTGGCGGTCGGATCGACTCGTTCACCCACACCAACTATCGCATCGTGCTGGGAGCCAAGGGCAGCATTCTCGAGGACAAGTGGGATTACAACTTCTGGTGGCAGTCCGGCACGAACCGCCAGCAGCGGACCTACCTGAACGACTTTTCGGTGGTCCGTCTCGGCCGGGCGATGGACGTCGTGGCCGACTCGCTCCCGAACGGAACGCCGGCATGTCTCGGTCCTTCCTCGACGGCACCGACCCCAATTGCGTGCCGTACGACATCTTCCACATCGGCGGCGTGACGCAGGCGGCGGTCAACTATCTGTCGACGCCGGGCTTCCAGACGGGCTATACGTCGCAGAGCGTGGTCGGGCTGACCGTCAGCTCGGATCTGGGCGCGAGCTACGGGTGGACGTTGCCCTGGGCCAAGGACGGCATCGGATTCGCGGCCGGCATCGAGCGCCGCGTCGAGAAGCTGAGCACGTCGACCGACGTCGAGTTCGACACCGGCGACCTCGCCGGCCAGGGTGGCGCGACGCACGGCCTCAGCGGCCAGTACACGGTGTCGGAAGCCTATGCCGAGGCGCGCATTCCCATCGTGCAGCGGCAGCCGATGGCCTACGACCTCAGCGTGAGCGGCAGCTACCGCTACTCGGACTACAGCACGAATCAAACGACGAACTCGTACGGCATCGGCGCCGACTGGGCGCCCGTCAAGGAAGGCAAGATCCGCGGCAGCTACCAGCAGGCCGTGCGGGCGGCGAACATCATCGAGCTGTTTTCGCAGCAGGGCTACAACCTGTTCAACGGCACCGATCCTTGCGCCCCCGGGCAGACCGCCACGCTGGCGCAATGCCTGCGGACGGGACTCCTGGCCAGCCAGTATCACACCCAGGCGCTCGCGAGTCCGGCGGGCCAGTTCAACTACCTGCAGGGCGGAAATCCCACTCTCGAACCGGAGACCGCGAAGACCTACACGCTGGGCGGCGTGCTTCAGCTGCCGAACCTCAGCGCGACGCTCGACTACTGGCACTACGACGTCGAGAACATGATCGGGATCGTCCAGCCGCAACAGGCGCTCAATAACTGTATCAATACGGGCGTGAATTGCGACCTGATCCACCGCGGTCCGAACGGCAACCTGTGGCTGCCGAACCAGGGTTACGTCTCGGGGCTCAACCAGAACCTCGGAAGCTTCAAGACGGACGGCATCGACATTTCGATCAACTACAACCTGCCGATCCAGAACTACGGCAGCCTCGGGTTCGCCTTCATCGGCACCTGGGTCAACGAGTTCATCGTCGAGCCGATCAGGGTCTGGGGATCGTACGACTGCGCGGGCCTGTTCGGCACCACGTGCGGCGTGCCGACGCCGACATGGCGTCACCGGTTCCAGACCGTCTGGAACACGCCGTGGTACGGCATCAGCGGCGCGCTCACGTGGCGCTACGTCGATTCGGTCAGCCTCGATCTCACGCGTCGAACCGTTGATCTCGGGGACGGCCTCCCCGCTGGACGCGCCATCGGCGCGCAGAACTACTTCGACCTCGCGCTGCAATGGCCGGTCAACAAGAACTTCACCATTCGTGGCGGCGTCAACAACATCGTCGACCGGGATCCGCCCGTCGTGTCGTCCACGCTGGGTGCGTTCCCGGCGATTTCGGGCCCGGCGTTCGGCAACGGGAACACGTATCCGCAGGTCTACGATACGCTCGGCCGGAACTTCTTCCTCAACGTCACCGCGAAGTTCTGATCGGGAAATCCGGTTTTCGAACTCGAACGGCGAGCCTCGGCTCGCCGTTTTTTTTGGGCGCGCGGTTGCCCGTTCCGTCCGGTCACGCGCTCAGCCGGCGACCCCATACCGGCGCGCCAGCTCGTCGTTCACCCGGCGTACGACGCCGGTCCAATCACCGGCGGCGGATTGCCGGAACAGGCGCGCCGTCGGATACCAGATGCTGTCCTCGCGCTTCAGCATCCAGCGCCAGTCGTGGGGGTTGTACGGCAGCAATATCCACACCGTCTTGCCCATCGCGCCGGCCAGGTTCGCGACGCTGGTGTCGATCGTCACGATCATGTCCATCAGATCGACCAGCGCCGCCGTGTCGGCGAAATCGCGGAGCTCGCCGCCGAAGTGCCGGATGTCGGCGCGCGACGCGAGCAGCGAGGCATCGCCGTCGCGCACCTCCTTTTGCAGGCTCGTCCAGTCGCGCCCAATCGCGCACCAGCGGCAGCATTTGGGCGAGCGTCATGCTGCGCGTGTCGTTCCTGAGCGCCGTGCTGCCGCTCCAGACGAGCCCGATGCGCGGCCGGGTCGATTCGCCCAGTCGCTCTCGCCAGGCCGCGACACGCGCAGCGTCGCTGCGAACGTAGGGAATGTTCGCCGGAACGCTGTCGAGGCCGGTCCTGAAGGCCAGCGGCAGGCTCATCAGCGGGCAGTGGAAGTCGAAGGGGGGCAACGGGGCGCCGGTCGGGAGTATCCGTGCGACGCCTTCGAGGCCCGAGAGCAGCTCGACCAGCGGGGGCTGGACTTCCAGCACCACCGTCGCGCCCAGCGCGGCAACTTCGCTGGCGTAGCGACAGAAGAGCAACGTGTCGCCCAGTCCCAGTTCGCTGTACAGGAGGAGGGTCCGACCTCGCACCGGCCCATCGCCCAGCCAGGGTGGTTGCGGAAACGTCCGCCTGCCCGTCGCGCGCTGATCGAGCTTCCAGCGCCACTCGTATTCCTTCCACCCTCGCTCGAAGTCGCCCAGCAGCAGGCGGCAATCCGCGAGATTCCAGTGCGCGGAGGCGTAATCGGGGCGCAGCGCAATGGCGCGCTCGAAGCTGTCCACGGCGTCCGCGTGACGGTGCAGCTCGCGCAGCGCGTTGCCGCGATCGTAGTGGGCCTCCGCGTAATCGGGCTTCAGCGCGATGGCGCGATCGAAGGAAGCGAGGGCCTCCGCGTAGCGCTCGAGGTCGCCCAGCACGATTCCGCGATTGTCGTAGGCCTCCGCGTAATCGGGCTTCAGCGCGATCGCACGATCGAACGATTCGAGCGCCTCGTCGCGGCGCCCGAGTTCGCCCTGGAGGTTGCCGAGATTGTTGTAGGCGCTGGCATATCCCGGCTTGAGCGCGATGGCGCGCTCGTAGCTTGCCTGTGCCTCGGTGAGACGGCCCACGCGGCTCAGCGCGATCCCCCAATTGTTGTACGCCTCCGCGTGATCGGGCCTGAGCGCGACGGCGCGCTCGTAGCTTTGGAGCGCTTCTTCCGGGCGATCGAGCGCGCCGAGCGCGACGCCGCGATTGAAGTGGGCGTCGACGAAATCGGGCCTGAGCGCAATGGCTCGCTCGTAGCTCGCCACCGCCTCCGATTGGCGCCCCTGTTCCCCCAGCGCGACGCCGAGATTGTAGTGGGCGTCCGCGTTGTCCGGTCTGACCGACAGCGCGCTCGACATCAGCAGCGCGGCGTCGTGCGCGTTGCCCGCCTGCCCGGCGATGACGCCCAGCAGGTACAGCGCTTCGAAATGATCCGCCTTCGAGTCGAGGATCGATCGGCAGAGACGCTCCGCCTCGCGGATGTCGCCGCGCTGGAACGCCGCAATCGCGCCGTGCAAGGCATGCGCCTGCGTGAGCGGCGTGGCGTGGCGCTGTGGCGGCGTCGGCGGCGGGACGGATGACATGGCGTCAAAGTCGCGGCAGGTTGAGCCGCTCCGCCAGCGCCGCCGGGCGCCGCTTTCCCCACTCGGCTCGAAACGCATCGATGAACGCGGGATCCTCCGGCACGCCCTCGAGCGACGCGCGGGAAACGACGCTTCCTTCCTGCGCATCCTTGCGGGCGAGTTCCGCCGCGGCGGCGGGCCTGATGCGGGCGTCGCTGCCCATCCACGCGAGCAGACCGTTGACGTAGCTTGCGGTGACGATCCGGAAATCCTCGTAGTGGCAGATCCGCACGTCGTAGTGCCGCGTCAGGTGGTCCAGACCCTCGAGGAGCGAAACGAGCAGCGCCGCGGCGCCTCCGGGATCCGCCATGCCGGGCGAGAGCCGGCGCACCGACGCCGCCCAGTCGACCGGATCCCGCAGGATGAACATCACCTTCGGGGCGCGAAACGCGCCGGCGATCAGCAACGACGCGTGGTTGCATTCGGCGCGCAGCTTGATGACCGCGTACGGCAACAGTTCGGTGGCACCGCCGAGCGCCCGGCGCAGCGCGTCGTCGTGCGGACGTCGAAGGGCGGCCTGCGTGAAGTAATCGGGCTCGGAGACGGTGCGCACGCCGGCGGCATCGAATGCCCGGTGCAGCAGCGTCGAACCGCAGCGACCGATCGAGAAGATCAGCGTCGGCGACGCGACGGCCTCGGGCAGCGCGTCGAACGGTACCTTGATCACGGATCGCGCCAGGTGCCGCTGCGCCTGGTAGAAGAAGGTCGCGCCCGCGATGTCGGGTGTCGCGACGCAGAGGAGCGCTCCCTCGTCGAAGTCGAAGCAATAGGGGCTCACGTCCGGGTCGAACATCCTCGACGCGTCCACCGGGCGCCCGGGCCCCAGCACGAAATCCGCGGGCTGCGAAATCGACGTGCGGCTGGCGGTGCGCTGTCGTACGTCGTGCTCGGTCAGGTCCACGTCGCAGGTCCACGCTGATTGACATGGGCGCGCATCACGGGTTGTGCGCGATCACCGGCGGCCGAAAGGGTTGAGCTCATCCCTGCGTGCCTGGCGCTGCTCCGTCGGCAAGGTCCGCCAGGTATTCGCGCAGAGGAGCAAGCTGCCGCGCGTAGTTTCGCCAGCGACCGGACGAGCGCTGATAGAGCGGTTCGCGCACCTGCCACACGCTCGCCGTCTTGACGGCATTGGTCGCCCGGTGAAAGGACAGGCAATTTTCCTCCCAGCCGAGTCCGCAGAACTCGAGCAGTCGCTCGACCGCCGGTCGCGGCGCGCGCACGAAGGAGTCGTAGTCGAAGTCGAGAATGTCGGCACCGTAGCGCGCCTTCCAGTGCGCCATCAGCCGCCGGTACTGCCGATAGTAGTGGCCGGTGTCCATCAGGTCGAGCGCATGGCCCATGCTGTGATCGAGATGGAGAAAGTAGATCGACAGGCAATTGTCGAGGGGGTCGCGCGTCGTGTGCACGATCCTGGCGTCCGGGAACAGCGTCTTGATGACGCCGATATGGAGGAAATTGTCCGGGCGCTTGTCCGTCACGTTCGCGGCGCCGGGAAACAGGCGCGACAGCGACGCGAGATAGCGTGCGGCGATCTCATCGAGGTGCGGCCGGGCGATCTGCGCCATGCGGCCGGGTACGGCGAGAGCTCCGTCCGCACGAGGGTCGGCAGGAAGTCGATCTCGCCGCCGGCGGCGACCTCGGGATGGCGGGCCAGCACCTGCTCGGTCAGGGTCGAACCCGAGCGAAACATCCCGCAGATGAAGATTGGACGGGGGGACGATGCGCGCGCGACGGCCGGCGATCGATCCTGTCCGAACGCTTCGATCAACTGATCGACGAACCGCTCCTGCTGACCGCGGTCGTACAGCGTGGCGAGGGGGCCCGCGCATTCGCGGCTTCGTCGATTGGCGGCGGCGTAGGCGTCGAACGCGCGGTCATGGGCCCCGCACGCGTCGAGCACCTTGCCGAGCGCGAAGCCGAGGCGTGCCTGTTTCCGAGGAGGTTGCGCCGGGCTGCGAGAGCGCGCGGTCGAGTCTTCGCGACAAGCGGGTCGTCGGGCGTCGGGACCGACTTGAGTTCGGCGTAGCGCGCAAGCGCCTCGGACGAGTCGGGCTCGAGCGCCAGGATTCGTTCGTAGACGGCGAGCGCCTCGTCACGCTGTCCGAGGTCCTCCTTGAGGTTCGCGAGATTGACGAGGGCCGGCACATAATCCGGATTGAGCGCGAGCGCGGCGCGGAGCTCCTGCTCCGCCGCGGCGTCCTGCCGCAGGAAATCCGAGTAGATGACGCCGCGATTGAGGTGGACCTCTTCGGGCTTGCTCACGCCCCGGTCGAGGGCCTGCCGGTACGACGCGAGTGCGGCGTCGAAACGTCGAGCCCTGCGCTGGAGTACCGCGAGGTTGTACCAGCTCTCGGGCAGGTCCGGCCAGCGCGCGAGCAGGCGCTCGTAGGCCGCTTCCGCTTCCGGCAGCCGACCGGACCGCTCGAGCAGCACCGCCTCGTGGAGCATGGTCCGATGGTCGGGGTTCGTCGTCACGAACTGCAACTCCGTCACGGAAAATCGCTCACGCGGAACGGGATGGCGGTGGTCGCGCATGCCGCGACGCGCGCGATCGGTTCATCGGCCCCGCGGCGTGTCGCTACGGTGCGCCGATGCCGGCGTCCCCCTGAAAGGCGTTCACGGCGGCTGCCAGCGCGGTGATCATCTCCCGCTCCGGCGGCGTGAGATGGGGGTGCCAGATATCGAAGATGAGCACGACACGCAGCTTGTCGCTCATGTTCCAGGCTTCGTGCTCGATGGTGTCGTCGAATACCCAGGCCTTCCCGGGAATCCATTGGCGGGTGTCGTTGCCGACGCGGAATCCGCAATCGGCGGGAATGATCAGCGGGACGTGGGTGACGAGACGCACGTTGGTCACGCCGGTGTGCGGAGGTATCCGGGTCCGCGGCTTCAGCAGCGAGAACATCGACGCCGGCGTGCGTCCCGGCTGATCGGGCTGGGGCGCACCCTCCAGCAACTTCATCGTGGTCGGGCACCGGGACGCGTTTTCCTCGACCCGCGTGCCCAGCTTGTAGAGGTGGAAGGCGCTCCAGCGCGGCGAATTGTTGAGCTCGGCGAACTGGTTCTGCGGAACGTCCTGCGGGTAGGAAATGTACGGCGTGAACCCTTCCTCCGCGTCGAGCACTGCGAGGAATTCGTTTCGGATGTCGTCCGTCGCGGCCTCGAGAGGATCCAGCCATGGAAAGTCGGCGCGGTCGAAGAACTCGATCGGGGCGAGTTGCGGGTAGTGATACACCACCGATTGCGAGTCGTATCTCTTCTTCCTCCCGACCATGATGTCGACCGAATCGCGAAATCGCCTGAGGTCGGCGCCGGCGAACGTCCGTTGGTGCGCGTCGAGGCGTTCGTCCAGAAATGCCGCGAATTCGCGGTTGTATTTCTCGACGCTCGCGAGCGCCTGCGAGACTGCCGGGCGCAACTCGGGATGCAGACGCTCTACGGGGGGCGCAACAGCTGCCACCGCGCCGTACGCCCGCGCGGCTTCGTGCGATTTTCCCTTTCGCTCGAGGAAGTTGGCACGAAGGATCAGTCCGACCAGATCGGTGGGAGCGACGCTCAGGGCGCGCTGAATCGCCGCTTCTTCAGCCTGCTCGTCGCCCAGATTCCGGCAGGTGATCGCGAGGTGAATCCATTGCTGGGCGTCGGTTCCGTCGGTGTCGACCAGACGCTGGAACGCGGCGCGTGCCGACGGCATGTCGCCGCGTCGGAAGGCCCGCTGACCCAGTGCCGTCAGCGTTCGCGCGTGACTCGGGTCGAGCTCGAGAATGCGGTTCCAGAACCTTTCGGCCTCGTCGTCGCTTCCCGCCTGCGCCGCCCGGAAAGCCTGCGCCTCGAGGGCGCCGATTTCCGGCAATCGATCCTGAAAGTTCTGCATGGAGTCCTTCCGATCGCGGTCAGATCGACCAAATGGGTTTGCGGCCGCTGTACTCGTCGATCGCCCTGAACATGGCGCCGACGAGCGCGCGCTCCTCGACGGTGACCTCGGGGCGCCAGGTCTCGAACAGCAGGATGACGCGCGTCTCGCCGCTGCCGTTCCAGGCCTCGTGCTCGATGGTGTCGTCGAACACCCAGGCCTTGCCCTCGACCGGCGTGCGGGTGTCGTTGCCGACGCGAAGTCCGCAGCCTGGCGGCACCATCAGCGGCAGATGGCAGATCAAGCGGGTGTTGATGAGCCCGGAGTGCGGCGGGATCCTGGCGCCGGGGCGCAGCACCGAGAACAGGACCGACGGAGAGCGCTGCTCGATGGCGGACAGCGGAACCTTCGCCATGACTTCCATCGTTCGCGGGCAACGCGCGGCATTTTCGGGGACGACCTCGCCGAATTTCCACAGGTAGAACGCACTCCAGTCCACGTTTTCCGTCATCCCTTCGCGTTCCTTCTGGGGCCGCGCGGAATTGCTCTCGACGTACGGTCTGAACCCGACTCCGTCCTTCATGACCTCGGCGAGCTCGGCGCGAATTTCACCGGTAGCCGCCTCGACCTCGTTCAGCCACGGAAAGGCGTTGCGGTCGTAGAACTGAATCTGCGGCAGTTCCGGCAGGAAATAGGTCTGCGGTTGCTGAAAGTAGATCTGCTTCCTGCCGAGGAGAATGTCGATCGACTGGCGGAAGCGAGCCGCGGTCGGACCGTCGAACTGTTTCTGGCGCGCCAGCTGATCCTGAAGAAACGATTCGAACTCGCCGACGTAGCGCGCGCACATGTCACGTGCCCGTTCGAGATCGCTGCGGAGGTCGCGCGGCAGCTGGTCGGCCGGCGGCGCGGTCTTGAGCGCGAACTGGTAGAACGCGGACGCGGCGCGGGCATCTCCCAGCTCGGCGAAATGATCGGCCTTGGTGATCAGTGCGCGCAGGTTTCCGGGTTCCTGCGCCAGCGCCTTTTCCGCGGCGGCGAGCGCGGCAGTCTTGTCGCCCAGGTGACGGCAGGCTTGCGCAAGGGCCGCGTGTACCGCGGCGTCCGCAAGACCGGCGGTGGCAATCCGTTCGAAACATTCGCGCGCCTTGTGCGCGTTGCCGTTGTGCAGCGCTTCGAAGCCGGACCGGGCGAGGGCGCGCGCGTCGAAAGTGGTCGAGGTCATGAGGAGGGGCGGTGGTGCCGCGCTGTCGAGATGGACCGCATGCGCTGCCGGTTCGGGTGCAAGAATAGCAAATCCGGTCCGCGGGTTCGCTGGCGCGGGCCCGGTCCGACGTCGAAGGCCGTCCGGCAACCGTGGAGACGCCGCGGATCCCCGTGCGGCATTTCCTGCGGAATGCGGCGGTCGCTGGGAACGGCAACGCGCCGCGTGTAGGATGGCGTCGCCGGCTCCGCAACAAAGAGGCGAAACGTGTTGCTCAAAATCAGGAACCTTCTTGCAGCGCCCGAGATCGCGCGTCTCGTGGCGCTCAGCCGCGAAATGCGCTTCGTCGACGGCCGGGCGTCGAACCCGGCCAACCAGTCGAAGAACAACCTGCAGGCCGACAACGCGGATCCCAGGTACGTCGAATCCGTCCAGCTCGTCAGCGCGGCTCTGGGGCGCTCGCGCGAATTCGTCGACTTCGCGATGCCGAAGCACGTGGCGCCGCCGCTGCTGTGCCGGTACGCGCCGGGAATGAAATACGGCGCGCACGCGGATGCGGCGCTGCTGCCGCTGGGCGCAGCGCGGCTGCGATCCGACCTTTCGTGCACGGTCTTCATCAACGATCCCGCGACGTACGACGGCGGCGAGCTGTCGATCGAGATCGGCAACCTGGCGATCCCGTTCAAGGGCGCAGCCGGCGAGGCCATCGTCTACCCGTCGACGACGCTGCACGAGGTGGTCCCCGTGCGATCGGGCGAGCGCCTCGTGTCGATCACGTTCATCGAGAGTTACATCGCGGACGAGCACCAGCGAACGCAGGTCTACGAGCTCAACGAGATCGCCGCCCTCGAAGGGCTGTCGATGAAATGGGAGAGCCGGGTGCGCCTGGACGTCGTTCGCCAGAATCTGATTCGAATGTGGTCGACGACTTAGAGTCCGCCCGCGTTCAGCACCGCTGCGGCACCGGCGTCGGATCGCGCCAGCCGATGCAGCCACTCCATGCCTTTGCGGATTTCGTCCCGATTGGCTCGGCGCGAGTCGTCGAGGACCTCGACCCGGGTCGCCGGCGTGTAGGCAAACTCGGGCGCCTTCGAATACCGGGTGAGGCACGAACTGCGCGCGACGCCTGCGAGATAGTGCGCGTCAGCCGGCAGTTCGAAGTGGGCGAGGATCCGCTCCATGTTCCCCGCGACGTCGGCGAGGAAGCGATCGAAGTCGAGCGCGATGACGCGATCCGGGAAACGTTTGGCGGCATCCTGCTGGGTCCACGTTTCCGCGAGCCAGCTCATCGCCGCCAGTTCGCCGAGGGACAGCGAGTGGACCGGGGCGATCGACGCGGCGACGCGCGCGCAGAGCCGGCGCATGCGCCCGGGGGCGTGTCCGCGCAGGTCGAGCGGCGAATTCTCTCCGGCCAGCAGCGTGGCGAGGTACGGTTCCGCGCGCAGGTTCATGTACACCGCCCGCGACCTCCCGTTGCGGACCAGGATAGGCGTTGCGAGACGCCCCGCGCTGCTCGTCGCCTTCACGACGACGACGCGCGTCGCGTCGTATCCGCGGCCCCACAATCGCATGAATGTCTCGAGCAGGACGTCGAGCTGCGCGCCGCTCAAGAGCGATTCTGGCTGGTCCGCCACGTCGTGGGCGTCGGCGATCGTGCGCAGAGTCAGCGGTTCGCGCAGCGAGAGCGCCCGCCCGGTTTCGTCGAGCAGCCGGGTAAGGAGGGTCGAGCCAACGTGACCGGTGTGAAAGACGAAATGGACGGGACGGCCGCTGGTCACGCGGCGGGCGCGGTCGGCGACGGCAGCGCCCGGCAGCCATGCCCCGACCGTTGCGGGGCTCAGGATGCGGTCGTCGAGGAAGCTCGCCGCGCGATACGCGGATTCGTCGAGACGAACGAGCAGGACCGCGCCGCGGATCAGATCGAGCTTCTGCGGATAGGCGTCGGGCGACTCGGGCAACATCCTCAGCAGGTCGTCGGCAACCGAATCGGGGTGATCTGCCGCCAAAGGGGTTCCTCGAATCGGCCTGCTGCGTGGGGAATCGACGTGCGCCAACCCGGCTTGAGGGTGTGAAGACCCGCGGCTCGCTTCGGGCCTCCGGGTGCGCCCGCCCGCTGCGGCCAGGGAATGCAGGGCATCCGGGCGCAGTCGAATGAACGGTGCTCGAATGCTGTTCACATGATATCGTGAGCCGAATCGGAGGGGGCTGACCATGAGGAACCAGGCGCTTTGGCTACTGTTCATCGCGGCACTCGCTGGCACGGCAGCCGCGGCCCCGGCCGGCTCGCCCGCTCCCGCACGGAGCGACGGGCTGGTCGAGGTGAGATCGCAAACGCTCGACGAGTTCTACGTCCGGCCAAATGCCGATCTCGCCGGCTATCGCAGGATACTTATCGATGCGCCGCGGGCAGAGCTCACGAAAGGTTGGCTGAAGAACATGAACGCCACGCGGGACGTCTCGCGCTGGCTGGCACCGGATGACGCCCGGAGAATCACCGACGAAGCGGCGAGCGCAATGCGAATGGCCGTCGCGCAGGCCTTTGCGGCGCGAGGCTACGAGGCGGTTACCGAACCCGGCCCCGGCGTGCTGCGCCTGTCGCCGGCGGTCACTGAGCTGTTCGTCAATGCCCCGGACGTGCCGGCGCCCGGAGTTCAAATCGGAATCGTCCACGACGCCGCCGGCTCGGCGACGCTGCGGCTCGAGGCGCGGGACGCCGTCACGGGAACTCTCGTGGGGCAGGTGATCGACCGCGACACGGCGCGCGAGGTCCGCCGATTCGACCGCGCGACCAGCGTTTCGAACCTCTTCTGGTTCGAGGCGATGTTCAGCCAGTGGGCGTCGAACTGCGCAAGGGAATTCGAAGCGGTCAAGGCGCTGCCCTGACCGCAACGCGCGGTCGTGCCTACTTGAGGCGCGACACCTTGATGAGCCCGGTGCGGCCTTCGATCGTGAGGTTGTAGCTGCCCAGGGCGCCGCGTTCGATAAGGACCTTCATCGTCCGGCCCTGGGGCGGGTCGATCACGACGGTGCCGTCGCTGTCCTGCTGCCGCCACACCTGACCATTCTCGAGGACGAACAAGGCCTTGCCACGTGCGGTCTTCGCGAATTCGAGGACGTTCGCGGCAATTTCGTTGATCTCGCCGGGCACGCTTTCGGGCGGTGGCTTGCCGAATTCCTCGGGCTTCGTCTGCACCTGCGGCCGCGAGAATCCGAACCACTCGAGGAAGCCCGACTTGGTTGGCGTCTCCTGCGCCGGCGTGGCGAGCGCGCTTTTCGCGCGCGGGACCGCCGCGTCGAAGCACTTGAGACGCTCGGTCGAATCCGCGACGTCGGCGCATTTGGCCAATTCGGCCAGCGCATCGCGCGTGGCGTCGGCGAATGCCGGACCGGCGACGGCTGCCGCCACGATCGCGAAGAGCACAGGTCGCAGGAGCGCCGGCATCGAGCGATCCGCGCCACGTTGCGGCAGCGTTCCCGCCCGCGGGGACTCGGAAGGCCGTGCGGCGATCACTTGACCAGCGGAATCGCCACGGCCAGGTCGTAGTCCTGGAACGCTCGGATCTTGCTTTCGAGCTGCAGGTAGCGCACGGCCTTCTTCGGAGGCAGCGCTTTCATGACCTTGTTCTGCAACGTGCGCCGCGCCTTGATCTCGAGTTCATCGGCGGCGAGCAACTGGCTCGCGAGGGTCTTCGCGAATGCGTCCGACATCGGCCGGTCGAATCCGACGAGCTGCTCCACTGCGCGGGCCATCTCCCGATTGGACTCGTCGACCTTGCGCTGATAGGCGTCATAGAGCGGCCAGAACTTTGCCGCCTCGGCGGGCGTGAGATCGAGTGTCTTCGCAACGAGCGCCCGCTTGTCGGCCTTGACCGCGGCGCGGAGCGCTTCCATGTCGTTCGCCGGGGAAGGCTGTCCCTGAGCCAGGGCGGGCGCCGCGGCGATCGCGACGACGAGGAGAAGGGCGGCGGCAGCGGTTCGTTTCATCATGGACCCCAGAAGTGATTGGCGGTCGTTCGCGTCTCCGCGGACACGGGTGCCCCGAAGCAGCGGGGGATCCGACCGTATGCTGGACATCGGGCGCGAAACATGGGCATAATAACAGGCTTTTTTTGTCGGCCGTCGGCCCCGCGCAGCGTGCGGGGTCGCTGTTTTCCGGGGTTCTCATTCCCAATGTCGCATGCGGATTGCCTGCGCGGCGAAGCGCTTCGAGGGTGGGGGAGGAATCGCCCGCGCACCGCACCGCAGCATCGGGGGGCGGCGCAACGTGAATCGTTTTGTGCTGCTCGACGGATCGCGATTTCGCGACACGCGTGCCGCAAGACGCCGCTTGCATCACAAGGTCGAATGGTTTTGCATTTTCGCTTGGACGCCATTAGCATCAGCCCCCTGCACTGGGGAAACGCCCCCGCCACGCAGCGCGCGTCGCTGAAGGCGGGGTTTGCCGTTGCCGCATGCGTCGCCGCGCCGCGCCCGGCCCATTCAATCTGATCGAAACCTAATTTGTCTGGAGACTCCATGCTGAAGACGACCCGTTTGGCCGCGCTGGCCGCGGTCCTGTTCGTTGCCGCGCCCGCCGCGGTCGTCCCGATCGCCGTTCTCGCGCAGGCGCCGGCCACGGCTCCTGCCGCCGCGCCGGCCGAACCCGCCGCCGCGCCTGCGGCACCCGTCGCCAAGGCAGCCGCCAAAGCGACCGAAATCGTCGACAACCCCTACGGCCTCGAAGCGCTCCTCAAGGGCAGCGACATCGTCGCCCGCGTCACGCTGGCGATCCTCGCCATCATGTCGATGGGCAGCTGGTACATCATCATCACCAAGGTCTACGAGCAGTTCAAGATGGGCAAGCACGCGCGCACGGCGGACAAGACGTTCTGGGGTGCGCCCTCCGTGCAAAAGGGTGCCGAGGGGTTGAAGAAGACCAGTCCCTATCGCTTCATCGCCGAAACCGGGATCGAGGCGTCGAGCAAGCACACGGGGCTACTCGGCAACGTCGACATGAACGAGTGGATAACCATGTCGATCCAGCGCGCAATCGACAACGTGCAGAGCCGGTCGCAGGACGGCCTCGCGTTTCTCGCAACCGTGGGATCGACGGCGCCGTTCGTCGGGCTCTTCGGTACGGTCTGGGGCATCGTCAACGCGCTGACGCAGATCGGCATCGCGGGTCAGGCGTCGATCGACAAGGTGGCCGGGCCGGTCGGCGAAGCGCTCATCATGACCGCGATCGGTCTCGCCGTGGCGGTCCCTGCGGTGCTGGGATACAACTGGCTCGTCCGCCGCAACAAGACCGCCATGGACAACATACGCAGTTTCGGCGCCGACCTGCATGCCGTGCTGTTGAGCGCGCCGAAGTCACCCGCCCGGGCCTGACGCCATGGGCATGAACGTTGGCAACGCCGGTGGTGAGGACGAGGTCATCTCGACCATCAATACGACGCCGCTGGTCGACATCATGCTGGTGTTGCTGATCATCTTCCTGATCACGATCCCGGTCGTCACGACGTCGATCCCCGTCGAGCTGCCGAAGGAACGCAACGAGGTGCGCGAGACCAAGCCGGAGAACATCGTTCTGTCGGTGGATCAGGCCGGCAACATCTTCTGGAACGACCTCAAGATCCAGAGCACGGTCGCGCTCATCGACCGGCTGAAAAAGATCGCCGTGCTGGTGCCGCAGCCGGAGGTGCAGATCCGCGGGGACGGTCGCGCCACCTACACCGGCGTGGGACGCATCATCTACGCAGCGCAGCGTGCCGGGATCGCGAAAGTCGGCTTCATCACCGAGCCGCCGATCCGCGGCGGCTGACGCCGCTGGTTGCGAATCGTAAGGGGCATCAGCGATGGGAATGAACGTGGGCAAGACGTCGGGGGATCCCGACGTCATGATCGACATCAACACGACGCCGCTGATCGACGTCATGCTGGTTCTGCTCGTGATGCTGATCATCACGATTCCGATCCAGCTGCACTCGGTCAACCTCAACATGCCGACCGGCCATCCGCCGCCGCCGCTCGTGCTGCCCGAGGTCGTCAAGATCGACATCGATCCCTCGAGCTCGATCTACTGGAACGGCGAAGTGGTGCCGTCGCGGGCCGCGCTGGAGGAAAAGCTGGCCGCGGCCGCCGCGCAGTCGGTGCAGCCGGAACTGCACCTGCGCCCCGACAAGCTCGCGCGCTACGAGATCGTCGCCGGGGTGATGGCGTCATCGCAGCGGCTGGGGCTCACCAAGATAGGCATCGTCGGCAGCGAGCAGTTCATCGACGAGTAGCCGCCGGGCCTCGCGCGCGCAGACTGGAGTCACACGCACATGGATTACGCACGGCAGCAGAGGGACCCGGGCCGGCACGCCATCGGCATCGTGTTCGTTGTCCTGGTACACGCCCTCGTCATCTACGCGCTGATGACCGGGCTGGCCCGGCAGGCCATCGACGTGATCAAGAAGCCGCTCAATGCGACGATCATCGAGGAGCTGAAGCTCCCGCCGCCGCCGCCGCCGCCGCCGAAGAAGATCATCGAGGCGCCGAAGGTCCAGGCGCCGGTCCAGCCCTACGTGCCGCCGCCGGACATTCCGGTGCCGTCGACGACGGAATCGGTCATTTCCGCGCCCACCGCCGTGGTGCCGGTCGAGCCGCACGTGATCGCGCCCCCCGTCGTGGCGCCGCCGCCGCCGCCCAAGCCGGCAATCCGTCGCGGTGTCGGCTCCCAGCGAATCGGCGGCGACAATCCGGATTTCCCCAAGGCGGCGATCCGCGAGGGCATCGAGAAAGCGCGCGTCGTCGCGCGTCTCAACGTCGACGAGAACGGCAACGTGACCGACGTCATCATCATCGTCGGCTGACCCGGCGAAGCATTTCGATCGCGCCGTGATCGCTGCGCTCAAGACGTGGAAATTCCGCGGCGAGGGCGAGAAATGGGTAGGCGAGGTCGAGATCAATTTCAAGCTCGCCGATTAGCGGGTCCGCATCCGCAACGAATGAGACGGCCGCCCGCGGGCGGCCGTTTTTCCGGGATGCGCCGGGCGGGCGTCAGCCGCGGCGAAGGGCCCAGACGGCCGCCGTCCAGCTGCCTACGCCGAGAATCACGACGCCTGTGGCAATCTGGGCGAGCGACACCGGATGACCCGCGACGACGCGCACAAACTCGCGCGCGATGTCGGCATAGGCGCCCGGGAGCGCCAGCGCGATGCCGACGCCGGCCACCGTCCAGATTCCGACCAGCGCGCGCTTGCGCCATGCCGGCAGGGTCGCCGGCGCGGGCAATTTGGCCATCACGCGCGCGGTGAAGCCGTCGTCGCCGACATAGTCGCCGCGATGCTCGATGGCGTCGGCGCGCAGCGCCGCGTCGAGCCAGTCGTTTGCCGGTTCAGTCGTGGAGGACAGGCGCTCGCTCATGGCAACAGTCCCTAGTCGGGAGCCCAGGCCGCAAGCTGCGACTTGAGCTTCACCTTCGCCCGAAGGATGTGCGTCTTGACCGTGCCTACGGGACAGTTCAACACGTACGCCGCCTCCTCGTGCGACAGGTCGTTATGGTAGCACTGGACGATTGCGGCACGCTCGCCGTCCGACAATACGGCGAGCGCGCGCTCCATGTCGAGCCGGAGCGCTGCGCCGCGCGCATGATCGCCGTCGGCCGGGCCCGACGCCTCGTCGTCCTCGTCCTGCAGGTCCGCATCCCGGTCGCCGAGGAGCTCTTCCTTCCGTTTGCGCGCGTCGGCGAGGAACGCGTTGGTCGCGATGCGAAAAAGCCAGGTCGAGAACCGCGCTTCCTGGCGGAACGATTTGACGTTTCGGTAGGCCAGCATGAAGGTGTCCTGGGCGAGATCGTCGGCGAGCGCGTGGTTCCCTGCGGTGAGCCGCCGCAGGGTCGCCCGCACCGCCGACTGGTGCCGGCGCACGAGCTCGGAAAACGCATGCCGGTCATCCTGGACGACCACCCGGGCAATGAGCTGGGCATCAGTGACCTCGGGCTGCGCCATCCGGGGCGTGGCTCATGCGATGCCGTCCGTCCCGCCGGACGGTGCGGCTGGCGGCGCGGCGCCCGCGCCACTGCCTTTGGGCGTGATTTGCCGGTCCTCGAACCACCACAGGACGATGTAGCCGATCCCCACGAAAAGGAGCACCAGGCCAAGACCGTTGGGCGTGCCATCGTCGAGCATCGAGAAGAACGTGAGACCGAGTCCGAAGCCGCCGAGTAGCACACCCTTGCGCAGATCGGACCAGGCGGCGCGGCGCCGGATCTGCTTCGCCTGTTCGTATATTGGCGCCGCTGACGGCGATGCCGCCATCGCGGCCGACGGATTTCCGGTCAACGCGCCCATTGCCTCTGCCGGAGGAACGACACCCTTTTCGGCCAGCGTCAGCATCGTCTCGTTCAGCATGCGCGCCTTCTTCATCCGGTACCAGAGAAACAGACCTATCACCAGCACGGGCGAAAGGAAGACGACGGCCACGATGAACATGACCATCGCCGCCAGCCCCGGCTCCCGGTGCACGAAGTCGTTGAACGAATCGTACTCGCGGTCGTCACCGAATACGCCGACACGGACTCCATGCCCCTTCTTGCCCGGACCGACGCCGACCACGGGCCCGCTCGTGTCGGCGTCGTCGTCGGCGGTGTCCTCGGTGGCTGGCTTGACCGTTCCCGATTTTTCGACCGTGATCGATTTCTTGCCCTTGTCGACCCGGATGTCGATGGTCGCCGACGCGCCTTCGCCGTCCTTTATGGTTGCATTGACCGACCGACTCGTCGGAGCCTTGGGTGCGGCCGGCGCGGCAGGTGCGGCCGGTATCGCCGCCGAGGGAGCCGGCCGTGCCTCCTGGGCGTGGACGCCTGGGGAACGAGGCGCCATCGCCACGGTCAAGGCGAGGAGCAACGCGCCGCCGAGCACGACACGACGTACGATGCGGGGCGGGGTCGCGGCCGCGATGATGGTTGCCAGGTGCATGGGTTCTCCCTGAAGCGTCGAATTGCCTGTTGGATGCGCCGACCGGACCCCGCGGATTCAAGGCCGTCCGAAGCGGATTGCCGGGCAGGGAGCTCAGGGAGTGCGTGCTATTATTCCTGAAAACGCCCGCGCGCTGCGAAAATCACGCGGCACGCGCCGATTTGCACAATTTCGCCGGCGCGGACTGCGGGTCGTGACTCCATCCAAGGGCTTACCCATCGCCGGCATCCTCTTGATTTCGAAACCGCACCGCTGTCGCCGCCCCCCAGGCCGGGCGAACATGTCCCGTCTTTGCCGCCTGGCTCTTTTTGCGATCGCGGCCGTGCTGGCGCATCCCGGGCCGTCACTCGCGGCGGACGAGCCGGTGACGCTCAACTTCGTGAACGCGGACATCGACGCCGTGATCAAGGCCGTCGCCGAGATCACGGGCCGGAATTTCGTCGTCGATCCCAGGGTCAAGGGCACGATCAACATCATTTCCGCGCGTCCCGTGCCGTCGGGCCTCGTCTACCCGACGTTGCTGTCGGCGCTTCGGCTGCAGGGGTTTGCCGCGATCGAGGGCGACGGCGTCGTCAAGATCGTGCCGGAGGCCGATGCGAAGCAGCAGGGCGGAACGATCACGACGGGACCGGTCACGCAGGGCGGCGACCGGCTCGTCACGCAGGTGGTCACGCTCAAGTTCGAGTCGGCGGCGCAGCTCATCAACGTGCTGCGGCCGCTCATCACGCCGAACAATACGATTGCCGCCTATCCGAACGGCAACGCACTGATCATCACGGACTACGCGGACAATCTCAAGCGACTCGACCGCATCATCGCGTCGCTCGACCTGCCCCCCGGCGGCGAGCCCGTCCTCGTGCCGTTGCGCCACGCGTCGGCGATCGACATCGTGCCGCTCATCAACCGGCTCGTCGCCGATGCCGCTGCGCCGGGTGCCGCGGGCGCCCCGGCGGACGCGCAGCAACGGGTGACCGTGATTGCGGACCCGCGCTCGAACTCCATCCTGTTGCGCGCCGACAACCCGGGCCGCGTCGCGCGCCTGCGCCAGCTGATCGGAGACCTCGACACGCCGGGGCGTCCGGGCGGCAACATGTTCATCGTCTACCTCAAGAACGCGGATGCCGCACGCGTCGCGCAGACCTTGCGCTCGATGATGAGTGGCAATGCCGAGGCGGGTACCGCCAATTCCGGCGGATCGGGGTTTTCGCCGCTGCCGGCGTCGACGATGCCAGGCGGCTCGCCGTCGACCGGTGCGGCGCCAGCGGCGGGCGCCGTCGCTCCCGCCCCGTTCACGCAGTCGAACGCGTCGACGTTCGCGGCGGGCGGCGCGACGATCACCGCCGACACCGCCAACAACGCGCTCGTGATCATGGCGCCCGAACCCGTGTACAACAACCTGCGCGCCATCATCGAGAAGCTCGACATGCGCCGCGCGCAGGTCTTCGTCGAGGCGCTGATCTGCGAGGTTTCGGCGGACAAGGCGGCGGAATTCGGCATCCAGTGGCAGGCGCTCACCGGATACAACACGACGCAGACACGCGTCATCGGCGGCACGAATTTCGGGCAGCGTGGCGGCGGCAACAACATCATCGACATCGCGGTCAACCCCGGCAATGCCGGCCAGGGCCTCAATCTCGGCGTGATGAAAGGCACGGTGTCGATCCCGGGACTCGGCACGATCACCAACCTCGCATTCCTCGCGCGCGCGCTCGAGACGCAGGTCAACGCGAACATCCTGTCGACGCCGACGCTCCTCACGCTCGACAACGAGGAGGCGCGGATCCTCGTCGGCCAGAACATCCCGATTCTCACCGGCAGCTATGCGACGACCGGCACCACGACGACCGTGACGCCCTTCCAGACCTTCGAGCGCAGGGACATCGGGCTGATGTTGCGCGTGCGGCCGCAGATCACGGAGGGCGGCACGGTGCGGCTCGTCGTCTATCAGGAGGTCTCGCGCGTCGACCAGACGCTGGCCACGAACGGCGCCGGCCCGGTCATTTCGAAGCGCGTGCTCGAATCGTCGGTCGTGATCGACGACAGCCAGATCGTGGTGCTGGGAGGGCTCATCGACGACCAGCTGACCGACGGCTCCGACAGCGTACCGCTGCTGGGCCAGATTCCGATCGCAGGCGCGCTGTTCCGCTACGATGCGCGACACCGGGTCAAGACCAATCTGCTCGTCTTCCTCAAGCCGACGGTCGTGCGCACGGCGGCGGATGGCCGCGCGCTGACATCCGAGCGCTACGACTACCTGATGGGCGAGCAGGAGCGCTGGAGTGTTCCGGAGCGGCTCTTCTGGCGCGATACGACGCAGCCCCAGCTGCCGCCTGAAGGAGTCATGCCCGGCACGCCGGCGTCGGTGCCGCCGCCGCAGCAGCCGCCGCCCCCGGCGAGTGGCGGGTTCTGGGGCGCACCGCCAACCCCGGCGCCCGTCGTGCCGCCGTCCGGCAAACCCTGAAGGCGCCCTTACTTCGCGCCCACGTAACGATGCCCGAAAATGTGGCCACCGCGCCGGCCGGGTCCTCCTATACGCAGCGAATCAGCTATGCGTTCGCGAAGGCGCAGGGGGTGCTGGCGCTGGGCGACGAAGGCGGCGCCGTCGTCGTGCTCACGCGACCCGACGCGACGATCGAGGGCCTGGCCGAGCTGAAACGCGTTCTGCAGCGACCGCTCGCGACGCGTGCCGTCGATGGCGAGCGCTTTGCCGCCGAGCTGGCCCGCGCGTACAACGTTGCGTCCGGCGGCGTTGCGCAGATCTCCCAGGACCTCTCGCGCGAGACCGATCTCGCGCGGCTGATGCAGGATCTGCCGCCGGCAGAGGATCTCCTGGACAGCGGAGCGCAGGCCCCGGTGATCCGGATGATCAACGCGCTGCTGCTGCAGGCACTGCGCGAACGGGCGTCCGATCTTCACTTCGAGCCCTACGAATCCCGTTCGGTCGTGCGCTTCCGCGTGGACGGTGTGCTGCACGATGTCATCGAGCCGCCGCGCGCGCTGCACGCGGCGCTGGTTTCGCGCCTCAAGATCATGGCGAGCCTCGACATCGCGGAAAGGCGTCTCCCCCAGGACGGGCGGATCGCGCTCAAGCTCGGCGACAAGCAGGTTGACGTGCGCGTGTCCACGTTGCCCACGGGCCCCGGCGAGCGCGTTGTGCTGAGGTTGCTCGACAAGGACGCCGCGCGGCTCGACCTCGCGTCGCTCGGGATGGGCGCCGCGACGCAGACGGCGGTCGACAGGCTGATCCGCGAGCCGCACGGCATCGTGCTCGTCACCGGGCCCACCGGTTCCGGCAAGACGACCACGCTCTATGCCGCGCTTTCGCGGCTGCCGCGCGGCACGCTCAACATGATGACCGTCGAGGATCCGATCGAATACGCACTCGATGGCGTCGCGCAGACGCAGGCCAATCCGAAGATCGAGCTCGACTTCGCCCGAGCGCTGCGCGCGATCCTGCGCCAGGATCCGGACATCATCATGATCGGCGAGATCCGCGACCTGGAGACGGCGCAGATCGCGGTGCAGGCGTCGCTCACCGGGCATCTCGTGCTGGCGACCTTGCACACGAACGACGCCGCAAGCGCGGTGACGCGACTCTCCGACATGGGCGTCGAGCCCTATCTTCTCGCGTCAAGCCTTCTCGGCGTGCTCGCGCAGCGCCTGGTGCGAACGCTGTGCCCGTGCCTGTCGGTCGGCGTCGGCGCCCACTGCGGGCGAAACGACGCTGCTCGGAGAGCTTGCGCTGGCCGCGTCGACGCCCCTTTCCGCCCCCGTGGGCTGCAGCGCGTGCAGCGCAACGGGTTATCGAGGGCGAACGGGCATCTATGAGCTCCTCGTGGTCGACGATGCGATCAGGAGGCTGATCCACGATCGCGCGCCTGAGCACACGCTGCGCGCCACGGCGCTCGCCAACGGGATGCTGCCGCTTCGCCGCGACGGCGCCCGCTGGCTGGCCGACGGCACGACCTCGCTGGCGGAACTCGTGCGCGTCACGCGCGAATCCTGACCGCGGCGGCATCCGATGGCCGCATTCCGGTACGAAGCGGTCGACGCACGGGGCAAGGCGCGGCACGGCGTCGTCGACGCCGAATCGTCGCGCCAGGTTCGCGAACAGCTGCGCGGCGCGGGCCTCTTTCCGACCGCGATCGAGTCAGCGAGCAACGTCGGCACCGACGCGGCCGGCCGCACGCGCCTGCCCGCGGCGTCGCTTTCGATTGTCACGCGCCTGCTGGCCACGCTCGTGCGCTCCGGCATGCCGCTCGACCAGGCGCTGTCCGCCGTGGCCGAGCAGGCCGACGACGAGAGATCCGCGAAGCTCTTTGCCGCTCTGCGCGCTCAGGTCGCTTCGGGAGAGACGCTGGCGAGCGCGCTCGCGCGCTGGCCGCGGACGTTTTCGGAGCTCTATCGCGGCCTCGTGGCGGTCGGCGCAGAGACCGGGCGACTTCCGGACGTGCTGACGAGACTCGCCGACTACCTGGAAGCGCGGGAACTGTTGCGTCAGAAATTCACGCTGGCGCTCATCTATCCGGCGCTGGTCACGGGCATTGCGATGGCGGTGATCGCGGTGCTGCTTGCGTACGTCGTTCCGCAGGTCGTGTCCGTCTATCAGCAGAGTCGGCAAACGCTTCCGTGGCTCACGCAGGCGCTGATTGCCTTCAGCGGGTTCTTTCGCGACACCGCCTGGTACTGGCTCGGGGGCATCGCGATCGCGTTGGCGGCGTTCGCGCACGCCAACAGGCGCGAGGCATTTCGCGAACGCTGGCACGCCGTGTTGCTGCGGATGCCGGTCGCCGGCCGCCTCGTCTCGGCGATCGATGCGGCCCGTTTCGCGAGCACGCTGGCGATTCTCACGGCGAGCGGCGCGCCGCTCCTGCGCGCGCTGGATGCGGCGCGCAACGTCATCTGGTCGCTGCCGCTGCGCGGCGCGGCGCTGGCGTCGTCGCAACTCGTCCGCGAAGGCGTGTCGCTCGCCCGCGCGCTCAAGGAGCAGAAGGTATTCCCGCCGGTGCTGGTCCATCTGGTCGCCAACGGAGAGGCGAGCGGGCAGCTTGCGCCGATGCTCGAACGCGCCGCCGCGCTGCTCGAGCAGGAGTCCGAGCGGCGGCTCACGTGGTTCGCCGCGCTGGTGCAGCCTGCCCTGATCGTGGCCATGGGGGCCATCGTTCTGGTTCTCGTGCTTGCGATCATGCTTCCGATCGTTTCAATGAACCAGCTCATCCGCTAGGCAGGGTGACCGTACCGCGAAACGGTCGAACCGCGAACGCATTGCGTTTTTCCAGGAGATCCGATGGCCGAAAATCTGTTCTTCGGCATCGTCGCCAGCGCCGTGGGCACGGCCTATATCGTCTACGGCAGGCGGCGGGCGAAATACGTGCCGCTCTTTGCCGGCATATCCCTTTGCCTCTTTACGTTCTTCATCGACAGCTGGCTGTGGTTGTGTGTCGTTGGGGTCGTGCTCCTCGCGGCGCCGTTCCTGAGCGACCTCTAGCGTTTGCACGGATCGACGGCTCGGGGTCGGGCGCGCGGCGCAGCGTAGAATCGCCCTATCATCCGGCCCCCGCCATCGACCTTCTGACATGCATCGCCCTGCACGTCTCACGCGCCGCTTCGCTGCCGTCGCATTGATGTTCTGCCTGCCGCTCCCGGCACGGGCGGCGGGGGAACGGCACCCCTTGCCCCTGGACTTCGATCCCGCGCGCGACCCGGCGCGCGACCTTGAGGCTGCGCTGCGCATTGCAGGGGCGGCAGAACGTCGAGTGGTGCTCTATGTTGGCGGCGAATGGTGCTCGTGGTGCCGCATCATGGACCGCTTCTTTGCCGCCAATCCCGAACTCAAGCGCTATCGCGACGCCCACTTCGTCTGGCTCAAGGTCAACTGGTCGCCGGAAAACCGGAACGAGGCATTCCTCCGCGCGTTCCCGGCGATCAAGGGGTATCCGCACCTGTTCGTCCTCGACGCGGGCGGTCGCCTGCTGCATTCGCAGGACACGAGCGAGCTCGAGGCGCGCAGGGATTACAACCCTGCGGCAATGCGCGAGTTTCTCGTCAGATGGGCGCCGGGCTAGCGCGGCGCCGGCAATGTTGCGCGAGCGCCCACGCGACGTGCTCGCGAACCAGCGCCGACGGATCCTCGGCGCGCGCCGCGAGCGAGGCGACGATTTCCGGGTCGTGCGGCGCGTTGCCGAGCGCCACGGCGAGGTTGCGCGACCAGCGCTCATAGCCGATCCGGCGGATCGCGCTTCCCGCGGTCCGTTCGAGGAACTCTTCCCCGGTCCATGCGAAGAGCGCAGCGAGATCGGCATCGTCGAGTCCATGCCGCACGGTGAATCCCGCCTCGGTCGCCGCCCTTGCGTACCGGTTCCACGGACAGACGAGCTGGCAGTCGTCGCAGCCGTAGATCCGGTTGCCGAGAAGCGGGCGCAGCGGCTCGGGAATGCTGCCCGCATGCTCGATCGTCAGGTACGAGATGCAGCGGCGCGCATCGAGTTCGTAAGGCGCGACGATCGCGCCAGTGGGGCAGACGTCGATGCACGCCGTGCAGGTGCCGCAGTGGGCCGTTTGCGGCGCCGTCACGGGCAGCGGGAGGTCGGTGTAGATTTCGCCAAGGAAGAACCACGAGCCCGCGTCACGCGTCAGCAGCAGCGTGTGCTTGCCGCGCCAGCCGAGTCCCGATTTTGCGCCGAGCGCCACCTCGAGCACGGGCGCACTGTCGGTGAACACGCGGTAGCCGAAGGCGCCGGTCTCGTGTTCGATGTGCAGGGCGAGCCGTCGAAGTCTGGCCCGCAAGACCTTGTGATAGTCGCGGCCGAGCGCGTAGCGCGCGATGAAGGCCTTTGCCGGATTGGCGAGAACCTCGTCGCTTGCCCGTGCGTTGGGCGGCAGGTAATTCATGCGCGCGGTAATGATGGTCATCGTCCCGGGGACGAGCTCGGCCGGGCGGGCCCGACGCGCGCCGTGGCGCGACATGTAGTCCATTGTCCCGTGGCGGCCCGCGGCGAGCCAGGCCATCAGGCGTGCTTCATCGGCGCCGAGATCGGTGTTTGCGATGCCGATTTCGTCGAAGCCCTGCACTTGGCCCCACGCGCGAATCCGGCTCGCGAGCCGATGCCAGTCGCGTTCCCCGTCGCCCTTTCGCGCGGGAGTGGGATCCGTATCCATTCGCGGGAGCGTACACCAGCGGAAATTTCGTCTGCCTCTGCGGATTCGGCCCTCCCGTGGCCGCCATGTGCAACCCGTCGGACTGGGACGTCGTATCGTCGCTCAGCATGACCGTCGCCACGCTAACGCTTCCGAATGCCGAGGCCACTGCCGCCGCGGGCGCTCGCCTCGCGCCCGAGCTCAGGCCGGGCATGGTCATCACGCTCTCCGGCGATCTCGGAGCCGGCAAGACGACGTTCGTGCGCGGATGTCTGCGGGCGATGCGATGGGCGGGCCCGGTGAGGAGCCCGACCTATTCATTGGTTGAACATTATCGGTTTTCGAGTTTATACTTCTATCACTTTGATTTTTATCGGTTCGCCGATCCAAGCGAATGGGAAACGGCGGGGCTCGCCGATTACTTCCGGGACGACAGCGTCTGTGTCGTCGAATGGCCCGACCGCGGCGGGTCGTTTCTGCCGTGCGCCGGACCTTGCATTGACGCTCCTGCACCCGGCGGATGCGAACGGAGCCGGACGCGATCTCACGCTGCATGCGCTGACGGAAGCCGGTGAGCGATGCCTGAGCGCAATCACCGCGACCGCAGGATCCTGACGCGATTCTCGATCGAGCGCCGGCGCGCGTGCCGCTGGTTGCTTCTTCCCGCCGCCCAGCTCTTCGTACCGTCGCCCGTCTGGTCCGCGGCGGCTCGAATCGCCTCCGCGCGACTCTGGCCCGCGCAGGAATACACGCGCGTGATCATCGAGGGTCCGTCGCCGATTCCGCACCAGATCCTGACGCTCAAGGAGCCGAATCGCGTCGTGCTCGATCTCGAGGGCGTCGAGGTCTCGCCAGAACTCGAGCTGCTGCCCTCGCGTGTGCAGCCCTCGGACCCCTACATCGCTGCGATACGCATCGGCCGCAAATCGCCCGAAGTCGTGCGCATCGTTCTCGACCTCAAGACCGAGACGCGTCCGCAGCTTTTCGCGCTGCAACCGGTCGCCACCTTCGGACACCGGGTCGTGCTCGACCTCTATCCGCTCACGCAGGTCGATCCGCTGATGGCGCTGCTCGAGGAAAAGGGGGCCGCGGGCGGAAGCACGAAACCGGCCGGCGCGGCGCCGGACAGACCTCCGGATGCAAGGCCGGAGCCCAAGCGGAACGATCGCCGGAAAATCATCGTCGTGCTAGATCCGGGTCACGGGGGCGAAGATCCGGGCGCCGTAGGTCAGCGCGGGACTTTCGAAAAGAACGTCGCGCTCGCCATCGCGCGGAAGCTCAAGTCCAGAATCGACGCCGAGCCGGGGATGCGCGCGACGATGACGCGCGACGACGATTATTTCGTGCCGCTTGCGACGCGGGTGAGAAAGGCCCAGGCTGTTCAGGCGGATCTGTTCGTCTCGATCCACGCGGATGCGTTCCGTGAGCGAAGCGCGCGCGGCTCCTCGGTGTTCGCGCTGTCCGAAAACGGCGCGACCAGCGCGGCGGCGAAATGGCTCGCGCAGAAAGAGAATGCCGCGGATCTGATCGGCGGAGTCAATATCGACATCCGGGATCCGGTGCTCGCACGGACGCTCATCGACCTTTCGCAGACTGCGCAGATCAGCGACAGCCTCAAGGTCGGGCGCAACGTCCTAGAGGGGATCGGCACCGTCAACCCGCTGCACAAGGCCGCGGTCGAGCAGGCGGGATTTGCGGTGCTGAAAGCGCCGGACATCCCCTCGATCCTGGTCGAGACCGCGTTCATCTCGAATCCGGACGAGGAGCTCAAGCTGCGCAGCGACCGGCACCAGTCGAAGTTCGCCGATTCGATGCGCGACGGCATCAAGCGCTACTTCGCGAGCAATCCGCCGCTGGCGCGAACGAAGACCGGCAACGCCTAGGCAGACCGCCCGAAGCGCCCCGTCCCTTGGGCTCAGCAGCGCAATCGTGCCGGAGGCCGCCCACTAGAACTCGTACTCGGCCTGCATCCGGAAATTCCAGTCGGATGCCGCCTGCGTGACGCCGAACAACACGGCCGCGTTCCAGGCGATCGACTCGCGGCCGCCAAGCGCCAATTTCCCGAAAACGGCGGGCCCGAGGCGATGGCTCTGCTCGCTCGAGGGCGCGAGATGGTTCCATCTGCCCATGTCGCCGAAACCCTGCGCGCCCCATTCGAACGATGCCTGCCAGCGATATTTCGCCTGCCATTGATACCCGAAAGAGGTGCCATTGCCCTCGACCGCGCGGGTGATGCTCGTCAGCAGCGGGTTGACGTTGACCTGAACCTCGCCAAATTCCGCCTGGAACAGCGGGCCGAAGCGGAATTCGTTGCCTTCGCTGCGCTGGTGCGGCAGTTCGAATTCGGTGATGAATCCGACGTCGACGGCGTATTTCCCGGTCTCGGTCAGCTGGAATTTGTTTTCGAATTCGACCGCGTCGAACCGTGATCTCGAGCCTTCGCGCTGGCCGATGACGTAGAACTCGGTGAACCACCATTCGGTCGCCCCCAATCCGAGTCCAAGGCTCGCGGCCTGCGCCGTGGGTTCGCCGGTCTTTGCCGCGGAGCCGTATTTGAAATCGATTTCGCGCTCGCCGTACATGACGGCGGGAACGAAGACGTACTCGGCCGGACCGGCGAGGGCCGGGCTGCAAAGCGTCGCGATGGCAAGGGCAGGGAGCAGACGGGAAGTCAGGATGTGGCTCCTCGGCGGGCGGGCGGCGGCCCGTTTCGGCCGATCCATTTCATTCCCAGAGCGATGCCGACAAGCACGAGGACATAGAAGACGATCTGCATGCCGGCGGGTTGCGCTTCGTAGCCCACGAGACCGTGCAATAGGGTTCCCGCGATCGACGTTTGCGGAAGCCATGCCGACGTGTCCCACAACGGCGAAGCGAGGCTGGGCAGGATGTCGGCCTGAATGAGGTAGCGCGCGGCTTGGGACGCCATGCCGGCGGCGAGGAGAAGCACGAGGATTCCCGTCACCGAGAAGAACCACCGCAGCGGGATTCCGAGCAGTCCCCTGAACACCGCGTAACCGACGGCGATCCCCGCGGCAATGCCGATCAGGCCCCCGGCCAGCAGAGATCCCCATCCACTGCCTTCCGACGCCGCGATCCCGTACAGGAACAGCACCATCTCGGACCCTTCGCGCAGGACGGCGAGGCCGACGACGATGAGCAGGATGGAGCATTCGCTCCGCCCGTCGCTGATGGACTTTCCGACGTTTCGCGCATCGGCGGCGAGTGCCGCGCCGTGCGAGGACATCCAGAGGTTGTGCCAGGCGAGCATGATCACGGCGAGACCGAGCACGCCCGCGTTGAACAGGTCCTGACCCACGCCACTTGCCATTTCGGCCAGGCGATTCGCGCCGAGCGCCACGATGCACGCACCGACAAGTCCCGCGACGATGCCGGCGACCAGCCACCGGGTGTGGCCGGGAATGGTTCGTGTGGCCGCGGCGATGATGCCGATGATGAGCGCGGCCTCGAGGACTTCGCGGAACGCAATGACGGCAGTGGCGAGCATGGCGTTACTCCGGGTTTACCTGGCGATGATCACGCCCTTGGCCGTCTTTTCGTTGAACTCCCCCCCGAACGGGTAGCTGCCGGGCTTGAGGGGGCCGATGAATATCGTCGCGGTCGACCTGCCGGCAATCAACTTCTCGCGGTTGAGCGTATGGCTTTCGAATTCCTCGGCGGTCGCATCGCGATTCTCGATCGTGAGCTTGATCTTCTTTCCCGCCGGAACGGCGAGCTCGGCGGGTCGGAACATGTGGTTTTCTATGACCAGCCGCACCTCCTCGTCGTTTGCGAAGGCGGGAACGGATCCGAATGCGAGCAGGGCGGCAATCAGGGCAAGGCGTGACATGGGTCGAGTCCTGGCAGGCGAAGTCATAATTACGAATGATAATGATTCGCATTTACATTTGCAACCCCGATCCAAGCCAGTAACCATAACGTATTTATGGGAATAAGGCGCCGCCTGGCATGACCCGGGCGCGAGCCCGTTACTTCCCGACGAGCGAGGACGGGTCGAACCGCAGTGCCTGTCCGCGCAGTTCCCGCTCCAAGGCACCGACGTTGTCTGGGGTGACGCGACGCTGATCGTTGCAGGCTTCCCGGATCAGCCATTCGTTGACCGGCGGCGCGAAGTGGTAGAGGTCGGTGTACCGGTCGAGGTCGTGGGTCACTTCCGCGACGCCCTGCAGATCGATCACGCGGACGTTGGGCAGCGCGCGAGTCGTGTCGAAGACCCACCGCTTGAACGCGAGCGAAACGTCGAGTTGTCCGCGCTGGACGAAGTCCGCCCACGCCACGATCGAATAGGGCGGCCAGACGAGAACGAACTGCGTGTCCGTGTGCGCGACAAACAGGGGAAGCAGGTTTTGTCGAAAACTCTCCTGCATTCCCGCGAGATCGCGCGGTGGCTGCTGGAATTGCGCGTTGAGATCGTGCGGGTCGAGGTGGCGAACGACCTCCTCGCGCGCGAAGCGCTTTTCGTCCGCCCACCACCACGGAGCATCGGAGTCCGTGCGGAAACGCTCGCTGCTGTCGCCGGTGACGATCCGCCACGACTTGACGAGCACCCCCCACGAGAGCAGATAGGGAAAGTCGTTCAGCGGGCTGCGGTCGTAAAGGTAGGACGGCAACGGGCCCGCGAGGGGGTTGCGCTGATCCGGCGCGCCGGAAAAGGCGTTGAAATCGAGGATCAGGATCGCGCGCGCCAGTGGCCTCGCCGCCAGCGCCGTGGAGACGATGAGACGCTGCTCCGCGGCGGTCAGGGCCGGCATGGCCACGTTGAGTCCCGCGCCGCCGCAGGCACGCGCGATCGCGCTGTTGCGCGTGTTCTCGACGATCGACGAGCCCGACAGCAGCGTCGTGTACGCGGCGTGCTTGGCAAGCCCCGGAGCGATGTAGCGATGCAGCGACGTGTAGTAGCGCGGTGGATACGCGCCTGGAACGCGGTACTGCTGGAACGGATCGACATAGGCATTGAAGGCGCCGATGCCGGCCAGCACCGCAATGGCCGCGCCGAGCGACGCGGCAAACCAGCGGCGCGCGGCAGCCCCCGCCTGCGCTGGCGGATCGTCGTCGGAGGCGGACATCGCGGAGCGCCGGAATCAGAAATTGAAATAGAGGAACGGCGTAACGCGGGCGAGCTGCAGCACGCAGATCGGCAGGGCGAGAGTCACGAACATGCCATGCGCGAAAGTGGGCTCAAATCTCGACGCGAGCGCGTTCGAATTCCGGCGCTGCCACACGACCAGGAGCGCGATCGCCCAGGGAATCGGCACCCATGCAGGCGGAACCGCGAGCGCGTTGCCGACGCCCGCCTGAATTCCGGCCATCCACGCGAGAGTCGTCGCCGTCGCCGACGCGTTCAATCCGGCCATGGCACGCAGCATCGCGAGCGCGGATTCGAGCGAAGTCGCGCGGAAGAACACCCATGTCGTCATCACGAACAGGAACGTGATGGCCCACGCGAGCCCGCGCGGCAGCGCAATTCCGAGCCGGCCCCATCCGCGGCACACCACGACGGCGAGGCCGTGGAGCAGTCCCCAGATGACAAAGGTCCACGCGGCCCCGTGCCAGAGACCACCCAGCAGAAACGTCGCGAGCACGTTCGCGGCGGTCCGGAACTCGCCTCGGCGGTTGCCGCCGAGCGGAACGTACAGGTATTCGCGCAGAAATCGCGAGAGCGTGATGTGCCAGCGGTTCCAGAATTCGCGAATGTTCGCGGCGCGGTACGGCGAGTCGAAGTTGATCGGCATCCTGATGTTGAACAGGCGCGCGGCACCCAACGCCATGTCGGTGTACCCGGAAAAGTCGAAATAGATCTGCAGTGTGTACGCAAGCACCGAAAGCCACGCCGCTGGCGCGCTCAACGCCGACGGCGCGCCGAAGCCGGCATCCGCGATCGGCGCCAGCATGTCGGCGATCAACACCTTCTTCGCGAGCCCGATCGTCAGCAGGAACAATCCGCTGGCGAGGTTGTCCCACTGCGGCCGCTTGTTCGACGATTCCGCGAACTGCGGCATCATCTCGCTGTGATGCAGGATCGGCCCCGCGAGCAGGTGCGGGAAGAACGTCACGAACAGTGCATAGTTGACGAACGCGGGCTCCTGCGCCCTGCGTCGATGCACGTCGACCAGATACGCGATCTGCGTGAACGTGAAGAAGCTGATGCCGAGCGGCAGCGCCAGATGGAGAAGCCGGGGTGCGTCGCCGGCGAGGCGCGCCGCGTTGGTCGCGAAGAAATCGGCGTACTTGAACACGCCGAGCAGCGCGAGGTTGGCCGCAATGCCGAACGCCAGTACCGCGCGCCGCGCGCCGGTGCGCAGCCATTGCGCGATGGCGAAGTTGAAGACGATGCTGCCGAGAATCAGCGGCAGGTGCGCCGGGTTCCACCAGCCATAGAAGAGCAATGACGCGACGGTAAGCCATGCCTGCGCGGCGAACGGGCGCCGTCCCAGTAGAAAGAAGACGGCGACCGTCCCGGGGAGGAACCACAGCAGGTAGTCGTAACTGTTGAAGAGCATTGCGCAAGCGTGGGCGGAAGAAGCCGCGACCGGCTGTCGCCGGCGCAGGGCCGACGCGTTCACCGGTCGGCCGCACCTTCGCCCCGTATGTTAACCCGTCGACACACGAAGACTCCCGCGCCGGCTCGCGAAGGCCCGGCCACGCCAATCTGCCGTAGAATCATCGACCGTGATTCGCTTCTTCGTCCGTTTCCTGGTTTTGCAGGCGGTCCTTTTCGGCGCCGAGCTGACGCCATGGGCGCAGGAGTACTTTGTCGTGCCCTGGACCAACACGCTTGCCGCGCTGAGCGCCAGGCTCGTCACGTTTTTCGACTCCAACGTGATCGCGACCGGCAAGGTGCTGCAGAGCACGGCCAACGGATTCGCGGTGTCCATCGAAGCCGGGTGCAATGGCGTCGAGGCGACAATCGTCCTGGTGGCGGCGATTCTCGCGTTTCCGGCGCCATGGAAGCACCGGTTTCTCGGCCTCGTCGCGGGCATTCTCGCCGTCCAGGGACTCAACGTGATTCGCGTGATCAGCCTGTTCTACATCGGTCAGTGGAACATCGACGTGTTCCAGTGGGCGCACCTGTACGTCTGGCAGGCGCTGATCATGCTCGACGTGCTGATCGTGTGGCTGCTCTGGGTGCGGACCATGCCCGGCGTCCGCACGACGCCGGCGGCCGTTCCGGGCTGATCGCGATGCAGGCGCCGCTCGGACGCTTCGTGCTGCAGGTGTTCGCGTGGCTGCCGGCCGCTTTTGCCGTCTGGTATTTCGGCGCGCCGCTCCTTTTGTGGCCGGTGAAGCTCGTCGTCGCCGCCGTCGCGCATGCGGGACTTTCCGATCTCGTGACGGCGGTCGAGCAAAATGCCTCGACGTTCACGATCGCCACGTCGCTCAAGCCGGGCGCGGCGCTCGGCGCGTCCGCGCGCATCACGGTCGACGTGGACGGCCTTCTCTACTCGTTCGGGTGGCCCCTCTACGCGGCGCTGGTGCTGGCGGCGCGCGTGCCGCGGTGGCCGCGGACGCTCGCGATCGGCTACGCCGTGCAGATTCCGTTCATCGCCTGGGGCGTGCTGGCGGACTTCCTGAAGAACGTGGCGATCACGTCAGGACCGCTGGTGGCCTCGCAGACCGGTTTCACCGCGTGGCAGCGCGAGGTGATCGCCTTCGGGTTCCAGTTCGGGTCGCTCATCCTGCCGTCGGTGGTCCCTGCCGTCACCTGGGTCCTCACCCATCGCGAGTTTCTCGTGCGGCTGCGGGAGAGACCGGAGGGACGGACCCCGACTGGCGTTCCGCGCTGATCGTCCGCCCAGCCGCCTTGCGCCGCGCCTCGCGCTCCCGCAACACCCGCCGCTGAACCTTGCCCGTCGTCGTCATCGGCAGGGCGTCGATGAATTCGATCTCCTTCGGGTACTCATAGGGCGCGAGAAATTTCCGCACGTGCTGCCGGATATCCTCCTCGAGCGCGGCCGTCGGCGCATGTTCCGCAGAGAGCACGATAAACGCCTTGACCACGTTTCCGCGCGTTTCGTCCGGCGACGGCACCACGGCGGCATTGGCGACTGCCGGATGCCGTACGAGGCAATTCTCGATTTCCGACGGTCCGATCCGGTAGCCGGCCGCCTTGAACATGTCGTCGGCGCGACCCTGATACCAGAGATATCCGTCGGCGTCGCGTTTCGCGAGGTCGCCGGTGCGGCACCAGTCGCCGCTGTACTTCTTCGCCGTGCCCTCGGGGTTTCGGAAGTATTCGAGGAAGAACACGGGGTCGCGGGTCCCATCGGGCGCGAAACGGTTGACGGCGACTTCGCCGATCGCCTCGCCGTCCGTCTCGTTGCCGTCGTCGTCGATGACGGCGATCCGGTGCCCGGGGTACGGGCGTCCCATCGAGCCCGGCCGCGCGGGCCACAGCTCATGCGAGTTGCCGACGATGTAGTTCATCTCTGTCTGGCCAAACATCTCGTTGATGGTGACGCCCAGCGCCTCTCCGGCCCATTCGAACACCGCGGTGCCGACCGCTTCCCCCGCGCTCATGATCGAGCGGAGGTCGATGTCGAAGCGTTCCCTCGGCCGCGCGAACGCCTTCATCATCATCTTGAGCGCCGTCGGAAACAGGAAGGTGTTGCGAATGCCGTATTTCTCGATCAGCGCGAAGGCGCGTTCGGGGTCGAACCGGCCGCGGTACCCGACGATCGGCTGGCCGAAATACAGAGTGGGCAGGAGCGCGTCCATGAGACCGCCGGTCCATGCCCAGTCCGCGGGCGACCAGAACACGTCGCCCGGCCGCGGAAAGCCGTCGTGCGAATGGATGAAGCCGGGCAGGTTGCCGATGAGGCACTGCTGGGGCATCAGCGCGCCTTTCGGCGGACCGGTCGTCCCGCTGGTGTAGACGAGAAAGGCGGGATCGGCGGCCGCGCTCGGGACGGGCGTGAAATTCCGCGATCCGTTCTCCTGCAGTGTCTCCCACGGAGTGATCCAGGCCTCCCGCGCGCCGGCGACGCCGACGACGCTCGCCAGGAGGGGGCAGTTGCCGCGGATCTCGGACAGGTTCGGCAGCGACTGCGGATCCACGAACGCGACCCTGGATTCCGAGTCCGTGAGGCGGTATTGAAGGGCATCCGGCCCGAACAGGAACGACAGGGGCACGGCGACCGCGCCAACGCGGTTGATCGCGATGTGCGCGACGACGGTTTCGGGGCGTTGCGGAAGAATGAGCGCTACCTTGTCGCCGCGCGCCACGCCTAGCGTCGACAGCGAGTTCGCGAGGCGATTCGCCTGTTGTTCCAGATCCCAGTAGGTGTAGGCCGCGGTCGCGCCGGATTCGTCCTCCCAGTAAAGCGCGAAGCGCGTGCGGTCGGATGCCCAGCGGCCGCAGCACCACTCCGCGATCGAGAACGCCGGCGGAACTTCCCACCGATACGCGCGATAGATCTCAGCGTAACGGTCGACGGGCATGCGTGCTCGATCAGCCGTGCGTTGCGCCGCCGACGGCGGACGCGACCGGCCGGTCGAAGGGTTCGACGGCGGTCCAGGTCCAGTCCGGCTGCCTTTCCAGCAGGCGGCCAAGCCGGATGGCACGAAGGGACTCCGGCGATTGCATCTTGAATCGTCGGCCGGGCTGATAGTCGGTGGCCGGCATGATCAGCGACTGGACGGGCGACGCGCTGTCGCGCTTGCGCAGCGACAGGCAAAGGCTTGGAATGGTGCGACCATTGATCGTCGGCGCCTCGCCGTCGACCGTAATGCCGTCGTCCATGGGCTTCTGCTGCTCCACGAGGTCGACGCCGGAGATCGAATCCGCGATCACCTGCAGGCCGATTTCCGCGCGATCCGACGTGAGCCGGCGAATCCTGCGCACGATGCCGAGCGCCCAGATGGGCTGACCATGCGGCCGCATCGCCACCAGCGTGCCCAGCGTGACGGCAGTTGGCGATGCTCATGGGCGCGAGAAGCCGGAATCCGGTCTGGCTGACGTCCTTCACTTCCCATGGCCCCCCCGCGGCCAGAAAGCTCTCGAGCTGGCGCTGCGCCTGTTCGACCTTGGGATCCGGTTCGCGGCGCGAATGACCGAAGACCGCGAGCTCCATGGCGCTGCCGAAGCTCTTCGCCGGAGCACCTGCCGGCGGCGTACGCCGAACGCCGTCGTGCAGATAGCTCGCGATCTTCGCGAATCCGACGATCGCATCGACGGTTCCCGCGGCGGACGTGCGCTCGCCGCGACGGGCAAACGGCTTGAACTCGGGATCGACCTGTGACGCGAGCTTGCGCACGAGCGCCAGCTGCTCGTTGCGTCGCCCCGTCTTCTCCGACACCGGCTGGCCCTGGATCATCTGTTCCAGGACCGCTACGTTCTGCAGCAGCAGCGCATGCAGCGGGCGGGTGTCGAGAAAGAGCACGTGTCCCTCCAGCGGTCCGGGCGTGCGCCGACGCAGGCCCGCGCGACTTCCGAGGTCGACATAGAACGAGGTGACCGTCGACGGCTCGAGCGCGAGCCGGAGCGTCTTGCACCAATCGTTGAGGTGGCCGGTCACCCAGTCGAGATGCCTGGGGGTGATGTTCCCCGAATTGACGAGGTGCAGGACCAGGGCGACGACGTATTCGTGCTCGACCGTCGTCGTGTCTCCGCCGGGATCCGAGACAAACGTGTGCCGCTCGATCTGCCGCGAGCACGCATGCCCGAACAGCGCGTGCAGCTCGGCCCATTTCGCCGGGATCCACTGTTCGTATCGGAACAGTCGGATCTTGGCGTCGAAGCCGAGGTGCATGATCTGCCGCGCGATGAGCTCCGGCAGCAGCGCCTGCCACTTGTTGCTTTGCGCATGGCGGGCGACTTCGCCGGCGAACGCGCCGTAGCATGCGAGGAAACCCTGGGAGAGGTCGGACATCGACTGCCAGAGCTGATTCTCTATCGTCGGCGAGCGGCTCGCGTGCTCGAGATATTGCGCGGTGAGCGAACCGCGCAGGCTCCGCGCCTCCATGTCGACGCGAAAGACTGCCTCGAGCCCTTGCGGCGAAAGTCGAGCGTCACGCTCGGTCAGGCGGGCGAGGGCCGCGAGAACGTCGCGCTCCACGGCCTGCGAGTCGTTTTCGGGCAGCGAGGCGAACCAGCGCTGCGCCGACTTCGCGTCCGCGAGGGGATCCCTATGGTCTTTGCCTAGGCCGAACATCGGGCGGGATTGCGACGGGGTCCTTGAGCGAGCATCGGCGCATCGCCGGCGCGGCGTCCGCGAAACTTCAACCGGATACCGAAATTGGCGATTTGGACGGGGCGGCCTCTTCGCCCGGACCCCGGGAACCTTCGCCAACGCCTTGAAAAACCGCGGCCGCGACGACCTCGATGATCACCCAAAGTCGGCACACCGGCAATAGGCGTCCACGGTTGCTGGCACGCATCGTGCATGGTACGCCACGTGCTGCACAGAGAAGCGGAGCTTGCAGCACGGGACAGTCCGCTGCGAGCGGGCGCCCATTGACGGGTTTGGCTTCCGATGCCGAGCCTCCGATATACTTGTGCAGCACAAAATGCACGCGGAATTTGACGCAAAGAGCAGGGGAAAGACGACGATGGGCATCCTGATCAAGGCACCGACGAGGCGGAACGAGCAAGCCGCGATAGTGGTCGAGCCGCGCGAAGGTCTGGTGGAATCCCGCGCCAACGCGCACATACGCGAAGTGGTCCGGATTACCGGATTGCGGCGCGAGCAGCTCTACATGTGGCAGCGCCGCTATGGCTTTCCAGCGCCGCTGCGCGACGCATTCGGGGACCGGGTCTACCCATCCGACCAGGTCGCCCGGCTCAAGCTCATCAAGCAGCTCCTCTCGGAAGGCTGGCGAGCCGGCGCGGTCGTTCCTCTCGCCGAATCCGCCCTGCAGTCGATGATGGGCCTCGCCGTCGAGGCACCGGCGCCGCTGCCGAGCGAAATCGAAACTGCCGTCAAGCTGCTGGGTGCGCATCGTGTCGGCGAGCTGCAGAACCACCTTTCCAAGCTCCTCGTCGGACAGGGGCTCCGCAAATTCCTCGAATCGACGCTGATTCCGCTGAACGAGGCGGTGCACGAGCGCGTTGTCCGGGGAGAGATGCAGAATTTTCAGGAATTGCGCTTTGCCGATCTCGCGCAGCGTTTGCTGCGCGACGTGACGAGGCTCGTTCGCCCGACGCGCGATGCCCGCCAGATCCTGCTCGCGACGCCGCCCAACGATCCCAACCAGCTCGGACTTGCGATCCTCGAGTTGCTGCTGTTCACGGATGGCATCAACTGCCTGACGCTTGGCGCAGGCGTGCCGGCGCAGGAGATTGCCGGCGCTGCGGATGCCTACAAGGTCGCCCTGGTCGTGCTTCTGTTCGATCGCGGAATCTCGGGCAAGATCGCCGGCCAGGAAATTCGCTCGCTGCGCTCCGCGCTGCCGGAAAACCTGCCGCTGATCGTCAGCGGACGTGCGGTCAACCTGCTCGCCAAGCCGATCGCCAACGTGCGTACGGCGGCCGACTTCAGCTCGATCATGGCAACCATGCGCGAGCACAGCGTCCTGCCGCAGCTGCCGGTGGCGATGCTGAACCAGGCAGTCGACGCATCCGCGCGCGCCTAGAAGTGCCGCCCCGGCTGGGCCGACCCGTCGAGTGATGGGCCGAAGAGTCGACACCGGCATTTCACAGAAAGCGAGGCGGGCTGTTCGCCCGCCGGCGCGTTGCCGTTGCGACGCGCGCCAGCGCGGTTCACTGCGTGGCGATTCACGCTGCGTGCGCGTATCCTCGCCTGATGGCCCCATTCCCCATCGACCCGTTTCCCTGGCCGCGCAGTTTCGCCCGCGTGCCGCGGCGCGTGTGGCACTCGATCGGCCTGCTGATTGCCGCGCTCGTCGCGTGGGCCATCTGGCGCGGCTACCAGAACCCCGATCTTCTGCTCGACCTCGGCGCGCTGAACCTCTGCTAAGGCTCGTTGAGGAAATCTTCGAGTTTGCGTCGATCGCGCTTGGTCGGTCTCTCGGCAAAGCGCGGATGCGCGGCATCGGCCTGGCGCCGGGAGACTCCCTCCGCATCGCGCGCCGCAATGCTCGCCTGCGTCTCCCGATAGAGACGTGCCGCATCCGTTGCCGAGCCGCGCCGGTCGGATAGCGCGACCACCACAACTTCGACGACGATTCCCCGGCGGCGGACGGTCACGGAATCGCCGGTTCGCACGCCCTGCGCCGGCTTCACGCGCGCACCGCCGATTCGCGCCTGTCCGGCGACGATCGCGTGCATGGCAAGGCTGCGCGTCCGGTAGAAGCGTGCTGCCCACAACCACTTGTCGAAGCGGATGTGTAAACGCGGTGCCTTCGGGCGCGAGGGGATCCCGTTCAGCGCTTGTCATCGGCAGCGTAGGCCCGCATCCACTCTGCCGTGGCGGTGGCATCGGCGTAGCCCTCGCCGTCCAGCGCCGACGCGACCCTCGTGCGGTCGTCGGGCGAGCGGTTCTGCGAGAGCTTGAATTTTGCGTCGATCCGTTTGATCTTCATCCGAAAGCCGACGATCGCGCCGACCATCGCATCCATCCGCGAGCGATCGAGACCCGGCTCCCACGGCGCGTCGCGGCCCGATTCGAAGCGGTGGATCAGCACGTCGAGGATCGCCCGGGTCTCGACCGGCGTCCGCGCGAGCTCGAGCGTGCCGTGGGCGTGGACGACCGCGTAATTCCACGTCGGCACGGCGGCCGCCGGCTCGGCGTACCACGAGGGCGAGACGTAGGCATGGGGTCCGTGGAAGATCGCGATCGATTCCGCCGCTGCGGCGCCCCCGGCATGCGGGTTGGCGCGGGCAAAGTGACCGAGCAGCGTCCCATGCGGCTCGCAGTCGCCGACCCACAGCAGCGGCACGTGCGAAATGTGCGGCTCTCCCGCCGCAGGCGTCACCAGGGTTGCGAACGGGTGATCGTGCAGCAGGCGCGCGATGGCAACGCGGTTGCCTGCGTCGAAGTGAGAGGGAACGTACAGACCCACCGCCGGGTTCGAATCGTCAGTGCCGGACCGGGCCCTGCGGCACCGGTGGCGATCCGGCGCCGGCGCCGCGTTCGCCGGTGAAGAGCGCGCGCGCGTCTTCCGCGACGAACGTGAATTGGCGATTGCAGAATTCGCAGGTGATGGCGATCAGCCCTTGCTCGGCGAGAATGCCGTCGACCTCGACGCGCCCCAGCATCCTTAGCGTGTTCGCGACCCGCTCTTCGGAGCAGCTGCACGAGAAACGCGCCGGGCGCGCTGCGAACAGCCGTACGTCCTCGTGCGGAAAGTGCGCCTGCACGAGCTCCTGGACGCTGCCGGACGCCAGCAGTGCCAGTCGAGGCAACGCCTCCAGGCGCGCCGTCGCGCGCTTCCAGGTCGTGTCGTCCACGGCGGTTGCCCTCGGCAGGCGCTGCAGCAGAAGACCACGCACGCGCGCGCCGCCGGTCGCGATCGTCATGCGGCTGTCGATCTGTTCGGACGTTTGGAGATAATGCTCGATCAGCGTTGCGATCGAGGTTGCTTCCAGCGCCACGATGCCCTGGTACAGCGGACCGCCGTCCTTCGGGTCGAGGGTGATCGCGAGGCGGCCGTGCTCCGGGCCGCCGGCGAGCGCCAGGAGCGGCGCCGTCTCCGGCAGCGCGGCGGCGGTGTCCTTCCATTGCGCGGTTGCGCGCAGCGCGAGGTTCGCGTCGCATTCGACCACGAGCAGCCGCACAGGGCCGTCGCTCTGCAGCTGGACGATAAGCGTGCCCTTGAACTTGAGGGTCGAAGCGAGGAGCGTCGCCGCGGCAAGCAGTTCGGCGAGCGCGCGCCGCAGCGCCGGCGGATACGGATGGCAGTCGAGGATCTCGCGACAGGTGTCGTCGAGGCTCGTCAGCACGCCGCGCACGGCGGCATTTTCGAACACGAAACGAGCGAGCGCGTCGGTAAACGGCGGTTGCGCGGCCACGGATCCTCTCTTCAGCGCTCCACCGCCATCGTGTAGAGCGTCAGCGGCAATCCGGAGTTCTTGTCGAACGTGGCTCCCGCGTCGATGCCGGCGCGCGCGATCGCTTCCGCCGTGCGCAGCCGGCCGTATTGGGCGTGCATCGCGCCCAGCGCGAATTCGCGCCCGGTGCCGGCCGCCCAGAAGCGCGTGTATTCGAATACTTCGCGCATCGAATACACGCCGAAGATGCCGTGCACGTTGGCGATCAGCGCCGTGATCTGCGTCGACTCGTAGGGATCGTCGTCTTCCTCCTTCGGATTGAGGAAGTGCTGCTCCTTCAGGATCGGGTGCAATTTGCGGAAGGTCTCGAAGATCCCGGACTTGTTCGAGAAATCGAGGTCTCCGTGCTTCGCGAGCAGGTTTTCGAAGACCAGCTGATGCGCCGCGCTTCCGCAAAGACCGATGTAGGTGCCCTGGTACTTGATGATCTTGTCGGGTGTGCGGTCGAACTCGGCGGAGAGCCGGGTGTCGCCGAACGTGGTCAGCGAATCGGCAGCTATGGCGATTTCGTCGTTCTTGCGAACGGCAACGAGCGTGGTCATGGATGCGGGATCTGCGTTTACGGGGAAGGTCGCGCTGCGAGCGGGCGAATGCGCGGTGCGAAGAACCCGGCATTATACGCTGCCCGACGTGTCCGACCGGAACGCGAAGGGTGCCGGGAGCATGGCCACCGGCGGTAGCCGCGTGGGGGCCCAAGCCGAAATTGCCCATTGCCAGAATTCCGCAACGGTCGCAGGAGCGGCGGAGCCGGTCGGCAGCGGCTGCTCGAGAAAGCGCCATGCCGCGAGGAGCGCCGGAAGCGCCGCTGCGGAAACGGGCTGCGCGCTCGTCTGCTTCGAGAGCTTGTCGCCCGCCGAGTCGACGGCAATCGGCACGTGCAGATACGATGGGGTCCTGCAGCCGAGCCGTCGTTGCAGATGGATCTGGCGGGCCGTCGATGCGATCAGATCGGCGCCGCGGACGACGTCCGTGATGCCCTGCAACTCGTCATCGACGACAACCGCGAGTTGGTACGCAAAGAGGCTGTCGGCGCGCCGCACGACGAAATCGCCGACGTCACGCGCGAGGTCCTGCGATTGACGTCCTTGCAGGCGATCGCGCCATTCGATGCGCGCCGGCCCGACGCGCAGTCGCCACGCGCGGGCCTTGCGCTGGGCGCGGTCCTCCGGGACGCCGTCGCGACAGGTGCCGGAATAGACGCGCTCGCCTCCCGCCCCGATCGGTGCGGCCTCCTGTTCGCGCCGCGTGCACGCGCAGGCGTAGACGTCGCCTTGGCGGCGCAACCGCTCGAGCGCGTCTTCGTAATGACACGTCCGTTCCGATTGCCGGGCCACGGGCCCGTCCCATGCGAAGCCGTACCGCTCGAGCGTCGCGAGAATTGCGCGTTCGGCTCCGGGTCGCGAGCGCGGCAGATCGACGTCCTCGATGCGCACCAGCCAGTCGCCGTGCGCCGCGCGGGCGTCACAATAGCTCGCCACCGCGGCGATCAGCGAACCGAAATGCAGTGGACCGGTGGGAGAAGGAGCGAAGCGGCCGCGCGGTCGGGTCGAAATCGCGCGGCTCACCGCGGCACGGCGAGCGACGCCGTGACGCCGAGTTTCGCCGGCGTCGGCGCGAATTGCCAGTTGCGATTGACTGCTTCCATGACACCGGTGGGGTATTCCGGGCGCCCAAGGCTGCCGTTGTAGCGGCCGAGCGCGCGATAGACGTCGCCCCCCTCGATGTCCAGGTAGTGTCGCAGGATCACGCATCCGTAGCGAAGATTGGTGCGCAGGTGGAACAGGTTGTGGTTGTCCCCGCTGCCGATGAGGCCCGTCCAGAACGGCATCACTTGCATGTATCCGCGCGCGCCGGCCGTGGAGATCGCGTACTTGCGGAATGCGCTCTCGTACTGGATCACGCCGAGCACGAGCTGCGGATCGAGGCCGGCCCGCGTCGCTTCGTAGTGAACCGTGGCCAGGAACTCTTCGCGCGAACCCGCGTCGGAAATCCTGGGCGTGAGGCGGCGGGACATTTCGTCGATCCACGGCCGCAGGTCGGGCCGGCCGGCGTAGCCATTGGGCACGGGCTGGTCCGAGATCGCGCTCGACATGACGGTGACTACGGAGGGCGCGAGACGCTCTTCCACCTGCGTGCCGGCGCCCGCAGTCGTCGATGCCAGCGCGAGCATAGCGGCCGCAGCCGTGCCGGCGAATCGTCCCCAAGTGTCGAATTGCGTCATGCCGAAAGCTTCCTCCGGATGAAGGCGCCGATGTCCGCGACGGGCACCGGGGCGGGCCCCGCGCCCGCTGCGGAGTCCCTGCGCGCCTGGTATTCGACGTTGCCGTCCTTGAGGCCGCGGTCGCCAATCGTAATGCGGTGCGGGATGCCGATCAACTCGAGGTCTGCAAACATCACGCCAGGACGCTCGCTGCGGTCGTCCAGCAGTACCTCGATTCCGGCGTCCTCGAGCTCGTCGTGCAGACGGTCGGCCAGCGCCCTGACGGCGTCGCTGCGGTCGTAGCCGACCGGCGCGATCGCCACCGCGAACGGGGCGAGCGGTTCCGGCCAGACGATGCCCTTCGCGTCGTGATTCTGCTCGATCGCCGCCGCGACGATCCGCGTAATGCCGATGCCGTAGCAACCCATCTCGATCAGCCGGCTCTGGCCCTGCGCGTCGAGACAGGTTGCGCCCATGTCCTTCGAATAGCGCGTACCGAGCGCGAAGACGTGGCCGACCTCGATGCCGCGGAGGATCTCGAGGCGGCCCTTGCCGTCGGGCGACGGGTCGCCGGCGACGATGTTGCGGATGTCGGCGACGGTGTCCGGCTCGCGGCAGTCGCGGCCGAAGTTGACGCCGGTCAGGTGATGGTCGGGCGCATTGGCGCCGCAGACGAAATCGGCCATCACGGCGACCGCGCGATCGACGACGAGCGAGAGCTCCTTGGGTATTCCGACGGGGCCGAGGTATCCCGGCGGGCAACCCGTCGCGGCGACGATTTCGGCTTCGCTCGCCCAGCGAAAGTTCTCGAGGCCGGGAACCTTGCTCGTCTTGATCTCGTTCAGCGCATGATCGCCGCGAATCAGGAGCATCCAGATCCGCGCCGGCTGCCCTTCCGTGTCGGTCGCCAGCATGATGCACTTGACCGTGCGCGCGAGCGGCAGCCCGAGCAGCTCCGCGACGTCCTCGCAGGTCGACTTGCCGGGTGTCGGCACCTTCCGCATGGGCTCTGCCGCGGCCGCGCGCGAGGGCGCCGGCGCTACCGCCTCGGCGAGCTCGATGTTCGCGGCGTAATCGGAGGAGGGGCACCAGGCGATCGCGTCCTCGCCCGAATCGGCCAGCACCTGGAATTCGTGCGAGGCGCTGCCTCCGATCGGGCCGGTGTCGGCGGCGACCGCGCGGAACGTGAGCCCCATCCGCGTGAAGATGCGGGTATACGCGTCGTACATCGCCTGGTAGGACCGGAGCATTCCGTCGCGGTCGACGTCGAAGGAGTACGCATCCTTCATCACGAATTCGCGGGAGCGCATGACCCCGAAGCGCGGCCGCACCTCGTCGCGAAACTTCGTCTGGATGTGATAGAAATTGACCGGCAGCTGCTTGTAGCTGCGGAGGTCCTTGCGCGCGATGTCGGTGATGACTTCCTCGGATGTCGGCTGCACGATGAAATCGCGGTCGTGGCGATCCTTCAGGCGCAGCAGCTCCGGTCCGTATTTGCCCCACCGACCCGTTTCCTGCCAAAGCTCGGCTGGCTGCACCACCGGCATCAGCAATTCGATCGCGCCGGCGCGGTTCATCTCCTCCCGGACGATCGCTTCGACCTTGCGCAGCACGCGCAGGCCGAGCGGCAGCCATGTGTAGATGCCGGCCGCGAGCCGCTTGATCATTCCCGAGCGCAGCATCAGGCGGTGACTGACGAGCTCAGCGTCGGAGGGGGCTTCCTTCAGCGTGGGGAGAAAATAATGGGTTACGCGCACGGTGCTGTTTTTGTTGAAAAAAACGGATTGTACCGCGAACCGTCGCGGGCTCGGCCCGACGTCCTGCCCGAATGGGCAGGCGTCGCCCTGCCGCCGCGCGATGCCGGTCCGTGAGGTAATCCCGCGGCTCGGCGCATTGCACGCCGGCCGGCGCCGCTCAAGCCGGCGCGGCAATCTCCTCGTAGGCCGCCAGCGCGTCGGCGGCGTACATCAGCGATGGACCTCCGCCCATGTAGATCGCGACGCCGAGCGCCTCTTCGATCTCCGGACGCGTCGCTCCCAGCCGGACGAGAGCCTTGACATGGAAACCGAGGCAGCCATCGCAGTGCGAGGCGACGCCGAGCGCGAGCGCGATCAGCTCCTTGGTCTTCTCCGATAGCGCGCCGTCGCGCATCGCGGCGGCGGACATCGCGTCGAACCCCTTCATCGTGTCCGGGATTTCGGCGCGGAGCTTGCGCAGTGACGGGGTAAGGGAACGGGTGATCTCCCGATAGACCTTCGCCATGGCTCAGGCCTCGCGAACGCCGAGGCGCTTCAGGATGATCTCGAGAGGGCAGAAGCGCGTGAACCCGCTCTGGAAGAGGTTTGCGCCGACGAACACCGTAAACCAGAGCCAGTTGGCATTGACGAACAAGGGGCTTGCCGGCGCTCCGAGCGCCAGCGAGACCAGCACGAACGCGCCGGCGAAGATGCGAACCATTCGATGGGTATTCAAGGTGAATCCTCCAGGGTGGGCGCTGCTCCTGCAAGGCGCCTTTGATTGACGGCGTAGTACAACAGCGGAATGACGACGAGCGTAAGCAACGTCGAAACCATGATGCCGAAGATCAGCGCGATCGCGAGGCCGTTGAAGATGGGGTCGTCGAGGATGAACAGCGCGCCCAGCATCGCCGCCGCGCCCGTGAGCGCGATCGGTTTCGCGCGTGCCGCGGCCGAGTCGACGACAGCCTGCGCGAACGGGATCCCGCGCGCGAGCTGCAGGTTGATGAAGTCGACGAGCAGGATCGAATTGCGCACGATGATGCCGGCGAGCGCGATCATTCCGATCATCGACGTTGCGGTGAATTGGGCGCCCAGGAGCGCATGGCCGGGCATGACGCCGATGATCGTCAGCGGAATCGGCGCCATGATGACGAGCGGCGTGACGTACGAGCCGAACTGCGCGACCACGAGCAGGTAGATCAGCACAAGACCGACCGCATAGGCCGCGCCCATGTCGCGGAACGTCTCGTAGGTGATCTGCCACTCGCCATCCCATTTGAGCGCGTACTCGCGGTACGGGTCGGTCGGCTGGCGGATGAAGTATTCGCCGAGACGCCCGCCCTGGGCGAGGTCCGTGCCGGCAAGCGCGCGGCGCGCGGCGAACATGCCGTAGAGGGGGCTGTCGATCTTCCCGGCGACGTCGCCGATGACATACGACACCGGCAGCAGATCCTTGTGATGGATCGTGCGGTCGCGCTCCGCCGTGCGAATCTGCACGACTTCCGAGAGGGGGACGAGCGCGCCGTCGGCGCCGCGCACTTTCATGGCCAGCAGGCCGTCCTGCTTCGTCTGCCGCTCGGCCGGCAGCGTCAGGCGCACCGGCACGCCGTACTTCGCCTGTCCGTCGTGGAGCATGGTCACGTCGTCGCCGTCGAGCGCGACGCGCATCGCCGCGACGATGTCGGCGGACGCGACGCCGAGCGACGCGGCACGCGCCTGGTCGACGCGGACGATTTCCTTCGGCGCGCTGTCCTCGATCGAATCGTCCTGCCCCACGATCTCGGCGTGGCGGGCGAATTCGGCGCGTACGCGCTTCGCGACCGCGTGCCGCCCCGCCTCGTCGGGGCCATAGATCTCTGCGACAAGCGGCGAGAGCACCGGCGGGCCCGGCGGAACCTCGACGACCTTGACCCTGGCGCCGAACCTCGCTGCGATGCGTTCGAGCTCGGGACGAACGGCACCGGCGATCTCGTGGCTCTGCCGGTTGCGGCGATGCTTGTCGACGAGATTCACCTGCAGGTCGCCGTTTTCCGGTTCCTGGCGCAGGTAGTACTGACGCACGAGACCGTTGAAATTGATCGGCGTCGCAGTGCCGGCATACGCTTCGTAGTCGGTGACCTCCGGGATCGTCGCCACGTAGGCGCCCATGGCGCGCAGCACGGCCGCGGTGTTCTCGACGGGCGTGCCCGCCGGCATGTCGACGACGACCTGGAACTCGGACTTGTTGTCGAAAGGGAGCATCTTCATGACGACCCACTGCACGACCGGAAGCAGGGCCGACACGGCGATCGCGAGCAGGATCCCGATCCAGAGCCGGCGCCGGTTGCGACCGCCCGTGCGCGGTTCGAGAAAGGGGGCCAACAGCTGTGCGAAGCGCCGCGCGAGGCAGCGTCCAGACGCGAAGCGCCGTGCGTCGCCGGCGCGCCTCTCCGCGCGAGCTGCAGCGCGAGCCATGGCGTGAACGTGAACGCGATCGCGAGCGAGATCAGCATGCCCATGCTGGCGTTGATCGGGATCGGTGCCATGTACGGCCCCATCAGCCCGCTCACGAAAGCCATCGGCAGCAGCGCCGCGATCACCGTCAACGTCGCGAGGATCGTCGGCCCGCCGACTTCGTCGACCGCCTGCGGGATCAGCGCCGCGAGCGGTGCGTCGGGCGCCAGTCCCCTGTGCCGATGGATGTTCTCGACGACGACGATCGCGTCGTCGACCAGGATGCCGATGGAGAAGATCAGCGCGAACAGCGATACGCGATTGAGCGTGAATCCCCACGCCCACGACGCGAACAGCGTAGCGGCGAGCGTCAGGATCACCGCCGCACCCACGATCGCCGCTTCGCGCCGCCCGAGGGTCGCGAACACCAGCGCGACGACCGACAGCGTGGCGAAGACGAGCTTCTGGATCAGCTTCATGGCCTTGTCGTTCGCGGTCTCCCCGTAGTTGCGGGTGACGGTCGCCTCGACGCCGGCGGGAATCACCGCATTGCCGAGCTCGTCGACGCGGGCGACGATGCGTGCCGCCACATCGGCCGCGTTTTCTCCCGGCTTCTTCGTGATTGCCAGCGTCACCGCGGGAAATTCGCCTTGCGCGTCGATCCCCTTGACGTTCGCGCCCGGACCCGTGCCGAGCCAGACATAGCGCGCGGGCGCTGGCGGACCGTCGACGACGCGCGCCACGTCGGAAAGGTAGACCGGGTTGCCGCCCGACGCGCCGACCACGAGCGTCGCGACTTCCGCGGCATTGGCGAGGAAACGGCCGGTCTCGACCATGATCGACCGGTTGTCCGCGTCGAGCTTGCCGGACGGCAACGCCGTGTTTGCCGACGTGAGCGCCTGACGCAGGTCGGCGACCGTCAGCCCGTAGGAGGATAGCTTCTGCGGGTCGAGCAGGACGCGCACGATGCGCCCGGGTCCGCCGATCGTCGTCACTTCGCGCGTACCGGGGACCCGCTTCAGCTCGACCTCCATGGCATGCGCCACCTGCTCCAGGTCGAACGCGCCGCGCGCCGCATCGGCCGTCCACAGCGTCAGCGTGACGATCGGGACGTCGTCGATTCCTTTGGGCTTGATGATCGGCTCGCCGACGTTGAGCTCCTTCGGCAGCCAGTCGCGATTGGCGTTGATGGTGTCGTAGAGCCGCACCAGTGCCTCGGTTCGCGGGACGCCCACCTTGAACTGCGCGGTGACGATCGCGACGCCGGGCTTCGACACCGAATACACGTGCTCGAGGCCGTGAATCTGCGAAATGACCTGCTCGGCAGGCGTTGCGACGAGTGTTTCGACGTCCCTTGCGGAGGCGCCCGGGAACGGGACGATCACGTTGGCCATCGTCACGTTGATCTGCGGTTCCTCCTCGCGCGGCGTCACCGCGATCGCGAACGCGCCGAGCAGCAGGGCGAGCAGTGCGACGAGCGGCGTCAGCCGGGAGTCGAGAAAGTAGCGCGCGATGCGGCCCGAGACGCCCATCGACGATTCCGCGGGACCCGGTGCGCGCGACATCGGTCAGGACCGGGCGTCGCTCGACCTGCTCGCCTCGATGCCCGCGCGCACGGGCTCCAGCGAGACGCGCTCGCCGGCGCTCAGTCCTGCGAGCACCTCGACCAGCCCGTTGCCGGCCGGCTCGCCCAGGCGCACCTGCCGCAGCTGAGCGCGGTCCCTGCCGTCCATCACGTAGACGGCCGTGACTTCGCTGCGCCGAATCACCGCCGATTCAGGAATGGCGAGGGCGCGAGTGCGTCCGGTGACGATTTTTGCCCGGGCATACTGGCCCGGCATCAATCCGGTGGCTTGCGGCAGGTCGAGGCGCACCCGCGTCGTATGCGTGCGCGTGTCGGCGACCGGAATCACGGTGACACGCCGAGCGACCAATTCGCGCGCGAGCGTCGGGATCTCGACCCGGACCGGTGCCTCCAGATTCGCCTTGACGAGCACCGACTGGGGCAGCGTGGCCGTTACGCGCAGTTCGCGCGGATCGAACACCGTGACGAGCGGCCGTCCCATGATCGCCATGTCGCCGATTTCGACCTCGGTCGCCGCGACGACGCCATCGTACGGGGCGACGATCGTCGTGAAGCTCTTCGACGTCGCCGACTGGCCGGCATTGGCAACCGCGCTTGCCGTCTGCGCCTGGGCCGCGAGAAACTCGGATTCCGCCTGGTCGAGCGCCGCGCGGCTGATGAATTTCTGCTCGTACAACCTCTGGCTGCGCTCGTACTTTGCCTTGGCGTTCGTCAGATTCGCCTGCGCTTCGCGGACCTGGCTCTGGCTTGCCGCCTCGGCCTGCACTGCGCTGCGCGAATCGATCTGGGCCAGCAATTGGCCGGCCCTCACCGTGTCACCCGCTTTGACCGGAAGCGCAACGATCCGACCGGATACCTGGGCTGCCAGCGTCGACTGTCGAACCGCTTCCACGACCCCCTCGGCGGTGGCAAAGCGCTCGAGGTCGCGATAGTCGACGATCCCCGTCGTCGCGGGAGCGGGCTGCGCCGCGGCAATCCACGCAAATGCCAGCAGCGCGAACGGTGCGAGATCTCGGGGCCGCGAAAGTCGCACGGAAGTCCTACGGGCGCTTGCAGGTGCTGAAGCCGAACGGGAGGTAGGCTGGACACCAGCCGATCGATCCGGTCACCAGAAGCGGCAACCCGAGCAGCGACCATGCGCGCGCAGAGCCGTCGAGGAAGAAAAACATACCGAGGATCAAGAGGCCCGCGACGACACGCACGGTCCTGTCCATGCCGCCAACATTGGTTTTCACGTTCTCTGACCTTTGCACGAGTCGGAAGATGCCTGAAGATAGCGCCGGCCGCTCCGGATCGTCTGTGACCTGCGTCACAAACGGGCGAATCCGGCGCCGCCGCCACGTTACGCCACAGAGGAGGGCGCGCGGAACGATAGAATCCGGGAATGCCGCCGCCGTCCGATTGCCGTCCGGGCCCGCCATGACCGATACCGCCGCGTCTTCCTCGCTGGCCGATGCGTTGCGCAGGCTTTTTCCCGCGCTCGCAGAGGCATCGCCCAAGACGCTGGCGCGCATCGTCCGGCAGGGCATTCATCGCAAGGTGCCGGCCGGAACGGTCATGTTCGACGCGCACACGCCGTGCGGAGGATTCCCGCTGGTCGTGTCCGGAACGATCAAGGTGCTGCAGCTGTACCCGAACGGGCGCGAGCTGCCGCTCTACAGGGTGAAGGAGGGCGAGAGCTGCCTGCTTTCCGGGAGCTGCCTGCTCGGGCACTCCGATTACACGGCGTCGGGTATCGCCGAGACCGAAGTCGAGCTGCTGATCGTGCCGCCGGCGGACTTCCACGAGCTGATCGCGAGCGACGTTGCGTTCCGCGACCACGTCTTCAGCCTGTTCGGCGAGCGTCTTGCGACGCTGCTCTCGCTGGTCGAGGCGATCGCCTACCAGAAGCTCGACCAGCGGCTCGCGGCGCTGTTGCTCGCGAGAAAGGATCCGGTGCTGGTGACGCACCAGGCGCTCGCCGACGAGCTGGGCAGCGTGCGCGAGATCGTCAGCCGGCTGTTGCGTTCGTTCGAGGACAAGGGCTGGGTCGACCTCGCGCGGGAACGGATCCGGATCGTCGACCGCGGCGCGCTGGAGGCGCTGGCGACGGCCTGAGATTGCCGGATCGCGAGGACGCTAGAGCGCAAGCCCCTGCTTTGCCGCCAGCGTGCGTGCGCGGGCAAGCATCGCATCCGCTTCGCTCGCGCGGCCGGCCTGCTTCAGCGCGCTTCCCCAGTGGAGGCAATTGCGCGCGTTCGCGGGATCGATCTTCTCGGCACGAGCGAACTCCTCCAACGCCTCGTCCAGTCGCCCGAGCTGCGCCAGCGCTCGCGCGCAACCGGTCACGCATTCGGGGCTCGGCGTTTCCTGCCTGCCGAGCTGGCGGAACTTGGCGAGCGCCTCCTCGGGGTTGCCCAGCGCGAGCAGCGCTTCGCCCCAGACTTGCCAGCTGTGCGAGCGCAGCGCCCAGCGCCGGGTACCGGCCTCGGCGAGCGTCGCCGCCTCGGCAACGCGTCCCTGGTGGAGACGGATCCGCGCGAGCGCCGCCATCGCCGCCGACTCGTCGGGATACCTCGCATAAAGGTCTTCCGCGACGCGCACCGCGTCGTCGGCGCGCCCGACATCGAGCAGCGTGCAAGCGTAGCCCTGGACGCCGGTCCAGCCGGGTCCGCGCACGCGGAAGTATTTCTCGAAAGCCTGCAAAGCCTTGTCGTAGCGATGCAGACGCGTGAGGCACACGGCATGACCGAGGGTGGCATAGGCGTGCTCGCGACGCGTCGCGAGCACGCGGCGGAAGTGGCGAATCGCGACCCGGTGCCGGCCCAGCATCACGTGACACCAGCCGATGCGCGTCCGCTGCGCGGCGGAGAGCGGTCTCGCTGCGGCTTTCTCGATGACACGCAACGCCTCTTCGGCGCGCCCCGCACGGACCAGCGCCGTCATGTATTCCTCCGACACGGGGCTTTGCAGTTCCGGGTCGGCGTCGAACCCGCGACGGAGCACGGCAAGCGCCGCCTCGTTCTCGTAACGGTTGAGCAGCAGCAGGCCCTGGAGGTTGCGCGCCCACGGCGCTTCGTCGGGACGCGTGTCGATGACGTGCTGCAGAGCCTCCTGCGTTCGCGGGAATTCCGGCCCCGGCAATTCCTGCTCCATGTAGTACGACGCGAGCACGTAGGGATCGGTGAGGCGCACGACCTCCTCCGCGCCGGCGACGACGAGCGGCGCGATGTCGTCCGCGATCCTGGGGCGCCCGGGGGTGATCCTGGAACCGTCGCGCCGTCGCAATTCCAGGGTGAGCACGCTGCCGTCGCGCGTGATCTCGCCGGCCACGCGCGGATCGGGCAGGTCGAGCAGCTGCCGGAAGTATCGCGAGAACGACTTGATCGAGAGCTGTCCGACGGGAATCTGGATATCGGCCTGCAAGGCCGAGGCCACGTGCCCCCGGCGCGGCTTTTGCGTCGTCGCCGCGCTCTGGATCGTATGGATCGCGTGCAGCAGGCGGTCGGTGACGACGGCGGGCGTGTAGCCGCGCAGGATGAGCTCGTTCGGCACGTCGAGCGGATCGAGCACGATGGTGGTGCGACGAAGCTCGCGCCAAAGCGCGTAGAGCAGCGCCGCGAGAAGGAAGATCAGCACGATCGACAGCAGGATCGTGAAGACCGCCGAAACGCTCTGCGCGAGCCACGGCAGGACCTGTTGATTCGCGCCGTCGGTGCCGAAGCCGAACAGCAGGGGCTGCGCGCCCGGCGCAAGGCGGGCGGCTGCAACGACGTTGCCCGGCGATTCCGACTTCGATGACGAAGGCGCCACGCTTCCTCCGGCCGCGCGCGCTCCCGGCGCCGCGTACGGGCAAGCATAGCAAAGGGCGGCGGCGCAGAAGGATGCCGCGCGACGACTGGCCCGGAGGAGGGGTTCGATCCCGCACTTCCGGGAACGAGTCGCCCCGCGATGGTGACGGATCGCCCGACGTCAGGATCCGCAGTCGGGAAGGGCGCTGCGATTACCGGACGACGACGACCGGCAGCTTCGAGTGCGTGAGGACCTTCTGCGTTTCGCTGCCGAGCAGCACCGCCGACAACCCGCGGCGTCCGTGCGAGGCCATGACGATCGCGTCGCACTTGTGCTTCTTCGACGCCGCGAGGATCGCCTCCCATGGCGACGCCGCAATCGCGTACGCGGTCACGCATTCGACGCCCGCCGCCTCCGCCTTGGTTGCGACCGCGTCGAGGATTTTTTGCGCGTCCTCTCCGGCGAGCTTCGCGTATTCGCGGCGCGAGACCGGCTCGTAGACGACGCCGTCCGCGTATGCCGGCATCGGGTAATCCGGCGCCGCGTAGAACACCGTAAGCTTGGCGCCGACGGCCTGCGCGAGGGAAATGGCGTGTGCGACAGCCTTGGCGGAGAGCTTCGAACCATCGGTCGCAATCAGAAGATTCTTGTACATGGTCGATCCTTGGCCGCGTGGAATGGAATCATTTTCCCCTGTTCATGATGACCGCAGCGTTGACGAATATCAATGGACATCTTGTCCCCCGTCAATCTCCGCTGTCGGGATGATTGACCGGCAGCGCGCCGCTCCGTAGATTCTGCCCGATGCACGATCCGTCCGTGTCGATTGCGCCCGACCCGTCGCCGGCCAAGGCGGTTCCCGTCCGTCCGGCCACGGCGCGCGCCGCCGCGGCTTGCTTCCACTGCGGCCTGCAGAACCCGCAAACCGGGCTCTGGCGCACGGAACTCGACGGCGTGCCTCGCGATTTCTGCTGCGCGGGATGCCTGGGCGTCGCGCAGACGCTCCGTGCCGCCGGCCTCGAGGCGTTCTACGATCGTCGCACCTCGACTGCCGGAACGCCCGTCGACGACCCGCGCGCGGACGCATGGTCCGCAATCGGACGATCCGGCGCTGATGGCCGCCTTCGCGCGCGCGGCGCCGGAAGGCGGGCGCGAGGTGTCGCTGCTGGTCGAGGGCATCCATTGCGGGGCCTGCATCTGGCTCATCGAGCGCAGGCTCGCGCAATGCCCGGGAATCACGTCCGCCGAAGTCAATTTCGCGACGCGGCGCGCGCGCGTGGTCTTCGATCCGGAGACAACCGGTTTCCCCGCCATCCTGCGCGCCATCGCCGCGATCGGCTATCGCGGATACCCTTACGACCCGGCGCGGCGCGAAGCGCTCGCGCAGCGCGAAACGCGCGCGCTGCTGCTGCGGACGGCGATCGCGCTGCTGGCCATGATGCAGGTGATGATGTTCGCGATTCCGGCGTACATCACGATCGACGGCGTCGAACCCATCCACCGGCGGCTGCTCGAATGGGCGAGCCTCACGCTCACGATGCCGGCGATACTGTATTCGGCGGCGCCGTTCTTCCGCGGCGCGTGGCGCGACCTCGCGTCGCGGCGGCTCGGCATGGACGTGCCGGTCGCGCTGGGACTCGCGGCGGCGTTTGCGGCAAGCGTCCGCTCGACGCTCGCGGGCGACGGCCCCGTCTATTACGACTCGGTGACGATGTTCATCGCGCTGCTGCTGGTCGCGCGCTGCATCGAGCTTTTCGCGCGGCGGCGCGCGGGCGATGCCGTCGAGGCCGTCGCGAGGGCGCGACCGGTCACGGCCCTGCGGCTGCCCTTCTGGCCCGCACGGCGTGACACGGAGCCGGCAGGCGCGGCAACGCTCACGGCGGGAGAATTTGTGCTGGTCCGTGCGGGTGCGGCGATCCCGGCGGACGGCACCGTCGTCGACGGGACGTCAAGCGTGGAGGAAGCGATTCTCACCGGCGAATCGCAGCCGCGCCGGCGCGAGGCGGGTGACGCCGTTCTCGCCGGCAGCATCGTGCGCGACGATGCGCTCGTCGTCGTCGTCAGCGCCGCGGGCGAGGCCACGCGACTCGCCGCGATCGAACGGCTCGTAGCCCGCGCGGCGGCCGAGAGACCGCGGATCGCCCGCATTGCGGACCGCTTCGCCGCATGGTTCGTCGGCGCGCTGCTTTGCGTGGCAGCGCTCACCGCCGTCGTCTGGTCGGCGCACGACGCCTCGCGCGCGCTCGCGGTCACCTTCGCCGTGCTCGTCGTGTCGTGTCCCTGCGCGCTTTCGCTCGCAACGCCGGCCGCGCTCGCCGCCGCGACGGGTGCCCTCGCCCGACGGCAGGTGGTGATCGCGCGGGGCGATGCGCTCGAGACGCTCGCGCACGTCACGCACGTCGTGTTCGACAAGACGGGCACGCTGACGCCGGGGCAGGGTGCGCTGCAGGACGTGCTGCCGCAGCGCGGCGCTACGCGCGACGAAGCCCTTGCACTGGCCGCGTCACTCGAAGCGACTTCGGAACATCCATTGGCAGCCGTATTCCGTGCAGCCGCGGCGGGACTCGAACGCAGGGACGCCGGGGAATTGCACGTTGTCGCCGGGCACGGCGTCGAAGGCGTGGTTGCCGGGCGCGTCGTGCGACTGGGCAGGCCCGAGTTCGTCGGTGCGCTGTCGGGCCCGCTGCCGGATGACGCGGCGCGGATTGCCGGTTCGGCGACGCTGGTCGCGCTGGGCGACCCCGCCGGATTCATCGCGCTGTTCGCGGTCGGGGACGCCGTGCGTCCGGGGGCGCAGACGTTGATCGCCCGCCTCAAAGCGCAGCGCATCGTGCCGATGATCCTGTCGGGCGATCGCACGTCGGTGGTCGCCGAGGTCGCGGCACAACTCGGGATCGCGGACGCGCGCGGCGATGCGCAACCGGAGGACAAGCGCGCGGCGATCGTTGCGCTGCAGTCGCAGGGAGCCGTCGTCGCGATGGTCGGCGACGGCATCAACGACGCCCCGTCACTGGCGCAGGCGCAGGTATCGATCAGCCTCGGCAGTGCGACCCCGCTCGCGCAGTGGACCGCCGACATCGTCGTCCTTGCCGACGATCTCAATCTCGTCGCCGATGCGATCGGTCACGCGCGCCACGCATTTCGCGTCGTCCGCCAGAACCTGGGCTGGGCGTTCGCCTACAATGCGATTGCGATTCCGGCAGCCGCATTCGGGTTCGTCACGCCGCTCGCCGCGGCGGCCGGCATGTCGCTGTCCTCGCTCGTCGTCGTGGGCAATGCGCTGCGGCTCGCGCACCTGCGTCGCCGGTCTGCCTGAAGGGCGCACGTGGAAATTCTCGTCCTGCTGATTCCGCTTTCGGTCGTGCTCGTGTTCCTGATCGGCGCCGGATTCTGGTGGTGCGTGCAATCGGGGCAGTTCGACGATCTCGAGGGTCCGGCGTACCGGATCCTGGCCGACGACGATTCCGCCCGGGAAGGCGTCGGAATGGACCAAGGAGGACGGGAAGTCAGTGGCGAGCCCGCCGCATTGACTTCGATCAATGCCGGCAAAGGGGATGCCCTTTAGCATCCCACGGGATTTGCGGGGAGGGTGCATGAATAGTGCGCGGACGATGCGGAGGCAACGACGATGAGGGCAGCAAGCGTGGCGACATTCAACTACAAGGTGGTGCGCCAGTTCGCGATCATGACGGTCGTCTGGGGGATCGTCGGCATGCTGGTGGGCGTCATCATCGCGGCCGAGCTCCTCTGGCCCGACCTCGGGCTCTGGGACGGGATTCCCTGGCTCTCCTACGGCCGGCTGCGGCCGCTGCACACCAACGCGGTGATTTTCGCGTTCGGCGGCTGCGCGCTGTTCGCGACGTCCTACTTCGCGGTCCAGCGGACCTGTCAGGTCCGGCTGTTCGGGGACGCGCTCGCCGCCTTCACGTTCTGGGGCTGGCAGGCGGTCATCGTGCTGGCCGCCGTCACGCTGCCGCTCGGGTACACGTCCGGCAAGGAGTACGCCGAGCTCGAATGGCCGATCGACATCCTGATCACGCTCGTCTGGGTCTCGTATGCCATCGTCTTCTTCGGGACGATCATGCTGCGCAAGACGCCCCACATCTACGTCGCCAACTGGTTCTTCGGCGCGTTCATCCTGACGGTGGCGGTGCTGCACCTCGTGAACAGCGCCGAGATTCCCGTTTCCTTCTGGCCGATGAAATCGTATTCGGCGTATGCCGGCGTCCAGGACGCGATGGTGCAGTGGTGGTACGGGCACAACGCGGTCGGATTCTTCCTCACCGCGGGTTTCCTCGGAATGATGTACTACTTCGTTCCGAAGCAGGCCGGGCGGCCGATCTACTCCTACCGCCTTTCCGTCGTGCACTTCTGGGCGCTGATCTTCACCTACATGTGGGCGGGCCCGCATCACCTGCACTACACGGCGCTGCCCGACTGGACGCAGTCGCTCGGCATGCTGTTTTCACTCATCCTGCTGGCGCCCTCGTGGGGCGGAATGATCAACGGGATGATGACGCTCTCGGGCGCGTGGCACAAGCTGCGCGACGACCCGATACTCAAATTCCTCATCGTCTCGCTGTCGTTCTACGGCATGAGCACGTTCGAGGGGCCGATGATGTCGATCAAGACCGTCAATGCGCTGTCGCACTACACCGATTGGACCGTCGGCCACGTGCACTCCGGCGCGCTGGGCTGGGTCGCCTTCATCTCCATCGGCTGCATGTACTACCTGATCCCGCGGATGTTCGGCAAGAACGAAATGTGGTCGATCAAGCTCATCACGCTGCATTTCTGGATCGCGACGATTGGCGTCGTCCTGTACATCACCTCGATGTGGATCGCCGGCGTGATGCAGGGACTGATGTGGCGCGCCGTCAACGCCGACGGCACGCTCACCTACGCATTCGTCGAGAGCGTGAAGGCAACCTACCCGTTCTACGCGATCCGGCTGCTAGGCGGCACCCTCTTCCTGGCCGGGATGTTGATCATGGCCTGGAACGTGATCCGGACGGTGGCGGGCGGCAGCGCGGTCGAGGCGCCGATTCCCGCCGTGTCTCCGGCCGCGGCGTGAGGAGCGGGCAATGAAGCTCAACCAGGAAATGCTCGAGAAGAACATCGGCTGGATGATCGTCTGCATCATCCTGCTGGTGAGCGTCGGCGGTTTGGTCGAGATCGTGCCGCTGTACTTCCAGAAATCGACGACGGAGCCGGTCAGCGGGGTGAAGCCTTACACGCCGCTGCAACTCGCGGGCCGCGACGTCTACCTGCGCGAAGGCTGCTACAACTGCCACTCGCAGATGATCCGCCCGTTCCGCGCCGAGACCGAACGCTACGGCCACTACTCGGTCGCCGGCGAGTCGGTGTATGACCACCCCTTCCAGTGGGGCAGCAAGCGCACGGGGCCGGATCTCGCGCGCGTCGGCGGACGCTATTCGGATGACTGGCACCGCGTGCACCTCAACAATCCGCGCGACGTGGTTCCCGAATCGAACATGCCGTCGTATCCGTGGCTCGCCAAGGCTGCGGCATCGCCCGGCGACATCAAGGACCGCATGAGGGCGCTGCGGCGTGTCGGCGTTCCCTATTCGGACGCCGAGATCGCGAAGGCGGACGACGACGTCAAGGGAAAAACGGAGCAGGACGCGCTCGTCGCGTACCTGCAGAACCTCGGCCTCGCTCTGCCGAACGTGAGGTAGACGATGAACCTCTACAGCATCATCAGCATCGCGGCGACCGTCCTCACGTTCCTCGCGTTTCTCGGAATCGTCGCCTGGGCGTTCAGCCGGCGGCGCGCGGCGGCATTCGCGGAGGCGGCCAACGCACCCTTTGCATTGCCCGACGACGCGGATCCCACCGTGGCCACCGGACAACCCGCAGGACGGCAACCATGAGCGACTTCACGTCCGGGTTCTGGAACTGGTATGTCATCGTTCTCACGTTCGGATCGATCGGCTATTGCGCATGGCTCCTCTGGGTGACCGGGCGCATGCGAGTGAAGGCGGGCCAGACTGCACCGTCGGACGCCACGGGTTCCGGACGGGGCAAGGTCGAGTTGACCGGGCATACGTGGGATGGCGACCTCGCCGAGTACAACAACCCGCTGCCCCGCTGGTGGATGTGGCTGTTCTGGATCACGATCGTCTTCGCGCTGGGCTACCTTGTCGCCTATCCGGGCCTCGGCAGCTTCAATGGCCTGCTCGGATGGTCGTCGACCGGCGCGTGGACGCAGGAGACCGACGCCGCCGATGCGCAGCTGAAACCGATGTACGAGAAATTCGCCGGGCTGGAGCTGCCGGCGATCGCCGCGGATCCGGCCGCCCGCGCGATGGGCGAGCGCATCTTTCTCGTCAATTGCGCCCCCTGCCACGGTTCGGACGCGGGAGGTGCTCCCGGCTTCCCGAACCTGCGCGACAATGACTGGCTTTACGGTGGGGAACCGGCAACGATCCTCGCCTCGGTGACCAACGGCCGCATGGGCGTGATGCCGGCATTCGGCACGGCGCTCGGCGCCGACGGCGTGAAGAACGTCGTGGCCTACGTGCGTTCCCTGTCGAAGCTGCCGAGCGACGGCCTTCGGGCGCAGCTCGGCAAGCCGCTGTTCGACCAGAACTGCGCGGCGTGCCATGGCCCGGAGGGCAAGGGCAATCAGGCGCTCGGCGCGCCGAATCTGTCGGACGCGATCTGGCTGTACGGCAGCAGCGAGGCGGTCATCGCGCAAGGCGTCACCAACGGCCGCCACCTCGGCATGACGGCCGAGCATTCGCCCATGCCGGCCTTCGGCAAGACGCTTGGACAGGGACCTCTCGGGCCGGCGAAGATCAATCTCGTCGCCGGGTATGTCTGGAGCCTGTCGAACAAGCCGCCTGCAACCAAGTGACGCGGCGCACGCATGCGGCACGGGGCTGGCGCGCGGCTGGGCGGCGCGATCCGGCGTGCCGATGCGCCCCTTGACGGCCGGCATCGGCGACCTGCCCCGGTGAGCGACGCCGACCGCGCCGTCGTTCCGATCGTCGCGTCGGCTGCCGACGAGGAGGTCTCGCTCCTCGAGATCCGCAAGAAGATCTACATCCGTGCGGTGCACGGCGTGTTCGCACGGTGGCGCTGGGGTCTCGTCATCGCGACGCAGCTCGTCTTCTACGGCCTGCCGTGGCTCACGTGGAACGGACGCCAGGCGGTCCTGCTGGAGATCACCGAGCGGAAGTTTTACCTCTTCGGGCTCGTGCTCTGGCCGCAGGACGTGATCTATCTCGCGGCCATCCTGATCATTTCCGCGTACGCGCTCTTCCTGTTCACGGCGATCGCCGGCCGCCTCTGGTGCGGCTATGCGTGCCCGCAGACCGTCTATACCGAAATCTTCATGTGGATCGAGCGGAAGATCGAGGGCGAGCGAAGCGCGCGGATCCTGCTCGACCGATCCGCGCTCACGCCGAGGAAGGTGCTTCGTCAAGTCCGCAAAGCACGTTGCGTGGCTGGCGATCGCGCTGTGGACGGGGTACACGTTCGTCGGCTACTTTTCACCGATCCGCGATCTCGGCATCCGCTCGATCACGTGGCAGCTCGGTCCGTGGGAGGCCTTCTGGATCCTGTTCTACGGTTTCGCGACCTACGGCAACGCGGGCTTCATGCGCGAGCAGGTCTGCAAGTACATGTGCCCGTATGCGCGGTTCCAGTCGGCGATGTTCGACCGCGACACCCTCATCATCGCCTACGATCGCGAGCGCGGCGACCCGCGCGGCGCGCGCAGCCGCAAGGTCGACCCCAGGTCCGCCGGTCTCGGCCACTGCATCGACTGCAACATCTGCGTCCAGGTGTGCCCGACCGGCATCGACATCCGCAAGGGTCTGCAGTACGAATGCATCGGATGCGCCGCGTGCATCGACGGCTGCGACCAGGTGATGGACAGGATGGGGTATCCGAAGGGGCTGATACGCTACGCGTCGGAAAACGCGCTGGAGGGCCACCTCGACGCGGCAGCGATGTGGCGGCGCATGCTTCGCCCGCGCACCGCGATCTACACCGGCCTGCTCGCCATCATCGTCGCCGTGGTCGGCACTTCGCTTGCGCTGCGCAACCCGCTCAAGGTCGACGTGATCCGCGACCGCGGTGCGCTGGCCCGCGAGGCATCGCCAGGCATCATCGAAAACGTCTATCGCCTCCAGATCATGAACACCGACGAGGCGCCGCGCGCGTTCACGATCGTTGCCACGGGAATTCCCGACGTCAGGGTCGCGGGTGTGGAGTTCCCGATTGCCGTCGGAGCGGCGGGCACGCGCCTCGTTCCATTGCGCGTGCAGGTGCCCGCGGACGCGGGATCGCCGGGCCCCCATCCGATCGAGTTCATCGTGGAGTCGACCGACGAACCGAAGCTCGTGCGGCGCGAGAAGTCGACGTTCGTCCTGCCCCGCTGACGGCGATCCCGATGACGACCCGCACCCTTCCCGTCGCCACTGCGCGCTGGTACCGCCAGCGCTGGCCGTGGCTGCTGATCGCGGGACCCGCGACCGTCGTGATCGCGTCGTTCGTGACGTTCTGGCTCGCGGCATCCACCGACGACGGCGTCATTGCCGAGGACTACTACAAGCGGGGGCTGCTGATCAACCGGGAGATCGAGCGCACGGCGAGAGCGAACGCCATGCGGCTCGGCGCCGTGCTGCGGGTCGCGCCCGACGGCGCTGCCACGCTGGTGCTGACCGGAATTGCCGATGCCGACAACATGCCTGCGGCGGTGCGTGTGCACGTCGCGCATCCGACGCGCGCCGGTCTCGATCGCGCGATCACGCTGACGCGCGGGCCCGCCGGCAACTACGTCGGCACGATCGCGCCGCGACCTGCCGGCCGCTGGATCGTGTCCGTCGAGACCGACGCATGGAAGCTGCCGACGGTCTCCGTCACCGACGGCGTGGGCGACGTGCGCTTCGGCGCGTCCCGGACAGCGGACTGACCGCGCGCGGCGGCAGAACCAGGAATCCACCGGCAATCGAGGAGGCGGCAATGCCGAACGGCGGCAATTTCACACAGCGGCTCATGTGGGTCATCTGGCCGGCATTTCTCGTCGCGGGCGCGGCGGAGGCCATCTTCTTCACGGTGTTCGACCCGTTCGATCTGCACTTTTTTGGGGCGCCGCTCGAACTTTCGCGCTCCGCGATCTACACGATGGGCTTTTTCGGATTCTGGGGACTCGGGATCGCGTCGTCGGCGCTCACCGTATTCCTGGAGCGCTCGCCGTGGGAGGTGAATCGCTGCCCCGTCCTGCCCACGACGCGCCCGGAGGGCTGTCCGAAGCGCGACGACGCGGACGCATGCCTGCGCCGCTAATTGCGCTGCCCGATGATCGCCTTGAGCGCGATCGGATCGAGCAGCTTGACCGCGCGGCCCTGCACCTGGATCAGGCCCTCGTCCTGGAACCGCGAGAACAGCCGGCTGACGGTTTCAAGCTTGAGCCCGAGATAACTGCCGATCTCCTCGCGCGTCATGCGCAGGACGTATTCGGTCGACGAATAGCCGCGCCGCTTGTAGCGCTCCGCGAGCGAGAGCAGGAAAACGGCCAGGCGCTCCTCGGCACGCATGCTGCCGAGCAGCAGCATGACGTTCTGGTCGCGGGAGATTTCCTTCGAAAGCAGCCGGTGCAGGTTCCGCTGCAGCGCGGGCACGCTCCGCGCGACGTCCTCGATGCGCTCGAAGGGCAGCACGCAGACGTCGGTGTCCTCGAGCGCGACCGCCTGACAGCCGTGGCGGTCGGTGCCGATGCCGTCGAGCCCGATGATGTCGCCCAACATGTGATAGCCGGACACCTGTTCGCGCCCATCCTCGGCCAGTACGGTCGTCTTGAGCGAGCCGATCCGGATCGCATACAGGGCGGTGAAAGTCTCGCCGTCGCGGTACAGTGTTTCGCCCTTGCGCAGCTTGATCCTGGTCCCGAGCAGCGCGTCGACCCGCTCCAGATCGGCCACCTCGAGACCCATCGGCAGGCACAGCTCGCGCATGCTGCAGTTCGAGCAGTGGACCTTGAGGTCGCGGATCGAAATGACGGGCGCAGGCGCGCCGTTGGCCGCCCGATGCGGCGAAGAGCCGGGGATTTCGCCGGTGGCGGTGGCGGGCAGGGGCTTCACGGGGGACGTCATGCCACCGGGGACGGGCGTCGTGATCGATTGGGAAGAGGGGGCCGCAAGTGCGTGGAGTGTAATGCGAAACCGCCCCATTGACCAGCCGCGGCGCCCGGTGGCCGGGCGGCCAATTCGTCGGAATGGCCGTCGCGGAGGCCCGAAATGCCCGTTGCCGCGTTGATCGGCGCGGTATTGGCTGGGCTCCTCGGTGGCGCGCACTGCGTTGCAATGTGCGGCGGCTTCGTCACCGCGCTTTCCTCGCGCGGGAGCCCGGCGGAAGTCACGCTGCGGCCGGCGCGCATGCTGGCCTGGCGTGCGCTGCCCTATAACCTCGGGCGGATCTCGACTTACACCGCATTGGGCGCGATTGTCGGGGGCGCCGGCGGCGCAACGCTGGCGGCCGGCGACTGGTTGGCGCTCCAACGCGCGCTCTATGTCCTCGCCAACGTCCTTCTGCTCGCCCTCGCGATGGCGATGGTGTCGAACGGCAAGGGGTTCGCCGGGCTGCAGCGCCTTGGCGCCGCGTTGTTTGCCCGGCTCCTTCCGGCCGTGCGGCCGCTGATGGCGCGCGACGACCTGCCCGCAAGGTACTTGCTCGGTGCGATCTGGGGCTTCGTGCCCTGCGGTCTCGTCTACGGCGTGCTGCCGATCGCGCTTTTCGCGGGGGGCGCACTGCAGGGCGCAGCGGTCATGCTGGCCTTCGGCATCGGCACGATGCCCAATCTGCTTGCCGCGGGGTGGGTCGTCGGTCGATTCCGTTCCCGTTTCGATTCCGTCACGGTGCGTCGCTCCGCCGCCTTGTTGCTCTTGGTATTTGCCCTCGTCGGCATCTGGCGCGCACTGTTCGGATCGCTTTCGTCGATGCAGGGAGCGTTCTGCTTCTGAACGAGGACGGAATCCGGGAGGTCGCGCGTCGTCCGCTTACAATCGGTGCCGATGACGGACTTGCCGGCCCCTGGCGACCCTCGCGTGTTTCCCGACCCGCATTCGGCGGCACCGCAGGATGCTCGACTCTACCTGCTCGCCGCGGAATCGCTCGAGTCCCCATCGCGCCAGCGAAGCGACGCGCTCGATCGCGACATCCGCGGCCATCTCGCGCAAAGGCTCGCGGCGGACGGAGCGTCGCTCGCGGCACTCTTCGCCGGCGCGCCGTCGGTCGCGGTGACTCGCCACCTGTGGCGCGAACTCGACGCCGCCTGGCGGGACGCTACGGTGACGGGAACGACGGGTCTTGCGCTCATCGTGTTTGCCTTGCCGATCGTTCTGGTGTGCGGCAGCGAGGGAGCAACCTCGGAAGTCGTGCACGCCGGAATCCTTCCGGACGTGGAACCGCTGGCGGCGATCCTGCGCGACTGCGGGTTACTTGGAGGTAGCAGGACCTTCGCGCTCGCTCCTGCGCTCGTGGGCGCCGATGCGATCGATCTGCCGAAACTGGCGGAGATTCGCGCATGGCAGCGCCTTCCCGACCGGGAGGCCGTCGAATTTTCGCCGCGGGCCCTGGCACCGTCAGCCCTGATTGTCGCTGCGGGTCGCGAAGGCGTGCACCTGCGGTACCTCGTGGGCACCGCGATCGCGCGGCCGGGGCAAAGCCTGTTCGCCGAACCCGGAGGTCGCCGCGTGGGGAGGGGCGTTCAGCCGGGAACTCTCCCGGCAGCTGACCGTGGGAGGAATGACTACGCTGGCGCTTGCGCGCGCGCCGCAGCCCCCGCTCCCTGCCGTCGCGACGGGGCGCGTCTCCCAGCGCGAAGTCGCGGCACAGGTCTTCGCGACCAACGCGATCCGCAAGCTCCGCGGCACCGTGGGCGAGCCCGAGGCAGTGATCAGCGCCCACCGCGCGCCGGACGCGCCGGGTGGCGGCGAACTCCGGCTGTCGCTGTCGTCGACCTTTTCGCCGCGCGGTGCCGAGGGTTTCCGGTGCCCGCTCTACCCGCTCGACCGGGTAGACGATGTCGCATCGACGCTGGTCGATCTCATGGCCGATTGCCGAGTGACCGACGTGCGCGTCGCTCCCGGTGTCCATGCCGACCGCGACCCGGCGACCGGGCAGAGGCTGCTGTTCAAGCCCGACACGTTGCCCCCTGTTTCCGCGGTCCATTGACCGGCCGCGGGAATCCCGGGCATTCCCGAATCCCGGTCAAGCACGACGCCTCGGCACCGAACGCCGGGACCTTCGCGTCACGCGATCGAAGGAACGACGTCCTGCGCCGAATCACGGCGCCTGACCCGACCCATGCCGCTGATCTCCTGCGTGACTTTGGGATCGCCGAGGTAGTCGACGCTCCCGGCTCCGGAAATCGAGACTTTCAGCGTCCTGGATGCGTTGACCAGGACCTTGGCGGCGCCGCTCACCGACACGCGCGCATTCTCGCTCGAAAGGCCGTCCGCCCGATATTCGGCGGCGCCGGAGATCGACAGCCGCTGCTCGGTCGCGCGTCCCGCTATGTCCGCCTTGACCGCGCCGGAAGCGGAGATCGCGAGTTCACTTGTATCGAGGCCGGCGATTCGCACCGCTCCGGCGCCCGAAATCGAGATCGCGAGCTTGTCGGCCTTCCATCTCTCGGCACGGAGCTTGACGTCCCCCGCGACGTCGACCGCCTGCAGGTCGCGAAACGTCACCGTCGCACGCAGGGGGCGGGGACTGCCTCCGAACAGGAACGTCCAGAAATTGCCGGTATTGCCGTTCGTGATGTGCAGCGTGTCGTCGCGGACGTCCACGCGGACGCCCCCCATCTGCTTCGCAGGGGCTTCGAATTTGACCGCCTCGGTCGCGCCCTGGACCAGCGTGATGTCGGCCAAACCGCTGATGGCGAGCCGGGAGAATGGCGGCAGGGCGCGCTGCTCGACGGTCAGTTCGCCGCTGCGGGCGGTCGCAGCCCCCCGGAAACTGCGATCGAGCAGGTACCACGCTGCCGCGACTGCAGCGGCAATCCCGAGCAAGAGGGCGATCGGCAGGACGAGGCGTTTCATTGCGGGTCTCGTGAGAAGGCACCGGGTTGGACGCGGCGACGTGCGCCGGCGGATTCAGGTGTCGTCCGACCGCCCCGATCAGCGGTCGCCGTCGCGCACGAGTTCCTTCAGGTAACGGCGGGCCTGCACGACGTAACGCGCAGTGTTCCTCCGCAGCATCGCGGCCTCCTCGTCGGTCACCGACCGGACGACCCGCCCCGGGCTGCCGACGACCAGCGACCGGTCGGGTATCGTCTTTCCCTCCGCGACGAGCGCGCCCGCGCCGATGATGCATTCGCGGCCGATGACGGCTCGGTTCAGCACGACGGCCTGGATCCCGATGAGCGTCCCGTCGCCGATCGTGCACCCGTGGAGCATCGCCTGGTGCCCGACGGTGACTTCGCTGCCCACCGTGAGCGGCACGCCGGCGTCGGCATGCAGCACGGAGCCGTCCTGGATGTTGCTGCGTGCGCCGACGGCGATGACGTCGTTGTCGCCGCGAATCACCGTGTTGAACCAGACCGACGATTCCGTTTCGAGAACGACCGATCCTATGAGCACTGCCGTGGGGGCGACAAAGTGGTGCGTGCCGAGAAGCTCGACCCTTCGCTCGCCCAGCGTGAACAGCATCGAACGTCCCGTCCTTCGCCGGTGCGGGCTAACGTGCGGCCGGACTCAGCCGGATGTCGCCGTACCATGCGTCGACGGTCTCGCCGGTATTGTCGGTGTCGGTGAGCACGCCGATCGACATCAGGGTCCCGGGCTCTTCGCCGAACGCGCGGCGATAGTCGTCGAGGACGTTATGCTTCAACGTCTGCCACGAGCCGACGCCGGCTGCTCCGCTGGACGCGACGACCATCTGCACGCGCCCCGTGCGCGGATTCGGAATGACGGTCCCGACGGGCGCCTTGTTCGACCAGACGTACATCAGCGTTCCGTACGGCGTCTGCTTGCCCGAGCGCTGGTCGGCCAGCGAAAGCGCCAGGCGGTCGGTCAGGGAAAGCTTGGACCGGTCGCCGCCGAAGCTCAATATGATGCGGGCCGGCGAGTCCTCCTTCGTCGCGACGCTGTTGTCCGCCGCGGCAATGAGGCGGCTTACCTTCCATCGCCACTCGAGGACCGGCGCTGCCCGGACGTCGAATTTGGTCGGCTGCCCCAGGCCGCTTGCCGCCGCCTCCGCGCGGGCGTGCAGCACGACGGTGCCGCCGTCGTCGACGAGGCGGTACTGCGTCGGCTTCTTTTCGTCGGTGATCTTGACGACCTCCCATCCGGCGGGCATGTCGCCGCCCGCTTTCTGGCTCGAGAACGGCGTGACGAGAGGCGCCGCCTCCATTTGTGCCTGGGCGTTCGCGGCGGGCGCGGCCGCAACGGCCGCTATGGCGAGGATGGATGAGAGCATGCGCATGTCGATGCGATCTCCGTGGGCCCGGGCGCGGCGTCGGGGCAATTGGGGGATGCGGCGCCATGCGACCTTCACTGCCGCCGTTCGCCGACGCGGCATGATAGCGCGGCCGCAGGGAGTCTGGCGGGGTCGCTATAATCGGGCTCGGCAATCCTGAGAGTTTGCGCATGAACCTCGACCGCGTGCCCGCCGGCAAGGACGTCCCGAACGACTGCAACGTGATCATCGAGATCCCGATGCGCGGGGACCCGATCAAGTACGAGGTGGACAAGGAGACGGGCGCCGTCTTCGTCGACCGCTTCATGGCGACGTCGATGCACTACCCCTGCAACTACGGCTACATCCCGCGGACGCTTTCGGACGACGGGGACCCCTGCGACGTGCTCGTCCTCTCGCCGGTGCCGCTCATCACCGGCGTGGTGGTCCGGTGCCGGCCGATCGGCATGCTGAAAATGGACGACGAGGCGGGCGGTGACGCCAAGATCCTGGCAGTTCCCGTCGACAAGCTCTCGTCGCTCTATCATTCGGTGCAGTCGCCGCGCGATCTCCCCGAGCTCACCACGCGACAGATCGCGCACTTTTTCGAGCACTACAAGGACCTCGAGCCGGGCAAATGGGTGCGGGTCTCGACCTGGGTCGGCGCCGAGGAAGCGAAGAAGGAAATCACCGACAGCATCGCGCGCTTCGACGCCGCGAACAATCGTTGACGACGCGGACGCCCGCGTCGGAATGAAATGAGCGGCGTCGCTCACGCGCGCCGCCAGCTCGCGTTCCCCGTGCTGTTCGTGCTCCTGTGGAGCACGGGGTTCATCGCGGCGAAATACGGTCTTCCGTACGCGCCGCCGTTCGAGTTCCTGCTCTGCCGCTTCGCGCTGGTCGCCGCGCTGATGGGAATCGTGTCGCTCGCCACGCGCGCGCCGTGGCCGCGCACGCGGGCGACGATCCTCCACGTGGCGATATCCGCGTGGCTCGTCCACGGCATCTATCTTGGTGGCGTTTTCGTGGCGCTGGCCGGAGGAATGCCGGCGGGAACGAGCGCGATGCTGGTCGGCCTGCAGCCGGTACTCACCGTGGCGATCGCGCGAGCGTGGCTGGGCGAGCACGTCGTTCCGCGGCAATGGATCGGCCTCGCGCTCGGGCTCGCCGGGGTGTGGTTCGTCGTGCGGCACCGGGTCGGATTCGGCGATGGAATGCAGGGGCTCGTCCCCTGTGCGCTCGCCCTCGTCGGAATCAGCGTCGGCACGTTGTGGCAAAAGCGCTTTTGCGCGAACGTCGACCTCCGCAGCGGTGCGGTGATCCAGTTCGCGGCGTGCGCCGTGATCTACCTGCCACTCGTGCTGCTGTTCCCGGGCGCCGCCATCCGTTGGACACCGGAATTCGTGTTTGCCTTGGGCTGGTCGGTCGTCGTGCTTTCGGTCGGCGCAATCAGTCTGCTCTACTGGATGCTTCGGCACGGCGCCGCCGTGGACGTCGCTCGCCTGTTCTTTCTCGTTCCGGCGGTGACGGCCGTCATGGCCTTCCTCGTCTTCGGAGAGTCACTCGATGCGCTCGCCATCGCGGGCATGGTGTCGATTGCCGTCGGCGTCGCGCTGGCACGTCCTCGGCGCATGCGCCGCGGCGCGGTGACGCGCCGGACCGTCCCCGAAGAATCAGCGCTGCCGGACTAGCCGGCGGCAGTCACCCGCTGCGGGACGCTTTCGCTGACGATGCGCGTGCCCGCGATGCGGTCGTGGAGGAACCGCCCGTCGGGATCGACGAACGCCCAGAGGAAATTGAGCCCGATCAGCCAGAGCGCATGCGGGCCGAGGCCGAATTTGCGCAGCGCGAGGTACGCGACGAGCGCGCTCACAGGCCCGATCCACGCCGCAACGTAGCGCACGAGGGCGGTGCGGATCTCCAGCTCGGCCCCGTCGGTGCGCATCAGCCACATTCGCCAAGTCTTCATCGGGAGCGTCCGCCGGCCGCCCGTCCACGACCACGCGTAGAAGAGGCCCCCGACCGCGAAGACCAGCACGAGCGAAAGCAATCTCGCCGGCGCATCCGGAATTCGGACGTCGGACGCATCCGGCGGCACCGCGGGCAGGAGCGGAATCGTCAGGAAGCCGGCAACGAGGATCAGCGCGGAGTACACGACGCCTTCGTACGCGAGGGCGGCGAAGCGTCGCGCGAGCGGCGCCGCCGGAAGTCTGCGCAGTTCCGTCGTGACAGCCGCGTCCGTGGATGACGCCGATGTGAACAAGCACGTCACGCCCGGGTCACTTCGACGAAGCGGGCGGCGGCGAGGGCTGGACGGCGGGCGATTGGGGTGCCGCGCCGGCCGCCGGCGGTGGTGTCGTGACGGGGCGGGCGCTGCGATTCGGTTGTACGGGGGGCGCAGGCTTGGTCGCCAGATCCTGGCGGGTCTCCGGCGGCAGGCTTTGGTACTTTTCCCATTTCTGCCGCACGTCCTGCTTCTGCTCCGGCGGCAGCTGTTTCAGCGTCTTGTACTGCTCACGCGCGACCGCGCGCTGCTGTGGCGAAAGCTGCGCCCACGCTCCCATCTGCTGGCGGACGCGCTGCTGCTCTTCGGCGGTCATCTTCGGATACCGTTGCGCGAGTCCGCGCCACTTCTGCTTGCGCTGCGCGTCGAGCTTGTCCCACTCGGGAGCGATCGGCGCGAGGATCTGCTGTTCGGATGCGGGGAGATCCGACCACGACGGTGAGCGCAGCGTGACGGGCTGCGCGGTCGCGTTGCCGATCGCTGCCGCCGTGAGCAGGGCGGCGAGTGCGAACGTTCGAATCAGTCTTCGTCGGAGACGCGTTTCAGCCAATTCTGGAATCCCCGGTCCAGGTACGCGTCGATGGGCAGGTCCGAGGACAGGATCGCGGCGTCCGTCTCCTCGATATCCCGCAGCTGCTGGTAGGCCTGCCACTGCTGAACGCCGAAAAGGGCGGCAACCAGAACGAGGATCGCGACCCCGAAGCGGGCGCCGGCCCTGCCCCGGCGGTCGCCGCCAAAAGTGGCGGTGCCGGCGCGGGCGAGCGAAAGCTCTCCCTGCGCCGCGCGCACGGGATCGCCGAGGCGCGCGAGCGCGGCGGCCCGGGCGAGCTGAAGCCGATAGGCAGTGCCCGCCTTCAGTTCGGCGGCACTCTGGTCGAGGTAAGTGGTTATTTTCTTGGCGAAATCGCGATTGTCGGTCGTCATAGCGAAATTCCTTTGGCCCTCAGCATTCCGGCCAGTGCAGCAACCGCCCGAGAGCAATGGGTCTTGACGCTCCCTTCCGAACAGCCCATCGCCGCGGCGGTCTCCGCCACATCGAACTCTTCCCAGTAACGTAGCAGAAAGGCTTCCCGTTGACGTGCCGGCAGCCGCGCCAGCGCCTGTTCGATGGCTCCGACGATCTGGGCCTGCTCGAACTGGGCCGAGGGGTCGGTCGTTGCGTTGGTCCCTGGTTTCGGGGCCAAAGTTTCCAGCGGATCGAAATCCTCGTCCTTTTCGTCACCTTTCCCGAGTGCCGAGAGGAGAACGGTCCACGTGGACCGGACCTTCTGCCGGCGGAAATGATCGTGGATCGTGTTTTGCAGGATCCTCTGGAACAGCATCGGCAGCTCGGCCGCGGGCTTCTGGGCATATTTCTCCGTCAGCTTGAGCATCGCATCCTGGACGATGTCCACGGCCGAGTGCTCGTCGCGGACGGCGAACATGGCCTGCTTGAACGCACGGCGTTCGACTTCCGCGAGAAACGCCGAGAATTCTTGGGTCGAGGCCAGAAGCAGGTCCGATGCGTTCGATAGTCGGCCATTATAGGACGCTGGTTGCCGCCGCTGTTGTGCGGTGCAACCGGCTTGACCGGCTGGGGGCGGACAGGTATGGTTCCGCTGTCGGCCGGCAGCGGCCGATGCTGTAGTGCAACAACGGCCGATTGCGCTCCCTCCGGAGGTGCCACAAGCGTCACCGGAGAATCCCTTGGGGTGCGGCCGGGGTTTTCGAGACGCGGCTTTCTACCCGAATCAAGCCTTGGTGGGCGCGCCTATCCGTTTTGCGCGCCGAGGAGTTCCCGGTCGTCCCGGGCGTCACTGAACGCCGGGACGGATTTCGCCAACCAAAAAGGCTCAATTCATGCAGCTCACGGGTGCGGAAATCGTCATCCGCTGCCTCCAGGAAGAAGGCGTCGAGTACGTCTTCGGCTACCCGGGCGGCGCGGTCCTCAATATCTACGACGAACTGTTCAAGCAGGAACGGGTGAAGCACGTGCTCGTCCGACATGAGCAGGGCGCGGTACACGCCGCCGACGGCTATTCGCGGTCGAGCCACAAGGTCGGCGTCGCGCTTGTGACGTCGGGCCCCGGCGTCACCAATGCGGTGACCGGAATCGCGACCGCGTACATGGACTCGATACCAATGGTGGTGATCACCGGTCAGGTGCCGACCCACGCGATCGGGCAGGACGCCTTCCAGGAATGCGACACCGTCGGCATCACGCGTCCGTGCGTGAAGCACAATTTCCTCGTCAAAGACGTGAAGGATGTCGCCGTCACGATCAAGAAGGCGTTCTACCTTGCGGCGACCGGCCGCCCCGGTCCGGTGCTGGTCGACATTCCGAAGGATGTGACGCAGGCGAGCGCCGAATTCGCCTACCCCAAGACGATTGCGATGCGCTCCTACAATCCGGTGACCCGGGGTCATGCGGGACAGATCAAGAAGGCGGTGCAGCTGCTGCTCGAGGCCAAGCGCCCGATGATCTACTCGGGCGGCGGAGTCATCCTCAACAACGCGGCGCCACAGCTGACGCGGCTCGTCCGCCTGCTGGGGTTCCCGTGCACGAACACGTTGATGGGACTGGGCGGCTTTCCCGGTACGGACCCGCAGTTCACCGGCATGCCCGGGATGCACGGAACCTTCGAGACCAACATGGCGATGCAGCACTGCGACGTGCTGATCGCCATCGGCGCGCGGTTCGACGACCGCGTGATCGGCAATCCGGCGCACTTCTTCCGCGGCGACCGCAAGATCATCCACATCGACATCGACCCGTCGTCGATTTCCAAGCGCGTGAAGGTCGACGTGCCGATCGTCGGCTACGTGGCGGACGTCCTCGACGAGATGATCAAGCTGATCGAATCCTCGCCGCTGCGCCCCGACGCGGCGTCGCTGAAAGCCTGGTGGGCCGACATCAAGGAGTGGCAGCGGACGGATTGCCTGCGCTACGACACGAAGAGCGAGCTCATCAAGCCGCAGTTCGTGATCCAGAAGCTCTACGAGCTGACCAAGGGGGACGCTTTCGTCACCTCGGACGTGGGGCAGCATCAGATGTGGGCGGCGCAGTACTACAAGTTCGACAAGCCGCGCCGCTGGATCAACTCCGGCGGCCTCGGTACGATGGGCTTCGGGCTGCCGGCCGCGATGGGCGTCAGGCTCGCCAACGCCGGCGCGACCGTCGCCTGTGTCACCGGCGAGGCGTCGATCCAGATGTGCATCCAGGAGCTCTCGACGTGCAAGCAGTATCACCTGCCGATCAAGGTTCTCAACCTCAACAACCGCTACATGGGGATGGTGCGGCAGTGGCAGGAATTCTTTTACGGCAACCGGTATGCCGAGTCCTACATGGACGCGCTGCCGGACTTCGTCAAGCTCGCCGAGGCCTACGGTCACGTCGGCATGAAGATCGAAAAACCGGGAGACGTCGAGGGCGCGCTGAAGGAGGCGTTCGCGCTGACGGACCGGCTCGTGTTCATGGACTTCATCACCGACCAGACGGAAAACGTGTTTCCGATGATCCCTGGCGGAAAGGGGCTGACCGAGATGATCCTGGCCGAGGAGCTGTGATGAGACACATCCTCTCCATTCTGGTCGAGAACGAGGCTGGCGCCCTGTCGCGGATATCGGGTTTGTTCTCGGCGCGCGGCTACAACATCGAGTCGCTGACGGTGGCGCCGACCGAGGACACGACGATGTCGCGGATGACGATCGTCACCGTGGGCTCGGACGACGTCATCGAGCAGATCACGAAACAGCTCAACAAGCTCGTCGATGTCGTCAAGGTCGTCGACCTGACCGAAGGCAATCACATCGAGCGCGAATTGATGCTGGTGAAGGTGCGCGCCGCCGGAAAGGACCGCGAGGAGATGAAGCGCCTCGCCGACATCTTCCGCGGCAACATCCTCGACGTCACCGACAAGAGCTACACGATCGAGCTCACGGGGACCGGCGTCAAGCTCGATGCGTTTCTGCAGGCGATGGAACCCGGCGTGATTCTCGAGACGGTACGCACGGGGGCGTCCGGGATCGGACGCGGCGAACGGATCTTGAGGATCTGAGAACGACGCAAAAAGCGATCGGCAGATCCTCGCGCGACATCGCGCCCGACGCCCAACCAGCTCGAAGGGGAAGACCATGAAGGTGTATTACGAAAAGGACGCCGACCTCTCGCTCATCAAGGGCAGGAAGGTCACCATCGTCGGTTACGGCTCGCAGGGTCACGCGCACGCGCAGAACCTGAACGATTCCGGGGTCAAGGTCACCGTCGGCCTGCGCAGGGATGGCGCATCGTGGGACAAGGCGAAGAAGGCGGGACTCAAGGTTGCCGAAGTCGCCGCCGCCGTGAAGGCGGCTGACGTCGTGATGATGCTCATGCCCGACGAACACATCGCGGCCACGTACCGGAGCGAGGTCGAGCCGCACATCAAGCATGGCGCGACGCTCGCGTTCGCGCATGGCTTCAACGTCCACTATGGACAGGTCGTGCCCCGCGGTGACCTCGACGTCGTGATGATCGCGCCGAAGGCGCCCGGCCACACCGTGCGCTCCACCTATGCCGCGGGCGGTGGTGTGCCGATGCTGATCGCCGTCCATCAGGATGCATCGAAAAAGGCGCGCGACGTCGCGCTTTCCTACGCCGCCGCAATCGGCGGTGCGCGCGCCGGCGTGATCGAGACGAATTTCCGCGAGGAAACGGAGACCGACCTCTTCGGCGAGCAGACGGTGCTCTGCGGCGGGCTGGTCGAGCTCATCAAGGCCGGATACGAGACGCTGACGGAGGCCGGCTACGCGCCCGAGATGGCCTACTTCGAGTGCCTGCACGAGGTGAAGCTGATCGTCGACCTCATCTACGAAGGCGGCATCGCCAACATGAACTACTCGATCTCCAACAACGCCGAATACGGCGAGTACGTGACCGGGCCGAAGATCGTCACGGCCGAGACGAAGCAGGCCATGCGCGACGTGCTGACGCGCATCCAGACCGGCGAGTATGCGAAGGATTTCATTCTCGAGAATCGTGCCGGGGCGCCGACGCTTCTGTCGCGGCGGCGGCTGACCGCCGAGCATCCGATCGAGCAGGTGGGGGCCAAGCTGCGGTCGATGATGCCCTGGATCCGCAAGAACAAGCTGGTGGACCAGACCAGGAATTGAGGCCGATCGTGAATCGGCATCTCGGACGGCAGGGTGGGTGGGTCGGGCTCATCGTCATGCTGCTGGCGCTGGCGATCGTGGCGTGGCTCGCGAAGGACGCCCTGAGGAAATATCTCCTGCCGCCGGACTCCGGCGGCACCTCCCAATCGGCGGGACCGACGGGGCTTCAGCGCAGCCCGACGCCGGCGGCGGTGTCCGATTTTTCGAACAGCGCCACTCCGTCCTTCCAGGCGCCGATCGAACGTGCGCGCGGCGTCGAGGAAACCGTCAGACGAGGCGCAGAAACACAGTCGAGGCAGCTGGACGGCGCGACGCAGTGACGAATTCGCGGTCGGCGCGCACCGGGACCGCCGTGTGCGGGCGCGCCGTCAACGATCGCTTGCCTGCAGCTGCGCAGAGCGAGGTGCGCGAAAACTCGCCTCGTCGCGGTGACGCGACGAATCACGGCAACGTCCGCGCTCGCGACGCCTGCTAGAATCGGCGCGTCGTCACCGACCGCGAGCCGACGTGTCGAACTATCCGCATCCGATCATCGCCCGCGAGGGCTGGCCCTTCCTCGCGATCACCGTTGCCGTCGCCGCGCTGCTGACGTTCGGGCAGTGGTGGATCCTGGCGGTGCTTGCCTGGGCCGCCGCGCTGTTCGTGCTGCAGTTCTTTCGCGATCCGCCGCGCGTGGTGCCGGCGCAGTCGAACGCGGTGCTTTCGCCGGCCGACGGCCGGATCGTCAAAGTCGAGTCGGCGCGCGATCCCTATCTCGACCGCGACGCGCTGAAGATCAGCGTGTTCATGAACGTCTTCAACGTCCATTCGAACCGCAGCCCCGTCGACGGTGTCGTCGTCGATGCCTGGTATCACGCCGGAACCTTTCTCAACGCTGCGCTCGACAAGGCGTCGCTCGAGAACGAGCGCAATGCGCTGCACCTGCGCACGGCCGACGGGGACGACGTGACCTGCGTTCAGGTCGCCGGTCTCATCGCGCGCCGGATCCTCTGCTACGCGAAAACCGGCGATGCCCTGACACGGGGCGAGCGATACGGCTTCATCCGGTTCGGCTCCCGCGTGGACGTCTACCTCGCGCCGTCGGCGACAGCCAAGGTGGCCGTGGGCGACGTGGTCTACGCAACCGCGACGATACTCGCGGAACTGCGGCACTGACGACGTCGTGCGCGCCACGCGGCGCGGTCGGCGTATTGTGCTACCTTTCCTGTCGTCATGGCGGACTTCGACACCCAGCGCGCGCTTCGCAAGAACCGGGTCCGCCGGCGCGGGATCTTTCTGCTCCCGAATCTCTTCACGACGGCCGCGCTGTTCGCGGGCTTCTACGCGATCGTGCAGGCGATGAACCTGCGCTTCGACCAGGCGGCCGCCGCAATCTTCGTTGCGATGGTGCTGGACGGACTGGACGGGCGCGTCGCGCGCCTGACCCGCACGCAGAGCGCGTTCGGCGCCGAATACGACAGTCTTGCGGACATGGTGAGCTTCGGTGCGGCGCCGGCGCTGATCGTCTACGAGTGGGCGCTCAAAGGAATGGGCAAGCTCGGCTGGATCGCGGCGTTCGTGTATGTCGCCGGCGCCGCGCTGCGGCTCGCGCGATTCAACACGATGCTGGAAGTGGCCGACAAGCGGTGGTTCACGGGCATGCCAAGCCCCGCGGCGGCGGCACTGGTCGCCGGCATGGTGTGGATCGTCGACGACTACAACATCGATCCCGCGGGTCTCAAGTGGTGGGTCTGCGCCGTCACGCTGTTTGCCGGTCTGACGATGGTGAGCAACGTCCCGTACTGGAGCTTCAAGTCGATCAATCTCAAGAAGAGCGTCCCTTTCCTCGCGATCTTCGTGTTCGTGCTCGCGATCGCGCTCCTGTCCTACCAGCCGCCGCTCGTGCTGTTCGCCGGATTCGTCGCGTACGCGCTGTCGGGCTATGCCTGGCTCGCGTGGACGAAGATGCGCCGGGGTCCGTCCGCGCCGCCTCCGCCGACCTGATCGGTTGCGGGCTGCAAGGCCTTGCTTTTACAGCGGAACTCCGGGTATAGTCCTGCCCAATGAGCAGCAGATCCACGACTGGCCGTCTCGCGCTTCTCGCGCCGACCTCCCTCACGGGCGGCCTCCTGCTGCTGCTGCGCCCCGCGCGCACATAACTCATACCCTCAATTCGAGCAGCAAATCGAGCGCCCGCCGGGGTCCCGGAGGGCGATTCCGCGTCATCGGCCTTTCGCCTCGAGAGCGACCCATGAAAATCGACCCGTCACGGAAATACCGGCCCTTCGCCACCGTCGCCTTGCCTGACCGGCAATGGCCCTCCCGCACGATCACCGCGCCCCCGGTCTGGTGCAGCGTCGACCTGCGCGACGGCAATCAGGCGCTCATCGAGCCCATGGACGCCGAACGCAAGATGCGGATGTGGAACCTTCTCGTGAAGCTGGGCTACAAGGAGATCGAGATCGGATTTCCCGCGGCGTCGCAGACCGACTACGACTTCGCGCGCAAGCTGATCGACGAGAACCTGATCCCCGACGACGTGACGGTCCAGGTGCTGACGCAGGCGCGCGAGCCGATCATCCGGCGCACGTTCGACGCGATGTCCGGCGTCAGAAGGGCGATCGTCCACCTGTACAACTCGACGTCGACGACGCAGCGGCGCGTCGTCTTCGGAATGGATCGTGCCGGCATTCGCGACATTGCCCTCAAGGGCGCGGCGCTGATCAAGGAATGTGCGGCTGCGAGGCCGGAGACCGATTGGCTGTTCCAGTACTCGCCGGAAAGTTTCACGGGAACCGAGCTCGATTTCGCCGCCGACGTGTGCAATGCGGTCAACGACGTGTGGCAGCCGACGCCGCAGCGGAAGGTGATCGTCAACCTCCCGGCGACGGTCGAGATGTCCACGCCGAACCTGTATGCCGACCAGATCGAGTGGATGTCGCGCGCGCTCGCGCGACGCGATTCGATCGTGCTGTCGGTACATCCGCACAACGACCGCGGCAGCGGCGTGGCGTCGGCCGAGCTCGCGCTGCTCGCCGGCGCGCAGCGGGTGGAGGGGTGCCTGTTCGGCAATGGCGAGCGTACGGGCAACGTCTGCCTCGTCACGCTGGGCCTCAACCTGTTTACGCAGGGGGTCGAACCGGGCATCGACTTCTCCGACATCAACGAGATCATCCGCACGGTCGAATACTGCAACCAGCTGCCCGTACATCCGCGCCACCCCTACGGCGGCGACCTCGTGTTCACGGCGTTTTCCGGGTCGCACCAGGACGCGATCAAGAAGGGCCTGGCCGAGCGGGCGACCGAGTCCGTGCGCGGCAACCCGTTGTGGGATGTTCCCTATCTGCCGATCGATCCGGCCGACGTCGGCCGCACCTACGACGCCGTCATCCGCGTCAACAGCCAGTCCGGCAAGGGCGGCATCGCGTATCTGCTCGAACGCGATTACGGAATTGCGCTGCCGCGACTGCTGCAGATCGAATTCAGCCAGGTCGTGCAGAAAGTCACCGATGCGACAGGCAAGGAACTCACGTCGGCGGACATCCGCGCGGTGTTCGATCGCGAATACATCGCCGCGACGTTGCCGGTGGGCTACATCGGCCACCGTGCGCAGCACAATGCAAACGACGGCACCGTCGAGCAGCTTACCGCCCACCTGGCGGTCGACGGCGCCGAATGGCGACTCACCGGCGCCGGAAACGGTCCTGTCGACGCGTTCGTCCACGCGCTTCGCAACGACGGCGGGTTCGACATTCACGTGCAGGGATACCACGAGCATGCGGTCGGTGCCGGCGAGGATGCCACGGCGATTGCCTACGTCCAGTTGCGCGTCGGCCTCGAGCAGACGGTCTACGGCGTGGGATTCGATCCGAACATCGTGACGGCCACGTTGCGCGCGGTGGTGAGCGCGATCAACCGCGGAATCGCGCAGGGAATGCTCGCGCGGCCCGACGTGCGTCGCGTCAGTTTCGCCTGACCGACGCACCTCGGATACGACGCGGGTGTTCCGCGGACGCGCGCAGCGGTGCGCAGGCGTGACACGCGACCAGGGAGTGCTGCACCGCAGCATTGGATGAGGTAAAATGGTCGCAGACCTCCTTCGACCCCGTTCACTGTCCACATGCCACTCGAGTCCCCGAACGAGCCCCACATGAGCACGCCGACTTACGGTGCCGGCATCGAGATCACCGGCCGCATCACTCCCGAGTACGCCGAAATCCTCACGCCGGAGGCGGTGGCTTTTGTCGCGAAGCTGCAGCGCGCATTCGGTGACCGCCGCGCGAAGCTGCTCGCGCGCCGCGCGCAGCGGCAGGCCGAGCTCGACGCCGGAAAGTTGCCTGATTTCCTGCCGGAGACGCGGGCGATCCGGGAAAGCGACTGGACGTGCGCGGCGGTGCCGGCCGACATCGCCGACCGCCGCGTCGAGATCACCGGCCCCGTCGATCGCAAGATGATCGTCAACGCGCTCAATTCGGGCGCATCCGTCTTCATGGCGGACTTCGAGGACGCGAACACGCCGAAATGGGACAACAATCTGCAGGGGCACCTCAACCTGCGCGATGCCATTCGCCGGCGCATCGACTTCACGTCGCCCGAGGGCAAGCAGTATCGTCTGCAGGACAGGACGGCGGTTTTGTTCGTGCGGCCGCGCGGCTGGCATCTCCCCGAGAAGCACGTCGAGGTCGACGGACAACCGGTCAGCGGGGGTCTTTTCGACTTCGCGCTCTACTTTTTCCACAACGCGAGCGCGCTCGCCGCACGGGGAACCGGTCCGTATTTCTACCTGCCGAAGCTCGAAAGCCATCTCGAGGCGCGATTGTGGAACGATGTCTTCGTGATGGCGCAGCGCGATCTCGGCGTGCCGCAGGGGACGATCAAGGCGACGGTGCTGATCGAGACGCTCCTCGCCGCGTTCGAGATGGACGAGATCCTCTACGAGTTGCGCCTGCATTCGGCGGGCCTCAATTGCGGCCGCTGGGACTACATCTTCTCGTGCATCAAGAAATTCAGGAACCAGCGCGACTTCTGCCTTGCCGACCGCGCGCTCGTGACGATGACGACGCACTTCATGAAGAGCTACGCGGAACTCCTCGTCCGGACCTGTCACCGCCGCAACATCCACGCCATGGGCGGGATGGCGGCGCAGATCCCCATCAAGAACGACGAGGCCGCCAATGCGCAGGCATTTGCGAAAGTGAAGGCCGACAAGGAGCGCGAGGCGACCTACGGGCACGACGGCACCTGGGTTGCGCATCCGGGCCTCGTGCCCGTCGCGAAAGAGGTGTTCGATCGGCTGATGCCGGCGCCGAACCAGATCGCGACGAAGAAGCGCGAAGACGTGCGTGTCACCGCCGCGGACCTCGTTCACTGGGAGCCCGAGTCGCCGATCACCGAGAACGGCCTGCGGCTCAACGTCAACGTCGCCATCCAGTACATCGGCGCGTGGCTCGCGGGCCAGGGAGCGGTGCCGATCTTCAACCTGATGGAAGATGCGGCGACCGCGGAGATTTCCCGCTCGCAGGTCTGGCAGTGGATCCGGTCGCCCAAGGGAGTGCTTGACGACGGCCGCAAGGTCACCAAATCGATGGTCGCCGCGATGATTCCCGAGGAAATGGCCAAGATCCGCGAGCTGCTCGGGACGGCATTCGGTGCCGGCAGATACGATGAAGCGGCGAAGATCTTCGCCAACCTCGTCGACAACGACACGTTCGTCGAATTCCTGACGCTGCCGGCCTACGATTTGATCAACTGATCAGGCGATCGTGCAGGCTTCGTCGAACGACAGGCGAGGCGCGCGCGGATGGAGTTTCGACGGGTCGCCGTAGCCCAGGTTGCAGAGAAAATTGGAGCGCAGGGTGCTCCCGGCGAAAAACGCCGCGTCCACTTTCGCGTTGTCGAATCCCGACATCGGACCGCAATCGAGTCCCAGCGCGCGCGCCGCAATGATGAGATAGGCGCCCTGCAGCGAACCGTTGCGCAGCGCGGTTGTTCGCAGGTGGTCCCTGGGCGCGTTGGCAAACCAGCTGCGCGCGTCGGTGTGCGGCGCGAGTTGCGGAAGCTTCTCGAAGAATTCGAGGTCGTAGGCGATGACCGCGGTCGCCGGGGCGGCCATCGTCTGCGCGACGTTGCCGGCGTCGAGCGCGGGACGGAGTCGCTCCTTCGCGTGGGCGCTCCTGACGAACACGATGCGGGCAGGGCAGCTGTTCGCCGTCGTCGGGCCCCATTTCATCAGGTCGTAGATCGCGTGCAATGTCGGATCGTCGACGGGGCGGTTGTCCCAGGCACGGTAGGTGCGGGCATTGCGGAAAACGAGGTCGAGCGCGGTGGAGTCGAGCATGGCGGGCGGAGTCGATGGTTGCGCAATCGGCGCGGCGGCGTTTGACGGCGAGCGAACGGCACGGGCAGGCGACGCCATCCTACGCCCCGCAGCGAACGAGAGTTGCATTGACTGAAGTTATGACCAGAATTGGTACAATCGATTGGACGAATGGATGGCGCAGCGCGCAGAATTCGATTGTCGATGGCATATCGATCGACGGGAAGGTTCGAATTCTTCGCATCCGCCACGGCGGGGCGGAAAGCGGCGACAGTTCCACTCGAGGAGAAGCGCAATGAAGAGTCTCAAAGGCACGAAGACGCACGACAACCTGAAAGCTGCGTTCGCAGGCGAATCGCAGGCGAATCGCCGTTACCTCTATTTCGCGAACAAGGCGGACGTCGAGGGTCAGAACGACGTCGCCGCGGTCTTCCGCTCGACGGCCGAAGGCGAGACGGGCCACGCGCATGGCCATCTCGATTACCTCGCCGAAGTTGGCGACCCGGCGACGGACCTGCCGATCGGCCCGTCCCGATCCAACCTCAAGGCCGCGATCGCCGGCGAAACCCACGAGTACACCGACATGTATCCGGGCATGGCGAAGGCCGCCCGGGGCGAGGGCTTCGACGAAATCGCCGACTGGTTCGAGACGCTGGCGAAGGCCGAGCGCTCGCACGCCAATCGTTTCCAGAAAGCGCTGGATGGATTGACCGACTGAGACCAGGTCGGCACGGCGCGTAGCCGCCGGAGTCACTTCCGGCGATAGAATTCGCAGTTCCCGAGCCCCCGCGTACGCTGCGACGCGCGGGGCCGCGGACCGCGTCGAACATTTCCCCGAAAGCATCGCGCTCCACCGAGAGTCATGACCACACGCGAAGGCAGTCTCGAGGCGCCGACCCGCCATCCGGTCGCATGGCGCGATCCCGAGTTCCACGACGAATCGGCGCTCCACGAGGAGATGGAGCGCGTTTTCGACATCTGTCACGGCTGCCGTCGCTGCGTGAGCCTGTGCCAGGCGTTCCCGACGCTGTTCGATCTGGTCGACGCCAGCACGACGATGGAAGTGGACGGCGTCGCGAAGACCGACTACGTGAAGGTCGTCGACCAGTGCTATCTGTGCGACGTCTGCTACATGACGAAGTGCCCGTACGTGCCGCCGCATCCCTGGAATCTCGACTTTCCCCACCTGATGCTTCGGGCGAAGGCCGTCAAGTTCAGGAAGGGCGAGACGACGTTCCGCGACCGCCTGCTCACGAGCACGGATCGTCTGGGCCGCCTGGCGACGATTCCCGTGGTCGTCAAGATGGTGAACAAGGCGAACACGATGCCGATCGCGCGTCGGGCCATGGACCGCTTCCTGGGCATCGCCGCGGAGTCCGCCCTGCCGCCCTACGCAGCGCAGACATTCCGAGATTCAGCGGAGCCTTCGATTGCGTGGCCCGTCCGCGACGGGCAGCGAACCCCGGGCAAGGTCGCGATCTTCTCGACGTGCTACATCAATTTCAACGAGCCCGGGATCGGCCGCGACCTGCTGCAGATCCTGTCGCACAACGAGATTCCGTACGAGGTCGTGGAGAAGGAGGCCTGCTGCGGCATGCCGAAGCTCGAGCTGGGCGACTTCGAGACCGTAGAGAAGCTGAAGAATCTCAACGTTCCCGTTCTCGCGGATTACGCCAGGAAAGGCTTCGCGATCACGACGGCCGTGCCGTCTTGCACCCTGATGTTCAAGCACGAGCTGCCGCTCATCTTTCCCGAGGACCCCGATGTCAGGACGGTCGCGGATTCGATGTTCGATCCCTTCGAATATTTCGTGCTCCGCGACCGGGATGGCCTGCTCAAGAAGGAATTCCCGCGCCCCCTGGGCACGGTGTCTTACCACATCCCCTGCCATTCGCGCGTCCAGAACGTCGGGCAGAAGACACGCGAAGCGCTGGCGTGGGTCCCGGGCACGACGGTGAACACCGTCGAGCGCTGTGCCGGTCACGACGGAACCTACGGTGTGAAGACGGAGTTCTACGCGGCGTCGATGAAGATCGGGAAGCCGGTCTTTCGGCAGATGGCGCAACCGGATCCCGACTACGTCAGTTCGGATTGTCCGATTGCATCGCGCCGGATCCTGCAGGGCATCGACGAAGCCGGCGCGCCGCACCACGCGAAAAGAGAGCATCCGTTGACGTTGCTGCGCATTGCCTATGGACTCTGACGAAAGGAAGCACGATGGCGCATGAAGGCTACCACGAGCCCGTCGACCGGCTGTCGCCGGAGACCATGGATTTTCACCGTGCGGTGGTTTCGCTGATCGAGGAGCTGGAAGCGGTCGACTGGTACAACCAGCGCGTCGACGCCTGCAGCGACCCGGAACTCAAGGCCATCCTTGCGCACAATCGGGACGAGGAGATCGAGCACGCATCGATGACGCTCGAATGGATCCGCCGCCGCAACAAGGTGTTCGACAAGGAGCTGCGCGAAGCGCTGTTCAAGAGCGGTCCGATCACGGGGCAGCACTGAGGTGACGACGATGGCCGGCGTCCCCCGCGAATCACTCCTGACGCTCGAAGCGTATGCGCGGGAGCGGCCCGCGATCCGCGCGCGCGTGCTCGCGCACAAGAAGGCGCGCACGGTCCACGTGGGCGAGCACGTCACGCTCCTGTTCGAGGACGAGCAGACGGTCCGCTACCAAGTCCAGGAGATGCTGCGGATCGAGAAGACGTTCGAGGAGGCCGGCATTCGCGACGAGCTCGACGCCTACGACGCGCTGGTGCCCGACGGCACGAACTTCAAGGCGACGATGCTGGTCGAGTACGAGGACGTCGAAGAGCGCCGCGCCGCACTGGCGAAGCTGCGAGGCATCGAAAGGCGCACGTGGATCGAGGTCGCGGGGTTCGACCGGGTGTTCGCGATCGCCGACGAGGATCTCGACCGCGAAAACGACGAGAAGACCTCCGCCGTGCATTTCCTGCGCTTCGAGCTCGAACGCCCCGCAATCGACGCGCTGAAGCGCGGTGCCGGTCTGGGCGTGGGGATCGATCATCCCGCCTACAAGGCCGCGATCCCGGAACTGCCGCAGGCGACACGGACGGCGCTCGTCGCCGACCTCGTCTAGTCGGGCCGCTTCAGCCGATAGCGGTAGTCGAACGACGGTGCGCCGCGGAGCGTGGTGACGATGTGGCGCGTCCGGCGCACGAAGCCCAGCGACTCGACGAGGCAGCGCGACGGCACGTTGCGGAAATCGGTGTCGGCGCGAATTTCGGCCGCGTCGTAGGCTCGCCACAGATGCTCGATCACCGCTGCGCATGCCTCGCGGGCGAGACCGCGGCGGGCATGCGCGGTGAACACGTAATAGGCGAGAAACACGATTCGGTCGGGGCGCACCGTTGCCTCGATGACGCCGGCATACGCGCCGCCGTCGGTCAGGCGCAACGCCCAGTTGAGCCACAGCGCGCCGTCCGGAGCATAGGGCTCCGCGATCCGCGCAAAGCGGCTGCGTAGCTCGTCGACGTCCCCGGGCGGGTCGGCGTTGACCCACGCGTAGAGAGAGGGATCGGCGAACCCGTCGTACATCAAATCCGCGTGCGCCGGTGTGAGCGGTTCCAGCGACAGCCTCGATGTCGCGATCTTGCCGCCGACGTAGAGCAGAGGGGCTCTCATCACCCGCCGCGCAATGCCGACCACCGCTCGCGGGTGATCGTCCATAGGCAGAATTCTTCCGCCGTATGCCCGCGATGCGGCCTGCGCGTGTGCCGCTCGAGGGTCAGCCCGCACTTTTCCAGCACACGTCCGGACGCCGGGTTGCGCGCGAGGTGCAGGGCCGAAAGTGCCTCGGTGTCGAGACCGACGAACGCCATCGCGATCAGCGCCCGCACCGCCAGGGTGGCGTAGCCTCGTCCCCAGTACGGCCGGCCGATCCAGTAGCCGAGGTTGCCCTCGGCGCTCGCTCCGGCACGCAAGTCGACGGCGCCGATCAGCGTCGCATCGTCGGCATGGGTGATCGCGTACGTCCATGCCGCGCCGGCCTCGCGCGCATCGGCTTGCGCCGCGATCCAATCCGCTGCGGCGCCGGGTGGGTAAGGGTGTGGTATCGCCGCGGTGACCAGCGCCACCGCGGGATCGCCGCAGAATTTTTCGACGCAGGCCGCATCGGCGGCAACAAAGGTCCGCAGCACGACGGGAAGCGCGGTGATGCGCTCGGGCAGGGCCAAGCGTCAGTCGCGGAAATTGTCGTATTGCAGTGGGAAATCGGTGATCGACTTCTTCACGAGCGCGATCGTCGCCTGCAGATCGTCGCGTTTCGCACCGGAAACGCGAACCGTGTCGCCCTGGATGCTCGCCTGCACCTTCATCTTGCTGTCCTTGACGAGTTTGACGATCTTCTTGGCGAGCTCCTGCTCGACACCGACCCGGATCGTCACCGTCTGCTTGACCTTGTTGCCGGACACCTTCTCGATGGTGCCGTACTTGAGCGCGCGGATGTCGACGCCGCGCTTGGTCAGCTTGCCGACGACGATGTCGGTCACCTGCTTCAGCTTGAACTCGTCGTCCGCGAAAAGCGTGAGCGTCTTGTCCGCGAGCTCGGCGCGGGCGTCCGAGCCCTTGAAATCGAAGCGCGTCGACAGTTCTTTGTTCGCCTGGTCGAGAGCGTTGCGGACCTCGACCTGATTGACTTCGGAGATGATGTCGAACGAGGGCATGGGCGTTGTGAAGTTGGCTCGGATCGCCGAAAGTCTACAGGCAACCGCGGCAGCGCGGAACGGTTCGCCTGTCGCCGGCACCGATGCTAGGCGGTATCGTCGATCGATCTGGGCCAGCTGGCCTTGAGCAGGCGGGACAATGACCTGTCGGCGAGAAGCTTCCCGCCGGTCTGGCAACGAGCGCAGTAGTTGCATTCCGTTTCGGCGTACACGATCCGCTGGACTGCCGTGCCGCACACCGGGCACGGCCTGCCGAACTTTCCGTGCACGGCCATTTCGGGCCTGAACGCCGTGACGTTGCCCGGGAACGCCTCGCCGGCCTCGCTGCGCAGGCGCTCGATCCATTCGGTCAGCACGGCGCGTGTGGCGTCGAACAGCCGGGACACGTCGTCGTCGGCGAGCTTCCTCGTGAGCGCAAGGGGCGACAGCTTCGCGCGGTGCAGGATTTCGTCCGAATACGCGTTGCCTATGCCGCTGTAAAGGCGCGGATCGGTCAACGCGCGCTTCAAGGTGTGGTTTTCTTGCGTCAGCCGCGCGGCGAACGCATTCCGATCGGCCGTGAGCACCTCGAGCCCGCCGGGATCCATCGCTGCGAGCGCGGCTTCGCCCTGAACGAGATGAAGTGATGCTCGGCGTTTCGTGCCGGCTTCGGTGAACGCCAGCGTTCCGGCCGAAAACTCGAGTCGAGAAAGCGTGATGCGCTTTGGCGGTTTTTCGCCGTGGGTCAGCCAGCGCAGCCGGCCTGCAACCATGAGATGGAAGACGAGGAACAGGTCGGCGTCGAGGCAGAGCACGATGCGCTTGCCGATCCGGCGGACATCGCGCACGCGCTTGCCCGCCGCATCGGCGATCGGCGGGAGCGCCGTGCGCAACACGAACGGGTTGTCGATCGACAGCCGAGCGATCGCGTCGCCGGTCACCCGCGCCATGAGCGCGTCACGATAGAGCATGATGTCGGGCAGCTCCGGCATCGCGCGGTCGGTCAGCCCTTGAAGCCGACGCGTTCGTGCGATCCGTCGCAGAACGGCTTCGTTCGTGAATGACCGCAGCGGCAAAGCGACGACGCCTCGCTCGTCGACGTTCGCCCATCCACGCCCTGGACGGTCAAGGGGCCTTTGCATTCAAGCGGGCCGTTCCGGGTTGGCGTGATCAGGACCCTGCCCGGGCAAGGCGCACCTTTCACCGCATCAACCGGCAGAATTCCGGGGTCGCGAAAGCCCGCTTTCGTGTGCGTGCCGTCGCAGAACGGCTTGTCGGCAGACATTCCGCAGCGGCAAAGTGCAGCACTCGCCTTCGCACCCGTCGCGGTCCTGGGGCCGGCGACGACGAAATCACCGGTGATGAGATTCGGTCCGTCGGGCCGTACCTTGACCAAGGTCGCCGAAAAGGCGGCAGTGACGTCCGCCGGGCCGCTCGCAATGGCCGGCGAACCATCGGGGTGGAGCAGCGCAAGCGCACCGCTCGGGCAGCGCGCGATGGTCATGGAGAGTGCGTCGAAAGTCGCCTCGCGCGGCGCGATCCACGGCCTCTCCTTCGGATTGAACACTTCCGGCAACCCGCGCACGCATTCCGCGGCGTGGCGGCAGACACCCTCGTCCCAGGTGACGATCGCGTGCGCGGCGGTGTAGCGGTGGACGCGGGATTGACCCATCGACCTGCCTTCCTTCACCGCGCTCCCGAAGACGCGCGGACATTTTCCATGCGGGGGACCGGCGCAGCCTCGCGACCTGCCGGGCGTCGATTAGAATAACCGATTAGCCACGACACCACGAAGACGCTGCTCATGTCGCACATCCTGCAGGACCTTCCCGTTGGCCAGAAGGTGGGAATCGCCTTTTCGGGCGGCCTCGACACGAGCGCCGCACTGCACTGGATGCGCGCGAAAGGCGCCGTTCCATACGCCTACACGGCGAACCTCGGGCAACCCGACGAGCCCGACTACGACGACATTCCGCGGCGCGCACTCTCTTACGGCGCGGAAGCGGCGCGGCTCGTCGACTGCCGCGCAGCGCTCGTCGCCGAAGGCATCGCGGCGCTGCAGGCGGGCGCGTTTCACATTTCAACGGCAGGGCTCACGTACTTCAACACCACGCCGATCGGCCGTGCCGTCACCGGTACGATGCTCGTGGTCGCGATGCGCGAGGACGACGTCAACATCTGGGGTGACGGCAGCACGTACAAGGGTAACGACATCGAGCGTTTCTATCGCTACGGATTGCTGGCCAATCCCGACCTGCGCATCTACAAGCCGTGGCTCGACCAGGCATTCATCGAGGCGTTCGGCGGCCGCAAGGAGATGTCGGAATACCTGAACCGCGCCGGCTTCGGCTACCGCATGAGCGTCGAAAAAGCGTACTCGACCGACTCGAATCTCCTCGGTGCGACGCATGAGGCGAAGGACCTGGAATTCCTCGACAAAGGAATCCGGATCGTCGAGCCGATCATGGGCGTCGCGTACTGGCGCGACGACGTCGACATCGGGCGCGAGACCGTGGCCGTGCGCTTTGAGGAAGGCCGTCCCGTTGCGCTGAACGGCGCCCGGTTCCCGGACGACGTCGCGCTGCTGCTGGAGGCGAACGCGATCGGCGGACGTCATGGCCTCGGCATGTGCGACCAGATCGAGAACCGGATCATCGAGGCGAAGAGCCGCGGAATCTACGAGGCGCCGGGCATGGCGCTGCTGCACATCGCCTACGAGCGTCTCGTCACCGGAATCCACAACGAGGACACGATCGAGCAGTACCGCGACAGCGGTCGCCGTCTCGGGCGCCTCCTCTACCAGGGGCGCTGGTTCGATCCGCAGGCGATGATGCTCCGCGAAACGGCACAGCGCTGGGTTGCGCGGGCGATCACCGGCGAAGTGACGCTCGAGCTGCGCAGGGGCAACGACTACTCGCTCCTCGACACCGCGAGCCCGAACCTGACCTACAAACCCGAACGTCTGACGATGGAAAAGGGCGCGTCGTCGTTCTCGCCGCAGGACCGCATCGGCCAGCTCACGATGCGCAATCTCGACATCGCGGATACACGCGAAAAGCTCGTGACCTACGTGAAGACCGGACTCCTTCGTCCGTCCGGAGAGTCACCGCTGCCACGGCTGACGGACGGCGACGAGATGCCGGACTAGCAAGTCCCATCGGCCTCCGCGCGGTACTCCCGGTTTCGCACGTCGAGTCGTCGGCCTCCGAACGCGCTCCCGATGGCTCGCATCCCCAAGCACGCTTGGGGCCTCTGCTCGCCGTTCGCGCGTTCCCCCTGCTTCCCGGCGGACCGCTAATCCACCTTGAGGCCCAGCTTCCGGATCACGGGAGCCCAGGTCGTCGTCTCGCGCCGGATCAGGTTGCCGAGGTCCTCCGGCGTGCCGCCGATCAGATCGAAGCCCGCGGCGTTCATCTTCGCCACGACGTCGGGTTGCTTGAGGATCGCGTTGATTTCGGCGTTGAGCTTCGCGATCACGGGTGCTGGAGTTCCGGCGGGCACCATGATGCCGTTCCAGGCGAGCGCCTCGAATCCGGGGTAGCCCGACTCCGCGATCGTCGGCAGTTCCGGCAGCAACGGAAAGCGCTTTGCCGTCGTCACCGCGATCGCGCGGAGCTTGCCGGCCTGGATCTGCGGCTGCAGCGGCTGCATCACGGCGAACATCATCTGCGTCTCGCCCTGGATCGTTGCCGTAACCGCGGGCGGCGAGCCGTTGAAAGGCACGTGCAGCGCGCCGAAGCCGGCCACGGACTTCAGGAGCTCCATGTTGAGATGGGACGAGCTGCCGTTGCCGACCGAAGCGTAGGCGAGCTTGTCCGGATTGGCCTTCGCATAGCTCACGAGTTCCTGCAATGACTTCACGGGCAGTTGTGCGTTCACGGCGAGCACGTTCGGCTGGCTCGACGTGATGATCACCGGCGACAGATCCTTCTGCACGTCGTAGGTCAGCTTCTGCAACAACGGCCCGAAGGCCAACGGTCCGTTGAAGCCGAGAAGCATCGTGTAGCCGTCGGGTGCGGCCTTCGCCACTTCCGCGGTGGCGACGGTACCGCCGGCGGCGGGCTTGTTCTCGACGACGACGCTCTGGCCGAGTCGGTCCTTCAACTTGTCGCCGATCACCCGCGCGAGCGTGTCCAACGAGCTTCCCGGGCCCGCCGAAACGATGAACTTGACGGGCTTGTCGGGCCAGGTCTGGGCAAGTGCCGTCGACGTGACGGCGGCGAGCGGCATCGCCGCCATCAACGTGATCAATCTATGCAGGCGCATGACACACGGCCTCGATGTTGTGCCCGTCCGGATCCAGCACGAACGCACCGTAGTAATTCGGATGGTAGTGCGGCCTCAGGCCCGGCGCTCCGTTGTCCGCGCCGCCCGCGGCGATCGCCGCCTTGTGGAACGCATCGACCTGCGCACGCGAGTCCGCGCGGAAGGCGACGTGAACCGGCGGCGCGTTCGGCGTGCCCTGTCCGATCCAGAAATCCGGCTTGGGATGGATGCCAAATCCGGCGTATTGTTCCGCCTCCATCAGCAGGGCGTAGCCGAGAGGTGCAAGCGCTGCCCGGTAGAACGCCTTGCTTGCAGCCGCGTTTGAAACCGCCACACCCGTGTGATCGATCATCTCGCCTCTCTCATGTTTCCACGCGACCGCAGACGAGGTATTCGAGCAACGCCTTCTGCGCGTGGAGCCGGTTCTCCGCTTCGTCCCAGACCACGCTCTGCGGTCCGTCGATCACGTCCGCGGTGACTTCCTCGCCGCGATGCGCCGGCAGGCAATGCATGAACAGCGCATCGGATTTCGCCGACCGCATCATCGCGGCGTCCACGCGGAAGGACGCGAATGCGCGTCGGCGGTCCTCGTTCTCCGTCTCGAAGCCCATGCTGGTCCACACGTCGGTCGTCACGAGATCGGCGCCACGGCAGGCCTCGCGGGGATCGGTGAACGCCGCGAATCGAGCGCCTTCGTCCGGGCCAACGCGGGCCGGATCGACCGTGTATCCGGGCGGTGCGGAGACGCGGAAGTCGAAGCCCAGCACGGTCGCCGCCTGCAGCCACGTGTAGCACATGTTGTTGGCGTCGCCGATCCACGCCACGGTTCGGCCGCGAATGGAGCCACGATGCTCGACATAGGTGTAGACGTCGGCGAGGATCTGGCAGGGGTGGAACTCGTTGGTGAGGCCGTTGATGACGGGCACGCGCGAATGCGCGGCGAATCTCTCGATGATCGTCTGCTCGAACGTCCGGATCATGACGACGTCGACCATGCGCGAGATCACGCGGGCCACGTCCTCGATCGGCTCGCCGCGCGCGAGCTGCGTGTCGCCGCGGTTGAGATTGATTGCAATCCCGCCCAGCTGGTTCATTCCGGCTTCGAACGACACGCGAGTTCGCGTGGAGGCCTTCTCGAACACCATGGCAAGGGTCCGGTCGCGCAGCGGCTGGTAGAGCTCGTAGCGCTTGAACCGGTCCTTGATCCAGCGCGTGCGTGCGAAGAGGTACTCGAGCTCCGTCTGGGAGAAATCGCGAAACTGGAGGAAGTGCTTCGGCGGCGCGGAGGACATGGCGACCAGGACGCCGGCCATTCGGGGCGGAATCCCGTGGAAGCCGCAGATTAGCATGGCATGCGCGACAGGACCGGCCGCCGTGAACCGCCCAACCCGCGTTTCCGGTGCCCGTTCCTCAGCGCCCCATGACCGCCGCGATCGCGGGCTCGTCCGGCGTCCCCGCCGCCCCGCGGTCGGCGCCCGAAATCATGTGGATGTCGACCAGTCGGTTGCGCCAAGCGGCCTGCAGATCGCGCTCGACGGCGGCGATCGTCTCGTCGTCGCCGTTGACCAGCCGGCGAACGCCATAGGCGCGATTGCGGCCGTGGACCTTCGCGAGATAGAGCGCCATGTCCGCGATCCCTATCGCGCGCTCCCACGGCAGCGGGTCCTCGCGCGGCGGCAACGGCATCGGCACGAAGCCGATGGACGCAGTGAGCGATATCGGCGTCTGCTGGAGCACGAAAGGCTCGTCCGAGATCGCGCGCATGATGCGCAGCGCGATTTCGTCGAGCGTTCCCGGCTGCGTCGCCGCGACGAACACGAGGAATTCCTCGCCGCCCCAGCGCACGATCATGTCGGTTTCGCGCAGCGCGTCGCGCAGCCGCTGCGCGACGGTCACGAGGACCGCGTCGCCGGCGGCGTGTCCGTGGCGATCGTTGACTTCCTTGAAATTGTCGAGGTCGATCAGCAGCAGCGCCTCGATCGACTTGCCGTCCGCGCTGCGGCGCTCGTCCCGTTCGCCGGCGTCGTCGATGAAATCCTGGAAGTAACGCCGGTTGTACAGTGCGGTCAGCGGATCGCGGCTGCTCTGGTAGGAGAGCTCGCGGTTCTTTTCGCCCAGCAGCCGGTTCGTCGCCTGCAGCTTCCGGTAGAGGAGGGTAACGATGACGAACGACAGCCCGAACACGCTGGCGAGCATCCACCACGCCCGCTGCTGCAGTGTCCCGGTCCGAAGCTCCGCCGTCTTGACGTCGTTCTCGCGATTGAGCAGCTCGATTTCGCGCCGGCGTTTGTCCGATTCGTATTTCTCCTGCAGCTCGAGCACCGTGCGCTCGTGGGCGGCGAGCGCGATGTCGTCGTTCAGCTTGCGCTCGCGGTGGAAGAGCGCAAGCGCGCCTTTGTAGTCACCGGCCTTCTCGAGATACTGGCTGTATTCGCCGAGCAGGCCCGCGATTTCGGACGTGGCGCCCGTGCGTTCGTATCCGGCGAGGGCCTCGTCGGTGAGTCGCTTGCCCTCCGGCACGCGGCCCAGCCCGAACAGCGCGAACCCCATGTTGGCCTTGCTGGTCGATGCGATGCCCGGATCGTCCAGCTCGGTTGCGAGCTCGAGCGACCGGCGTGCCGTTTCGAGCGCCAGAGCGTACCGATGCCGGCGCAGCTGGATGTCGGAGAGGTTGACGAGCGCGCGCGACTCGGCGACTTTCGATTGCCCCTTGTGTGCGATCGCGAGCGCCTCCTGCATCGACTCCAGCTCCCGATCGGGGCGATCGAGCAGCTCGAGGGCCGCCGATTCCGCCATTCGCGCATTCACCATCGCGTACACGCTGTCGGCGGCCTCCGCGAACTTCCAGGACTCGAGGCTCGCCTGGAGCGCATGGTCGCCATGTTTCATGTCGCGGTGCAACACCGAAAGTTGGTACAGGGCGCTCGAGCGCCGGTACGGGTTGTCCATGCGTTCGGCCAGCGCAAGGGCCTCGTGGAGGCTGGCCATGGCTTCATCCCGGCGCCCGCGCGCCCGGGCGGTCGTTCCGATCGCCATCAGCGCCCAATGCGTCAGGAACGGATTGTCGGCATCCGGGAGAAGCGCCTGTGCCTGCCGCGCGAACCCGTCCGCCGTGGCGGCGTCGCCGATCGCGGACTGCACCGCGCTTCGCACGAGCAATGCCGTCGCGAGAAGGAGCGGGTCGGACGTCGTGCGCGCCTCGCCCTCGAGCCGGTCGGAGAAGGCCTGGGCCTCCGCGATCCGCCCCGACAGCACCAGCGCCTGTCCCTGCAGGGCCAGCAGGATCCGCCGATCGGAGGGCGAAACGCCGGCGCGAAGGACGAACGCGACCTCGACGAGCGCCCGCTTGGGGTACGCGGGGAGGTAAGCCTCGATATCGCCTGCGCGCCGCGCCGTTTCGCCCTCGCCTGCGGCGTGGGCGGGCGTGGTCCCGAGCGAAGCGAGCACGAATGCGCAGACCGCGACAAGGATCGCCGACGCGACAAAGCGGTATGCAGCGGGTACGAGCCCCACGCCGGCGGGAGAAGGACCCTTTGCCGGGCTCATGCCATTCGGCGTGGGCGACATCTGCCGCAATTCGATCGAACGGAACATGGACGGGATGAACTCGTGTCGGTGCCACCCCAGCACGGGAGGCGTCGACCATCACTAAGCAAGCACCATGCCCACGACGTCGACGTGGAAAAGGCCGGCGGCGTGACCGATGTCCAAAGCCCGTCGGTTCAGGGATTTACGTCATTTCCCCCGCCCCGGAAAGCAGAAAGGCGCCCCGTGGGCGCCTTTCTCGAAAAACCGTGTGGAAATCGCTTACGCAAGTGCTTTGATGGCGTGAACGAGCCGCGACTTCGTCCGCGACGCTGCGTTCTTGTGAACGATCTTCTTGTCGGCAATACGATCGATGACGGCCTGCGACGCCTGGTATTCCTTGATCGCGTTCGCCTTGTCGCCCGCGGCGATTGCCTTGCGGACCTTCTTGACCGCGGTGCGCAGCGTGGACCGGAGACCGGCATTGTGTTGGTTCGTCACCGCGGCCTGGCGGGCTCGCTTGCGGGCTTGGGCACTGTTGGCCATGAGTCGGAATCCCTAGTCTCGAGAAAGCGGAAAGAAAAAAGACCAAGCATAATAGCAGCTTACCGCCCCCTACGCAACAACGACTCGCGTCGGCGGTCCCACGTCAGACGCTCATTCCCTCACACCGATTCCCCGCGCCGTGCCACGCCGTCCCGTACGCTCGAACGCTGCCGCAACGGCTGACCGTCCGGGGCGGTCGCCTTGAAGCTCCTGCGAGCGCTGTCGACGGTCAGCGGCATGACGCTGCTGTCCCGGATCACGGGCCTCGCCCGCGAGAGCTTGAAGGCGGCGGCGTTCGGCGCCGGGGTGCAGATGGACGCCTTCGAGGCGGCATTCCGGCTGCCCAACATCCTTCGCCGGCTGTTTGCCGAAGGCGCGTTCTCGCAGGCGTTCGTGCCGATATTCGCCGAGTACCGGCGGCAGCGCGGACAGGACGCGACCAAGGCGCTCGTGGGGCGCGTGGGAACGCTGCTCGCGGTCGCGCTCCTCGCCATTTCGATCCTCGGCATCCTCGCGGCGCCCGCGCTCGTGTATCTCCTGGCGACGGGTTTCAAGGACACCCCCGGCAAAGTCGACCTCACCGCACAGATGATCCGGATCGTCTTTCCCTACATCCTGTTCGTCTCGCTGGTGTCGCTTGCCGGCGGCGTGCTCAACGTCTACCGCCGCTTTGCCATTCCGGCGTTCACGCCGGTGCTGCTCAACCTGTCGATCATCGGCGCGGCGCTGTTTCTCGCGCCGTATTGCAACCCGCCGATCACGGCGCTCGCCTGGGGCGTGCTGATCGGCGGCGTCGCGCAGCTTGCGCTGCAGATCCGGCCGCTGGTCGCGATAGGCATGTTCCCGCGACCGCGTCTCGACTGGCGCGACGAGGGTGTGCGCCGCGTGCTGCTGGCCATGGGGCCTGCGGTGCTCGGCGTGTCCGCAGCGCAGATTTCCTCGCTCATCAACACGCAGCTCGCCGCATCACTGGGAGATGGTCGCATTTCGTGGATCACCTATGCGGACCGGCTGATGGAATTTCCGAGTGCGCTGCTCGGTGTTGCGCTGGGAACGGTCCTGCTGCCTTCGCTCGCGAAGCACCACGCCGACGAGAACCCGGCCGAGTACTCGTCCCTGCTCGATTGGGGATTGCGCCTCGCGTTCATGCTGGCGCTGCCCGCGGCGGTCGCGCTGTGGGTTCTCGCGACGCCGCTGGTCGCGACGCTTTACCAATACGGCAAATTCACGGCGAACGACGTGCTGCAGACGCGAGACGCGCTGCTGGGCTACGCCGTCGGGCTGCTCGGATTCATCCTGGTGAAGATCCTGGCGCCCGGGTTTTTTGCCCGACTGGACATGAAGACGCCCGTGAAGATCGCGTTTGCGACGGTCGTGTTCGCGCAGACGCTTGCGTGGGTCCTCATGCACCGCATCGGGCATGCCGGCCTCACGCTGTCGACGTCGCTCGGCGCATGCCTCAACGCCGGGCTGCTGTTCTGGTTCCTGAAGCGGCGCGGCATCTTCCTGCCGCGCACGGGGTGGCTCCAGTTCGTCTCGAAGCTGGTCATTGCGCTGTTCGTGCTGGCAGGCGTGCTGCTGCTGGTCGTGGGGCCGTCGACGTATTGGCTGAACGCGACGCTCTGGACCAGGGTCGGCCGCCTCGCGTGGGTCTGCGCAGCCGGCGCGATCGCCTATTTCGGCGCCCTGTGGCTGCTGGGATTCCGCCTCTCCGACTTCGATCGCCGCGAGGCGGAGGCGGATCTTTCCGCCATGGATCAGCCGGACTCGTGATCGCGGCTCCGACGAGACTCGCTTCAGTTGTCCGTGCTCGAGGTCGCCTTGCGGTGCGGGCACGACGGCTTCACGCATTCGGCGTAGAGATAGAGCGCGTGCTCGCTGATCGCGAACCCCCTCTCCTGCGCCACCTTGGCCTGCCGGTTCTCGATCTCCGCGTCGTAGAACTCCTCGACGCGGCCGCACTGCAGGCAGACGAGGTGGTCGTGGTGCCGGCCCTCGTTCAGCTCGAAGACCGCCTTCCCGGATTCAAAATGGTGTCGCGTCAGCAGTCCCGCCTGCTCGAATTGCGTCAGCACGCGGTAAATCGTGGCGAGCCCGATGTCGAGCCCTTCGTGCAGCAGCTGCCGATAGACGTCCTCGGCCGTGAGATGCCGGACCTTGGACGACTCGAACAGGTTGATGATCTTGAGGCGGGGTACGGTGGCCTTGAGCCCCGCGTTGTTGAGGTCGTGCGGCGAAGTCATGACGGCGCGCTCCGAGGCGATGCGGCGGTGATGCTGAACGGGCGGGAGGTCGGCTGCCTTGCCGGCCGGCACGCGTCGTCGCGACGCGCACGGCTATAATAGCCGGTCACCCTTCCCGATCACAATCGTGAATTTTCGCTTCGTCCTTTCGTCGCGCCGGTGGCCCGCGATTTCGCTTGCCGCGGTTGCCGTCTCGGCGGTGTTCGCCGCGGGCTGCGCGACGATCGACACCTATGCGCCGACGCTGCGCTCGTTTGGCGTCTACAAGCTCGACATCAACCAGGGAAACTTCCTCTCCCAGGACATGGTGGACAAGCTCCGGGCAGGGCAGAGCCGCGCGCAGGTGCGGCTCATCCTCGGCACGCCGCTCATCGTGACGCTGTTCCGTGACGATCGGTGGGATTATTCGTACATGTTCAAGCGGCAGGGGCGGGTGGTCGAGCAGCGCAACTTCACCGTGTACTTTGTCGATGACAAGCTGGCGCGCTGGGAAGGCGACGAGGCTCCGCCGTCGGCCGCCGAGCTCAATCGCGAGGCCGCCGCTCGCACCGCGGGCGAATGGAAGTGGGACACCCAGCGCTCCTGGTGGGACAGCGTCAAAGACACGTTCGGGTGGTAGCGGTGGCCACGAGGATTGCAATCGCCGGCGCGGGCGGCCGGATGGGCCAGGCGCTCGTCGAGGCGGTGCTTGCCGATCCGGGGCTCGCCCTCGCCGCCGCATTCGACGTGCGGGGGGCGACCCTTGAGGGACGCGATGCGGGCGAACGCTTCGGACGGGCCACGGGCATCACGGTCGGATCCGACGTCGATGCCGCGACGCGGGCCGCGGACGTCCTGATCGATTTCACGCGGCCGGAAGGGACGCTTGCCCATCTCGAGGCGTGCGCCCGGCACGGCACCGGCGCCGTCGTGGGGACGACCGGACTTTCCGACGCGCAGAGGGACCGCCTCGTCGCATTGTCGAGGGAAATCCCGATCGTCTTTGCGCCGAACATGAGCGTCGGCGTCAACGTGCTGCTGGCGCTGGTCGAAACGGCGGCGAAGCGACTGGGTCCGGCCTACGACATCGAAATCGTCGAAATGCACCACCGGCACAAGGTGGACGCGCCGTCGGGCACCGCCATTGCGCTCGGCGAGGCCGGGGCGCGCGGTGCTGGTCGTGTGCTCGGGGACTGCGCGGTGTATGCGCGCGAGGGTGTGACCGGGGAACGCAAACCCGGAACCATCGGGTTCGCGGCGCTGCGCGGTGGCGATGTCGTCGGCGAGCACACGGTGATTTTTGCGGGAACCGGCGAGCGGGTCGAACTTTCGCACCGTGCCGCCTCGCGCCAGAACTTTGCCGCCGGGGCTCTGCGCGCCGCGCATTTCGTCGCCGCGCGCCGCGGTGCGGGGCAGGCGGGGCTCGCCGACATGCGCGACGTGCTCGGGCTCCGCTGACGCGATGGTCGACCAAGCGAATCCATTCAGTCTTGCAGGGCGCCGCGCGCTGGTCACGGGTGGCGGTTCCGGCCTGGGCCTCGCGATTGCACGGGGACTTGGTCGGGCCGGCGCCAGCGTCTTGCTGAATGGGCGCAACCGCGCGAGGCTAGACGCGGCCGCCGCAGCGCTGGCGAGCGACGGGATCTCGGCGGGGATAGCGCCTTTCGACGTGACCGACGCCGCTGCCGTCGACAGCGCGGTTGCGGCCGTCCTGCGCGACCACGGACCCATCGACATCCTCGTCAACAACGCGGCGATGAATCGCCGCCAGGCGCTCGAGCAGTTTTCGATCGCGGAATGGCGCGAGCTTCAGGCGGTGAACCTCGACGGCCCGTTTCTCGTCACGCGCGCGGTCATCCCCGCGATGAAGGCGCGCCGCCGCGGCAAGATCGTCAACATCTGCTCGGTCGCCTCCGATCTCGGACGGCCGAACATCGTCGCCTACGCTGCGAGCAAGGGCGGACTCAAGATGCTGACGCGAGCGCTGGCGGTCGAGCTCGCGCCGCACGGCGTGCAGGTCAACGGCATTGCTCCGGGGTTCTTCCGGACCGAAATGAATGCGGCGCTGACATCGGACGCCGAGTTCTCGGCCTGGGTCGCGAAGCGCACCCCGGCGGGCCGCTGGGGCGAGCCCGACGAAGTGGCGGGTGCCGCGGTGTTCCTCGCGTCTTCCGCGGCGGACTACGTGACCGGCCACCTTCTTTACGTCGACGGCGGCTTTTCCGCGGCGTATTAGGGTGTCGAAAGGGATCGCGGTTGTCGCGTCGCCCCTTGCCCGGTATAATCGGAAGCCTCAAAGCGGGAACGGCTGCGGGCGACGCAAGCGTTCCCGCTTCGCACGTCCGGACCCCGATGCACGGGGCCGTCGCGAGTGCTCCCCGATCCAGCGAAGCGCGAGATGTCCGCCCCGACCGCAGCCCCCACGTCCGTCCCTCCGCTGCTTCCCGTTCGGGGCAATGGCGCGACGGCCATACTGGCCCTTGCCGACGGCACGGTCTTCCGCGGTGTCGCCATAGGCGCGCAGGGCCATTCCGTCGGCGAAGTCGTGTTCAACACGGCGATGACGGGGTATCAGGAGATTCTCACCGACCCGTCGTACGCCGGTCAGATCGTCACGCTCACGTACCCGCACATCGGCAACGTCGGCGTGAATGCGGAGGACGTCGAATCGCGTCGGCCGTTTGCGGCGGGACTCGTGATCCGGGACCTGCCCCGCGTCGTTTCCAATTTCCGCTCGACGGGTGCGCTGTCCGCGTACCTCGCGGAAAACAATGTCGTCGGCATCGCCGACATCGACACTCGCAAGCTGACGCGCATCCTGCGGGAGCAAGGAGCGCAGAACGGATGCCTGTGCGCAGGGCCGGCCGTGGAGGACACGGAGGTTGCCGGCGCTGTCGCCCGGGCGAAGGCCGCGCCATCGATGGCGGGTCAGGACCTCGCGAAGGTCGTGAGCTGCGCCGAACCCTACGAATGGACCGCCGGCGCGTGGACGCTCGGCGCGGGTTACGGGACACCCGGCAAGCCTCGCTTTCACGTCGTCGCCCTCGATTTCGGCGTCAAGCACAACATCCTGCGGATGCTTTCCGAGCGCGGATGCCGGGTGACGGTGGTTCCCGCGCAGACATCCGCCGCGGCAATTCTCGCTTACGCGCCGGATGGGGTCTTCCTCTCGAACGGGCCGGGTGATCCCGAGCCCTGCGACTACGCGATTCGCGCGATCGCGGCGATCGTCCTGTCCGGTGTGCCGACCTTCGGCATCTGTCTCGGCCACCAGCTGCTGGGGCTCGCATCGGGAGCGAGGACCGTCAAGATGAAGTTCGGGCATCACGGCGCGAACCACCCGGTGCTCGATCGCGATACCGGCCAGGTTCTGATCACGAGCCAGAACCACGGATTCGCGGTGGACCCGGCCTCGCTTCCCTCGACGGCGCGCGTGACGCACGTATCCCTTTTCGACGGCAGTCTGCAGGGCATCGCACGCACCGACCGCCCGGCCTTCGGCTTCCAGGGTCACCCGGAGGCGAGTCCCGGGCCGCACGACATCGGATACCTGTTCGACCGGTTCGTGAAGATGATGGACAGGAAGTAGCGATGCCGAAGCGCACCGACATCGAATCGGTCCTGATCATCGGCGCCGGCCCGATCATCATCGGGCAGGCATGCGAGTTCGATTATTCCGGGGCGCAGGCCTGCAAGGCGCTGCGCGAGGAGGGCTATCGGGTCGTGCTCGTCAACAGCAATCCCGCCACGATCATGACCGACCCGGAAATGGCGGACGTGACCTACATCGAGCCGATCACCTGGCCGATGATCGCGAAGATCATCGAGCGCGAACGGCCGGATGCGCTGCTGCCGACGATGGGCGGCCAGACGGCGTTGAACTGCGCGCTCGACCTGGCGCGCGAAGGCGTGCTGACCAGGTTCGACGTCGAGCTTATCGGTGCGAGCAAGAAGGCCATCGACAAGGCCGAGGACCGCGAAAAGTTCAAGGCGGCGATGACGCGCATCGGCCTGGGTTCGGCGCGTTCCGGCATCGCGCACAACCTCGAGCAGGCGTTGGAGGTGCAGGCCGACATCGGTTTTCCTGCCGTCATACGTCCGTCATTCACGCTCGGCGGCACCGGTGGCGGCATCGCCTACAACAAGGACGAGTTCGTCGAGATGTGCAAGCGCGGCCTCATGGCCTCGCCCACGCACGAGCTCCTGATCGAGGAGTCGCTGCTCGGCTGGAAAGAGTTCGAGATGGAGGTCGTCCGGGACCGGAAGGACAACTGCATCATCGTCTGCTCGATCGAGAACGTCGACCCGATGGGCGTGCATACGGGCGACTCCATCACCGTCGCGCCCGCGCAGACGCTGACCGACAAGGAATACCAGCTGATGCGCGACGCCTCGATCGCGGTGCTGCGCGAGATCGGCGTCGACACGGGGGGCTCGAACGTCCAGTTCGCGATCAATCCGGACGATGGTCGCATGATCGTGATCGAGATGAATCCCCGTGTGTCGCGGTCCTCGGCGCTCGCGTCCAAGGCGACCGGCTTCCCGATCGCCAAGATCGCCGCCAAGCTCGCCGTCGGCTACACGCTGGACGAGCTCGCCAATGACATCACCGGAGGAAAGACTCCGGCCTCGTTCGAGCCGACGATCGACTACGTCGTGACCAAGGTACCGCGTTTCGCGTTCGAAAAGTTCAGGCAGGCCGACGACCGGCTCACCACGCAGATGAAATCGGTCGGCGAGGTGATGGCAATCGGACGCACGTTCCAGGAGTCTCTGCAGAAGGCGCTGCGCGGCCTCGAGGTGGGCGTCGACGGTTTCAACCTCAAGACGGTCGATCCCGAGAAGATCGCCGACGAGCTCGCCTACCCTCGCGCGGAGCGTCTCTGGTACGTTGCGGACGCATTCGGCGTCGGCATGACGCTGGAGGAGATCTTTCGTCACACCAAGATCGACAGGTGGTTCCTCGCGCAGATCAAGGAGATCGTCGACACGGAGCTGAAGCTCGAGCAGCGGAGCCTGCCCGGACTCTCGCGCGACGAACTCCGCGGCCTCAAGCGCATGGGGTATTCGGACCGTCGCCTTGCGTACCTGTTGAAGGTGGGGGAATCCGAGGTCCGTGCCCGCCGTCACGCGCTCGGCATCCGGCCGGTTTACAAGCGGGTCGACACCTGTGCCGCCGAGTTCGCCACGAAGACCGCCTACATGTACTCGACGTACGAGGAGGAGTGCGAGGCAGCACCGACGGATCGCAGGAAGGTGGTTGTGCTGGGCGGCGGCCCGAACCGGATCGGGCAGGGGATCGAATTCGACTACTGCTGCGTGCACGCGGCCATGGCGCTGCGGGAGGACGGCTACGAGACGATCATGGTCAACTGCAATCCGGAGACGGTCTCCACCGACTACGACACGTCGGATCGTCTCTACTTCGAGCCGCTGACGCTGGAGGACGTGCTGGAAATCGTCCACCTGGAGAAGCCGTTCGGCGTCATCGTCCAGTACGGTGGCCAGACGCCGTTGAAGCTCGCGCGAGACCTTGCTGCGAACGGCGTGCCGATCATCGGCACCACGCCCGACATGATCGACATGGCCGAGGACCGCGAGCGGTTCCAGCAGCTGCTCCACCGGCTGGGCCTCAAGCAGCCGCCGAACCGGACGGCACGCACCGAGGTCGAGGCGATCGCGGCGGCGGAGGCGATCGGGTATCCGCTCGTCGTGCGGCCGTCGTACGTGCTGGGCGGGCGTGCGATGGAGATCGTCCACGAGCAGCGCGACCTCGAGCGCTACATGAGCGAAGCGGTCAAGGTGTCGAACGACAGCCCTGTGCTGCTCGATCGCTTTCTCAACGACGCCATCGAAGTCGACGTCGACGCGCTTGCCGACGGCACCGACGTCGTGATCGGCGGCATCATGGAGCACATCGAGCAGGCCGGCGTGCACTCGGGCGATTCGGCGTGCTCGCTGCCGCCGTTCTCGCTCTCCGTGCAAACGCAGGACCGGTTGCGCGCGCAGACCGCCGCGATGGCGCGCGGTCTCAATGTGGTCGGATTGATGAACGTCCAGTTCGCGATCCAGCGAAATGCGGACGGCGAGGACGTGGTGTTCGTCCTCGAGGTCAATCCGCGCGCGTCGCGCACGGTTCCGTACGTCTCGAAGGCCACGGGACGGCCGCTCGCGAAGATCGCCGCGCGCTGCATGGTCGGGCGGACGCTCCGGGAGCAGGGCGTCGTCGGCGAGATCGTGCCTCCCTACTATTCGGTCAAGGAGGCGGTCTTCCCGTTCATCAAGTTTCCCGGGGTGGACACGATCCTGGGGCCGGAGATGAAATCGACGGGGGAGGTGATGGGGGTCGGCGAGACGTTTTCCGAGGCGTTTCTCAAGTCGCAGCTCGCCGCCAACGTGCGCCTGCCGGACAAGGGCCGGGTCTTCATCAGCGTCAAGGACGCGGACAAGCCGCGCGTCGTCGAGCTCGCGACGCTGCTGGTGTCGCTCGGATTCACCCTGGTCGCGACCCGCGGGACGGCGACGGCCCTCGCTGCCGCCGGCGTGCCGGTGACGCCGGTGAACAAGGTCCACGAGGGCCGGCCGCACGTCGTCGACATGATGAAAAACGACGAGATAGCGCTCGTCGTCAACACCGTGCAGGAGAAGCGTACGGCGATCAGGGACAGCTATCAGATCCGGCGCGAAGCCCTCACGGATCAGATACCGACCTACACGACGCTCGCGGGCGCCCGAGCTGCTGCGCTGGGGCTCGCCGGGATGCGCGAGCTCATCCCTTACGCGATGCAGGCGCTGCACGAACGGTTGCGGTGAGGGCGAAGCGCCCACCCGCTCTTTCCACCAACTCCACGAACCGATGACAAAATTTCCGATGACCGTCGAAGGCGCGCGCCGCCTTCGGGAGGAGCTGCAGCGACTGAAGTCGATCGACCGGCCGGCGGTGAGCGCCGCGCTGGCCGAAGCCCGCGGGCACGGCGATCTTTCGGAAAACGCCGACTACGACGCTGCAAAGGAGCGCCAGGGTTTCATCGAAGGGCGGATCGCGGAGATCGGGCACAAGCTCGCCGGAGCCCAGGTCATCGATCCCGCCGCGATTGCGGATGCGGGAGGGCATATCGTCTTCGGCGCCACCGTCGACCTCGAGGACACGGTGACCGGCGACCGCTTCACGTACCAGATCGTCGGCGAGGACGAGGCCGATCTCAAGCACGGCAAGATTTCCGTCAGCTCGCCGATTGCGCGCGCACTGATCGGCAAGAGCGAGGGTGACACTGCCGAAGTCCAGGCGCCGGGCGGACTCCGCGAGTACGAGGTGCTCGCCGTCCGTTACGCCTGACCGCGCGGGCGTCGTCGCGCACCTCGACGCGGCGCTGCGAAATCCCGGCCGCGTCAACCGGCCTTCCGTCGCCGGCGCCGGGCGCCGGAGGCTCCGACGAAACTCGATGCCGACTTGCCATGCGGTGTGGCGGCCGGCCGCGCGGCTTTCTTGAAGGTTCCCCCAGGTGCGGCGCGGCGCGACGAGCGCGGCGCTGCGCCTTTCGCCACTCCTGTTCCCTTGGGCCCGCGAGGCGACCGGTCGCCGGCGCCGTCCTCCCATGTCGACGCCGAGTTCGTCATTGCGCGTCGTCGGCGCGATGCGGGTGCACTCGGGAGTTCGACGGGCGTCTTGCCGCGAGGGGAAGGGCGCGCAGGCGTGCGCGGCAGAGGAGTTCGAGGCCGGCGTGCCTGTGGCGCCTTGCGCGCGGCGGATTTTCCGGCCGGCACGGCGCGGCGCGGCGGGGCCACCTCGTCCTTCGGTGCCGGCCGCCAGACGATCAGCATTTTGCCGACATGCTGGACGGCGGCGGCACCCAAATCGTCGCAGATGCGCTCGAGCATCGAATCGCGTTCTTTGCGCTCGTCGCTGAATACGCGGATCTTGATCAGTTCGTGCGCGTTGAGATTGACGTCGATCTCCTTCAGCACGGCCGGGGTGAGGCCGTGCTGGCCGACGATGACCACCGGATGGAGGTGATGGGCCTTCGCGCGAAGCGCGCGCCGCGCGCCGGGTGATAGAGTTTGCATCCCTGCATTTTACCGGCGATGCCCCGATTTCGCGCGCGTTGCCCGGACATGGTGGAAAAGCGCACGAAGAAGAACCGGTTCGTGAAGGCGTGGATCGACGAGCACGTCAACGACCACTGGGTCAAGGAAGCCACCCGTCTGGGCTATCGGTCGCGCGCGGCGTTCAAGCTGCTCGAGATTGCGGACAAGGATCATCTCTTTCGGCCGGGAATCAGCGTGGTCGACCTGGGCGCCGCGCCGGGGAGCTGGACGCAGGTGCTTCGCGAGAAGCTCGGGAAGCAGGCGCGGATCATCGCGCTCGACCTGCTTCCGATCGCGCCTCTCCCCGGCGTGCTTATGCTGCAGGGCGACTTTCGGGAGTCGTCCGTACTCTCGGCGCTGGAAGCGGCGCTTGGCGGCCGCAAGGTCGACCTTGTCGTTTCCGATCTTGCCCCCAATCTTTCGGGGGTGGAATCGGCGGATCAGGCGCGCTCCGTCCACCTCGGCGAACTGGCGCACGAATTCGCGGTGCGATGGGTCCAACCGGGCGGGAATCTCGTCGTCAAGGCGTTTCAGGGCGGCGGGTTCACGGAGTTCCAGCGGGAGTTGCAGCGCGATTTCGAGAAAGTCTACGTACGCAAGCCAAAGGCATCGCGCGACCGGAGCCGCGAGGTTTACCTGGTGGCAAAGGGGCTGAAAGTCCGCGAGTAGGGATATTTTTCACAAAGTGTCTCCTTTGGGAGACGCGGGCGACGCCCGGCGATGGCCTCGGCCGTCATGAAGGACTAGAATCAAGGGTTCGAAGCGCAGGGAGGCAGCCATGGGCCGCAAATCGATCAGCGACCCGCGGCAGCCGGAAGGCAGCGCAAGGAGCGACATTTGAACAATCTTCTCAAGAACATCGGCATCTGGCTCGTGATCGGGCTCGTGGTGCTGACCGTGGTCAAGCAGTTCGACTCGCGGCAGACGACGCGCGACACGATCCCCTATTCCGAATTCATGGACAAGGTGCGTTCGGGCGGCGTCGAATCGGCGCAGATCGAGGGCCGCAAGATCGTCTGGACATCCTCCGCGGACAAGAAGAAGTTCGTCACCTACAGTCCGAACGACCTGTGGATGGTGAGCGACCTCCTCAAGAACAACGTCCGGGTCGACAGCAAGCAGGACGAAGAGCAATCGTTCCTCGCCCAGGTGTTCATCTCGTGGTTCCCGATGCTGCTCCTGATCGGGGTCTGGATCTTCTTCATGCGCCAGATGCAGGGCGGCGGGCGCGGCGGCGCGTTCAGCTTCGGCAAGAGCAAGGCGAAGATGCTGGACGAGTCGAACAACACCGTCACGTTCGCGGACGTCGCGGGCTGCGACGAGGCGAAGGAGGAAGTCTCCGAGCTGGTGGAGTTCCTGCGCGACCCGACGAAGTTCCAGAAGCTCGGGGGGCGCATCCCGCGCGGAGTGCTGATGGTCGGCTCGCCGGGCACCGGCAAGACGTTGCTCGCCAAGGCGATCGCCGGCGAGGCGAAGGTCCCGTTCTTCTCGATCTCGGGCTCCGACTTCGTCGAGATGTTCGTCGGTGTCGGCGCCGCCCGCGTGCGCGACATGTTCGAACAGGCGAAGAAGAACGCACCGTGCATCGTGTTCATCGATGAAATCGACGCGGTAGGCCGCCAGCGCGGCGCCGGTCTCGGCGGCGGCAACGACGAGCGCGAACAGACGCTGAACCAGTTGCTGGTCGAAATGGACGGATTCGAGGGCAACGCCGGCGTCATCGTGATCGCCGCGACAAACCGGCCCGACGTGCTGGATCCCGCGCTGATGCGCCCCGGACGCTTCGACCGGCAGGTGGTGGTCCCGCTGCCCGACATCCGCGGTCGCGAGCAGATCCTGCTCGTCCACATGCGCAAGGTGCCGATGGCGACCGACGTAAAGGCCGAGATCATCGCGCGCGGCACGCCCGGATTCTCGGGCGCCGACCTCGCCAACCTCGTCAACGAAGCCGCGCTGTTCGCGGCGCGGCGCAACAAGCGCCTTGTCGACATGGACGACTTCGAGATGGCGAAGGACAAGATCATTATGGGTGCCGAGCGCCGCTCGATCGTCATGCCCGAGGAAGAGCGGCGCAACACCGCCTACCATGAGTCCGGACACGCAATCGTCGCCCGCCTCCTGCCCAAGACGGACCCGGTCCACAAGGTGACGATCATTCCCCGCGGCCGCGCGCTGGGCGTCACGATGCAGCTGCCCGAGCAGGACCGCTACAGCCTCGACCGCAATCACATGCTGAACCTGATCGCGGTGCTGTTCGGCGGTCGCATCGCCGAAGAGATCTTCATGAACCAGATGACGACCGGCGCGTCGAACGATTTCGAGCGTGCGACCGAGCTCGCGCGCAACATGGTCACCCGCTATGGGATGTCCGACCTGCTGGGACCGATGGTCTACGCCGAGAACGAGGGTGAAGTGTTTCTTGGCCGCTCGATCACGACGCACAAGAACGTGTCCGAAGAGACGATGCGCAAGGTCGACAGCGAGATCCGGAAGATCATCGACCAGCAGTACGCGGTTGCGCGCAAGCTGATCGAGGACAACCGGGACAAGGTCGAGGCGATGGCAAAGGCGCTGCTCGAGCTCGAGACGATCGACAGCGACCAGATATCCGACATCATGGCCGGCCTGCCGCCGCGGCCGCCCAAGCCGTCGCAGTCGGGCGCAGGCTCGTCGGCGCCCGGCGCAACACCCGGACCGGACGCCGCGCCGTCGGCAACTCCGGCCTGAGGCGAACGGACGGTGAATCGGGGGGCGTGCGCGCGCACGCCCCTTTTTCGTTACCGGCTCGGGAAATGAACGCCGTTCTCCGCTGCGGCACGCACCAGTTCGACCTTGCGTTGCCGCGCGTGATGGGGATCCTGAACGTCACGCCCGACTCCTTCCACGATGGCGGGCGGCACGCCGACCTGGCGCGCGCCCTGGCCCACGCACGGCAGATGGCGGCCGATGGCGCCGACGTGATCGACGTTGGCGGCGAGTCGACGCGTCCCGGCGCCGCGCCCGTCTCCGAAGCGGAAGAGTTGCGCCGCGTGGTGCCGGTGATCGAGGCGCTCTCGGGCGACGGCCTCGTCGTGTCGGCGGACACGCGCCGGCCCGCCGTCATGCGCGCGGCGATCGCCGCGGGGGTTGCAATGATCAACGACGTCGGCGCTCTGATGGGTCCGGGGGCGCTGGATGTCGTGGCGGGATCGCAGGCCGCGGTCTGCCTCGTCCACATGCAGGGCGAGCCGGAAACGATGCAGCGTGCGCCGCACTACGGCGACGTCGTCGCCGAAGTTCGCGCATTTCTCATTGCACGCGCACAGGCCTGCGAGGCGGCAGGAATCGTGCGCGAACGAATCGTCGTCGATCCCGGCTTTGGCTTCGGCAAGACGCTGGCGCATAATCTTGCGTTGTTGCGCGCGTTGCCGGAGCTTGCGGCGGCAGGTTATCCGGTGCTCGCGGGCCTGTCGCGCAAGTCGTCGCTGGGAGCGATCACCGGTCGGCCGGTCGACGAACGGATGCCCGCGAGCCTTGCGGCGGCGCTGGCGGCGGTCGCGCGCGGTGCTGCCATCGTGAGGGTGCACGATGTGCGCGAAACGGTGGATGCGCTGAAGGTGTGGCGCGCGGTACTTCAAGGCTGATGTCATGACGCGACAATACTTCGGCACGGACGGCGTGCGCGGCCGGGTCGGCGAGGCCCCGATCACGCCCGAACTCGTGTTGAAGCTGGGCTGGGCGGCGGGCCGCGTGCTCGCAGCCGAGCCGGCGCGCGCGGGAACTCGCCCAGCGGTGCTGATCGGCAAGGACACGCGAATCTCGGGATACATGCTCGAGGCCGCGCTCGAATCGGGGTTGTCCGCAGCCGGCGTCGACGTCTATCTTTCGGGTCCGCTGCCGACTCCGGCGGTCGCGTACCTCACGCGAGCGCTCCGCCTTTCCGCGGGCATCGTCGTCAGCGCATCGCACAACCCTTTCGACGACAACGGAATCAAGTTCTTCGGTGCGACCGGCGCGAAGCTCCCCGACAACGTGGAGCAGGCGATCGAACGCACGATGGCGCTGCCGCTCGCCTGCGTCCGCTCGGCCGATCTCGGCAAGGCGCGCCGCATCGACGATGCGGCGGGACGCTACGTCGAGTTCTGCAAGAGCACGTTTCCGAACGAACAGGACCTGAAAGGCTGGCGCATCGTCGTCGACTGCGCGAACGGCGCCGGCTTATCACGTTGCCCCGCCGGTGTTCCACGAGCTGGGCGCCGAAGTGATCCCGGTGGGTGCAGAGCCGGACGGAATGAACATCAACGCGGAGGTCGGCGCGACGCACCCGGAACACCTGCGGCAGGCCGTGCTCCTCCATCGAGCCGATATCGGCATCGCGCTCGACGGCGACGGCGACCGGCTGGTGATGGCCGATCGCGACGGTCGTCTCTACGACGGCGATGAGCTGCTCTACGTGATCGCGATGGATTACCGCAGTCGCGGGGCATTGTCCGGTGGCGTGGTGGGCACGCAGATGAGCAATCTGGGGTTCGAGCAGGCGTTGACACGCGAGGGCATTGAGCTCGAGCGCGCTGCGGTGGGCGACCGCTACGTGCTGGAAAAAATGAACGAGAAAGGTTGGCAGCTGGGCGGCGAGAACTCCGGGCACCTGCTCTGCCTCGACAAGCACACGACGGGCGACGCGATCGTCGCCGCGCTTGCGGTGCTGCGTGCGCTCAACGGCCAGAAGACCACGCTCGCGGCCGCAGCGGCGCCGGTCACGCTGTTCCCGCAACGCCTCATCAACGTCCGGTTGCCGAAAGGATTCGACTGGAAGGGCAGCGCCGCGATTCGTGCCGCGGAGGCCGATGCCCGGGCGTCGCTAGGCAGCCTGGGGCGCATCCTGTTGCGCCCGTCGGGGACCGAACCGGTACTGCGCGTGATGGTCGAGGCGAAGGACCGCGCCACTGCCGACACCTGCGCAGAGCGCGTCGCCGAGACGATCGCGGCGTCGCTCGCCGCGGCAGCGGACTGAGGTAAGCCAGGACGACCCGGCGCGCATCGTCGCTATAATCCGGCGATGACGGCATCTTTGCGCACGGACGCCGACGCGGGCGCCTTGTCCGGAACTGCGGCCTGGCTCGATGCACTCTCCGGCACCTACTCCGGCGACGAGGTTGCATCGTTTCGCGCCGCACATGCGCACGCATGCTCGATCGGTGCCGATCTGCTCTCCCGCGACGGCGAGCCGATGGCGCGGCATGCGGCAGGCACGTCCGCGATTGTCGCCGGACTCAAGCTCGACGCGGCGACCGTTCGCGCCGCGATGCTCATCGGCCTCACGGCAGCCAAGAATTATGACGGAGATGAGGTTGCGCAGCGCTTTGGCGCCGACGTCGCCGCACTCGTTGCCGGCGTGGCGCGCATGGACGAGATTCGCGCACTGCCCGCCACCGGCGACGCCGAGGAGCGCGCCGCGCAGGCCGAGCGCCTGCGCAAGATGCTCCTCGCGATGGTGGAGGACATTCGGGTCGTTCTGATCAAGCTCGCCGAACGTACGCACGCATTGCGCTATCTCGTCGCGGGCGGCGCGGCGCTCGCGTCGGCACGCGAGCGTGCCGCCCGCGAAGTCCAGGACCTCTTCGCGCCGCTGGCCAGTCGCCTCGGCGTGTGGCAGCTCAAGTGGGAGCTCGAAGACCTGAGCCTGCGCGCGCTCGAACCGGACGCATACAAGGCCATCGCCAGGATGCTCGACGAGCGGCGCGCCGACCGCGAGCGTTACATCGAGAGCGTCATCCTGCTCCTGCGGCGCGAGCTCGCGGACGCCGGCATCAGGGCCGACGTCACGGGCCGACCGAAGCACATCTACAGCATCTGGAAGAAGATGCGGCGCAAGGAGGTGGGCATCGAGGCGCTCTACGACATCCGGGCGGTGCGCGTACTCGTCGACGACGTCCGCGACTGCTACGCGGCACTCGGCATCGTCCACCACGAGTGGACGCCGCTTCCGGGCGAATTCGACGACTACATCGCGAAACCGAAGGCCAACAGCTACCGCTCGCTGCACACCGCGGTCATCGGACCGGAGGGCAAGTCACTCGAGGTGCAGATCCGCACGGTGGAGATGCACCAGCACTCGGAGTACGGCGTCGCCGCGCACTGGCGCTACAAGGAAGCGGGGCAGAAGGGCATGCGCCGCGATCCGGCGTTCGAGGACCGGATTGCCTGGCTGCGCCAGGTGCTCGACTGGAAGGACGACGTCGCGGGATCCTCGGAATGGCTGAGCGCGTTCCGCACCAGCCTCTTCACCGACACGATCTACGTGCTGACGCCGCAGGGCAAGGTCGTCGACCTGCCGCGCGGCGCGACGCCCGTCGACTTCGCCTACGCCGTGCACACGAGCCTCGGCCACCGCTGCCGCGGCGCGCGCGTCGACGGCGCGATGGCGCCGCTCAATACCGTGCTGAAGAACGGTCAGCGCGTAGAGATCGTCGCGGCGAAGCAGGGCGGCCCCTCCCGCGATTGGGTCAACGCCGAGCTGGGCTACGTGACCAGCCACCGGGCGCGCACGAAAGTCCGGCAGTGGTTCAAGGCGCAGCAGCTCGAGGAAACGCTTGCGCATGGCCGCGTCGTCGTCGAGCGCGAACTGGCGCGTGCCGGCGCGACCGCGGTCAATCTGGACGCCGTCGCGGCAAAGGCGGGATTCGAGAAATCGGACGATCTCTTTGCCGCCGTGGGCCGCGAGGAACTCAACACGCGGCAGATCCAGGCCGCGATCAAGGCGGTCGTGCAGCCCGCGGCCGAGAAGGCGGAGGAGACGGACCTCGAGCACGGCATGCTGCGCCGGAGCAAGGCGGCCGGCGCAGGAAGCGGCATCAGTGTACTCGGCGTGGACCGGCTGATGACGGTCCTCGCGCGATGCTGCAAGCCAGCGCCGCCGGACAGCATCATCGGGTTCGTCACGCGCGGCAAGGGCGTGACGATCCACCGCGCGAGCTGCACGACGGTCGCGCGGCTTCGAGCGCGCGAGCCCGAACGGCTGATCACCGCGGATTGGGGCGCCCCGCGCGACGAGGTGTTCCCGGTGGACGTCGTGCTGGAAGCTGCCGACCGCCAGGGACTTCTGCGCGACGTCACCGAGGTGTTCTCGCGCGAGCGCATCAACGTCACGGCCGCCAATACACTGACGCGCGACATGCGAAGCCGAATGGCATTCACGCTGGAGGTGCGGAGCCTCGAAGCGCTTCAGAGGGCGCTCACGCTCGTCCGCGACGTGCGGGGCGTCGTGTCCGCGACGCGCCGCTGACAGCGTCGATCAGTCCGCGACGCGCGCGAGGCCTGCAATCGCCCGGGGATAGAGCTCGGCCAGCGTCACCGGCGAGTCGGCTTCGAGGCCGAGGTCGCGCACCAGGCCGTCGCGCAGGCTGTAGATCCACGCATGCAGCGTCAGCGGCTGGCCGCGACGCCACGCGTCCTGCACGATCGTCGTGCGCGCGACGTGCACCACCTGTTCCAGGACGTTGAGCTCGCAGAGCCGGTCGGTGCGCGCCGCCTCGCCGGGAATCCGCTCGAGCAGCGTCGCGTGGCGTGTCGCGACGTCCTGCACGTGACGCAACCAGTTGTCGATGAGGCCGAGCGGCTTGCCGTCGAACGCTGCGTGCACACCGCCGCAGCCGTAGTGGCCGACGACCATCACGTGCTCGACCTTGAGCGCCTCCACCGCGAATTGCAGCACCGACAGGCAGTTGAGGTCGCTGTGCACGACGACGTTGGCGACGTTGCGATGGACGAACAGCTCGCCGGGCGCGAGGCCCGTGATCTCGTTCGCCGGAACCCGACTGTCCGAACAGCCGATCCACAGGTAGCGCGGCTTCTGCTGTTCGGCGAGTTCGGTGAAGAAATCCGGGTTGCGCGCGCGCAGATCGGCGGCCCATGCGCGGTTGCGTTCGATGAGATGTTTCAGCGAGGACATGTCGCGGCGACTTCCGGCGGTCGAAAACATCATGATACTGGGAGGAGCAGACGCAGCGCGAGGCCGGTCGCGCCGCAAGCGAGAATCACTGCGATCACGCCGGCCTTGAAGCGGAACAGCGCGATGCGCGGCGATGACGCCGACGGCAAGTCCCGCACCATCGATACCGCGCAGTGCCGTCTCCGCGTTCCCAGCCGCGCGGCCAGAAGACGTGCCAGGCAAAGAACAGCGCCAGGTTGACGATCACGCCCACGACCGCCGCGGTAATGGCGGACAGCGGCGCGGTGAAGCGCGGCTGGCCGTGCGTCGTCTCGACCAGCGGCCCGCCCGCGAGGATGAACAGAAAGGACGGCAGGAACGTGAAGAAGGTCGCGACGCATGCGCCGGCAATGCCGGCCAGCGCCAGCGATTCCACGCCGAACAGCGCCTTGGTCCAGCCTCCGACGAACCCGACGAAGGCAACGACCATGATCAGCGGACCCGGCGTGGTCTCGCCGAGCGCAAGTCCGTCGATCATCTGTACGGGGGTCAGCCAGGCGTAGGTCTCGACGGCACCCTGAAACACGTAAGGCAGGACCGCGTACGCGCCGCCGAACGTCAGCAGCGCCGCCTTCGTGAAAAACCAGCCCATCCGCGGCAACGTGGAGCCCGGCCCGTAGCTCGCGACCAGCATCGCCAGGGCAAAAAGCCAGAGGGCGCCGCACATCGCGACGACGAGGGCGAGCCGCGTCCACCGGAAGCGGGCGTGCGAAGGCGTCGGGGTATCGTCGTCGATCACGGCGGTCGCATGCGCGCCGCCGGACACGCCATGCGTCCCGCCGACCGCGAACTCTCGCGGCGCGATCATGCCGCCCGCGTAGCCGACTGCTCCGGCGGCGACGATGATGACGGGAAACGGGACGCCGAACGCGAAAATCGCGACGAACGCAGCCGTGGCGATGACCCAAAGCGTCGGCCGCGTCAGCGAACGCCTGCCGATTCGCCATGCCGCATGGAGCACGATGGCGACGACGGCAGGTTTCATCCCGTAGAGAATGCCCGCCACCGCCGGCACGTCGCCATAGGCCATGTAAAGCCACGACAGCGCGATCAGGATGACGAGGGACGGCAGAACGAACAACGCGCCCGCGATGACGCCACCCCACGTCCGGTGCATGAGCCAACCGATGTAGGTCGCGAGCTGCTGCGCTTCCGGTCCAGGCAGCACCATGCAGTAATTGAGCGCGTGGAGGAAGCGGCGCTCGGAGATCCAGCGTTTCCGGTCGACGAGATCGTGATGCATGATCGCGATCTGGCCCGCGGGCCCGCCGAAACTCACGAAACCCAGCTTCAGCCAGTAGCGAAATGCCTCGGCGCGCGTCGGGGTTGCCGGGCGCGCGGCGGCGACGTGCGACACCGCGGTCAGATCAGGCCTTCCAGCAGTTGGACGTCCACGGCTTCGCCGGCGGCGACGTTGCCGGTTTCCGGCGGCAGCACGATGAAACAGTTCGCGCGCGACATCGACGAAAGGATGCCCGATCCCTGATCGCCTGTCGTGCGCACGTTCCAAGCACCCGTGTCGTCCTGCGCCAGAATGGCGCGCTGGAACTCGGTGCGTCCCGGCACCTTGCGTATGGGGGCGGCGAGCGGAATCCTGAACGTCGGCATGGGCGCAACGGCGCGCCGTCCCTGCAGGATCCTGAGCGCGTCCTGCACGAATTCGTGGAACGTCACCATCACCGCCACGGGATTCCCGGGCAATCCGAAAAAATGCGCGCCGCCGATACGGCCGTAGGCGAGCGGCCGGCCCGGCTTCATCGCGATCTTCCAGAACAGGACCTCGCCCAGCTTGTCCATGAGCGCCTTGACGAAATCGGCCTCGCCGACGGAGACGCCGCCGGACGTGATGACGACGTCGGCGCACGCGGCGGCAGTGGCGAACGCGTGCTCGAGCGCATCGGGAACGTCGGGCACCACGCCCATGTCGATCGCGTCGCAGTTGAGACGTGCAAGCATCCCGTGCAGCGTGTAGCGGTTGCTGTCGTAGATTTCGCCGGCCGCGAGCGGCGTACCGATCGATTTGAGCTCGTCGCCGGTCGAGAAGTAGGCGACCCGCAATTTTCGGAACACCGTGACTTCGCCGATTCCGAGCGAAGCCAGCATGCCGAGCTCGGCGGCGCGCACGAACTGGCCGGACTCGAACACGACCTCTCCGCGCTTCAGGTCTTCGCCTGCGAAGCGCCGGTTCTGTCCTGCCTTGGTGACCGCGCCCTGTGCGACGCGCACATGCACGCCGTCGGCGGTCGTCCGTTCCTGCATGACGATGGAGTCCGCACCTTTCGGCATGACCGCGCCGGTGAAGATCCGCACGCACTGACCCGGGCCGACCGTCGCGGTCGACGGCTTCCCGGCGAACGATTCGCCGACCCGCGTCAACACCGTGTCTCCGTCGAGCGCGAGATCGGCGAAACGCACCGCATACCCGTCCATCGCGGAGTTGTCGTGGCCGGGCACGTCATGCGGCGACACCACGTCGGCGGCGAGGACGCGATCGAGCGCCTGCCGGATGTGAATGCGCTCGGTTGCCGTGACCGGCGTGAGAAACGTGCGGATCAGCGCGCGCGCGCCGTCGACCGGCATCGAATTCGGATCGTAATCATCGGCGCAGGATGCTTCCAGAAGGGATTTCGGCGGACTCATGCAGTAACTCCGAATGGCGGAAACGCTAGACGGGCGACGGGCCAGACGCGAACTGCGACCGGGCGCGGTCAGGACCGCGTTGCCGCCGCCAGTTCGTCGGCGGTATTGATGTTGCGAAAGGCATCGGCCTCGTCGTCGAAGGGCACCTCGACGACCGCGAGCGTCGCGTACCACTCGTCGATCTTGCGGCCGCCGGCCGCGAGAAAGGCGGCAAGGTGAGTCAGCACGTCCCGCCGGACGAGGCAGAAGACGGGATGTGCCTGGTCGAAAGTTTTTGCGACCGCGAGTTGCGCATTCTCGCCCGCGAGCGCGACGGCGAGTCGCGCGACCAGATCCGTCGGCAGAAACGGCGAATCGCATGGAACCGTGACCACGTGCGGACGCGTTGCGCGCGTCATTCCGGCGTGCAATCCCGCGAGCGGGCCTGCGAATCCGCCGACGGCGTCCGGCACGACCGGGAGAGCGAAACCGGAATACCGGTCGAGGTTCTGGTTGGCGTTGATCAGCACGTCGCCGACCTGCGGCACCAGGCGTTCGAGGACGTGGGCGATCATCGGCCTGCCGGCGAGATCGACCCACCCCTTGTCGACTCCGCCCATGCGCCGGCCCTGGCCGCCGGCCAGAACGATGCCCGTGATCTCGCTGGGCGCAATCACGACGCGGACAGCTCCTTCAATTCGGGCAGCCAGGCCGCGTGCTCCTTGTAGAACGCATGACCTTGCGGTGCGCGATCGACGGGATCGTCGAAGGCCGCCAGGGGAACGTGCGTCTCGCCGGGCCATTTCCCGCCTTCGAAGAACAGCTTGGTGCCGCACACGCGGCAGAACTTGCGAAAGGTGCCGGGGGAGGACTCGTGCACCGCCACGTTTTCGGCGCCCGCGGTGACCGTGACCTGCGACGACATGAACCCGACCCAGGTCACGAAGGCGGCGCCGTGCGCGCGCCGGCAGCTTGCGCAATGGCAATGGGCAACGAAGCGGGAGGGGAACTGCGCGACAAACCGTACGCGTCCGCACATGCAGCGGCCAGCGGCATCGGTTGAAGGAGCGGGATCAGGCATCGGGCGCGTGGTTCGTGCAGACGAGAATCTTCCAGCCGTCCGCGCGTTTGACGAGATTGTACGTGCACTTGAAGCGCCATAGCAGGGCGCCGTCGACGTCGTGGATCACCCACGGCACGGTTGCGAGCACCAGCGTCGGCGCGAAGACCGCGACGGCGAGCGGATCGAACGTGGCCCGGCCGAAGCAGTGCTCGCGGTTCATTTCGTTGACGCGCTCCATGTTGGCGACGAGGGCGGCGCGCGTCAGGAATGCAGCGGAATCGCGACCCGGGTGCACGATGTATGACGGCACGGCGAAGCAATCGGCGATGGCCGCCGCGTCGAACGTGTCGTAGGCCCGGGCATAAGCCGCGAAGTACCGCTCGACGTCGGCGACGACGGCCGCATCGGCAGCGGCGAGAGCGGGCGAGGGCGCGGCGCTCATTCGCGCAGGCGTGTCAGGAGCGGACGAATCGCTCTGCACCGGTGAACAGCAGGAAATGCTTGTTCGTCGCACGGCCGATCATCGTGATGCCGACCCGTTGCGCGATTTCGTGGCCCATCTGCGTAAGGCCCGAGCGCGAGACGAGAAACGGGATGCCCATCTGCGCCGCCTTGATCACCATTTCGGAGGTGAGCCGTCCCGTCGTGTAGAAGATCTTGTCGCCGCCGTCGATCCGGTCGAGCCACATCCGACCCGCAATGGCGTCGACCGCGTTGTGCCGGCCGACGTCCTCGACGAACATCAGGATCTCGGAGGTCGCGGGTTCGTTGGTCGCGAGTGCGCAGCCATGGACGGCGCCCGCCTGCTTGTAGATCGTCTCGTGCACGCGGACGCGGTCGAGCAACGCGTAGAGCGCGGCCTGCGTCAACGTGGCGCCCGCGGGCAGGCGTACCTGGTCGATCTCCTCCATCAGGTCGCCGAACACGGTGCCCTGGCCGCAGCCGGACGTGGTCGTGCGCTTTTTCGTTTTCGCTTCGAGGCCCGCAAGCCCGTGTCTCGTCGCGACGACGACCGCGTTCACGTCCCAGTCCACCTGCACCGACACGATCTCCTCGATGCTGTCGACAAGGCGCTGGTTGCGCAGCCAGCCGATCGCCAGCGCTTCCGGCGCCGCGCCGAGCGTCATCAGCGTGAGCAACTCCTGCTTGTCGACGTAGAGGGTGAGCGGATGCTCCCCGGCGATCGGCGTCGCGCGCGTGGCGCCGGTCTCGTCGACGGCGTCCACGGTGAACGTCGACGGACGAGCGCTTGAGGATAGGAGCGGGCGATACGGACCGTCGGTTGCGTTCATCGCTTCTTCGCGCCGGTAGCGACGCGCAGCCACGTCAACAGCGGCAGGAGGTCGCGGAATCGACCTGAGATCGTGCGCTCGAGGTCGCGCGGCGGCCGGCGCGCGACGTCCACTTCGACCATGCCGAAATAATGCCGCTGCTTGATCGCGTCGATGCAGGGCGTATCGGCGGCGAAGCCTTTCGGCGGCCGCGACAGCGCGTCTTCGTCGGCGAGCCCGCCGTAGGTCGCCTTGAACCGGCGGTCGCGGAGCACGCGGAGAAGCGCCTCCGGATGCGCGGCGATGTGGTGGCGGATTTTTTGCAGGATTGGCGGATGCGGACGGTAGATGCCGCCGCCCGCGAGCAGCGTCCCGGCGTGGTCGATGTGGAAGTAGTAACCCGGAGCGAGCCCGCGCTTGGAGCGGTCGCCGAGCGCCGCGCTGAAGTGCGTCTTGTAGGGGGTCTTGTCCTTCGAAAAGCGCGTGTCGCGGTAAATCCTGAACATCGACTTCCTCGCGTCGACGGGTCCGAGGTCACGATCGAAGGCGGCGACCTGCGCGGCGAGCGCGGCGACGAGTTCCTCGAACTCCGCCCGCAGGATGTCGTACGCCGGCTTGTTCCAGGCGAACCACGGCCGGTTGTTGTTCTTGTGGAGGCCGTCCAGGAACTCGATCAGCGCGGGAATGTGCATGGGAAGGGCCGTGTAGCGACACGCGGTGCCGCAGATTCTAGCCACCGATGTACGACATCTCCACCTTCGGCAGCCGCGCGGTGTTCGCCGTGCGGATCTCCGAATACCGGTCCGATCGCTGGCGCCAGATCGCAGCGATGGCGCTGTCGATCCGCGCGTCGGCAAAGCCGCCACGGACGAGCGCGCGCAGGTCGAAGCCCTCGTTCGCGAACAGGCACGTGTAGAGCCGCCCGTCGGTGGACAGGCGCGCGCGCGTGCAGTCGCGGCAGAAGGCCTGCGTCACCGAGGCGATGACGCCGATTTCTCCGTGGCCATCGCGGTAACGCCAACGTTCGGCGACCTCGCCCGCGTAGTTGGGGTCGCTGCCGACGAGCGGAAACTCGGCGTCGACGGCACGGACGATTTCGGCGGCCGGGATCACGTCGTCCATGCGCCAGCCGTTGGTGGCCCCGACGTCCATGAACTCGATGAACCGGACGATGTGTCCGGTGCCGCGGAAATGCCGGGCCATATCGACGATGCCGCCGTCGTTCATTCCCCGTTTCACGACCATGTTGACCTTGACCGGCGCGAGGCCGGCGGCCGCCGCCGCGTCGATCCCTTCCAGCACCCGCGCGACCGGGAAGTCGGCATCGTTCATCGCGCGGAAAATCCCGTCGTCGAGCGAATCGAGGCTTACCGTGACACGGGTGAGTCCGGCATCCTTCAGGCTGCGCGCCTTCTTCGCGAGCAGCGCGCCGTTGGTGGTGAGCGTGAGGTCGGACACGCCGGTCGTCGCCAGCATCGCGACGAGCCGCTCGACGTTCCTGCGGAGGAGGGGCTCGCCGCCGGTGAGCCGTATCTTCGATACGCCGCGGTCGACGAACAGCTTCGCGACACGGGCGATCTCCTCGAACGTCAGCAGCTCGGCATGCGGCAGGAAGTGGTAGTCGGCGTCGAACACGTCGCGCGGCATGCAATAGACGCAGCGGAAGTTGCAGCGGTCCGTCACCGAAATGCGCAGATCGTGCAGCGGTCGGCCGCGCGGATCCGCGATCGGACCGGGCGCGGCGTCGGGTCCCCGCGCCGCGGCGAGCACATACGCATCGATCTCCGCACGCCGCGCGGCGAGGTCCGACGGATTGCGGGCGTCGGTCAGCGGGATGATCGTGGCCATTCGGAAAATGGAGCTCGCGCCGGAACAGGAAGACAATCGGAGATGTTATCAGAGCGGACGCATGAATGCGCGGGGCGTGGTGTATGATCGGCCCCGTTCCGCGGACCGAGTTTCGCTCTCGCGCACGTGTCGAAAGCCACCGTAACGCCCGACGAATGTCCACTATTCCCATCCGGTTTCCCGTTGCGGTGATCATGCAGCGAACGCCGCTCGTCAACCGCTGGGCAAGTGAACGTTGGGAACCGCTCGCCGTGCTGCCGCAAGTCGCGGACGCGTTGCCCGCGGGCGGTCCGGTTTGCGTTCGCGACGACACCACCTGCGCGCACTGGCGATTCGACGGGCACGCGCTGGAACTCCATCGATCGGAGGCCGAGGGGTACCACCTCAATCTCGTCGCGCCTGACCCGAAGGTGTTCGTCAATTGGCGGATGCACGACGATCCCGCGGATCCTCCGGTCTTTCCCGGTGATCGTCACCGTCAGCTACAACGAGGCTGCCCGCATGATGGACGGCGGCGAGCGCGTCGATGCCGTGCCGCTGCCTGCGATCGTGCGCGAATGGATGATTCCTTTCGTTACCGAGCACTACAAGCCCGAGCCGAAACGCAAGGTGCGCCGGAACGATCCGTTCGCAGATGGTGCGTTCCGAGGCGGTCGCGGCCCGCGTGGCTGACGATGGACGATTGCGCGACGTGACGATGCCGGCCGACGCCAAGACGCCCGGCGGGTTCTCTCTCAGGCGCTGGTCGCGCCGCAAGCTCGAGGTGGCGCGCGAAACGGCGCCGGTCGACACGCCGCCGCCTGCCACGCCGGTCGGCGCCGCGGACGGAGGCGTGCCGGAGATCGCAACGATCGACGGCACGGCCCGCAGCGCCGGTCGACCCGTTGACGCTTCCCCCCGTGGAAACGCTTGCCGCCGACGCCGACTTCACGGCGTACCTGCAGCCGAATGTGGACGAGGCCGTGAGGCGGCAGGCGCTGAAAAGGATTTTCGCCGATCCGCGCTTCAACGTGATGGACGGCCTCGACGTTTACATCGACGACTACACGAAGACCGTTCCGATACCGCCGGAGTTGCTCGAGCGGCTCATGAAATCTGCCTTCGCCTTCAATCCGCCGCAAGCGCCCGGCAACGCGCCTCCGGAATCGCCACCGGCTCCCGCGATTGCGGCGGACCCGGCGGCGCCTGTCGTCGCCGTGGATTCCACCGCGCCGAACTTGCCGGCACCTGTTGCGACAGCATCGGCACCGGACGTACCTGACAATGGTCCCGCAGCGCCGGACGGCGAGGTCGGGACGCCTGCGCGATGAGCCTCAAGGACAAGACGCTGCATCTTTGCTCGTGCAATTCGACCATGCCGCTCGATGCGGACGCTCTGGCGCGCGCGCTCGAGCTCTCGGGAACGCCGCCGCTTTCGACGATGCTGTGTCAGAAACAGCTTGGTGCGTTCGCGGATCGCTCCGCCGGCGACGTCGTCGTCGCGTGCACGCAGGAGGCTCGTCTGTTCAGCGACGTCGCGGAAGAAGGAGGGCGCACGCAGACCATACGCTTCGTGAACGTCCGCGAGACGGCCGGCTGGTCGGCGGAGGCACGTTCGGCGACGCCGAAGATCGCGGCGCTGCTGGCGCTCGCCGGACTGCCCGAGCCCGAGCCGGTCGCGTCGGTTTCCTACCGCTCCGAAGGCCGGTTGCTGGTCGTGGGTCCGGCCGTCGCCGCGTTGCACTGGGCGGCCATCCTGGCGCCGCAGCTCGCGGTGACGGTGGTGATCACCGGGCGCGCGGCCGGGGCCGAGCTGCCAGCGGAGCGAAATTTTCCCGTCTACTCGGGCCGGATCACCACTCTCACCGGGTGGCTCGGGGCGTTCACCGCGGCGTGGGTGCAGGACAACCCGATCGACCTCGACCTCTGCACACGCTGCAACGGGTGCGTCCGCGCCTGCCCCGAGCACGCGATCGACTGGAGCTACCAGATCGACCTCGACCGCTGCAAGTCGCACCGAAAGTGTGTTGCCGCCTGCGGCGCGACGGGCGCGATCGACTTCGACCGCCGCGACACTGCGCGCACCGGGTCCTTCGACCTCGTTCTCGATCTGCAGGCAGCGGCGCAATTGAAGATTCATCAGCCGGCGCAGGGATACATTGCGCCAGGCGGCGACCCGATCGCACAGGCGCAGGCCGTTGCCTCTCTCGCGACCATGGTCGGCGAATTCGAAAAGCCGAAATACTTTGCGTACAAGCCTTCGATCTGCGCGCACAGCCGGTCGCGCAAGGTCGGGTGCGACCTGTGCATCGACGTCTGCTCGACCGCCGCCATCACGGCGGACGGCGACCACGTCAGTGTCGAGCCGCATCTGTGCATGGGCTGCGGCGCCTGCGCCACGGTCTGCCCATCCGGCGCGATGACGTACGCGTACCCTTCCGTTCCCGATCTCGGGGCCCGAGTGCGCATGCTGCTTTCGACGTACGCCAAAGCGGGGGGCCGCGACGCCTGCTTGCTGCTGCACGCGGAAGACGCGCGAGAAGCGATCTCGAGGCAGGCGCGACGGGGCCGGGGGCTGCCCGCGCGGGCGATTCCCCTCGAAGTGCATCATGTCGCGTCGGTGGGTCTCGACGTCTGGCTCTCCGCGCTGGCGCATGGTGCATCGCAGGTTGCCGTGCTCATGACCGGGTCGGAGGCGCCGGAGTATCGCGTCGCGCTGGAAATGCAGATGCGCATCGCCGACACCATCGCGCAATCGCTGGGCTACCAGGGGCAACACTTCCGGGTCTTCGACGGCGCGGACGCGAGTACGCTCGAGACCGAGATGTGGTCGTGGCCGGCCGCGCTGGCGGTCCGCTCGGCGGCGACGTACGCACCGACAGCGGACAAGCGGACGACGGCGGCGCTCGCGGTGGAACATCTTGCCCGCCATGCGCCGGTGCCGCAGCGGGAGATCGCGCTGCCGGCCGGGTCGCCGTTCGGAGCGATAGACGTCAATCGCGACACGTGCACGATGTGCCTCGCCTGCGTCGGTGCGTGTCCGGCGGGCGCGTTGCTGGATGCTCAGGAACTCCCGCAGCTTCGCTTCATCGAATCGAAGTGCGTGCAGTGCGGTCTCTGCGCGACGACATGTCCGGAGAACGCGATCGCGCTCGTGCCGCGCCTTTCGCTTGTTCCTGAAGCGCGGGAGCCGCGCGTGCTGAACGAGGCGGCGATGTTCAGGTGCATCGTCTGCGCGAAGCCGCTCGGCACCGAGAAGATGATCACCGGCATGCTGGGCAAGTTGGCCGGACACTCGATGTTTGCGGCGGCGGGCTCCCTGAACCGACTCAAGATGTGCGCCGACTGCCGGGTGATCGACATGATGAAGAACGAGCGCGGCGTCGATATCCGCGATGTCTGAAGCGTCGGTCACGCTCCACCACCGCCTCCTCCCCGAGGACCAGGCGCGGGCGGAATTCTACGCACTGCTGGCGCGGTTATTCGCGGATGCGCCCGACCCGTCGCTGCTTGCCGCATTGGCGGGCGCTCCGCCGCTTGCGACTTCCACCCACAACGTCGACGGTGGCAGCGCGGATGGGCTGGCGTCCACCTGGGATGCGCTGCGCGCCGCAAGTGCGGCGATGGATCCTGAAGCTGCCCGCGATGAATTCCAGGCGCTGTTCGTCGGCGTGGGGCGTAGCGAAGTCAGCCTCTATGCGTCGCATTATCTCGGGCCGCAGTCGGGGAGGCCACTCGCAGAGATCCGCGCGTCACTCGCCGCGCTTGGCCTCGCCCGTCGCCCGGAATCGAGCGAGTTCGAGGACCACCTCGCACTCGTGCTCGAAACGATGCGGATGCTGGTGGCCGGGGAGGGCGAACGGCGCCCGACGACCGTGGACGTGCAACGGGAATTTTTCGAGCGCCATATCCTGCCGTGGGCACAGGAATGCTGCACCGCAATATCGACGAATTCTGTTGCCAACTACTACCGCCGGGTAGCAGAATTCGCTCAGTGTTTCGTGGCGCTCGAACGTGACTCGTTCGCCATCGAATGAGGAGACCGATGTCACGAGGTCATTTGGAGCCCAGCATGCGCCTATCCCTGCGTAGCAGTCGCTTTGCCGCACCCGTCACCGACGCGGCATCGCTCTCCACCGATACAAGGCGCCGTCGCTTCCTGTTCACGCTGGGCGTTGGCACCGCCGGTGCTGCCGCCGCCACGGTCGCCGCGCTGCCTGCCGCCGCCACCGAGGCCGCCGCCGTCGACAACGATACGGACGCGAAATATCGCGAGACGCCCCACGTTCGCGACTATTACCGCACTGCCAAGCTCTAGGAGGGGGAAGGATCATGCTGCTGACTAGAAAGAACGGCAACGTTTCTGCAGCCGGTCCGCGTCTGCGCCGACTCACCGGAGCTCCCGAGGCCGGGATGGATCGGCGGACGTTTTTGAGGCGTTCGGGTCTCGTCGCCGGGGCCGGGGCGTTCGCAAGCCAGCTTCCGTACGGCGCCATCGGCAAGGCCGAGGCGGCGAACGAAGGCGAGGCGAGCAAGGTCGAGGTCAAGCGCACCGTCTGCACGCACTGCTCGGTGGGATGCGCCGTGGACGCCACGGTCGAAAACGGGGTCTGGACGCGGCAGGAGCCGGTGTTCGACTCGCCGCTCAATCTCGGAGCGCATTGCGCGAAAGGCGCCTCCGTGCGCGAGCACGGGATGCACGAGCATTCGATGCGCCTCAAGACGCCGGTCAAGCTCGTCAACGGCAAGTACCAGAAGATCACCTGGGACCAGGCGCTGGACGAGATCAGCAAGAAGATGCTCGAGCTGCGCAAGGAGTCCGGTCCCGATTCGATCTTCTGGGTCGGCAGCTCGAAGCATTCGAACGAGCAGGCGTATCTGATGCGCAAGTTCGTGTCGTTCTGGGGCACGAACAACTGCGACCACCAGGCGCGGATCTGCCACTCGACGACGGTCGCCGGCGTAGCCAACACCTGGGGCTACGGCGCGATGACCAACTCGTACAACGACATGCAGAACACGAAGTGCGCGATGTACATCGGCAGCAACGCCGCCGAAGCGCATCCGGTGTCGATGCTGCACATGCTGCACGCGAAGGAGACCGGCGCGAAGATGATCGTCGTCGACCCTCGGTTCACGCGCACTGCAGCCAAGGCGGACGAGTACGTCAGGCTGCGTTCCGGCGGCGACATTCCGTTCCTGTTCGGTCTCTGCTATCACATCTTCAAGAACGGCTGGGAAGACAAGCAATACCTGCACGATCGCGTCTACGGCATGGAAAAGGTCAAGGAAGAAATCATGACCAAGTGGACGCCGGACAAGGTCGAGGACGCCTGCGGGGTCCCGGAGGCGCAGGTGGCGAAGGTCGCCGAAATGATGGCCAAGAACCGCCCGTCGACGGTCGTGTGGTGCATGGGCCAGACGCAGCACACCATCGGCAACGCGATGGTCCGCGCGTCGTGCATCCTGCAGCTCGTCCTCGGCAATGTCGGCGTGTCGGGCGGCGGCACCAACATTTTCCGCGGCCACGACAACGTGCAGGGAGCGACGGACGTCGGCCCGAATCCGGATTCGCTCCCTGGCTACTACGGCATCGCCGCCGGGTCGTGGAAGCACTGGGCGACGGTGTGGGGCGTCGACTACGAATACCTCAAGAAGCAGTACGCCGACGGCTTGATGGAAAAGCCGGGAATGACGGTCTCGCGCTGGATCGACGGCGTCCTCCTCAAGAACGACGTGATCGACCAGGGACCGAACCTGCGCGGCATGGTTTATTGGGGCCATGCGCCCAACAGCCAGACGCGTGGTCTCGAGATGCAGGCGGCGATGAACGCGCTCGACCTGCTCGTCGTGATCGACCCGTATCCGTCGGCGACGGCGGCCATGGCGGCGATGCCGGTCAGCGAGCAGAGCAAGAAAGTGCTTGCCGATTCCGGCAAGTCGGTCAACCCGAACCGCGCCGTCTACCTGTTGCCGGCCTGCACGCAGTTCGAAACGTCCGGATCGGCAACCGCATCGAACCGCTCCATCCAGTGGCGCGAGCGCGTGATCAGCCCGCTGTTCGAATCGCAGACCGACCACGCGATCATGTACGCGTTCGCGAAGAAATTCGGCTTCGAGAAGGATTTCACGAAGAATTACAAGATCGTCCGGCCGGACCCGAACAAGATGGAGGAGCCGGAGCCGGAGTCCATCCTGCGTGAGATCAACAAGGGCACCTGGACCATCGGTTACACGGGCCAGTCGCCGGAGCGGCTGAAGCTCCACATGAAGAACATGGCGACCTTCGACGTGAAGACGCTGCGCGCGAAGGGCGGTCCCTGCGACGGCGACTATTTCGGCCTGCCGTGGCCATGCTACGGCACGCCGGAATTGAAGCACCCCGGCTCGCCCAACCTCTACAACACGTCCGCTTCCATGATGGACGGAGGCGGATGCTTCCGCGCAAACTTCGGCATCGAGCGCGAAGGCGTGAGCCTTCTCGCCGAGGATGGTTCGCACCCGAAGGGCGGCGATCTCACGACCGGATATCCGGAACTCGACCACGTGCTGCTCAAGAAATTGGGGTGGTGGGACGAGCTGACCGACGCGGAGAAGAAGGCGGCCGAGGGCAAGAACTGGAAGACCGATCTGTCGGGCGGTCTCATCCGCGTGTTCATGAAGGGCCACGGCAACCATCCGTTCGGCAATGCGAAGGCGCGGGCGATCGTCTGGAACTTCCCCGACGGCATTCCGCAGCACCGCGAACCCATTTACTCGAACCGGCCGGATCTGGTCGCAAAGTATCCGTCGCATGCGGACAAGATGGCGTTCTGGCGCCTGCCCACGATGTACAAGTCCTTGCAGGACAAGAACATCGCCGACGGCGTCCCCAAGAATTTCCCGCTGGTGCTCACCAGCGGCCGCCTGGTCGAATTCGAGGGCGGTGGCGAAGAGACCCGCTCCAACCCCTGGCTCGCCGAGCTGCAGCAGGAGAACTTCGTCGAGATCAATCCCAAGGATGCCAACGACCGCCTGATCAGGGACGGCGATTACGTCTGGGTGAAATCACCGACCGGCGCGCAGATCAAGGTCCGGGCCTTGGTCACCGAGCGCGTCGCATCCGGCACCACGTTCATTCCTTTCCACTTCTCGGGCTGGTGGCAGGGCCAGGACATGCTCGAGTTCTACCCCGAGGGCGCGCATCCGATCGTCCGCGCGGAAGCCGTGAACACGGCAACCACGTACGGTTACGATTCGGTGACGATGATGCAGGAAACCAAGACGACGCTCTGCCAGGTCGCCAAGTTCACCGCATAAGGCGCGAGGAGACCGACGATGGCACGAATGAAATTTCTCTGCGACGCCGAGCGCTGCATCGAGTGCAACGGCTGCGTCACCGCGTGCAAGCAGGAGCACGAAATTCCGTGGGGCGTCAATCGTCGCCGCGTGGTGACGATCAACGACGGCGTTCCGGGCGAGCGCTCGGTGTCGGTCGCGTGCATGCATTGCTCGGACGCGCCGTGCATGGCGGTGTGCCCGGTCGACTGCTTCTATCGCACCGATGACGGCGTGGTGCTGCACGACAAGGATCTCTGCATCGGCTGCGGCTACTGCTTCTACGCATGCCCGTTCGGCGCGCCGCAGTTTCCGCAGGCGGGTGCGTTCGGCGTCCGCGGCAAGATGGACAAGTGCACGTTCTGCGCGGGCGGCCCCGAGCCGAACAACTCCGAGGCCGAATACAGGAAGTACGGCCGCAACCGGCTGGCGGAGGGCAAGCTGCCCGTCTGCGCCGAAATGTGCTCGACCAAGGCGCTTCTGGGCGGTGACGCCGACGTGCTCTCCGGCATCTATCGCGAGCGCGTCGTCAATCGCGCCGCGCGCGGCACGCCGAGCATGCCACCGTGGGGATGGGACACCGCGTACGGGCCGGCGGGCGGCGCCAAGCCGCGCAACGCCCGCGGCGGCCGGAGGGACCAAGTCATGACGCGGCGGATGTGGTTGGCGCTCGGCGGCGCCTTGGCGGCGCTCGGGCTCACGGGTTGCGGCGAACGGCCGCAGGTGATCGAGTACAAGCAGGGCAGTTACCAGGGCAAGCCGGATGAGACCGCATGGGCGGGGAAACCGTGGAGCGGCAACCAGAAGGAGTGGGAGCTCGCGGTCGCCAATCGCGCCCAGAACCAAAACGAATACAAGCGGATCCATTGATCGCCGCAAAGGAGTGAGGGTGACGCTATCCATCTTGCGGTCAGCGGCTGCGCTCGCAGCCGCTGCAATGCTTGCCGCGGGACTCGCCTCCGCGCAGTCGCCGGCCGTCAGCATGAAGGAAGCGGCGCAGGCAAGCGCGGAACAGAACCAGCAGGTCGTCCAGCCGCTCAACAATCAGCCGGTCTGGAAGGAGGTTCGCTCCGGCGAGCCGCAGATCACGACGGTCCGCGGGCGCGAGACGAACGTCCTGATTCAGCCCGAGGGCCAGACCTGGCGCGCGATGCGCGTGCCGATCGTGTTCTGGGGGGGCCTCCTGTTCGCGCTTGTCGTAGGCGGGCTCGCCGTCTTCTACCTCATGCGCGGAACGATGAGCACGCCGAAGAAGGCGGGCGACCGCACCATCGAGCGATTCTCTCCAATGGACCGGTACGCGCACTGGACGGTCGCCATCGTATGGGTCCTGCTCGCCATTACCGGGCTCATCCTGTCTCTTGGCAAGTCCGTGCTGCTGCCGCTCATCGGTTACACGCTGTTCTCCTGGCTCGCGACGCTTTCCAAGACCCTCCACAATTTCGTCGGGCCGATCCTCATCATCGGGGTGCCGTGGCTCTTCCTCAGGTTCGTGCGCGACAACGGAATCGGCGCCGAGGATATCCGCTGGTTCGCGAAGATCGGCGGCTACTTCAAGGGGCACGAACATCCGTCCGGCCGCTTCAATGCAGGCGAGAAGATGGTGTTTTGGCTGGTGCTGGTCGTTGCGTCGATCACCCTGATCGTCAGCGGGCTGGTCATGCTGTTCCCCAATTTCGACCAGACCCGGTCGACGATGCAGCTCGCCAATGTCGTGCACATGATGGCCGCCTACCTCTCGATCGCGCTGGCGTGCGTGCACATCTATCTCGGTACCGTCGGAATGGAAGGGGCCTATCGGGCCATGCGCGACGGCTACGTCGACGCGTCTTGGGCGGAGCATCATCACCAGCGCTGGTACCAGGACGTCGCAGCCGGCAAGGCGAACCAGAAATTCGCGGTGCCCGGCGATACAAAGGTCGAGCGCGCGGTTCCGCGAACCAGGCCGGCGTGAAATCATTCAGGACGAGGGAGTGGAAATGACGACGCTTCGACCATTGATCGCCGCGGCACTGATCGTCGGCATGTTCGGCGTGGCCGTGGCCAAGCTGCCGCCGCCGGCACCGTTGACCGATGCCCAGAAGGCCGCTGCAGAGGAAAAGAAGGCGAAAGACGCCGTCACGGCGGACGCCGCCAAGGCGGCGCAGGCAAAGGCCGAGGACCGTGTGGCAGCGCGCTATTTCGCCGAGATGAAGGCGAAGGGAAAGGCCGTTACGCCTCCGCAGATGATGCCTTCTGCGCCGCCGGCAGCTGCTGCGAAGGCCGCGCCGGCGAAGGGCGCCGCGCCTCCCGCAGCCAAGAAGTAGTCACGGCTGCTGAAGATTCATGCGACGGGGGCTGCGGCCCCCGTTGTCATTGGGGTTCCATCGCGTCGCTGAAGCTGTCGTGTCGGGAGCGATCCCCGGAACCGGTATAATTCGCGGTTCGCGGAGAGTTGGCCGAGTGGTCGAAGGCGCCTGACTCGAAATCAGGTATAGGGGGAACCCTATCAAAGGTTCGAATCCTTTACTCTCCGCCATCACAATGACGCCAAACCATTGATTGGTTTGGCGTTTTTCGTTTTCTAGCGCTCCGGGTCGAAATCCTGCCCGTCGAAACTGCCCACGGCGTCTGCCGCTCGCGATGATGTCGTGCACGCGAGGCGTCCGTAATATCGGCCGGTCAAGCATGAGACCGCAGCGCGTAGCTCACCCCAACGCCACAAACGTACATGCCAACTCCGAAAGCGGTATGCGCCATGAGACTTCTCGCCCTGGCCCGCGCGGGGTTGGGCGTCTTGGATGCCGCAATGCCGAACCCGAACGATGGCTGCATGAGAAGAAATGGCGCCAGCACCGTGCCAACGCCGAAGAGCAAGGCGGGCAATAACGTGGGCCTTGCAAGCCAGCTGCCCGACACAAGCACGACGAACGTGAGAGCGTATGCGACTCCAACGACGTAGTGAGCGACCCATCCTACCGTGCACTCGGAACGCTTCGGCGGGGCGGCGGCAATGCTTGAATGCTTGAACGTTCCTTCGGGCATGTGACAGAGCCAGCGGCCAACCATGCAGTAATCGGGCGAAGGAATTCGCAAGGCACGCTTCAGGAACAGTGCCCAAAGGTCCATGAACAACGTTGCGCCAACTCCAACAACGATGGCGCCGAAGAAGTAGATTGCTTCACGGCTCATGCCTGCCCCGATCTGAACACTCGCGCCTGACGACTCGCATGATGGGCTGGGCGGATGATGTGAGGTGAACCGAGCTATGGGTGGATGGGGCCGGTGTTTGGACAGTCATCATTTCTTTCCTTTCGGCGATTCAACCCAGCCCTTGTCCTTGAACACCGCCCAGAGAGCCATGGAGTGTCCATGGCCCAAATCGAATTCTTCCTTCAACCAGGCAACCAGTTCACTCGCCCTCATGTCAGGCTTGTACACACCGGCCTTGGCCGCCAATGTCTTGAACTGTTCAGGCGTCTTCCCTGTCTTCGCGCGGATATTGTCGAGGTAGGCTTGAAACGACATCTCGATTCTCCTCTCACGTAGCCCATGCGATTGAAGTCGGCCGAATGCTTCGCAATGTGCCGAACGATCATTGCGGTCGGCGAATGATCGAAGCCGCACCGGTCCGGCGCCGCCAAACTATCCGGCAGACCGGCGAGAGGTCAGATTCGGCGCAGACAGGATCGGTGACGGCCCAGTCGAATCGCTGAAGTCGCCGCAACCGGACATGCAGGTCTCTGGCTGCTTATTCGGGCGCGAGTCCGACGGCAGACTGAGCGATCTCGTGCAGCACTGGACCCGCCGTGGTTCGAGTGGACCGCCAGAGCGGCAACGCGTTATTCTCTCGTGGTGAGCGTGCAGTGCCGGAATCGGTCCGGGGACGACGTTCGCTGTTGTGCTGCGAGTTCCCCTTTTGCGTTTTGACGAATGGCACTGCCGCAGCATGGTCGCGGGACGAACGAGCATCGAAATAGTGGCAGTCCAGTGATTGCCTCTCCAACCTGATGGATTCCGCACGCAATGAACTCTGCCGCTGCGGAAGCGGCAAGAGATACAAGCATTGCTGTGGGGCCGTGATTCCGATAGCCACTTCGGTGCCACTGCCCCCGCCGATACCCGTCGCGACCTCCGGCGATGCCGACCGGTCGACGGCCGCCGCTGGCGCCACCACCACGCTCATCGTAACGCCCGACGCGTCACGCGGCTGCGGTACCTGCACCGCGTGTTGCGATGGCTGGCTGACCGGGACGATCCGGGGGCACGAGATGAGCGTCGGCCATCCCTGCCATTTTCGTGGTGCTGGCGGCTGCACTATCTACGAAGACCGTCCGGCGGAACCGTGCAGGAGTTTCTACTGTGCCTGGCGCCTTCGCGGCAATCCTTTTCCCGACTCCTTCCGTCCGGATCGACTCGGCGTGATTGTCCTGCCGAAACAGTGGCGAGGCAGGCTCGCGTACTACCTGGTACCGGCGGGGCGCGATCCGGACGCAACGTTGCTCGAATGGATGCGCAATTACAGCACGGCGACGGGAACTCCATTCCTTTTCAAGATCGAGGGACGATATCGGGGCTGCGGCTCGCCCGAGTTCCGGCAGGATCTCGTCGACAGGGCCACGCGAGGCGAACCGCTTTTGCCGGGCTTGAACCCTGATGGTGCAGGGCCCTGCAAGATGGAGCTGCATTCGTCCTTCTGAGCGGTGACGATTGCGCGGCTCGCGGGAAGTCGGCCATGCCGTGCGCGGCGTTTCGGCAGGGCGTGGTGACGATATGCGGCCGCATTCAGCGCCTGGCGCCGTACGGGCGACCTCGAGCCTCGGACCGTCACGGCCGTTTCGGCGATGGCCGTGGGGCTCTGCCACCTCGCAGCCAAGTCGATTGGTGTTTGCGCCGGGCGCGGAGTCCGCGCTCAGGCTCCTGGCTAGGGCCTCAGCACCGTATTCACGAATGGCTGCAACTGGCGGGGAGTAGGCGTGACGAGCCATCCCCGAAGGCGGCCCCACCAACCGTGCGAACGCGGTTCCGCATAGTCGCTGATGTCCGCATCGCACAGGGCGGCGAACAGATGTTCGATGGCTTCCGCCAGTTCCCGTCGCCGGCTCTTCTCGGGCAGCATGCGCAGGGCGGCGCGATTCCTGTAAATGGGATTGCGCTCGATGCAATCGAGCAGCTCGCGTCGATGCTGCGGGCCGAACGGGCAGTTCGAGGCGAGCAGCATCCAGGCCAGCACCAGGGAAACGTCGCGGGTGAATGCCGCGTCGGGCCGCTCCTTCTGCTCCCGGCGCAGGAATGCGAACAACAGGCGTCGGCGGTTGTGGATGCGCGCCTGCGTGGTCATCGAGCGCCATGCCTGGCGAGGCTGATAGGCGTCAACAGCCGCGAGCCTGCTCAAGGCGACCAGTGCGTCCGTGCCGTTGTTGGTCCGCAGCAGAGGGCCGCTCCCACCGCGTAATTTCGATGGGGGCAGAAGCGGGTTGGGCTTGCGTGTCGTTCACCATTTGTCGTGTCCAGGCAGGATATCGGCACTTCACTCAACGACTTCAACGCAAAACGGTTGACCCGCATCTGTTACGGGACTCAGCAAGAACCGGGCCCCGGATTCCGCGACGGATGCAGGGCAAGCGCCGCCGTGGCGGAAGGCGGTCCGGGGGTCCCGGATCTCGGCCGGATTCTTGATCCCGGTCATAGGTGTCTTCAGCGCGGCGCGCGCGATCGCCCGGTATTGCGATCGGACGCACGACGCGCGAGGTAAAATATTGCCGTGGATCCTGTCTATGGTTTTGCCGTGTTGGCAGTGTTGGCGATTGCGTTCATCGCAGTGCGTCGGGCGGCCCGGCGATCGCGCCGGTCGCTGGAAAACTACCGGCGGCGGCGGAGGCCAAGCGCGATGATGCCGGAGGTTACGATTACGGGATCCCCTCGTTCGGACATGCGATCCTACGACGATCCGACGACCGTCATGGACGCGCTGCGAAGCAATTCGCGCCCATGGGAAGGCGAAGCGCCCACGAACGACGGGCCCAGATCGGCGACTCGGCGAACGAAGTGACGCGAGCGGCGAAGTTCGCCGCGTTTCGCATGAGTTTCGCTCGCCGGTAGGCGGCGCATGCCCGCTGTGCGCGCGGCTTGGCCTTGGCGGCCATCCAGGCAAACGGCGACGCATGGTGCGCGGCCTGAATGGCCCGCGTGTCGAGTCGGAAAAATTCGGTATCCATGGAAATGTCGGAAATTTTCGGCCTGTCATTGCTAGCGGTTGCCGGGTGGTTCATATGGAGCAACCTCAAGGCGCGCGAGATCGCCAATGCCGCAATCGGGGCAGCGTGCAGGGCTGCGGGCTTCCTTTTTCTCGATGACACGGTCGGGCTCGCGTCGATTCGGCCGGTTCGGGACGGGGAAGGCAGGTTGATCCTTCGGCGTGTCTATGGTTTCGAGTACAGCGACACTGGCCATGAACGCCGCACGGGTACCGTCACGGTATCCGGTGACCGCGTGACCGCGCTCGACATCGGCGGCGCGGGACGCGACGGCGTTACGCTGCAATGAAATTTCCGCATGTGCCGGACGTCAGGCCTTTGGCGTTCGGCAGACACTGACGTACCATTCGCAGTCGCACTACGGAGCACCTCCGCGGAGAATCCTCACCATGCAGCTCGGAATGATCGGACTTGGCCGGATGGGTGCGAACATGGTGCGCCGCCTGCGCGCGGGCGGCCACGATTGCGTGGTCTACGACCGAACGTCCGAGGCCGTGGCGGCACTTGCGGCAGAAGGCGCGGCACCGGCGTCCTCGTTCGCCGATCTTGCCGGCAAGCTCATCAGGCCACGCGCGATCTGGCTCATGGTTCCGGCAGGCGCCGTGGACGCGACGATCGACGAGCTGTTGCCGCATGTCATGGCCGGCGACACGCTCGTCGACGGCGGAAACTCGCATTACACGGACGACATCCGGCGAGCCCGCGACCTCGCGGCCAAAGGGATCCGATACGTGGACGTCGGAACCTCGGGGGGTGTCTGGGGTCTCGAGCGCGGTTACTGTCTGATGATCGGCGGTCCGCCGGACGCCGTACGAGCGCTCGATCCGCTTTTTGCCACCCTCGCGGCCGGTCCCGGCTGTGCAGCGCCGACGGCGCGACGGAAGACGCGCGGAGACACTGCGGAAAGGGGCTATCTCCATTGCGGAGCGACCGGCGCGGGTCATTTCGTGAAGATGGTCCACAACGGCATCGAATACGGAATCATGGCTGCCTACGCCGAAGGCATGAGCGTGCTGCGTGGCGCCAATGCGGGCGCCGCAACCCGCACGGTCGATGCCGAGACCACGCCGCTGCGCGACCCCGAGCACTATCGCTACGAATTCGAGCTCGCGGACATTGCGGAAGTCTGGAGACGCGGCAGCGTCATTTCGTCGTGGCTGCTCGATCTCACCGCCGCGGCACTTGCGGAGGACGCGGCGCTTGCCAACTTCGCCGGACGTGTATCGGACTCCGGCGAAGGGCGATGGACGATCAAGGCGGCGATCGACGAGGGCGTGCCGGTGCCGGTACTCACCGCGGCGCTCGCGGCGCGGTTCACGTCGCGCGGCGAAGCCGACTTCCAGAACAAGCTGCTCTCGGCGATGCGATTCCAGTTCGGCGGGCACGTCGAGAAGCCATCACGGACCTGACCTCGGGATTGTGACGCCTGGCGACCGCGCCTTTGCTCAGCCGCGTCGTTGCCGCAACAGCTCGATTCCGAGATCGGTTTCGTAGGGCGGCACATTGCATTCGACGACATCCTCAGGCGCGAGTTGCAGCCGGATACCGACGATGTCGGCGCGTACGGGAAGGCACGCGACGCAGCGGTCGGCGAGCACCGCTGCCCGGATGACAGGCGTTCGCCGCTGCGCGAGGTAGGCGATGACCCGCGCCAGCGAATGCCCGCGATAGAGAACGTCGTCGACGACGAGTACCGTCGCGCGCGTGAGATCGCGACCGGCGATCTCGGCATTCTCGACGAGTTCCGTGTCGGGATGCAGCAATGCGAGGTCGTCCGCATAGCGCTTGAATTTGAGCTCGAGGCGTGGGATCGCCAGCGAGAATTGGTCGCGGAGCTTCGCCTGCATCATCGCCGCGAGCGGCGCGCCGCGGCGCAGGATGCCGAGCAGGGCGGGGTCCTCGGCATCGCGCAGCAGGGCGGCGGCGGCTGCCGCCATCCGATCGAGCACTGCATCGATTGCCGCGCGGTCGTAGAGGCAGTAGCGCTCGCCCTCGACCTTGTCCGTCGTCACAACAAGCATCCTCGCATGAGCAGCGCCACTTTCGCCCTTGCGCCGATGTTACGCCGGTCCGGCAATCCCATGGCAGCGATCGTGGGCGGGCGATTGCTTGAAATCGAAGCTGCAGGCGCCATGTTCACGGGCGTGCCTCTCGACTACCCCGCGCGGGCCCTGGCCGCATCGTCCGACGACGCACCCGGTGCGTCGCTCCCCGATGCCGCGCTCCACGATGCGTACTCGGCCGCGGTGACGGCGGCCGTCGCGCGGGTCGCGCCGGCGGTTGCGCACGTCGGCGTCCGGCGCCGGCGCGGTGGGCGGGGATCGCGGTCCGACGGCGCGGGCTCGGGTTTTTTCATCACGCCTGACGGTTACCTCCTCACCAACAGCCATGTCGCCGGCGGCGCCGCGGAGATCGAGGTCGTCTTGGCGGACGGGCGACACGCGCCGGCGGAAATCGTCGGCGACGATCCGGACTCGGATCTCGCTCTGCTCAAGGTCGGGGCGCCCGATCTCGCGTGGTGCCGGCTCGGTGATTCGGCACGGGTCGCCGTGGGCCAGATCGCCATTGCGATCGGCAGCCCCTACGGATTCCAGCATACGGTCACCGCGGGGATCGTGAGCGCCCTGGGCCGCTCGATGCGCGCGCAGACCGGTCGCCTGCTGGACAACGTGCTGCAGACGGATGCGGCGCTCAATCCCGGCAACTCCGGCGGCCCGCTCGTCGACGCGCGCGGCGAAGTGATCGGCGTCAACACCGCGGTCATCCTCCCGGCTCAGGGAATTTGCTTCGCGATCGCCGCATCTGCCGCGGAGCGCGTGGCGATCGCCCTCATTCGTGACGGCCGTGTGAGGCGCGCGTGGCTCGGCGTCGGCGGTGAAACGGTTTCCCTGCCGCGTCGCGTCGTTCGCCATTTCGGTCTTGCGCGAGAAACCGGCGTTCGCATCCAGTCGGTGGAACGCGGATCGCCGGCGACTGCAGCCGGCATTGCTTCCGGTGACACCATCGTGGCGCTCGACGGCGAGCCGATCGCGAATGTCGACCACCTTCAGCGCGCGCTCGGCGCCGAGGCGATCGGCCGCGCGCTCACACTCGTCGTGCTGCGGCGGGATCGCAAGCTTTCGCTCGTGGCCGTGCCGGGCGAGCGTGCGGCGACCGCTGCGGGCGCCGCGGCAGGATGACCGCGCGATGCGCGAGCCCCTGGTCTGCAGGCCGCTGCCTTTCCAACCGCCGCGATCTGTGGAACAATCGGGGCAACCAAATTTTCGGGGTGACCGCGATGCTGGACCGCGACGGTTATCGCCCGAACGTAGCCATCGTCGTCGTCAACGCGAAGAATCAGGTTTTTTGGGGCAAAAGGATCCGGGAACACTCGTGGCAATTTCCGCAAGGCGGCATCAATCCCGGCGAAACGCCCGAGCAGGCGATGTACCGGGAACTGCACGAGGAAGTCGGGCTCCAACCGCTCCATGTCAGGATTCTCGGTCGCACGCGTGACTGGCTGCGTTACGAGGTGCCGCAGCACTGGGTGAAGCGCGAGTGGCGGGGAAGCTACCGCGGGCAGAAGCAGATCTGGTATCTGCTCCGGCTTGTCGGGCGCGACACTGACGTCAAGCTTCGCGCTAACGAGCGACCGGAATTCGACGCCTGGCGCTGGCACGACTACTGGGTGCCCCTCGAATCGGTGATCGAGTTCAAGCGCGAGGTCTACCGGCGCGCACTGACGGAACTTGAGCGGTACCTTCACCAACGTCCGCAGACGCGCCGCGAGCGGCTCTACGGGTTTGCGCACCCGGTGATGCCGCCGTCCTACTCCGACCCGTCCGTGCGCAACGGGGATTAGCGGCCTGCGCTCGCGCCTCGGCCTCCGCGTCGGGAGAGCCATGCGCCGGGCGAGTTGTCGGCCTCCGCGGCGACTCGCGATTGCTCCGATCCCCTGCGCGCTTCGCGCTCGGTTCGGCCTCCGCACTGGTCGTGCCAGTGGCAAATTCGATCTGTCGGCCTCCGAACGCGCTCCCGTTTGCTCGCATCCCCAAGCAGTGCTTGGGGCCCCTGCTCGCCGATCGCGCGTTCGGGCCCCTCTCCGCCGCTCGCGCCTCGGCCTCCGCGTCGGGAGAGCCATGCGCCGGGCGAGTTGTCGGCCTCCAGCGGCGACTCGCGATTGCTCCGATCCCCTGCGCGCTTCGCGCTCGGGGCCCCTCTCCGCCGCTCGCGCCGCTACTTGCACGCTCCGACGCGGCGCGCGGTCCAGGTCATCGACGATGCGATCTCGGGGCCGCTGCCGCCCTTGCGCGAGTTGACGTCGAGCTTTCCCTCGTACCGCGTCGCCTCGATCGCGAATGCAGCGTGTCCCGTCCGTACGATGTCCCCGTCCCGGCAGGAAAAATCATAGGTCGTCTTGCCGTCGGTGGTCGCGACGTTCGTCAGGTCGCAATTGTCGCCCGGCTTCGGCAACGACTTGCTGCCGTCGTCGATTTCCTTTTGCGTGACGCAGTCGCTGTCGGTTGAAATCAGCGGCACGCGACCCGGGCGGGCGACGGACACCGTCGATTCCCATTGCCCGGGCTGCATGGTCGAGGCGGCGAGTGCCGCGACCGGGGCGAGGATCGTAGCGAGGAGAGCCTGCCGGATCATCGGATCGTACCGAGACCGGACATGCCACCCATGCCTCCGCCCAGCATGGCCGACAGCAGGAAGCCGCCGACGACGACGCCCAGGACGATCCCGCAGACGACGACGACGATCGTGAATCCGACGGCCTTTTCCGGTGCGCATTTCTTCAGCACGGCAGCGCCCAGGTAGAACGTGTAGACCGTATAGATCGCCGCCAGCAACCCGACGATCGCGCCGATGAACGGCAGCAGGTTGGCGATGCCCGCAATCCACGCGGCGGTGTACGAATAGGCGACGAGCTTGAGCGATTGGACGAAATCCTTTTCGCCGCCGAAGGACGGCGCAAGGACATCGACGATCAGCGCGAGCAGGTAGGCGACCGCCAGGGCGACGACGTAACTCAATACCGCAAAGGTCAATCCCAGCAGCCCGCCTTTGAGCGCCATGGCAACCGGGCCGATCGCCGCAAGTATGAGCACGTACCCGACGTAGATCGACTGGGTCGATGCCGTTTCCCCGGCGATGGTCGGCCATTCGGTTTTCGGCGTGACCAGGATGTTCTTGACGCGATCGATCAGTGCCATATCAGTGTCTCCCCGGGTAGATATTGTGACGACTCGATCGACCGTGCGGTGCACCGTGCCGATCCCGTCCGTTCATGACGGAATTCTAGGGCAACCTGTCGCGGGCGTCGATGCTCCCCAATGCGGCACATCTGTCCTCAACCGACCAGGTGGAAACGTGCCGCTGCGCGCCAAGTTGGCCTCCGCCGCAACATGGTGTTGCGCGTGTCATGCGAGCAACACCATGTTGTCCCTGTGTATCAATTCCGGTTCGTCGACGTAGCCGAGGACAGCTTCGATCTCGGACGAGGGCTTGCGCAATATTCGCGCTGCTTCCTGCGCGCCGTAGTTGACGAGCCCGCGCGCGATTTCCCGGCCGTCGGGATCGAAGCACCCGACGACCTCGCCACGCTCGAAATCGCCGGTGACCGATATCACGCCGATCGGCAGCAGACTCTTGCCGTCGCGCATGAGTGCGCGCACGGCGCCCGCATCGAGCGTGAGGCGTCCGGCGAGCTGAAGGTGGTCGGCGAGCCACTGCTTGCGGGCGGCCAGCGAGATTTCATCCGCCAGCAGCAACGTACCTATCGCCTCGCCGGCAGCGAGCCGCGACAGGATGCGCTCCTCGCGACCGCAGGCGATGACGGTCGACGCGCCCGAGCGCGCTGCGCGCTTCGCGGCGAGGATCTTGGTCAGCATGCCGCCGCGGCCGATGGCGCTGCCGACGCCGCCGGCCATCGCCTCGAGCGCCGGGTCGCCGGCACGCGCGCTTCGCACGAGGGTCGCCGCGGCGTCCAGCCGCGGGTCGGCGCTATAGAGTCCTTGCTGGTCGGTGAGCAGCACCAGCACGTCCGCCTCGATCAGATTCGTGACCAGCGCGCCCAGCGTGTCGTTGTCGCCGAAGCGAATCTCGTCCGTGGTAACGGTGTCGTTCTCATTGATGACGGGGATGACGTCAAGCGCGAGAAGCGTGACCAGCGTCGAGCGCGCATTGAGATACCGGCGACGGTCGGCCAGGTCATCGTGCGTGAGCAGGATCTGCGCCGTGTGCAATCCGAATTGGGCAAACGCCGCTTCATAGGCCTGTACCAACCCCATCTGACCGACAGCGGCGGCAGCCTGCAATTCGTGCATGGTGGAAGGCCGCGCGCGCCAGCCCAGGCGTTTCACGCCTTCGGCGATTGCACCGGACGAAACCAGCACGATCTCGCGGCCCGTGCGCTTGAGTGCCGCGATTTCCCCCGCCCAGCGCGCGACGGCGGCGTGGTCGAGCCCGCGACCCTCATCGGTGACCAGGCTGGAACCCACCTTGACGACAATGCGCTTGGCGGAGGCGACGGGCGTGCTCATGCGTGGAGCGCGAGCTTCTTGTCTCAGGTTCTCGCAGCCGTTGCGGCCGGCTCCGTTGCATCGATCGGGGTCGATGCGTATGCAGGGTGGGCGTCGAGCCAGGCCTGGATCGCAAATGCGACTTCCCGGCAGCCTTCGCCGTTCACGGCGGCGACCGCGAACACCGGCCCCTTCCAGCGGTAAGCCTTGATGAAGGCCTTGATGCGGCCGTCGCGCTGGTCCGCCGGAACGAGGTCGAGTTTGTTCAGCACGAGCCAGCGCGGTTTGTCGTGAAGCGCCGGATCGTACCGTTTCAACTCGTTGACGATCGCTCGCGCGTCCCGCACCGGATCGGCATCGGGATCGAACGGCGCGAGGTCCACGACGTGCAACAGGAGTCGCGTCCGCTGCAGGTGGCGAAGGAATTGGTGCCCCAGCCCCGCGCCGTCGGCGGCGCCTTCGATCAATCCCGGGATGTCGGCAACGACGAAGCTTCGGTTGGCATCGGTGCGCACGACGCCGAGATTGGGTGCGAGCGTGGTGAACGGATAGTCGGCGACCTTGGGCCGCGCCGCCGATACCGCGCGGATGAACGTGCTCTTGCCGGCGTTCGGCATCCCGAGGAGTCCGACGTCGGCCAGTACCTTGAGCTCGAGGTGCAGGCGCCGCCGCTCGCCTTCCTCGCCGGGTGTGAACTGCCGCGGCGCGCGGTTCGTGCTCGACTTGAAGTGGATGTTGCCGAGTCCGCCCTTGCCGCCCTTGGCGAGCAGCGCCTTCTGCTCGTGCGCCGCCAGGTCGGCAATCAATCCGCCGGTATCCGCGTCGGTGATGACCGTGCCGACGGGCATGCGCAGCACGATGTCCTCCGCGCCCTTGCCGTATTGGTCGGCCCCGCGACCACCTTCCCCGTGCTTCGCGCGATGCAGGCGCGCAAAACGGTAGTCGATCAGCGTGTTGATGTTGCGATCGGCCACCGCGTAGATGCTGCCGCCGTGCCCGCCGTCGCCGCCGTCGGGTCCTCCGCGCGGAATGTACTTCTCGCGCCGGAACGATGCCGAGCCGTTGCCGCCGTCGCCCGCGACAACTTCGATCGTGGCTTCGTCGATGAACCTCAAGGCGCAGTCCTCGTGTAGAGCACGAAACGCTCGGTGTCGTCACCGCGGCGGTGACCCTCCCAGGTGACGCTCCAGCCTTCGGGGGCGGCAGGTGTGCGTTCGACACGGCCGTACTGGACGAGCAACGTCGCGCAGTCGTGCATCGGTGTCGTCTCTTCACGGACGGTCACGAGTCCCGCGAAATACCGGAACAGTGCGCGTTGCGGTTCACCGAGATTGCGACTCGCCACACAACCTTTTGCGGGCAGGTGTGGGGCCATCGACTGCGCCATGGTCCGATAGCTGCGCCGCGAATCGAGATAGGGAAGCCAAATCGTCGAGTAGAGCGCCCAGAGCAGCGTCATCCCTGCTGCCCAATTGAGCACCGCGCGTCGATTCGAGCGGCGTGCCGGGCGCACGAGGGCGAGCCACAGGAACGTGAGCATCGCCGACACGGCTACCGCGAGCCACTGCCACTCCGGCCGGTAACCCGCCTCCGTGTCGCGCAGGAGCCGTGCGACCGGCGTCGACATTCCGCTTGCAAGGGCGTCGAACCAAAGCCACCAGGCAATTGCCGCTGCCAGCCCGAAAGTGAGGATACCGAACCAGTCGAGCGCACCGGAGTAGCCGCGCTTCAGCGTGTCGATCTCGAGCGCGCCCAGAAGGGCGAGCGGCAGCAGAATCGGCATGAGGTACGCGACGCGCGGATCGGCCATCATCGCAATCGAGACGAAGATCGCGAGGGCAAGCGTGCCCGGAAGCTCGATCGCGGGTGTCGAGAGTCCGCCGTTGAAGCCGCGACCGCGGGTCCAGAGGGTCCAGGCGGCAAGCGGGAGGGCGGGCCAGGCGAACCACACGATGTTCTTCACTACCACCACCGGATCGGCTGGCGCTTTCGGCGACATCGGACCGAAATAATCCGTCCACGACTGCGCACTCCACCATGCGGCCAGGTCGGCCGGCGCGACCGTGGCAAGCGCGATCGGCCAGGCTGCACAGAGTGGCAGCGCGATCACAAGCGCGATCGCCGCAGTCGCCGCGTATCGTCCCGAGCGCCAGCGCACAAATGCGAGCGGTAGCGCGATCGCCGTGAGTGCGATCCAGAGTGGCCCCAGGAAGCCGCGGGACAGGAACGCGATCGCAATGCCGATTCCCAGCGCTGCGCCACCCAGCGCAGGACGCCGCAAGGCGAGCGCAAAGCCGTATTGCGCAGCGGCAATCCCGGTGAGCAAGCCGAGTTCGGGCGAGAGCTGGTGCGCCCGATCCCATAACCCGACGCAGCCCACGAACAGCAGCACCGGCATCCACCTGAAGTTGCGGCCGAAGAGCTCCAGTCCTGTGAGCGCGAGAAGGAACAGCGTCAATCCCAGCAGCAGCCCTGCGGCAAGCCGGGCCGCGTCGTGCGCGGACAGGAAGCCTGCCGTCAGCCTGCCGGTCGTCGCCGCGAGCGCATACACGAGTGGCGGACGGTCGACGAAGGGCTCGCCTGCGAGATTGGGCGTCAGGAGGTCGCTGCCCTGCATCATTTCGTAGACGATCCCGAACGAGGTCGCATCTTCCGTCTTCCAGGGATCGTGCCCGACCAGGCCGAGCAGGACCCAGACGCCGCACAGCATAACGAGCCCGAATTGCTTGAGGGCGCGGTAGGGCCCCGCCGGGCTCAGCGTCGACTCGGAGTCGCGGGCAAGGGTTGCGCTGTGAGCGGGGCGGACCATGGGATTGTGCGAAAGGGGATGCTGCGCATGCGCGGCGCCCGCGAAGGCGCTAAAGAAAAAGGCAGCCGAGGCTGCCTTTTCCGCACGGGGCGCCGGACAGGGCAGGCCCGCGTATTGTCGCGCGTTTCGACGCGCGCAGTCAGGCCTTCGCCGCGGGCGCCTTTCGCGGCGGCAGCCTTTCCCGCGGGAACCTTTGCGGGCGGGGGCGCCTTGGCGACGGCCGGCTTGGCCGCATAGCGCTGGCGGAACTTGTCGATGCGGCCTGCCGTGTCCATCACCTTCTGCTTGCCCGTGTAGAACGGGTGGCAGGCTGAGCAGACTTCGACATGCAGCGGCTTCACAACGGTCGATCGCGTTGCGAAAACGTTGCCGCAACTGCAGGTGACCTGGATGTCGCCGTAGTTCGGGTGGATGCCGGTTTTCATGGTGTCCTCGTCATCGGTCCACGCACCGGGGCTTGATTGCCCGTGGAGGTGCGCCGGGACCGGCGCCGCATTACATGGGGGCAAAGGATTCGAACGCCAGACCCCGGCCGCGGCAAAACGACAATTATCACTTTATTCGCGCTGCAATGCAATATTCGCGGCCCGCTCACCTTCGGGGCTGCTCAAGAAAAGTACTGTTACGACAGCGAGTTACGCAAACGCATTGGGGCGGCGATCAGCCCCGGCGCATCGCGTCGAAGAACTCCGCGTTGGACTTCGTCTGCTTGACCTTGTCGACCAGGAATTCCGTCGCCTCGAGCTCGTCCATCGGATAGAGGAGCTTGCGCAGCACCCAGACCTTCTGGAGCACCTCGGGCTTCAGGAGGAGTTCTTCCTTGCGCGTCCCGGACCGGTTCACGTTGATCGCCGGATAGATGCGCTTTTCGGCCATCCGGCGGTCGAGGTGGATTTCCATGTTGCCGGTGCCCTTGAACTCCTCGTAGATCACGTCGTCCATCCGCGAGCCCGTGTCGATCAGCGCCGTTGCAATGATCGTCAGCGAGCCGCCTTCCTCGATGTTGCGCGCCGCGCCGAAAAATCGCTTGGGACGCTGCAGCGCGTTGGCGTCGACACCGCCGGTCAGCACCTTGCCGGACGCCGGCACCACGGTGTTGTACGCCCGCGCGAGGCGCGTAATCGAGTCGAGCAGGATCACGACGTCCTTCTTGTGCTCGACCAGGCGCTTCGCCTTTTCGATCACCATTTCTGCAACCTGCACGTGGCGCGTCGCGGGTTCGTCGAACGTCGAGGACACCACCTCGCCGCGTACCGAGCGCTGCATTTCCGTCACTTCCTCGGGCCGCTCGTCGATCAGGAGAACGATCAGCACGACATCGGGGTAATTCGCCGCGATCGAATGCGCGACATGCTGCAGCATCACGGTCTTGCCGGACTTCGGCGACGACACCAGCAGGCCGCGCTGGCCCTTGCCGATCGGCGCGATGATGTCGATGATCCGGCCGGTCATGTTTTCCTCGGCCTTGATATCGCGCTCGAGGACCAGCGGCTCGTCGGGAAAGAGCGGCGTCAGGTTCTCGAACAGGATCTTGGATTTGGCATTCTCCGGCGGCTCGCCGTTGACCTTGTCGACCTTGACCAGCGCGAAGTAGCGTTCGCCGTCCTTGGGTGTCCGGATCTCCCCCTCGATGGTGTCGCCGGTATGAAGGTTGAAGCGGCGGATCTGCGAGGGCGAAATGTAGATGTCGTCGGTGCCGGCGAGGTAGCTCGTGTCGGGCGAGCGAAGGAACCCGAAGCCGTCAGGGAGAATTTCGAGCGTGCCGTCGCCGAAGATGCTTTCGCCCTTCTTCGCCTGCTGTCGCAGCATCGCGAAGATGAGGTCGTGCTTGCGCATCCGGTTGGCGCCCTCGAGTTCGCTGGCGTTGGCCATGTCGACCAATTCGGTGACCGGTTTGGACTTGAGTTCTGAGAGTTGCATGGTGGTGCGCGGAAAGGGCTGGGGGCGGCCGCATCGGCGTTGATCGCCGCGGGTGGGAATGCGGGGAGATGGGCCCGGGAAGGCTCCCGGGAAGGCGCCAGGAATCGTCCGGCGGCGCCTCGAATCCTGCCGCAGGGCCGCCCCGGGAAGACCGGAGGGCGGCGCGGCACGAAAATCAGGTTATCGGGTTCAAAGGTTGCTGTCAACAAATGCGGCGAGTTGCGACTTCGAAAGCGCGCCGACCTTCTGGGCATGGGCCTTGCCGCCCTTGAACAGGATCAGCGTGGGGATGCCCCGGATGCCGAATTGGCTGGTCGTGCCCGGATTCGCGTCGATGTCCAGTTTCGCCACCGTCAGCTTGCCGGCGTAGTCGCGGGCAAGGTCCTCCAGGACCGGCGCGATCATCTTGCACGGGCCGCACCATTCGGCCCAGTAGTCAACCAGGACCGGGGTCTGCGATTGGAGAACGTCCTTGTCGAACGTGGCGTCTGATACGTGCTTGATGTTTTCGCTCATGGGATCCTCGTGCGGTGCGCGGGGCAGGGAAGTGGTGGATCGGCGCGGGCGCGGCCCGGCGCCCCACAAAGTAACCTACGGTAGCCGAAGCCCCTTGCGCGTGCAAGCACCCCTGCCTGGCGCCAAGGATGGGGTCCGATTTGGTAAAATCAACCGTTGACCTGCGGGACCGTTCGCATGACCTATGTCGTCACCGAGAGCTGCATTCGCTGCAAGTACACCGATTGTGTCGACGTTTGCCCGGTCGACTGCTTTCGCGAAGGTCCGAATTTCCTCGTCATCGATCCCGACGAGTGCATCGACTGCACGCTCTGCGTCGCCGAATGCCCGGTCGAGGCGATCTTTGCGGAGGACGACGTGCCTGATGACCAGAAGCAATTCACGGCCATCAACGCCGAACTCGCCAAGAAGTGGAAGCCCATCATCGAGCGCAAGCCGGCGCCCGGGGATGCCGACGAGTGGAAGGGCGTCAAGGACAAGCTCAAGTTTCTGGAAAAGTGAGGCCTCGGGGCGGGTCGGATTCCTCTCCTCGCGGTTTGGCAATACAACCGGACGCTCGTCCGGCAGCCGCCTCGCATTTGACCCCGCAACGCGCAGCCCCTAGAATCGCACAGTTTTTTCGGCGAGTGCGGCAAGCCGTCCGGCGGGACAGGCGGTGCCCAGGCCGCACAATCTCGGCCAGACCCTCACGGCCGGCACACTTTGCGGAAGTACGACGATGAATCACCTGATAGCGCGTGCTGCGGCAACCACTGCTGCGCTCGCGGCCGTGACGATGACCGGGAGCGCCCTGGCGCAGGATGCCGGCGCGGGAAGCGCAGCGCAGGGCGCGCTCAAGGTACAGATGTGCCAGGGCTGCCATGGCATCGAGGGTTGGCGCACCGCGTTTCCCGAGGTCTACCAGGTTCCGCGAATTGCCGGTCAGCACCCGGCCTACATCGTGAAGGCGCTGGGCGAGTACAAGTCGGGCGAGCGCAGCCATCCGTCGATGCGCGCCATCGCCGCGTCGCTGACCGACAAGGACATGGCGGACGTGGCGGCGTACTACGGCCAGAGCGGCCTCGCGACGAAGGTGAAATGATGAACCGTCTATCGTTGATGCTCATCGCGCTGGCGGCGTCCGGGTCGATGTCAGCGGCCGTCGGTGCGGCGAGTCCCGAAGCGGGCAAGGCGAAGGCCGCCGAGGTTTGCGCGGCCTGTCACGGTGCCGACGGCAACAGCGTTGCGCCCGATTTTCCGAAGCTCGCGGGACAGCATCGCGATTATCTCGCGAAGGCGCTGCGCGACTACAAGTCCGGCCAGCGCAGGAATCCGATCATGCAGGGCTTTGCGGCGGGCCTGACGAAGGACGACATCGACAATGTTGCGTCCTACTACGCGGCGCAGCCGGCGGTGCTCTCCGCGAAATATTGAGCGCACGCAGTGCCAATCGAAAGGGCGCTCGCGGGCGCCCTTTTGCTTTCTCGGCATTCCCGTGGCGGCGAACCGAATTCTCTGCAGTCCACGGACCGGGCCATCGCATGTCCCGCCGCAATCGCGCTTTGGGCCGGGGGAACGTCCCCGTCAGAACATGCCTGTCATCGAAACGATTTTCCCTTCCTCGCCAGAAGCGATCCCAGACCCGCCAATAGCAGCGCAAGACCGATCAGTCTCGCCGTGAAATGGCCGGAATGGGGTTCTGAGCCTGAACCGCGTTTGCCGCTGCACTCGTGAACTCTACAAAAAATGCGGTGGGGTCGGTTCCATTGGTCACGTTCAGGTGAATGGTGTTCAAACCCGCGACAAAGCCACTGTTGATCGTGAAGGCTGTTGACGTACCGAAGGCGGCGAAGCCCGTTGTCGCAACAGGCGGATTGGAATTGAGCGAGATCGAGCCGCCGTTATCGGTTCCGAACGTTCCGCTAATGGAGGCTGACGCCGGGTCGCGTCCTGCGAGATCGATCACGAGGTCGTAGGTATAGTCGCCGAGAACGCCTGCGTTTCCGTTGGCCTGCGGTGCCACCCAGGCGGCGGTCGCCGTGTCGGCGAAATAGTTGATGTGGAAATACCGGAAGGGGTTGCTGCCGATCGTTTGGCCGCCGCCCGCGGGCTGGGCGGAAAGCTTCCAGAAGGAGGCCTGTGCTCCGGGCGCGACAAGGACATTCGACGAATTGACGCCGGTGTTGTGCACCGTGATGGAAGCGGCCAGGGCGAAACCCTGCACCAGAAACGCCGCCAAGAACAGACGCTGCCGAGACTGAAATTCTTTTCACTTGTTCCTCCCCCATAAGGGCGCCGCATGAACCGTTCGCGATTGGTTCAGCGATAGTCTAAGGCAAAAGTACCTCACGCTCGTCCAAATTTGAAATGCGCAGGCGCCCCATGGACGCCTCGACGGATGCATCCATGTCAGTCGTGATGGAGCAGCCAGCGCAGCGCGGTGCGTATCGGGGCCCGACGATCACGCATCTGGATTCCTGGCAGGCCTCAGGACCGCCGGCGGCATGCCGTCTCAGCGTGAACGCGTGCCCGCCGACCAGGCACCTCGCCCGGCGCATCGCTACTGCTGCCGTTCGAGACACTTGAGGTAGAGCGCCGCATCGAGTGGCGCACCGTGCCGCTGCGCCGACCAGATCACCTCGCCCAGGCACTCCAGCAGTCCGTGGAACGCCGCGTGCTCGTCGCCTCGTGCCGCGCGAAGCCGCTCGAACTGCGCGCGTATTCCCGGCGGCTGGTCGATCCCGAGCTGTTCCGCCACGGCAAGGTGGAGGGAGAGGTGAAGGAACGGATTGGGCTCGCCGCTCTCGGCGTGCCAATCGCGGTCGACGAAGCGCTCGGGATTCCCGAACACCTCGTGATATTCGGGATGTAGCGCGATCAATCGAGCGGCGATCGGTTCGAGTCCTGCTAGCGGCGCACCCGCGCGGTATTTCGCCCACGTCTCGACCAGGAAACGGCGCGCCTCGTCGCGGGTCGGCGCGAACATCGCGCTACGCCGTCTTGTCGCGGTAACCGCACAGGTCGCGGACCGGGCACTCGCCGCATTTCGGCGATCGCGCCGTGCACACGTAGCGCCCGTGCAGGATCAGCCAGTGATGCGCATGGAGCTTGTACTCGTCCGGCACGAACTTCAGCAGCTTCTGCTCGACCGCTTCGGGTGTCTTTCCCGGCGCAAGTCCCATCCGGTTGGCCACGCGGAAGATGTGGGTGTCGACAGCGATTGTCGGTTGGCCGAACGCCACGTTCAGGATGACGTTGGCTGTCTTGCGACCGACTCCCGGAAGCCTCTCGAGAGCCTCGCGATCGGCAGGCACGCCGCCGCCGTGCTCTCGCAGCAGTATCTCGGACAGCGCGACGATGTTCTTCGCCTTGTTGCGAAAGAGGCCGATCGACTGCACATAGGGAATCAGTCCGCCGACGCCGAGCTTCACCATCGCGGTCGGCGTTCGCGCGACGGGGAAAAGCTTCGCCGTGGCCTTGTTGACGCCCTTGTCGGTGGCCTGTGCCGACAGCACCACCGCGACGAGTAGCTCGAACGGCGAGTGGTGCAGGAGCTCGGATTGCGGATTCGGATCCGCTGCCCGAAGTCGCTCGAACAGCGTGCGCCGCTTCTGCGGGCTCATGGCGCGGACGGCTCCGCCTCGGCGGTGATTTCGGCGTCGTCCAGCATACCGGCGGCCTCGCGCATGTACGACGCTTCCCCGGCGCACGCGGCAAGTTCGAGCGCCTGGGCGATCAGCGGTGCTGCGCGCCCGTAGGCTCCTGCCGCCCGGAACAGCCGCCCTCGTTCGAGCAGATACCGGATGCGAACGAGTGACGGCATGCCGTCCTGTCGGGCGGCGACCGCGTCGAGCGTCCCGTGAGCCTCGGCGAACCGGTGAAGGAGACCCTGCGCACGCGCGATCTGCGTCGCGACGATCAGGTGTCGCGGATCGTCGGCGAGCCACTGCGCAAGCTCGCCTTGCAATCGCTGCTCGGCGACAGCGGGGTTGCGGTCGTCCCAGCGGATGTCGAGCGCCACGGAGTAGCCCTCGACGCCGCCGGTGGCTGCGTCGACGGCGGATGCAAGCGCAGCGCACACCAAGGCGACGACAATTTCACGCGGACGCATCATGGCGAGCGATTGCGCATCGTCGCGCGGCGTTCCCGAGCGCGAGCAAGCGCGGCGGCGGCGGCGTCGGCCTTCGAAGGCCGCGCCGCGGGGCCGTCGGTTGCCTGCCCGAAAACGGAATCGATGGACGAATTGGTTCGCCGCGATTCATCTCGCCGGGCGCGTGCCTCCAGGCGTTCGCGTGCGGCGTTCGCGTCCGCCGGGCTCCAAGCCCGTCCGGCCGGCATCATGTCGATGCAGTCGACGGGACAGGGAGGCAGGCAGAGCTCGCAGCCGGTGCAGAGTGCGGTCAGCACCACGTGCATGCGCTTGGCGCCGCCGACGATCGCGTCGACCGGGCATGCGTCGATGCATTTCGTGCATCCGATGCACCACGTCTCGTCGATGCGCGCGACGGCGAGCAGCGCGTGTTTGCCGCGCGTGCCATCGAGGGGCACGACGGGGCGGCCGGTCAACGCGGCGAGCGCTGCGATGACCGTGTCGCCGCCAGGCGGGCAGCGATTGATCGCGACGCCGGCCGCCACCGCTTCGGCATAGGGCAGGCACGCGTCGTAGCCGCAGCGCCGGCATTGCGTCTGCGGAAGCGCAGCATCTATCCTGCGCACGAATTCGGGGTCGTCGAGCCTCGCCACCTTCACATTCTATCGTCGGGGCGCAACGCGTGGCAGTGCATTTGCTAGACTGGATCGCGCGACGGTCGCGCCCAAAGCCATTCTGCGCTCCCCCCTTTGCCCACCGAATCGCCCGAGTTTCCGTCGGCTCCTCTCGTCCTCCGCCCACTTGTATTGGGTGTAGTGCCTCGCCTCGCCGCGTGGGTGCTGCGCGCGGCGGGATGGAAGATACGGCTGCTGCGTCCGGTGCCGCGGCGCTGCGTGGCGATCTTCTATCCTCACACCTCGAATTGGGACACGATCGTGGGCCTGCTCGCCAAGGCGGTGATCGGGCTGCGCATCCATTTCGTCGGCAAGGACACGTTGTTCCGCTGGCCGCTCCGTCCGCTGCTGGTCCGGTGGGGCGGCATTCCGGTCAATCGCCGCGCCCCTCAGGGATTCGCCGGAGAAATAGAGCGGGAGTTCGCGCGGCGCGACGAGTTCATGCTCGCTCTGGCGCCGGAAGGAACGCGCGGCCGCACCGAGTACTGGAAGTCCGGGTTTTACCGGATCGCGCGCGCGGCGCGGGTGCCGCTGGCGCTCGGTTACATCGATTTTCCGGCGCGCGAAATCGGCGTTGGCGCGTACATTGATCTCACGGGCGACGTCGTGGCCGACATGGAGACCCTCCGTGCGTTCTACGCGGGCAAGCAGGGCCGGCACCCCGAAGACCAGGGTCCGGTCAGGCTGCACGACGAATCGCGATGAGGTGCCCGAACGGCACCTCGCGTCGCTTGTGCGGGACGATTGCGATCGTGATGCGCGCGGCAGACAATGGCAGGGCCGTTCCTTGCGGCCCAAGTCAATGAAATCCTCCGCGCATTCTCCAACCTCCCCGCATCGCCATAGCCACGCGCACGCGTCCGTCGACGCGAACGCCGACGCCACTTCGCGTGCGCTTTGGATTGCGTTGGCATTGACGGCCGGATTTGCCGCCGTCGAAGCGCTTGGCGGCTGGCTCGCCGGCTCGCTCGCTCTCATTTCCGACGCGGGCCACATGGTGACGGACGCCGCTTCGTTCGTCGTCGCACTGATTGCGGCCGCCGTCGCAAGGCGGCCGCCGTCGCAGCGTGCAACCTATGGCTATGCGCGGGCGGAGGTTCTCGCGGCGTTCGTCAATGCGCTTGCGATGCTGGCGCTCGTTGTCTGGATCGCGGTGGAGGCCGTGCGGCGGCTGCTTGCGCCGGAATCCGTGTCCGGACCGATCGTCATGGCGATCGCGGCCTGCGGCATGGTCGTCAACGTCGTCGTCGCCGTCATGCTTGCGCGCACGGCGAGCGGCATCAATGCGCGTGGCGCGCTGCTGCACGTCTTCGGCGATCTGCTGGGATCCGTCGCGGCACTGGTCGCCGGGGCCGTCATCTACGCGACCGGGTGGATGCCGATCGATCCGATCCTGTCGCTCGTCGTCGCGCTGCTGATCCTGCGCTCGACCTTCGACCTCCTGCGCCAGTCGACCGGCGTGCTGATGGAACGCGTGCCCGCGCATCTCTCCTACGATGCAATCGGGCGCTCGCTGGCGGCGCTATCCGGCGTGACGGGCGTTCACGATCTGCACGTGTGGAACATGGGCGCGGAGCACGTTGCGCTCTCCGCGCACCTGATGCTCGAGAACGGTTCGGCGTGGCCGCGGGTGCTGGCGTCCGCGCAAAGGATGCTTGCGCGCGAATACGGCATCGATCACGTGACGCTGCAGCCGTCCTGGCCGGCGCCGCCGCCCAGCGGGCGGGTGATTCCACTGTCGCCGGCCGCGCACGATGATGATCGTGCACCTCGCCCGCGATGATCAGGGCGTCGGGACGACCGTGTAGAAAACGCCGTTCGCACCGAACGACGGCTTGAACCACGTGTTGCCGCACAGGTAATACGTCGCGCCCTGCACGTTGGGTGTGGCACAGCCGCCGGGCAGATTCGAGTAGTTCATCCCCATGACCCACGTTCCCGACGCCGGCACGGTGGCGGCGGCCGCACCGGCTGCCACGCCGGCGCTGTACGCCGCACCCGTCGCCGCCGCCGCGTTGGTAGTGCCGGTGGCAACGCCCGCCGCATAGGCGCTCGAAGTCGCGGCAGCCGTATTGGCGGACGCCACTGCCGCGCCTGCCGCCATGCCCACCACCGCACCGGCAGCGGCTGCGCAGCCGTAGCACCCCGCCGAGTAATACGGCACCGCGACGGGTGGATGATAGGCCGGGTACGTCGGGTAGGCGGGATACCCCGGCGGGTGATACGCGGTCGCTCCCGACGGGTACGTGTGGTAAGCGCCTTCGCCGGCCTTCCCGTAGGTGCTGCCGCCGTACATGTTGGTGTGCTCCGTTCCGCCACCGTACGCGTGCGCGGTGCTGCCGCCGTAGGCGTTCGTGTGCTCGGTGCCCTCGCCGGCTTCGTGCGTCGTGCTGCCGCCCCAGGAGTTGGAGTGACTCGTAGAGCCAGGACTGTGACTGGTGCTGCCACCGCCTCGGGCGAAGACCTCGCTGTGGCCGGCCCAGAGGGCTACGGTCAGAAGCGCGATGGCGCCGGAATTGAACGTATTCATGGATTCACCTGCCGTCAGTTTGTCTTGGCCGGCGCCGCTGCCGGCGTGGCCTTTGTCGACTTGGCTCGCGGTCAACGGCTTCACGCCCTTGGGCGGCGGCGCAGGCGCCGCGAACGTCATGCGCCCCGCTGTCTGCGCCTTGGCGGAAGCGAAAGCGTCGGGAGCCACCACCGGATCAAGCTGCCAGTTGGACAGCTCCAGCTCGTGGTGCAGCGCCAGAGGATCCGCCGCGTACATCGCGCGAATCCTGCGCGGCAGCTTGTCGTCCGCGCCGATCCAGATCTGCAGGAAGACGTCGTTGTTCGCCCACGCCACCATGTCGGTCTTCACGCCGCCGACCGATGTGGACTGGCCGATGTAGAACGCGAGGATCCCGCCGTCCGTCAATGCGGCGTACGGGTCCGCAGCGATCAGGTCCTCGAACGGAAAGAAGATCGCAGCGTTCTTGAACGCCGCCGCGAGCGCGGCATCGATAGTGGGCGGGGCCGGGGCGACGGCGGCGAGGTTCTCCACCGGCGCGTACGCGGTCATCGTCCTGCCGTCGTAATAGAACTCGGACGCGGGTCCGTCGCCTGGTGAAACGATCCTGAGCTTGTCCGGCCGCTGCATCGTCACGTCGAATCGCGTCGTGTAGACGAGCGGAGGTCCGAGCTTGCTCGGATACTCGTAGCCTACCGTCGCGGTGAACGACATCGATTTGGCCGCAGCGAGCCTGGCGCTCGTGGCCTTGAGCAGGTCCATCGCTCGCGGCTCGAGGATCAGCTTGAAATCCGATGCGGTCGATTTCTTCGCCGGCATCGCCTTCTTGGCGGGCGCAGCAGGCTTTGAGGCTGAAGACGGAGTCTGCGCAGAGGCACACGCCGCGAAAAGCAGACCGAGCAGCAGCACGATGGCCCGTCCCGGGGAGCGAATCCTGTTCATCGCACTCTCCGACGCAGCGTCCGATGGCGCGGCCCCATCAGGGAATCATCCCGCATTCGAACATCTTGTTGACGATGGGCGCAGAGATCTTGTTGAAGAATGCGGTGCGCATCTGCGGGTCGTTCCTGAGGAAGCCGATCACCCGCTGCTCCTCCTCCGACTTGGGCTGGCTCTTCTGCTGCCAAAGCTGCTCGCAGCTCGCCGACTGGTATTTCTGGATCACCTTCTCGGCGACACGATCCATGATCGGATACTGCGCATACGCGATACCAGCGACCACCAATGCCGACACTGCGACGAAAATCCAGGAATGCTTGCTCATGACCATCTCCTATCCGTCAATTCGTTATGGACATCTTCTTGAAATGCGCCGCGGCTTCGCCGCGACGATCGCGACCCCGCACCCTCCCGCTACTCGCTCGCCTTGTTGTTCCGCGTTGCCTGCATCAGCTTCTTCTCGTCTTCCGGCGTGAGCTTCGGTCGATCGATCGTCAGCGTCAGCTTGTTGAGTTTTCCGGTGAACTTGAACGGCACCTGGTAATCGGCGTCGTTCACCGGCGTGCCGGTGTCGGCGCCGACGTCGAAGTTCTCGTCCCACTGCAGGATCAGCGGCAGCGTGCTGCTCCATCTTCTGCGTCGCCACCGCATTGCCGTCCACCTTGAGGACGCCCGTGCCGCTGCGGCCAATGCCGCTCATGTTGTTGAAGGCGAGCGTGCCCATGCCGAGGCCGTCGTACTTGAAGTCGAATTCCAGCGTGTGCTTGCCGGGCGGAATGGCTTCGGGGCCCGTCCCAGTGTATCCGCTTCAGGTCGACCATGTTCCACAGGAATACCGGTTTGCCCTTTCAGCACATAGAAGCCGTAGCCGCCGAACCGACCTCCCTGGGTGACGATCATGCCTTCGGCGCCGCCTTGCGGAATTTCGACCTCGGCCTTGAAGTTGTACGACGCGTTGAGGATGCTTGGCGCGTCGCCGTTCGGCGTACCGGTGAACACGCCCGAGTACGTGAACACGTTGCGTCCGGCCGTGATGCTGGGCCGCGGCGTGATGAGACGCGTAGCCACCGTCGCGTCCAGAGGCAGCACCTGGTACTTGGCCGCCTCGGTCCAGAACAGATTCCTGCCATTTCCTTCAGCTTCGCCGGATTCTTGGCGGCGACATTGTCGGCTTGCGTCCAGTCCTTCGTAGAGGTCATAAAGCTCGTACGGGAACGCTCCCGGATCCTGGCTCACCGGTCCCATCGTATCCCAAGGCGGCCGCTGGACCCTGGTGCTCGCGATCCAGCCGTCGTGGTAAATGGCATGGTCGCCCATCATCTCGAAATACTGGGTGACGTGTTTCGACGGGGCATTCGTGTTGGCCTTGTCCCACGTGTACGCGATGCTGACGCCTTCGATCGGACTCTGCGGAATGCCGTCGACGGTCTTCGGCGCCGGAATTTTTGTCGCCTCGAGGATCGTCGGTACGATGTCGATCACGTGGTGGAACTGGTTGCGGATGCCGCCCTTGTCCTTGATCACCTTCGGCCACGAAATTGCCATGCCCTGGCGCACGCCGCCGAAATGCGACGCAATCTGCTTGGTCCAGGAAAACGGCGTGTCGAACGCCCATGCCCAGGGCACTGCCATGTGCGGATACGTCTTGTTCGAGCCCCAGACGTCGTAGAAATACTTGAGCTGATCGGCGACCGGCACCATCACGCCGTTGAACATCGCGACTTCGTTCGGTGTGCCGAGAAGCGTGCCCTCGGCGCTCGTGCCGTTGTCGCCGTTGATATAGATGATCAGCGTGTTGTCGAGCTTGCCCATGTCCTCGACCGCCTGGATCACGCGGCCGATCTCGTGGTCGGTGTAGGCCACGTACGCGGCGAAGACATCCACCTGGCGGGTGAACATTTTCTTCTCGTCCGGCGTCAATGCGTTCCAGCGCTTCAGGAGGTTGTCCGGCCAGGGCGTCATCTTGGCGTCCTGCGGGATCACGCCGAGTTTCTTCTGGTTGGCATAGATCTGGTCGCGCAACGCATTCCATCCCTTGTCGAACAGGTGCATGTCGCTGATCTTCTTGATCCATTCCGGCGTCGGGTGATGCGGCGCGTGCGTTCCGCCGGGAACGTAGTAGACGAAGAACGGCTGCTCGGGGGCCAACGTGTTGATCCGGTTCATGTAAGCGATGGCTTCGTCGGCCATCGCCGTGGTCAGGTTGAAATTCGGATTGCCGACAAAGGGATAGATATAGGTGGTGTTGCGGGCGAGGTTCGACGGCTCCCATTGATTCGTGTCACCGCCCATGAATCCGTAGAAATATTCGAAGCCCATGCCGATCGGCCACTGGTCGAACGGGCCATCCTCGCTCGCCTGGAACGCCGGCGTATTGTGGTTCTTGCCGAACCACGACGTCCGGTAGCCGTTGTCCTTCAGGATCCGGCCTATCGTCGCCTTGTCGCGCTCGATGATGCTGTTGTAACCCGGATAGCCCGTCGCCTGCTCCGAGATGACACCGAAACCGACCGAGTGATGATTGCGACCCGTAATGAGCGCCGCGCGCGTCGGCGAACACAGCGCTGTCGAATTGAAATTGGTGTAGCGAATCCCATTGCTCGCGATCCGGTCGAGCGCCGGTGTCGGAATCACGCCGCCGAACGTGCTGGTGACGCCAAACCCTGAATCATCGGTCATGATCAGCAAGACGTTGGGCGCTCCAGTGGGAGGCTGGATGCGCGCGGGCCAGTAGGGCGTCGACTTTGCGGCGTTGCGCTCGATCTGGCCGCCGAACTTCTGTGGCGGCGAAGGAAGTTGCTCGCCGCTGATCGTCGTCGTGGCGCTGGGCGATCCCGGGGTGCCGGTGATCTGCTGCGCAGCAACGGTGGGTGCGCCCAGGAACATCATGGCGACGGCGCCGATCGGCGCCACACACTTCTGGAAGTTCATGGTTTTTGCTCCGTGAATGGGCCGGACATCCGGAAAGAACACAGGATTATGTGCTCGGTGACGTGTCCGCGCAACGCGGAGGCCGGTTAGCGCCCGTCGCGGCGGTTCATGTTGTTGGGACTTTCCAGGGCGACCCGCCGAACTCCGCAACTGGATCGAAATGCACTGTTCAGGCGCTAGAGCCACCGGATGCGCTTGAACCAGAGATAGAGACCGCCGTCCAGGCCCAGCATCAGCGCGATCGACAGGTGATAGCCATAGGGCCATTCCAGCTCCGGCATGTTCTTGAAATTCATCCCGTAAATGCCCGCGATCAGCGTCGGTATGGCGATCAGCGCCGCCCAGCCGGCCAGCTTTTTCGTCACCTCGGTCTCGTTGAGGTTGATCATGCCGAGGTTCACCTGGATGGCGGTGGCGAGCATTTCGCGGATGGCCTCGATCGACGCGTGGATCCGGATCAGGTGGTCGTAGACGTCGCGAAAATATTCCTGCAGCCCGGTGCAGGTGTGTGGCACGCGGCCTCCGTAGAGCTTGCCTATGACCTCGATCGTGGGATCGACCACGTGCTTCAGCGTCATGAGCTCCTGCTTCAACGCGTAGAGCGCCTCGATGTTGGAGCGCGCCGAATTGCGGACGAAGATCTGCTCCTCGATCTTCTCCAGGTCGGACTCCAGGGAGTCCAGAACCGGAAAGTAACGGTCCACGATCGTGTCGGCGAGCGCGTAGAACACGTAACCGGAGCCGTGGTTCAGCAGCTCCGGTTCCCGCTCGGTGCGCGCGCGGACCTCGACGAATCCCTTCTCCGTTCGCAGCCGCACCGAAAGGATGTAGTTCGACCCGATGAAGATGGCAACCTCGCCGATCTGCAGCGGCGAATCGCTGCCGGGAGATGCTTGCTCGACCGTCTGCAGGACCGCGAACAGCGAATCCTCGTATTCCTCGATCTTCGGGCGCTGGTGCCCTTTGAGCGCGTCCTCGACGGCAAGGGGATGCAGCCCGAATTCGTCCTTCATCTGGTCGAGCTCGGCGGCGCTCGGCTCGAACAGGGCGACCCATACGAAACAGTCCGTGCGGGACACGTATTCGCTGATGTCCTCGACGGCAATGTCGGCGAGCTTGCGGCCGTTCTGGTAAGCAACGCAATTGACGAGCATGGGCGAGGTCCCGGGAGGAGTCGACGCGATGATAGCCGCGTCGTCAACGAGGCGCTACTGCGTCGCCGGACACGGGCGCCGAGTCACGTTCGCTGCGTGCTATATTGACCCGACATGCGCAGGTTGAACGATTCGTGGGCGCAGCAGGTGCGCGTCGTCCCGCCGCATTCCCTTTGACTCGATCCGATCCATCTCCGCCCGAACCGGGGGGGCCGACTCTCCCGCCACCCGGCACGCGCCGAAAGCCGCCAGGCGAGCTCGCGCTGTTGCTCACGCTGGCCGCGGTGCAGTTCACGCACATCGTCGACTTCATGATCCTGATGCCGCTTGGCCCGCAGCTCATGCGGATCCTCGACATCGGCCCGCGCTCGTTCAGCCTGCTCGTCTCGTCGTACACGTTCGCCGCGGCCGCGAGCGGATTCGTCGCCGCGTTCTGGGTCGACCGGTTCGACCACAAGCGCGTGCTGCTGGTGCTCTACGGAGGGTTCATCGTTGCCACGGCGCTGTGCGGCATCGCGCCGAATTATCCGCTGCTGCTCCTGGCGCGGATCGTCGCCGGCACGTTCGGCGGGGTGCTGGGGGGGCTCGTGCTCGCGATTGTCGCCGACCTCGTTCCGTTCGCGCGACGGGCGACTGCCACGGGCATCGTCGCCACGTCGTTCTCGCTCGCCGCGGTCGCGGGCGTGCCGGCGAGCCTCTGGATCGCTGCGCACTCGACGTGGCGCACGCCGTTCCTCGTGCTCGCCGGCGCGAGCGTCGTGGTTGCCGTCGTGGCTTCGAGGCTGCTTCCGCAGCTTCGCGGCCACCTTGCGCACCGCGTCGCGCGTCGCCCCGTCGAGCAACTGCGAACGATCTTCGGCGAGCCGAATCATCTGCGAGCATTCGCATTCACGGTCGTGCTGATGTTCGCCGGCTTTACCGTCATTCCCTTCATCGCTCCCTACAACGTCGCCAACGCCGGCCTCGCGGAAGCGGATCTCCCTCTCATGTACCTTGCGGGCGGACTCGCGACGCTGGTGACGGGACCCATCATCGGTCGGATCGCCGATCGGTACGGCAAGATCCGCGTGTTTGCGATCATCGGCGTTCTGTCGATCGCGCCGATCCTGATCACGACGCATCTTCCTGTTGCACCGATCGCCGCGGTCGTCGCGAGCTCGGTCCTGTTCTTCGTGCTCGTCACCGGCCGTTTCGGACCGGGAATGGCGCTCGTCACCGGGAGCGCCAAGCCGCGGCTGCGCGGTTCGTTCATGAGCTTCAACGCTTCGATTCAGCAGCTCGGATCCGGGTTGGCGGCGCTGACGTCCGGTCTCATCATCGGCCGGACGCCGGACGGCACGCTGACGAACTTCGGTGCCGTCGGGTGGCTTGCCACGGGATGCACGCTCCTCGCGATCTGGCTCGCTCACAACATCCGCGTCGTCGACGGCACAACGCCGGGCGTCAAAGGCGAGTCGCCGTGAGGTTGCGCGCGTCGAAGTTGGCCATGCCCCTTGCGAACGGGTAACATCGGTCCTCCTCTGCGCAGTCGGGCCCGACACCGCGGTCCGCCCCGTCCCGCATGATCATTCCGTCGCTGCTCGACACCGATCTCTACAAGTTCACGATGATGCAGGTCGTCCTGCATCATTTCCCCGGTGCGCAGGTCGAATACCGATTCAAGTGCCGCAGCGAAGGCGCCGATCTCAAGCCCTACCTCGACGAGATCCGTGACGAAATCCGGGCGCTTTGCGGGGTTCGATTCCGGCCGGAGGAGCTCGACTACCTGCGCGGCTGGCGTTTCCTGAAGAGCGATTTCGTCGACCTGCTGGGCCTGTTTCAGCTGAACCAGCGCTTCATCAGCATCGATCCGATCCCGGGATCGGATCGCGAGATCGACATTTCGATCAAAGGGCCGTGGCTGCACACGATCCTCTTCGAAGTGCCCGTGCTCTCGATCGTCAGCGAAGTGTATTTCCGCAACACGCAGCCGCGTGCGTCACTGGACGAGGGTCGCCGGCGCCTGGCGGCCAAGATAGACCGGATAAACGGCGTCGCCGACCCGGAGTTCCGCATCGCCGACTACGGCACGCGGCGACGGTTTTCGAGGTCGTGGCAGGAAGAGGTCGTGACGACGCTGAAGGACGGCATCGGCGCAAAATTCGTCGGGACAAGCAACGTCGACCTCGCGATGCGCCACGGACTGACGCCTCTCGGCACGATGGCGCACGAATACCTGCAGGCGTGCCAGGCCGTGGGGCCGCGGCTGCGTGATTCGCAGGTGTTCGCATTCAACATGTGGGCGCGCGAATATCGCGGCGACCTCGGGATCGCGTTGTCGGACGTCTGCGGCATGGACGCGTTCCTGCGAGATTTCGACCTGTTCTTCTGCAAGCTGTTCGACGGCGTTCGCCACGACTCCGGCGATCCGTTCGAGTGGGGAGAGAAGCTGATCGCGCATTACCAGCGCATGCGCATCGACCCGCGCTCGAAGACGATGGTCTTTTCGGACAGCCTCAACGTGCCGCTGGCGATACGGTTGTTCGAATATTTCCGCGGTCGCATGCACACGGCGTTCGGCATCGGCACCAACCTCACCAACGACGTCGGCTTCGATCCGCTGCAGATCGTGATCAAGATGACCCGCTGCAACGGCCAGCCGGTGGCCAAGATCAGCGACGAGCCGTCCAAGACCATGGACTACGATCCGTCGTACGTCGCGTATCTGCGCGAGGTGTTCCAGGTGCCGGAAGCGCCGCCGGTCCGTTGACGCGTCGGACCCATCCACGCCACCTGATCGGCTTTGGCGACGCGGAGACGTCCTCCGGGGCGGCGCCCGCGGCCGCTAGGGGGCGGGATCCGGCGTCGCGGGAGAGGTCGCGACGGCCCGCGAGGAGCGAATTGGGCAGCGGGATGCATTAGTGTAAAGTAGGTCGATGGCCGCAACGACTCCGGCCGCCACGCAAGCGGCGCTCTCCCCATCGGCGTCCTCGCCCGCGCAGCAGGCGCAGGACCGTCGCCTGCGCCTCGAGGACATCCTCAAGCTGATGGTCGTGGACGGGCTCGTGGGCGCCGCCGAGGCGGACAAGCTCGCGCGGGCACGCGGGGGGCGAGGGGATCATCCGCTCGAGTTCATCGCGAATCAGAAGTGGAAGGCGGCGACGCCGCCCCATGTCACGTTGACGCTCGACTGGCTGGTCGAATGGCTTGCCGGCAAGTTGGGCGTTCCGTACATGCATGTCGACCCGCTGAAGATCGACCTCACGGCGGTGACGCAGACGATGTCGAACGCCTACGCGGAGCGCTACCGGATCCTGCCGGTCGAGGTCACGAGGAGCGCGCTCACGGTCGCCACCTCCGAGCCCTTCGTCCGCGAGTGGGCCGACGAGCTCGGGAAGATCCTGAAGCTCGAGGTGAAGTTCGTCTTCGCCAATCCCGTCGACATTCGGCGCTTCCTCGGCGAGTTCTACAACCTCGCGCGTTCGATGAAGAAGGCGCAGGAGACCTCGAAGGGCGAGGTCTCGCTGGCGCGCAGCTTCGAGCAGCTGGTCGAGCTCGGCCGCAAGGGCACCCTCGACGCCAACGACAGCCACGTCGTGCACATCGTCGATTGGCTGTGGCAGTACGCGTTCGAGCAACGCGCCTCCGACATCCACGTCGAGCCGCGCCGCGATGCCGGCATCGTCCGCTTCCGGATCGACGGCGTTCTCCACCAGGTTTACGCGATTCCCATTCCGGTGCTGATCGCGATGACGTCGCGGATCAAGCTGCTTGCGCGCATGGAGATCGTGGAAAAGCGGCGTCCGCAGGACGGCCGAATCAAGACGGTGACGCCCGACGGCGACGAGGTCGAGTTGCGGATCTCGACAATGCCGACCGCATTCGGCGAGAAGCTCGTGATGCGGATCTTCACGCCCGAGGTGCTGGTCCGCGATTTCACCGAGCTGGGCTTTACGGCGGACGACGACGAGCGCTGGGAAAGGATGATCAAGGAGCCCAACGGCATCATCCTCGTGACCGGCCCGACGGGCTCCGGCAAGACGACGACGCTCTATTCGTCGCTGAAGCAGCTCGCGGGGCCGGAGGTCAACGTCTGCACGGTCGAGGATCCGATCGAAATGATCGAGCCGGCATTCAACCAGATGCAGGTCCAGCCCTCGCTCGGCGTGGATTTCGCGCACGGCGTGCGCACGCTGATGCGCCAGGACCCCGACATCATCATGGTCGGCGAAATTCGCGACCGCGACACCGCGGACATGGCCGTGCAGGCTGCGCTGACCGGCCACCTCGTCTTGTCTTCGTTGCACACGAACGATGCGCCGACGGCCGTCACCCGGATGCTCGACCTCGGGATGCCCGCGTATCTCCTGAGCTCGACGCTCCTCGGCGTGATGGCGCAGCGCCTCGTCCGCACGCTTTGCCCCCATTGCAAGAAGCCCGGCGAACCGCCCGACGACGAGACGTGGCGGATGATCACCGCGCCGTGGCGCGCCGAAAAACCGGCGCAGGTCATGGCTCCCGGCGGCTGCCTCGAGTGCCGCATGACGGGATACCGCGGTCGCATCGGCCTCTACGAAATCATGCTGATGACGCCGGCCTTGCGGCGCCTGATCGTCGCGGACACGGACGACGTGAAGTTGCGCGAGCAGGCCTTCAAGGATGGCATGAAACCGCTGCGCGTCTCCGGCGCGATGAAGGTCGCCGCCGGCATGACCACCGCCGAGGAGGTGCTGAAAGTCGCGCCCCTGGCGTGACGGGATTCCGGGCCGACGCGGCAACGCCAGGGTTCGACGCACGCATTTTGCCCGCAACCCGAACCATCGAGAAGGCTCGCAACGTCGCACGCGTTTGATCGGGAGGAATCATGGTTCCGGATTCGAAGCGTCGTCGATTGATCACCACGGCCCTGCTGGCCGCGGCATGGCCGTTCGGACCCGCATTCGGGCAGTCTGCGTCGAAGGGCGGAACTCCGCGCGTCGCTTACGTGTGGTTGTACGATATCGGTCCCTCGGCGCCCTATGCGGACGCGTTTCGCACGCGAATGGGAGAGCTCGGGTGGATCGAGGGCAAGACCGTCGCCACCGAATACCGGGACGCCAAGGGAAAACCCGAGGAATTGGCGAGAATCATGGACGAGCTCGTCCGCTCGAAGGTCGACGTCATCGTCGCCCAGTGCACGCCGGAGGCGATGGCTGCGAGAAAGGCGACGAGCACGATCCCGATCGTCGTGGCCGCAATCGGTGATCCCGTCGCGCTCGGCCTGGCCGCAAGCCTCGCCCGGCCGGGCGGCAATGTCACGGGTGTGTCATCGGTCATGCTGCCGCTGAGTGCCAAGCGCATGGAGCTGCTGCGGGAGATCGCTCCCGCGGTCAAGCAGGCAGCGGTCATCTGGAATCCGGTGCGCCCCGACAACGGTCCCGAAGTGAAGATGATGCAGGCCGCGGGGAAAAAAGTCGGCATCGACCTGCATTCGGTGCCGGTGCATTCGCGCGAGGAGGTCGCCGTTGCGCTCGACGTCATCGGCACGGACGGCACGCAGGCGCTGCTGCAGACCAACGACACGTTGCTCACCCTCGAATCGCGCAGCGTCGTCGAACGCGCGGCCAAGCTCAAGGTACCGGCTGTCTACGATTCGCGCGTCTTCGTGGACGCGGGCGGACTCATGTCCTACGGACCGGATCTTCCGCAGTTGCACCAGCGGGCCGCGGAGTACGTCGACAAGATCCTGCGCGGAGCGAGCCCCGCCGACCTTCCGTTCGAACAGCCCTCGCGATTCGAGCTCGTCATCAACAAGAAGGCCGCGCGCCAGCTCGGCCTGACAATTCCGAATTCGGTGCTGGTGCGCGCCGATCAGGTTATCGAGTAGGTGACATTTCGAGATCGGACTGGGTTCCGGTCCGATGAAGACGATGCGGACGCAAGGCGCGCGGCCGCGACGGCCGGCCGGCGTGGAATGCCGAACGGCCGCGAGGAACTTATGGCCGTGTCGTCATGGCCGCTTCCATTGGAACTGCGCCTTCGGCCCTCCCTTGATCTCGATGAAGGCCAATGCACCCTGCACGATGTAGCCCAATGGATTCAACCGGCAGAAAGTGTCGAGCCACAGCTTGATGTCCTCGGATTCCGCCGGAATGACCTTGTACTGCTTCTCCTTGGCGAAATAATTCTGTCCGGTCACGAATCCCTGCACCCACATCACGATCACCAGCGATGTGTCGTTGTTGGTCAGCCGGTACTGCGCCCATCTTGCACAGGTGTTGTTGCCCTCGCCGGCGATCATCACCACGTCGGCGGGCTGCGCAAGCCCTGCTCCGGACGTCAGCGCGGCCGCCAGCAGAACCAGCCTAATGATTCGGTGCATCGGTTAGCTCCACTCCATCAAGTGACGAATGGCGATCCGCGCCTACGGCGTCCCGGCGGGAAGCCGAATGCGATTTGGTTCAACGCCGGTGTTTGCGAGTTGGTTCCACGGTCCGCGCCAATCATTGCCGACCCTGCGAGTGCTCCCCGCGCGTTTGGAACTCCTTCCACATGCCCACGAGCGGCCCGAGCAATGCCTCAAGAGCCGCGAGCTGCTCCGCCATGTGCAGCGCCATGCCGCGCGCATGCTCGCCCGCCTGCGGGTCCGCCGCCAACACCTCGTCCGCCAGCACGACAAGGTCGCGGGCGAATATCACGGCGTCACGCAGCGGCGCGCCGTACTGCCCCGACTGCGCGAGCGAATATGCCTCGCGCAGCGCATTGACCAGCGCGGACGAGATTCGAGCCAGCTCCTCGTTTGCGGATGCAGAATTCATGGTGCGAATTCTATGGCCTTGTCGAATACCGGGTTATGACGCCGACCATGGTCAGGAAGATGCGATCGATTCCCCCGGTTTGCGTCGTGCGGACAGGCAGCCGCAAGCTGCAATCGCGGTCCTGGCGGATGGGGTGGGATTCGAACCCACGAAGGACTTGCGCCCTTGCCGGATTTCAAGTCCGGTGCATTCGACCACTCTGCCACCCATCCGTATCCTTGCCGGATTTGGCGTCGGCCGCTCGCTGGCGCCCAACTCCGCCCATCGGCGTGGCGGATGTCGACCCCCGCCCCTTGAACTTCCGACACGGCAGCCGCATATTAGCAATTCGCGAGTGGCGGGGCTCCGGCGGACTGGGAACCGCCATGCGATTCTGCTACTCTAACGACCTGTTCAGGCCCCTGTCCGGGCCGCATAGGAGGGCACGATGGAGCGCAAATTCGAACCTGTGATGACGGGTGGCATGTCAACCCCGCTGCCGCCGGCGGCGTCGATCCCGGTCGCGGTGGATTCGAACCGCGTTCTGCGCAATACCTACTGGCTGCTGGCGCTGTCGTTGCTGCCGACGATTGCGGGCGCGTTCGCCGGGATGCAGCTCAATTTCATCGGCCTCTTCAAGGCGGCGCCCATCATGACGCCGCTCCTGATGCTTGCGGTGATGATGGGGTCTCTGTGGGTGGTCACGCTGCTGCGCAACAGCGCGTGGGGTATTGCCGCGCTGTTCGGCTTCACGTTCATCTCGGGACTGATGCTGACGCCGATTCTGACGGTCGCCGGCGGCTTGCGTAATGGCGGTCAGCTGGTCGCGATGTCGGGCGGGCTGACGGCGGCGGTGTTCTTCGCGCTTGCGACGTACGCCACGGTGTCGAAGCGCGACTTCAGCTTCCTCGGCCGCTTCCTGTTCGTCGGCGTCATTCTGCTGCTCGTGGCCATGGTCGCCAACCTGTTCTTCCAGGTGCCGGCGGCGTCGCTCGCGCTGTCCGCGATCGCCGTGCTGATCTTCTCGATGTACCTGCTCTATGACCTCAGCAATATCGTACGCGGCGGCGAGACGAACTACGTGATGGCGACGATGAACCTGTTCCTCGACCTCTTCAACATCTTCGTCAACCTGCTGAGCCTGCTGATGGCATTCTCCGGGCAGCGTGACTGACGAAATTCGCGGCACACGGGAAGGGGCGGCGGTGGCCGCCCCTTTTTCTTGGTCGGCTGCCCGGCGCCGGGTCGCGGCAGTCAGGCGAAGAAATTGAGGATTGCGTCCAGGCCGCAATGGTCGATCGCGTACGTTGCCTGCGCGCGCACGATCGGTTTCGCGCGGTAGGCGACGGACACGTCCGCAGCCCGCAGCATGGGCAGGTCGTTGGCCCCGTCGCCGATCGCGACGGCTATGCGGCCTGCGCGAACGCAGTGTGCCCGCACCTCGGAGAACCGATCGGCTTTTGCCTGCGCGTCGACGACCGGTCCCGCGATGCGCCCCGCAAGCTTGCCGTCGTTGGCCTCCAGCGTGTTGGCGAGCGTCTCGTCGAGTCCGAGACGGGCGCGCAAGCGCTCGGTGAAGAACGTGAAGCCGCCCGAGACGAGCAGGATCGTCGCGCCGACGTCCTTGAAGCCCGCGATCATCCTTTCGGCGCCCGGCGAAAGCAGCAGCCGTTCTTCGTAGACGCGAACCAGCAGATCTTCGGGCAGGCCCGCCAGCAACGCCACGCGCCGCTCGAGGCTCTCCCGGAAATCGATCTCGCCGCGCATCGCGGACGCCGTAATCGCCGCGACCTCCGGCTTGATGCCGGCAAGGTCGGCAATTTCGTCGATGCACTCGATGGTGATCAGCGTCGAGTCCATGTCCATCGCGACGGCGCCGACGCGCGCGCGAACGAGATCGGGGGAGACGAACGCGCAATCGATGCCCGCAGCTGCGCAGAACTCCGCGACGCCGGCGCGTGACCGGACATGTGTCAGCCGGTGGGCCTCGCAACTCCCACCCGCGATACGCCGGCCCGACCGCGTTCCCGCGAGCTCTGCGACCCGCGCCATTTGCGCGGTCGGAATGACCGGCGCCTGAATGACGAGATCCATGGCGCCGGTCCGGGGCGGGAATGCCGATCGCCGGCGCGTCACGCCGCGCGCGGTCTCACTCGGTGCGCGCATTCCTTCGCGCGAACGCGCGCTTCATCGACATCGCCTGCCGTCGCAAGTGCAACGCCCATGCGCCGCTTTCTGTACGATTCCGGCTTCCCGAAGAGTCGCAGGTCGGAGCAGGGAACCGACAGGGCATGGGCGACGTCGTCGTATCGAATGCCGCGCGCATCCAGCCCGCCGTAAATGACCGCCGACGCGCCGGACGCGTGGCGGCGTACGTCGATCGGAAGTCCAAGGATCGCGCGCGCATGGAGCTCGAATTCGCTCTGCGCCTGCGTACACATCGTCACCAGTCCGGTGTCGTGCGGGCGGGGGCTCACCTCGGAAAACCAGACGTCGTCTCCTTTGACGAACAGCTCGACCCCGAAAATCCCGCGGCCGCCGAGCTCACCGGTCACCTGCGCAGCGATTTCGCGCGACCGCGAGAGCGCCGCCGGTGACATCGACTGCGGCTGCCAGGACTCGACGTAGTCGCCGTTGACCTGCACGTGGCCAATCGGCTCGCAGAAATGCGTCTGCACCGCGCCGTTCTCGCCGACCGCGCGCACGGTCAGCAGCGTGATCTCGTAATCGAAATCGATGAAACCCTCGACGATGACGCGACTGCCGCGCACGCGCCCGGCGCTTTCGGCGTACTGCCAGGCCTGCGGGACTTCCTCGGGCGTGCGCACGAGGGTCTGACCCTTGCCAGAGGACGACATCACCGGCTTGACGATGCAGGGGTAGCCGATTCCCGGGGTCGTTTCGATCGCCGCTTTCAAGTCGGCGAGATTGTCGGCAAACCGGTAAGGCGACGTCGGCAAGCCAAGCTCTTCGGAGGCCAGTCGGCGAATGCCTTCGCGGTTCATCGTGAGCGCAACGGCGCGCGCCGTCGGGATGATCTCCGCGAGGCCTTCGCGCTCGACTGCGGCCAGCGCATCCGTGGCGATGGCCTCGATCTCGGGAACGACGAGGTGCGGGCGTTCCTGCTCGATCAGGCGTCGCAGCGCGGCGCCGTCGGTCATCGCGATGACGTGAGCGCGATGCGCGACCTGGTGTCCGGGCGCATTGGCGTACCGGTCGACGGCAATGACTTCGACGCCGAACCGCTGCAACGCGATGATGACTTCCTTGCCGAGCTCGCCGCTGCCGAGGAGCATGACTTTGGTGGCAGACGGGGACAGCGGTGTGCCGATCTGCATGGGTTGCCGCTCGCGACCTTCGGGCATGTTGGAGGACTCCGGGTGGTTTCGCCCATTTTAGCAGCGACCGGTCCCGGAATGTTGCGCTGCACACAAGCCGCGATTTGAAGATTCAACACATTGATTGTATTGGAGAAAAATACAATCCAATTCTCCCTGTCCTATCGGGAAGCAAGGGTCGGCGCCGACTTTTCCGACGCGATGCCGCGATCAGCGCCGCGGCTTGACCTTGGCGGGGCGATCTCCGCGCGCAAGCGGTTCGCTGTACTGCGGGCGCGAGGGAACGCCAGGCGCCGCCGGTTCCGTGTCGGCCGCGAGGGTGAAATCGATTTTCGTCGTTTCGAGATCGACGCGCGCCACGGTGACCCGAACGCGACCCGCGAGCTGGAACACGCGCCCCGTGCGCTCGCCGACCATCGCATGGCGTCCCGCATCGAAGTGAAAGTAGTCGCGGCCGAGCTCGGTGACGTGGACGAGTCCGTCGATGTTGAGATTGTCAAGCGTCACGAAGATGCCGAAGCTCGTCACGCCGCTGATCGTGCCGCCGAACGATTCCCCGATCTTGTCCTGCATGAAGTAGCACTTGAGCCAGTTCTCGACATCGCGCGTCGCGTCGTCGGCGCGCCGCTCGGTAAACGAGCAGTGTTCGCCAAGTGCGGACCACGAGGACCCGCCGGGCTTGTACTCGGACTGCGCGAGAACGGCCTTGATTGCCCGATGCACCAGCAGATCCGGATAGCGGCGGATCGGCGACGTGAAATGCGCGTAGGCTTCGTACGAGAGGCCGAAGTGGCCAACGTTGTCGGGACGGTAGCGCGCCTGCTGCAGCGAGCGGAGCAGCACCGTCTGCAGCAGAGCGTAGTCCGGGCGGTCCTTGATGCGCAGCAGGAGCCGCGCGTAGTCGGACGCGGTCGGCTTGTCGCCTCCGGGCAGCGAAAGCGCGCAGCTCCCGAGAAAGTCGCGCAGCGCCGAGAGCTTCTCCGGCGTCGGGCCTTCGTGAACGCGATAGAGCGCCGGATGCTTGTGCCGCTCGAGAAACTGCGCGGTGCAGACGTTTGCCGCGAGCATGCATTCCTCGATCAGCTTGTGCGCGTCGTTGCGCGCGACCGGCACCACGCGCACGATCTTGCCTTTCACGTCGAATTCGAGCTGCATCTCGACGGTGTCGAAGTCGATGGCACCGCGCGCTTCACGCGCTGCCTTGAGCGCGTGATAGAGCGCGTAAAGGTCGGAAAGGTGCGGCAGCAGCGCTTTCGCTTCGCGCGGTGCCTTCTTCGGCTCGGAGAGCCAGTCCCAGACCTGCGTGTAGGTGAGGCGCGCGCGCGAGTGCATCACGGCCGGATAGAACTTGTAGTTCGCGATGACGCCGTCTCCACCGACGTCCATCTCGCAGGCCATGCAGAGGCGATCCACGACGGGCTTGAGCGAGCACAGTTCGTTCGACAGCGCTTCGGGCAGCATCGGGATGACGCGGCGCGGGAAATAGACGGACGTGCCGCGCTCGCGCGAGTCGCGGTCGAGGGCGTCGCCGTCGCGGACGTAATGCGACACATCGGCGATCGCGACGATCAGCCGGTAACCCTTGCCGGCGCGCTCGCAGTACACGGCATCGTCGAAATCCTTCGCCGTTTCGCCGTCGATCGTGACGAGGGGGAGGGCGGTCAGGTCGATGCGCCCCTTGCGGTCGGCGGCGCGTACTTCCTTCGGCAGCCGGTCCGCCTGCTTGCTCGCCGTGGCGGAAAATTCATGCGGCAGATCGTGCTTGCGCAAGGCGATTTCTATTTCCATGCCGGGGTCGGTGTAGCTTCCCAGCACCTCGATGACGCGCACGATGGCCTCGCGCTGCGGCGATGGCTGCTCGACGACCTCGACCACGACGACGTCGCCCGATTTCGCGCTGCCGCGCTCGCCCGGCGGCACCAGCAGGTCCTGGTTGATGCGACGGTTCTCGGCGACGACGAACGCGATGCCACGCTCTTCATACAGTCGGCCGACAATGGTCGTGTTGGCGCGCTCGAGGACGTCGACGATTTCGCCTTCGGGGCGCCCGCGCCGGTCGGTTCCGGTGCGTCGCACCGTCGCGCGATCGCCATGCAGCACCTTGTGCATCTCCTTCGGCTCGAGGAAGAGGTCGGCGCTGCCGTCGTCGGGGACGAGGAATCCGTAGCCCTCGGGATGTCCCTGCACGGTGCCGGTGACGAGATCGAGCTTCGCGGCGACGCAGAGCTCGCCCTTGCGGTTCGCCATCAGCTGGCCGTCCCGCTGCATGGCTTCGATCCTGCCGAGGAACGCTGCGCGCGCGCGTCGGTCGACGGCCATCGCTTGCAGGAGATCGGCAGCAGGCAGCGGAATCCCCGCGGCCTTCAGCGCGTCGAGAATCGCCGAGCGCGACGGCAGCAGCTCAGGGTCGATGTCACCTTCACGACGACCGGAGGAAGGGGCAGGGCCGGAACCGCGGGGCGCCCGTTTCCGCTCAGTGGCGGCGCCGCGCATGCGCGGTGCAGGGTGCGCGGGCGCTCGAGGGGTCTTGGGCGGGCGTGGTTTTTTTGACAAGATTAGGAGTGAAAAGTAGAATTTCGGGCTGCGGTCGCCCAGATGGCGGAATTGGTAGACGCACTAGGTTCAGGTCCTAGCGGTGGCGACACTGTGGAGGTTCGAGTCCTCTTCTGGGCACCAATCAGGCAAAGTTCGGGACCGCAACCGGACCGATCACCGCAATCCGACAGGCGCGCGTCGCCTGTTTTTTTTGCCGCGTCGTCCCGTAACGAGCCAGATTCCGCGATGCCCCGCGAAGGGGCTAACTATACGCCGAGCGTCGCTCTGACGGTCGAACGTGCCGATCCGGATCGCGGATGCTTGCGGCGCCGCTCGACGTTCGGGAGTGTCGACTCCGGGCAGCTGCCGGCGTCGACATTTCAAGGATCACGTGCGTGATCAGGCGCAGGCCGGGCGGGCCCTGCGACGGCGATCCGGCGGTAGGCATCGCGTGCTTCCGCGCGAATCTTGCCGCAGATCAAGGACTGCGCAGGGGTTCGGCCGTAGAAGGTCATACGCGTGATCCGTATTGCGCTATTTGCGCCGGGGCGATCAGCACCCGGGTGCGTTGGGACTCGCCGTGCGCCGTCACTGGCGCACAGACTTGATCCGAGGTGTCCGGTGCGACGCCGGAGACGGTTCACAGCGGAGGTCAATGCATGCCCCGCTTCAGCATCGCCGATCGTCGGGTAAGCCCTTCGCGGCTGGAAATTCCGCGCGAGTACAACGCCGCCTACGACCTGGTCGAGCGCAACATCGCGGCCGGCCGGGCCGGAAAGATCGCCTTCATCGACGATCTGGGCGCCTATACGTACGCCGAACTCGCGGCGCGCGTGAATCGCTGCGCCGGCGCACTGACGGGCCTGGGCATGCAGGCCGAGCAGCGAGTGCTGCTTTGCCTCCTCGACACCATCGATTTTCCGACGGCCTTCCTCGGCAGCATCAAGGCCGGCATCGTTCCGATTGCCTCGAATACGCTGCTCACCGCGAGCGATTACGAGCACATGCTTCGCGACAGTCGCGCATGCGCGTTGATCGTGTCCCAGTCGCTCCTTCCCGAGATTTTCGCCGCTGCTCGGGACAGCTGCCGCACCTTCGGCACGTGATCGTCTCCGGTCGCGATCCCGGCCCCCATCTATCGCTGGATTCGCTGCTCGCAAAGTCGAACGCGGAATTCGAAGCGGCCGACACCTGCGCCGACGAAGCGTGCTTCTGGCTTTATTCCTCCGGCTCGACGGGTGCGCCGAAAGGCACCGTCCACGTTCACTCCAGCCCGATTCATACTGCGGAACTGTACGGGGAGTCCATTCTGGCGATCGGCGAGAACGACGTGGTCTTTTCCGCGGCGAAGCTGTTTTTCGCCTACGGGCTCGGAAACGGTCTCACGTTCCCCCTTGCCACCGGCGCGACCTCCCTCCTGATGGCGGAGCGACCGACGCCGGCCGCAGTCTTCTCCCGGCTGCGCACGTTCCAGCCGACGATCTTCTACGGTGTGCCGACGCTTTTCGCCGCCATGCTGGCGAGCCCGGACCTTCCGAAGCGCGGAGAACTGCGACTGCGCTGCTGCGCGTCGGCAGGAGAAGCGCTGCCCGCGGAAATCGGGAAGCGCTGGACCGAGCATTTCGGCGTCGAAATCCTGGATGGGCTGGGCTCCACCGAAATGCTGCACACATTCCTTTCGAATCGTCCGGGACGCGTGCGCTACGGCTCCAGCGGCACGCCGGTACCCGGATACGCGCTGCGAATCGTCGGAGATGACGGCGAGGAGGTCCCGCGGGGGCAGGTCGGCGAGCTCCAGGTCCGCGGCGCGACCAGCGCAATGTCGTACTGGAACCAGCGCGAGAAGACTCGCACCACGTTCCTGGGGCCGTGGACCCGCAGCGGCGACAAGTATTCCGTGGACGACGATGGTTACTACATCTACGCGGGCCGCAGCGATGACATGCTGAAGGTCGGTGGCATCTACGTCTCGCCGATCGAAGTCGAGTCGACGCTGGTTTCCCACCAAGCGGTGCTCGAGGCTGCCGTCATCGGCAGGGCCGATCGGGAGGGCCTCGTCAAGCCGGTTGCGTACGTCGTGCTGAAGAGCGGGCACGAGCCTTCGGATGCGCTCGCCGACGAACTCAAGCGGCACGTCAAATCGCGGCTCGCACCCTACAAGTATCCACGCTGGATCGAATTCATCGACGAACTGCCCAAGACCGCCACCGGAAAGATTCAGCGCTACCGACTTCGATCGCAGGCGGGTTCAAGCCGCGATTCGCCGGCGACGGCGGAATCCGCACGGTAGAGGATCGGTCGGCGGGGATTGCCGACGTCCGTCGGGACGGCCCTAGTGTCCTGTTCCGCAAATACGCTCGCAAGTTCGCGGCGAAACCAGCCGCCATGCTGCGTTGGTCGGCCTTACCGTACCGCGGGGTACGCTCTCGGTCTCCCGCCTTGCCTGACGGCTGATTTCATCCGCTCCTTTTGCTTCGGTACTTACGGAACAGGACACTAGCGAATCGTCATGCCGCCATCGGCGGCGAGCACCTGCCCGGTCACGTACCCGGCCCCATCCGAGGCGAAGAAGACGAACACCGGAGCGATTTCCGCCGGCGCCGCCCATCGTCCCAGCGGAATGCGCGCAAGGTACTTTTCCCTGAACCGCTCGTCCGTGCGAATCGTCGCCGTCATCGGTGTCGCGGCACCTGGCGCGATGGCGTTTACGGTGATGCCGTATTGCGCAAGCTCCCTCGCGGCCGACATCGTCAAGCCGACGATACCGGCTTTCGCGGCGCTGTAGTTGATCTGGCCGATCGTGCCCAGCACGCCTGCGGTCGAGGTGACGTTGATGATGCGGCCGGAGCGGCGCTCCATCATTCCGGGCGCCACGGCCTGCAGGCAGTTGAAGCTTCCACTGAGGTGCACGGCGACGACTTCGTCCCACTGCGCTGCGGTCATCTTGTGCAGCATCGCGGGCCGCGTGATGCCGGCGTTGTTGACCAGGATGTCGACGCGTCCGAAGCGCTTGTGCGCCGCCGCCACCATCGCGTCGACGTCGTCGCGGGAAGACACGTCGCAGCGCGCCGCGATGGCTTCGACGCCCGTGGCCGTGAGCTCGCTGGCAAGCGCCTCGACGCGATCGGCGGCGAGATCGGCAACGCAGACACACGCGCCCTCGCGTGCAAACGCGCGCGCCACGGCTTCGCCTATGCCCTGCGCCGCGCCCGTGACGATCGCAATCTTGCCAGCCAGTTGCACTTTCGCTCCTTCCCGCATGCGCAATCACGCCGCGGCCGTTCGCGGCGGAACAACTGTGGGGGACCGTGAATGGTGACGCCTTGATCCGCATCAATGAAGGTGCGGCACTGCGCATCCTCCCTTGCCATGGCAGCGCATGGACGGCTTGCGCCGCCTTTCGGTCAGGTCGCCGCCTTCATTCCGTCACGCGGATTTCCGACGGGGCGAGGATTTTCGATCGCGTGTGCGCGCTCCTCCGGAACGCGTCACGTTTCGCTCGTCTCCCGTGTGCACCGGGCCCGACGTTGCACTGACCTGCTGGCGCTTGATCAGGCGCAGCATCGTCTCAAGCGTAATCGAGTTGAACGTCGCCTTGGCGATTTCGTCGATTTCGGAAAGTACGGCGCCGAGCGCCATCTCGACGGGTGTCAATAGAGTGGCCTCACCGCGCGCCGCGGCAGGCTGGCCGAAATTCTCGTACAGCTGGATGATGTCCATGAGCGTGAGTCGCCTTGCATTGCCGATGAACCGGTAGCCGCCGCCGACGCCGCGGACCGATTCGACGACGTCGGCGCGCGCGAGCTCGGACAGCACCTTGGCCAGGTGGTGCGGCGAAGCGTCCATACTTCTTCGCGATTTCGGCGGCGGAAATGTGGCGCTCCGGATCGATGGCGAACTCGATCACGCTGTACAGCGCGAGCGACGTGCTCTTCTGCAGTCTCATCGCAACCCCGTGTCGTGCGCGGCCTGTCGAAAGTCAGGTCTCAAGGTCCATCTCCAGCGGGATGTGGGGTCCGGCCATCATGCCCTGGCTGCGGAAGAACGAGAGGATCAGCGTGTTTTCGCGGGCGAGCACCGTGCGCACCTTGCGTACGCCCGTCCGTCGAAAGCTGGCGCAGATCGCTTCGAGCAACAGCGTGCCGATACCTTTCAGCCGATCGCCGGGCCCGACGTTGATCGCGAATACCCAGCCGCACGGCGGCGAGCCGAACTCCCAATCGCGCACCTCGCCGATGATGAATCCGACGACGCGCCCGCCCGCGTCCGCCACCAGGAACTGTCGTCCCGGCTGGTCCTGCCCGGCGTATTGCCGATAGACGGAGCGCCAGTAACTTTGCTTCTCGAGGCCGGTGACCGTGGCATCGAGCTCGATGACGTGCCGGAGATCGGTCTGACGCGCCGCGCGGACGACGACCGACGCGGGTGCGCCGACCGGTCCCTTGCTGCGCCGGCCGCTCGAGGCGCCGGCCGGGCCGGTGCGTGGCGATTTCGACGTCACTAGCGCCCCCAAAGAATGACGCAGATCAATTTAATACCAGCATTCCGGTACCAGAATACTCCTGATCGGGTGGATTCTAGCTGACTTGTGGCGGGCGCGATCGGCACCGCGGAGGTGTCGAGCCCGGGAGCGGTGTCGCACGCTCGTGCCCGGCACCGCGCATCGATGGGCGACGTCCGGATTCAATCCAGGAGAATGGCATGAAGGCATCGCTTGCCGTTGGCGCGACCGCGGGAACACGGCTCGTCGTGGACCGCGAACGCACGATAGATTTCATGGGCGAAAAGGCAAGGGTGTACGCCACGCCGATGCTGGTACGCGATATCGAGATCGCCTGCCGCGACCTTCTCCTCCTGCATCTCGATCCTGGCGAGGATTCGGTCGGCACGCGGATCGAGCTCGACCATCTCGCGGCGACGCTGATGGGCATGGCGGTCGACCTCAAGGTGACGGTCGTCGAGGTCAAAGGGCGCGCGATTACGCTGGAAATCGAGGGGCGCGACACTCTCGACGCGATTTGTCGCGGCAAGCACAACCGCTTCGTCGTCGACGTCAAAACCACCGAGGCGAGGCTCGCGGCCAAGGCCGCCAAGGCGGGTCTCGCATGAGTCCACCGGGCGACGGAACCCGGCGCGTACCGACGTACTGCTACCAGTGCGTTGCGGGTCCCGACCTGCTCACGGTCAAGGTGGTCGACGGCGTTGCCACCGAGGTCGAGCCGAATTTCTGCGCAGCCGACGCACATCCTGGCGGCGGAAAGGTCTGCGTCAAGGCCTACGGACTCGTGCAGAAGACCTACAACCCGAATCGGGTGCTGGCGCCGATGAAGCGCACGAACCCGAAGAAGGGCCGCGACGAGGATCCCGGCTTCGTGCCGATCTCGTGGGACGAGGCGTTCGAGCTGGTTGCCGCGCGGCTCAACAAGCTGCGGGACGAGGGCGTGATCGACGAATCCGGCTATCCGCGCCTTGCCGTCAGCCTGGGCGGCGCCGGCACGCCGCAGTCGTACATGGGGACCTTTCCCGCGTTTCTCGCCGCGTGGGGCCCGGTCGACATGGGATTTGGCTCCGGCCAGGGCGTCAAGTGCTACCACTCGGAGCACCTGTACGGCGAATTCTGGCACCGTGCATTCACCGTGTCGCCGGACACGCCGCTTTGCGACTACCTGATCTCGTGCGGCGCGAACGTCGAGGCTTCCGGGGGCGTCGTCGGTGTCTGGCGGCACGCGAACGCGCGCATCCGCGGCATGAAGCGCGTGCAGGTCGAGCCCCACCTTTCGGTGACCGGCGCCTGCTCGGCGGAGTGGGTGCCGATCAAGCCGAAGACCGATGCCGCGTTTCTCTACGCGCTCGTCCACGTGCTGCTGCACGTGCATCCGCGCGAAAGGCTCGATCTTGCGTTTCTCGCGCAGCGCACTGCGTCGCCCTACCTCGTCGGCCCGCACGGTTACTACCTGCGCGACCGTGCGACCCGAAAACCCCTGGTGTGGGACACCGCGCGCCGCGCGCCGGCAACGTACGACGCACCGGGGATCGCCGAGGCGCTGGAAGGCCGGTTCGACGTGGACGCCGTCGAGATCGGCCCCGACGACGAAGTGCTGGCCGAAGGCGTTCTTTCCGGCACGACCGCGTTCTCGCGGCTCGCCGACCACATGGCGCCGTACTCGCCCGAATGGGCGGAGTCGATCTGCGAAGTGCCGGCGAAGACGATGCGCCGGATCGCGGGCGAGTATCTCGACCACGCACGCGTCGGCGATACGATCGACATCGAGGGCAAGCGGATGCCGTACCGGCCGGTTGCGGTGAGCCTCGGCAAGACGGTCAACAACGGCTGGGGCGGTTTCGAATGCGTGTGGGCGCGGACGATGCTGGCGGCGCTGGTCGGCGCGCTCGAGGTGCCCGGCGGGACGCTCGGAACGACCGTGCGCCTCAACCGCCAGGTACCCGCGCGTGTGGACAGCGTGCTGCCGGGCCCCGATGGTTTCATGGACTACCCGCTGAATCCGACGGACAAGACACGCTGGTCGCCGAATCCGAACATCCGCAACGCGTACCGGACGATGGTTCCGCTCGCCGCGAACGGTCCGTGGAGCCAGGCGCTGGGGCCGACGCATTTTTCGTGGATGTTCCTGGACGAGACACCGAAGGGGCTGCCGCGGGTGACGTTCCCCGACGTCTGGATCATCTACCGGACCAACCCGGCGATTTCGTTCTGGGACACGGCCAGGATCGGGCGCGCGATGGCGCAGTTTCCGTTCACCGTCGCATTCGCGTACACGCGCGACGAGACCAATCACTACGCGGATCTGTTGCTGCCGGAAGCGACCGACCTCGAAAGCCTGCAGCTGATCCGCATCGGCGGATCGAAGTTCGTCGAGCAGTTCTGGGATTGCACCGGCTTTGCATTGCGGCAGCCCGCGGTGGCGACGCGCGGTGCCGCGCGCGACTTCACGGCGATTGCGACGGAGCTCGCCCGCCGGACGGGGCTCCTCGACAAGTACAACCAATCGATCAACAAGGGTGCCGCCGGCGTGCCGCTCAAGGGACCGCATTGGGATGTGACGCTGGCGCCGCACGCGGCGCATGCACCCGAGGTGATCTGGGAAGCCGTGTGCCGCGCCGCCAGCGCCGAGCTGACCGACGGGCGAGACTCGCACGGGCTCGACTGGTGGAAGGAACATGGCCTCGCGACCAAGCCGTTTTCGCGCACCAAGTGGTATCTGTACCCGACACTCGCGGCGAAGGGGCTGCGCTTCGAGCTGCCCTACCAGGAGCGGCTCCTGCGCATCGGCACCGAGCTCGGCCGGCGATTGCACGAGCACGACATGCACTGGTGGGATGGCCAGCTGCCCGAGTACCAGGCGCTGCCGAAGTGCAAGGATTTCGGCGCGCCATGGATCGCTGCCCTCGAAAAGTCGGGCGGCAAGGCGCAGGACTACCCGTTCTGGCTGCTCACCGCGCGCAGCATGCAGTATGCGTGGGGCGCCAACGTCGGCATGCAGCTCATCAAGGAAGTCGCCGACAACGTCAAGGGCCACCGCGGCGTGATCATCAACACGCAGGCGGCCGCGAAGCTCGGCATCCGCGACGGCGAACAGATCGAGATCGCGACGCCGCAGCGCAAGGTGCGCGGCCGGGCCGTGCTTCGCCAGGGGATCCGGCCCGACACGCTTTTGCTGATCGGCCAGTTCGATCACTGGGCGACGCCATTCACGAAGGACTTCGGCGTGCCGTCGATGAACTCGCTCGCGACGATGTCGATCGATCTCACCGACGCGACCGGGTCCGGCGCCGACATCGTGCGCGTCAACATCGCACCCGCGGGGAGCTTGGCGACATGACGAGGTGGGCAATGGTTGCCGATCTGCGCCGCTGCGTGGGCTGCCAGACGTGCACGGCCTCGTGCCGCCACGCCAACGCGACACCTCCCGGCGTGCAGTGGCGCCGCGTGCTCGATGTCGAGCTGGGCGAGTACCCCGACGTCAGGCGCGCATTCGTTCCCGTGGGATGCCAGCACTGCGACGATCCGCCGTGCATGGACGTCTGCCCGACGACGGCCACGAAAAAGCGCGACGACGGCATCGTCACCATCGACTACGACCTTTGCATCGGCTGCGCATACTGCTCTGTCGCGTGCCCCTATCAGGCGCGCTACAAGTCCTCGCGGCCCACGTTCGCCTACGAGCGCGCGATGACGAACGAGACGAAACGCCGCGACGATTCGAGGCTCGCCGTCGCGACCAAATGCACGTTCTGCGTCGACCGCATCGACCAAGGGCTGGCGAACGGACTCAAGCCCGGCGTCGATCCCGAGGCGACACCCGCGTGCGTCAATGCGTGCATCACGCAGGCGCTGCAGTTCGGCGACCTCGACGATCCGCAGAGCACCGTGTCGCGGCTCATTGCCGAAAATCGGCATTTCCGCATGCACGAGGAACTCGGCACCGGTCCGGGTTTCTATTATCTGTGGGACGCGAACGAACCCCAGCGGGAGCCGGCATGACCTACCCTGCACAGGGCTACGGCACCTACGGGCCCGATCCGTGGCGCCAGACCGTCTGGGACGCGCGCGCGGCCGGCAATTTCATCTGCGGCGGAATGGGTGCCGGATTGATCGTGCTCACGATTCTCTCCGGCGTGAGCCGGACCGGCAAAGGTAGCCCTTGCGCTCGCGGGATTGGCTCTGGTCGGACTCGGGCTCTTCTGCGTGTCGCTCGAACTCGGACGGCCGCTACGGGCTCTCAACGTCTTCCGCAATCCGCAGACATCGTGGATGGCGCGAGAGGCGTGGAGTTCCGCGCTGCTCGTTCCCGCGTGCCTCGCGTACGCGGCGGGCTTTGCCGGGGCGCAGTGGTTTGCTCTGGTGCTTGCGCTGGCATTCGTCTATTGCCAGGCGCGTCTCCTGCAGGCCGCAAAGGGAATTCCGGCGTGGCGGGAACCGATGCTCGTGCCGCTCGTGGTCGTCACAGGACTCGCCGAGGGCGCGGGTCTCCTCTTCCTGGCGGCACCGCTGCACGGAATGGCGACGATGCCGCTGCTCGGATTCTTCGTCGTGCTGGTGAGCGCCCGCGTGATCGCGTGGCTCGCGTACCGGTGGCGCCTTGCCGGCAAGACGGCTGCGGAGGCGAGCGCCTCACTCGACCGCGCCGGACGCGTGCTGCTGATCGCGGGCTCGCTCATTCCGCTCGCGCTCGCTGCCGCGATGGCCGCGGGTCTCGTCACCGGCGGATTGCGACTGCCCGTCGCCTCGGTGGCGGGGCTGCTGGCCGCCGTGGCAGGCGGCCATTTCAAGTTCACGCTCGTCACTCGGGCCGGATTCAACCAGGGTTTCGCGCTGCCGCATCTTCCGGTGCGCGGCACCCGGGCCTAGCGAGCGCGCGAAACCCGAACTGAGCGGAGAGATCCCATGGGTGCGACGGTGCTGTCGGAAATCGGAATCGGAACGCGGCCCCTGCCGAACTACTACTTCCAGCGCGACCAGGAGACGATGCCGCGGGAGCGGCTCGCCGCGCTGCAGCTCGAGCGGCTGCGGGCGACGGTGCGCAACGCCTATGACCACGTGCCGCTGCATAGAAAGCGGCTCGACGAAGCGGGAATCGCTCCGGAGGACATCGAACGCCTCGACGATATCGTCGGGCTGCCGTTCACGCTGAAGAGCGATCTTCGCGATCACTATCCCTTCGGCCTGTTCGCGCGGCCGCTGTCCGACCTCGCGCGTCTCCATGCGTCGTCGGGCACGACGGGCAAGGCAACGGTCGTCGGTTATACGTCTGCCGACATTGCGAACTGGGCCGACCTGATGGCGCGCTCGACCGCGTCGGCCGGCGGCCGTCCCGGCGACGTCGTCCACAACGCGTACGGCTACGGCCTCTTCACCGGCGGACTCGGCGCGCACTACGGCGCCGAACGTCTCGGCGCCGTCGTCGTGCCGATGTCGGGCGGATCGACGGAACGCCAGATCGCGCTGATCATGGATTTCGGCGCGCGCGTGCTGTGCGCCACACCGTCGTATGCGCTTGCACTCGCCGAGGTGGCCGAGCAGCTGGGCGTCGACCTGCGGAAGTCGCGGCTCGAAGTCGGCCTCTTCGGCGCCGAGCCGTGGAGCGACGCGATGCGCAGGGAGATCGAAGCGCGGCTCGGCCTGCGCGCGGTCGACATCTACGGCCTGTCGGAGATCATGGGGCCGGGGGTCGCGTGCGAATGCGAGTGCCAGGCCGGTCTCCACGGGTGGGAGGATCATTTCCTGTTCGAAGTCATAGACCCGGAATCGGGCATGCGCGTGCCCGAAGGCGAAGCGGGAGAGCTCGTGATCACGACGCTCACCAAGGAAGCGCTGCCGATGCTGCGCTACAGGACGCGCGACATCACGAAGGTCACGACCGCGCCATGCGATTGCGGCCGCACGCATCTGCGCATCCTGCGCATCACCGGGCGCAACGACGACATGCTGATCATCCGCGGTGTCAACGTGTACCCGTCGCAGGTCGAGGCGGTGCTGGTCGGCCTGCCGGACATCGCGCCGCATTACCAGCTGGTGGTCGAGCGCCGTGGCAGCCTGGACCACGTCAACGTCGAGGTCGAGGCACAGCCCGGTGTCGACGCGTCCGCCTTCGACGCCATCGCGCATCGCGTCGCGCATCACGTCAAGTCGCTCGTCGGCATCACGACCGACGTCTTCGTCAAGCGCCCGGGCGAGATCCCGCGCTCACAGGGCAAGGCCGTGCGCGTGCGCGACCTGCGGCCAAAGGGGAGCTGACGGTACCGGTCATGGCAAAGCGCCTCGTCTCGCTGAAGGTCAACGGTCGCGTCCGCGAGGATGCGGTCGCCGATTCGCTTCTGCTGCTCGACTACCTGCGCGAGCACGCGGGGCTGACCGGCACCAAGCGCGGCTGCGACGGCGGCGAGTGCGGCGCGTGCACCGTGCTGGTCGACGGTGAGCCGCAGCTGGCCTGCATCACGCTCGTCGCGCGTTGTGCGGGCAAGCGAATCGAGACGATCGAGGGTCTCGCCGACCATGGCCGAATGAGCAGGCTCCAGGTCGCGTTCCACGAAAAACTGGGCACGCAGTGCGGATTCTGCACGCCCGGAATGATCATGGCGGCGGAAGCGCTCCTGCGGAAAAACCCGGCACCCACCGAATCCGAGATCCGCACGGCGCTGTCCGGCAATCTCTGCCGCTGCACCGGCTACGTGAAGATCATCGAATCGGTCGAGGCCGCGGCCAACGCCGCAATGGCGGACGATCCGAGATGAACGGCGTCGACCGGCGTTCCGAAACGCTTTCGTTGCCGGACATGCGCCCGGTGCCCGCGGTCGGCGTGCGCCAGCCGCTGATCGACGGTGTCGAAAAAGTCACCGGCCGCGCGCGTTACACCGCCGACTTGCCGGCGCAGGGAGCCCTGGTCGGCGCGATCCTGCGGAGTCCGGTTGCGCACGGCCTGATCCACGCGGTCGACATCGAAGCCGCGCGCGCGATACCCGGCGTGCGTGCGGTGATCACCGGCGAGGACTGCGACGTCGCGTACGGCGTGATCCCGGTGGCGCAGAACGAGTTTCCGCTCGCCCGCGGGCGCGTCCGCTATCGCGGCGAGCCCATCGCCGCGGTTGCGGCGGAGGACGCCGCGACCGCACGCGCTGCGCTCGACAGGATCTTCCTCGACATCGAGCCTCTCTCCGCGTGCTTCGACGCCAAGGCGGCGCGCGGGCCGGACGCCGCGCAACTGCACGCCGACAAGCCCGGCAACATCGAGCGTGAGGTCGACCAGACCTTCGGCGACGTCGACGGCGGTTTTGCCTCGGCCGATCTCGTCCGCGAGGAGCGCTTCCACTACGCCGAAGTCACGCACGCGATGATGGAGCCGAACGTTTCGCTCGCCGAATACGACCCGGAGCGCGGACGGCTCACGCTGCACTCGGTGACGCAGGTGCCGTACTACGTGCATCTCGCGCTCGCTCGATGCCTTCGCATGGATGAGTCACGCATCCGCGTGGTGAAGCCGTTCGTCGGCGGCGGATTCGGACATCGCACCGAGACGCTCAACTTCGAGGTGATCGCCGCGCTGCTCGCGCGCGCCGCCGGGGGCGCGGTGAAGCTCGAGCTGTCGCGGGAGGAGTCGTTCCTGACCCACCGTGGCCGGCCCGAGACCGACGTGCGCATCAGGATCGGCATGAAGAAGACCGGCGAGCTCACTGCCGTCGACTGCGAGGTCGTTCAGCGCGGAGGTGCTTACGCAGGCTACGGGCTGGTGACGATCCTCTACGCCGGGGCGCTGCTGCACGCGCTCTACTGGCTGCCGGCGTCCAAGTACCACGGGCTGCGCGTGTACAGCAACACGCCGCCCAATGGAGCGATGCGCGGACACGGCTCGGTCGACGTGCGACATGCGTTCGAAACGATGCTCGACAGGATGGGGGCGGAGCTCGGCCTCGATCCGTTTGCGGTGCGACGTGCGAATCTGCTCTCGGTACCCTATCGGACCATCAACGACCTGCAGGTCAATTCGTGCGGGCTCGCCGAATGCCTCGACAAGGTCGAGCGCGCGTCGGGCTGGCGCGAGCGGCACGGCAAGATCGCGCGCGGCCGAGGTCTCGGCATGGCGTGCTCGCATTACGTGAGCGGGTCGGCGAAGCCCGTGCACTGGACCGGCGAACCGCACGCGGTCGTCAACCTGAAGCTCGACTTCGACGGCGGCATCACGGTGCTGACCGGCGCCGCCGACATCGGGCAGGGATCGTCGACGCTGCTCGCGCAGACCGTCGCCGAGATACTTGGGTTGCCGATCGAACGCCTCACTGTCGTCGCCAACGACAGCACCGTCACGCCGAAGGACAACGGCTCCTACAGTTCGCGCGTATCGTTCATGGTCGGCAACGCGGCGCTCGGCGCCGCGCGGGAGCTGAAACGTACGCTCGTCGCCGCCGCCGCGCGCAAGCTCGAGGTCGCGGACGACGACATCGAATGTCTTGGCGAAGCGTACGGCGTCTCGGGCACCGACCGTGCGCTGGGTTACAAGGACGTCGTCGCCGCTGCGCTCGAGGAAAGCGGCACGCTGACGGTCAAGGGAACATGGTCGACGCCGCCGGAAACGCAGGGCGGCAAGTTCAAGGGCGCCGCGGTCGGCACGAGCGCCGGTTTTTCGTACGCCGCGCAGGTCGTCGAGGTTGTCGTCGACGAGGCAACCGGCATGGTGCGGGTCGAGCGCGTGTGGGTCGCGCACGACTGCGGGCGCGCGATCAACCCGCTGTCGGTCGAGGGCCAGATTCAGGGCTCGGTGTGGATGGGCATGGGGCAGGCGCTCTCCGAGGAGACGCAATACCACGACGGGCTGCCGCTGCGCGCCAACCTGCTCGACTATCGCGTGCCGACGATCGTCGAGTCGCCACCCATCGAGACGTTCATCGTCGAGGCGCGCGACCCCAACGGCCCGTTTGGCGCCAAGGAAGCCGGCGAAGGCTCGCTGTCGGGTTTCCTGCCGGCGCTGACCAACGCCATTGCCGACGCAACCGGGCTGCGGCTGACCGAGCTGCCTGCTTCGCCCGACCGCCTGCTCGAGATGCTGACCGCGCGCCGGCGCGCGGAGCGCCTGCGCAAGCCCGCGGGCAACTCCGCGGGCAACTCCACCGTCGTGGCCGGGGACTGACATGGAGTGGTCCGCACCCTTCGTCCTCGCACGCCCCTCATCGCTCACCGAAGCTGCGCTGCTGCTTGCCGCCGACAAGCGTGCGCGCGCGGTTGCCGGAGGCACGGATCTCCTGCCCAATCTGCGCGACGGACTGGGCGCGCCGTCGCTTTTGGTCGACCTCACCGCCATTGCCGGCCTGGACGCCATCCACGTCGCAGCCGATGGCACGACCATCGGGGCCGGCGTAACGCTTGCGCGTCTGGCGTCCGACGTGAAGCTCCGGAGCGTGCTGCCGATTCTGGCGCAGGCCGCGGAGACGGTCGCCGGCCCGGGACATCGGACGGTCGCCACCCTCGGCGGCAATCTCTGCCTCGACACGCGCTGCATCTTCTACAACCAGAGCGCCTGGTGGCGCCGCGCGAACGAGTTCTGCCTGAAGCACGGCGGGGAAACCTGCCACGTCGCGCCGCAGGGCAGCCGATGCCACGCCGCGTACTCGGGCGATCTCGCTCCCGCGCTGCTCGTTCTCGGCGCGGAAGTCGACATCGCGGGACCGCGCGGGACGCGCCGGCGGCCGCTGGCCGATCTCTATGCCGACGATGGTGCGGCTCACCTGACGCTTGCGCCGGGAGACATCGTGGCCGGGATCCGCGTACCGCCGCAACCGGCGGATTCGCATGCGGGCTACCGCAAGGCGCGCGCGCGCGGCGCCATCGATTTTCCGCTCGCGGGCGTCGCCGCGCTCGTCACGATGCGAGGCGACCTCGTCGCGGACCTGCGCGTCGCGCTGACGGGCACCAACCCGCGTCCTGTCCTGCTGGAAGGCACGGCGGAGCTTGGCGGACAGCGGCTCGACGACGCGGCGCTCGGCAGGCTCGGCAAGCTCGTGCAAAAGCAGGCGAGCCCCATGCGCACGACCGTCACCCAGTCGAACTACCGGCGGCAGGTGGCGGCGGTGCTCGCGCAGCGCCTGGTCCGCGAGCTCGCGGCGCGCCCCTGACCGAACGCGTCGCCGTGCAAGGCGCGCGGCGCCCATTGCTTGACCCGCATCAATTGACCGCCACCGTCAAATAAGGTAATTTGGTACCGGAATACCGTAATAGGCACGGCAGGGAGGCAGGAGCGATGAAGGAAGTCAGCCGCGCACTCGACGACGAACACCGCGCCACGCTCGACCTGCTGGGACGGGCCGGGCAGGCGTTCGCCCGCCTGCCGCGCTCGGGGTCGGAGGAGGCGACCGATGTCTCCCGCGTCGCGGCTTCGCTCGCGCGGTTCATCGAGGACCACATCCCGCGCCATTTCGACTTCGAGGAGCGCGAGCTCTTCCCGCGGCTGGCGGCCGCGGGCGACGGGGACATCGCGACGCTCCTTGCCGAGGAACACGTCACGATTCGCGCGGTTGCCGCCGAACTTCTGCCGCTGGCGCGCGCCGCTGCGACCGGAACGCTCGACGACAAGGGATTCGCAGCGCTGAAACGCGGCACGCCGGAACTGGTCGAGCGGCTGGGCGCGCACATTGAAAAGGAAACGCTGGGACTTCTCCCGATGCTGGACGACCTGCTCGACGACGATGCCGACCGCGAGATCGCGTTCGGTTACATGTCGGGTTGATTCGACGAGGACATTCGATGGGAATGCCGATGACCGCCATTGCCGCAAGCATTGCCATGCGTCCGCTCGCCCGCCAGGATCTGGACGCGGTCGTCGCGATCGACGCCGCGATCGAAGGCCGGTCGCGGCGCCCCTATTTCGAGCGGCGCCTGCGCTCCGCGCTCGAGGCGCCCAAGCTTCACGCCCAGTTCGCGGCGACCGACGCGTCCGGACTCGCCGGCTACATCCTCGCCCGCGTGCTCGAAGGCGAATTCGGGCGCAGCGAGCCTGCTCTGCGGCTCGAGGTGGTGGGCGTGCGACGGGACGCGCAGCGCAAGGGAATCGGGCAGCGCCTGTTCGAAGCGCTCGCCGATTGGGCGCGCCGGCACGGCGTGCGCGAGCTGCGCACGCAGGCCACGTGGAACGATCACACGATGCTGCGCTGGCTCGACGCGATGGATTTCAGCGTCGCGGCGGACCACGTCGTCGACTGTGCGGTCGACGGCGGCAAGTACGCTCCCGCACGTGACGACCCGGTGAGCGTTCCCGTCGGCGAAGGCCCCGCGCAGGAGGTCGACTTCGGTGGCCGGCCGGACAACGACTTCGAGCGGCTTGCGCGCGATCTGGCCGACGTACGCGCGATGCGGCCGGACGATCTTTCGGAAATCGTGCGCATCGACCGCAACATCACCGGCCGCGACCGGAGCGAATACGTGCAGCACAAGCTTGCGGAGACGTCCGCCGATTCCGCGATTCGCGTGTCGCTGACGGCCCGCCTCGACGCGGCGATCGTCGGCTATCTGATGGCGCGCGTCGATCTCGGCGATTTCGGCCGCACGGAGCAGACGGCGGTGGTCGACACGATCGGCGTCGATCCCGCGTACGCGCATCGCGGCGTCGGCCACGCGCTCCTGTCGCAGCTGTTCGCGAACCTGGGCGCACTGCGTGTCGAACGGGTGGAAACGATCGTCGCGCCACGCGATCTCGCGTTGCTTGGCTTCCTCTACGACGTCGGATTCGTTCCGTCGCAGCGCATCGCCTTCGTCCGGCAGCTGTAGGATAGCGGTCGCGGCGCCGCTCGAATCCCTTTCCTTCGAGCCGCCCGAACACACCATGACAGCGCAGCCCGACGACGACTCCATCCGCGAAGCGCTGCGCCAGGTCGAAGACCCGGAGGCTGGCATGAACATCGTCGACCTTGGCCTGATCTACCTGGTCGAGGTGACCTCCGGCGCCATTCGTGTCGACATGACGATGACCACCGCCGCGTGTCCGATGACCGACATGATCGTCGGCGAGGCACGCGATGCGATCGCGGCGATCGTCCCGCGTGACACGACCGTCGAAGTCCGCCTCGTCTGGGACCCGCCGTGGACGCCGGACAAGATGACCGGCGTTGCGCGCGAGCACTTCGGCTGGTAGCTGCGCCTTTTTCCGCGCGACTCGCGTTCCCGCGAACACGCCTCATGGCGCCCCAGTCCCAGGTACGCGCGGGCATCGCCATGCGGCGCCTGCCGCTCCTGGTGCTCGGCTTCCTGGCGCTCTTCGTGGGCGTCGGCGCCGGGCTTGCACGGCTCGGCTGGACCGTCCCGGAGATTGCCGCGACGGCGGCGACGCTGCACGGCCCGCTGATGATATGCGGCTTCTTCGGTGTGGTGATTTCGCTCGAGCGCGCCGTCGCCATCGGCCATGGATGGGCTTACCTTGGGCCACTCGTCTGCGGGCTCGGCAGTCTCGCGGCGATCTTTGGCGCCACCGCGGCAGCGCCTTGGCTCTTCGTCGCGGGAAGCGTCGTGTTGCTCGCGGCGACCGTCGACGTATTCCGACGGCAGACCGCGCTCTTCACGTTTACGCTCGTGACGGGATCGGTCGCGTGGACGGTCGGCAACCTTTTCTGGGCGTCGGGGACCGAAGCCCACGCTGTCGTGACGTGGTGGCTCGCATTCCTGATCCTGACCATTGCCGGCGAGCGGCTCGAACTGTCGCGGTTCCTCAAGCCATCGCCTGTCGCGAAAGACGACCTTTGCCGGAATTCTCGCTGTCATAGGTGCAGGCCTCGTCGGCGCCGAACGCGCGTGGGGCGTGCCCGTGTTCGCCGCGGGATTGCTCGCGCTGTCGATCTGGCTCGTCAAGCAGGATCTCGCGCGCCGCACCGTGCGCGGCATGGGGCTCACGCGCTTCATCGCGGTGTGCCTGCTGGGCGGCTACGGGTGGCTCGGGGCAGGGGCCGTGATCATGCTCGGTGCCGGCGGCCTGGCGCCGGGAGCGGCGTCCTACGATGCCGCCGTGCACGCGCTCGCGCTCGGCTTCGTGCTCTCCATGGTGTTCGGCCACGCGCCGATCATCTTCCCCGCCGTGCTGCGGGTGCCGGTCCCCTACCACCCGGCATTCTATGCACCGCTCGCGTTGCTCCACCTGTCGCTCGTCGTGCGGCTTGCGGGCGACGCCATGGGCCGCTTCGAGTGGACACGCGCCGGCGGGCTCCTCAACGCGCTGGCGATTGCAGCGTTCATTCTCGGGACGGCCGTTGCCGTGACACGCGGGCTGTCAGCGCGGCGCGCGAAGACCGCGGCGCCGTAGCGCCCCCGCATTGCGCGAGCGAGGCGACGTCCGTCGCCTCGATTCGGCACAACAAGCGCGGTGATCAATCCCGCAGAAGCCGCCAGCCGCCGTCCTTGACGACGATCAGCACGCGGCCGCGCTGGTCGAAGCCCGAATGATCCGCCGGCGACATGTTGTAGACGCCCTGCGTTCCGACGAGCTCGTGCGTGGCCTCGAGCGCATCGCGCAGCCCGGCGCGGAACTCGGGTGTGCCGGGTTTGCCCCGCTTCGCCGCTTCGGGCACCGCGCGGGACAGCAACAGACCCGCGTCGTAGACGTTTGCACCGAACGTCGCGGGCTTGCTGCCGTACATCTTCTCGTATGCGCCGACGTACTCCATGGCGACCGCCTTCGAGGGAACGCTGTCGGCAATCTCGGGAAGCACCAGCATCAGGCTCGCAGCGAGGATCGTCCCCTCGACTTTTGCGCCGCCGAGCCGCAGGAAATCCGGCGCCGCCGCACCGTGCGTCTGATAGATCCGCCCCTTGTAACCGGCATCGACGAGCGTGATCTGCGGCAGCACGGTCGGACCGCCCGCTCCCGCAACCAGCACCGCGTCAGGTTTGGCTGCCATGAGCTTTGCCGCCTGGCCGATCACCGATGCGTCGGAGCGCAAGTAGCGCTCGCTCGCGACGACCTTGATCCCTGCGTTTTCCGCCTGCGCGCTGAACACCGCGTGCCAGTTCTCGCCGTAGGGGTCGTTGAAGCCGATGAAGCCGACGGTCTTCACGCCGGTCTTCACCATGTGCGCCACGAGCGCGTCCGAGATCAGCTGGTCATTCTGCGTCGTCTTGAACACCCAACGCTTCTTGTCGTCCATCGGCAGCACGACTGCGGTCGTGCCGACCGGAGCCAGCATCGGCGTGCCGCTCTCGGCCATGAACTGGACGACGCCGACGGCGTTGGGCGAACCCGACGGGCCTATCAGCGCATCGACCTTGGATTCAAGCAGCAGCTTCTTCACGTTCATCACGCTTTGCGTGGAATCGCTCGCGTCGTCGAGCACGATGTACTCGATGGCGAGATCGCCGATCGTTTTCGGCAGCAGCGCCACCGTGTTCTTCTGCGGGATGCCGACCACCGCGGTCGGACCGGTGGTCGATGCGATCACGCCTATCCTCACCTGGGCAAATGCGGCGGTGGTGCTGAGGGCAATCGCGAGCAGGGCGTTGATCCATGGCACTGCATTCATTTTCGTGTCTCCTCGTGGACTTCCATCGATGCCTCTTGCGGCCGCCAGTCGGGCCGCCTCTAGTAGCCGCCGATCACCCGTTCACGCGCCAGCGCGGCGATTTCATCTTCGGCGAACCCGGCTTCCGCCAGCACCGGCCGGGTGTGCTCGGCATACTTCGGCGGGAATGGGTATTCGCTCCTCATCGCCGGCAGGTTTACGCCAGCCGGCTGCATCCGGATGGTCCGGCCCTGCGGCGTGCGCGTCGTCGTGAACGTGCCCGCGAGCGCCGCCAGGTCGCGCACTTGGCGGATGTCGTTGATCGTCGCCCACGGTATGGTCGCCGCCGACAGCGCCGCGGCGACCGCGTTCGTGGGGTGGGCCTGCGTCACCGCTGCCATGTCGCGGCGGAGTTCTGCCCGCTCCTGCTGCCGCCCTGCATTGGTCGCCCGCGACGGACGCGCCACCGGCGCGAACATCGGCGTCGCGGTGAGGCGCTTCCACTGCACGTCCGAGCCGACGGCGAGATAGACGAAGCCGTCCTTCGTCGGATAGACGTTGGTCGGGATGAACTTGCGGTGCTCGTTGCCGGCACGCGTGATCTCGGAGGGATCGCAGTCGAAGTCGACCAGCGGCAGCGTCGTGATGAGCCAGGATGCGGCCGCCTGGAGCATCGACACGTCGATCCGCCTGCCGCATCCGGTTTCCGCGCGCTCGACGAGCGCAAGCAGCACGTTGGCGTAGACCTCGTCGCCCGACTTGAGGTCGACGATCGGCAGGCCGGCCACCATCGGCGGCCCCTCGGGATCGCCGGTGATTTCCATGTAGCCCGCCATCGCCTGCAGCACGGGGTCGTATCCCGGCACCTCGGGATGCCCGGGCCCGAGGGCCGAGATGCCCGCCCAGATGAGGTCGGGCTTGACCGCGGAAAGCGTCTCGTAGTCGATGCCGAGCGCGCGATAGCGCGCACGGCAGCGACGTTGCAGCAGAACACGTCGACGTCGAGTGAGCGCAGCAGGCGTTGAAGCGTCTCGCGCCCACGCGAATCCTTGAGATTGAGAGCAATCGCTTCCTTGCCGACATTGGGCGCGATGAAGTACGCTGCGCCGGTCGTCGTCGACCGCATTGCGACCGATGTACCGGTTCGGATCGCCGGGCAGACCCTCACCTGACGGCGTGGGCTCGATGCGGATCACGCGCCAGCCGAGCTGCACGAAGCGCAGCGTCGCGTAAGGCAGCGACAGCGCCTGCTCGAGCGAAAGGACCGTGCGTCGCCGCATCAACCGATGCCCGGTTGCCGCGCGATGCAGCGCGCGGTAGACCTTCTCGGGCGTGAACGGCAGCTCGTAAATGCGTACGCCGGTCGCGTTGTGGATCGCGTTGGCGACCGCCGCCGCGATGCAGATCGCGGGCGCCTCGCCGACGCCCTTCGCACCCTGCGGACCCTCGCCGTCCATGGTCTCGATGAAATGGATGTCCATCTCCGGGATCTCCGGCGCCGTGACGAGCTTGTAGTCGCGAAAGTCGGGGTTGCGCACGACGCCGTCCTCGACGATCAGCTCCTCGGTCATCGCGTAGCCCTGGCCCATCACGATGCCGCCTTCGATCTGCCCCTCGATGCCCAGCCGGTTGAGCACGCGTCCGACGTCGTGCGCTCCGGTCACCTTGAGCAGCCGGACGATGCCGGTGTCGCGTGTCGACCTCGACCTCGACCACCTGCGTCGCCCACGCGTAGGCGGCCGAGACGTCGCCCTTGAACTCCTTGTCCTGGTGGTGCGACGGCGGCTCGTAGTAGAAGCGTCGTCATCACCAGCTCGGCCTTGTCCGAGAAGTGCAGCGCGCGCAGGAGCTTGGCAAGCGTCGATCAGCGCTTCGCCGCTCGCCGTCCGCACGATGTGCCGGCGCGCAGCTCGAGCTCCGTCTCCGGCACGCCGGTCACTCGGGCCGCGGCGGCGAGGATCTTCGCGCTTGCGCCTTGCGGGCCGCGCCGATCGCCGAATTGCCGGCGATGAACGTCGTGCGGCTCGCGTGCACGCCGACGTCCCACGGCGTGATGTCGGTGTCGTTGTTGACCACCGTGACCGCGTCGAGCGGCAGGCCGAGCTCCTCGCAGACGAGCTGCGCAAGCACCGTCTCCGAGCCCTGGCCGATCTCGGACGCGCCGGTGATCAGCGTGACGTGCGCGAAATCGTCGATCTTGAGGATGGTGCCGCAGCCGTCGGACGGATAGATCTTGGCGCCGCCGCCGACGTGCAGCATCGAGGCCATGCCGACGCCGCGTTTGTAACGGCTCGGCGTCTTTCCTGCGCGGCAATCGCCGCGCGATGCTTTTCGCGCCAATCGCGATGCTCGGCCGCGGTGCCAAGGCACTCCTTCAAGCCGCAGGTCTTGAAATGCATGCCCTGCGGTGTCGTCTCGCCGGGGTCCTGCGCGTTCTTCAGGCGGAATCTCGAGCGGGTCCATGCCGAGTGCTTCGGCGAGCTTGTCCATGTGCGCTTCGACGGCGAAGGTCGCCTGCAGATTGCCGTAGCCGCGGAACGAACCGGCGTAGGGATTGTTCGTGTAGACCGCCGTCGTGTGGTACTTGCAGTGCGGCACGCGGTACAGCGAAGAAATCGTCTGCATCATCACGAACGGCGTGGTCGCGCCCCACGACGTGTAGGCGCCGTTGTCGTGCAGCGTCTCGCACGACGCGGAAGGTCAGCGTGCCGTCCTTCTTGGCAGCCGCGAGCGCAGCCTCAAGAGCACCGGCTGGCGCGTCGGCGAGGCGACGAACTCCTCCTCGCGCGTGAACACCAGCTTCACCGGCCGGTCGGTCGCCTTGGCGAGGAACACGCAGATCGGCTCGAACGGATAGATGTCGAGCTTGGAGCCGAAGCCGCCGCCGATCGGCGGCTGGATGATGCGGATGCGGCCCGGATCCATGCCGAGGATCTCGGCGAATTCGCGCTTGTGCAGGAACGGCACCTGCGTGTTCGAGTACAGCAGCAGGTTGCCGCTCGGGTCGAACTCGGCGATCACGCCGGAGACGCCCATGCAGCAGTGCGTCACGTAGTGCAGGCGGAACAAGTCGTCGACGACCACGTCGGATTCGGCCTCGCCGACGGCGACGTCGCCCTGCGCGTAGTCGAACGTCATCGCGACGTTGTGCCGGTGCGCCTCGGCATCGCCGGGCTCGCCCGGCTTCAGCGACTCCTGCGGCGCCGGAGGCGGCGTCTTCTCGTCGTGGATCACGGGGCGCCGGGCTTCAGCGCCTCCGCCGGATCGGTAAGCGGCGGCAGGTCCTCGTACTCGACTTCGATCAGAGCGAGCGCCGCGGCGGCGATCTCCTCGGTCTGTCGGCCGCGACCGCGGCGATCTCGTCGCGCAGGCTGCGCACGCGTGTCGCTCTTGAGCGGCAGGTGGTCCTTGCCCACGCCGATCGGACGCTGGTAGGGCACGTCGGCCGCGGTGAGCACCGCATGCACGCCGGGCAGGGCGCGCGCCTTGCTGATGTCGATCGCGCTTGATCCGCGCGTGCACGCGCGTCGAGCGCAGAATCGTCCGTAGCAGCTGGCCCGGCAGGTCGAGGTCGTGGACGTAGCGCGTCCTGCCGCTCGCCTTCTCCGGCGCGTCGAGCTTGGCGATGCGCTTGCCGATCAGCGATTCCTTCTCGATGATTTTCATCGTGTCCTCAGGCCTCGTCGCTCGCCACCTTCTCGATGGCGTCGATGATCTTCACGTAGCCGGTGCAGCGGCACAGATTGCCTTCGATGCCGCGCTGAATTTCCGCGCGCGTCGGGTGCGGGTGCATTTCGAGCCAGGTGGTTCGCCTGCACCACCATTCCCGGCGTGCAGAATCCGCACTGCACGGCGCCGAATTCGACGAATGCCTGCTCGCAGCCTTTCGCCCATCGGGTCCCGGGCCAGGCCCTCGATGGTCGTCAGCGTGCGCTCCGTCGCAGTCGACGGCGAACATCAGGCAGCGCAGGACGACACGCCGTCGACGACGATCGTGCAGGCGCCGCACTCGCCCTCGCCGCAGCCGTACTTGGTGCCGGTCAGGCCGACGACGTCGCGCAGCATCGCGAGCGTGCTCATCTCCACGGGCACCGTCGCGCGGGTCCGGACTCCGTTCAGCACGAAACTGATCTCACGCTTCAGCGACATCGTCGAGCATCCTCTTTGTCATGTTGAGCACCAGCTCCCGCCGGTACCACGCCGACGCGCGCACGTCGTCGATCGGGCGGACCTCGTCGCGCGCGATGCCGGCAATCCGCGCGATCGCGGTGGCGTCGAGAACGGCGCCCTCCAGCGCCGCCTCGGCCCGGGGCATCCGCATCGGTACCGGCGCGACGGCGCCAAACGCGACCCGGGCGCCGGTCAGCGCGTTGCCGGCGCGCACGCCGCCCAGGCCGATCGAGATCGCCGATATGTCGAGAGCGGGCCGGGTGCCGGTCTTGAAGAACCGGCCGACGAAGCCGGTCGGCGGCAGCGGAAGCCTGATGGCAAGAAGCAGCTCGTCCGGCGCGCGGACCGTCCTGCCGGGGCCGACGAAGAACTCGGCGAGAGGCACGCGGCGGGTCAGGACGACCCCGTTCGGCTTCGAGGCGAGCAGGGCTTCGCCGTCCAGGACGAGCAGCGGGGGGAGCATGTCCCCTGCCGGCGACGCGTTGCAGACGTTGCCGCCGATCGTCGCCGCATTGCGGATCTGGTCGCTGGCGAAATGATCGCACGCGTCGGCGAGAATGCCGAAACGCGTGCGCACCAGCGGATCTCGCATCAGCTCGGTGATCGTGCACAGCGCGCCGATGCGAACCGCGTCGCCATCGCGCTCGATACCATGCAGCTCGGGCACGCGGCGGATGTTCATCAGACCGCGCTTGAACGTCACGCGACCGGCATGGCTCTGCGGCATCAGGTCGGTCCCCGCCGCCAGGATGGTGACATCGCCGCGGCGCAGGTGCTCGAGCGCGGCAGGCAATGACGTGGGGGCGCAGTACTCCTCGACGGTCATGACCCTACTCCCGGAAGCGCACGGGCTCGCGATAGCGACCGTAGACGGCGACCAGCGCGGCGGTGATCTCGCCTACGCTCGCATACGCCTTCACCGCGTCGACGATCGCGGGCATCGTGTTGACGCCCTCCGCGGCCGACCGTCGGACGGCGTCGAGCGCGCGAGCGACGACGGCGGCGTCGCGGCTCGTCCCGCACCGCGGCAAGCCGTGCGACCTGCGCTTCTGCTTCGGCCTCGTTGTACGGGTGAAACTCGACCTGCGGATCGTCTTCGTCGACACGGTAGCAGTTGACGCCGACCTTGCGGAACCTTCCGGCCTCGATGTCGACCTGGCGCTGGTAGGCCTGCGCCGAGACCTGCGCCTGGATGCTGCCGCTCGCGATCAGGCCGACGATGCCGCCGCGCGCGTCGACGTCCGCGATGATCCGCCGCATCTCGGCGCGCATCTGGTTGGTCAGCGTCTCGACGTAGTACGAGCCGCCCAGCGGATCGACGGTGTCGCAGAGGCCCATCTCCTCGATCAGCAGCTGCATGGTGCGCAGCGATATCCGCTGCGCGTACTCGCTCGGGATCGTGTAGGCCTCGTCGTAGCAGCACAGCGCCATCGTCTGCGCGCCGGAGAGCGCGCTGATCAGCGCGTAGTAGGCGCCACGCACGATGTTGAGCTCCGGCTGCTCGAACGTGAGTCCGCTGCCGCCGCCGCCGGCGATCATCCGCATCCACATCGAGCCGGGTTTCCGCGCGCCGTATTGCTCGCGGACGATCTTGGCCCACAGCGCGCGCCCGGCGCGGAACTTCGCCACCTGCTCGAACAGGTTGCCGAAGATGTTGAAGTTGAACGACAGCCGTCCGGCGAACTCGTCGATCGGCATGCCGCGGCGCAGCACCTCGTCGGCGTAGGCGCGGGCGATGCAGAACGCGAACGCCATCTCCTGAGTGGGGTTCGCGCCCGATTCGCGGATGTGATAGCCGCACACGGATACCGGACTGTACTTTGGCGCGTGCGTCGCGCAATACTCGATCGTGTCGCCGACGAGCTTCAGCGACGGCTCGACCGGAAAGATCCAGGTGCCGCGGCCGATGAACTCCTTCAGGATGTCGTTCTGCGCGGTGCCCCGCAGCGCCTTGACGTCGAAGCCGCGCTTCTCGGCCATCGCGAGGTACATCGCGATCAGGATCGCTGCGGCGCCGTTGATCGTCAGCGACACGGTGATCCGGTCGAGGTCGATGCCCTCGAACGCCGTCTCGAAGTCGCGCAGCGTGTCGATCGCCATGCCGACGCGGCCGACCTCGCCCTCGGCCAGTGGGTCGTCGGAATCGAGGCCGCACTGCGTGGGCAGGTCGAAGGCCACGTTGAGGCCGGTCTGGCCGTTGGCGATCAGGTACTTGAAGCGCGCGTTGGTATCGGCGGCGTTGCCGAAGCCCGTGTACTGGCGCATCGTCCACGGCTGCTTCCGGTACATCAGCGCATGGATGCCGCGCGTGAACGGGTACTCGCCGGGATGCCCCAGCATCGCAGTGCCGCCCGTCGCCGCGACGTCGGCCTCGGTATAGAGCGGCTGAATCGGAATTCCGGACTCGTTGGCGAGCGGCGTGGCATCCGGACGCAGGCGATCGTTCATCGAACGTTCTCCTCGATGAAACCGGTGATGTCGTCGAGCCGCGCGCCGGTGGCGAAGACGCCGGTGAAGCCGAGCGCCCGCAGCGCTTCGTGGTCCTGCGCGGGGAATGTTGCCGCCGATGACCCACAGCCGGTCGGCGAGCCCGGCCGCTTCGAGCAGCGGTTTGAGCCGGCGGCAGAACGGAAGATGCGATCCCGCCATGCTCGACAGCGCGATCACGTCGGCATCGTTCGCGCGTGCGGCCGCCGCGACAGCCTCGGGGGTCTGCCGCAGTCCGGTGTAGATCACGTCGAATCCTGCCGCCATCAGCGCGCGGACGACGACCTTGGCGCCCTGGTCGTGCCCGTCGAGCCCGGGTTTCGCGAGCACGACCCTGATCGGCTTCGTTCGCGTCGCCGTCGTCATCGTTTCACCTCGTCATCTCCTTGGCGATGATGAGCTTGAGGATCTCGCTCGTGCCGCCGCCGATCAGCGTGAAGCGCACGTCGCGCAGGTAGCGCTGCACCGGATATTCCATCGCGTAGCCGTACGATGCCAGCACCCGCGCCGCCTGGTCGCAGATGCGGGCGGCGGCCTCGGTCGCGAACAGCTTCGCCATCGCGGCCTCCTGGTGATGCGGCCGCACCGCTGTCCTTGCGCCATGCGGCGAAGCGGACGAGCTGCGTCGCGGCCTCGAGTCGGTCGCCATCTCGGCGAGCTTCATCTGGATCGCCTGGAAGCGGTTGATCGGCTTGCCGAACTGCTGTCGCTCGCCCGCGTAGCGCACGGCTTCATCGAGGGCGGCGCGCGCGACGCCAAGCGCCATCGCACCGGTGATGATCCGGATCTCGGCCAGCGTCTTGCGCAGGTGCTCCTCGCCGTCGCCCTCGTCACGGCTCAGCCGATGGCTGTCGGGGACGAAGCATCCGTCGAGCGCGAGCTCCGAGGTCGGCAGCGCCCAGACGCCCATCTTGTCGATGGCGCGTCCGACGGAAAGTCCGTCGAAGCCGCGCTCGACGAGGAAGATCGTGAGCTTGCGTCGCGTCGCCGGCCCGCGCGAACACCGTGAAGAAGTCGGCCACCGGCGCCGAGGTCACCCACGTCTTCTGACCGTTGAGCACGTAGCCCCCATCGACCTTGCGCGCCGTCGTCGCGATGCCGTCGAGGTCGGAGCCGGCGTTGGGCTCGGTCATGCAGATCGCGCCGATCTTCTCGGCCGCGAGCGCGGGCTTGCAGCAGCCGCTCGACGATGTCGGCGCTGCCCAGCAGGTGCAGGAACTTCGTCCCCATCAGCGACTGCATCGCCGCGCAGCCGGCAAGCGACAGCGAGCCGCGGGCGATCTCGGCGAGCGCAAGGCAGAACGTGGAAAGGTCGAGCGAGAGTCCGCCGACGTCCGCCGGATAGCGCATGGCGAAGAACCCGAGCTCGGCCAGCTCGCCGCATCTGCGCCCGTGGATAAGCGTGCGCCGCGTCGATCGCGGCAGCGTGCGGCGCCACCTCGGCGTCGACGAAGCGCGCGAAGAGATCGCGGATCTGCACGCTGCTCGGGCGAGAGCTCGAAGTCCATTGGCGCGGCGACCTAGTCCGGCAGTCCGTAAGCGTCGCGAGCGACCTGCGGCGTGACGATCCCGTTCTTCACCTCCTCGCGCAGCAGCGCGCGGTCGCGCGCCGTCGGGTCGCCGTAGCCGCCGCCGCCGCCAGCCTGCTGATGATAGATCGTCCCCTTCGGCACGCCGGTGATCAGGTCCTTGTTCCTCGGCACGACGGTGCGCCCGTCGGGATAGGTGAGGCGGATGAAGTTGAGCGTGCCCTCGCCGCCGCCGAACAGGCCGAACGCGGGCTCGAAATCGCCGTCGCCGAACGTGACGAGCTGGGTGTCGTCGGAGCCGATCCGGAAGACGGTCTCCACGCCGAGGCCGCCGCGCCACTGGCCGGCGCCGGCGGAATCGGGTAGCAGCTCGTGCTTGAGCAGCAGGTGCGGCGTCTGCTGCTCGAACATCTCGTAGTCCTGGTCGAGCACCCCGCCCGACGCGTCGATCATCCCGATGTGGTCGTAGCCGTCGGTGCCGCGCATCGCGCCGGAGCCGCCCTTCAGGCCCATGAAGCCGATGTCGACGTACTTGTCCTGCTTCTCCGGATCGATGCCCGTGGTCAGCGAGCAGAGCAGGTTGTTCCAGCCGGCGGTCACGCGGTCGGGCATGACCGGGGCCAGCGCGCGCTGGATCGCGTCGGCGTTTGGCGGGCACAGGTGGTTGCCGAACGTCGTCGCCTTCGGGTACGACGCGTTGAGGATCGTGCCCTCGGGGATGACGATCTCGATCGGCTCGACCATCCCTTCGTTGTGCGGGATGTCGGGGTTGACCATCTGCAGGAGCGTCAGGATCGTCGCCGAGGCGCTCGACGTGAACGTGCCGTTGACGAAACCGTTTGTCTGCGCGTCGGTGCGCGAGTAGTCGAACTTGATCCTGCGATCGCCGACCTCGATGTCGACGCGAATCGTGAATTTCGTTCCTTCGTGCCGGCCGTCGTAGTAGACGTAGCCCTCGCCGCGAGTAGCGGCCGTTGGGAATCGTGCCGATCTCGGCCTCCATCATCCGCCGTGTCGCCTCGAACAGCGCGACCTTGTGCGCGTCGAAATGGTCGAACCCGTATTTCGCCAGCAGCTCGACGAAGCGTCGCTCGCCGATCGTGCAGGCGCCGATCTCGGCCTGCATGTCGTGCTGGACGATGTCGAAGCGGATGTTGGCGAAGATCAGCTCCCAGACGTCCTTGCGCAGCTTGCCCTTCTCGATCACCTTGACCGGCGGAATCCGCAGCGCCTCCTGCCACACCTCGGTGGCGTTCGGGTTGTAGCCGCCGGCGACGGCGCCGCCGATGTCGGCCTGGTGTCCCTTGACGGCGGTCCACGCGACGAGCCGGCCCTCGAAGAACACCGGCTTGAACACCGCGACGTCGTTGTTCTGGTTGCCGAGGCTGAACACGTCGTTGTGGAAGATCACGTCGCCCGGGTAGATCTCGTCGCCGTAGTACGCCTTGATGTACTTGCACACCGGGGCGAGCGAGAAGGCGAGGATCGGCAGGTTCTCGGTCTGCTCCAGCATCCTGCCGTCGGCGTCGTAGAGCCCGGTGACGAAATCCTTCGCCTCGCACAGAATCGGCGAGCGCGTCGTCTGCTGCATCGAGATGCTCATCTCGTCGGTGATCGACTTGAAGGTCCGGGCGTAGACGGACAGCAGAATCGGGTCGATCTTCATGTCGTCACTTCCTGTGAGCGTGCTGCCCGCACTGCGGCGGTGAGGTCCTCGCGCCCCTTCCGGAAAAGCACGAACGAACCGAACGTGTCGACGATCGCGTCCCACGATCCGGTGAGGACGATCGCGGTCGTCACTTCCTCGACGATCGCCGGCCCGGCGATGCGCTGGCCGAAGCGCAGCCGGTGACCGTCGTAGACCGGAACGCTGCGAAATGCGTTTTCTTCCGGAACGTAGACGTTGCGCCGGCCCTTCTGCGCGGTCGCGGGGTCGGTGACCGACCATTCCTCCTCGGGATGGTGCGGCTTGTCGACGGTGCCCGTCGCCTGCACCCGGACGTTGATGATTTCGATCGGCGCGTGCTCGTGCTCGAGCGAGTAGCCGTAGAGGCGGTTGTGCTCGCGGTGGAGCCCCTGCGCGACCGTCGCGCCGTCGCGGGCGCCGATCGCCTCGCGTGGCACGTCGACGCTGACCTCGTGGTACTGCTTGACGTACCGGCAGTCGAGTTTCACGGCGAAGCGGCGGCGCGACGCCGGGATCCGCTCGGCAACGAGCTGCCGTTCGCCTTCGCCGATCATCTCGTCGACCATCCTGATGAGCCGCGCCCAATCGAGCGTGGCGAGGCCGGCGACGAAGGTGCGCACGTAGTCGTGCCGAAGGTCGCGACAGCAGCATGCCGATGGCGCACAGCACCGAGGATTCGCGCGGCACGATCTGCAGCGGGATCTCGAGTTCGTTGCAGATCTGGCACGAATGGATCGGGCCGGCGCCACCGGCGGCGACGAACGGGAACTCGCGCGGATCGAAGCCGCGCTTGATCGTCACCTCGCGCACGCCCTGCGCCATGTTGTTGCAGACGACGCGGAACATTCCCGCCGCTGCGTCCTCGATCGTCAGCCCCATCGGCGTCGCGATGTGCCGCTCGATCGCCTCGCGGGCAGCGGCGACGGACAGTTGCATGTGGCCGCCGGCGAAGATACGCCGGGTCGAGGTAGCCCAGCACGAGGTTGGCATCGGTGGTGGTCGGCAGCGTCCCGCCCTTCATGTAGCACGCCGGGCCGGGGTCGGCGCCGGCGCTTTGCGGGCCCATGCGCAGCAGGCCGCCCGAGTCGAGCCAGCCGACCGAGCCGCCGCCGGCGCCGATCGTATGGATGTCGAGCATCGGCAGCGCGATGCTTGTGCCGTGCGATCTCGCCGTCGTTCACGAGGAGCGGCGTGCCGACGGCAACGGAGGCCTCGAAACTGGTGCCGCCCATGTCGGTGGTGATCGCACCTGTCGGCGCCGTGCGCCGTCGCGTAGAAGAGGCCCGCGCCGGGACCGCCGGCGGGCCCCGACAGCAGCGTCAGCGCCGGACGCGCCCGCGCGACCTCCGGCGCCATCACGCCGCCGTTGGTCTGCATGATCAGCAGCAGGCCGCGGAAATCGATGCTGGCCAGCCGGTCGACCAGTTGCTCGAGATAGTGGTTGAGCTTCGGGCCGACGTACGAGTTGAACGCGGTGGTCGACAGCCGGTCGTAGAAACGGATCGACGGCAACAGCTCGGACGAGACGGTCAGGAAGGCGTCGGGCATCGCCGTGCGCACCAGCGCCGCCGCGGCCTGCTCGTGCGTCGGATTGGCGAACGAGTTCATGAAGCAGATCGACACCGCCTGCACGCCCTCCTGCCGGAACCCGTCGAGCGCGCGCAGCACGTCGTCCGCCGCCAGCGGCGCGAGCTCGCGGCCGGCGCGGTCGAGACGTCCCTTGATGCCGATGCGCAGATGCCGCGGCACCAGCGGCTTCACGTTGGTGTAGCGGTTGTTGTACTGCTCCTCGCGGATGCCGCGGCGCATCTCCAGCGCGTCGCGTACGCCTTCGGTCGTCAGCAGTGCCGACTTCGCGCCGGTGTGGGTCAGCGTCGCGTTGGTGGTCACCGTCGTCCCGTGCACGATGGTGTCGATCGTCGCGGCGAACTGCTCGACGGTTCGTCCGGGATCGACCATCGCCGCGAGCTCGGCCAGACCCGCGACCACGGCGATCGACGGGTCGCGCGGCGTCGACAGCACCTTGTGCAGTAGCGGCGGCGCGTCGTCGCGCGTGAGGACGAAGTCGGTGAACGTGCCGCCGACGTCGATTCCGATTCGCGCCGCCATCACGGATCCTTTCGTTGCGTCACGTCCGGTCCGCGACGGGTTCGCGCCGCGCCATCCGTTTCAGTTCTTCGCGCTTGACCTTGCCGAGCGCCGTGCGCGGCAGTGCGCCGGCGAGGATGACGTCGCGCGGATGCTTGTAGCGGGCCACGCGCCCGTCGAGCAGTGCGGCGACTTTCTCCGCCGAAATCTGCGCGCCATCCGCCGGCACGACGACGGCGACGACCACCTCGCCCCAGCGCTGGTCGGGGCGGCCGACCACGGCGACCTCGGCGATGTCGGGGCAGCCGGCGAGCACGTTCTCGATCTCGGCCGGATAGACGTTCTCGCCGCCGGAGATGATCATGTCGTGGCGCCGGCCGTCGACGTGCAGCCAGCCGTCGGCGTCGGCATGCGCGATGTCGCCGGTGTGGTACCACCCGCCCTCGAGCGCCTCGGCCGATTCGCGCGGCTTGTTCCAGTAGCCGTTCATCACGTTCGGGCCGCGAACGAGGATTTCGCCCGGTGTGCCGGCGGGCACGTCGCGGCCGGCATCGTCGACGAGCCTGAGTTCGCAATGCAGCGCCGGCTTGCCGACGGAACCGGGGTGCTCGACCGCGTCGTCGACCCGCTGGTACGCGGCGATCGGACAGGTCTCGGTCGCGCCATAGACCTGGAGCAGCGGAATGCCGCGCTGGAGGTCCTTGCGCACCAGCGCCTCGCCGATGATCGTCGAACCCGTGGTGATCACGCGCAGACGAGACAGGTCGGCCTCCCGCCAGCGCGGCTCGCGCGCGATGAGATCGAGCTGCGCGGGCACCAGCACCGTCAGCGTGATGCCGTCGCGCTCGATCGCATCGATCGCCTGCCGCGGCTCGAACCGCGGGTGCAGCACCACGGTCGCACCACATGCAGCGCGGGCAGGGTCTGGATGTTGAGGCCGCCGACGTGGAACAGCGGCAGCGTCGTCAGCACGACGTCGCGGCTCGTGAGGTCGTGCATGTGCGCGCTGTTGACCGCGTTGAAGAGCAACGCGCCTTGCGTCAGCACGACGCCTTTCGGCTGGCCGGTGGACCCCGACGTGTAGCAGAGCAGCACGGGCGCCGCGCCGCTGTCGGCGATCCGGGGCGGCGAATTTCCCGCGCCGAGGTCGAGCAACCGGTCGTAAGGCATCCAGCCGTCGCGTGCCGCACCGATCGCCACGCGCACGGTGGCCCCGGCCGGGTCGAGGATGTCGGCGCTGGGTTCGACGAACGGATCGGCGACCACCAGCACGCGCGGGCGGCAATCGGCCAACATCGCCCGGTGCTCCGGCGGAGCCAGCCGCCACGACAGCGGCGCGAACAGCGCGCCGAGTCGCGCGCAGGCGAAGAGCAGGCAGATCTGCTCGGAACCGTTGTAGCCGAGATGTGCGACCCGGTCGCCGGGGCCGACGCTGGCGGCCGCCAGGGCGGCTGTGGTCCGCCCGACCTCGCGCGCGAGCTCGGCATAGCTCCACCGGCGGCCGGGAACGACGAGCGCCGTCTTGCCCGGGTGCAAACGCGGCTTGCCGTTCGATCCAGTCGGACAGATCCATGTCGTCCTCCCGCGGCCGATCCCGCGCGCGATAGGGCCAATCACTGCGTCGCGTCGCCCTGCCGGCGACCTCGACGTTCCCTCTACTTCCGGTCCCCGACCTCCAGCACGACCGCCATTGCGGAGTCGCCGGCCGCGCAGCCCGCGAACAATCCGCGACCCCCGCCGCGCAGAGCCAGTTCCTCGATCAGCTCGATCACCGACCGCGTGCCCATCGGCGCCTGCGGATGGCCCCATACCAGCGACGAGCCATAGTTGTTCATCCGCGCGCCAGTCGACGCCCATCTCCTTGGCAAACAGGAGGTCGTTCAGCGCAAACGGGTTGTGCGTCTTGATCGCGTCGATTTGCGTGACGGCGAGCCCCGCCCGCTCCAGCGCGCGGCGTGCCGCCGGGACGGTCGCCTCGGGCATTTGTGCGAGTCGGCGCGCGCGATAGACCGAAGCCCAGCAGCCGCACCGCGATTTTCGGTTGCGACGAGAGCTCCGCGGCACGGCCGGGGGCCGCGACGATGATCGCGGCGTTGCCGTCCGCCGGATGTGTCTGCCCGCCGAAGGTGACGGTGCCGCCTTCCTGCACGGGCTTCAGACCCGCGAGGCCCTCTGCAGTCGAAAAGTTGATGCCCTCGTCGCCGGGGAGCGTGGTGAGCGTCTTGCGCAGATTCGGTCGTGGGCACGTCGAACGGCAGACTCATGAACCGCTTCAGAAATGCCGAATCGTCGGCGAGCGCCATCCGGTACTGCTCCTCGCGTCGCAGCACGATCGCATGCTGCAGGGCGGCCGTGAAGCCGTGCCGGCGCGCGACGTTCTCGGCGGTGTCGAGCATCGAGTGCGGCCCGAGCGGATCGCAGTTGAAGTTGTCCGAGCACCCAGTCTTCGTGGGCGCCGGTGCCGCCCGGCCCCTTGGGATTTGGGTAGTAGAGATGCGGGCCGTTCGACGTGCGATCGCAGGTCACGCCGAGCGCGACCTCGGCCATGCCCGCTTCGATCTCCTGCGTCGCGGCGAGCAGCACGCGCACGCCCGTCGCGCAGGCCTGCATGATCGTCGGCCCGGCCACGGCTGCGGCGCCGGCCATGCCGGCCAGCCACGGCAGCCCGTAGAACGCATGTGCCTGCGGGACCGACAATCCGAGCACGCCGAAGTCGATCCGCTCCGGAGCGATGTTGCGGCGGGCGAGCTCGCGCTTCGCCACATGCGCGGCGAACTCGACGCTGTGCAGGTGCGCAAGGCTCCCTTGCCAGCGCGCGAACGGCGTGCACCAGTAGGCACCGTAAGGGATTTCGGCGCGGAAGACCATGATCGGGCACCGGCAGCCGAGCTACCGCGGCCGTGCGCCTGCGGCGGCGGCTTCGCGCTCGATTTCGTCGAGCACGACGCGCAGATGATGGCGCGCCACACGCAGGTGCTCGCGCATCACGCGCGTCGCACGCTCGGCGTCGTGCCTGCGCAGCGCGGCGAGCATGTTCTTCATCCCGGAGAGCGCCGCCTTGCGCGCAGTCGCGTTGTTGAGCGTCAGCATGCGGAGGTAGCGGACGTGGCCGGCACAGAGCGCGATCGCCCGCAGCAGCCGGCGGTTGACGACGAGATCGTGCCACGCGGCGTGGAACCGGGCGTTGGCCTCGATGAACGACTCGGCGTCGCCGGCGCGGTCGGCGGATTCGGCGTCGCGCAGCGCGGCGGCGATTCGCGACAGCGACTTGGTGTCGGCGACCGACTTCGCGACCTGCGCGAGCGCGGCCGGCTCGAGCAGCCCGCGCAGCTCGTAGATTTCGTCGACGTCGGCTTCGGACAGGACGGGCAGGACGAAGCTGCGGCCCTCGGCGGCAATCAGCCCTTCGCTTTCCAGCCGCGCAAGCGCTTCGCGGACGGGAGTGCGGGACACGCCGAGCGAGAGCGCGAGCGACGCTTCCTGCAGCCGCTGGCCCGGTTTGATGACGTGGCTGCCGAGGTACTCGCGCAGCGTCCTGTAGACCTGGTCGCCGAGGCCGGCGGGTCGGTCGACGGGTTTGAGAACGGGTGCCATCGGGGCTCTTGCGAATTGCTCGTGTCCTGTATAATGGGTACGGTATACATTTCGCCGCGCGATGTCAACCGGCGGCGCCCGCTCAAACCGTATCGCGCTTGCCGTTCCGTGCCACCGATGGCTACGCCGAAGCTGCCGTTCGCCCCCATGTGGGCAAGCCCGTTCCGGCCGTTCTGCGCGCTGGGGATGGCGTACGGCGTCGCGCTGATGGCGATCTGGCTCGCAGCGCGCGCGGGTTACGTCGGGCTGCCGGCGGCGACGCTTGCGCCGGCGCTGTGGCACGGCCACGAAATGCTGTTCGGGTTTGCCGGCGCGATCATCTGCGCGACGGTTCTGACCGCGCTGCCCGGCTGGGCCGGCACCCGCGAAATTCGCGGTGTCCCGCTGGCCGGACTGGTGGTGCTGTGGCTCTGCGGCCGCATCGCATTCTGGGCGATCGCCGCGCTGCCATCCTGGCTCGTTGTCGCTGCCGACGGCGCACTCTATGTCGCGCTGCTGGTCGTGCTCGCCGCGCAGCTCGCAAGCGTTGCGAACCGCTATTACCTGCTGCTCCTGGTCGTGTTCGCCGGAATGCTTGCGGGGGACATCCTGTTCCTGACGGGGCGCTTCGAGGTCGGCTTCAGGACGGCGTTGTACGCGGTCGTGCTGCTCTTCGCGTTGAAGGGCGGCGTGTTCGCGCCGGTGTTCACCGGAAATCATCTTCGCGCGACCGGCCGCGGCGAGCAGCCGCGCTTCCTGATGCCGCTCGAATTCGCGGCGATCGGTGCGATCGTCGTGCTGGCGGCGGCCGACCTCGGCGGTGCACCGCGGCCGTGCGTTGCGATCGCCGCGATCTCCGCCTTCCTGCTGCACGCCGTGCGGCTCGCGCGCTGGCGAGGATGGAAGGTGTGCGACGTGCCGCTCCTGTGGACGATGCACGCCGCCTACACGTGGATGGTGGCTGCGTTCCTCCTTCTCGGCCTCGCCGATCTCGGCGTCCCCGGCGCGGCGCGCGCATGGCTGCACGCCTTCACGGTCGGGGCACTGGGCTCGATGATGCTCGGCCTGATGACCCGCGTCGCACTGCGTCACACCGGCCGTCCGCTGGTGGTACCGACGGCGATCGTCGGCGCGTTCCTGCTGATCCAGGTGGCGGCCCTGCTGCGCGTCGGCGCCGCGTTCGTCGGCGTCGACGGGCCGTGGATCGCCGGCGCCGGCATCGCGTGGATTGCCGCGTTCGCGCTCTACCTCGGATGCTTCGGATCGATCCTGCTGTCGCCAAGCCTGCCGCGCGCGGCGGTGAGTCCGCTCGCCGTCGACGCGCGCACGGCCGGCACCGACGGCGCCCGCTGAAGCGTCCCTGCCGCGCCATTCCGGGAGGCTCCGATTGAATCTGCGATGCGCGAATCCCCTGCTGTCCGCTCCCACGCGCCCTCTGCCACGACACGTCGCGATCGTCGGCGCGGGCTCGATCGGACCGGACATCGGCTACTACCTCAAAAGCGCGCTGCCCGACCTCGCGCTGACGCTGGTCGACGTCGCGCAGCCTGCCGTCGACGCGGCGCTCAAGCGCTTCGGCGACTATGCGCAGAGGGCGCTCGCCCGGGGGAAGATGACCGCGGACGAGGCGGCCGCCGTCGTCCGCAACGTGCAAGGCGGTGTCGACTACGACGCACTCGCCGGCTGCGACTGGGTGATCGAGGCGGCGACCGAGAACCTCGCGCTCAAACGGCAGATCTTCGCCGCGATCGAGGCGCGCGTCGCGCCGGACGCGATCGTGACCTCGAACACGAGCTCGCTCCCCGCTGCGCGGATCTTCGCCGGAATGCGGCAACCGGGGCGCGCGACGGTCACGCATTTCTTCGCGCCGGCCTGGCGCAATCCGGCCGTCGAAGTAGTCGACTGGCCAGGCGCCGAACCCGGTCTCGTCGACCACCTGCGCCGCGTGTTCTGCGCCACGGGCAAGCTGCCGCTGGTCACCGCAGACGCGCCGTGCTTCATGCTCGACCGGATCTTCGACAACTGGTGCAACGAGGCCGCGCTGCTGCTCGACCGCGCGAGCGCCGCCGAGATCGACAGTGTCGCCGCCGACTTCGTGCACGCCGGACCGTTCTTCGTGCTGAATCTCGCGCGCGGCAACCCGATCATCGTCGAGACCAACACGCTGCAAGCCGACGAGGAGGGCGAGCATTACCGCCCGGCGCCGATCTTCCGTTCGGTGGATGCATGGGTCACCGTCGCGCCGGGCAAGCGCGTCGACGTCGCCCCGGAAACCGCGGCGGCGATCCGCGACCGCCTGCTGGGCGTGCTGTTCTCGCAGTCCGTCGACATCCTCGATCGCGGGATCGGCAGCGCCGCCGATCTCGATCTCGGTTGCCGGGTTGCGCTGGGATTCAAGCGCGGGCCGCTGGAGCTCATGCGCGAGCAGCCGCCCGGCGAGGTCGACGCGCATCCTCGGCCGGTTCGCGCGCGAGCGGCCGGGGATGCCGCTGCCCGCGCGCGCGCTTCCGGAGTACCAGCGGTTCCTCGCGGCATGTCCTTGTCGACGACGTCGATGGCGTCAAGGTCATCACGCTGCGGCGGCCGGAGGCGATGAACGCGCTGCACGACGAGATGACCGACGAGATCCTCGCCGTCATTCGCACGTTCGAGCGCGACGACGCCGTGCAGGGTTTCGTCGTCGTCGGCTACGGAACCCGCGCGTTCTGCGCCGGCGCCGACATCGGCCGCTTTCCGGCGATGCTGGGCGACGCCGACGCGTCGGCGCAGTACGCGCGCGACTGCTCGCGACTGCTCGTCCACCTCGACACGATGGCGAAGCCGGTGGTGGCGGCGCTGAACGGCATTGCGCTGGGCGGCGGCTTCGAGCTCGCCCTGCGCTGCCACGCGCTGGTGGCGATGCGCGACGCATGGATGCAGTTCCCGGAGATCACGCTGGGCATCCTGCCGGGGATCGGCGCGATGGTCGTCCCGTATCGGCGCTGGCCCGCCGCCGCAGCGGTGTTCCACGGAATGCTGCGGCGGGCCGAGAAGCTCACGGCGGCGCGCGCGCACGAGCTGCGCATCGTCGATGCGCTGGCCGACGATCCGCACCAGCTGATCGAGATGGCCGTCGCCCGCGTGCGTTCGCTCGCCGGTCGCCCGCATGCAATTCCCGGCGACGCCGTCGCGATTCCGCCGTTCGTTCCCGTCGACGCGGCGGCAGCGACCGGGATGGCGTTGAGCGCGACGGTGATCGGCTTGATGGAAGACGCGATCCGCGAGGCCGCGCGTGCGCCGACGCTTGCCGCCGCGCTCGAGGTCGGCTACCGCGCGTTCGGACGGAGCGCGTGCACCGCGGCAGCTCGCGAGGGCATCTCGGCGTTCGGTGAGCGCCGGCGGCCGGATTTCGCGCGGACCGGGTGACGCGACCGGTCGCGACACGTGTTGCGGCGCCGCGCGCGCTTGGCGGAATCACGCGGCCGCACGCCATTGTCGCGCGAGGTGAACGAGCCCGCGCGCGCACGCGAACGAATGTCCGGCGAGATTCGTCGCACGCGGCACGAGCGCGAGATCCCGCGGCCGACCGGGAGCCGCCAGCCGGAACGGGCCGCGATCGCTGACCTCGCCGATTGCCAGCGTGTCGTCGGCGACGACGGCGTAGACACCGGGCAACGCCGCGGGCATCCAGCCTTCCCGGTCGGGTCGTGCCGAGGCGACGATGACGGGTCCCGCCGCGAGAACGGTGGCGCAGGCCGCGCTCAGCACGTCGCTGCCGGGGCCGGGCGGGACGGCGAGACTGAGATTGATGAAATCGCAGCGCGCGGCCGCCGCACGCAGGATGCCGCGCGCGACGAGCGACGGGTACGCGCACTCCGACTCGTCGAAGACGCGCACCGCGAAGATCGAGGCGTCGGGGAACGCCTCCCGGATCACGCCGGCCACGGCCGTCCCGTGACCGATCGGGTCGCGGAAGTCGCCATCCTCGCAGATGCGCCCGTCCGGCGCGAGGAAGATTCGGCAGCCGGTGACGGCTCCGCGCACGTGCGAGTGCCACGGGTTGGCGCCGGTGTCGACGATCCCGATGCGCAGCGCCACCGTCATTCCCCCGCGACGCCCGCCGGCACGGCAGCGGCGGTCCGATCATTCCAGCGGCGATCGGACATCAGGAGCGCGTGCAACGCATCCGGCGTGACCGACGTGAACTTCCCGTCGTGCAGGAACAGGATCCGGTCGAATGCCTCGAGGTCGACCGGTCGGTGCGAGATGACGACGGTCGTGCGATCCGGGAACGTTGCCCGAAGGTTCTGGCGAACCCGAATCTCGGTCTCGAGATCGAGGCCGGAAAAGGCCTCGTCGAGCACAAGCACGCGAGGATCGCGGAGAAACAGCCGAGCGAGGCCGAGTCGCTGGCGCTGGCCGTCGGACAGTGCGAATCCCCGGTCGCCGATGATCGTCGCGTATCCGTCGGGCAGTGCCGCGATGAACGAATCGGCCACGGCCAACGCAACGGCCCGCTTCAGATCCTCATGCCGCGCCTCCGGATTGCCGTAGCGCAGGTTGTCCTCGACCGACGCGTGCAGCAGGAACGGCTCGGCGCCCGCGTAACCGAGAACGGCGCGGCGGGATGCATCCTCCACGACATGGGCGGATCGGCCATCGATCCATATCGCCCCCGCGGTCGGATGCCGCAGGCCGAAAAGCAGATGCACCAGCGTCGACTTTCCTGCGCCCGACGGCCCGAAGAGCCCCACGCGCTCGCCCGATCCGATGCGGAGGTTCACGTGCTCGAAGACGGGCGATTTGCCGGCATAGGCGAACGCGACATCGCGCAGCACCAGCGCGCCGTCGGCGACGTTGGTGACGGCGCGACCGGCGTCCGGTCGCGTGTCGCGCCCGTCGGGACCGAGGATCTCGGTCACGCGGGCGAGGCTCACCCGCGATTGCTGGAGGCTTCGGACGAGCCCGAGCAGCCCCTGGGCCGGACCGAACAGCCGACCCTGGTAGAGGACGAACGCCACGAAGGTGCCGAGACTGATCGCGCCCGCTTCGAGCAATCCGCCTCCGACGACATAGATCCACGCGAGCGCCAACGTCAGCAGCAGGCCGGGCGCGCCCGTCGACATCGCGTCGAGCACCTGGAACGAGACGACCTCGCGATTCAACCGTTCGCTGGCCGCGGCGAGGCGCGCACCCTCTTCGCGCTCGGTGCGTAGCAGGCGAATCGCGCGCAGTGCGGCAAGCCGCTCGGACAGGAAATGCGCGAGATCGGCCATCGCGTCGCGCACGCGGCGCGTCCTCTGCTCGACGGGGCGGCGGAACGCGAGGGTGGCGAGGAGCGCAAGGAGGAGCCCGAGAAAGCTCCAGAGCGCGAGAACGGGCGACAGGCTGAACGTGATGGCGGCGGCCACGCCGAGGAAGAGGATGTTCTGCACGCCGCCCAGCACGCCGTCGACCAGCAGCGTCTGGATGCGCGGCACGTCGGTACCGAACCGGGTGAGGAGGTCCCCGTGCCGAAACGGTTCCACGTCGACGAGCGGCGCGTCCACGCAGCGTGCGAAGAGCGACGCACGCAGGTCGGCCAGAAGATCGGCGGAGAGGCGGGCGTGGACGCGGCCCGACCAGGTGGCCAGCGCGAGGTCGAGGATGGCCACGCAGACGAGCGCTGCGGCAATCCACGGTATCGCGGCGAAATCGCGACCGCTCGTGACGGCGTCGATGAAGGCCTTGCCGAGGAGCGGCGTGGAAAGCGACACGGCCGCGCCGGCAACGCCCAGCGCGAAGACCGCGGCCAGCGCGCCGCGCTTGCGGGACAAGTGATGCGCGAAGCGCCCGAGCCCCTTCAGCACGGTCTGCTCCGCATTGCAGGCGGTGACGATGGAAAGATGGGGTACACGCAGCGTCCGCTGCGTTGCGGCGCCGTCGGAATCGGCGCGTCGACGACGGCACGGGTCGCGGGGTCGGAAGAAGTGGTCGCGGGAATGCCCTCCGGAATTCCGCCGGTCCATACGTCCGGGTAGTAGCAGAGGTGCGCGTCCCGGCACAGCTCCGGGGCGCCCCTTTCCGCCACGACGGCGTCGCGAATGTCCTCGGGCCGCGCGCCGCGTTCCGCGCAACCCAGTGCGATGGCGGTCAGTCGCACCGACGCCGCCTTCCGCGCGAGCGAGGCCTCGCGCCCGACGACCTTCAGGCTCGCAATGCCGATTTGCGCGAGTCGTGGCAGCGCGCACAGGCCGCACGGGCCAAGCGTGTAGCCGCGGCTCGTCTGGCAGCCGCAGTTGTTGAGCGTCCACTTCCAGAACTCGTAGCGCGCTTCGAGGCGGCTCTGCTTGCCGCCGACGCGGTCGTCGATGCAGTACGGCCCGAGCGCGTGCGTCGTCGCGCAGATCCCCTCCTCGAATGCACACCCGTCGTTGAGGACGAACGCCTCCCACTCGAGTCCCGGGATCGCGGTTTCCTCGATTTCGGAGAGCGTCATGTGGCGCGGAAGGATGACGCGCGAGACGCCCAAGTCCCGGTAGAACGCCGCCGCTCCATGATTGCGGCAGGTCGCGAGACTCGAAACGTGGATGCGCGGGGCGAGTCCGTGCTCGCACAGCGCGAGCAGCAGCTCCCACTCGGCCACGATGAGTGCAGCGACACCGACGTCGTCGACGAGTCGGCGTCCGAAGTCGACGAGGAACGGCACGGCTCCCGCCGGATAGGAGGGTGCGTTGAGCGTCGCGAAGACCGGACGCGGATGGGCGCGCGCGACGATACGGCGCAGGTCGTCGAGGTTCGGCACGCCTGCCGACTTGGAATTTCGGCGGTGCACCGCCACCTGCCCGAACTTCTCCTCCCAGCCCGGGGGCGTGAGGCCGCAGTAGAACTCGTGCGCGCCTGCGGCGCAGAGGTCCGCGACCTCGTCGGAATTCCGGAGCGGCGCCAGGATCTTCACGGCGCCGCCATCTCGTGCAGGACGACCCGGTCCGTGTGCGGAAGCCACGCCCGTGCGACCTCGGGGCCGATCTCGTAGAAGATCGTGTTGCCGCCGCGCCAGTGCGGCAGCGGAGTGTCGGCGCGCGGAGCCGGAAGCGGCTTGCCGCGACAGGGCGCCGGGCAGGGATCCGCCAGCGACTTGGCGAAACCGCCACCTTCGGGGTAGAGCCCCGCCTTCAACGGGCAGCCGCGGCCGGACGCTGCGAACGTGAATGGCAGGTGCAGTGCCCGGTCGAGCCCTTCGCCGCCGCCGTCGGGCCCCTCGCCGAGGTAGCCGCCTTCGAGGTCCGCGTCGGTCTCCAGGGCCGCCACGCCGACGGACGAGAGCATGCGGCGCAGGCGTGCGAAACGCGATGCGTCGTGCGTTGCGGTGCCGGCCGGCGCATCGTGATATGCGCGGGGGTCGCGCAGCGAGCGATTGATCAACCGGCCCGCGCGCCGCGGCAGCGCGGGAAAGCGCTCACGCAGAAGCACCAGCACGCCCCAGTCGTTGAACACGACCGCGGGCGCGCATCGATTTCCCGTAAGTCCGTCAAGCAGAGTGCCGACGGTCCTCAGTCCCTCGGGAGTGACGAGCGGCGTCTGCAGGGTGGGTTCCCAGCCACGGTCCCGCGCGAGTTCGCAATGCGCCTTCGCCTCGTCGAGAGCGGGCAGGCGGTCCTCGCAGAACTCGGAACCGAAGTAGAGCGCGACCGTCGGTCCCTCCGGCAGCAGCTCGCGCCACGCTCGCGGCGCGATGTCGCGCGGATCGCGTGGCGGTGTCGACGTTGCCGCGACGCGTATCCCGTACTCCACGCGTCGCACGACGTCGCCCGGTGGATTGACGCACGCGCTGGCCCCGGGCCGGGGGCGGGACGACCTGACGTCGTTCATGGGCTTCCGGAGTCGGTCAGAAGGCGATGCGGCGCAGGTCCATGCCGTCCGAGGCCATTTGCAGCACCTTCAGCGGCTTCAGCGTCTGCGCGTCGAAGACCGTCAGTGTCGAACCGCCGCCGCCGACGTAGATCTTCCTGCCGTCGGACGACACGTTGACGCCGTAGCAGGTGCCTTCCTTGATCGGCACCGACGCGAGATAGGACTTCCGCACGAGGTCGATGACGGTCAGGTCGTCCATCACCGCATAGGCCTTCTTCCGGTCGGGCGCGAGGACCACCGAGTACGCCATGGCCGGCTCGCCCTTGAGAACGATGTCCTCGATGTCGCCGCTCCGCTGGTCGACGAGGAGGAGCCCCATGAATTTTTCCGTGTAGTAGTTCATGCTGGCGACGTCGCCGTTGTCGAACGCATAGTCCCAGAACGGCAGGATGTTCATCCCCTTGTCGAACATCGGCACGGTGTCGACCAGCTTGAGGTCGCTGCCCGTCGTGTCGATCTTGTAGAGATCCTGGCCGAAGGCGTACAGCGTGCGGCCGCCCTTGACGCTCACGAGATGGGCGACTCCCCACGGCACGTCGACGCTGCGCAGCAGCTTGCCGGTCTCGAGCTCGAACTGCGCCACGACCGGCTTGCCGACGACGGCCTCGCCCATGACCGTGCGACGCGACATGAACGCGCCGTACGCGGTCCTGCCGTCGGGATCGACGACGAAGCCGAACATCAGCCGGTCCCAGCCGTCGTTGCTCACGTCGATCGTGGCGACGACCCGGTTCGCGCCGAGGTCCACCTTGTGCACGAGATGACGGTCGGTGGCGACGTAGAGGAATTTCCGGTCCGCAGTCAGGCCGACCTCGCGCGTGGCACCCTTGATCGTGATGTCGGCGACGATGGCGTCGGTGTCGCCGTCGATGACCTGGATGATTTCGTAGCCGAGGTAGTAGAACCGGTCGCCGGCTTCGGCGGGCGCCACCGCCGCCATGGACGATGCCGCGGCGAAGGCCGACAGGAACATTCGCAGCCAGTTCATCTCGTCCCCCTAGTCGTACTTGAGGTTGCGCCAGTCGCGGGCGATGTTCGGGCACGCGACGTCGAAATCGCGATGATTGGTGAGCCCGTCCGGCATCTGCGCCGGCCACCAGCAGTCGCCGGCGCAGCCGTTGAAGTCGCGCGCCGATGCCATGCAGTTGCCGATCGGGTACGTCGGCCGGGGGTTGGTCTCCCAGCCGGTATCGAAAATCGTCGTGCAGCCCTGGGGCATGGGACGCGTGGCGAGCGCCGCCGCCGTCTTCTGCTCGCCCTCGGCCAGGCGCTCGATCGTCTTGGCCTTCCGGTTCAGCGCCTCGATCGACTTCTTCTTCATTTCATGTTCCTCCGCGGAATACTTCAGCCGTCGGCCCGCCGTCCGAGGAAGGCGAGCACGGGGTTTTCGGGATCTTGGGCAAGGCCGGCGTACACGCGAATGCCGAGCTCGGTCCACCGGCGGATGAAATCGCACGAACCGCCGGGCGGGAGTCCCAGGTCGCTCTCGCGCAGATGGTTCTCGTAGTGGCAGCCTCCGGCGCAGAGGCTGCGCGCCCAGCACACCGCGCATGCGTCCCGGCGCGGCGCCGCCTGTTCATCGAGGCGCGCGCGGATCCTCGCGTAATCGATGCCGCCGTCGAGATTGCCGACACGGAAGTGCTCGGCACCCGCCAGCCGGTGGCAAAGGAAGAAACTGCCTTCCGCATCCATCGCGAGGTACCCGAGCCCGGCGCCGCACGGCGCCGACTTCACCTGGCCGAGATGCAGCTTCCCGAGGAGGTCGAGAAGATTGGAGAACGGCAGCACGCGGCCCCCGTCGGCCTCGACCAGAAACCGCTGCGCGAGCGCCGAGAAGCCGGCGAACAGCGCCTCGTCCTGCGCCGGTGTCGGCAGGAGTTTCGCGGTCACGGGGCTCGTGGGAGCGATGCCGACCTCGAGGACGCCGAGACCGAGCACATGGTCGAACACCTCCGGCACGCGATCCCACTGGTCCGGCGTGAGGGTCACCCGGGCCGCCGGCGGTCTCCCGGTATGGGCGCGCAGCCGCGTCACGCCGTCGACGACGTCGGCATAGGTGCCGCCGCCGTTCCTGCCAGGATACCGGCGGTTGGCGTCGTGCACGTCGGGTGGACCGTCGATGCTGACGGAAACTCCGATACGGTGCGCCCTCAGGAAATCGAGCGCTTCCGTGGTCAAGCGGGTCCCGTTGGTGGTGATCGAGACGACGAGCTTCTTGCCGTGCTCGCGTGCGGCCGCCTCACCCTCGAGCACGGCCGCTTGCAGCGCCGGGAGGTTCAGCAGCGGCTCGCCCCCGAACAGGACGAGAGTGACGCTGTCCCGGTCGCCGGACGATTCGACGAGGCGGCGCGCGGCGCGGCGCGCGAGCTCGGGGCGCATCAGCCTCGCGTCGCCGCCGTAGGAGCCGCCGCCGGCGTAACAGTACGTGCACCGAAGGTTGCACGCCTGCGCTGCCTCGAGGACGAGCGTGCCGAGCGGAATCGCGGCCGGATCGGGAGGCGGAGGCGCCGACCCGGCGAGCGATTCGGACGGTACCAGCACCTGCGCATCGCGCAGCGCCGCGAGAACCTCGCGGTCCGGGGACGGTACCTCGTACAGCGCGATCGCAGCGTGAGACCGCCAACGGTCGATGACGTCCAGCGTTTCGCGATCGACAGCAAACAGGCTCGCCTGATCCGCATCGAAGAGGAAAGCCTTTCCCTCCGCTGCGTCGGACCCGGCGAAAATCCGATGGTCGGCCCAGCCGTAAATCCGGCTCATCGGATTCTCGGGATGAAGTCGGGCACGGTGACCGCCAACGCGGCTTCCGCGCTGAACGTTTGCGCGCCACGCTGGTAACGGGCCAGGACCTTCACGAGGCCGCTTCCCTCCGCCTTGTAATTGCGCGTCGGGTTGGGGCCGTAGTCGCCCATCGGCACGTACGTGCCGTTCGGCTTGATTGCGCCCAGCCAGACGAGGTCGTCGTCGTCGGGACGCGTCTTCTCCTCGGCGAGCCGAAACGTCGCCGGCACCGGTCCCAGCGCCACGACGGCCGCCTTCTTGCCGCTGCCGCTCTTCGCGTAGGCAATCGCCTCGAACTGGACACCCTCGGCGGGGTAGTGTGCGCCCCCCGACAAACGTGCGCGTCCGGTTTCCGGGGTGATCGCGATGTGATCGATCCGTGGTGCGAGCCGCACGGTGCCGGCATCCACACCCTTCACCGTCACCTTCGCCTCACCGAGCGTGTCCGTGCTGCTCACGACCTCGATCTCCAGCGCGCCGGGCGCCACGCGCCTGACCGCCAGTACCCTGACCGCCGCGCCCGCAAAGGAAACGTCGGCCGTCGTTGCGTCGGGCAGGTTCAGGCCTTCGACGGTGAGCGTGGTCTTCTCGCCCTTGAGCAGGAACCCCGGAACGATCCGTGCGACCTTCGGCGCGGCGCCGCTGCGCAGCCAGCGCGCATTGGACGTGCGAAAGTCGGGCGCCGGGAGGTGGGACTCGCCCCGCAGCTCGTCGCCCGCCACGATGTACGCGCCGTTGCCGGCAAAGCCGTTGTTCTTCGTCCGCGTGCGCATCGCGTAGCCGCCGTAGAGCGTGGCCTCGCCCGCGAAAGTCTCCGCGGTGCCGTCGGCGTATCGGAGGCTGCCGGTCAGCGTGTATTCGTCGTTGCCGGCGGCGGCGATCCGGGCTTCGCCTCGAAAGTCTCCTTTGCCAGGCTGGTGCCCGAACACGGCCCATGCGCCGTCGAGTTTCGTCGCGGGCGCGGTCCATGCCCTGCCGTAGGGCAGTTTCTTCTGCAGAGACGCAAGCGCTGCGTCGGCCTCCGGAATCCAGCGCATTTCGCGCATCTGGAAGACGACCGTCGGGATGATGTAGAGATGAAACTCCCGCAACCGGGCCCAGTTCTCCGACGTCATTCGGTAGGAGAAGATCTTGCCCGCCGTGTGGCACCGCACGCAGGTGGTGAACAGTTTCTCCTCGTCCTTTCCGGCGGGAGCTTCCACCTGCTGCGAGTTGTGCCAAAGGCTCAGGTACGACACCCTGGACTGCTCCTCGGGGGTGAGGATCTGCGTGGTGCACAGTTCCTTCAGCAGCCGATCCATCTCGCCCTGTCCCATCGGCATTCCGTGGAGCCTTCGCATGCGGTCGACGATGACCGTCCATTCCTCGGGCGTGGTGCGCACGTCCTCGACGCGCGGAATCCGGCCCTCCGCCGTCGGGGCGTGGCAGATCGTGCACTTGTTCCACACCAGCGAGTCGCGGTCGAACGCGTGCACGCTGACGGTCGCGGCCAGCATCGTCAGGCCGACGGCGATACCCGATATCCCGATCCGTTGCATCCCGCGCCTCCCGTGTCCGGCGTCTCGCCTAGACCGCCAACATCACCGACTTGGTTTCGGTGAACATGTCGAGCGCTGCGCGCCCCATCTCGCGGCCGATCCCGGATTGCTTGTAGCCGCCGAACGGCAGACTTGCGTCGAGCATGCTGTGGCAGTTCACCCACACGGTGCCGGCCTTGATCCGCGGGATCATCCGGTGAACGCGCGCGAGGTCGTTCGACCAGATCGACGCACCGAGCCCGTACGGCGTATCGTTGGCGAGCCGCACCACCTCGTCGACGTCGTCGTAGGGCAGGGCGACGACGACGGGGCCGAAGATCTCCTCCTGCACGACGCGCATGTCCTGCCGCGCATCGACCAGCACCGTCGGCTTCACGAAGTAACCCTTGTCGCCTGCGCGCCCGCCGCCGGTCGCCACTTTCGCCCCCTGGCCGACGCCGCTGTCGATGTAGCCGCACACGCGGCCCATCTGCGCCTCGGACACCAGCGGGCCGAGTTCGCTCGAAGGATCGAGGCCGGGACCGAGTTTCATCTTGGCGGCAATTGCAGCAAGGTCGCCGACGACGCGGTCGAACAGCTTCTTCTGCACGTAGAGGCGCGAGCCCGCGGTGCAGACCTGGCCCTGGTTGAAGAATATCGCCTGCGCGGCGCCGGCCGCCGCCTGCGCCGGATCGGCGTCGTCGAGCACGATGACCGGCGATTTGCCGCCGAGCTCGAGCGACACGCGCGTCATGTTCTCGACCGCCGCGCGCTGCACGAGCTTGCCGACTGCGGTGGAGCCAGTGAACGCGAGCTTGTTCACGCCCGGATGCGCCGCGAGCGCCGCGCCGGCAGTCTCCCCGAGCCCGGTGACGATGTTGACCACGCCCGGCGGAATGCCGGCCTCGAGGATCAGCTGGCCGAGCCGCAACGCGGTCAGCGGCGTTTCCTCCGCCGGCTTGAGGACCACGGTGCAGCCTGCAGCAAGCGCCGGGCCGATCTTCCATGCGGCCATCAGCAGCGGGAAATTCCACGGAATGATCGCGCCGACGACGCCGACCGGTTCCCTGCGCGTCCAGGCGAAGAACTTCGCCTGCGGCATGAACGGAACCGACACTTCGTGCGTCGCGCCTTCGATCTTGGTCGCCCATCCGGCCATGTAGCGGAGGAAGTCGACCGCCATCGCCATGTCGACGTGCCGCGCAAGCATGACCGACTTGCCGTTGTCGAGCGACTCGATCTCGGCCAATTCCTGAGCGTTGGCCTCGACCTTGTCTGCGAGCGCCAGCAGCAGCCGCTCGCGCTGCGCCGGCGACATCGCGGGCCAGGGCCCGCCTTCGAACGCCGCGCGCGCGGTGCGTACCGCGCGGTCGATGTCGGAGGCGCCGCCCGCCGGGACATCGTCGAAAGCCTCGCCCGTCGCGGGATCGTGCACATCGAGCCGGGATCCATCGACGGCGTCGACCCAGTCGGCGCCGATCAGCATTTTCTTCGGTGCGGCGATGAACGCGCTCGCGGCGTCGCCGACGAGCTGGCGAGTTTTCATGTCCATGTCGAATCTCCCATATGTTGGTCGTGAGTGGCAGGCACGGCGTAGCGGTCGATCAGCGGACTGCGGATGCGTGGCTGGAAACGCCGTTGAGGCCGACGATGACGAGTTGTCCCGGCGCGGCCTCGCCGACGGCGGCCAAGGTCTGGCGCTCGGGGCGGATCGTCGTCCGGAAACTGCGGCCGCCGTCGGAACTGGTCGCGACGGCGCCGCCCAATCCAACGAGGACGATCGTGCCGTCGGAGAGTTGCACGCCGCCGCTCCACGACTGGTCGGTGCCGGTCGGGACGTCGACCCACGACTTGCCCTGATCGGACGAGCGGAGCGCGTGGCCGCGCATTCCGTAGACGAGCGCGCCTTCGCCGCGCAGCGCGACGCCGCCCCAAACCGACCCGTTGTACGGCAACCGCAGCGTCGTCCACGTGCGGCCGCCGTCCGTCGAGCGGAACAGGGTGCCGGCCTCCGCCGCGATGAACAGCATCCCGCCGGGCAGCGCGAAGATTGCGTTCAGGTGACGGTCGCGATCGTCACCTTCGCCGACCGCGAACTCGCTCCACGTCTTGCCGCCGTCGTTCGTCGACAGCGCAAACCCGAATGCGCCGACGGCAATGCCGTGGTCGGCGTTGTCGAACCAGACCGAAAGCAACACGACGTCCGCACCGGCTTCGTGGTTCCGGGTCCAGGTTTCGCCACCGTCAATGGTCCGCAGGACGATGCCGCCGTGGCCGACCGCCCAGCCGCGCTGCGCGTCGACGAATGTCACGGCCGTCAGCATCGTCCGCGTCGCGACCGCATTCGCCTGCCGCCACGTCGTGCCGTTGTCGTCGGAAATGACGACCACGCCATAGTCGCCGACGGCAACGAGGCGCGACCCTGCGCGGGCGATGGCGAGGAGAGGCGCCTTCGTCGCCAGCGGCGCCTTGAACGCGGCTACCGGCGCCGTGGTCGGCGGCGGGGTCTGCGCCGACGCGGGCGTGGCGAGCGCCGCGAAGCACGCCAGGATCCCGAGCAGGATGCCGATCATTCGACCTCCGCCCCGTTCGCCGCGCTGCCGCGGGCGAGTCCGACCCGCGCGAACGCGTGCGCGCGCGCCGCTTCACGCTCTCTCTCTTCGATGCCCAGCTGCGCGGATACGCGGCGCATCAGCGACTCCTCGAGCCGGGCGAGGCCCCCGTCGGCGTAGACGACCTCCCACAGCAGTTCGACGATCTCGATGCGCTCGCCCGCGCCGAAACCGTCGCGCACCGCGGTGGCGAATATCCAGTCCTCCAGCGCGGCGTCGAGTTCGCTTTGCGCGGCAGCGATCAGTTGCGCGGTCATGACCGCGTCGAGGCCAAAGCGCTCCCGGACAATGCGCTCGATCGTCGCGATCTCCTCCGCGTGCACGCTGCGGTCGCTCTGTGCGAGTTCAATCAGCAGCGCGACGACCGCAATCTGGCGTCGCTGAAACGGAGCCCCGACCGTGTCGGGCGGCGCTGACGGCGGTTGCGAGAACAGGGCGAAGAGGCGGTCGAGCATCGCGGCTAGGGCGGTCAGTGGGAAAGCAGCGGCGTGCGCACGGGCCGTCGCCGCGGGATCAGCCAGTCGATCACCACCGCCAGCGCCGGCAGCAGCGTGATCGCCATCAACATGTTGACCATGAACATGAACGTCAGCAGCAGGCCCATGTCGGCCTGGAACTTGAGCTCGGAGAACGACCACGTCGCGACGCCTACCGACAGCGTCAGCGCGGTGAAGATCGTCGCGATGCCCGTCTCGCGCAGCGCCTGCTTGAACGCGGTCACGATGTCGACGCCCTGCGCCAGATAGATCTGCAGCCGGTTGTAGATGTAGAACGCGTAGTCGACGCCGATGCCGACGGCCAGCACCATCACCGGCAACGTGGCCACGGTGAGCCCGATCTCCAGTTCTTTCATGAACCAGTAGCCGAGCAACGTCGCCAGCGTCAGCGGCAGGCAGCAGGCAACCATCGCGCGCCAGTCGCGGTACGTGACGAGCACCAGCGCGACGATGGTCGCGTAAACGTAGAGCATCATCCGCAGCTCGGTGGTCTCGAGGACCTCGTTGGTCGCGGCCTGGACGCCGACGTTGCCGCTCGCGAGCCGCAAGCGGACCCGCGGGTCGGCGTTGTCCGCGCGGAACGTCTTCACCGCGCCGACGACGGTCTTGATCGTGCCCGCCTTGTGGTCGGCGAGATAAAGATGAACCGGCAGCACCGTGCAGCCGGGGTTGTACAGCCCCGAATTCTCGGGCGCGAGTCCGACGGCATTGGCGAGCGACTTGGGATCCCGCGGCAGCGCCGCCCATTTCGGGTTGCCCTCGTTGAAGCCGGAAAATGCCTGCTTCGCGAGCCAGGCGGCCGACGTCACGGACACCACCCCCGGGACGTTGGCCATCTGCCACCCGAACTGGTTGAGGTACTCCATCGTCGCCTGGTCGTAGCAGCCTTCCTTCGGCGTTTCGACGACGACCGACAGCACGTCGAGCCCGAGATCGAACTTCTCTACGATCCGCGTCGCGTCGCGGTTGTAGCGCGCTTCGACGCGCAGCTCCGGCGCGCCCGGCTGGAGGTGGCCGATGTGACGGCCCTGGCTCTGCACGTACGCGACGGCGAACAGCGCGGCCGAGATCACCGTGCCGATGATCGCGTTGCGCGGCTCGGCGATCCGACCGAGCACCCCCATCCAGCGACCGCGTCGCTCGCGCAGCCGGTTGACCCGCCCGACGTAGCGGTCGTCGAAGCGGACGAACGAGGCGGCCACCGGCAGCATCACGAGGTTGGTGACGATCTTGTAGGCGACGCCGATCGACGCGGTGATTCCGAGCTCGCGGATCATCGGGATCGGGATCAGCGTGAGCGTCGCGAAACCGACGAATGCGGTGACGAGCGCCATCGTTCCGGGGATCAGCAGCCCGCTGAAGCTCCGCCGCGCCGCGGTGACCGTGTCGACGCCGGCGCAGACCTCCTTCGATATGTAGTTGATCTGCTGGACGCCGTGCGATACGCCGATCGCGAAGACCAGGAACGGCACCAGCACCGCCAGCGGGTCGAGTCCGTACCCCAGCAGCGTCAGCGTGCCGAACTGCCAGACCACCGACGTCAGCGAGCAGACGAGCGCCAGCGCGGTCAGGGCCCAGGATCGCGAGTAGACCCAGACTGCCAGCGCCGTCAGCACGAACGCGAGCACGAAGAAGCGGGCCACGCTCTTGGCGCCGTCGGCGATGTCGCCGATCTGCTTGGCGAAGCCGATGATCTCGATCTCGAATTCCGGCGTCTCGTGCTTCTGCCGGACTTCCTGCTCGAGTCTTCGTGCGAGATCGAGATAGTCCAGCTTCCGTTTGGAGACCGGATCGCTGTCGAGCAGGTCGGCGACGACCATCGCGCCCGAGTTGTCGTTGGCGACGAGTTGACCGATGTAGCCACCCACGATCGCGTTTTTGCGGATGTGCTCGATCTTCGCCGGCGTCAGCTTGTCCGGCGTGATGTCGCCGCCGATCACGTCCTCCGCCTTGAACCCTTCCTCGGTGATCTCCAGCACGCGCGTCGTCGGCGTCCACAGCGAGCTGACAGTGCGTCGGTCGACGCCCGGCAGGAACATCACCGCCTGCGTGACATCGTCGAGCTTGCGCAGGAACGCGGCGCTCCACATGTCGCCACTCTGCGCATGGACGACGACGATGATCCGGTTGGCGCCGAAGACCTGGTCGCGATACTGGTGAAACGTCTCGACGTACTCGTGGCCTTGCGGCAGCTGCTTGTCGAAGCCGGCCGACATCCTGAGCTGGGCGGCGAAACCGCCCATCACCACGGTCAGCAGGACCATGAAAGCGAGGGTCTTGCCGCGGTGCGCGAACAGCGCGGTTTCGAGGCGCGCGACGAGTCGTGCAAGCATCAGCGCGCGCGATCCGGTGTGTCACTGCCTGGCCGCCGGACGACGACGGCCGGCGGCGGTCAGAAGGAATAGGAGATGTTGAACGACACGTAATCGCGGTCGCGCAGCAGATTGTTGCCGGCTCCTCCCGCGAAGCTGGTATAGGCGAGCTGCGCGCGCCACTTGTTCAGGTACTCGAAGTTGAGCGACGGCGTGACGCCGATGCGGCCCTTGACGAACGGAATCGTGTTCGGGCTGATGCCTGAAATGTCGTAGGCGATGTCGATCTGCGGCGTGAAATTGACCGGAGAGCCCAGCCAGTGGGGATAGACGACGCCCAGCTCGAACACGGTGCCGCTCGAGAACTTGGTCGGCAGCTCGTAATTCGGCAGCAGGTAGGGAAACTTGCCGGAAAAGTCGAGGTTCGGGTAATACGCTGCCGCCACTTCCAGCAGCAGCGTGCCTTCGGCAGCGCCGAGTCCACGCAGCAGCCAGCCCAGGTCGCCGCTCGGGCCCAGCAGGAAGATGGTCGTCAGGTGCGCCTGCCATTTCTTCTCGTCGACGTAGCCGGGGTAGGTTCCCGGAGCGCAAAACGCACAGTACGGGCCCGACAGCGGCACCGTCGGATCGATACCCACGCCGTCCTTCGGCCGGTACGACAGCTCGCCACCGACCGCCCAGTCGCCCAGATGGCCGTTGACCGACGCACCGAACAGGTTCCGACTCTTGCCGTATTGGAGGAAATAGCCGAGCCCGAACGGGTTGGCGGTGATCGACGGGTCGTTGACGAAGCCGACGAACGGGATCTTGTCGTTGTAGTGCAGGTAGTAGAAGCCCCACTCGGCATCCATGTTGTCGGGCTTGTAGCGCGCCGCCAGCCCGAACTGGTTCAGGTTGGGAGGCGACTGCGTCGGCACGACCGGGACGACCGTCTGCAGCGCCAGCAAATCGTCGAACGTGAATCGCTGGCCCGCCGGAATGTACGTGCCGTTGCTGATCGTGCCGACGTCGCCGACGGTCCCCGGCGGCGCGCCCAGGATCGAGCTCGGAACGAACGCCGGCTGCTGGCCGTTGCCGACCACGTCCCCGGTCGAGAACGGCGTGCCGACGGGGTCGAAGCGGAACGCGTTCCAGCGAAACTGCCAGAACCCCTCGAACGAAAGGTTGTTGGTTGCGCCGAAATTGAAGGAGACCATCGGCGCCGGCCGGAAGATCTCCTTCAACTGCACCCCCGGCTTGTGTGCGCGGGTGAGGTCGATCGGATTGATGATGTTGATGCCGCCGTAGATGAAAATGTCTTCACCCCAGCTCAGCACCTGATTGCCGACCTTGATCTTTCCCGGCTGACCGCCGACCTCGAAGTCCTTGGCGACCCAGAGATCCAGCAGCGTGACGTTCTGTGCCGCAATGTTCTTCGCGTCTTCCGTCAGCGGCGTGCGTTCGGTGTTGTCCACCGCCGGGTCGTAGAGCCACGAGAAACGGCCGAGCGCGCTCCATCCGTCCTTGAACCGGAGCGCAAGCTCGTGGTTGCCCTTGAGCGCGGCCGAGATCAGCTGGTTCTTCTTGTAGTTGAGATTGCCGTTGTCCGACTGCAGGTAGTTGAAATCAGGATTGGACGTGGCGCCCTGGCCGGGGCCGTTGACCACTTCCCCGAGCGTGCCTGTCGTCGGCGCGCAGCCGCCGTTGTCGTTGCCGACGATGCCGCAGCTCGTCGCCGACATCCGCCACTGCATGCCGAACGAAACCGTCGAGTCGAAGCTGCCCTTGACGTTTTCCGTCTCGAAGGTAACCGCCCGTGCTGCGTTGTCGGCTCCCAGAGCGAGAACACCGCCGAGTGTTAGCGCTAGCGCGCGCAAGGCGAGGCGAGGCGCAAAAAGGGATTTTCCGTTCATGTCTCCTCCGATCACGAAATCATCGCCAATGCAGGCAGGTGCCTGTCAGCGCTCGCCTACCCTGCGGAGCTCGTCGGGGTTGAACTTCTTCGGATCGATGCGGCCGTCGCGCCCCGCGAGCCAGTCGGTCTCGGGCCGCTCCTGCGTCGCGTTCTCGGCGATGTAGCGGCCCACCGTCAGGTCGTAGGACATGAATTCCTGACCCACGCAGGCCGGGATCTCGTAGGCGGGGTAGATGCTCGATTCCTGCACGCGCCACAACTTGCCCTGCGCGTCGTACAGGTCGGCGACCATCAGCGCCCAGCTGTCCTCGTCGAGGTAGAACACGCGCTTCGCGAACTGGTGGCGCATCCCCGGCTTGACCGTCGCCTCGACCTTCCATACGCGGTGCAGCTCGTAGCGAACGAGGTCGCGGTTGACGAAGTCGGCAAGATAGACCTCGCGGTACTTGCGGCTCTTGTCGATCCACTTGTAGTTGTTGTACGGGATGTACAGCTCCTGCTTCCCCACGAGCTTCCAGTCGTAACGGTCCATCGCGCCGGCGTACATCGGATACTGGTCGACGGTCTCGAGGTTCTCGTAGCCCGGCACCGGGTTGTCGTAGTTGAACGACGGCGCGCGCCGCACCCGGCGCTGCCCCGGGAAGTACAGCCACGCGTCGCTCGCCTCGTTGAAGAACCAGTGCGCGAGGATCAGTTCGCCGGCGTGCGCCGCCGGTGAAGTCACGGCGTTGAGCAGCTTCATCTCGACACCGCCGACATCCTCGACGCCCTTGTTTTTCGGCGAGTGGAACGGCACCCACGTCCACTGGTCCTGCACGAGCGGCGTGAAGTCGCCGCCCTTGTTCGAAAAGATCGTCGAGTAGAACTCGATGCGTCCTTCTCCCATGTAACGAACCTTGTGGTTCCACACCGCCTCGGCGCCTGTCTTGGGGATCGGGAACAGCACGGCGGCGCCGATGCCCTTTTCCAGTCCCCAGCCGTTGGCGGCGAGCCGCGCTTCCTTTGCATTGAGCTTCGTGCGCTCGTAGACGTAGTCGGGGAAGCCGCAGCTGCGCCGGGTCGGGTACACGTCCATCCGGTACGCCTGGAGCTGCTTGATCAGTGCGACCTGGCCGTCCGAGAGCTTGTCCTTGTACTTGTCGACGTTGGACGCGTCGATCGCGAACAGCGGCTTGTCGGCGGTGAACGGATCAATCCGCTTCTGGCCCGGCTTCCAGCCTGCCGGCGCGGAGGTCGTGCCACCGCTCCATTCGGGAATCGTCCCGTCTTTGTTCGCCGCCTTCTCGGCGCCCACCGGCGTCAGGGTTCTCCCGAGCTGGGCCGCCTCCTGTTCACTGACCGCGGCCGGGACTACCGGTGCGAACAGGACGGCCAGTGCAAGCGCGAGCCCGGTGGCGCGTGCAACCGTTGTTTGTGCGCAATTCATCTGGTCTGCTCCTCTCGCTACACGATCCGATACGCCGTTGCGACCCGCGGTCGGACCGTTGCTGCGGGGGCCATGGCTGCGCAGTGAGTCGCGCCGAGGTTTGCTGCGACGCAGCACCCGCTGCTATAGGGATCCGGGTTCATCGATGGGTCCCGATTTGCCTTTGCTCAGGAGCCGCGCGCATTCGGCGAATTGTCGCCATGTCGGATCGCGGGTGTTATCCCAAATCGGCAATGCGCGTCCCGCGTTCTTAGCCCAGATCAAGGAATTGCGAATCCATTGGGCAGATCGTAGGGGCTCGCGGCAGAGACGGGCGACGGCGGCAGCCGATCGCGCGCCCGAAGATCGCGAGTGACTCCGGAGGAGGTCTCCATGCACCGCACGGTGCGCTGGTGATGGTCGAGGTAACCGCCGTCCCGAACAGCGGCTTCGGCGCGCACGGGGCGGGCGATGGCGACGTCGCTCCCTGTTCGATGACGCGCATGACGAGCGCCGACGTCGACGAGCAGGCGGCGAGCCTCAAGGAGTGGAAGCAGGTCTACGAGCAGCTGACACCGGGGCCTTTCCTCGGCAGCCTGCAGGAGATCTGCTGTGGCGGCATGCAGATCTTCCGCGAGTCGACCAGCCAGGCGGTGCACGAGTCCGGCGGGCCGTGGCGGGGCTCGCGGGCGATCGGCGTGCCGATGCGCGTGCCGGGTGCGGCGCTGTTTCGCGGGCAGCCGGTCGACGTCGACACGATGGTGACGCTGGGCGGAAACGACGAGCTCGACTTCTACACGCCGCGCGGCTTCGACATTCTCGGCCTCGTGGTCGACGAAAAGGGACTCGAGGCGCACGCGCGGTGCGTCGAGCATCGCGACCTCGCGCTTCATCTTCGTCGGTCAGGGCACGCTCAGGCCCGGGTCCGAGCGGCTGGGCGAGCTTCGCCGCCTGCTGCTGTCCGTCGTGCAGTCGCTGGACGCGAACCCGACGGCGCTGCAGTACCGGCAGACGCAGCGCGTGCTCGAGCAGTCGCTGCTGAGCGCCGTCGTCGCCACCGTCCCCGACAACGACGCGTCACCCAAGCCGCCGACGCCGAATCGCCGGCACATCGTCGACGCGGCGAAGGTCTTCATGAATGCGCGCATCGCCGAACCGATCACCGTCGCGGACGTGTGCGTCGAGCTCGGTGTATGTCGCCGCACGCTGCAGTACAGCTTCCAGGAAGTGCTCGGCATCAATCCGGTCCGCTTCCTGCGCGCGCTGCGCCTCAACGGGGTTCGCCGCGACCTCCGGAACGCGGCGACACCGGCGAACTCGGTGCAGGACATGGCGGCGAAATGGGGGTTCTGGCACCTCGGCCATTTCGTCACCGACTACAAGCGGATGTTCGGTGAATTGCCGTCCGAGACAGTCCGCCGCAAAGGCCGGCCGGCAATCGCCGCCCGCGGCTGACCGGGGAGCGCGGCGTTTCGCGCGAGTGCCGCGCTTCAGCCGTGCAGCGATTCGTACTTCGCCATCAGCTGCTCGGGAGTTTCCTCGAAATCGGGATTGACGACGATGCAGTCGGCCGGACAGACGAGCTTGCACTGCGGCTCGTCCTCGGCGCCCACGCATTCGGTGCACTTCATCGGGTCGATCACGTACATCGGATCGCCGACGCTGATCGCCTCGTTGGGGCACACCGGCTTGCAGGCATCGCAGGCGGTACAGTTGTCGTTGATGAGCAATGCCATGGGAATCTCCTGATCGGTCAGGCAGCGGCGCGCGCTTCCAGTTCCCGCAGTTTGCCGTGTCGGAACGCGCCCCACAAGGCGGCGCCGATCGCGCCGGCATAAATGGAGTCGACGTGGCTGACGGCGGTCACGTTGACCTTCTCGTTGACCATCTCTTCCTGGATCGCGGCGATCAGGCCTTCGTCCAGCGCGAGGCCGCCGGTGATGAGCGCGGTGCCGTCCTTGATGCCGGTCACCTTGAGCAGCTTGACGATTCGCGAGGCCATCGACAGGTGGATGCCCTTCAGGATGTCCGGCGTGGCGATGCCGCGCGACACCATGTTGATCACGTCGGTCTCCGCAAGCACCGCGCAGATCGAGCTGCATTTCTCGGGACTCTGCGACGTCTTCGAAAGCGTACCGATCTCCTCGACCGCGACGCCGAGATAGCGGGCGATGTTCTCGAGGAACTGCCCGGATCCGGATGCGCACTGGCTCGTCATCTTGTACGAAAGAACCTTGCCCCGCTCGTCCACGTAGATTGCGCGTCCGTTGAGGGCGCCGATGTCGACGACGGCCTTGACGCCGGGATGCAGGAACACGCCGCCGCGCGCATGCGTGGTCATCGAATAGAAGTGGCCGGTGGCGAACCTGACGTTCTCGCCTTCGCCCGTGGTGGCGATGTAGTCGACGTCCTTCCGCTTGAGGCCCGCCTCGTCCAGCACGCCGTCGAAGCCTTCCTGCGCTGAGCGTCATCGGGTCGCGGCGGCGAATGCGCTCGCAGCGCTTGGCGATCCACTCGTGGTGATCGCCGCCCGTGCGGAACAGGGTCGTCTTGACCGCACCCGAGCCGATGTCGATGCCGATGGTCAGGGTCATGGTGTCGTCCTCATGCCGCGCGTGCCTCCGCGGTCCTGCCTTCCTCGACCACCGCGCGCCAGGCGAACGTCGCGCCGCCCAGGGCCCCGGTGTAGATCGAATCCGGATTGATGTTGAGCGTCAGCTCGCCGTAGTTCTCGCGGACGAGGTCCTTCAGCGCCTTCACGGCGGCCTCGTTCTTGGCGACGCCGCCCGTGAACGTGAATTCGTTGCGGATCCCGCCGGAGCGCGCGAGGATCGACATCGCGCGCAGGATGATCGCGCGGTGGAGGCCCGCCATGATGTCCTCGCGCTTGTCGCCGAGCGACAGCCGGTCGCGAAGCTCGGCGCCGGCGAACACCGTGCAAGTCGAGTTGATGCGGATTGTCTTGGTGGAGGTCATCGCCATCGGCCCCAGTTCATGGAGGCCCATGTTCATTTCGTCGGCGATATATCCGAGATAGCGCCCGCAGCCCGCGGCGCAGCGGTCGTTCATCTGGAAGCTTTCGACGATGCCGCTGGGGTCGACCTGGATCGCCTTCGTGTCCTGCCCGCCGATGTCGAGCACCGTCGCCGTGCCCGGGTACATCACATGCGCGCCAAGTCCATGGCAAAGGATCTCCGAGCGCACGTGCTCCTTCGAGAACGGAAGCCGCGCGCGGCCGTAGCCCGTGCCTACGGTGTACGTCTCCTCCAGCGGCGTGTCGAGAATGCCCTTGATCGGCGCCTCCACCTGGCTTCTGCGGCCCGCCGTTTCCGGCAACTCGATGAACGTGCGCTCGAGGGCCGCCAGCAGATGCCGCTTGATCGAGTCGCCGTAGACGCGGTTCTCCACCTCGATGATCGAGCGATCGAATACGTTGAGCAGAAAGTCGTAGCGGATTCCCGACGCCTTCGCGACAGCCTCGCCCGTCGCGAGGTACTGGCTCCCGGCGATGTCGCGGAAGAAGTCCGATTTGCGCTTGGCCTCGGGGGCGAACAGCGTCGGAGCCTCGGCGGTCAGCAGCCGGAACACCTCGGTCAGCGCTTCGCCCACCGCCTTGGTCGCGTCGCCGAATTTGGCCGTGGCGAGGCTGCGCTGGCACGTCGCTGCGAGATCGGCGAGCTGTTCGAGGTACTGCTCCGAGCGGAAGTCGCGCTCGAGCTGCCCGAGGAAGCCGTCGAGCGCGCCGTTCAACGCCCCGGTGCTGGCAAGCGCCTGCCGGAACAGGAAGAAGCGGCCGTTGACGAGTGCCTCCTGTTTTGCGATGGCGGCGGCAGTGTCGTAGTTCGAGCGCGAGTTCGTGATGCCGCGCCCGAGCACGTTCTGGTTCTCGTCCATGACGACCGCCTTGGTGGTCGTCGAGCCGAGATCGATGCCGATGAAGCAGCGCATGCGTATCCCCTCTAGTGGGCGGCGGCGGCGACGCGCTTCGCCTTCACCATCTGGAAGTAGCTTTCCAGCCGGTTCTTGACGTTGGCAGCCGAGAAGTAGCGCGGGTCGACGAGGTCGGTCTCGATGAACGCCGCCGGCTTGCCCGTGCGGCGCTCGACCTCGCGGAGGATGAGGAGCTGCCCCGCGGAAAAGCTGTTGCAGCTCTTGATCGAATTGATCAGCAGGCCGTCCGCCTGGTATTCGTCGATGTACCTGCAGATCATGTCGACGCGCGAGGGAAGGTTGAGGTTCGTGTAGCAGCCGAGACAGTAGTCGGCGAGCGACTCGAGCGGGTGGTCCGCGTCGTGGCGGAAGCCGAAGTCGTAGAGACCGCCGACCTTCGCGTACGTCGACGAGACGACCACCGCGCCTTCGTCGTAGAACATCTTCCAGAACTCGCGGAAGCTGGTCCAGTTGGGCGGGCCCTCGACCACCAGCCGGTACTTTTCCTCCCCCATCTCGCCGTCGGGCGTGACCGGGCCCTTGCCGTCGCGGACGCGCTGGTCGATTTCCTGTCGCAACACGCGGTAGTACTCGGTCGCTTCGGGCGTGCCGCGGAAGGCGGTGAAGATCGGCCCGATGTAGTAGACGGCGCCGAAGTAGCCATCGATCGGCGACGGCCGGTTCTTTGCCGAATGCAGCACCGCGACGAGATCCTCCTCGGCCTTCTGCGATTCGCGCATGTACTGGCGCAGCCGGTCGATATCGAACTTCACGCCGGAGACGCGCTCGAGCGTCGGAATCACCGTCTCCTTCAGCTGCTTGACGACGTATTCGCGCATGTTCGGCGCAATCCTGCCCTCGCCCTGATACGGCACGTGGAGCATCACCGTCTCGCAGCCGTACTTGTGACGGATCAGCTCGAACCACTTCATGAACGTGAAGCAGCCGGTGTAGGAGAGCAGCAGGACGTCGGGCTTCGGGAGAACCTCGCCGGTGGGGCCGACCTCGCCCCCCATCATCATCCCGAGGTCGGCCTTGACGTAGGTGCAGACGTCCTCGGACTGGCCGTCGCGCTCGGCGTCCATGATCATCTTGCCGGACTTCTTGCGCATGCCGTTCTGCAGCGCGTTCGTCTCGGGCAGGCTGCGCGCGAAGTCGAAGCACATCAGGAGCTCGTTCAGGTTGCCCGGCACGAAGGTCGCGGCCACCTTGCGCCCCTGGTCGTGCGCATGCGCGAGGTCGTGGTAGTTGCTGTTGATCATCTCCTTCTGCAGCAGCATCGCGTCCTCCTTCTGGACGTTCTGCGGCTTCTTGACGCTGGCGGGCATCGCGGCGGTGGTAGTCATGCGGCGCTCCATAGCTTGATCGAATCGGCAAACGTCCCCGCCTGCTCGCGGATCGGCGCCATCTGCCCGGTGTTCTCGGCATACTTGAACGCGGTGTGCGGCACCTTGTGCCGGCCGAGCACGTCCTGCAGCATCGGGCGCTCGAGCAGCGCGGGATCGCAGAAGGACGGTGCGGCGAAGATGACGCCTTCGGCCGCGCGCGTCTTGACCTGCTTCAGCAGGAACACGCCCTTTTCCTCGCGCGTCGCCTCGTACTTGGCGGCCGTCGTCGCCGAGCGATGGAGGAATGCTTTCGCAAGTTCGTCGAGCGGATTGGCGTCGGCCGGGACGTCGTCCAGCAGCCACCGCGTCACCAGCATGAAGTCGTCGTCGACGATGTAGCAACCCGACATCTCGATCGACTTGATCAGCGCGAGCGGAGGCTGCTCGCAGAATCCGCCGGTGACCACGACGCGTGCATTGTCGCGCTTCGGTCGCGGCAGCGCGTCCGCGGCGGCGATGTACTCGCGGACGAGCGTCGTGTGCTCCTCCGGCGGCAGCACCATGCCGGCGCGCAGCACCAGGTAGACCTCTGCGGTCGGCGCCTGCCACGGCTTTTGCGCGCGATAGGCATAAAGATCGCGGATCGCCGCGCGGTTGTCGTTGAACACCCGGATCGACGCGTTGATCTCATCGTCCGTGATCGGTTTGCCGCGCATCCGGCCCAGGTCCTCGCGCAGGACTTCGAGCTCCTGGACGTAGAACGCGCCGCCGATCGAGTCCACGTAGTTCTGCGGCACGTCGAGGTACTTGACGTACTTGTCCTTGAACAGCAGCTGCCACATGCCGGACAGGTTCCGGATGACGTCGCAGATCGACGGAAAGAGCATGCCGTCCAGGCAGTCGAGGCGGCCGGTCAGCCCGAGCTCGATCGTCGATCTCGGAATGCGGCAGATGTAGCTCTGGTAATAGGCGTCGCCCTGGATCACCTCGATCTGGTCGCCGCCGCCCAGGATGCCGACCGACAGCATTCCCGCGGCGTGGATCAGCTCGCGCGGAACGTAGACGGGCATGTAGCCGATCGCCTTGCGCCCCGGCACCGCAGCCTTCCATTCCTTGACCGCGTTGAAGTCGAGATCCTCGAACAGCGCCTGGCAGCGCTCGACGATCTTGATTACCGCAGGAGTCTCAACCATCAGCGATGCTCCCAGTTGGGCTTGCGCTTCGCGAGAAAGGCCAGCAGGCCTTCGTTCGCGTCGCGGGTGGCCATCAGGCCGTCGAGGTAGAGCCGCTCGACTTCGGCAAGGCGATGACGGACATCGCGGACCATCGCCCCGCGGGAGGCCGTCACCGCGCACGCGAGCGCCGCGGCGCTCTTGCCCGCGAGATGCTGGTCGAAATAGGCGAGGGCGGCGGCTTCCGGATCGTCGAAGACGATTTGCACGAGCCCCATCGCCTTCGCTTCGCCGGCGCCGATGGTGCGACCCGACAACAGCAGGTCTTCGGCAGCGGGCTGACTGACGCGATACGGCAGCAGCACGGAGGCCGCCGGCGCGAACACGCCGAGCTTCATTTCCGGTTGGCCGAACTGCGCGTCCGGTGCGGCGAAGATCGCGCTGCCGGCGAGCGCCACTTCCAGTCCGCCGCCCAGGCACTGTCCGCGTACGGCGACGAGGATCGGTGCCGGAAACTCGAGCATCGCGAGAATCAGCGCGTGCAAAGACGCGAGCATGGCATCGCAACGACCGGGCAGATGCTCGTCGACGCTGGCGCCGAAGCTGAAGTGCGACCCCTCTGCGTCGAGCAGCACGCCGCGCAGTCCGGCAATGCCGCGATAAGCCACGAACGCCCCGTGCAGCGCGGCGATCATCGCGGCGTCGACCAGATTGGCCTTCGGTCGCGCGAGCGTCAGGTGCAGCAGCGCACCGTCGCGCTCGACGCGGTCCTGCAGCGGCGATTCCCCGGACATGCCCTAGTCCTTGCGCCGGTTCTTCGGCTGGATCGCGTCGTGCAACGGTCCGACCCAGCTCTCGCCGGCGGCGAGCTTCTGCCTCAGCAGGACGAAGTCCGCCTCGCGGTCGTCCTTCGTGCCTTCGTTGAACGCGGTGAAGCCGGCGCGCGCCTCGGTCATCATGTTGAGCGCGAGCCAGGCGCGCGAGTTCTCCTTGTTGCGGTTCCACGCGTCGAGCTTGGGCTTCCTCAACTCCTCCAGCGTCTTGGTCGTGCAGTCGGGGAACGTGAGCAGCATCTTCGCGCAGAGTTCGCTCACCTTCGCGTCGAGCAGCGAGAGGTCGACCGTGCCGCGCGCGAGGAGCGCCTTGCCCTCTTTCGCCGCGTCGCCCGTCTTCGCCTCGCCGAACACGAAGCGGCCGAACTCGTCGGTCATCCGCTGTGTCTCGACCAGCGGGTTCGCGACGTAGCGGCCGTCGACCTTCAGCGCCGGCACGATGTCGGTGAGCACTCCCATCCAGTAGGCCTTGTGCGCGGAGAACGGCTCGCACAGCACGCACGCCGCCATCGATCGTTCGGCACCCGCGATCACCGGCAGGAAATCGGTTGCGCCGCCGAGCGGCGCAGATCCGTGCTTGGGGCCGGCCTGGCCGAAGCGCGCGAGGTCCTGCGCGACCGAGAAATCGCACGCCATCCCGATCTCCTGGCCGCCGCCGATGCGCATCCCGTTGACGCGGCAGATCACGGGCTTGTCGCAGGCGAGTATCCCCGAGACCATGTCGTTGAAGAGGCGCATGTATTGCCGATATTCCTGCGGATGGCCGGCGTAGTACTCGGCGTATTCCTTCGTGTTGCCGCCGGTGCAGAAGGCCTTGTTGCCTTCGCCGGTGAACACCACGCAATTCACGTCGCGGGCGTTGGATGCCGCGCGAAACGCGAGAATCACGCCCTTGACCATGTCGGTCGTGTACGAATTGAACTGCGTCGGATTGTCGAGCGTGATCCAGGCGTTGTAGAGGCCGGCGAACGACCTTGCCGTCGGGCAGCGTGGCGGGGCGCTTTTCGTACCGGACGCCCGGCTTGGCGATGTCGTCGACGAGGTCGTGATTCTTGAATTCGCGGTGGGCGAGCGTTTCGGGTGCGTTCATTCGTAAGGCTCCGTCAGGGTGCGGGCGTCAGCACCACGCGCTTCGAGATTTCGCGATGGTGGACGGCGGCGAAGATGCGGTTGATGTCGTCCAGCGGATGCGCTTCGACGAAAGGCTTGATCGCGACCTTGCCGTCGAGCACGAGATCGAGCGCCGCGGGATAGAACTCGGGAGGGCAGCCCCAGTTGCCGATTGCACGCGCGTCGTACGCCATCAGGTTGGACAGGCGTACCTCGACCTTGTCCATCGTGAAGCCGACGACCGACAGCGTCGCCCCGTGCACCAGCAGTCCGTACGCCGAAAGCTGGCCGGCGGCGGTGCCGGAGCACTCGAAGATGAACCATTCCGTCGCGGGAAGCCCGCTCTGCTTGGCGAAGGCGCTGATCGCTGCCTTGATCGCCTTTGCGTCCTGTGCCCGCGCGTCGAGCGTCAGCGCCGCGCCGTGGCGGGCGATTGCCGCGAGCTTCGCCTGATCGACGTCGATGGCGACGACCTTGGCGCCGAATGCCTGCGCAACCTGCACGCAGTAGCCGCCGACACCGCCGGCGCCGACGACGATGGCGAGGCTGCCGGGTTTCACGCCGGCGCGCCTGACCGCCTGGTACGGGGTGGTCAGCGCGTCCGCGACGATGGACACGTCGGCAAGCGTGAGGCCGGCCTTGGCGAGCCTTGCCTCGTCGACCGGACAGAGCCCGCGCCCCGGCACGACGATGTGCGACGCGAACCCGCCGTGGATGTCGTTGCCCGGCATCTTTTGCGCGCGGCAGATCGGCGCCAGGCCTCGGCGGCAGAGGTCGCATTCGCCGCAGGGGAGCACGGCGGGGACAATGACCGCCCGGGCGAGCCAGTTTCCGCGCCGGCGCCCGCAGCGACCACGCGACCGCTGATCTCGTGGCCGAGCGCCAGCGGCAGCGGGTGGTTGGTGCGCACGCCGTCGTAGTAATACCCGAGATCGGTGTGGCAGACCCCGCAGCCGGCGATCTCGACCACGACCTCGCCGGGACCCGGCTCGGCGACGAACGTCCGGCGTTCGAGCGGCGCGTTGGCCGCGGCCATCAGCCAGCGGCGGGCTTCGATGCTCATTGGAACGAATCCTCCTGCAGTTGCGCTCATCGGGGACCACCGCGCCGGCGGAGCCAACGCCTCCACGGCTTGACTCGGCGTCCCCGGCGGCGCTATTCTGGTATTACAGTACCACAATACCGGTTTAGCGCAAACCATCTTGCGGGAGCGCGATTGCGGGCGCTTTGATCTGCATCAACTGCGCAAGCGCGCGGAGCGGGCTAACTGCGCAAATCGGACGAAGGAGAATCGACGTGCAACCCACGACGAGCACAAAGACGCGCGGAGCCGCTGCGGCGGCGCAACCGCGCGGAGTCCCGGCCAGCCTTTCCATCGCGCTGGCCGGCAGCGGCGGCAGCGGCATCATGACGGCCGGGACGCTGCTGCTCGACGCCGCGGCGCGCGCGGGCTTCTACGGGTTGATGGTGCGAACCAGCGGGCCGCAGATCCGCGGCGGCGAGGCCGCGGCGCTCATCCGCATCGGGCACGCACCGACGGCCACGCTCGACGACACGTTCGATCTCCTGCTCGCGATGGACTGGCAGAACGTCAACCGCTTCGCCGACGAGATTCCGCTCGGCGCGGCGAGCGTGATGATCGGCGACCCTGACGAGGGCGAGCCGCCCGAGGCATTCCGCGCGAGCGGTGCGCGCCACGTGACGCGAACGCTCAAGAAGACCGCGAAGGGCATCCCCGGAAGCTGGACGAACATGGTGGCGCTGGGTCTCGCGGGCGCGCTTGCCGGCATCTCCGCCGCAGCGCTCGAAGCCGCGGTGCGCGATTCGTGGAAACGGAGCGACGACTCGCTCCGCGCGAACCTCGCGGCATTGCAGGCCGGCATGTCGGCCGCGGCGGGTATCGACGGCGTACCGTCGTTGCCGCCGGCCCCGGCCGCCGCAGGCAAACGTTGGCTCATCAGCGGCAACGAGGCAGCGGGCTTCGGCGCCATCCGCGGCGGCATCCGCTTCGTCGCCGCCTACCCGATCACGCCGGCGACGGAGCTCCTCGAATGGATGGCGCCGGCACTGGCCAAGGTCGGCGGCACGCTGCTGCAGGCCGAGGACGAGCTCGCCTCGGTCAACATGATCATCGGCGCGTCGTACGGCGGCGTGCCGTCGCTCACGGCGACCGCCGGCCCGGGCCTTGCATTGATGACGGAGGGCATCGGCCTCGCCGTCGGTGCCGAGATTCCCATCGTCGTCGTCGACGTGATGCGCGGCGGTCCGTCGACCGGCATCCCGGCGAAGAGCGAGCAGAGCGATCTCTCGTTCGCGGTCGCGGGCTTGCACGGCGACGCGCCGCGGCTCGTGCTCGCGCCGGCGTCGATCGCCGATTGCCTGGCGACGACGCAGTGGGCGGTGCAGCTCGCCGAGGCGCTGCAGGTGCCGGCGATCGTGCTGTCGGACCAGTTCATGGGCCAGTCGCGCGCGATCGTCGACCGCCCGGCAGACGTCGCATTCACCGGCCGTCGTCTCACGGCCGGTGCGAACGCACCCGACTACAAGCGCTACCGGAATACCGAGTCCGGCGTCTCGCCGATGGCGATCCCCGGCACGCCCGGAGTGGTGTACACGGCCGACGGGCTCGAGCATACGGAAGGCGGCATCCCCAGCAGCGGCGCGCGCGACCATTCACTGCAGCTCGACAAGCGCGAGCGCAAGCTGCTTGCGCACGAGTACGGCCCGTTCTGGGCCGATATCGAAGGCGAGGGGGACCTCGCCGTCGTCACCTTCGGATCCGTCACCGCGGCGGTGCGCGAAGCGGTCGCGCGTGCGGCGGCCGATGGAGTCATTGCCAGATTGGTGACGCTGCGGCTGCTGGCGCCCGCGCAGCCGGAGAAGATGGCCGATGCGCTCCGCGGCGTCGCCCGCGTGCTCGTGGTCGAACAGAATCACGGCGGGCAGTTGCTTCGATACCTCCGCTCCGTCTACGACCTGCCGGGTCGCCCCGCCGGCTTCCATCGTCCGGGCCCGCTGCCGCTGCGTCCCGGCGAAGTGGCGAAGGCGATCGTCGACTGGGCACGCGCCGCAGAAACCAGGAAGGTGGCCGCATGAACGACATTGCGCCTCCCGTCCCGCTGACCGCTGCGTCGTACAAGTCGGGCTACAAGCCGATCTGGTGTCCGGGTTGCGGTGACTTTTCGGTGCTTTCGTCGCTGACGAAGGCGCTGGCGAAGATCGCCGTCCCGCCCGAGCAGGTCGCCGTCGTTTCCGGCATCGGCTGCTCGTCGCGCATTCCCGCCTACACGACGTGCTACGGCTTCCACGGCGTGCACGGCCGCGCGCTCGCCGCCGCGACCGGCCTCAAGGTCGCGCGACCCGATCTCACGGTGATCGTCACCGGGGGTGACGGCGACGGTTACTCGATCGGAGGCAATCATTTCCTGCACGCGTGCCGGCGCAACGTCGACATGACGTACATCGTGATGGACAACCACGTGTACGGAATGACCAAGGGCCAGCCGTCACCCACGACCGAGCCCGACTGGGACTCCAAACTCTCGCCGGGGGGCACCGGCGTCCGCTCGTTCCATCCGCTCGTCATCGCGCTTGCGTCAGGCGCCAACTTCGTCGCGCGCGCGTTCGCGGGCGATCCGAACGGCACCGCCGAGATCATCGCGCAGGCGATCCGGCACCCGGGCTTCGCCTTCGTCGAGGTGCTGTCTCCGTGCATCACCTTCCGCCCCGACCAGCGCGAATGGAAGCAACTCGCGCATCCTGCGCCCGTCGCCGCGACCGACGACCCGGCGCGGGCGGCGCGGCGGATCATGACCGACGACGGCTTCAACATCGGCGTGCTCTACGCCGGCAGCCGTCGCCCCTATCCTGCGCAGGAAGGCAAGACCCGGATGACCCCGGCAGATTTGGAATCGGAGTTCGAGCTATGAGTCGTGTCAGCACCGGAGCACGCAAGCCCGCGGGCGGCAAAACCGCCGCAAGGAAGTCCACCCCCGGGAAGAAGACCGCGAAACGCGCCGTCGCGCGCGGGACCGCCGCAGATTCCGGCGGATCCCGCGGTGGTCGCGCCGCGCACGCTGACCGAGTTCATGGCGCAGGCGTGGGAGATGGAGATCGAGGCCGCGCAGCGCTATTCGGATTTCGCCGATGCGATGGAAATGCACAACAACCGCGAGGTCGCCGCGATGTTTCGAACGATGGCCGGCTACGAGACCAAGCACGCCGACGAGATCATGGCGACGATGGGATGGTCCGAGGCGCCTCCGCTGACGCCGCGCAGCGGTGCGTGGCCGGGCTACGAGGCGCCGGAGACAGCGGCAGGCGACGACGTGCATTACCTGATGCAGCCGTGGCACGCGCTTCAGTTGGCGCTCGCCGCCGAGCAGCGGGCGGAGCGCTTCTTTGCGGAACTCGTGCGCGTCTCGACGGTTGCCGCTGTTCGAAAAGCGGCACTCGCGCTGCAGGCCGAGGAGCGCGAGCACGTCGCGCTCGTGAAGGCTTGGATGAAAAAGGTGCCGAAGCCCGACCGCAACTGGGCGCTCGATCCCGATCCGCCGCGTTACACCGACTGAGAGGACAGCCGATGCATGTTCTGCTGCCTGAGGGCTGGGCGCCGCCGATCGGCTACTCGAACGGACTCGCGGTCGACGCGGGCCGCATCGTATTCATCGCGGGGCAGGTGGGCTGGGATGCGCAGCAGAAGTTCCATTCGGACGAGATCGCGCCGCAATTCGATCAGGCGCTTTCAAACGTGCTCGCGGTGCTGGCGGCGGCCGGTGGGGAACCCCGTCACATCTGCCGCATGACGGCCTACTGCTGCGACAAGCCGGCGTACCTTGCGGCCCGTCGCGAACTCGGCGCGATCTGGCGCAGGCGCATGGGCAGCCACTACCCGGCCATGAGCATGATCTTCGTCGTCGATCTGCTCGACAGCCCGGGAAAGATCGAACTGGAAGCCACTGCGGTTCTGCCCGACCGAGCCGCGATCGCGCTGCCCGACGCTGCGTGAGCGGAGACCGTCGCACAGGCGGCCGCGACGCGAACCCACCGGCAATGCAATCCATTCGCGATGACTCATGTTGCAGCACGGTATCGTGATTGTCTTGATCTGCTGCAAGGTCCCGCCCATGGGCCGGGGCTAGAGTGATCGACAGATTTTCGCTGCCCGGGTCGGCCGCGGCGCGTTGCGGTCCGGCGGCACCCGAGAGGAGAAGGGCACGTGCTGCAGATCATCATCCAGGGTAGGGGCGGGCAAGGCGCGCAGACCGCCGGCAGCCTCCTGGCGATGGCGTTCTTTGCGGAAGGTCGGCAGGTCCAGTCGTTCGCGAGCTACGGTGGCGCGAGGCGCGGCACGCCGGTGAGCTCCTTCATACGCGTCGACGACCGGCCGGTCCGCGTGCGCTGCGACATCGAACGGGCCGACGCCATTCTCTGCTTCGACGCCAGCCTGCTCGAATCCCGACTGCTCGCAGCCGCCCGCGCGGAGACTCTGATCGTCGTCAATTCGACGCGAACGCCAGAGGAGTTCGCCGCCAGCCTGCCCGGTTACCGGGTGATTCCCGTCGACGGCATCGCGATCTCGCGCCGCCACGGATTGGGGCGCATCGTGAACTCCGCGCTGCTGGGCGCGCTTGCGCGGGCGATCTCGGCGCCTCGGCTCGACGTGCTCACCCAAGTGCTGAGCGAGGAAGCACCGAAATTGCAGTCGGAAAACATCGCCGCCTGCACGGAAGCTTATCGCTGGGTCGACGCGCAGCTCGAGCACGTTGCGGCATGACGATGAACGACTCTGTCCCGACCACCTGGACCACCGGCAGCACCGAGGTGTTCAAGACCGGCACGTGGCGCTCCGCGCTGCCGCGGCACATCGAGGCGCCGTCGCCGTGTCACGCTGCCTGCCCCGTGACCGGAGACATTGCCGAATGGATCGGCCGCGCGCGCGAGCGCGACTTTCGCGGCGCCTGGGAAATCCTGACCCGGCACAATCCGTTCCCCGCGATATCCGGTCGCGTCTGCCACCACCCGTGCGAAGCGGCCTGCAATCGCGCGGGATACGACGGATCGCTCGCGATCTGCCGGCTCGAACGTCATGTCGGCGATCGCGCTCTCGAGGAGGGATGGGCGTATCCACCCGTCGAAACGTCGCGTCGCGAGAGGGTCGCCGTGGTAGGCGGCGGGCCTTCCGGTCTGTCGGCGGCCTACCACTTGCGTCGGCGCGGTTATGCCGTCACCTTGTTCGAAGCCGCGCCGGAACTGGGTGGATTGATGCGATTCGGCATTCCATCGTATCGCCTTGCGCGTTCCGTGCTCGACGGCGAGATTGCCCGCATCGTGGCGCTCGGGATCGACGTGCGGTGCGGCGAGGCTCTGGAAACCGCCGACGATTTCGCGAGGCTGCGCGCGCGATTCGACGCCGTCTACCTGGCGATCGGGGCGCGGCGCCAGAAGCGCCTGCCGAAGCTCGACTACGGCCGGCCCTGGGTGCGGGATGGCGCCGACTACCTCGCACGGGCCAACGCGGGCGCGCCGCCCGCGCTCGGCAATCGTGTCGTCGTGATCGGCGGCGGCAGCGCCGCATTCGATGTCGCGCGCACCGCACGCCGGGCGGGGCACCACGTCACCATTCTCGCGCTTGAAAGTACCGCAGAGCTGCCCGCGCAGCACGAGGAGGTTGCCGAAGCGCTGGAAGAGGGCGTCGTGCTCGTCGACTCTGCGATGCTGGTCGAGGCGGCGGAGGCGGGCGGCGCGAAGCGATTGCTGAAATGCGTGCGCGTGCGCTTCGAGGCCGGAGCGCTGCGCGGGCAATTCACCGTCACCCCGATTCCCTACAGCGAATTCACGATCGTGGCGGACGCCATCGTCACGTCGATCGGGCAGGATCCGGATCTCACGCCCCTGCGCGAGGTGCTCGAAGCCGACGGCGCGCTGCTCAAGGTCGATGATCGACAGGCAGCCGGTGTAGACCGTGTGTACGCCGGCGGCGACGTCTCGAGCATGGCGCGCTTCGTGACGGAAGCCATCGGGATGGGCAAGCGCGCCGCGCGGGAAATCGACCGTGCGCTGCAAGGCAAGGCGGCAGGAACGCTCGACAATGCGTCGATTGACCCTGCGGAATCGGAATCCGTCGTTCCGCTCGCGAAGATCAACACGTTCTATTACCCGCCGCAGGCGCGGGCGATCGAGCGCCGGCAGGATGTCGCCGGGCGCCTCGCATGCGAATCCGAGGTCCAGATCGGCTTCGACCTCGAGCAGGCGCTGGCCGAGGCCGGGCGGTGCTTCTCCTGCGGGACCTGCATCCTGTGCGACAACTGCGTCCAGTATTGTCCCGACCTCGCGGTGAAGCGCGAGGCCGGCCGGTACGTGGTCCTCACCGACTACTGCAAAGGGTGCGGCATCTGCGTCAAGGAGTGCCCGACCGGCTCGATGAAGATGATCGAGGAGGCGCGATGAACGCGCGCGACGAAACTCAGATGCGCCAGAAGCCGATGCTTCTGACCGGCAACCACGCGGTCGCGTGGGCGGCGCGCCTCGCGCGGCCCAAGGTGGTGCCGGTGTATCCGATCACGCCGCAGACCCCGGTCCTGGAAAAGATCATCGAATTCCAGACCGACGGCGAGTTCGATGCCGAGGTCATCACGCCGGAATCCGAGCATTCGGTGATGGCCGCGTGCATTCCGGCCTCGCTCGCGGGCGTCCGCGTGTTCACGGCGACAGCCTCGCAGGGGCTCCTGCTCATGCACGAACTGCTCCACTACGCGAGCGGCGCGCGGGCGCCGATCGTGATGGCGAACGTCAACCGTACGCTGGCGTCTCCCTGGGCGTTCTGGCCCGACCAGACCGACAGCCTTGCGCAACGCGATACGGGCTGGGTCCAGTTCTACAGCGAGAGCGCGCAGGAGTCGCTCGACACGGTGATCCAGGCGTTCCGGATAGCGGAGCAGGTCCTGCTGCCGGTCATGGTGAATCACGACGCGTTCTACGTCTCCCACGCGCTGGAACCGGTGCTCGTGCCGGAACAGGATCTGGTCGACGCCTACCTTCCGCCGTACGCGCCGGAACATCGCCTCGACACGGAGAATGTCTCGTCGTGGGGCAACGTGGTCACGCAGGACATGTTCTGCCGGCACCGACAGGCGCTTGGCGAAGCGATGGACCGTGTGCCGGGCGTCGCAACGAGGGCCGACGGCGACTGGCAGGCGCTCACGGGTCGCGGCTACGGCGTCGTCGAGCGCTATCGCTGCGATGGCGCACGCACCGTGATCGTGACGATGGGCAGCATGTGCGGCACGGCGCGCGACGCGGTCGATGCGCTGCGGGACGAAGGACATTCGATCGGTCTCATCAAGGTTCGACTGTTCCGGCCGCTTCCGGTGAAGGCATTGCGCGCGGCCCTCGCCGGAGTCCCCGAGGTGCTGGTGCTCGATCGCAATTACTCCCCGGGTCATGGCGGCGTACTGCACCAGGAGCTGCGCGCGGCGCTCTACGGCATGCCGGATGCCCCGCGGATTCACGGGTACCTGGCGGGGGTCGGCGGAGTCAACGTTTCGCCGGAAAAGATCGGCGAGTTCGTGCACATGGCCGGCGCAAGCGAGCCGCGGCCCGAATCCGTGTGGGTCAGGTGAATCGCATGCGCAAACTCGAGATGAACCAGGCATCGATGCTGTGTTCCGGCCACGCCGCGTGCCCGGGTTGCCTCGATGCGCTTTCGGTTCGCCACGTGCTGGCGACCCTCGGCCCGAAGACCATGGCCGTCATACCGCCCTCGTGCATGGCGGTCATCGCGGGGCCGCAGCCGTACAGCGCGCTCCGGATTCCGGTCTATCAGCCCACGCTCGAGGCGAGCGCCGCCGCCGCATCCGGGCTTCGCCGGGCGCTCGACGCGCGCGGCGAACACGACACGCAGGTCATCGTGCTCGCCGGCGACGGCGGCACCTACGACATCGGCTTCCAGTGCCTGTCGTCGGCAGCCGAGCGCAACGAGAACTTCATCTACTTCTGCCTCGACAACGAAGGCTACATGAACACCGGCGCGCAGAAGTCGTCGTCGACGCCGCATCTCGCGAGCACCGGCTCTACGCCCGCGGGGAAGATGTCGCGAAAGAAGAACCTCACCGAAATCATGGCGGCGCACGAGGTGCCGTACGTCGCGACGGCGAGCGTCGGCCATCTGCCCGACCTCCTGCGCAAGGTCGAGAAGGCCAGGACGATACGCGGCACGCGGATCATCACGCTCCTCATCCCCTGCATCGACGGATGGGGACTGTCCGACGACGGCGGCCTCACCGCCGCGCGCTATGCGGTCGAAAGCGGCGCGTTCCCTCTCTACGAAGTCGAAAACGGGCGTACCTACACGCTGAACCTGACCCCGAGGACGCGCCCGCTCTCCGATTACCTGTCGTTGCAGCGGCGATACCGACACCTGAGCGCGGCGGACATCGAGGTGCTGCAGGCGGAAGTCGACGACGGATGGGCGAGACTGGAGCGACGGGTCGAATCCGGGCGGCAAAGCGCTGCGTCTTCTGCGCACTGAGCCGCACTCGTTGTGAATCCGCTCGCGCATTGGACAAGAACGCGGCTGACCCGGATTTCATCGCCCGCCCGGCTGCGCGTGGCGATCATGGCAAAATTCACGGCATGGTTTCCCCGCCTGCCGCCGCGACCGCGACGTCCCCCGCGAGCGACGCACGAGATCCGGTACCTGCCGAAGCACTGAGGCCGGTCGCCGCCTGGCTCTTCGTCTGCTGCGCGCTCGTCTTCGCCATGGTCGTCGTCGGCGGGGTCACCCGCCTCACGCACTCCGGGCTGTCGATCACCGAATGGCAGCCCATCGTCGGCACGCTGCCGCCGCTGAACGACGCGCAGTGGCAGGAGGCCTTCGCCAAGTATCAGCGGACCCCCGAGTACCGGCAGGTCAACCAGGGCATCGCGCTCGCGGAGTTCAAGGGCATCTTCTGGTGGGAATATTTCCATCGGCTGCTCGGCCGCGCGATCGGCGTCGTTTTCCTGGTGCCGCTTGTCTGGTTCGCTGCGCGCCGCCGGATTCCACCCGGGTACGGATGGAAGCTCGGCGGCATCTTCCTGCTCGGCGGACTGCAGGGTGCGATGGGCTGGTACATGGTGCAAAGCGGGCTCGTCGACGATCCGCGCGTATCGCAGTTCCGGCTGACGGCGCACCTTGCGCTCGCCTTGATGATCTTCGCGGCCATGCTGTGGGTCGCGTTGTCGTTCATCCACGAGCGGCAGGCGCCGGTTGCGTCCGTGCCGCGGCGATCGTTGCGCCGGCTTTCGCGTGCCGTGGCAGCGCTGGTCTTCCTGATGGTGATCACGGGCGGATTTGTCGCGGGCATCCGGGCGGGATTCGCGTACAACACGTTTCCGCTGATGAACGGCGCGGTCGTGCCGCCCGAGATCTTCATGCTCGAGCCATGGTGGATGAATTTCTTCTACAACATGGCCACCGTGCAGTTCGACCACCGGCTGATCGCGTGGTCGTTGGCGCTGGTGGTGCCCGTGTTCTGGTGGAAGCTGCGGGCGACCGATGCCGTGCCGCCGCGAGCGAGAACGGGAGGCGACCTGCTCCTCGCGCTGCTCGCCGTGCAGATCGCCCTCGGCATCGCGACGCTGGTTATGGTCGTTCCGGTGGCGCTCGCCGCCGCGCACCAGGCGGGCGCCGTTCTGGTGTTTGCTGCCGCGCTCAACGTCGCGCACGCATTGAGATAGGCGCGCGCGGCTCCCAGCACTCCGGGCGGGCTGAGCGGAGCGCGAAGGGGACCCTTCGGGGGTCCGGCGTGGCCGGGGCAGGGCGGGCGGACGCCCGTGTCCGGCCGGACACCCCGTAATTCAGGTCGGGCCCGATATCCCCCGAAATTTTCGAACTCCTCAAGGACGGCGGGCGAACGGCCTTGTATTTCGGGCCCGATTTGTACACTAGATGTTGTAGACATAAGGTTTTCTTTCGCCTAATATGCGCCTGTCATACTTTTGGCGTAGGCTGGGAAATTGCAGCGTCGTCCTCTGTGGCCTCGGTCCGCCGCTCCGCGAATGACGTGCTGCCCCGCGGGAGACATTGTTTGCGCGCATCTGTTCGTCATCTGTTTTGAACGTTACCGGTCCGCTGCTGCGCGGCGGGAGTGGGAACGGCAGTGCTTTGTGAAGGAGTTGATTGAAATGTTGTTGGGAAACGTCTTGACCGCTTTCGACCGCTTTATGCACCTCGCGGATTCCGGCGCGATGACGCGGCATCGACGTTTCGGAGGCGTTGCGTGACGGCACTGCCAAACCGCATGGCGATGTCGACGACGTCGCCCCGCGCGAATGATCGCGTGTCCGGCGCGTGGGTCGTGCGGTGCGTGTGTCTCGTCGCGCTGATGTTCGCATCGTTTCAGGCGTTGGCCGCCAACGTGACGCTCGCCTGGGATCCGCCGACCGGCCCGGCGCCTGCGGGCTATTATGTTTATTACGGCCCCGCTGCCGGCAATTACACGACGAGAGTCGACGTCGGCAAGGTGACGACCTACACGGTTTCCGGCCTGGTGGCGGGAAGTACCTATCACTTTGCTGCCACGGACTACGACGCCTCGCGAGCCGAGAGCGGATATTCGAACGACGTTGGCGTGACGGTGCCGGGGATTCCGCCGGTGGCCCAGTTCACCGGCAGCCCCACGGTTGGGATTGCACCCGTGACGGTGAATTTCTCAAATACCTCGTCGGGGACGATCGCAACCTACGCGTGGGATTTCGGCGATGGGAGCACCAGTGCGGTAGCCAGTCCGACCCACGTGTACTCGAAGTCGGGCGTGTACACGGTGAGCCTCACGGTCAGCGGGTCGGCCGGCAGCAATACGCAAACGCGCGCAAATTACGTGATGGTGGCAATGCCCGGAACCGCGCCTGCGGCGCAGTTTACCGGCACGCCGCTTTCGGGAGCGTCCCCGCTGACAGTCAATTTCACGAGTACGTCGACGGGCAGCATAACGAACTACGCGTGGGACTTCGGTGACGGTGCGACCAGTCCGGTTGCGAATCCCACTCACGTCTATACCGCGGCAGGCGCGTATACGGTGAGCCTCACGGTCACGGGTCCCGGCGGTACCAATACGCAGACGATGAGCAACTATGTGAATGTGGGGAACGTCACGCCACCGCCGCCCTCCGCGGTGAATTACCAGGGTTTATGGTGGAATTCACCGGCAAACTCGGAATCGGGCTGGGGAATCAATCTTACTCATGATGCCGATACGATCTTCGCCGCGTGGTTCACCTACGACACCAACGGCCGCGGCTGGTGGCTCGTGATGACGGCGCTGAAGACTGCCCCAAACGTCTATTCCGGCACGCTTTACCAGACGCAAGGGCCGCCGTTCAGCACGCCGACGTTCAATCCGGCAGCGGTTGCGAAGGCGGAGGTCGGAACCGGAACGCTTACGTTCAGCGACGCGAACAACGGCACATTCGCATATTCGATCACGAATGTGAGCCCGGGCATCGTGCAGACGAAAAACATCACACGCGAGGTGTTCGGGCCGCAGCCGACGTGCACATTCGGGACCCAGACGAACCTCGCGATGGCGACGAACTATCAGGACCTTTGGTGGGCCGCCCCTGCGGGTTCGGAGTCGGGCTGGGGCGTGAATTTCTCGCATCAGGGCAATCAGATATTTCTCACCTGGTTCACCTACGATGTCGACGGACTGCCGATGTGGCTCGTGGCGACAACTACGCAAACGGCCAATCCGTCGGTTTATGCCGGGACGCTCATTCGCACTTCCGGACCGCGCTTCGATGCGTTCGATCCGGCGAGCGTCAAGTCTGCAGACGTCGGCAACGCAACGCTGACGTTTGCGGACGGCGACAATGCGACGTTTTCCTACACGATCACCGGCGTAGGGCCTTCCGCGGTAAGGCAATCCAAGGCCATTACGCGCGAAGTCCTCGTTGCCCCCGGCACTACGTGCCAGTAGCGGCCGGGCAATCTGCGCTCCTCCTGCAGCATGCTTTCGAAACGGCTGTCAGGTCGCGTGGTTAGCGTTTGTCCGCGAGAAAGATGCGGTCCGCGCGATCCCACCTGAAATCGGCCAGCAGACGGTGAAGGCGGGGCCCCATTCGATCCCGGTTCACGAAATGTCGAAAACGTGCGTACGGTCCCGGCCCATGCAATGGCGGTTGGTCGGGATCGAGTTCCCAGGGCCGGAAATGAAACATGGCGGGCTGGCCATCGACGTCGTTGATGCGACGGATCAGTCGACAGGACACGCCGTACGGCAGCAGCCGGAAGCTGTCGGCGCCGCCCGCCGGCCAATTCACGCGTAGTGCGCGGACGGTGGAAACGGGTATCTCGATTAGACCGGTGCGTACCTCGTGCGCGAACCGCTGGGTAACCAGTGTGTCGAGCCGTCGTCCGGTCGGGTATCCGCTGGAGCTGTAGCGATACCCGGCTTCCGCAATGCATTCGAACGCCCATGCGTTGGCCGGCCCGATCGACAGGCCCGGATCCCGGTACCCTTTGACCGGCAATCCCGAAATGTCTTCGAGTATGGCCTTGGCCAGCCGAAGATCCGCGAGGTATTGGCCCCATCCCTGGTTGATGGCGCTGACGTGGTCGTAGCCATGGCTCGCCACCTCATGGCCGTCGTCGACGATGCGGTGCAACAGTTGCGGACGCCGCTCGGCGATCCAGCCGAGGACAAAGAACGTCGCCCGCGCGTCATGCTCGGCCAGAAGTCCGAGGACATGCTCGACGTTCTGCTCTACCCTCGGGGGAAGCGATTCCCACGCAGAGCGCGGGACGTGCACCGAGTATGCGGCGTCGTGGAAATACTCGTCGACGTCGATCGTGAGTGCATTCACGATGCTCGCGGACGAGGTGCGGGAATCGCTCACGGGCGCGGCACGTCGCGCTTGCCGCGCACTTCCTAGCGCCTCGTTCCGGTGCCGGGCTCGTCGCCGGACTTGTCCGGGTGCAGGAGGCGGTGCAGCAGGTCCACCGCGGTGGCGACCGTTCGCTCGAGGCGGTCCATGCGCTCGTCGAGATGCTCGAGATGCCGATGCCATGCTATCGACTCGGTCCGCGTCGGCAGTGACTGATCGGTAACCGGGGAACGCGCGGCGGCGGTGACGACCGACATCGCGCCGCGCGACGAATCCAGCCCGAGCTCCTCGTCGATTTCATGCGCCACGGCCTGGACGTCGCCGATCGCCAGCGCGTGCTTCTCGGCCAGGTAGGTCGCGAGGAGCAGGCGATTGCAAAGCGTGTTGATCTGCCGCGGAATGCCGCCCGTGTAGCTGTGGATGAGATCGAAGCACGCCGGATCGAACGCGGGGTCGTTCTGCCAGTTGACGCGCCGCAGCCGATGCTCGATATAGGCCCGCGTTTCGCCCGGATCGAGCGGGCCGAGATGATAGGACGCGATCACGCGCTGGCGCAGCTGCTGCATCTGCGCGCTCTGCATCATCCTGCGCAATTCCGGTTGACCGACCAGGAAGCTTTGCAGCAGCGCCTGTTCACCCACCTGGAAATTCGACAGCATCCGCAGCTCTTCGAGCGCGCGATCCGAAAGATTCTGGGCCTCGTCCACGACGAGGAGCGCCCGTTTCTTGTCGAGCACGAGCTGGCAGAGGAAAGCCTCGAGCGACGCCAGCAGCACGGCCTTGTCGACAGTGCGAACCGGCAGCCCGAATGCGACACCGACGGCGCGCAGCATTTCGTCGGCGTCGAGCTGCGTGCTGACGATCTGCGCGGCGACGACCTTCGCGGGGTCGAGCTGCTCGAGGAGGCTGCGGACGATCGTCGTCTTGCCCGCGCCGATCTCGCCGGTGATGACGATGAACCCTTCGCTTTGATACAGGCCGTATTCGAGGTAGGCAAACGCGCGCTTGTGGCCCCGGCTCGCGAAGTAGAACGAGGGGTCCGGATTGAGCTGGAACGGTTTTCCGGTCAGCCGATAGAAGGATTCGTACATGCCGAATTCACTTGAAGGAGTAAAGCAATCCGGCGTAGATCGCCGCTTCGGTATACCCGGGCGTTATGTTCGACCCGAGGGACTGGTACCGTGCGCCGGTTGCGAGCGTCGTATGACCCGAGAGGGGCACCACGAGATCCAGGCGGACTCCGCCTTGGTTGGTTTCTCCCGTGTAGGGAGAGTTGGCTTTGGTTCTCATTGCGAATCCGGTGAAGCTCAGCACCGACGTTTGCGTCAGATTATGCGACCAGACGACGTTGACACCTGTTTGTGTATTGTTGTTCTGTGCGGCCAACCCCGGAGGAAGCGGGTTCCCGGCCCCGGAGATGGGCTCGGTGCGAAGATAGTAGCCCGTGACGAACAGGTTATTGCGCGTACCGAGCAGGCCCGCGGTGGCGCTGACGTTTTCAGTCAGCAGGACCTGCTCGGAATACGAATTGACGGCTGACGAGAGCGTCGCCGGCAGATTCTGGCGCTGCGTGAATTCGTCGACTGCTTCCTGCCGTTCCTTCGGGTCGGGAATGCGGGACGTGAACAGCTGGTTAAGCAGTCCGGTAACGCTGCTGGTGCCCGTCGCCGACGCCAGCTGCTGAGCGTACGTTGTGATGCCGCGCGACGCGCTGAACGTTCCTGCGGAAAGCGGCGTGCGGTGGTCGAAATTGACCAGAAACCCTGTGCCGAAAAAGCGGTGCTCCACGCTGGCGACGACGTTGGTCCGCTCGGTGGGATGCCACTCGATTCCGGCGCCGTACACGCCGCCGGCGTCATCGGCGTAAGGAAACCGGTTGTCCTCGTACCCGCCGATGAGCGACAGGCGCAACTGCGGACTGTAGGCATACTTTGGCCCCGCCGTCGCGATGTTCATTCGCTGCGCGTTCTGGTTGCTGAACTTCACGTCCACGGCATCGGCGCGGGCGAACCAGCCGAGAGGCGCAACGGGACTCTCGATCTTGGCCAGCCATTCGGAAGTGTATGAATTGTTCGTCGAGACCGGAATCCCCGAAATGCTCGTCGTCGCCGAAACGCCGGACGCATTCGACCAGTAGCTGTTGTTCCGCACCTCGTACCGCACATTGCCGGGCGTTTCGCCGATGATGTAGGGGCTGACCTTGTAAGTCTCCTGCGTGTAACGGTTCTGTGTTCCATTGGTCAGGCCCGTCGGCTGTGCGCCGAAAGGCGAGAGAAAGGGCTGCGTTATCGATATGACGCCGTCGACATAGAACCATTTCTCGATGGCCTCGACGCTGCCGAAAACGCTTGCCAGCGGATAGACGTTGTTGTTCTCGCTGCTCGTTCGCGCGTAATAGAGAATGGGAACGGAAACGTTTCCCACGATTCGTGCGCGGGCGCCGATACCGCTGAAGACGAGCGATGGAGTCAGTTGCGTGACGAAATCGCCCTTTGCCTCATTCGAGGGGGCAAGATTGACGTTGTCGGTCGCTATCTCGGCCAGCGATACGGAGGGCACGAACCGCCAGGTCTCTGCGTCCGCCGAAGTGGCATGGACCGCAAATGCCAGCGCCAGGAGCAGCGGATACCGATCCGGGCGCCGCGGCACCGTGGGGAAAATCAAGTGACCGTCCGATGTGCGCGGGCAGCGCCATGGTCGCGAGGCGTCCGGACTAGCGTGGGTCATCACTCGAGTAATAGCCATATTTCAAGCCAACCTCGGACCTGGCCGTCTTGTTCAGCGTCATCAGCACGATTTCGCAGCGCTCGATCGTCGCGAGTGCGTGGGCTACCTTCTTGCGCGGCGTGCTGTCGGCGGCAATGACCATGACGATCTGCCCCATCTGCGCGGCGAGCGCCGGCGCCTCGGCCGTCGCGAGCAGCGGCGGCGAGTCGAAGATGACGATCCGGTTGCGGTAGCGGGAGGTCAATTCGCGCAACAGCGCTGCCATCTTCTCGCTGGCCAGCAATTCCGTCGCGTGACTTTGGCGCGTACCCGCGGGCAGAAGGGTGAGTCCTTCGATATTGGTGCTCAGCAGGACCTGGCTGAGGTCGAGGTCGTCCCGGGTCAGCAGGTCCATGAGGCCCGCCGATTGGGGTATGCCGAAAAATTCCGGCAATGAAGGGCGCGCAACGTCCCCGTCGACCAACAGAACCGTCGTGTCGACCTCCATGGCCATGCTGAGAGCGAGGTTCGCGGCCGTGAAGGTCTTGCCTTCGCCCGGCACGGCACTGGTGACCATGACCAGATTGCCGTTGCGCATTGCCGCTGCGCCGGCCCGGCCCCGGGCATTGCGAACGATCGGGCGCTTGAGGACGCGAAACTCGTGGGCGATCTGCGAATCCTTGATGTCTGGCGTCACTAGCCCGCGGGCGGCGAGGCGGGCGAGGTCGAGTTCCACCTTGACACGTGGTGTGCTGTTTCCCCAATCGGCGCGAGCGCTCGGTGTTGCCTCGATGTCATCACCGGTGATAGGCGATGCCGAAGTCAGAGCGGAATCCGCATTACGTGCATTGAACTCGCGCACGATGGCTTCCGGTGTCGGCACCCGGTCGCGCCGGGCATCGGTAATGTGCTCCGATTCCGTCGTGCCGGAAGAATCGCGCACGCTTGCTCCTGCGCGGTTCAATTCCGCGAGTCGCTTGGCGGCCTGTTCGATCAGGCTCATCGATCTATCCTCATGCCACGCGCGCGGACAGGAACGCAATCGCCAAGAACGGCGCCAAAGGCCGTCAACAAAGCCCCCAATCCGCCGAAGAACATCAGGAACCCGCGCCGCCTTCGCAGTTGCACGGAATCATCGACGACCATTGAAACCCCTCCAAGTACCGGGCGTTCCGTAAATGCGCCGAGACCCCGCAAATCCTGAAATGTCGGCACGAGCTCGTTGGCGACAAAACTCGCCAGGGCTCCGATACCCAGGGCGAGCACAAACGCGGCCGCGAGCATGACAGGACGCGTCGGCTGCACCGGCTTCGGCGGAAACGCGCGGCGGATCGACGACTCGGAACGGCGCGCCCTCCGTATCCTGGACTTTCACGCCCATCGTCGCGGCTTCCCTCCGCGCCAGAAGGTCGGTATACGTCTTCTTCTGAATGTCGTAATCGCGATTGAGCTGGGCGTGCTCGGCCTCGACCTGCGGAACCAGCCGAGCCTGGATCTTCAACTGCGCGTATTCGGTTTCATAAGCCGAGAGCCGTCCCTGAAGCGCGGCGACCTTTGCTTCAGCATCCGACAAGGGCAACCCGAATTTTTTCGTACACCGGGTTGCTCTCGGACGGTTCTACGGGCCTGCCGGATTTCGCGGACGCCAACTCGCGCGCCTGCCGTTCCTGGCGCTGCTGTATTTCCAGTTCGGCGATGACTCGCCGCGTGCCCACGACATCGGGATGCTGATCGGTATAGGTGCGCAGGAGTTCGTCGAGTTTGGCCTTCTGCGACGCGATGCGCGCGTCGATTTCCGGGACGGGCGCGGCGGGGCCGCCGGCGCGTCCCATCGAAGGCATTGTCGGTGTCTGTCCGGCACAGGTCCCGCTTGTAGGACTCGCGCGATTCGATCGCCGCTCGAAGCTCCAGTTTCGCATTCGTGATTTCGTCGGTCAGGCGGGACATCCTGCCGAAATAGTCCTGACCGGCCTGACCGCTCTGGCCCGGGACGCCCAGGTATTTCAGGCGGAAATCCTTGAGGCGACTTTCCGCCAGCTGCAAGCTCTGCTCGTAGTGACTGATCTGCTCGTCGAGAAATTTGAGCGCCCCGCGCGCATCCTGCCGCTCGTCGCCGACACTGGACCGGACGAAAATGTCCAGAAGGGATTCGATGACCGCCAGCGCTTTCTGCGGATTCGAATCGCGATATGAAATGAAGTAAATGTTGCTGGTGGCATTGCCCGTCAGTTCGATCCTCTTGTTCACCTGTTCGATCAGCAATTCGCGGTCATGCACGCTGGTGACGCCGTCGTCCAGCTTGGCCATCTGCACCAGCTTTTCGATATTCGGCCGGCTCAGCAGGGTGCGGCTGATCAGCGCCACCTGCTGGTCGAGGTTCGGCTGGATGCTGAGCCCGGCCATGACCGGCCGAAGCATCGATTGCGTGTCGACATACGCGCGGGCACTCGCCGCATAGTATTCCGGAACAATCAGAGCAATCGTGACACCCACGACACCGGCTATCCATGCGGCGGCCAGCCCGATAAACCGGCGATTCCACATGCCGCGCAGATGGACGAGCAATTCGCGCAGAGCTTCGTTCATGAAATGCGCCACTCGATGCATCAGAAGAAAACGAGGGCACGACCCGTGCACACGGCTAGAAGTAACTTTGCGGAATGATCAGGATGTCGCCGGGCCGCATGTCGGCGTTGGCGGTGATGTCGCCTCCCTTGACGAGATCCCGCAGCCGCACGCTGTAGAGCTTGCCGCCTTCGCTGACACGGAAGATCGTGGCGCGGTTGCCGTCGGCGAAATCGGTCAGGCCACCCACCGAAATCATCACGTCGAGCAGCGTCATCTTCTTGCGGTAGGCCAATATCTGCGGCTTGGTCGCCTCGCCGATCACACGAATCTGTTCGCTCGCAGGGCCGACGAACGTGGTGACGACGACGGTGACCACCGGATCCCGTATGTATTTCGCCAGCGCCTTCTCGATGTCCCGCGCGAGCTCGGGAGGACTCTTGCCCAACGCCGAAAGGTCTTCAACCAGCGGCGTCGAAATCTTGCCGTCCGGTCGCACCGGCACGGTCATCGAAAGTTCCGGGTTGCGCCAGACAATGACGTTGACGGTATCCAGCGGTCCGATGGTGTAGGCGTAATCTGCCGCCGGGATGTCGCGCGGGGCGGGGGGGTAGGCTGGATTCGTCGAACAGCCGGCCGCCAGGAGCGCGATGACCACACCGGCAAATGTAAGGGCCATTCCGATCGCCCGAGGCTTCGTTGGTGCAGTGCATTTCCCCATCGGAATCATGATTTCCCCTTTGTTAACAATGATCCACGACCATGGTAACACCCGGTACCGGCGTGCGTGGAGACAGCGTGCCCACTGCAGCCGCCGTATAGCCTGTCGTGGCAGGACAGAGAGCCGCCCGTTTGCCACCGTTTCGACTCTGTCATGGTACGGGGCACGACTAGGGTCCGATGACGTGGTGAATATTCATGGGACCGAGCGCCGGAATTTAGTGGTTAATTAGCAACAAAGTGCGATTTCCATCGGCGACTTCGATGGCCGGTCCGTTTGCCTGTACCGGGAACGAAATGATTCGTATTAACATACTGATATTAAATACAAATCGCGAGGACAATGAGGACGGGGCGGGTTTCCGGAGCTCGACGGTGCCCACGATCGACTATGACGGTGCCGATCCACGGAATCGAAGGACGTGAGATGGGAGGCGATCCACAAGGGGTCTCCAATACCGGTAAGCGGCGTTCATATTCACCTGTCCGACGCAGGCATGTACATTGCTTCAGGCCTTTTGTTTACGATCCGCCAAGACGATGACGCAAAAAATCGGGCGTATATTGCGCTGCCGCATATCTGCCTGGTACCGGGCGGCCCAAAATAGCCCTACTGTCGACCATGACGAATAAGCAGGGACCATCGAGCGTTGCCAGACTGGAAGGCCGCGGCCAGTCCGCTCTGGACGATCCGCTCGCCAGGAATCCCTTCCTCAACCAGTTGCGACTGGAAAAGCGGCGCGTCGATCGTTCCAAGGCCCCCCTGTCGATGGTGCTTGTATCGATACGACGGCAAGAAGGGGGAGCTCAATTCCAATGTCAGGATGCTGCTAAAGCTTTTGCGCGGCATCAAGCGCGAGACCGACATCCTCGGGCAGCTGGACAACGACGTCATTGCCATCCTGCTGCTGGACACCAACCAGGAGGGCATGCGCAAATTCATGGAAAAGGTGGTGGCCCAGGCGGGGGACCTTCCGTTCTCGGCGGGCGGCGAGACCTATCCGAATCATCTTTTCGAGAACGTGCTGCGCGGGGCCGAGTTTCCCGTGGATTTTCAGTCGTTCGTGCTCGACGAATCCGCCGGTCCGCATATGCTTGGACTTTTCATCAAGCGAATCTTCGACATCGCAGTCAGCGCGACCATGATCCTGCTGGCCTCGCCCATGATGCTGGCCGTGGCCGTCGCAGTCGCGAGGACGTCGCCCGGCCCGATCATCTTCAGGCAAAAACGCCTGGGAAAAGGATGTGAGCCGTTCGTCTTCTACAAATTCCGGTCCATGGCGGCCAACGTCGACGACACGATCCACCGTGAATTCGTCACGACGCTGATCAGGGGCGGGCACACGGAGATCAATCAGCAGGACGCGGCGAACCCGCTCTACAAGATCAAGTCCGACCCCCGGCTTACGCCGATCGGTGCTTTCATTCGCAAGACCAGCCTTGACGAACTCCCTCAGCTGTTCAACGTGCTGAAGGGCGACATGAGCCTCGTCGGGCCGCGGCCCCCGCTCCCGTACGAAGCCGAGAAGTATCAGTCATGGCATCTGCGGCGCATCCTGGAAATCAAGCCGGGAATTACCGGCCTCTGGCAAGTCGAAGGGCGAAGCAGGGTGTCCTTCGACGAGATGGTGCGGATGGACCTTCGCTACACGCGCGACTGGTCGCTGATGCTCGACCTCAAGATCCTGACCAAGACCGTCACCGTGGTGCTCAGGCGCGATGGCGCGACCTGAAGTCGATTGGAATGGTCACGGAGCGCAGCCTGGCGATCAGTTCTGATCGGCGAGTGCTGACGCTGAGGAATGCTGCACTGCCTACGCGATCACGAGGAAGTGCGCTCGGTACCTTTCTCCGGTTGGCAGAGACACGGATTGCGCGAAGCTCAGCGCGTGAAGTGTGGGCGGCAAGGTGCCGCTGCGGTCGCATCGCTTCCATTTGATGAATCAGTAGTTTCGACATGAATCCCCTCGTTTCCATCCTGATGCCAGCGTATAACGCCGAGCGTTGGATCGGGGAGGCAATTGAATCCGCACGTGCCCAGACATGGAGCCCTACAGAGATCATCATTGTTGACGACGAGTCCAGCGACCGCACATTCGAGGTCGCCAAACGCTTTGAATCGAAAAACATCCGTGTTTTGCGGCAGGACAACCAGGGCGCCTCCGTAGCGAGAAACACGGCCTATTCAAATTGCCAAGGCAATTACATTCAATGGTTGGACGCCGACGACCTTCTCGATCCACGGAAGGTGGAAAGTCAGATGAAAGCGGTGTCTCGCGACGCGAGCGACCGCACTTTGCTCTCAGGCGCATGGGGGTATTTTCATTATCGAAAGCGCAAGACCCGATTCAATCCATCGCCGCTGTGGAACGATCTGGCGCCGCTCGAGTGGCTGCTGCTCAAAATGGGCCAGAACCATCACATGCAAACCGACAATTGGCTCGTCAGTCGCACTCTTTCAGAGGCCGCTGGCCCGTGGGACGGAAGGCTTTGGCGCGACAATGACGGCGAATATTTTTGTCGTGTAATTCTTGCGTCGGACGGGATTCGTTTCGTGAAGGATGCCCGATCGTACTATCGGGCCGCAGGCGTCAAGTCGATCACCTACATTGCGGGGTCGGACAAGAAACTGGAATCGCTGTTTCTTTCGATGCAGTTGCATATCTCATATCTGCTTTCGCTCGAGGACAGCGAACGAACACGCGCGGTATGCATAAAATTCATTGAGAATTGGCTATTCGAATTCTATCCATTCAGGCTGGACTTGGCGGACCAACTGAAGAGCATCGCCGCCGGGCTTGGCCGTGAGATCGGCGATCCGCATCTCTCGTGGAAGTACGACTGGATCGTTCGGCATTTCGGCTGGCGCGCAGGGCGAAAGATCCAGCTGCTATTACCGAAGATGCGCAGGCTGTCTGTAATTGCACTGGACCGAGCCTTCGCCAAGATCGAGGAACGACTTGGTAAGGTCGACGCCCAACCATTGACGGGTGGTCAATCCACGACTCCTGACTTTGATTTGTCGCGACCACCGAATCGCGCAATTCAAACATGTGGCTGCAAATGGATGGCGCCACATGCAATGGCAACCTGGATGGTCGACGAACTGTACCCATGAATGGCTGGCTCGCCGGATAATCGCATCGGCATTGCCTTCCGCGAAGGCGCGATGCCTCTCGGCGGGCACTCTGTTCGTGCTTGCGATGCGCCACTTCACTAATCGTCGCACTCGGTCACGAAAAACGACGCATGCAGCGATCGCGAGTTCTGTCTGGCGCCATGGCCAGCGATGCCGTTGCAGGTTCGTTACTAGGTGAAGGACCGGCGACTAGGGCGCCGGCTCGGGGATCGAGTCACAGAATTTGTGAAGCGCGACGAAGTCAGGGGTTCCGTTCGGCGGCAATAGGTAGATATTACTTGCAATTCCGGACAGAAATGCCTAGATTTCCAGCATTATGGGGCTCCATTAATGACATTGCCATACTTGGGCGCGCGCTCATATTTTGAACCCGGTTTGGGTCGTGCCGCATCGAAGCCGATCGGTCGATGACTGGCGAGGCGAGATTTCGCAGATTGATTGGCGCTGCCGTCCACGCGGATGATCTCGGTACGCGCACGATTCGGGGTGCGACGTTCGCGCTTGCTGCCGAAGGTGCAGAATTCGTTCTCCGAGTGATCGCGATCGCCGTTCTTGCCCGATTGCTGGTGCCGGAATACTTCGGGCTGATTGGGATGGTGACCGCAATTACGGCGATCGCCGAGCGGTTCAAGGACTTCGGCCTCACGACGGCGACCATCCAACGCAAGGACATCACGCACGAGCAGGTCAGCACGCTGTTCTGGGTCAATGCCGCCCTGGGTGTCGTGATCGTCCTGTTCGTTGCCGCGCTGGCCATCCCCATTGCGAACTTCTACGATGACTCGCGCCTGATCAATATCACGCTTGCCATTGCGTCGAGTTTCTTCTGGAGCGGCATAACGATTCAGCACCAGGCTTTGCTGCGCCGCCAAATGAGGTATGCACGCGTCGCGGCCATCCAGGTAACCGCGAGCGTTTTAAGTATCGTGGTAGCCATTACGATGGCCGTGATGTCCTACGGCTATTGGGCGCTGGTCGCGCGCGAGATTTCTCGCAACCTTTTCATGGCAATCGGGACGTGGGTCTGCTGCCCCTGGGTGCCGGGAGCACCTTCGCGCCATCCCGATCTCAAGTCGATGTTGTCATTCGGTGGAGACATCGCCTCCTACAATCTCGTCGCGTTCTTCGGAGCGAATCTCGACCAGATAGTCATGGGCAAGATCTTTGGCGCACACGTCATTGGTCTTTATCGTCAGGGCATCAACCTCGTTCTTGCACCCATCGGTCAGCTTTCTTCCCCGTCAACTCCGTCGCGGAATCGGCTCTCAGCCGCCTGCAAGCTGAACCCGTCAAGTATCGGCTTTACTATCGGAAAATCCTGGCCACATTGTGCTTCCTGACAATGCCGCTTGCGGCATTCCTGGCCATCTATGCCGATGACATCGTGCTGGTCGTGCTGGGCGCGCAATGGGAGGAGGCGATTCCATTTTTCAGGATTCTCGCGCTGGCTGCATTTATCCGGCCCGCCGCGTCAACACCCGGATTCGTGATGGTGACGTGTGGAAAGACGCGCCGCTATTTGCGATGGGGACTCTTCTCCACGATGGTGCTGGTTGTGTTCCTGGCCATCGGCACTCGCTGGGGACCGACCGGTGTCGCGTTTGCTCAGGTGGCAACGACATACCTGCTGTTGATCCCGCGCCTCTACTGGGGATTCAAGGACACTCCGGTCAGGATTTCCGACTTCGCATCGTCGGTAAAGAAGCCTCTTATCACAAGCCTGATCATGGCCGCGGTTCTGCTTGTTCTCCGCGAGGAAGTTCTGATTCTGCTGCCCTTGCGAGGTTTGGAACTTGGTGCCGTGGTCGCGCTGGCCTCTTATGTTGGGCTGTGGATGTTCATCCCGGGGGGGCGCCTGGAGCTGAACCAGATCCGCGTCAACTTCCTGTCGGTATTCCCTCGGAGACGCAAGCAGGAATTGGAACGCGAAACTCGTTGGCAACGACCGCCCGGGGGCGTCAAACTACACCCCGATGAATAACCCGAGCGGTGTGGATACCTGAGCCGGCAAGGCACGTTGGCAATGGCGATTCTGCCCGGCGTGCAAGCGCCCGGGTCATGACAGATCGGCCCCGATCTGTCATGCAATGCCGATGTCAAATTCCGTCGACGGTGCCCAACTTCATGCGGCGCCCGCCATCGATCTGACCTTTTGTCTCACCCTTGGCAAGCCCGCCGATGGCGTGACTGACTTCTTCGCATTGCGCTTCCGTCAATTCGGGAAACATCGGGAGGGAGAGCACCTCATTGGCGGCACGCTCGGAATGCGGGAACTGTCCGACCTTGTAGCCAAGATCCGAAAACGCCGGAAGCAGGTGCACGGGGATCGGATAGTGGATCCCGGATTGAATGCCTTGCGCCTGCAGGGCGTCCTGCCAGGCCTGCCTCTGTCCCGTCCGAATGGCGTACACGTGGTAGACGTGACGGGCATATTCCATTGCCTGTGGCGTAGGGACACCGGTGCCGGCCAGGAGGCGGGTGTAATTCGCCGCGGCCCTGCGACGCCCCTCCGTCCATGCCTCCAGATGGCGAAGCTTGACGCGAAGTACCGCGCCTTGAATTCCTTCGAGGCGGTAGTTGTAGCCCTTCAGCACGTGCTGATATTTCTTTTCCGCGCCCCAGTCGCGCAGCATGCGGATCGTGCGTGTGTAGTCGGCGTTGCTCGTCACGACCATGCCGCCCTCGCCATACGCGCCCAGATTCTTGCCGGGATAGAAGCTGAAGCACCCCATGTCCCCAATGCTTCCCGCACGGCGGCCCTTGTACTCCGCGCCGTGGGCCTGGCACGCGTCTTCGATCACGACGAGGCCGTGCCGCTTCGCGATCTCCATGATCGGGTCCATGTCCGCCGGCTGGCCGTAGAGGTGGACCGGAATGATCGCCTTCGTGCGCTTGGTGATTGCGGCTTCGACCATCGACGGGTCCATCGTGAAGGACCGCGGATCGATGTCGACGAATACGGCCTTCGCGCCGGTGTAGTCGATCGCCGACACAGTCGCTACGAAGGTGAACGGTACCGTGATCACCTCGTCGCCAGGTCCGATATTGGCTGCAAGCAACGCAAGGTGCAGGGCACTCGTTCCCGTGTTGACGCCGATGCCGTTCTTGGCCTGGCAGTAGGCAGCGAACTCGCTTTCGAACGCTGCGACCTCGCTGCCCAACGTGAACTGGCAGCTGTCGAGCACGCCCTGGATTGCGGCGTTCACCTCAGTCTTGATTGACGCGTATTGAGCCTTGAGATCGACAAACGGAATCACGATGCCTTCCCCTGATTTTGGATGTAAACAGTTTCGCCCTTGCCCCGCATCGAGCTTGTAGCCGCCTCGATCAACTCGATGACCCGCATCCCGAGCTCGCCGCTGGTCTCGGGCACCTTCGTATTCTGGATGCAATCCACGAAATGCTCGCCGCCGACGCGCAACGCCTCGGTTGCCGCGAGTTTTGGCGCCCACATGTCGCCGGTCCGATGCGTGACCCGCATCTCGTGAATCTGCTTCGGGTCGTCGGTAAAGCTCACGCCCTTGTCGTATACCTTGATCTTCTCGCTGGGCTCGAGGTCATCGTAGATGATCATCTTCTTGCTTCCGCCGATGAGGATCTGGCGCACCTTGACCGGGAGCGAGCCAGCTGACGTTGGTGTGCGCAATGACTCCCGACGGGTAGAACAGCGTGATGTACGCGAGATTCTCCGGCGTTCCGGGAAAGTGGTTGGTGCCGCTGGCCGAAACCGCAGTCGGGTGTTCGCCGAGCAGATAATCCAGAATCGAAAAATCGTGAACCGCCAGGTCGGCGATCACGTTCACGTCGCGCTGGAACAGACCGAGATTGACGCGGGTCGAGTCGTAATAGTACACACGCCCCAGGTCGCCGCTCTTGATCACTTCGGCCATCTTGCGGACCGCACCCGTGTAGATGAAGGTGTGGTCGACAAATAGTACACGCTTGCGCTTCGCGGCCTCGTCGATCAGCTTGCGCGCCTGAAGCGACGTCTCCGTCATCGGCTTCTCGATCCAGAGGTGCTTGCCCGCCTTGAGCGCCGCCATGCCGAATTCGAAATGCGTGCTGACAGGCGTCGCAATCGCGATGGCATCGATCGTCGGATCCTTGAGCAGCTCCTGGAAATCCGTGGTCGTTTTCACGTTCGGAAATCGCCGCTTTACGAGCTCGAGCTTTTTGGGGTCGAGGTCCGCCACGCCCGTCAACGGCCGCGCCCGGCAACTCGGCAAAATTTCGCACCAGGTTGGGGCCCCAATAGCCGTAGCCGACGATACCGATGTTGATCATTGCCTTGCTCCAGGTGCCGTGAAAATTTCGATACGCGGGCCCATTGATTCCCGCGCGCAGTCGGATTGCGTGATAGGCCGGTCCGATGGTCCTGCGAGCGTCATGATCCGCGATTACCGCGGAGAAGACGTTGAGCCAGATCAGACTTGTTGTGGCGCAAAGTTTTTTCACGACGCGCAGGAGCGCGCGGTCGGTTCGGATTTCAGATGTGAAAGAGTACCCGAAAGCGCCGATGATGGGAACGAAAATTCAGGCGCGCGTTCGCAAGTTCCCGATGACACGTGCCGGAACCCCTGCCACGATGGCGTAATCGGGGACGTCCTTGTTGACTACCGCGCCCGCGCCCACCAGGGCACCCGTACCGACCGTCACTCCGCAGATGATCGTGGCATTGGATCCGATCGATGCGCCACGCTTCACCAGCGTGGGCTCGACCTTCCAGTCGGCTTCACTCTGAAGGCTACCATCTGTAGTTGTCGCGCGCGGGTAACGATCGTTGGTAAACATCACGCCGTGACCGATGAAAACATGATCCTCGATGACCACGCCCTCGCATACGAACGTGTGCGACGAGATCTTGCACCGAACGCCGATTGTCGCGTTCTTCTGGATTTCGACGAATGCGCCGACCTTGGTTTCGTCGCCGATCGTGCATCCGTAAAGATTCACGAGCGACGGCTGAAATATGTTGACGTTTTTTCCGAGAACGACACTGTCGGATATCGGCATGACGGGACCTTTGTCCTATTCGGGAATTCGGCTGCTAATGAGAATCATTTGGCTAACGCGATGCGGGCCATGCGATTGGCCAGACGTGGGGAGCGGGGCACGCTGCAATGTTCAAGTAGCGCTTGCCAGGTAAATCGGCGACCGGGATGTTGCGAGACCATCGCGTGATCATGGAATCGCTCTCCACCAATTCCCCACCATTTTGGAAACATGTCGATTGGATGATACGAGAAATGCGCGAAGATTGCTGCCGCGTTGACCCAGTGGGCGATGCGACGACCCGTGAGGGAAGCTCTGCGAGATTCAGCGGGGCATCTTGAGTGACCCCAATCCGCGCAACGAGGCCGCGTGTTCCGTGGGGCCGTTGGGGGCGTGGCGATCTTCGGGTTCCGTTCGTTGAAGTGCGGAAATGCGACCTGATGTGCGTCAAACAATCATCTATCGATTGCTGCTATCGTGCTCCGAGTGCGATGCTTGGCGGATGTGGCGGGAAAAGCCATCCGCCGGCGATGGATCTCCCGGGCCGGTTCGCGGCGCTCGCGAGGCTGTGATACCGGATTCCGGTATCCTACGCGTCACCGTGGCGTTCTGCGTCTCCTCGTGCGTTGCCTGACCCAATAATGTCCGATCGCGACCACCCGCTCGTCTCAATTCTCATTCCTGCGTTCAACGCCCAGGAGTGGATCGCCGATACGATTCGCTCTGCACTGGCGCAGACGTGGCCCAATACCGAAATCATCATCGTCGATGACGGGTCGCGCGACCAGACGCTCCAGGTAGCCCGGAGCTTTGCCTCGGGCAAGGTAAAGGTGGAGGCAAAGGAAAACGAGGGCGCCGCAGCGACGAGGAATCGCGCCTATGCACTCAGCCAGGGCGATTACATCCAGTGGCTCGATGCCGACGACCTGCTGTCTCCCGGCAAGATCGAATTGCAGATGGGCGCATTGCGGGAGGGTGACAACCGCCGGACGCTGCTTTCGTCGGAGTGGGCGTACTTTGCCTACCGCCCAAGTCAAGCTCGCTTCGTTCCGACACCGCTCTGGCAGGACTTGAAGCCTATCGATTGGCTGGTGCACAAGATGGGCAAGAACCTGCACATGCAGACGGCGACATGGCTCACAAGCCGCGAGCTGGCAGATGCCGCAGGTGTATGGGATACGCAATTGCTCAGCGACGACGACGGCGAATATTTTGCGCGGGTGCTGATGGCGAGCAATGGCGTGCGCTTCGCGCCGGGCGCGAAGGTGTATTACCGCAGCATTCCGTCCGAGCAGCTGAGTTACATTGGAAAATCGGATCGGAAAATGGATGCGATGCTGCTCTCCATGAAGTTGCACGTCCAGTATGTGCGCTCGCTGGAAGACAGCGAGCGGGTGCGCGATGCATGTCGTGCTTACCTGCAAAACTGGTCGACGAATTTTGATCCGGACCGGTCCGATATCAGGTCAGAGTTGCAGGAGTTGGCGGCCGGGTTCTCCGGCCACCTGGTGTTTCCCGGCCTTCGGTGGAAATACGCATGGATGACGCCATTGATTGGCTACGAGAGGGCCTGGCGCGCGCAGCTCGCCTTGCCGCGCTTCAAGGCGCGCGCAGTCTGTGCGTGGGACAAACTGATGAGCCGAGTCGAGTTGCTGGCCGGCAATCGAGAGCTGGCGAGCAGGAGAAATGCAGGTGGCCGCGCTCCCTCCGGCGCATCGGAAAATTGAAATGCCGAAGGATTAGGTCGACGGAATTCGCCGTTCGCGTGACCGTTGAGCCTGCGAATTTCTGGAGAATTCCATCTGGGGAATGTGAGATGAAGATTACTGTGGTTGGCGGCGGGAGAATGGGACTCCCGCTCGCATGTACCTTTGGTCGCCGCGGTGCCGACGTCACCGTGAGCGACGTCAATCCCGCCATCGCTCGAGCGATCGACGCGGGCGAATCCCCGTACGAAGAGCCCGGACTGGTCGAGCTCATGAGCGAATTGCACCGCTCCGGTCGCCTGCACGGAATGACCGACACTGCCACGGCTGTTTCGGAAGCGAATGTGATCGTGGTCATCGTTCCGGCGCATCTCACCCCGGACCGCTACATCGATTTCAGCATTCTTCAATCGGCATCCGCCGACATCGGCAGGGGATTGAAGTGCAGGGTCGTTGGTGATCTACGAAACTACCGTGACGGTCGGCGGGACGCGAAGCCACCTGATACCGGTCATCGAAAAGCACAGCGGGCTCAAGGCTGGCACGGACTTCCACGTGGCCTACAGCCCTGAGCGAGTCAAGGCGAATCTGGTGCTCGCTCGTCTCGGAACGACGCCGAAAGTCGTCGGCGGATTTGATCGTGCCTCGCTCGAAAAGGCCGCGGCTGTCTATCGGGAGTTCCTGGGCGCCCCGGTGGACGAGGTCGGTTCGATCGAAGCGGCCGAAATGACCAAGCTTCTTGGAATGCTCTACCGCGACGTCAATATTGCGCTTGCCAACGAACTGTCGGCATTCTGCGAAGTGGCGGGTGTGGATTTCGACCGTGTGCGGTCGGCCGCCAACAGCGACGGGGAAGCGAACCTGCTCATTCCCGGGATAGGTGTCGGCGGACATTGCACGCCGGTTTATCCCTATTTTCTGACGCGGGAATCGCGCCGCCTGGGTGTGACGCAGAGAATCTCCGAAGCAGCCCGGGAGATCAACGATCTCCAGCCCGCGCGGCAGCTGGACCGTGTTGCGACCGCATGGAAGTCTCTCGATGGGCAGAAGGTCCACATTCTCGGGCTGGGGTTTCGGCCGGGCGTGAAAGTCGACACGTTCAGCCCTGCCTACTCGCTGCGCGATCACCTCCTGCACTTGGGCGCGATCGTAACCATCGAGGACCCGCACTATACCGATGCCGAACTGCGCAAGGCAGGCTTCGATGGCGGAAGCGCTGCTTCGTCGAGCGTGCTGGTCCTCAATACCGCGCACCAGGAATTTGCCCGGCCGGACTTCAAGGCGTGGCGAAAGGGGGGCGTGGAAGTGCTGCTCGACGGCCGCAACCTGTGGAACCAGGCGGAAGCCGAGGCCGCAGGGCTCCTATACTTCGGCATTGGTCGCTCCTCGCATAACGAGCACCACTGACGCGTACTGCGGTGCAGCCGCAGCGACTGCGCGCCTGCCTCGGCCCGCAGGAATCGTCGCTAGTGCTGGCCGATCAGTCGATGGACGAGCGAGGTGTAGATCTTCTTGTGCTCCGACCAGCGATAGGTATTGCCGAATCGCTCCGTCGCTTGCTCGGCAATTGACGCCCTGCGCCGGGGATCGCGGTGCAACCCGATGATTGCGCTTGCCAGCGAGTCGACGTCCTCCGCTTCGAAGTACTGGACCATCTGGTCGTCGAAGTAGCGGGCAATCGTTCCCGTTCTCGGCACGATGCAGGGAATCCCCATCGTCACGTACTCGAGAAGCTTTGTCGGAAGCATGATGTCGGTGCCGCCAGAGACGCGCAGCGGGATGATTCCGATGTCGGCGTCGTCGATCAACGACGGCACCTTTTCGACGGGCACGAAGCCTTCGCTGAAGGTCACCGTCTGATGAAGTCCCAGGCGGTCGCGCAACTCGATCAGCGCGTTCCGCTCCTCTCCGGCGCCGATGATGCGCAGCTCGATGCGGGGGACTGCGGTTCTCGCCTTGGCCACGGCCTGGATCGCGATGTCGAGCCCGAGGCGACGAGCGAGCGTGCCGTGATAAACGATCACGAAGGACGCATCCGCGGGCTTTGGCGGTCGCGCTGTGCGCTGCCGAAAAATCCGCTCGTCCGGCAGATTCATGAGCACGTGAATCTTGTCCCGGGGAATGCCACGACTCGCGAGAATGTCCTTGAGGCGCTGCCTCCACGGTCACGCACGGCCGAGGAAAACTTCGCGGCCCATCGTTCCTGCAACTTCAGGACGCGCACCGGAAATCGCGTCTCATCGGACCCGAATTTCTCGAGATACAGCTCCGGCATGAGATCGTGGACGTCGTGGATAACCGGACGTCCCAGCAGGCGCGGCAGCCATGCGGAGAGAACGAGAAAGTCCGGCATGTTGTTCACGTGGATCAGCCGGTAGCGAAGCGGGTGAAGCAATATGTGAACCGAGGTCGACAGGAAAAATGTCGCGTAGGCGAGCATGTAAGCGAGCATCGACGTGCGATCGTTGCTCAAGCGCCGGCACCTTGATGACGTCGACACCCGCTATCGTTTCGCGATTCGGCTGTCCCGGCTGGCGACAGGCAATGAAAACGACTTGGTGACCAGCCTCGACCAGCGCCTCCGCTTCCCGCTTCACGCGCCCGTCGCGGCGGTAGTTGGTGTAAGCCACCATCAGGATCAACGCCATTGCGGGACTTCTCCGTTATCCGATTGCGCAGGATCCGCGTCGAGCGCGGGGCCGGTTCGACCGGATCCGCAGATGCGCTCCGGCACTTGCCCGCAAGCGCACGCTGCGTCACGAAAAACTGGGATAACCACGGGCACGCTCGCGCCAGAAATCGTTGATCGTCCGCCCGTCGGTAGGCAGCCCGCCCAGCGCCCGCACTTGATCGATCAGGTACCAGTACACCTGGTCATATCCCGGATCGCGCGCGGCGCCGAAAACGATAGGATGCCACACGACCGACACCGCGCCACGTTTTCGCTGCAGTTCGGCGAGTCCCGCCGCAATGACCGCGCGTGCCTCGCGTGGACGAATTCCCATGTAGCCATGCAGCGTGACATCCATGTAGTAGAGGCTTATTTCGACGACGTCGTACGGACGGTTCCTGGCCATGCAGAATGGAAAATACGGATAGGAAAATCCGGTGCGTGGTCCACAGCGGTCCGGGAATCCCATCGACATGTCGTACTGGATGCCGGCTTCCTCCTGCGCCGCAAACAAGCTGTCGTAGTCGAAGGAGAGAAAGTGCTGTCGCGAACCCAGGGGGCGCACCAGTCGTTCCGTCAGCAGCGCAACTTCCTCGACGTACCACGATCGCTGCTCCGTGGACCGATAGCTGCCATGGAGGCACAGGTCGAATCCGGCGCTGGTGATCGCGCGCAGGTAATCCCGCGCCCGATCGTCGCGAATGTCGTAGTTGACGTCGGCCGGATGGCGTCGAGCCACGGCGACCTGAAAGGAGGAGCGAACACCGAGTCGCTTCTCCTCGGCAATGATTTCAGGTACGCAACCGTACGGATCCCGTCCGGCAAACAGGCATCTCGCAAGACCCTGGGCCGCCCGAAATGCGTCGCCCGGGTCGCGTTGGCGTATCAGATGTCGAAGTATCGACTTGACTCCCTGGCGCGCGTTGTCGAACGGACCGGACGGGAGGAAATCGACGTCGTGCGAAAGCGCAATGGCGAAACGCGCGCCACCGGGCCAAAGGGCGTCCTGCTTTCCGGTGATGTCCGGTTCATCACCCGTTGAGGCCAGAGCGGCGATGAGGCGCTCGAGATAGCGGTCGACGATGTCCTGTGGAATGCCGAGCCGGGCAAACACCGATGTCCTGTGGAGCTGGCGCGAGCCCGATCGATGGGAACTGTTGCGCTCCGACCAGGCGGAGAGAAAGTAGAAGGCATTGGCAACGAGATCGAATGGAATGTCGGACGGCTCCGCGAATTCCGGATCGATCTGCGGGAAGACCGCGGCAATTCCATTCGCGTCGCCTGCCGATTCGACGTCGGAATCGGTGTCGAACATGCGCCAGGCGTCCGGTCGGTGCACGATCGCCACGCATCGGCGCGCGGGCAGGGCGCGTTTCTTCGATGTGGCATACAGGATCCATGCACCCTGCGCCGGTGGAACGCTGGCGTATTCCACCGGGATTCCGCACGCCATGAATAGCGTGTCGAAAACGTACCGTGCACGCGGAACGATTCGCTCGTCGCAGTCGATCACGATTGCGCGCGCGCGCCGGGTGTTCAATTGCGGCACTCCGGAATCGTCCCGGCGACGGCCAGCGCCGATTCGCAACAGGGAGAAGCGAGTGGACTGAAGCGCGATCTTCCGCTCACTTCAAAGCTGTCCCGGGGAGAGATGCGGTGGGTGTGCAACACGAAAATTCGGCAATTCGATCGGCGAAGTGTAGTGGATGACGGTGGGCCGCAACAACCGAACCAGGGCGACCCTCGACCGCGTGCCGACACACCGACCATGAGGTATGGGCACCGGCGGGTATGGGCACCGACGTGGAATTTTCCCATGCCATCGCCGGTTCTCCCGGTGTTGAACCGTACAGACGGCAAATCCGATACAGACTCGACCTTAATTGTCGAGACGGTACCCTACCGGAATCGCTCTTGACGGAACAGGTCGTCCGGGCCAAAGTGCCCGGTTATCTAGAAAAAGGAACACATGAAATCGCTGCTCGCCAGGTGCGCTGCCCGTCTCGGGATCGCAGCGCTCCCCCTTTTCGTGCCGATTTTGGCACTCGCTGCGACGCCAACGCTCGTCCAGCACCTTGCCACCGGAATGACGAATAACCCGGTGACGACGTTCAGCATCACGCTGCCGAATCCTGCAGGAGCGGGCAATGCGCTGATCCTCGGCGTTCAGTACAAGAGTTCCGGTACGATCGCCTCCGTCGTCGATGATCTTGGCAACGCATGGACAGCCGGTCCGTCGGTGACGAACAGCGGCCTGGGCGCGACGATGCGGCTGTACTACGCCCTCAATGTCGCAGGCGGGACGCAACGGGTCACCGTGAATTTCAGCGGGCTCGCCGGCACGCCGGGGCATGCGCAAGGCGTCATCTCCGAGTTCTACAACGTTGCGCCCGTCGCTGCGATTGACGGCGCCACCGGCAGCGCCTCGTCGTCCACCGCGGGCAGCTCTGAACACGACGACTGATGGCGACCTGATCTACCAGTGGGGCGCGGCGCTATCCAATGCGACCGACAGCGGCGGCACTTACAACGGCGCCAGCATCGTTGCAGGAAGCGGATTCACGCTGCTATCGGCCGATCTCCAGGTAGGTTCGGCGGACCAATATCAGGTGCAATCCGACGGCAGGGGCGATCACCCCGGCCTTTTCCGCCAGCGGCAATTCGACATGGGGATCGCTCGCCCTGGCGCTCAAGTCGGCTCCTGCGGGGACGCCACCCCCGCCCGGTATTCGAGTAGTCCACGCACAGTACACATTGTTCGCAGCGCCCCACAGCCAGAACCGGACGGCGAACACGGTAATGCAGTTTCCGTCCTCGGGGAACCTGTTGGTCGGGTTGATGAGCTCGGTGGGCGAGCAGATCACGAACATCACCGACAACGCAGGGAATTCCTGGACGACAGCGGTCGCGCATACGAACGCGATCGGGGTCCAGACCGCCCAGATCGTATACGCCGCCAACGCCTCGACGAGCCCGGCACTGGGCGGCATCAATCTGACACCTCAACACGCCCTGCAGCTATTCGTGCTTCCTGATCCTCTTCGACGTTTCGGGTGCGGCGGCGTCGCCGCTGGATGTGACGAATGCCGCCGAGGGGATTTCGAGCGACGACGCCAACCTGACGATGCTTTCGCTGACGCCGACCACGAGTCAGGGCCTGGTATTCAACGCGGGCTCCTGGTTCTGGCACACGGCGACCGGCGTCGTCCCGCCCGCCACGTTCGCAGCAGTCGTCAACGGTGCGGAGAACAACGACTCGCCGTGCTGCACGGACTCGAGCACGCTGAACGAGGACGATCCGTACGCGCTCTACTACAACCCGGACACGAGCCCCGTGTCGTTCACCTACTCGCACACGGTCAGCAGCGGCGGAAACGTGGGCGTTTCGTACTGGGTCTCGACCGGCGCCGCGTTCAAAGCCGGCGTTGCTTCATTGCCTTCGCCCGGGATCATCTCGCTGACCGCGTCGGCCTACGGCGTCAACGAGGCCGACGGCTCCGTTCCGATCACCGCAGTGCGGACGGGCGGATCGAGCGGGGCCGTTGGTGTCGGCTACGCGACGAGCGATGGAACAGCCATTGCCGGCAGCGACTACCTGGCGTCGATAGGCGTGTTGTCGTGGGCGGACGGCGATTCGACCAGCAAGACGTTCGCGGTGCCGATTCTCAACGACACCGTTTTCGAGGGCGATGAGACCTTTGCCGTGTCCCTCGTGAACGCGAGCGGCGGCGCGACGCTCGGCGCTACAGCCACCGCGACCGTGACCATCCACGACAGCGGAGTGTTGATCATCGGTCAGACGAGCGTGCTGGCGGGACAAGGGTCGGGCGATGCCGGCAGCCTTCAAGGGATCAAGGCGACCCTGAGTCAGGCGGCAACGATCCAGAGCATGAGCATCTACTTCCGGGCGGTATCCGGAAAGACCCGGCTGTCGATCTACGCGGATGCGAGCAACTATCCTGGAGCGCTGAAGGCCCAGACGGCCGAGTTCACACCGGTGGCCGGGTGGAACACGCAGGCAGTCACGTTGCCGGTCGCACTGGCCGCGGGAAATTACTGGCTCATCTGGCAGACGGACAACAACGGCATGGGCGTCGCGTACGCGCCCGTTGGCACCAATCCCGGGATCTACAAGACATTTACCTACGGCGCGCCGCCGGCGGCCTTCCCGTCGGGAGGGAGCGCCAGCCCCGACGAGTCGATCTATGCCACGTTGTCTACCGGCGCGGTCAACGGAACGCCGACGGTGGGCACCGCGGCTTCAGCGACTCCGAACCCGGTGTCGGGGGCGACGACGACGCTGAGTGCGCTGGGGGCGGATGACGGCGGCGAAGCAAACCTCACCTACACATGGGCGACCACCGGGACACCCCCTGCCGCGGTGACGTTTGGCGCTAACGGGACCAACGCGACCAAGTCGGCGGTGGCGACGTTCACGAAGGCAGGGAGTTACACCCTCCAGGTGACGATCAAGGATCAGGGCGGGCTGAGCGTGACCAGCAGCACGACGGTGACGGTGGCGCAGACGCTGACCGGGATCACGGTGTCGCCGGCGAGTGCCTCGGTGGCGGCCGGCGGGACGCAGGCGTACACGGCGACGGCGGTGGATCAGTTCGGAGTGGCGCTGGCGCCGCAGCCGGCGTTCACGTGGTCAGTGAGCGGGGGAGGGACGATCAGTGCCGCAGGGCTCTTCACGGCGGGGAGCGTGGCGGGCGGGCCGTACACGGTGACGGCGACGAGCGGGGCGATCGGCGGCACCGCGAGCGTGACGGTGACCGCTGCCACCACGATCACCATCGGTCAGAAGAGCGTGCTTTCGGGCCAGGGATCGGGCGATGCGAGCGCCCTCGAGGGGATCAAGGCCACGCTGGGGCAAGCGGCGACTATCCAGAGCATGAGCATTTACTTCCGGGCGGTGTCCGGAAAGAGTCGACTGTCCATTTACGCCGACGCGGGCAATTATCCCGGCGCATTGATGGCCCAGACCGCAGAGTTCACCCCCGTGGTCGGGTGGAATACGCAGGCGGTGACGGTGCCAGTCGCGTTGAGCGCGGGAAGCTACTGGCTCATCTGGCAGACGAACAACAACAGCATGGGCATCGCGTACACACCGGGTGCGAATCCGGGGATCTACAAGACGTTCACGTATGGCGTGCCTCCTGCAACATTTCCGACGGGTGGCAGCGGCAGTCCGGACGAGTCGATCTATGCCACGTTGATCACGGGTCCGGTCAACGCGCCACCGACCGTGGCGACCGCGGCCTCGGCGACTCCGAACCCGGTGTCGGGGGCGACGACGACGCTGAGTGCGCTGGGGGCGGATGACGGCGGCGAAGCGAACCTCACCTACACATGGGCGACCACCGGGACTCCGCCTGCCGCGGTGACGTTTGGCGCGAACGGGACCAACGCGGCCAAGTCGGCGGTGGCGACGTTCACGAAGGCGGGGAGTTACACCCTCCAGGTGACGATCAAGGATCAGGGCGGGCTGAGCGTGACCAGCAGCACGACGGTGACGGTGGCGCAGACGCTGACCGTGATCACGGTGTCGCCGGCGAGTGCCTCGGTGGCAGCCGGCGGGACGCAGGCGTACACGGCGACGGCGGTGGATCAGTTCGGAGTGGCGCTGGCGCCGCAGCCGGCGTTCACGTGGGCGGTGAGCGGGGGAGGGACGATCAGTGCCGCAGGGCTCTTCACGGCGGGCAGCGTGGCGGGCGGGCCGTACACGGTGACGGCGACGAGCGGGGCGATCGGCGGCACCGCGAGCGTGACGGTGACGGCGGTCAACGCGCCACCCACCGTGGCGACGGCGGCCTCGGCGACTCCGAACCCGGTGTCGGGGGCGACGACGACGCTGAGTGCGCTGGGGGCGGATGACGGCGGCGAAGCGAACCTCACCTACACATGGGCGACCACCGGGACTCCGCCTGCCGCGGTGACGTTTGGCGCGAACGGGACCAACGCGGCCAAGTCGGCGGTGGCGACGTTCACGAAGGCGGGGAGTTACACCCTCCAGGTGACGATCAGGGATCAGGGCGGGCTGAGCGTGACCAGCAGCACGACGGTGACGGTGGCGCAGACGCTGACCGGGATCACGGTGTCGCCGGCGAGTGCCTCGGTGGCGGCCGGCGGGACGCAGGCGTACACGGCGACGGCGGTGGATCAGTTCGGGGTGGCGCTGGCGCCGCAGCCGGCGTTCACGTGGGCAGTGAGCGGGGGAGGGACGATCAGTGCCGCAGGGCTCTTCACGGCGGGGAGCGTGGCTGGCGGGCCCTATACCGTGACTGCGTCGAGCGGGGCGGTCGGCGGCACCGCGAGCGTGACGGTGACCGCAACAAACGCCGCGCCGACGATAGCCACACCCGCGGCCGCTACACCGAATCCCGTGTCCGGATCGACGACGCTGAGCGCGCTCGGGGCCGACGACGGCGGCGAAGCCAACCTCACCTACACGTGGGCGACGACGGGTGCACCGCCGGCGGCGGTGACGTTCACCGCGAACGGGACGAATGCCGCGAAATCGACGGTGGCAATCTTTGCGAAGGCAGGAAGCTACAACCTGCAAGTAACTATCCGGGACCAGGGCGGGCTCAGCGTGACCAGCAGCACGACAGTGATCGTTGTCCAGAACGTGACGACGATTGCGGTGACTCCGGCAAGCGTTTCGGTGGCGACGGGTGGTACGCAGGCGTTCACCGCGACCGCGCAGGATCAGTTCGGCGCTCCGGTAACCCCGGCGCCGACGTTCGCGTGGACCGTGAGCGGAGGAGGGACGATCAGTGCCAGCGGGCTCTTCACAGCGGGGAGCGTGGCGGGCGGGCCCTACACCGTGAACGCGTCGAGCGGGGCGGTTAGCGGCACCGCGAGCGTGACGGTGACGGGAGCGGCTCCAATCACGATCGGGAACACGACGGTGCTGAGCCTGCGATCCAGCAACGACGCCAATGTGATGCTTACCTACAAGGTGAACCTCCCCACTACTGCGACAATCCAGAGCCTGAGCATCTACACGAAACGAACGGGCGGCAGGTTGTACCTGGCGATCTACGGCGACAACGCCGGTTATCCCGGCGCCCTGAAGGCGACGACCGCCGAATTCACGCCGGTCAGCGGGTGGAACACGCAAAGCGTCGCCACGAAGGTTGCACTTTCGCCGGGAACCTACTGGCTGGTCGTCGAACCGAGCAGCAACAACTACGGAACCGGGTATGACGGTGCTGGTCCGGCCAACAACTCGTACAACGCATCGAGGGCCTACGGTCCCATGCCCACGACGTTCCCCGCTGGCGGCCAGGCGAACAGTTATCGCTTCTCGTTGTACGCGACACTGTTGCCGTAGGGCTGAAACGGGATTGCATTGGCGCGCCGGCCAACGAGGAGCTGACGCTTGAGGGGGCCGCGATGGAACGGCGGTCAAGCAGGCGTGCGCGGGCGATTCCGAAGGAAAGGCAGGGCAGCCGTCACCCCTATCCGCACCGAAAACGAACCCGTAACGTGCGGCATTGATCGTGTCGGCGTACCTATGATCGCCCGTTAGGCGCGAATCGCCGCTCAAGCACCCCCCGAAACCCCACATTCACTTAATGTATCGGTACCCCTACGCGACGCAACATTCCGCGCACTGGCGGGTTGCGTTACCGTGTCGCAGGGGGACGCGGATCTGGACGCGCTGGTCCTTGACGACAAGTTATGACGTTGGTATATTTGTAATTAATTCCGTAGTTTTCCGCGCATTGCGGAAGTTCCGGATTAACTGTAACTGTTCGAAGAAGGGGGTCGATTGGCCATGGTCAAACGCATCCTGGTACTAGAATCGGTGGTCGGTTCGGCACTCCTCCGAGTTTTGGAATCGATCCCTCGGCCCAAGGACCTGCGGAGTTTGGCGATCCCTGCCGATCGCCGCGCCAATGAACACCGTCGCCCAGTCCAACACGCAATGAGGTCGCTAACGATCCGGACGGCGGTTTGGGTCGCTTTTCTTTCGCTAATGGGGATCGTTTCGGTGGCCCACGCAAAGACGATCACCGCTGCAACCTGCTCGCAACCGGATGTCCAAACAGCGGTCAATGGTGCGGTTGCGGGAGACACCGTAGTAGTCCCCGCGGGCACATGCGCTTGGACTGCTCCGGTCTCGTGGACCGCGCCGGCGAACGTAATACTCCAAGGTGCCGGAAACCAGACGGTTCTCGGAGGCGGAGATGCAACCGTTATAGTGGACAACTATGCCAGCACGAATCCGCTATTTTCAATTACAACGGCGTCTGCCTCGTCGACGTTTCGACTCTTCGGCTTTACCTTCAGGGGGGGCTCAGGCGGAATTAAGCAAAATGGAGTCGTAGCGCTTAAAGGAAATTCGCAAAATGTCCGGCTGGATCATAGCCATTTTGACCTTTCTACGTATAGCGCGGGGGGGCAAATCGGTATTCGTACAAGTGGCTGGCTATATGGCGTGATAGATCACAATATTTTTGACGACAATAAGGGAATTAGCGAAGGTATAAATATCTGGAGCGAAAGTATCGGGGGCGGATCATTCGGCGACGGCGGTTGGGCGATGGACACAGGTTTTGGGACAAATGCATTTATGTTCATCGAGGACAATACGTTTAATCGCGGCATCATGGCCGATGACTGCGATAGTGGCGGTAAGGAAGTATTTCGCCACAACATTGTAAACGTTGCGCAGACGCAAACTCACCCAACAGGAAGTGCGTTTCGCAATCGGGGCTGTCGGGCCAAGGAAACGTATCTGAACACATTTAATGGTGACCCAGCGTGCAATGGTGGCGCCGGATTTGGCAGTTGTGTGTTTAACGCACTATTCCTGAGTTCGGGGCCAAGTCTGATATGGGGAAACACGGCGCCGATCGTAAGCGCGGGAGCCGGAAGTGGGTATCAGTGGTTGATATCGCTCCATGCTATGCGGCGTAACAATGGTACTTATCCGCAGACCGCAACACCTAACGGATGGGGATATTGCGGCACATCATTCAATGGTACTGGCTCAAATTGGGACCAGAATTCCACTGCCACCAATGGTGGCGCTTGCCTTGATCAGCCAGGGCGGGGAAAGGGCGATCTCTTAGCCAACGATTTCCCGAATGCAAAAAATAGCACGACGGGAACGATTGCTTGGCCACATCAGGCGCTTGAGCCGGTCTACGAGTGGCTGGATAGTATTACGCCCGTTCCAAGCAATCCCGGTGGAATAATCAACAATTACAATAGTGAAGTTCTTGTTCAAAATAGGGATTTCTATGTAGGGACGAGCAGCTTCAATGGCACTTCCGGCGTAGGCTCCGGTCAACTTTCCGCCCGTCCCGCGACGTGTATTCCAATGGTGGCTTACTGGGCAACAGACACCTCTACTTTGTATCAATGTTCGTCTACGAATACATGGATCGCCTATTACACGCCCTATACTTACCCGCACCCACTCGTGTCTAGTGGATCTCCCGGACCTTCGAAAGCCCCGCCACAGAATCTAAGGTTGCCGTAATTGCGAAGCGTGTCTGATTCATCGACGAATTGTTTAATGCCCGCTACGCATATCATTACATTCCGGTTAACGCCTGGCGTTCGGTCAACTCCTTTACAGCAGAGCTTATCCACAAAGGTTTGCTAGCCCAATTTCATCAGGTATAGAGCGCAGGTTTCGCCCTTACCAGATTTGATCGGCAGGGTCATTATTGCAGTACGCCGGTCGCATTACCGTCGCGTTTGACGCCGAGCCTTCGCCTGGCCCGCGGCCAACTCAGCGTTGCCGACAAACCAATGTAAACGATGTAATGACCCACTGATTTCCTGCTCAAGTCATAATTTCGAGAGGGAAATGACATGAGCGCAGTGATGGAAAAAGACATCAAGCGGTGAACGGCGCGGCGCAACGCGGCGCTGGTGTTGGAAATCATTCAGGGCACGACGACGGTGGCCGAGGCGAGTCGATCCTTCGACGTAACGCCTTCGGAGGTCGGGGAATGGGTGGAGGAAGGCAAGCGCGGGATGGAGAACGCGCTACGGACCAAGCCTTTGGAGGTGCGCGAGAAATACGAGCGGCATCTCAAGGAACACTAGGAAGCGTACGGCGAGGCGATGCTGGAGTTGCGTGCGCGAAAAGTATTGCAGTCCCTGTTGGGCGAGGACGAGAAATGATCGAGACAATCCGCCAGGGACTCAAAGCCGACGGCATTCACGTCTCGCTCAGCAAGCTGTGCCAGTGGTTCGAGGTACGGCGGCGTACAGCGTATTACCTGCCGACCAAAGCCGGACCAAAGATTGATGCCCGGCTCGAGGAGCCGATCAAGGCGATGATCGAGGAGAGCCCGGCCTTCGATAATCGCACCGCGGCGCACCTGCTCGACTTCAACAGGAACGCGGAACAGTGGATCTTCCAGCTTAAGGGCTGGCACGTGAAAAAGCACCAAGTGGGCCTTCGGGCGCGGGTCCAGGCGCTACGCTCCATCGAACAGGCGCCCAATGAGCGGTGGGCCCGACGTATGCCGCATCTGGGCCGTGCGCGACAAATGGACCACCCTGGCCTAGGTGATTGATTGGCACACCCGGGAATTGTCGCGTGGGCATCTGTCGCGCTCGGGTAAGGTGAAGACTGCCGAATCGACCTTGGAGCCGGCGTTGATTGCGCGGGACGGCACCGTTACGTCGATTGGCGAACTCATTCCTGCGGCGCAGTGACAATGGCTTGGTCTTCACCAGTCGCAGCCGCACCGCGCTGATGCGCAGTTACGGCCTACGTCAGGATGTCATCACACCGCATACGCCCGAGCAAAACGGCACGGTCGAACGGGTCATCCGGACGTTGAAGAAGCAGCCACTGCACACGCATCGGTTCGGGACCCTACAACGCGCCAGTTGGGTCATCGGTGACTGGATCAGGTTCCACAACCACCGCCGCCCGCATCAAGCCTTGGGCATGATAACGCAGGCGGCAACCTACGCTTTAACAGCCTGACCTGAGCAGAACTCGCTGGGTCATTACAGTCGTGGCCAGCTGCACGGTCCGCACTTCGGAGTGAAGACTAAATGCCCTTCATAGTCCATAACCGAAAGCCATTCGTGCATCTCGGATTCCAAAATGCTACCGATTGAGACGGTCGAATTGCCAGAGCCGCCCTTGAATAGCACGAACGCACTTCTTTTATTCAACGCCAAATGCTCTTTAATTCTCTGCACTATCTAATCTTTCTGCCAATAGTCGTTGCAGGATACTTTCTCTGTCCGCACCGTTGGCGCTGGCTATTGCTACTGGTGGCTAGCTACTATTTTTACATGTGCTGGAAAGCAGAGTACGCAGTCCTGCTATTGATATCAACCGGCGTCGCCTACACTGCCGGCCTGGGAATCGCAGCTACAGAGAACCCGCAACGCAAGAGGCTAATCCTATGGATAGGCCTCGCGGTGCTATTAGGAATTCTATTCACGTTCAAATACTACAACTTTGTGAACGCTAGTCTAAGGAGTGCGCTAGCGCTGATGCAAATTCCATTCACAATTCCGTATGCCGATTTACTTCTCCCAATCGGGATATCGTTTTACACATTTCAGAAGATCAGCTACATAGTCGATGTGTATCATGGAGAGGCAAAGGTCGAAAGGCATTTCGGTATTTTCGCCGTGTATTCCTGCTTCTTTCCGCAGCTCGTTGCGGGTCCGATTGAACGGCCGCGTCATCTACTACACCAGTTTTACGAACGTCATGATTTCTCGTATGAGAATGCAATCTCCGGGCTCTGGCAAATTTTATGGGGTGTATTTAAAAAAGTGGTTGTAGCGGACCGAGTAGCAATTTTGGTAAAGGCGGTTTATGTCGATCCGCATAGCTACACCGGACTGCCGCTGCTTGTTGCGACAATTTTCTTTGCCTTCCAGATCTATTGCGATTTTTCCGGATACACCGACATTGCTCTCGGTTCCGCGAGATTGATGGGGTTCGACCTGGTCGCGAATTTCCGTCAGCCATATTTTTCCAAATCCATCCCGGAATTCTGGCGACGTTGGCACATCTCGCTTTCGACCTGGTTCAAGGACTACGTTTACATTCCGCTCGGTGGCAATCGAGTTGTTGAGATGGCGCTGGTATTACAACATGTTCGTAACATTTCTTATCAGCGGACTGTGGCATGGAGCAAGTTGGACATTTGCCGCCTGGGGCGCGCTGCACGGCGGCTATATGATGTTGGATTCGCTTCTGATCGGAAGCGGACGTGACCGAGTCCGAAGTAAAGTAAAAGGCATTGTCGCGCAAGTGCATTCGACGGGCTCAATATTGCGATAACGTTTGTGCTCGTGACAATGGCATGGATACCCTTTCGAGCCGCGAACTTCTCTGATGCATGGTATATCTTTTCGCACCTATTCGTGGGGGCCAATCACTGGATTGATCTTGACGCAGTATCAATCCAATTTCGCGGCATGGGAATGAACGTTACCGAATTCGCGCTGAGTGTGATCTTTATAGGTATCGTCGTTGTATACGATTGTATTGACAGCCGCTGGGGTGTCTGGCGCGCACTGCGAAGGACGCTGATGCCGGTACGGTGGGCGATCTATTACGCGCTGCTGATATTAGTGCTGTTTTTTGGCCCCTACAACCAAGCGCAGAATTTCATTTACTTTCAATTTTAGGTTATGCCAATTCGTCGCTTCGTTACTAGAGGGCTGCTTTTCGCAGTGCCAATTGTGGTGTGGGTAATGACGGTTATCGTCGTTGATCCGTTCGACTATTTCAACATTTCGCACGCGTTCGCGGAGTCGAACAAGCTGCGAAATGCGGCCTCCTTGAACTACCTAGTGTTCAATATGCTTAAGGAATGGCACGAGCCAAGCGAAAACCTGATTATTGGTGACTCCCGCGCAGAATCGCTGCCGATAGAGAAAATCGAAAGTCTCACCGGGCAGCACTTCTTCAAGCTTTCGGCAAATGCGCTGAAGCTTAACGAGAGCTTCGACCTCTTTGATTTTGCGAATCGACTTAGACCCGTGAAACGCGTCGTTTTCACTCTAAATTTCAACGAGTTCAATGAATTTGCATTTGCTGATCGCGTCGGCAGCGTTGAATCAATGATTAGTAATCCGTTGATCTATCTATTTGACCGCAGCGTGGCGCAGGCTGGTTATTTCGTAGTCAGGGCGGCGATGTCTAATAACGTTGCGGTAGATTCCACGCCGTCGATGCGCGAGGAAGAATTTTGGCGTTACATTGTTAATGTGCGGGGGCGCGAACATTATGAGCGCTTTCGGTACCCTGAGGACCTATACGCGCGTATTCGACAGATGCTTGCTACCGCAAAGACGCAGGGGACGGTAGTGACGTTCATCATTGTTCCACATCATGCTGATTTTCAGAGACGTGTTCGGGAGTTCGGTTTGAACGATTCCTATCTACGGTTCAAGCGTGATATGAGTCGACTGGACGCCAGGGTCGTGGACTTTGACTACGTGAGCGACATGACCTTGGACCGCGACAATTTCCGTGACCCGCTACATTACAACGATGCGATCGGAAAGATCATCGTGCAAGAGGTGTTCAAAGGACCGTTAAAAAAGGGCAAGCTGCTAGACGCCGCATGGGCCGATGAATGCTCACAATGGCTCTTTTAGGACAGCGCTATGGATTTGCATTGCAGTGAACGCGATGTCAGAACTCTTTGGTCAAATGTTCGTTCGTTTGGTTGCAATGCTATGTACGGAGTGAACGTCAGGAGTTTGGTGGCCACGTATACACCTTAAAGAGCGGAAATAGTGTGGTCGGTAAGGCTAAAGGACATCGCGACAATTTGGCGTGGTTACGCAAATAGCGCCAACACGGTTGTATTAACCGAGGCGCGGTCGCGCGGTCGTGGATATTGAAACGGGCTCGCTGCGCGTCTGTACGACAATCGCACAAAGCAGATAGACGATCCATAACAGCTGGCTGCTGAACGCCGATTCGGTGACGTTGTAAAAGAGGAGCACGGTCCACAGAGCAAGGCTCAACGACGCGGAGCTGGGAGACGCTCGAAACCGCCTCGAGATGCTTCTATAGCTGGCGACGAGAAATCCCGCGAGAAATAGCAAACCGAACAGGCCCAAATTTACGTATGTCTCGAGGTAACCGTTGTGAGACTCATTTATTGTCCCGGCCAACTCCCAGATTGTTCGAAGTCGCGGCCCGAGCCAAAACGTGTCGTAGCCAGTGCCAACGAGTCTGTTTGTATCCGCGCCAAGGACCGCACTCCAAATGGTTGTTCTGCCCGTTAGATCCGGGTTCCGGCCAACCGCTTCGGACAAAGTTGCGACGATATCAATGTCGAAACCGAATTCGAGCAACAAATAGAGGGCAATGCCGGCCGGGATCATAACGGTGAGCAACTTGGGGCGACGCCTAATTGTCTTGCTGTGCGCTGCGGTAATCACTAGGCAACCCAGCACCAAGCACACTGTGGAGGTTGCGCTTCCGGCATCGCTTATCAGCGATATGGTCAGAGCGAAAAACGCGGCGTTGATGCAAATGATCGGCCAACTACGGCGGCTCCCGCCTACGGTCAGCCGCACCAACGTATCCCAGAAAAAAAGAGACCACTGACCAAGCATAGGACACCGAGCATGTTTTTACTCGTGGTGGCGCCAATGTAGTATCCCTGACCAGTCCACTGGTCGTACTGTCTAGATAGTGCAGGAAAGTACTTGTTGAGCAAGATACATAGTGGGATCAGCAGATAGCAGACTCGACGCAGCAGTGTGCAAACGGCGGCTGATGGTCGGGGGTCGGACAAAGCAACGAGAATCACAAGGTATATTCCCAGATCGCGCATCCAGCGCTTAAGTGCCACGAACGGGTAGTCCGACCACGCCACGCTAATTAAGGCGTAAGCAAGGAATGCAGTTAGCGCAGCGTTTGCGACAACAAACGCCTTCCATTCGAATCCACGCGACAGCAAGATTCCATACGCCGAAAGGATCAGGAATGAATAAATGGTTCTGTCCAGCACATTTCCCTGTTCCATTTCTTCGGCTACCCGTCCAATTTCACCGCCGAACCATTGTGACGGGAGGCGAGTGGCAAAAATAAATATCCAAATTACAGGGATCCATAGCGCCGACGAGATTCCCGGCTCCTTTGCAGGGTCGAATCGCAAAAGTATAAACAGCAAAGTCAGCCAAAGACATAGCGCTAGTAGAGGGTCCATGTATGCGATTGTGGCGCGCTATTCAAAGCCTGCACGATTTTGTCTTTTCGCCAATAATTCGACGGCATTTTTCATCGTATGCCAGGAGCAATCGTTGATGGATTCGAAGCGTCAGTGCTAACTATCGGGCCAACGTATGAGGTAGCTGCGACCACATGGCCGTACCATTTTCTGGCCAATCCCACTTTGTTACTTCGGATGTGCATGTCAATGCTAAAGCGGTCAATCTTGAGGGCACTGGTATCTCGAAGTCTCAGGTTTGGAAAATCGCCGACTAATTTTCCGTCGAGCCACATCGCCACGCGGCCATCACGGCGGCCCGGCGTATTGGTCCTGACCATTAGCTCGTAACAATACCATCGCCCAAGCGCCGGGATGATCTCCGGGCGTGCGATGAAATCCCGGCCAAAACTGCCGGGCGTTTGATCGAACGGCAATACTCGGCCACTTGGAAAGAAGTGATCGCCCCAGATATCGCGTTGTTCGGGATGGTAGATGTATACGTTAAGCGCGCCAGGATTCGCCGTTTCGACTTCGCCTCGCCAGGCTTCATAGCTAACGAGAGAATTTATTGATGCCATCGGCTCGTTCGCCGGGACAGCAGTAGCGCGCGGAAATCGTACCGCCGTTGTGGCTGGATCCGAGTACGTCGAATCCAGAATCGAATTTGGCGTAGAAGCGTAGAAATAGAACGTCACGCCCGGGCTTTAGATGCTTTGTCAGGTTAACAGTGACTTCGCTGCCCTGCTTGGGTACCGTAAATTCAAGTGCATTGCGGCTTCCCAAATGATTACCAGGTTCACTTGCGATTCGGATGTTGCCGAAGCCATGTGCCTCACTCCATCTTCTTGTTAGACCGAAGGCATTTCCGTAGGATTCGAAGTCATCGGCAAAGATCACTGCTGGATCTGTTGCGATTCCAGCGTCACCCGGATGTCGTGCCGCAATTCCACTGTTTCCCTCAGGCAGCGATTCGGTATGAGCAGAGTTCGCATACGCGAACGCAATTGCCACGCAAAGTACGAATAGTAGAGTCCCGATTTTCATGCCGGCGATCGACAGCGTAGGTCCACATGAGACGTTCTGGTTCCGCTGTACGTCCACCGACGGCAATTCCACTCGATCCGAGGGCCCGGGCCCAAAACCGGTAGCGCGACCGCCTATGGAAATCTTCCAACTCTTCATTTGATTCGTTGTAGACTACTCGAAAATTTCAACAGTGCAATAATGAGGATAATCCACAAAAGTGTCGGCGGGTTTCTTCGATCCTTGGACGGTGGCGGATAGGCGGAAAAACGCTGTCACGTGCCGCCTTTTTAAACTATGAACATTGACACCAAAATGCAATCGATGGATACGGCGTTCTTTGACGAATACACGTCGCACGATGCGATCCTGAAATACACGCGCGCGACGGCTGGATTCGGAATCAGCCACCTGCTGGACCACGATTACAAGAATATCTACGTGCAGGCGCTCGACCGTTTGCCCGCATCGTGCAAGGAACGAGGAATTCGTGTTCTTGAGTTTGGCTGTGGGGCGGGTATGAATCTCGTCCACTTCATGTCCATTCTAAAGGGAAGTGGGATAAAGGTCCGAGGTGCGGTTGGCACCGATTTCTCTCCGGTACTCATCGATGCTGCCAAGCGGGAGGCGAAAACATATCTGAGAAACGATGACCAAAGCAAGATCGAATTTCACGTCGCGAAAAACGAGAGCCTGGTTCAGGATCTCGCTGCGGCGACCGGGTCTGAGCGATCAGGACTATCCGGCTCCTTCGATTTTCTCCTGGGAGTGAATACGATTCGCTATTGTCACCGCGGCGGACGTGAATTGGACTGCGCTCGAGACATCATGGAATTGCTGGTGCCCGGAGGCATTTGCGTCGTGATCGATATGAACGACCGCTTTCCGGCATTCAGGAGCTCGTTGAAGCATCGCTTCCAAAAGGTCAATGAGGAGGAGTGCTATCTGCCGTCCCTGGGCGAGTATGCGGCTCCGTTCGAGAAGGCCGGCTTCGAGATATTGCGAAAAGAGCACTTCTGCTGGATTCCGCATTCGGCCGGCAAGATGCTGTGTTCGGTGATGGACGTTCTCTCGCCTGTCTTGAGCGCGATTGCCCCGACTCGCGCCATGCGGTCGCTTGTCGTTGTTCGTCGGCCGCTTGGAGATTCGTCGCCGAACAACAGACCAGGTTGACCTTGTCGGCATTGCTCCTTTGCAGTTCATCGGAGCTATCGGAGGCAGGCAAGCTCAGCAGGCTCCTCGGTTTCTTTGGCGTACCCGCAACGTACGTGGGAATCGCCGAGTTTCTCGCTACGGCTTCCGCTGGCGAGCGCTCAAATTCCAGACTTCTCTGTTCCGCCAGTGCATTTCTGGATTTGGTGGAGTGCGTTGGAACGGAGATCGGATGGCGTAGAGATCTGGCGAAGGAATGTCCATTCGACTTTGGTGTTCTCGGCTGGCGATCCGGCATCGCTTGAGCGGGTCGCCGGCCTTCTGACAGGCGATGCCTCAGCGTCGGTTGTTCGCGTACCTGCGGACACCACGTGGCAGGTCGCCCACACGCTTCGTGATTTCTGCAAGTCGATGAGCGGTCTCAAGGTACGCACGCATTCTGACGGCCATCAGAATGCAATTGCGTTCAATCAATCAGATCCGCGAATTGCTGCCGTAGTGTCGTGCGAAAAGGGTGCAGCACTGCTGAGGATTGAGCGCCATGGCGTCCCGGTCTTTCTCTCATCAGTGAATGCGATGATTGATCTCGACGCTCCTCTGAGCGTTCCGGCTTTCGACATCCGACGCGAATTTCTCTCAGCGCTGCCCGCGGCAATGTACGTCAAGTGGGCGTTCGACGGTACGTGCTGGGAGCCACCATTGACCACCGCGTGCATGGTAATCGACGATCCTTTGCTAAGACCGCGGTACGGCTTTCTCGATTTCCGTCGTCTTCTCGATCTGATGCTTGCCCATAAGTTTGCGACGAACATCGCTTTCATTCCGTGGAACTGGCGACGCAGCGCGCGAAAGGTGGTTCGGCTCTTCCGGGAGAACCCCGAAAGGCTTTCACTTTCCGTTCACGGCTGCGACCATACGGGTGGCGAGTTCGGAATTCAGGATAGTGAGCGGCTGGCATGGCGAGCGAAGCAGGCCGTCATACGCATGGCACGACACGAAGCATTGACCGGTATCCGCTTCGATCCGGTAATGGTATTTCCGCAAGGCGTCTTTTCCCGAGTCGCCATGAAGGTGCTGAAACGCACCGGCTTTATTGCCGTTGTCAATACGGAAGTCGTAGGCAACGATCCGCAGCCATTCAAGGTAAGCGTAGCGGATTATTGGGATGTTGCCGTCAGGAATTATTCGGACTTTCCGATATTCACCCGACGATATCCATCGCATGGCATCGAGAATTTTGCTTTCGATATCCTGCTGGGGAAGCCTTGTCTCGTCGTGATCCACCATGACGACTGTCGTGATAATTGCAAACCGCTCATGGAGTTCATCGATCGACTCAATTCGCTGAATGCGAGGCTTTCGTGGTGCGATTTGGGCCAGGTCGTACGCCGGAGTTTTCGCCAACGGGAGATTGCGCGTGGTCTCGTGGAACTGGAAATGTATGGGAGCGAATTGCTCGTCGAGAATTCGTCCAATTCGACATGCAGATTTCAAATCCACAAACGGGAGGCCGAACCTGGCAGCATCAAGCAAATTTGCGCTGGATCAACTCCGGTTGAATGGCACGTGACTGGAGACCAAGTGAACTTCGCCATCGAGCTAGGCGCCGGGCGAGAATTGCGTCGTAAGAATCGCATTCACCGAATTGCCGGCAGGGCGGCTTCGGAGGCGAGAGCCTTCGCTACAGAGCCAAGGCGATGGTAAGGCGACTACTTTCCGAGCTGCGCGACAACTATGTCACTCGGCGTCCGTTTTCAGCCTAGGAACTGCGCGGCGCGAGTCATGCGACCCCAAGTAATCGACGATACACCGCCTCCGTAATTGCCCCGACACGCGTCCACGAGTAGCGGTCGTTGGCAAACGCGCGAATCTCGGTGCGAGTGGATTCAGGGTTCCGACACATTTCGCTCGACCGGTAGACCTCGGACCGCTCTGGCGATGTCGCGGGCATCCCGCGGTATGCAGATGAAGCCGGTTTTCCCCTCGACAATGTCCTCGCGCAAGGAGCCGACGTCGCTGGCAATGACGGGGACGCCAAAGCTATACGCGAGAAACGGCACGCCACTTTGGAAGATCTGGGTGTATGGAATGATCGAGAACGTCCGCCGCCTTGAAATAGACTTCAACTTCCTCGTCGGGAATGTGCTCGATCCTCATGATCGTGTGGTCGCGCACACTGCCCGTCGCGAGGGCCGCTGAACTTGCTCCCAGTAATGCTCAAAGCCTTTCTTCACCTTGCCGGCGATCACCAGTCGAAACTCTCAATTGTTCTCGACAATCTCCGGCAGCGCCGATACAAGATACTCAAGTCCCTTGTAGGGTGCGATCTGCCCGAAGAAAAGTGCGGCGACCTCGTCCTGGCGCAATCCAAGTCGTCGCTTCGCGTCTGCTCGGGTCAATGAAGTGGTGGGAATGGAATTGTTGATTCCGAACGGGATCACACTGACTTTCAAACTGGGTACGCCGAATTCCGACAAAAGCTCATCTCTCATCTTTTGCGTGTGAACGAAGAGGTGGTTCGCCAATACGTATTGGACTCTCAGGGTGAGGCGATTCAAGGCGCTATCACGGCCATCGCGCCTCGCCGCGTTGACATTGTGTGCGGTCAGCACGACCTTTCGCCCCAGCATCCGGTAGTAGAGCATCAGAAGGGTGCGATCGAAAAACTCGATCTTGTTGTTCCACAAGATATGGAAGACGCGTGGCTTGGCGACGATGGCATAACTCAAAAGTCGCAGGTAGTATTTGGCTAACCGAAGTGCCTTCGTCGCAAATCTCGCGTCCTCGCTTTGATCTCCTCGCAGATTCAAAAAATGTATCGCTGGATTGTCATGCAGCTCCGGGCTGTCTACCCGGTCGCTGCCGATATAGTCCACCGTCACGCCATGAGCGACCAATGCCAATGTCAGGCCGACGGCGTACGACTTGTCGTCGCCGCCCGTCAAAAGGCTGACCGCGATCGGCAGTTTGGGATCATCCACTTTATGCTTACCTGAAATGTCAGCGCTGCGACTCGATTCAAGCTGCCTTGATTCGCGCTTGCCTCTTATCCGACCGCGTACCTCTAGCGCGGAGGAGGCTCGCCCAGCCGAGCCATGACTGCGTCAAGCACCGTATTCAATTCGATTGCGGTTGTCGCCCGCGCATCGAAGCCGCGCTTGTAGAAGAATTGACTCAATAGGGGCGATACGATCTTGGTCTGCAATCCGTAGTCGTATATCTCCCAGGGGCTCGTGCAATTGAAGATCGTGACGCAGGGCGATCCCGACTCCCAGCGCGAGGTGCATGGGCAGGCTGTCGCCGCTCACGAGACATCGATGATTTTTCACATCGCCAAGGTGCTCAAGCAGTGACGATCGGCGCGGGAGCACGTTGACGCGAAGTCCCTTCGCCTCCAGTGCGCGCTGAAGTTCGGCGTAGTACGCCCAGGCCTTCATGGGCCAAACAGGGCCAGCCGCCGAGGCTATCGCAACGTCTCCGGCGAGTTCTGTCGACTGACTGACCGGTAGCAGATACCGGTCACCGGAAAATTGCCATCCGAGTCCTTCAAAGATCATGTCCTGATAGCTTCGTCGATTCAAGAGCTTCAGTTCATCTGCCTTCTCTCTGCCGAATGTGCTGATCAGGCTCATGTCGAACCAGCGGCGTGCGTCATCGGTATAGCGAACCTGTCCATGGTCGTCTAGATATGCTCCAAACGTCCGATGGTGGCTGACACGCTTGGCGAACGCTGCAACTTCGATCTCATCCTCCAAATTGATCAGAAGATCATAGTTGTCCTCAAGCACCGTATCGCGATGGTCCCAGGACAGGCATCGGACGTTCTGCGCAATCCCCTGAAGGAGAGGGACATTCAGGGGAGCCGTCAACCAGGTCACGCTGCCTTCGAGTCGTCGCAGAATGCATGTCGTTCGAACGACGTCGCCTGTCGCGTTGAGTTTGATAATCAGAGTTTTCATGAGAAGCCGGCTTGAGCGATCGACTCCGACGGGCCGGCGGAGGCAATTTCGCGTATGAGGAGGCGATCAACCGCTTCCAGTGTCAGGACGGCATTCAGTTCGCGTAACCGGTTGTGTCGACCCCGAACATGATCGTCAACCAGTCCCGGAAGTGACTTGTCGGTTCCAGTAGGGCTGCCGCGAAGTCTGCGCGTCGGTGACCACATCACGTACGTAACTCGAAAGCTCGCGACGAAACCAACGGCGATAGGGAAGGAATTTGTGCAACCCCAGCAATCCCGTACCCTGCAGCGCATTAAGAACTTGATCGAGTGGCCCAAGCCAGTCGGGTAAACCTTCCTTGTCGAAGTAGTCGAGCTTAAATGTCGCTTGGCAGAAGAGGCGATGCGCGAATGCCGAGACACCGTTGTGGTTCCATACGACTCCGCGGTCGGTCGGTATGGAGGCGAGCCTCGGATCCTGCTGATGAATCAATCGTAGGGCGGATGCCGCAGAGTGACGCAAGTGGGGCGGGGCCCGATACGCCAGTCGGACGATTTCGTTATCAAGATAAGGCGTTCGGAATACGATTTGGGACCGGCCGGCCGCCAGCGTCCCGAAAAGGTGCCACGGAATTTCGCGAAATGCCGCGTGGGTAATTGGGTGGACAGGAAATTGCGCTTCTTTATCCTCGACATTTTCGAGCATCGGCTGGAACGCGGCATCCAAAAGCTCAGGCGCGAGCTGCAATGGTTTAAACGTGGACATGCCGCGCAAAACTTCGCTTCCAAAGTTTCCCGTGAGTCGTATCGGCGAAATGTTCCTTGCCAGCGCCGTGAAGTAAATCTCGTGGGCGCCAAGTGCACCTGCGCAGCCATCGGTGATACGAACGGTCCGGTCGACATAGCGACCAAAGTGCGAAACGAATTCTTCATTGATACGCAACAGATGGTGATCAAGTCCCTTTGCGCGTGCAACGCGAGCGCCGATACGTGCGTCAAGTGTTTCTTGCGTTTGCCCGCCAAACGTATAGCAAACCGGGGCGGGCGCGATGGGTGGCATGCACGCGAGAATCATGCGCGTGTCGAGGCCGCCCGTAAGGGAAATGCCAATCGCCTCGTCGGAACGCAAATATTGTGGCAATGCCTGAACGAACGCCTCACGGAACTCTGACTCGAACGTGAGTTCGTCCAATACTGGCTGTGCCTCCCAAGTCCCTGGGACAAAGTATCGCTGGCGGTCAGGTCGCTCACCGGCGCGAAAATTCAGCAGCGTCCCGCCCGGTAGAAGATCGACGCCGCGAAAGATCGTACGACTGCCCCGAGTACTTCCGAATCGCAGGACCTCAGCGACGCCACGGTCGTCGAGCGAGCGCAGTTCGGGAAGGATCCTTAGCAACGCCTTGGCTTCGCTAGCGAAGTAGGTCATTCCCCCTTTCTCGAAAATGTAAAGACGCTCGCTGCCATATCGATCGTTGAATAGGAATGCTTGCCTTCGCGCCGGGTCAATCAATAATCCACTGAAAAGGCCATTCAATTCAGAGACGAAAGAACCGCCACTACGATCGTAGCGGGCCAGAAGGTCGTGCGATACGCGCGAATCGTTCAAAACCGGATTCGCGACGGCCGCAGGAGAGAAACTGCACTCGCCGGCGAATAGCAGCGCTATGCCGTCTCGACCTCGGGCTATGGACTGGCGCGCGGCAAACGAATTCGCGTGCGCTACCCAGCCGCCATAGACGCCGACGGCAGGTGCGAAATGTGTCCCGCTGACGTAGGACGGTTCATGCAACATGGACTGGAGCATTGCCTGCACGAGGCGCTGACAAGCATGCTCAGACGCGGGGCCGGCGATTCCAGCGATTCCCGGCATATCAGGGCCGCGAGCGCGTTGCAATTGACATAGGTGTCATGCACTTTCCGGACAGCGGGCAGAGCTTGACGATTGCGTGCGTCCTACGGGAACGCGCTCAAAGAACGTGCGCACGGTGATCGTCCTGCTTCCGGTACCAATGCGCGCGCAGGCGCTTGAGCCGGCTCTTGACCGGCCCCGGAATCATTCCCTTCCATCCGCCTTGGGCACCCAACTTGAGAGCAAGCGCTCCCTTCCACGTAATCGGAATGTAATATCGTGGGACTCGGACCCGTTCGAATCCGCAGCGTCTTTTGAATTCGGCGAGCGAATCGTCGCTCCAGAAAAGGTAGATCAGGTAGGGAAAGCCGTTTGCCGCGCAGACTTCGACGGCCTTCGCGATCAGCGCGTTATTTGGCGATTTATCTCGATGCTTGAGGCTCGAAATGATCTGACCTGTCAGCGCGAATCCACCTGCATCCGCGAGCATCATGAACCCAACCATCTCGCCTTCGTAATACGCGCCGATCATTCGCTCCCGAAATACGAATCGCGAAAACTGAAGTTTCACGGTCTCGAAATCCTTGCCGTAGTGCCAGTAACGGCGTCCTTGCCGAATCGGCGATTCGTTAAAGATCGTGGTCATTCCGCCGACGAAGTCGTCATCGTAGGGAACCTCCTTGACGATCAATCCGTCTTTCTCGGTCTTGCGTATCTGATTTCGGACGCGCGACTTGATCTGTGATTTCAACCAATGATCGTAACTGGTGACGGGCAATACGGCGATGTCCTCCCATATGCGATGATAGGGGAAACGAGGTTCAACGTCGGGCATCCGTTGCCAGAAGGTGAACAAATCCGGACGGACGGTTTTTGCCTCCCTTAGGATTCCGACCACCGATGCCGGGTCCCGAACGTCCTCGTACCAATCGTCCTCCAGGCCGACAGTTGTGACGAGGCCGCGATCAATTGAATAGGTTTGACCCGCGATCTCGACGCATTCGATGCGCGCCGGCTGACCGCGAATGATCGTTTCCTTGCTGAAGACGCGTGCCTCGGGTGCAATGCTCATCGCGAATTCAGGCGCTCACAACGTATAGGGGAAACAGGTCGAGGCTTGACGTTTCATCGGGGTGCTCGGAGCCAATATCAACGGGTGAACCCCAGGCGATCGGATAAAAGGCTCTTGAGTCGCGCCAACTGCTCTCGGCGGTGAAACGCGATGAGTTCCGGCGAAACCGGACGTTCGTGGCGCGTGATCCAACACCACGTGTAACCTGCAAGCAGGCTTGCGCCACCAAGCACGTACGGTTTCTTCGCCAGCTGGAACGTGCTGCGAAATATCTGCCACAGCGGATGCCCGCCGAGGAAATAGTCCTTCTTGCCGTAGTGGAAGCGCGAGCCGAGCAGGCTTGTCCCGGCCGTCCCCATGGCGCGATGATGGTTGAAGGTTCGTTCCTCGAACGAGTACGTAGTCCATCCTTTCATCCGCGCAGTCGTTACCGCCACCCAGTCGATTCCGCCGCCTTTGATCGGAACGTAGCCGCCGATGTCCTCGTAGCATGACCTGCGAAAGAGTTGAACCTGGCCGTTGACGTGGTGCACGTTGATGTAGCTGTCGCGGTAAGAGTGAAAATCGCCCTCGATGTAATGAGTGCCGGCCACGCCAAGTTTCGGCATGGCTTCGAACTTGCCGAGGAGGTACTCCATATAGTCCTCGCCGAACGAGACGTCGGCATCGAGGTTGCCGACGATGTCGAACGAAAGCGACTTGACTCGGTCGTAAGCGGCATTGAAGGCATTGACCTTCGCCGCGAAATGTCTCTCCTTGCGTTCCGGAAGCCGGATGAGCTCGAGCCATTCACGCCCTGGCTGATACTTGCGGACGAGTTCATCGGTGCCGTCCGTGGATCCGTCGCTCACGATGATCCAGCGTTTCGGAAGGACCGTTTGTGCAACGACGGACTTCAGCGTCTTCTCAATGTAGTCCGCCTCGTTGCGTGCGGGCGTGATGAGAATGTATTCGAGAGGCATGGATGAAACGTCAGATGCGGTCGGGCACGCTATGCGAGTGCCACGCGTGCCGCGTCGGGCCCGGTCGACGCGGCGTTTCGCCCTGCGGAATCGCTGGTGCGCAGCCATTCCTCGAACACGATGAGGCTGAACAGCATCTTGTGATTGTCGTGCCTGCCGGATCGATGTTCGTCGACAAGCTGTTTGACTGCCTCCGGAACCAGATACTGGAACATCATCGAATCGCGGTCGAGGAGGTAGCGGCCCATCCGGCTGTCGAGCGAATTGTGAAACCACTGGTCCACGACGTTGACCGCGAATCCGCGCTTTTTGCGTGCCATGATCGCCTGCGGCAGGAACGACTGGCAGACCTTTCGGTGCAGCCACTTCTGCCGGCCGCCACGGACCTTGAACTTGGCCGGGAGTCGCTCGGCGAACTCCACCACTTCCTTGTCGAGGTACGGCACGCGGACTTCGAGGCCGTGGGCCATCGAAAGCTTGTCGGCATACATGAGGAGTTCGTCGGGCAGCGAGGAGCGTATCTCCAGAACCTGGAAGGCACCAAGTTCGTCGCAGCCCTCCATTTCCGGTGCGAGGTCCGCCCACGAGTCGCGGATGCTGTCGCCGGCGCCCGGTGGCAGCAGCCCGGGCCGGAACAGGCCGTCGACGGCATCTCCGGGCAGGATGGAGAACACGTTTTGATAGCGCCTGAGGCGGTCCTCGACATCCAGCGAATACACGCCACGCTTCAGAGTTTCCTGGCGAGGCAGGTAGCGTATTCCACGATGAACGCCCGTCCGGAGCCATTGCGGGAGCCGCCGCCAGTGCGATCCGTACTGCACGCCGAGATGACGGTGGTAGCCGCCGAAAAGCTCGTCCGGACCCTGGCCGACCAGCGCCACTTTGACGTCCTGCCGCGCCCGCTCGCAGACGAAATACATCGGCACGATCGACGAGGACGCAATCGGTTCCTCGAGCAGACGACACGATCTTCGACAGCGACGACTCGAACGTATCCCGGCTGAGCGTCGTCGATGCGTTCAGGGAGGAGAAAAGCGCTGCAGTCTCCGCCGCGTCGGTCAGTTCGTCGTCCTTGTAGGCCGCCTTTCCGTACCCGACGGTGTAGGTGGGCCATTTGTCGCCGTAGAGTCGCATCAGACCCAGCAATAGCCCCGAATCGACACCGCCGCTCAGCAGAAGTCCGACCGGAACGTCACTGAGAAGATGCCGCTTCATCGCGCGCTTGTAGATGTCCAGCAGTTGCTCGGCGGCTTCCTCATCCGTCAACGGCGGTGAAAACGGAGTCGGACGGAATTGGTACCAGCGCTCGACGTGCCAGTCGCCCTTCTCGAAGATTGCCATCGTTCCGGGGGCCAATTTGCGGACACCCTGGTGAAGTGTGAGAGGCGATGGCGTGTAGCGATAGCGCAGGAACAGGTTGACGGCGGTGACGTCGATTTCCGGCCGCTGCGAAAGAGAAGCCAACACCGCGCGCAATTCGGAGCCGAAACTCACGGTACCACCGTCGACCCGGTAGTAAACGAGCTTGATGCCCGCGGCGTCGCGCGCGATGACAAGGCGCTTGCGTCGATCGTCCCAGAGGGCAAGCCCGAACATCCCGTTGAGCCGGTTCAGGATCTCGGTTCCCCACTGCTTGTAGCCATGGATGATGACCTCGGTGTCCGAGCGTGTGCGGAAGACGTGGCCGAAAGATTCGAGCTCGCGTCTCAGTTCCGGAAAGTTGTAGATCTCGCCGTTGAAGACGACCCACACCGTTTCCTCCGCGTCCGCCATTGGCTGATGGCCGCCGGCGAGGTCGATGATCGAGAGTCGTCGGAATCCCAGGCCGACCGGTCCCGCGAAGTGATAGCCCTCGTCGTCGGGTCCGCGATGTGCAATCGAGCGTGCCATTGCCTTGACGGTCGCCGCGTCGACGGGTTTTGACTCCCGGAAATTGTATTGACCGCAAATGCCGCACATGGTCAGGGCTCCGGATCAGCGCGCGTCGCCGTGCGGGACTGCGGTTGCGCGGGTAAGGCCGGGGGACATCTTCTCGGGATGCCCGGCCGATTTGCTTCCGGTCGCGGCATGCGGCCTGTCGATGACAGTGAGCAGGAAGCACAGGCTGCGGAACATCTGCGCCTGCGCCCAGCGGTGCATCGGCACGTTGTCCCATCCGGCAAGCAGTCTTCGGGACCGAAACGAGCCGTCGCGCTTCCGCCAGTTGCCGAGGAAATCGGCGAGCGTCGAACCCACTCGCGCATCGAGCATCGGATAGCGTCCGCGGAGCAGGGCGCCGACATTGAGGCACTCTGCGTAATCGTAGAGTTCACGCTGGTAAACGGTCAGTCGCGGCCGCCTGGCAAACGGCTTGGGCAGACCTGCGTCGTCGAAGAGGTTGCGCGTGTAGTAATCCACGCCGGCGTCGATGGCCTTGCGAAGACTTGCGTCATCGACCTCGTGCTCGATCTTGGCGAGCGCCTTCAGCACGAAGCAGGTGTGAAAGTGGTCGACAAAGTCGCGGACGCCATCGGAAGCATAGAACCAGGAGCCGTCGGACTGCTGCGCCTGCAGCACGAAATTCAGATTGCGTTCCGCGGTCCGCCGGTAATCCGGGCGCGCGAACGTCCTGGAAGCGTCAAACAGCATGAACGCGCGATAGGCGCTCGCATTGATGACCAGGCCTTCGGTATCGTCCGGGTTGTAACCTGCCGTGGCGACATCGGCCGATATTTCGCGGTCCTTGATATCCAGAAACGCGTGCTCGGCCATCGATGCCATGGTCGCGCGCCACCGCGGATTTCCGTCGATCCGGTGCACGTACGAGAAGGCCTCGTACACGTAAGGCGTGGTGGTGATGAGCGGCGTTCCTGCTTTCATGACTCCGGACCGCGTTACCCAGTCGAACGGGTATCCCCAGCAGAAGTGCTCGTAACCGGGGCACCGCGTGGATTCCAGCACTTCGAGAAAATGCACGGCCCGGTCGAGGTATCTCGAGTCCTGGGTCAGCTGCGCGAGGAGCGCGAATCCCATCGCGTAGTGCGCATCCGCGATCGGGAACCGTTGGGGGCGCCAGAAGAGGCGTCGTGCGGCCGGTACAAATGCCTCGCTGACGATCATCGGAGCGACGGCGATCGTGCCGAGGAGCGGACGGCGGTAGTAAAGGGCCTTCGCGCGACCGCCGATCGGCCCGGCAAAATAGCTCTGATGGTCGAAGGACAACTCGCCGAAGCGGTCGAGCCACGCCTCGAACGAGTGAAGCGTCCGTCGGATGATGTCGGGTGACGGGTCGACCGCGAATTGTGATGCTGCGACGTTCATGTAAGGACGACTGTCGAGATCCGCAACGGACCCCGCCTATGCGACGAGCTCAGGAACTGAGAAGCTTGTCGAAATACGCGATCGTTTTCGGAAGCCCCTTCTCGAGTGCGATCCCGGGCTCCCAACCAAGACGCGCCTTGGCGAGAGAAATGTCCGGCTTGCGCTTCTTCGGGTCGTCCTCGGGGAGCTTTTTCAGCACGATCTCGGACCGCGCGTTGGTCAGTTGGACAATTTGCTCGGCAAGACCGAGTATCGTGCACTCCGTAGGGTTGCCGAGATTCATCGGCCCCGTGACGTCATCGGCCGTGCTCATGAGCCGAAGCAGGCCGTCGACAAGGTCGTCCACATAGCAAAAGGAGCGGGTCTGCGATCCGTCGCCATAGATGGTGATCGGCTCGCCCTTGAGCGCCTGGACGATGAAATTCGACACGACGCGTCCGTCATTCGGATGCATGCGCGGTCCGTAGGTGTTGAAGATCCGCGCAACCTTTATCTGCAGCCGGTGCTGCCGGTGGTAGTCGAAGAATAGCGTCTCTGCGCAACGCTTGCCTTCGTCGTAGCAGGCCCGTGGGCCGATCGGATTCACGTTGCCCCAGTAGGATTCGACCTGCGGATGAACCGAGGGGTCGCCGTAGACTTCAGACGTCGAGGCCTGGAGGATCTTTGCGCGAATCCGCTTGGCGAGTCCGAGCATGTTGATCGCTCCGTGCACGTTGACCTTCGTCGTCTGCACGGGATCGTTCTGATAGTGGATGGGCGAGGCCGGGCACGCGAGGTTGAACACTTCGTCGACTTCGACGTACAGCGGAAACGTGATGTCGTGCCGCATCACTTCAAAGCGCGGGTTGCCAAGCAGTTCGGCGATGTTGCGCTTTGTCCCGGTATAGAAATTGTCGATGCACAGGACGTCGCGGCCGTTCTGGAGCAGTCGCTCGCAAAGATGGGAACCGATGAATCCGGCGCCCCCCGTCACCATTGTCCGTATCGTATTGGCGTCTTTCAAGGCGTTCCTCTTTAATCGGTAGCCATTCCGCGACCGGCACGTGTCATTTGCGTCAACGCAACTCGCGCGTCCGGAATTTTTGAACGGCCAATCCGGGATTTGCCAGTTCCTCGAAGAATTTCATGACCGCGGCCTTCGGCAAGTCAAGGGGTTTCAGAGGATACCCAAGTTCTGCGAGCCTGCCCTGGTGGTAATCCCAGAATGCCTTGTCTCTGGTCCTGAAATATCGGTTGACCGCCAGGAATCGATGATAGTCCTGAAGCGTTTCATCGATTTGCCGCGCCAGCTCGTCTTTGGTCAGATACGAAGGTCCATAGGTCAGGACATCGCTCAGGACGGCCGACGAATAGCGGTTGAGTTGTGCCGAAGCGGAACTCTGAGTCTCGCCATGTGTGCGTTCGTAGCACAAGACCTGGTACAGAAAACCGAAATCGCAGTTGCGCAAATGCTCGAAGCAAGCGCTGGTGTCTGCATGCGGTGACGAATTCGGATAGAAGGCCGGGCTGTTCCGGACGAGATCAGCTCGATAGAGGAGCGAGGTGGGGGTTCCAAACCCGAAATCGCGGTCTCCGCCCAGGAAAATCCTGCGGCAGAGCTCCGTCCCGGGAAAAACCGGCGTCGGGTACTTGAACCCCTGCCACCTGATGTGGTCGACGCTGAGCTGATACGAACCGACGAAGCCGACCGATGGGTGAGCCTCGGCGAGCGCGACCATTTGCGCGATGCAGTCGGGAAAGAGAAAGTCGTCCGCGGAGATCACCTTGCAATATTTGGCACCGCCGGGCATGAGTTTGAACGCATTGTTGTGATTCTCGATCACTCCGACGAAATCTGTGTTGTCGTGAATGCGAATGCGGCTGTCCTTCGCGGCATACTCCTGCGCGATTTGAAGCGTGCGGTCCTTGCTGCAATTGTTGACGATGATGTATTCGTAATTTCGGTACGTCTGTGCGAGAACGCTGTCGATGCACTCGGCCAGAAATTCCGCCCCGTTGTAGACCGGGGTGATTACGCTGACGAACGGCTCTTGCGGCATACCCATTGTTTAGTGTCGTGCTGTAGTGTTCCAACCACTTGCGAGCCCGACGTCGGTCGCAGGTGCGAGGTTCATAGGATATCGCAAATGCGCAGCGGACGTTGCATCTGGACGATTGCGACTGCAAATGGAACGTCGCGTAGTGCGCATATCCCGGTGCGCCGGACTGAGCGCGTTGTCGCACTCGGATGCTTTCGGAAGCCGCCCGCGGTTGACGAACTATGCGGGGGCGCCTTGACGGTCCGGAAGATTCTGGTTCTCTCGGACGAGCCAGGCTTCGCGCCAGAAGATATGGTCGTGCTGCGGACAGAAGCGTTCGAACTCGCCGGATGTGTAAACGCCATCGAGGACAATGCACGGGGTCTTCATTTGCAGCATCTTGCCCGTGTTGTCGTCGATGATCCGTTCGACTCTTTTCAACACGGTGTAGTTGCGACCACAGTGCTTCAGCATCTCCCGGTCAAACCAGAGTCCGCGGTTGCGACGATTCTCGTCCAGGGTGGCGAGGATATCCTCTCTGGAGCGTACGCGAACCTTGTCTCCCGGTCGCAAATCCTGGATCTCGACCGGTGTGGATTTGCGAAGGCCGGGGGGGACCACTGCGAACTCGAACCCGCCACGAATTCGCTGAACCCGGTTGAAAATCCGGGTCGCGATCGCTATCAAATACGCCCGGAGCGTGACATTGCCGCTGAACAGGGGTCGAAGGTCCTGCCTCCGGTCACGCGGCGACATCGGCGTGGACGCGGCGGCGAGTTCCGTATATTGGCACTCATACCGCCGGTCGCCGGCGCTTTCCGATCCCGGTGCACCCCCGGTCGGTCTCTCGGCGGGAGTGGCGTACGCGGTCGCCACATCCGACGTCCCAATTTGCGGTCGTGGTCCGTCCTGACCCGATCTCACTTCGTTTGACGGTTCGTCTCAGCCAATCCACTTTCCATATCAGGTAGCAGCCCGCCTGACATCCGTCGTGGTCGCGACCGGTGCAGCGCAGTCCGGCCAGCAAGACCGAGTCCCTGAGCCTGCGAATCGTGCGGCTGCGGTTGTAATCCCAGATCTTGTCCGCATACCTGAACACCCTCGCCTGCTGGCCGCAGAACTGCCGCATCTCCGGCATGAACGGCAGGCCGTCGAGGCATTCGCGTTCGTCGAGCGTCTTGGCAATCTCCTCGTATGACCGTATCTCCACCAAGTCACCGACGACATGGCCTCGGCATACACCGGCTAAACGACCGAGGCGGGAGAGCAGACCGACTGCCTGTGCGCCGTCTGCGGCTATCGCCGGCTCGGATCGACTGGCATTCGCAGCCAGGAACAGGTCGGATCTGGCACCATTGAGAGCGCCGTCGCGCCTCAGTACGACCACTCCGCAGAGAGCAATCAGTGCACACGCCGACATGGCCAACCATTCGATCGCAAGTACCAGCCCGCGGACAAGCGCTGCTGCCTCGAGTTTGATGAGACAGGTCGCTCCGGCGATCAATGTGCCGGCAATCGTGGCTGCGACGGTGGTGCGCAGAATAGCTCTTTCCGTTTTCCGATGCGACCAGACTCGCGCGCTGTTCGGCGTTCTTCAATTGTTATTCTCGCGTCAGTGATCTCGTTGCCGGCGCTCGTGCCTGAAAATTCTTCTAGGTAATACCGATACCTGGAAGCTCGCCCTGGGTTGGACGTCTTATCAGATCGCGGATCACGCCCAGGTACAGCGCCTTCTGTCCCATGACGTAGAAGAGTATCGCAACGTATGCACCGAACAGCACAACCACCCCCAGTGCCAGCCGCTGAATGCTCGATAGAGCTTGAGGCCACAGGAACACCGCACCCCATGCCAGGATGCCGGCAAGGATTGCCGAGGCGATGGGTCGCGCCACGACTCGAATGATGTCCTTCAGCGAGATCGCGGTTCCATGAACGCACCACGCGATATTGGGAATCGTCCACAGGACCAGGACAACGGAGTAACCAAGGGCGACTCCCTGAGGCCCGTAAGGCAAACCGACGAAGTAACCTGCCACGAGCAGCGGCGCCTGAATCAGGCCGATCTTCAGGCTTCGCGCCACCATTCCCAATGAGACGAGCAGCCACCACATCGGATTGATCATGCCGAACAGCAGGATGGTGGGAGCGAGAATCCGAACGATTGGCACAGTCTCAGTCCATTTCGGTCCAAGCACCACCTGCACGATTTCAGGCGCCAGGAGCGCGCATGCGACGGTGATCGGCAACGTAATTGAAACCAGAAGCAGATAGCCCTGGAGAAAGTAGCTCTTGAGGCGGAGAGTGTCCTCCTTGATCCGCGAAAGCGCGGAGAGCGCGACGTCACCGACTGCCGAATTGAGATTGTCGGTCGGTATGTTGATCAGCTGAAACGCTCTTCCGTAAATGCCGAGCGCATCCGCTCCCCAGACCCTGCCCAGCAGGACCTTGTCTACATTCGTGGCGATATAGGCAACGATTCCGTTGAGCGTGACCATCCCGCCAAATCGCACCATCGACCGGATTCCGACATCGCGACGTGGAGTTCCCGGAATCCAGCCCGTGGCCAGCCACGCCGCGAGAGCGGAAATCAGCGGCAGCGTCAGCGACATTCCCACCAACGCCCAGTAACCCAGACCGGAAAGTGCCATGGCGATTCCGACGATTACGCTGACCATCAGCGAACCGGTGTCGATCGCCGCAAGGGTGATGAACCGCATTCGGCGCTGGAGCAAAGCCGAATGCTGTATGCCCGCCGCACTGAAGAGGAACCCCATTGCGAGCGCCACCGCAATCCAGACTACTCGAGGCTCGTGATAGACCGCTGAAATGAGCGGGGCGCCTGCGACGGCAAGCATGGCCAGCGCGCAGCCGATGAGCACATTGATCCAGAAGAGCGTGGACATCTGCTCTTCCGAAATGTCGGTTCGCTGCACGGCAGCGGTGGACAGGCCGAAATCACGGAACAGGTTCAGGAATCCCGTGAAAGTCACCACCATCGCGACCAGCCCGAAATCGGCGGGCTCCAGGAGCCTGGCCATGATCGCGAGCCACCCGACTCGCACGGTGAGATTGGCTCCCTGGGAGCAGATCTTCGCGAAGCCGCCCCGGATTGCCTTCTGCTTGAGATCCTTCATCGCGGCATGGTAGGCGGTGACGCTGGATTGATGCCGCCTGAGTCAAACTCGGTGGAGCAACTTCCGTGGCCGGCAGGAATGGGTAGAGCGTGCGATCTGTGACCGTATCACGTCATGCCGCCAGGCTCAAGAGACGCCCCCGATCGGGACATCTGCGGCGCGTGGCTGCGGGCGCGTCAATCCATCACTGCCCGGGACGCGGCCGGTACTTCTTCGCGATCAAGTAGGGAAGGAGCGCTACTTCGGCAAAGGACGGGAGTGGATCCCTGGCGGAAAACACCGATTCGACCTTGGTCGCCCGAAGCGAATCCCGGTACGCCGAAAATCCCAGGTAGCCATCGAAGAGATCCTTGGCCACGACGGCCAAATCAGGAATGAGACGCAGCCAACCCTGGCCTGGCTTGGCTCGCGCCGGCTCTGTCTCGAGGCCGCATTGGTCGGCGAAAAGAGCATAGGGAAAGTCTACGCCGACGGCCTGCCCCAGACCATGGAAACCCCACGCGCGAGCGTTGACGTCGAGCAACTTGTATCGGCCGTCGCGCGGATCCTGCTTGAATTCGACTTCGACAATGCCGTAATAGTCGATGGCCCTCAGGAAGCGCTCCGACAGCTCTTCGATGGCCGGCAATTCGATGGTCTCGACATAGGTGGCCGCGCGACCGAATTCGCGCGGATGCTGGCGCATGCGGCGGGCCAGCAACACCGAATGCGCTTGGCCGTTCTTGAAGAATGCGCAATACGAGAGCTGCTGGCGACCGTCTCCGGGGATGATCTCCTGCACCAGAATCTCTTCCGTGCGAATATCCTGCGCGGCCTTCAGAAAAAGCGCCTTGAGCTCCTCCGGGGTATCGGCACGCCACGCTTTGGCGCCCGTGGCATAAAAAAAGTTTTCCTTGACGGCAGGCTTGATGGCAAGCGGAAGCCGGGAGCAAAGATCGTCGAGGTCCTGCACGCCTTTCGGGTTCCAGGTGCGCGGAACCGGGATTTGCAGCTGCTCGGCCAGTTGATAGGTATTCTTCTTGTCCCAGGCCCAGCGAACGGTATCCCACGCCGGCGTCGTGACGCGGAAGAATTTGGCCAGCAAGTCGCGATGAATCGAGAACGCAGCCACCGTTTCATCGCGCGTCGGAAACAGCACCCAGTTCTTCAGGCCCAGACGATGGCCGACTTCCAGGACCGCATCGACGGTCTTCTGCGGGTCCCGGAGATTCTCGACACGAACTACCTTTTCCACATATCGCGAGAACGAAGAAATGCAGTACTGATCGTCGAGCACGATGACGGGGATGCCGCGAGGAGCGAGACTGCGGGCAATCGCGAGGCCCGGATGGTCGCCGCCGATGACCACCGCACCGACGTCACTGCGGTCGGTCATCGATCTGGGTTCTTGCGTTTCGTCGGAACGTTCGTCGTGCGCTTGCCGGTCATTGCGAACGCTTCCGGCGACGCAGAATGCGCGAAAGCAATTCCCGCGATGCAAATTCCGTTCCGGTCACGAAGTAGAGCAGTGGACCGTAGGTGCGCGCCGCGGCCGCGCCCATGAAATGCAAACCCGGTAGCGAGCTTTCGAATCCGGATCGCAGGGCAGGGTATCCATCCAGCGTTTTCACTCTCTGCAAGAGCGGAGGTGGCAGAAAACCGAATTTCGAGATATCGACGGAATAGCCGGTGCCAAGCAGGACGTGATCGGCCTTCGTAACGCTCCCGTCATCGAGCTTGAGGTGCGCCTGCGTCCCGACTGACCGGGACTCGGTTACGAACCGGCCGGTCCTTATCGTCACGCTTTTCAGGCGCGCGGGGAGCCAGTTCGATCCGGCAGGACGGACAGCGCGAGTGCGTATCTTGTCGCGAAGCGGCAGGGGAATTCGGCGAACCAGATTGGGCGATGCGACCAGGCGGCTGATGCCGATCGGACCCACGTCGTGCTTCGAGTAGAGCATTTTCGAAATTGGGCCGAGGTTGTGCAGGCGCGGATGCATGCCGATCCACCTCAGTGCCCCAATGACGGCGATGATCTCCACGTCTGCGCCCGCTTCATGAAGGAGCGCCGCGGACTCGAGTGCGCTCTGCCCTGCACCGATGACGACGACTTTCCTTCCGGAAAAGCCGTGCACGTCGAAGCCGGAGTAGCAATGCGTCAGGTGATCGCCTGACAGCGTCCGGAATTCGGGGGGGATTTTCTGAAACGGCGCAATGCCGGCTGCGACCACGACTCTGTTTGAGCGAACGCGGCTCCCGTCATCAAGCGTCGTGACGAAGCCATCGCCAATTGATTCAACCTTCGCAACTTGACGCTGATCGAGTTCGGGAAGCAGTTTCTGCTGAAACCAAAGTCCATAATCGACGAACGTTTCCAAGGGAATCGGATTGCGTGGGTCGATCTGGTGGGCCGCCTCGAAATCGCCAAGCGTATAGGCATTCGCCGGGTCCGCGATGTTCGACGCGGCGCGCGGTGAGCGAAGCAGCATGCCGGCCGGCATCTTGGTTGCCCAGAATTCCATCGGGCGGCCGAATACTCGTGCGTGGATGCCTTTGGCCTTCAGATGGGCACCCGTGGCGAGGCCATACGGGCCCGCGCCGATCACCAGGACTTCGCAATCAGCACTGTCGGTCATCGGCCTGCCCTTCGCCATACGTGCCGCAAGCGTTGCGGTAGCTACAGAATTTCATTTCGCTCGAGTTCATGAAGGAAAGTATCGCTGGTCTGTGGTCTGTTTCTGCCGATTGCGAGACGTGGCTTACCGTCAGCACGTGCCGTGGACGCGTTTGTCGAGGATTCATTGGAGAGATGCTTGATGGGATTTGGAGTTTGCCTGAATTCCATAGACCAGGCGGCCATTTTCCTCGCGGGCAAACGCGATTCGCGCTCGATCGCTTTCCGGGCCTTCGATGCACCATTCGCCCGATTTCTGGACAAGGGTCATGCCTTCCCGGGCGCGCCACCACCGATTGACCGCCTTGGGCGTCGCAACCCAGAGCCCCTCTTCCTCCTTCAATCGAATGATGTAGGCAAGCAGCTGCTTGTAAACGTCACGTTCTCGAGTGCCGCTGATGTAATCAGGATGCACGATGCAACTGATCAGCCCGTTCTTGCTTACGAGCATCTCGATCTGCCGTCTCCATATGTCGATCGAATAATCGCCCAGGATGTTGAAAAGCGTGTAGTCCTGGCTCATCGTTACGGGAAGCTCGAGGATGTCTCCAATGAAATAGGGCATGACGGTGCAACAACCACCGCGCTGCGGATCGTACGTTGCGACGTTGGGGACCGACATGTCGAAGGCGAATTTCAGCGCGTCGTACCATAGTTGCTTGCGATAGAGCACGGCGGCACGGAATCCTTCCGCCTCGAATTCCACGCCATATGCATTGATCCTGGCGGCCCGCTCGAGGAATTGTTCCCGGCTCCTGTACAGATGGCCATCGTGGTTCAGGTCGTGGATTCCGACCTCGAAGCCTCGTGATCGGATCAGACCGAGGAAATCGCCGGTTATTGCATACCGCTGCTCGGGTATGACCTGGAACGATGCCTTGATGCCGAAGGAGTCGTCGATGTCCATCAATGTCGCGCAGTAGTCGCGGCCAAGCGCGGTTTCGACATCGTGGGTAATGAATGCCGCACTGGGAGCGCCCTCGGGCCAGAACCAGACGAACGGAATCTCTTTCAGGTTCTGTGACTTCAGAGCCGAAAGCAAAATTTGTCCGAACATGTCGTCAACCGACGAGTCAACGGGCCAGTGGGGGAAGGCGTTTGCGCTTCGCACGCTGAGATGAAGTTTTTGCAGGTGCCGCCTGATGGCTATGGGCAGAATCGGGCGGACAAAGTAATACAGCTGCGCCAGCAGGGACAGCGGCAAGGTGCCGCGCCAGTCCTCGACGTACAGCTCGCAGCGCAAATTTTCCGCGACCTTCCCGGGATCGAAAGGGAGACGAATCGCGCCGTTTGCGCATCGGATATCGACCTGCGCGTCGGGCAGGTCTCCTTCCGGACGGGGAGACGGTTCGCGTCCGCTGTAGCGCCCGAACCCGATCACGTCGGGCCCGACGCGAAAGTACCCGTCGGCCGCGGACAGCGGGGATTCTGTCTCTATGCGGACAAATTGAGGCGGGCAGCGATAGTAACGAGAAACCGGATTTTCCATCTAGCGTGAGATTGAGTGACTGGTTCGCCCACGTCGATTCCGAAGACCAGAACTACCATTCACAAAGACTCGGAGCCGCGTCATCGGCCACGGTTTCCGCAGTCCCTGGTTCAGACTTGATCGGAAGTTACCCACGTGCCGATCGCAATCCGGGTGCCAATTTCGAATTGAGAGGCGGAGCCAAATGCAAAGTGAGAGAGTTACAAACAATTTTACCTGCGATTAAACTGCTGCGCTGAATGGAATTATTCCGCTTGGCCGACGGGGGCGTGACGGCGATCGCGGGTGCAACCGATGCGGCGGCGACCCTGGAAATGCGAATCGTTCATTCGACGAACGCTCACGCAGGACCGGCTGATGTTGGCAGTTGAATCCTCGCCTCGAGTGCGACCCCGTCTGCGAAACGTCAGTCCGAGGCCTCGATAGTCGTGAAACCATAGTCGAGCTGCACGTCGGGGCTTGTCCTTGGCCCCTCCAGATAAAATCCCATGCCGGGGCTGCCCGTCGCAAATGTATCGTCTGTCACTCGGAGCACGCGCACGTTGTTGATGTAGGCCGTAATCACATTCCCGACAATGGTCGCCTTGACGATATCTCCTTCTGCGACGCCAAATCGGGCGCCGCTTATCTTGTGAAGCGATGTCCAATCTCCCAATGGACCATTCCATCGAACTATTTCCGCATACGCGGCGTTTGTCTTCAGGCATCTGTATAGAACCTCATACCCCGTGATGCGATGCGGGGAAATGGAGCTTCGAAGGCGAAGCGCAACCTCTTCGTAGATGTCGCCGTTTTGGTTGATGCTGTGCACTGTCGCCTGAACCGCCTGATTTGGCCCCCAGCTTCCTGTAAGCAGGGCGGTCGAGTCGTCGTACCTGATCAGGTTTGGTTGGCGTCCGTACGCGAGGCCCGAGACTGTTGCGACATTGGCCCAGTCGACACCTTCGGACTTTCCGTTCACCCAATTTCCCCCTTCACGAATGGGATCCTCGCTCAGCGGAAAATGGGTACTGTACTTCCTCGCGATTGCGTCTGATGCCCACGCAACCAAAAGGATTGACAACAACGCAAGAATTCTCGATGCCATATGCGTCGTCCTCCCATTGGGCTGCATCGTGGCGACGTAGCAACGCCTCTGGCCCGGTAACCCATTTCGAATCGGCGTGTCCGCAGCTGGCACCCATTCGCGATTCCAACTCCCAAGACAGTGCCGCAATGGGTCGCCTGTCTGCTCATCCGGTTTGATCGGTTGACCAAAACCATCGAACCGGAGATACTAAACCATTGGTTCAATTGGAAGGATCGCAATCCGGTCGTCGTTTTGCCAGAGTTTCGTGGACGACCTTGATTGTCGATGGCTTGCCACGGCTTTTGCGCGGCATTGGTGCGACGCGTTGACGGGCAGGCGGCGACGTCCTTCGCCAATGAATGCATTGGAAAAACATGCATCGGCCACGCGGCGGAACCCGATTCGACCGGCCTTGTGCGCCACCAAATCCATCACCAAATAGATGTGTTGCACAAGTTGTATCGAAATCGGACGCTTCCAATTTGCGCACAGGACTCGCGCATTAAACGAAAAATTGCCCATTTTGCTTTGCTGCAGCGAATCCAGGGATCACAGGGGCTGCGGAGATCTCAACGCCCATCGGGCAATCTCGCGTCCCGGCAACGTGAGCTGGAACACGCGAGCAAAAAAGGGCGCCCGACGCCGGTGGACGTTTCCCGTGGCCCGCGGTGAGAGCTCTGCGTCATCGGCTGACTAATCTCGATAATTGGTAACTCGCATGAAGGTTGTTCTTTTCTGTGGTGGCATGGGAACGCGGCTGCGCGAACATTCCGATACGATTCCGAAGCCGCTCGTCTCGCTGGGCGTCCGACCGATCATCTGGCACTTGATGAGGTACTACGCGCACTACGGGCACACGGAATTCATCCTGTGTCTTGGGTATCGCGGCGATTTGATCCGCGAGTATTTCCTCAACTATGACGAATGCTTGTCCAACGACTTCACGCTGTCCGAAGGAGGGCGGCGGATCGAGCCGCACACGACGGACATTCACAACTGGCGAATCACGTTTGTGGATACCGGCCTGCACTCGAACATCGGGCAGCGGTTGTTAAGGGTACGCAGATATCTCGAGGGCGAGTCGATATTCCTCGCCAATTACGCCGATGGTCTCTCCGACCTGCCGCTCGACACCATGATTGCCGACTTCCAATCGAAGAAGGTTGTGGCAAGCATCGTCGGGGTCAATGGCTGGCACAGCTTCCACACGATGGAGGCCACTCCGGAAGGACTTGCAACCCGCATCGATGCGCGGTCGGACAAGGAGCTGCTGATCAACGGAGGGTATTTCGTCCTGCGGAAGGATATCTTCGACTACATCGAAGAGGGCGACGAGTTGGTGGAACAACCGTTCAACCGGCTCATCGAAAAGCGCTTGCTGGCCGTGTATCGGCATTCGGGATTCTGGCGGGCGATGGATACGTTCAAGGACAAGATTACGCTCGATCGAATGGAAGCCCGAGGGGATTGTCCCTGGATGGTGTGGAAGAAATGAGGTCCCGGTGCTCGCACTGACGCTGGCGCCCCTTCCCGGGCGGCGCCTGGAGGTGTTATGCATCGGGGCGCACTGCGACGACATCGAGATCGGTTGCGGCGGCACGATACTTTCGCTGCAGAAGCGCCATGCGAAATGCAGGATTCACTGGCTCGTGTTGACATCGGTGCCGTCCCGACGCCGGGAGGCGATGGCCGCGATGAGAGCGATCGTCCGGCCCTCCAACCGTGGCGAGGTGCGCATTTTCGAACTGCCCGACGGGTACTTGCCGGCGCATTTCGCGGCCGCCAAACGTCAGTTTGAAGAAGCAAAGCAAGTCATCGAACCTGACGTGGTGTTTACGCATCACGGCCTGGATCGCCATCAAGACCACAATCTCGTCAGCCAGATGACGTGGCAAACCTTTCGGGACCACATGATTCTGGAATATGAGATTCCGAAATACGATGGCGATTTGGTTACCCCCAACATGTACGTGCCGCTGAGTTCCACGGTCGCGGCCAGGAAGGTCGATGTCGTCACCCGAACCTTTTTCTCGCAAAAATCCAAATCGTGGTTCAGTTCGGAGAATCTTCTGGCGGCCATGCGCATCCGCGGCCTCGAATGCCGCGCATCCAGCGGATTCGCCGAGGCGTTCCATGCCAGAAAGTTCGTTGGCTCGCTTGGCGCGGGCGAGGCCGCGGCGGCGACGTCACGGCGCAGAACTTCCAGTGACGTCATGGGCACCGGTCGTCGATAAATGCCCGTTCCGCAGTTCCGGCATGCTGCAATCAGTTCGGAGTGGTGGTGATGAATCCGGCGTTCTGGCAAGGCAGGCGTGTCCTGGTCACGGGCCATACAGGATTCAAGGGCAGCTGGCTCTGCTTGCTGCTTGACTCCTTCGGCTCGCGGGTTCGCGGTTATGCCCTCGATCCGCCGACACAGCCCAGTCTCTACACCCTTGCGCGGGTCGGCGAGCTCGTCGATTCAATTACGGGGGACATCCGCAACCTTGATCGAATCGTCGATGCCGTGGAATCGTATGCGCCGGAAATCGTATTTCACATGGCGGCGCAATCGGTGGTCCTGCAATCGTACGATGATCCCGTGGAAACCTACTCGACAAACGTCCTTGGCACCGTAAACGTGCTGGAGTCGGTTCGACGGATGCGCCGCCCGTGCATCGTGATCAATGTAACGACGGACAAGTGCTACGAAAACAAAGGTTGGGTCTGGGGGTACCGCGAGAACGATGCGATGGGCGGGCACGATCCGTACTCGAGCAGCAAAGCGTGCGCGGAATTCGTTGGCCAGGCTTATCGGGACTCCTTTTTTCCGTTGAGTCAATTGGGCAAGCATGGAGTGGGCATTGCGAGCGCCCGCGCGGGAAACGTGATCGGCGGTGGTGACTGGACGCCTCGACAACTCATCCCGGACGCCGTCGATGCGTTCGTGAAGGCCAAGCAGGCCATCGTGCTTCGCAATCCGAGCGCCGTGCGACCGTGGCAGCACGTGCTGGACTGCCTTGGGGGATACCTCAGCCTTGCCGAGGCGATGGCCGGCGATATACCGGCATACTCGGGTGCATGGAATTTTGGGCCGGCCGACGCGGAGTCGCGGTCGGTCTCCTACATTGTGGAGTTCCTGGCATCCAAATGGGATATCGATCGCCCCTGGGTCAAGGACACCGCCAGTCATGCTCCCGAGGAAAGTATGCTTCGGCTGGACGTCACCAAGACGGCCAACGTTCTTGGTTGGCGAAGCCGACTGACGATCGACGATGCGATTCAGCTGGTCGCCGATTGGTATCGCCGGTATCACAGCGGGCAGGATGCAAGAGCACTCTGTCGCGAGCAATTGGAACGCTACGTGGAAATGAAATGAGTCGGACGAAATCTACGCTGCGGAGGCAGCGAGCGGCTCCGGCGCGGTCTTGGGAGAACAGTTCCCAGGTGTTGTCGGAAGCCCGCGGTGAGGCACCGGGCGACTTGGCCAGCCGCTTGGCCGGTCCGCGCCTTGCCCATTCCGTATGAAATTCACGCAATGTGACATTCAAGGTGCATGGGTTGTCGAACCCACTCCTCATGAGGATGCGCGCGGCCGATTCATGCGCGCCTGGTGCAATCTCGAATTCGCGGAGCGGGCCATCGACTTCGTTCCGCTTCAGGCCAATATGGCCCTTAGCCATCGGAGAGGCACGATTCGCGGATTGCACTATCAAATCGCCCCGGCGCTCGAGGCAAAGCTCGTTCGCTGTACTCGAGGGTCGATTTTCGACGTCGTCGTCGATCTTCGAGTGGCGTCGCCGACCTACCGCTCCTGGTACGGGACCAATCTCGGTGCGGACAACGGTCGAATGCTCTATGTGCCGGAAGGATGTGCCCATGGGTGTCAATCTGTGGAAGACAACACGGAAATTTACTACCTCGCCTCCGCGGTCTTTTCGCCGAATGACGCACGAGGTGTACGCTATGATGATCCGTCCTTGGGAATCCGGTGGCCATTGCCGGTATCATTGATCTCCGATCAGGATAGAAACTGGCCCCTCCTGGAGCAGAACTAGGAAAGGAGAAATGTCATGAACACCAATTCGTTCAGCGGCCCCGTTCACAGCACTTCCGTGTACAGCGTTCTCCAGGCCAGGGAGGCCGACAAGCGCCCTATCCGCGTCGGCGTCGTGGGCGCCGGTGCAACCGGTCGCGCCATTGCATTGCAGCTCGGGACCCCTGTGCCGGGCATGCGGCTCGCCGGAATGGCGAACCGCACGCCACGACATGCCGAAAGGGCGTTTCAGGAGGCGGGCATTCGGGAATGGCGGACTGCAAAAACCGCGGGCGAGGCAGAAGCGTGTATCGCGCGAGGGATTCCGGTGATCAGCGACGATCCTCACGTGCTGACAAGATGTGGCGCCATCGATTTGATTGTTGAAGTGACCGGCACCGTTGATTTCGGCGCGAGTGTAGCGCTGGACGCGTTCAAGCATGGCAAGCCCGTCGTGCTGGTCAACGCGGAGCTCGATTCGCTGATAGGACCGATACTCAAGGCAAAGGCCGACGAGGCGGGCGTGGTGCTGACGCACACCGATGGTGATGAACCGGGTGTCGCGATGACGCTGTTCCGATATGTGCAAACGGTCGGTCTCCGGCCGGTTGCAGCCGGCAATATCAAAGGCATGGTCGACTATTATCGAACGCCGGAGACTCAGCGCGGTTTTGCGGCCCAGCACGATCAGGACGTACGAAAGGTGACATCGTTCGCGGACGCAACGAAGCTGTCGATGGAGACAACCGTATTGGCAAACGCGACGGGGTTCGGGGTTGCCCGGCGCGGCATGCACGGCCCGGCGTGTGGCTACGTTCGAGAGCTCGCGAAATTGCTGCCGCCCGAAGCGATGCTCAACGGCGGAATCGTCGATTATTCAGTGGGCGCGGCGCCTCATACCGGTGCCTTCGTCGTCGTGCATGAGCTCAACCCGCACAAGAGAACCCAGCTTGCGTACTATAAGCTTGGCGACGGTCCCTTCTACGTGTTCTATACGCCGTTCCACCTGCCGCATATACAGCTGCCTTCGACGATCGGTCAGGGCGATCGTTCATTCCGATCCGACCGTCGCGCCGCTTGGTGGCCCGTCCTGCGAGGTTGTGGCTGTAGCCAAACGGAATCTGAAAGCAGGGGAGCGCCTTGATGGTGTGGGCGGGTTCTGCTGCTACGGGCTGATCGAGAATCACGTTGCTGCCCGCGCCGACAATTCTCTTCCCATCGCCATGTCGGACGACTGTGTGTTGCTCAGGGACATCCCGAAGGACGACGTCGTGTCCTTCGACGATGTCAGAATGCCGTCGACCAGGCTCCGAGACGAACTCTGGGCCGAACAGCTACGGCGCTGGCCGATTGCGGCCCCGGCCGCGGAGCGGCGGACGGCACGTAAAGTAGCGATTGCCTGAAATCGCCGGTGGGCAGCTGCGGCCCGGATCATTGCCGGCTCACAACGCACGGCGGTGTCCGGCGCAGGGATTGGTATTCCGGAGGTCTTGACTAGTGGCGAATATCGCTGTTTTGGGTACGGGTATGGCTGGCTTCGGAGCCGCCAGTCATCTCCATTCGAAGGGAATTCGCGCGGTCGTTTACGACAGGGCGCCCTACTACGGCGGGCACACTGCGTCGTTTCGAAACTCGCAGGGTTTTCTGTTCGACCTCGGCCCTCACATTTCCTTTACCAAGGACCCGAGGATCCAAACGCTGTTCGCCGAGTACGTTGATCAGAAGTTCGAAGCCGTTCAGGTCAAGCTGGACAATTATTGGCGCGGATTCAGATTGACTCATCCGGTCCAGTTGCACCTGAACGGCCTTCCGCACGACCTGATCGTGAAAATCATCACCGACTTCGTCAAGGAGCACAACGCCGAAGAGCGCCCCATCGCCAATTATGAGGAATGGCTGGTTGCCAGCTACGGGAGAACATTTGCGGAACTCTTCCCGATGCAGTACACGCGCAAATACCACATGACCGATGCGAAGAACATGAGCACCGATTGGCTCGGCCCGCGGATGTATCGCCCGAGTCTCGAGGAAATGCTTCGAGGCGCCTTGGCGAAATGGACTCCCGACGTCCATTACATCACCAATTTCAGGTATCCGACCAATGGGGGATTCGTATCGTATTTGCGAGATTTTCCGAGCATCGCCGAACTCAAACTGAAGCATGAGCTTGTGGCGATTCGCCCCCGGCAGCGGGAGCTTCGGTTCGCGAATGGCACTACCGCGACCTACGATTCGGTGGTTTCGTCCATCGCCTTGCCCGACATTGTTCCGATGATTGAGGGCGTCCCGCGAGACGTGATCGACGCTGCGCAGCGCCTGGCATGTTCGACGTGCATTCTGGTCAACGTCGGCATCAATCGGGCGGATCTCTCGGAAGGTCAAATCACGTATTTCTATGACGAGGATATCTGCTTCACCCGCCTGAGTTTTCCGCACATGCTGTCGGCGACGAATGCCCCTCCCGGGTGCGGAAGCATTCAGGCAGAAGTCTACTTCTCTTCCAAGTATCGTCCACTGACACTACCCCCCGATCACTATATCGACCTGGTCATTGCCGACTTGCGTCGCACGAATACTCTTCGTGAAGAGGACCAGGTCATCTCGAAACACGCGACGGTGGTGCAACACGCGAATGTCATTTTCGACCTCGAGCGTTCTGCTGCGCTCGCGACCGTTCACGCCTATCTCGATGAAATCAAAATCGCCTACTGCGGGCGATACGGCGATTGGGGATATATGTGGACCGACGAAAGCTACATCAGCGGAGAGCGTGCTGCGGAACTTGCATTGTCGTCCACCGGCGGATGATGATTCCGGAGTAGGTCCGCAGACGCTCGTCAGTGCGGTCACCGCGACGTCGACCTCGAACGCGCGCAGCACCGGCGGACCTCATGGTGCGCTGCACGCATCCATTCCGAGCTCGGTAGGAATGTGGCGGGCTGCCGTGTCCGCAACCGCAGCCATGCCAGCCAGGCAATCGTCGGGAGTTGGCCAGAGTAGCGGCTGTAATGCACATTTTGGCGGATGGACGGTTCGGTCCACCGCCGGTCCCGCGCGAAAAGTCATGGCACAATGGATTGGAATGATGCTGCCGGGGTAGGCCTCGCGCGCGGCCTGCATATGGATTCGGGATCTGCGTGAAATCCGAGGCAGATCGACAGCCCGCCCGATTATTCGGCGCCATGTGGCTATCGCGCGCGTACCGAGCCCGACCTGCAGTGTCGATCGGTTCTGTGTAGCGTCATCTGACATCTGGCCGCAGGAAACCGACTCGAGCCAGGAGGTAACGGAGCATGAGACAGACCTCGATTGCTATCCCGGCAGTGCTTTGCATTGCGTTTTTTTTATTTCCGGCCATTGAGGCCAGTGCGGCGACATACACGACCAATTTCCCGCTCACCGAGAATCCCATTTCAGAGGGCGGCAAATGGATAAACGGGAAAACAGTAGGGCTCGACTGGTCCAATGCTTCGACGACACCCGGACTGGCTATCGGACGTGAGTCCGGCACTTCAGGCTATGACGACACGGTCGCGCTCCTGACAGGTACCTGGGGGCCAAATCAGACGGTCTCGGCCACGGTCTACTCGGTGAACCAGAACGACGGCATTTTCGAGGAAGTGGAATTGAGAGTGAGAAGCTCTCTGTCCGCGCATAAGTGCACAGGATATGAAGTCCTCTTCTCTGCGAGGTCCTCGTCGAATGCGTACGTGCAGATCGTCCGATGGAATGGTCCGCTGGGAAGCTGGACGCTTCTCGACGCCAGAGGCGGGACTTCCTATGGAATCAGGACCGGAGACGTAGTCAAGGCGACAGCGATCGGCAACGTGATTACGGCCTATATCAATGGCGTTGCAGTGCTTCAGGTCACGGACAGCACTTATCCGAGCGGCAGTCCGGGTATGGGCTTTTACCTTCAGAACGCGACCGGAAAGAATGGCGACTACGGGTTCACCAGTTTCACCGCCACTGATGGAAGCGTATCGGCACCGTCTCCACCGTCGAACCTGCACATCCTTCCCTGACTTGATGCGCTGGTGCGCCGCGCGGGCGGCGCCAACCATTCACCGCGCCAATTTGCGCGCATCGCGCTGCGAAATCCGCTCCTGCTGAATGGGGGCACACCGCGCAAGTCGCGTGTCGCTTGGGGTGTAGCCCACATCCACACCGGTGTGAATGACGGGTCAATGGCCTGGTTCGGCCGACGTTGCCTTCCCGCGTACGTCCCAGGCCCCGCCAAGGGCGCAATTGCTTTCTGGCGATTTCCTGATTCGGGTCAAAAAATTCCCTTGGCAAACGTTGAATTGGCATGCTATTGTCATATCACAGCGGGGGGCGGTTGATTCTGTGCCATACAAATCAATCGATTCCGACGCCATGCGCTGACAGAGGCGACTGGTGAATTAGCTTCGATCTCGATCCGTTGCTGCGGGTTTCCGGTAGTTTTCGGGTGTTTGTTTCAGCGTTACCGATTCTGAAAAAGGCAAACCACCCGAAAGGGTGGGACGCAAAGCCGAGGGCCTAACTCCCTGACGGGACAAGGTAGCCTGGTTGCCAAGGATGGGCCTAGTGCCTCTTGGCAAGAGTTTGACGGAGGCATTATGACCACGGTACGCGGGCGTTCCACGCTCAAGGCACTGGCGGCGGCATTTCGCGCCTGCGGCCTTTACGCCCTGTTTCTCCTGGTTGCCGCGCCTGCGCTGGCGGGCAGCGTCAACCTGGCTTGGGATCCGCCGACAGGTCCGGCGCCGGCCGGCTACATGGTCTATTACGGCCCATCGGCGGGCACCTACCCGTCCAAGATCGACGTGGGCAACGCGACGACGTATACCGTAACGGGCCTTGTCGAAGGGACGACCTACCACTTCGCCGCGACCGACTACGACGCCTCACGCGCGGAGAGCGGATTCTCGAACGATGTCGCTGCAACGGTGCCGGTCACGACGCCGGTGGCGAGCTTCACGGCGGGCACGACGTCCGGCACCGCTCCCCTGACGGTCAGTTTCACCAACAGCTCGACGGGAAGCATTACCAGCTATTCCTGGAACTTCGGCGACGGCACGTCGAGCACCGTCGCCAGCCCGAGCCATGTGTACTCCGCGGCCGGCGTGTACACGGTGAGCCTGACCGTTTCGGGCTCGAGCGGCAGCAACACGCAGACGCGGACCAACTACATCACGGTCACCGCCCCGACGCCCGCGCCGGTGGCCCAGTTCACCGGGAGTCCTGTATCGGGCACCTCTCCGTTGAACGTGAACTTCACCAACGCCTCGACAGGCAGCATCACCAGTTACGCCTGGAGTTTCGGCGACGGCACGTCGAGCACCGTCGCAAGCCCGAGTCACGTTTACTCGGCGGCCGGTGTGTATACGGTAAGCCTCACGGCCACCGGTCCCGGCGGCAGCAACACCCAAACGCGCACGAGCTACGTGACGGTGACGGCGCCGACACCGGCGCCGGTGGCAAGCTTCATCGGGAGCCCGACGAGCGGGGTGGCGCCGGTGACGGTGAGCTTCACCAACCAGTCGGTGGGCAGCATCACCGGTTCCGCATGGGACTTCGGCGACGGCACGACCAGCACGGCGGTCAATCCGGTCCACGTGTATTCAGCGGCGGGGACGTACACGGTGAAGCTGACCGTGACCGGCCCCGGGGGCAGCAACACGCAAACGCGCACGAGCTACGTGACGGTGACGGCGCCGACACCGGCGCCGGTGGCAAGCTTCATCGGCAGCCCGACGAGCGGGGTGGCGCCGGTGACGGTGAGCTTCACCAACCAGTCGGTGGGCAGCATCACCGGTTCCGCATGGGACTTCGGCGACGGCACGACCAGCACGGCGGTCAATCCGGTCCACGTGTATTCAGCGGCGGGGACGTACACGGTGAAGCTGACCGTGACCGGTCCCGGGGGCAGCAACACGCAAACGCGCACGAGCTACGTGACGGTGACGGCGCCGACACCGGCGCCGGTGGCAAGCTTCATCGGGAGCCCGACGAGCGGGGTGGCGCCGGTGACGGTGAGCTTCACCAACCAGTCGGTGGGCAGCATCACCGGTTCCGCATGGGACTTCGGCGACGGCACGACCAGCACGGCGGTCAATCCGGTCCACGTGTATTCAGCGGCGGGGACGTACACGGTGAAGCTGACCGTGACCGGTCCTGGCGGCAGCAACACGCAGACGCGCACGAGCTACGTGACGGTGACGGCACCGACACCGGCACCAGTGGCGCAGTTCACCGGCACGCCGGTTTCCGGCACGTCGCCGCTGACAGTGAACTTCAGCAATGCCTCGACGGGCAGCATCACGGGTTACTGCATGGAACTTCGGCGACGGCACGTCGAGCACGGCTGCCAGCCCCAGTCACGTGTATTCGTCGGCGGGTTCCTACACCGTGAGCCTCACGGTCACGGGTCCGGGCGGAAGCAACACGCAAACGCTCGCCAACTACGTGACGGTGACGTCGCCGACGCCGGCGCCAGTGGCGCTGTTCACCGGTACGCCTGTTTCCGGCACGTCACCGCTGACGGTGAATTTCAGCAGCGTCTCGACGGGCAGCATCACGGGTTACTCATGGAACTTCGGCGATGGCACGTCGAGCACGGTTGCCAGCCCGAGCCACGTGTATTCGTCGGCGGGCTCCTACACCGTGAGCCTGACCGTCACCGGTCCGGGCGGAAGCAACACGCAGACGATCGTCAGCTACGTGACGGTGACCGGAGGATCGTCGACGAAACCCGCGGCCCAGTTCAGCGGAGCCAATGTCGCCGGCCTTACGTCCGCTGAAGGTGGATTTCACCAGCAGCTCGACCGGCAACATCACGAACTATTCGTGGGACTTCGGCGACGGCAAGAGCAGTTCCCAGGCGAATCCCAGTCACACCTACCCGAAGTCGGGCCTGTACACGGTGAGCCTCACGGTGACCGGTCCCGACGGCAGCAGCACGCAGACCATGAGCAATTTGGTGAAGGTGGCGATGCCAATCGGCGCCGCTGCCAACTATCAGGGCCTCTGGTGGAACGCACCGGCCAATTCGGAATCGGGCTGGGGGATCAATCTTGCGCATCAGGACGACACGATCTTTGCGACCTGGTTCACCTACGACACGACCGGCCGCGGCTGGTGGCTCGTGATGACCGCGCAGAAGACGGCTCCGGACGTCTATTCGGGCAAGCTCTACCAGACGCGTGGGCTGCCGTTCAGCGTCCAGTCCTTCGACCCGGCAAAGGTCTCCGCGATCGAGGTCGGAACCGGCACGCTGTCGTTCAGCGGCCCGGGCGACGGCACGTTCTCGTACTCGATCACCAATGTGACCCCGAACATCGTGCAGACGAAACACATCACGCGCGAAGTGTTCGGGCCGCAGCCGGTGTGCACATTCGGCGGGCAGCCGGATCTGTCGATGGCAACCAACTTCCAGGATCTGTGGTGGGCCGCGCCAGCGGCGTCCGAGTCCGGATGGGGAATCAACCTCAACCATCAGGGCGACACGATCTTCGCCACGTGGTTCACCTACGACCTCGACGGCACGCCGCTCTGGCTCGTGGTGTCCGCGCCGAAGTCGGGGCCGGGACTTTATGCGGGCGATCTCTACCGGACGTCGGGTCCGCGGCTCGACGCGTTCGATCCGTCGAAAGTCGTCGCGACGAAGGTGGGGACGGCCACGTTCGCGTTCGCGGACGGCAATACGGCAACGTTCGCCTACACGATCACCGGCATCGGCCCGAACGTGGTGACGCAATCCAAGACCATCACGCGCGAAGTGTTTGCGGCGCCCGGGACGGCCTGCCAGTAGCGCGGATAGGCGGGCAGCGTCACATCCGTTTCATTGAAGCAGCACTTCACGGCCATTCCCGGGAGGAACCATGCGCACGAATCGAAGCCCGCGTTGTCTCTGCGGTGTCCTGAGGACGCGGTCGCGTACCTCCCGCCCGTCATCTCGCGCAACCCGCTTCCCGCGAGCGAGGCGATCGGTGTCGTGAGCGACGGCGGTCTTGCCGACTCGGTTCAGCGACGAACGAACCTTTTCAGTCGCCCGATCTGGTAGCGAAGCCGGTAGCGATCGGCAATCCACGGCGGAAAGACGACGTTCCACGGCAGCGACACCACCTTGCCGGCGTGCGTGCCCGGAGAGAGCAGGGTGTTCCAGACGCTGTGCGCGATCATCGGGTGCCTGTTGCCGAACCGGCCCATGAGCGGCGCGCCTTCATGCAGGCCATTGTCGATCATGCGCAGGATGATCCGGAGCTCCGCCGGGCCGACGATGCGCTGGCGCGATGCCAGTCGCGGAAGGATCGGCAATAGCGACGGATCGGATCCGCGTGCGGCAACGCAGGCAAGCGTGATGTAGAGGGATGCGGCCGCCAGCTCGTTGTCCAGCCACGAGAAGAGCGCGTCCCAGTCCGGCGGTTGTCCGGGATCCCCGATGAGATAAATCGCGTCCATCAGCGGCGCGACAAGGCTCGGATGAAACGGGTTTCGCGAAAGGTCGCGGATCCAGTACGACGCGACATACGCCAGCTGCAACTCCCGGCTCAGCCGACGGACCGGCCGGCCATCGAATTCCGAGTCGATCTCCTGTGACGCGATCTGCGATGCGCTGAAGAGGCCATTGCTCCGCAGCCGGTCGTCCCTGGGGAAAAGGGCCGTGTGAATTTCAACCCAGACGTCCCTTTCCCTGTGCAGCAGTGGCGGACGGTGCGCGTCGCCGTCGTCGGCGCGATAGCCGTCCTTCGGTGTAAAGCCGCGACGAAGCATCATCGATTCGACCCACGCGCAATCCTGTTCGCGCACCAGGATGTCGATGTCGCCCATGGGCCGATGATGCGGGGCGGGATAGTGCTGATCGGCGATCGAAATCCCCTTGAGCAGCGTAACGGGCACGCCCCCCTCCTCGCACGCATCGAGCAGCTCGCTCATCGTGTCGCGCTGGTTGCCATGGCGCACGCGCGCGGTCAGGTCCGCGCCGAGCAGCCGGTCGCGCCACGGTGCCGGTGCCTCGCCGATCGTTTCCTGCGACGCATGGAAGAGCAGGGGCCCGAGTCCCGCGTCGATCGCGTATTGCAATTGGCGTTCGTCCACCTGGTCCCACCGCAGCGCAGAGGTAGGGCGGCGTGGCGACGACGCGGCGAACTCGAGGAGGTCGAACACGAGCCTGCCCCGGGCGATGTTGCGTCGACGAGCGGGTGGCGACGGATGCCATCGCGCGCTCATGAAGGGTCGATGTTGCGGATAATTGGCATCAGTCTTGCTTTATTTGCGTTGTGAAACAACGAGATTGCAGAGAAGATGGCATCCAGACAGGAATTCGTCCCGTAGCACTGAATACTACAAAAATATAACTTCGTCATACATACTTTCCCCCATGGAAACCGTAAATCCCTCCCAAGATCTTGCTCACCTGCGCCCACGGCGCGAAGCCGTCATGGTCCGGGAAATCGAACGCGAAATGCTCTTGCTGGACACGGATTCAAATCTTATTCACAAGTTAAATCAAACAGCTAGCTTCATATGGCGCAGCCTGGGCGAAGTCCGGTCGTCGGAAGAACTGGCGCGCCGGCTTGCAAACGAGTACGAAGTGGAGGAGCATCTGGCTTTACGCGACGTTGTCGAGACATTGCGAAGGTTGATGCAATTGAATCTCGTTATCGCCGCGTAGGTAAACGAGATTCCGTAACCCACATTAGTTTCTGAATCAGAGTGCTTTTGGTGCGAAAGGTAACACCATGCCAAAAATGACCTCGAAACCTCGGCAGTCGCGGCGAGCGTTCATCAAGAAGGCGGCCTATGCGGCGCCCGCAATCCTGACGCTGAGCGCGGCGCCCGCTTTCGCCAAGCCCGGGTCGGACAAGCGGTCGCCGCCGAGAAGGCCCCCGGAGCACCACTGATTCCCTTCGCGCATCCGGCATAGGCCAGGTTCGCGAAACCGGAGCGCCCCGCCGCAGCCAGGGGCGGTTGAATTCCCGGCGCATCGCATTTCAGATCCGCCGGATCGCAGGTAGCGTTGACCTTTGGGTGCGTCGTCGCGCTCCGGGTGACCCGTTGCAGGATCCCTCTTCGAGACGAGATCGATGGGTGCCGACCGCAATCCGGGATCCGATGATTCACTTTCGTTTCTCATCCTGGGCCAGTGCGTTCATGTCGAATGCACGCACCCCGAGCTGCGGCACTGGCTGAAGGTCAATTTCGGGGCGATGGCCACCCCGAACCCTGGCATCCCGCCCGGTCTCCGCTACCGGGTCGACAGCAACGCCTCCGGCGCATTTTCGCTTATTCGTGACGGCCAGGAAGCGTGCGTGGGCATGGACCCGGGCGACATGCTGTTCCTGCTGGAGCAGGACCTCGTCGTCACGCTGCAGAAGCGGCGCCCCGATCTCTATTTCCTGCATTCCGCGGCGCTGGAACGGAACGGCAGGGCGTGCCTGCTGGCCGCCGAGTCGGGAAGCGGAAAATCGACCACCGCGTGGGGGCTGCTTCATCACGGCTACGGGTACCTCAGCGACGAGCTTTGTCCCATCGACCTCGAATCCATGCGTGTCTACCCGTATGCGCACGCGTTGTGCCTCAAGCACGACCCGTCGCCGCCCTACGCGATACCTTCAGGCGCGCTTCGGGTGGGCGGCCGGATCCATGTTCCGGTGGATTCGGCTGCCGGGCACCGCGCTTTCGCTGCCCAGTGCCCTTGGAGCCGTGTTCCTGGTGAAGCATCGCCCCGATCGTTCGACGCCGGACGTTCGCCAGGTCAGTCGCGCCGAGGCAAGCGCACACCTGTACGTCACGGCACTCAATGCGCTGGCGCATCCGAGCCGCGGACTCGATGCGGTCGTGCGCATCGCGGAGCACGTGCCGTGCTTTGCGGTCGATGCCGCCGACCTTTCCGCGACCTGCGCGTTGATCTCCTCGACCATGGACCAGATCGTCGCGCGCGGGGTGAAGGCGACGGGCACATCGCGGCGCTGATACGGCGCCCTCCGGCAATTGCGAACGTTGCGCCGGCGCGACGGCATGCGCCGTGGCCCTCGCATGGCGCGCCCCCGCGCATCAACGTGCGCGCGTTTTTCTGGCAGGATGCGGACGGCGAGCCGGACATTCCCAACCCACACAACCGCTCCTGAACCCGGATGGAAAAAGTCGACTGCGTCGTCGTCGGAGCGGGTGTCGTCGGGCTCGCCATCGCCAGAGCGCTCGCGCTTGCCGGTCGCGAAACCATCATCCTGGAGAGGGAGAGCACGTTCGGATCCGGTGTCAGCGCGCGCAACAGCGAAGTGATCCACGCCGGAATCTACTATCCGCGCGGGTCCGCGAAGGCGCGACTGTGCGTGGCCGGGCGCAGCCTTCTCTACGAGTATTGCGTCGCGCATCACGTGCCGCATCGGCGGTGCGGAAAGCTCATCGTCGCGACTGCACCGGAACAGGTGCCGAGGCTCGACGGGATCCGTGTCAAGGCCCGTGAAAACGGCGCTGATGATCTGCGCCTGATCACGGCAGCCGACGCCATGAAAATGGAACCGGCGCTCAGGTGCGCGGCGGCGCTCGAGTCTCCGTCCACGGGAATTCTCGACTCCCACGCCTACATGAATGCGCTGCTGGGCGACGCCGAAGGGCGCGGTGCCGTCCTGGCGCTGCGGAGCCAGGTTCTCCGCGCGGAAATCACCGCGAACGGCATTCGGCTCGATGTCGCCACCGATGGCGCAGACGTCACGTCGGTGCTGGCGCGCCGCGTGGTCAATGCCGCGGGCCTGTCTGCGCCGGCCCTCGCGGCGACGTTCGATGGACTCGATGCGAGGCACGTGCCGCGAGCCTATTTCGCGAAGGGCAACTACTTCGGCCTCGCCGCCAGGGCGCCGTTTTCGCGCCTCGTCTACCCCCTTCCGGAACCAGGGGGGCTGGGGGTGCACCTCACGGTGGATCTGGGGGGGCAGGCCAAGTTCGGCCCCGATGTCGAATGGCTGTCGACAGCCGACGCGGCGGATCTCGACTACGACGTCGATCCGCGGCGCGCGGACGCGTTCTACGCCGAGGTGCGAAAGTACTGGCCGGCGCTGCCCGACGGCGCGCTCGTTCCGGCGTACGCGGGCGTGCGGCCGAAGATCGGACCGCCGGGCACGGATGCCGATTTCGTCATCCAGGGACCGGAAACGCACGGCATTCCGGGATTGGTGAATCTTTTCGGAATCGAATCGCCCGGGCTCACGGCGTCGCTCGCCATCGCGAACGAAGTCGGTGAACGGCTGGCAAGTTGAGGCGTGATCCCGTTCATGCCGCGTACGCGAAGATCGAATTCCAATTCCGTGGACTGCCGCCTTGTCGGCAGCGCGAGGCGCAATCGATGAACGATGTGGCAAAGTTTGCTGCGACGCATGTGGATCGCGATCGGCTGGTTCGGCATCGGCCTCCTCATCTACCTGTCGCTCATGCGCGACCCGCCAGGCATCGACATCGAGCAGGGCGACAAGCTCGAGCACATCGCGGCGTACGCGACGCTGATGTTCTGGTTCGCGCAGCTCACGGACTCCGCGGCCCGCCGATTGGTGATCGCCCTCGCGCTGGTGGCGCTCGGCGTCGGGCTCGAGTTCGCCCAGCGCGAGACCGGCTACCGGACTTTCGAATACGCGGACATGGCGGCCGACGCGATCGGCGTCGGCATCGGCTGGCTGCTCGCTTCGCCGCGGTTGCCGAATCTGCTTTCGATGCTGCAGCGATTTGCGAAAGGCGGCGGGTAGGAGCGACGCCTGCGTCGCGGCAGGAGGATCGCGCGGACGTCAGTGGATGAACTTCCCGTCGCGTCCGATCATCGACAGCTCGACGAATTGCGAGCCGTTGTGGTTATCCGGCGAGAAGCGCACGGCAAAGCCGCCGATCTCGAAGTTCGACATCGACTCCATCGCGGTGATGAACTTGTCCCGCGTCGGCTCCTTGCCGGCGCGGCGCAGGCCCTCGACCAGCACCTTCGCGGCGATGAATCCCTCGAGGCTCGAGAAGTTGACGTCGACGTTGCCGGCACGCTTGGCGAGGTCCAGGTACTCCTTGACGATCGGCGTGAGCGGGCTCCAGGGAAACGGGACGACCTGCGAGATCATCACGCCGTGTCCGTCCTTGCCGAGCGCCTCGGCGAGCGCCTTGCTGCCGACGAAGGAAACGTTGAAATACTGCGAAATGCTGCCCGCCGCCTTCATCTGGCGCACGAATTCGGCAACCGACGTGTAGGCCGAAATCATGATCGTCGCTTCGGGTTGCGCCGCGCTGATCGTCTTGACGGCGTCGGCGACGTTGGTCGTGTTGCGTTCGACCGTGCCGAGCGCGGCGATCGGGATGTTCCGCCGCGCCAGCGCGCGCTTCACGCCTTCGAGGCCGGCCTGGCCGTACGCGTCGTTCTGGTAGAAGACGGCGAAGCGCTTGATGCCGGTTCGCGTCAGCTGCTCGACGATCTTCTCGGTCTCGTCGAAGTAGCTCGCGCGGACGTTGAAGATGTAGCGGTTGAACGGCGTGCGCAGCAGCTCGGCGCCGGTGAACGGCGCGACGAACGGCACGCGCGATTCGGTGAAGATCGGCAGCGAGGCCTGGCTCGTCGGCGTGCCCACGTAGGCGAAGAGGAGGAAGACGCGATCCTCGGTGATCAGCTTCTTCGTGTTCTCCGCGGCGAGCTTCGACTCGTACTTGTCGTCGCGCGAGCGCAACTCGATGCGGCGGCCGTTGACGCCGCCCTGCGCATTGACCTGGTCGAACCAGAGCTTGGCGCCGTCGCGCATCTGGATTCCGAGCTGCGCCGCCGGGCCTGTGAACGCCGCCGACTGCCCGATGACGATCGATGTCGGCGTGATTCCGTCCTGGGCCCGGGCATACGTATTGGCCATGAAGGCGGCGCATGCCGCCGCGAAAATGGCGAAGATCCGCTTCATCGAGGTCCTCCTGGCGCGTTCCGCTGGTTCTACGTCCGGCAACGGGGCGTCCGCAGCGTAACGCCAACGGGAACCGCAAGCAATCGACGTGCCCGTCGTTGCCGAACGGGGCGGGGCAGGGGAGCGCGACGTCGGCGGAAGCCATGAAATCGCGGAGCTATGCCGATGCGCCGAGGCGCGCGCGCAGGTCCGCCGGCCGCAGCGAGTCGTAGACCTCGAACGGCTGGTGGATCCACGGATTGTCCGGAAGGTAATCGACGTAGAAATCCGGCTTGAACACCGAGCACGCCTTCCACCAGAGGACGGCCGTCTTGAGCGCCGTGATGTGAGGGAACCGCTTCGGCAACTCGGCGTAGACCGCGGCAAGCGTGTGACCGGAATCGACCATGTCGTCGACGAGCAGCACCTTGTCTCCCAGGCGCGGCTTGGTCATCGTCATGTGCTCGGCGATGACGAGCTCTCCGCGGATCGTCCCGCCTTCGGCCGAGTACGAATGCGTCGACAGCACGGCGAGCGGGTGCTCGTAGATCCGCGACAGCACGTCGCCCACGCGCAAGCCCCCGCGCGCGAGGCAGATGATCTGGTCGAAGCGAAATCCGGACTCGTAAACGATGAGTGCGAGGCGCTCGACGACATGTTGTACTGGTCCCAGCTGACGTGCAGGTTGGGCATGCGATTCCCCCCGGGGCGTTTCCGGCGTTCTAGCTGGAACGGATGGTGGAGCAGGATCGTCTCGGTGCGATCCGGCCCCGTCGACACCATCGCGATGGGCACGCCGGTCAGCGATTCGATCCTGCGGAGATAGGCGCGGGCATTCGCCGGCAGCGCGTCGAACGACTTCGCGCCGACCGTGCTCTCCTGCCAGCCCGGAAGCGACTCGTACACCGGCACGCACTCGGCAACGGCGTCGGCGCCGGACGGCAGCAGCTCGACCGGCCGCCGGTCGACCATGTAGCCGGTGCACAGGCGGATCTCGGGCAATCCGTCCAGCACGTCGAGCTTGGTGATGCAGGTGCCGGTGACGCCATTGAGTGCGAACGAGCGCTTGAGCGCCGCGATGTCGAGCCATCCGCAGCGGCGCGGCCGACCGGTGACCGAGCCGAATTCGTTGCCGCGCTTCGCGAGGCGTGCCCCCGTGTCGTCGGTGAGCTCGGTCGGGAAGGGGCCGGTGCCGACGCGCGTTGCGTAGGCCTTCACGATCCCGAGCACGTAGTCGAGGAAGTCGGGGCCGACGCCTGCGCCCGGCGCTGCCGCACCCGCGAGGCAATTCGACGACGTCACATAGGGGTACGTGCCGTGATCGATGTCGAGCAGCGCGCCCTGCGCGCCTTCGAACAGCAGCGAACTGCCGCGCCTGCGCGCGTCCTGCAGCAGCGCGGCGACGTCGGCCACCATCGGGCGCAGCGCGTCGGCGAGCGCGAGAGTTTCGTCGCGTGTCTTCGCGAACGGAACGGGCTCTGCGTGGAAGTACTGAACGAGAACGAAATTGTGGAATTCGAGCAGCTCGCCGAGCTTCGTCGCGAACCGTTCAGGGTAGAACAGGTCCTGGAGCCGGATCGCGCGGCGCGCGATCTTGTCCTCGTAGGCGGGGCCGATGCCGCGACCGGTGGTACCGATCTTCGCCTCGCCCATCGCGCCCTCGCGCGCCTTGTCGAGCGCCACGTGATAGGGCAGCACGAGCGGGCAGGCGGGCGAAATCTTGAGGCGCGAGCGGACCTCGATCCCGGCGGTCTCGAGCTCGCCGATCTCCTGCAGCAGAGCGGTGGGCGACAGCACCACGCCGTTGCCGATGTACGCGGACACGCCCGGATGGAGAATTCCGGACGGAATGAGGCGGAGCACCGTCTTGCGGCCGCCGATGACGAGCGTATGCCCGGCGTTGTGGCCTCCCTGGAACCGAACCACGCCCTGCGCGTGCTCGGTCAGCCAGTCGACGATCTTGCCCTTGCCTTCGTCGCCCCACTGGGTGCCGATGACGACAACGTTTTTGCCCATGGTGGAGGAGCCGTAGGAGCTGAGGGAGGAAACGTCGGTATCGCGACGTCGCGAATATTACGGGGCCGGCGCCGCGCGCGCCACGATACCGGCGAGCGGTCGAAGGTAGAGCGTGAATCCCGTTGCCGGCCGTGCCCGTCCGAACGCCTTGCCGATGCCGTCATAGCGGCCGCCGTTGCCGATGGCCGCGGACAGGCCCGGCGTGAACACCGAGAAGATCGCGCCGCTGTGGTAGTGGTAGCCGCGAAGGTCGGCGAGATCGATGTGGAGCGCCTCGACCTTTGGCCCGGCCGCCTTCGCAAGCGTCTCGAGTGCCGCGAGGGCGTTGCGGATGGCGGGCGTGTCCGGCAGCCGTGCGCGCGCCGCCGCGAGCACTTCGTTCGCCGGACCATAGAGCGACGGAAGGGCGGTCAGCGCGTCGCGCCATGCGGGCGCCATCTTGGCCGTGAGCGACGCCACGGTGGGCACGTCCTTCGCGCGCAGCGCTTCGTAGAGCTCGGATTCCTCGCTGTCGGCGCCCACGCCGGCGCCGGCGGCGAGCGCCCGGTACACGCCGACGTGTCCGAGATCGAGATGCAGCGCGCCCACGCCCGCCGCGGCGAGCGAGGACAGGAGCAGCAGGATCACCTCGGTGTCGCCGGCGATCCCCGCTTCGCCGAAGAGTTCCGCGCCGATCTGCGCGACCTCGCGCGTCTCGCCGATGCCTGCGGCCGTGCGCAGGACGCTGCCGGCGTAGCAGAGACGGGTGATTCCCGGCTCGTTAAGCAGGTGGGCATCGATCCGTGCGACCTGCGGCGTGATGTCCGCGCGCACGCCGAGCAGCCGGCCCGACATCGGATCGACCACCTTGAACGTCTGCAGGTCGAGGTCGTGCCCGGTGCCGGTCAGCAACGAGTCGAGATGCTCGACCAGGGGCGGCTGCACCAGCCGGAAGCCCTGCGCACGGAAATGATCGAGCAGCGCGCGGCGCAGCGCCTCCATCTGCTCGGCTTCCGCCGGCAGGATGTCTTCGATGTACTCCGGCAGGATCCACTTACGCATTGCGAACAAGCCAGAAGCCGGCGAGGCCGATGACGATGGAGGCGAGGCCGACGAAGCGCAATTGCCCGTCGGTCAGCGTGACGAGCTTCTGAAAGCTTTCTCGCCATATCTTCGGCGCGACGAGCGGGAGCAGTCCTTCGACGACGAGCACCAGCGCGAACGCCGCCCACAGCGAATCGGCCACGCGGTCGCTCCGCCCGTCCGCGGCTACCGCGGCGCTTTCGCGCCTTGCCCGCCCTGGCTCCGGAAGTAGCGGAAGAATTCGGAGCCGGGATCGAGGACCATCACGTCGTTGCGGCCGCGGAACGTCGCGCGGTACGCCTCGAGACTTCGATAGAACGCGAAGAATTCCGGGTTCGCGCCGAAAGGCCGCCGCGTAGATCGCGGCTGCCTTCGCGTCGCCCTCGCCCTTCAGCTTCTGCGCCTGCCGATAGGCCTCGGCGATGATGACTTCGCGCTGGCGATCGGCGTCCGCGCGGACCTTTTCGGACTCGGCCTGGCCCAGCGAGCGCAGCTCGTTGGCGACGCGGCGACGCTCCGACTCCATCCGCTCGTAGACCTTGTCGGACACCTCCGCCGGCAGCTCGACGCGGCGCAGACGCACGTCGACGATCTCGACGCCGAACGTCTTGGCATCGATGTCGGCCTTCTGCCGCGTCGTGGTCATGATCTTGTCGCGCTCCGACGAGATCACCTCGTGCACGCTGCGCTTGTTGATCTCCTCGCGCAGGTTGGCGCGCACGGTGGCGGAGAGCCGCTGCCGCGCGACGTCCTCGTCGCCCTGCTGCATGCTGACGTAGTACTGCTTGACGTCGGTGATCCGCCACAGCACGAAGAAGTCGATCAGCAGAGGCTTCTTCTCCGACGTCGTTATCCGGTCGGGCTCGGGATTGTCGAGCAGCAGGGTCCGCCGGTCGAAGAACTTGACGTTCTGCAGCAGCGGCCATTTCGTGTAGAGCCCGGCGACCGACTGCGTCTCGATGATCTCGCCCAGCTGGAACTTGATCGCGTATTTCGTCTGGTCGACCGTGTAGAGCGCCTGCGAAGCCACGAGGAGGACGGCGATCAGCAGCGCGAGCAGGGGCATCGTGAACTTCATCGCGATTCCCCCGGGCGATCGCGGCTGCGCAGCGCGTCGCGCGCGCGCGACGGGTCGAGCGTCACCGGCGACTCCGGCGCGGGCGCGGTCGACGGACGGGACGCCGGAAGATCGGGCGCCGCCGACGGCGTGACCGGCACGCTCTGCTGCATCAGCTTGTCGAGCGGGAGGTAGAGCAGATTGCTGCCGGCCTTCTGGTCGACGAGCACCTTGCTCGAGTTGCCGAGCACCGTCTGCATCATGTCGATGTAGAGTCGCTCGCGCGTGACGCCGGGCGCCTTCGTATACTCGGTCAGGATCTGGCGGAAGCGCGACGCGTCGCCCTCGGCCCGCTGCACGACCGACGCCAGATAGCCGTTCGCTTCCTCGAGGAGCCGCGCCGCGTTGCCGCGCGCGCGCGGCACGACGTCGTTGGCGTAGGCCTGGCCTTCGTTGCGGAAGCGGTCGCGGTCCTGGCCCGCCTTGACGGCGTCGTCGAACGCGGCCTGGACCTTGTCCGGCGGCTGGATGCTCTGCAGCGCCACCTTCTGGATGAAGATGCCCGTCGCGTAACGGTCGAGCATCTCCTGCATCAGCTTCTCCGCGGACTTGGCGATCTGCTCGCCGCCTTCGTAGAGCACGAAGTCCATCTTCGCCTTGCCGACGACCTCGCCCATCGCCGTCTGCGCGACGAACTGCACGATCTGGTCCGGATTGCGCACGTTGAACACGTACGCCTCGGCGTTGTTGAGGTTGTACTGGACGGTGAACAGCACGTCGATGATGTTTTCGTCATCCGTCAGCATCGGCGCTTCGTTCGACTTCTTGTTCTTCGAATTGTTGCGGAAGCCGACCTCGACGCGCCGCGACTGCGAGAAATCGACGAGCTGCACCGCCTCGATCGGGAACGGCAGGTGCCAGCGCGCGCCGGGCTGGGTGGTCTCCGTGTACTTGCCGAAGCGCGTGACGACGCCGCGTCGGCCTTCGTCGACGATGTAGACGCCGCTGGCGAGCCAGACGAGGAGCACCAGCGCGGCGAGAATCCCCGCGCCCGACATCGGAAACTTGCGGATGCGGCCGCCGTCTCCCGGACCGCCGCCGTCCCCACCTCCGGCACTGCGGCCGAAGAGCTCGCTGAGGCGGCGGCTCAGATTGCGCCAGATCTCGTCGAGATCGGGCGGGCCGCCTTTGCCGCCGCGCTTGCCCCACTGCGGATCGTTGAGCGACATGAGGAATCGTCGGAGATGAGTAAACCGGATCGCTTGAGCGGGGGTCGACCGCGTCAGACGTTCACGATGGAGGCCGCGGCGGCGGCGGTGGTGAGCGGTTCGTGAGAGGGAAACCGTTCGGCAATCGCGGCGCGCAATTCGGGGCAACCCGCGCCCGTCAACGCACTTAAACGGACGGCGTGGATTATACCAGAGGGGTCGCGCTCGCCACCCGGCGCAATGTGGGTCGCGTCGATCTTGTTGTACACGCGGATCTGCGGCACGCCGTCGGCGCCGATTTCCTTCAGTACCGCGTCGACCGCCGCGATCTGCTCGTCGCGATTCGGGTGGGCGGCGTCGATCACGTGCAGCAGCAGGTCGGCCTGCGCCGCCTCCGCAAGGGTCGCGCGGAATGCCGCGACGAGATCGTGCGGCAGGTCGCGGATGAATCCCACGGTGTCCGAGAGCACGACGGGCGCGGCGCCCGCCACATGGATCCGGCGCAGCGTCGTGTCGAGCGTGGCGAACAGCTGATCCGCGGCGAACGCGCGCGCGCCGGTGAGGCGGTTGAACAGCGTCGACTTGCCCGCGTTCGTGTACCCGACGAGCGCGACGGTGCGCACTTCGGCGCGCCGGCGAGTGCGTCCCTGCGTCGCACGCTGGCGGGCGACCTGCTCCAGGCGTCCGTTCAGCACCTTGACGCGGGTGCCCAGGAGGCGGCGGTCGGTCTCGAGCTGCGTTTCGCCGGGGCCGCGCATTCCGATGCCGCCCTTCTGGCGCTCGAGGTGGGTCCAGCCGCCGACGAGTCGGGTGAGCTGGTGGCTCACCTGCGCAAGCTCGACCTGCAGCTTGCCTTCGGCGCTGCGCGCGCGCAGCGCGAAGATGTCGAGGATGAGCGCCGTGCGGTCGACCACGCGGCATTCGAGCACCTTTTCGAGATTGCGCTGCTGGGCGCCCGACAGCGGGTGATCGAAGATGACGAGCTCGGCGTCGGTTTCCCTGCGCCGCGCCCCGATCTCGTCGACCTTGCCCTTGCCGGCGAACAGCGCAGCGTCCGGTCTCCGGCGGCGACCGGTGACGGCGCCGGTGACCGTTGCGCCCGCCGAAACCGCCAGCGCCGTCAATTCGGCGAGCCGCTCCTGCGGATCTCCCGCGCCCAGGTCGAGCGCGACGAGCAGCGCGCGGTCACCGCCCTGGGGTCGTTCGAACATGGCAGCCGGGGAGTGTGGCGCGCAACCGGCATTGCGGCGCGCGCAGCAGGGCGTCGGGCGCGGCGGCCCGGCGGGCAGGGAATCGCAGGATCAGCTCGGGAACGATGCGCGAAATCGGTGCGGGGCCGGGGGCTGCGGGTCAGGCATCGCCGTCGGCGGCCGGCGGGTGGTGCGGCATCGCGACCGCGCGCGCCGGGACGACCGTCGAGATGGCGTGCTTGTACACCATCTGCGTGACCGTGTTCTTGAGCAGGACGACGTATTGGTCGAAGGATTCGATCTGCCCCTGAAGCTTGATCCCGTTGACGAGATAGATCGACACCTGAACGTGTTCCTTGCGCAGCGTGTTCAGGAAGGGGTCCTGCAGCATTTGCCCTTTGTTGCTCATCGCATGGCTCCGCTCTTGTTGTTGGCCGTTCCGCAACGGTACCGACCGGGCCGGGGCCGGCCCTTCGACCGCACATGGGGGCGCGGGGTGGAAACGTCAATGCCCCTTTCGCCGGGCGGGCGCGCCCACGTAGGGGTTCGCGGAAGTCTTGAATTGTATCCTAAGGGGCGTCCCGCGCAGTTGGAACGTCTCCACGAAGAAATGTTCCAGATACCGCCGGTACGACGCGGGAATGTGGGCGAGCGCCGTGCCGTGGATCACGACCAGCGGCGGATTCTGGCCGCCCTGGTGGGCGTATCTCAACTTCGGGCGGCCCTTTCCGGCGCGGGGCGGCTGCTGGCGCTCCACGGCGACCGCCAGCGCCCGCGTGAGCTTGGGCGTCGGCAGCTTGGCCATGGCCGCGGCGTACGCGGCGTCGACCGAGCGCATGACGCCGGCCACGCCCGTGCCGGCCTTCGCCGAGATGAAATGCTGGCGCGCGAAGGAAAGAAACCCCGCCTTCCGGTCGAGTTCGCGCTTGACGTCGTCGCGGCTCGCGACCGGTACCCGGTCCCATTTGTTGACGGCGACGACGAGCGCGCGGCCGGCCTCGAGTATGTATCCCGCGAGGTGCGCGTCCTGCTCGGTGACGCCTTCGTCGGCGTCGAACATCAGCACGACGACGTTCGCGTCCTCGATGGCCTGCAACGTCTTCACGACCGAGAACTTCTCGACCGCTTCGAACACCTTGCCGCGGCGGCGCACGCCGGCCGTGTCGATCAGCGTGTACCGCCGTCCGTTTTTCTCGAAGTCGAGATAGATCGAGTCCCGCGTGGTGCCGGGCTCGTCGAACGCGATGACGCGTTCCTCGCCCAGCAGCGTGTTGACGAGCGTGGACTTGCCGACGTTCGGCCGCCCGATCACCGCGACCTTGACCGGCTTGTCGGGACCCGCCGGCGACTCTTCCTCCGGCGCCGACTCGGGTATCGACGACAGCGCGAGCTCGGTGACGTCGTCGACGTTCTCTCCATGCGCCGCCGATATTCCGTAGGGTTCGCCGAGCGCCAGCTCGTGAAACTCCGCCGTCGCCTTTCCCGCGGGCAGGCCCTCGACCTTGTTGACGACGAGGAACACGGGACGGCCCGATTTGCGGAGGAGCCGCGCGATCGTCCGGTCCTGTTCGGCGAGGCCCGCGCGCCCGTCGACGAGGAAGATCACGGCATCGGCCTCCGCGATCGCCGCACGCGTCTGCTTCGCCATCTCGTGCAGGATTCCCGATTTGGCCACCGGCTCGAAGCCGCCGGTGTCGACGACGATGAAGCGACGGTCGCCAACGCGCCCGCGGCCGTAGTGCCGATCGCGCGTGAGTCCGGGGAAATCGGCGACCAGCGCCGCCCGGCTTTTCGTCAGCCGGTTGAACAGCGTCGACTTGCCGACATTGGGCCGGCCGACAAGGACGAGGATGGGGAGCATGAGACAGGCGGCGCGCTGCGCCTTGCCGTCACCGCGCCGTGACAGCGAAGAGCGTGCCGCCTTCGGTCTGCCACACGGCGTTGGCGCCCGACTGCGCCGCCTGCGCGGTCGCCGCCGTCTCGTCGGTCGGTGCGCGCCCGACCAGCTTGCCGTCGCTGCGGTCGAGGAGATAGAAGTACCCCTGCGGGTCGACGACCAACAGGTAGTCGCCCGCGAGCTGAGCGCCAGCCGCCTTGCGCGGTGCGAGCTTGTCCTGCTTCCACGCGGAGGCGCCGGTCACCTTGTCCAGCGCATGCACCGCACCGGCATCGTCGGCGACGAACATGAACCGGTTGTCGACCGCGATTCCCGACAGGCTCGAGATGTCGCGCGTCCACACGAGATCGCCGCGCACGATGTCGAAACAGGCGATCCGACCCTGGAAGGCCACCGCGCAGACCTGGCGCTCCTCGACCAGCGGCAACGAAGTGATATCGGCGATGCGCTCCAGTTCGGTGGCGCCTTTCGGCGTGGCAACGTTGCCTTCCCAGCCGACGTTGCCGGTGCCGAGGTCGAGCGCCAGCAGCTTGCCGCCCGCGGTACCCGAGAACAGCCCGCCGCGGCTCGTCGTGCCGCCGGCGTAATTGCGGATCGTGAGCGGCGGATTGGTGCGCTGGTGGACCCATTTCGTCTTGCCGTCGGCAGCCGCGAGTCCGTGTATCCGGCCGTCGCCGGTCCAGACCACCACGGTGCCGTCCGCGACCCTCGGCGGCCCCAGGACCTCGCTCGTCACCTTCGTCTGCCACAGAGCCTTGCCGTCCGTGCCGAACGCGAGGACGTCCCCCTTGTCGGTGCCGACGACGACGAGCGTCGCGTCGGCGCCGACGCCTGCGGCGAGCTTGCGCCCGGCGTCGGTCCGCCAGATCACCGCGCCGGTCGCCGGATCGACGCGCACGATGCCGCCGGCACTGTTCGCCGCATAGATCGCGTCCGGCGTGACGGCCGGCGCCAGGCCCGGTGCCGACTTGCCCACGTTGACCTGCCACGCCACCTGCGCATTCGCGGTGATCGGAAAATCGGGAAGCGGTGCCACTTTTTTCCCGCCGCCGAAAATCGACGACAGCCAGCCGAACGACGGGGGCGGAATCGTCGGCATCCACGATTGCAGCGATGCGCATCCGCCGCCTGCGACGGCGGCGAACGCAATGGCCGAGGCCGCGAGGGCGCGCGACATGGCGGCGCCGATCGTCCGACGCCGTGCTCCGTTGCGCATGGCCGTCATTTCGCGGGGGTTGCGGAGTTTGCGCCGGCACCGCCGGCAGGTGTCGGCGCGGGCGCGGACACGGCCGGCGTCCTGGTCGTCGGTGCGGTCGAATCGGCGCTCGCCGGTGCCGTCGGGAGCGGCCCGCCGATCGCGTCGAGCTTCGCCTGGACAAAACTGCGGTACGGACTCTTCTGATCGAGCTTCGCCAGTGCGAGCTGGTAGGCGGTCCGCGCGTCGACTGCGCGACCGGCGGCGGCGAGGATGTCGCCGCGCAGGTCCTCGTAGACACCCGCAAACGGCTCGTCGTGCTTCGCATCGAGCGTGCGCAGCGCGTCGTCGTAGCGCTTCGCGTCGAACTGGATCTCGGCGAGTCGAACGCGCGCGATCTGCTTCAGTTCGTCTTCGCTGCTGCGGTCGAGCACGAAATTGAGCTGCGTCGTCGCGCCGGGCGCGTCACCGGAGTCGAACAGCAGCTTCGCGACCAGCAACGCGGCGCGCGGCGCGTAGCCGGTGTTCCCGAACTTCGCGGCGAGCTGCGACGACGCTTCCTTCGCCTTCTCGACATCGTTCGCCTTCGCCGCGGAGCTGACGGCGGCGAAGAGCACCGATGCCTGCTCCGCCTGCTGCCCCTGCCACCAGCGCCAGCCCTGAACGCCGACGACGCCGAGCGCGACGGCGAGCACGACGCCGGACACGAGATTGCCCCACTGCCCCCACCAGGCCTTGAGGTCGTCCAGCTTTTCCTGCTCTTCGAGATCGTAGACTGCCATGCTCGTTTCCCGTTCGGTTGGTCCGGCGCGCGCCGGAGTGATTATTGTCGGGCCGCCAGTTCGGCCGCCACTTCGCTGACCGCCACGGCGACCTGGTCGCCGCCTCCGCGCAGCGGTTTCACGGCGACACGGCCGTTCGCCACTTCGTCGTCGCCGATGATGAGGGCGAATGCCGCGCCGCTTGCATCGGCCTTTTTCATCTGCGACTTGAAACTCCCGCCGCCGGCATTCACGACGATCGCGTTGCCGGCGTCGCGCAGCATCTCGCCGACGCGCGAGGCGAGCCTCGCCCCGGCCTCGCCGGCATGAACGACATACGCCAGCGGGGCGATGGCACGCGCCGTTCCGGCGTCCTGCAGCAGCAGAATCATGCGCTCGATGCCGATGGCGAAGCCGCAGGCGAAATTGGGTTTGCCGCCCAGCTGCAGGAAGAGGTTGTCATAGCGGCCGCCGCCGGCGACGGTACCCTGCGCGCCGAGACGGTCGGTCACCCATTCGAACACCGTGCGATTGTAGTAATCGAGGCCGCGAACGAGCCGCGGATTCACCTCGAACGCAATGCCGGCATCCGCCAGCAGTGCCTGCAGCTCCTCGAAATGCACGCCTGACTCGTCGCCCAGTCGGTCGACGAGCCGGGGCGCACCGGCGATCAGGTCCTGCAATGCCGGATTCTTGCTGTCGAGAATCCGGAGCGGGTTCGTTCCGAGCCGGCGCCGCGAGTCGTCGTCGAGGTCGGCGGCATGCTTCGTGAAGTACGCGACGAGCGCGTTTCGGTGATCCAGTCGCTCGTGCGGATCGCCGAGCGAATTGACGTGCAGAGCGATCCCGTCGAGGCCGAGTGCCTTCCAGAGCCGCGCGAGCACGACGATCTGCTCGGCGTCGACGTCCGGGCCCGGAAAGCCCAAGGCCTCCACGTCGAACTGATGAAACTGCCGGTAACGGCCCTTCTGCGGTCGTTCGTGCCGGAACATCGGTCCCGCGGTCCAGACCCGCTGCGGCCGATCGTAGGTGAGATTGTGCTCGATCGCCGCGCGGACGATGCCGGCGGTCGCTTCGGGACGCAGCGTCAGGCTCTCGCCGTTCAGCTTGTCCTCGAACGTGTACATCTCCCTCTCGACGATGTCGGTGGCGTCGCCGATGCCGCGCACGAAGAGCGCGGTCGGCTCGACGATCGGCACGCGAAGGTTGCGGTACCCGTACTGGCGGAAGACCGCGCGTGCAGTGTCCTCGAGAAATTCCCACGCGGCCGCCTCGTCGGGCAGCACGTCGTTCATGCCGCGGACGGCTTGCAGGGTTGCGGCCACGGGTTACACCGCCGCTTTCAGCGCGATGGTGCGTCGTTCCGGATCGAGGTGCGCGGCGCGCGGCTCACCGCCCCATGTCGCGCGTACGTAGTCGTCGACGATCCGCTGGAACTCTTCCGCGATGCGCTCGCCCTTCAGCGTCACCGTCTTGCGGCCGTCGACGTACACCGGGGCAACCGGCGTTTCCCCGGTTCCGGGGAGCGAGATGCCGACGTGCGCCATCTTGGATTCGCCAGGACCGTTGACGACGCACCCCATCACGGCGACCTGCATGGCCTCGACGCCGGGATAGCGTGCGCTCCACACGGGCATCTGCGACCGCAGGTACCCCTGGATCCTTTCGGCCAGTTCCTGGAACGTCGTGCTGGTCGTGCGGCCGCAGCCCGGGCACGCGGTCACCATGGGCGCGAACGAGCGCAAGCCCATCGACTGCAACAGTTCCTGTGCGACACGGACCTCGCGCGTGCGGTCGCCTCCGGGGTCGGGGGTCAGCGAAACGCGGATCGTGTCGCCGATGCCTTCCTGCAGCAGCACGGCCATGGCGGCCGTCGATGCGACGATGCCCTTGCTTCCCATGCCCGCCTCGGTGAGTCCGAGGTGCAGCGGGTAGTCGCAGCGGCGCGCCAGCTCGCGGTAGACGCTGATCAGGTCCTGCACGTTCGACACCTTGCAGGACAGCACGATGCGGTCGCGGGGAAGTCCGAGTTCCTCGGCCCGCTCGGCACTGCCGATGGCGGACACGACGAGCGCCTCGCGCATCACCGCACCGGCGTCCAGCGGAGCCCGCAGCGCCGCGTTCTGGTCCATCATGCGCGCGAGCAGGTCCGCGTCGAGGCTGCCCCAGTTGACGCCGATCCGCACCGGCTTGTCGTGCTGAATCGCCTTCTCGATCATCACCGCGAACTGCGGATCGCGCTTGCTGCCCTTGCCGACGTTGCCGGGATTGATCCTGTACTTGGCCAGTGCGCGCGCGCAGTCGGGGTATTCGGTCAGGAGCTTGTGCCCGTTGAAGTGAAAGTCGCCGATCAGCGGCACGCGACAGCTTGCGGCGTCCAGCCGCTCGCGGATCGACGCGACGGCCGCCGCCGCGTCGGCGGTGTTGACGGTGACACGCACCAGCTCGGACCCGGCCTCCGCGAGCGCCTTCACCTGTGCCACCGTTGCGTTGACATCGGCGGTGTCGGTGTTGGTCATCGACTGGACGACGATCGGTGCGCCGTCGCCGATCGCCACGGCGTCGACGGCCACGCGCCGCGTGCGGCGGCGTTCGATGGGTGTCGCTGCGCTCATTCTGGGAGTCCGGCGGTCACTCTTCTTGCGGGCGCTGCCGCTAGTCGAGCGTCAGCCGTGCGACGTTCTGCCGCGTGTAGGAAGCGAGGTCGACCGGCTTTCCTTTCCACGTCAGCGTCACGTCGGCGGCGTTGCCGATGACGATGTCGAGCGGCGGCGCGCCGGCAATGGCCTGCGTCGTGCCTCCCGGATTCATGCGCGAAAGGAGGACCCGCCCGGAGCGATCCCTGACCTCCGTCCACGAGAAATCGCGGAACGCGAGCGTCAGGGGAGCCTCGACGGCGGCGCGGGCCACCTGCAGTCTGCGCGACGACGGCCGGCGCCGGTGTCGCAGGTTCCGATGCTTCCGTCGTCGCTGGATTCATCGGCGCCGGCGGGGCCGCGGGGGACTTCGCGGGCGGCGGAGCCTGCAAGGGCGCTGCGGACGGGACCGTCGGTGGTGCAGACGATGCCAGCGGATTGGGAAGGGGCGTGCCTATCACCTCGGGAGCGACGGCATTCGCCTGCCCGGTCGGCAACTGCGCGGCCTTTTTCGCGGCCCCGCGAGGAGCGTCGGCGGCGGGATGGATCCATTCCCACGCCGCGGTCGCGGCGATGATGGCGATCAGCGTCAGCGGGATCGCCCAGCGCGTCCAGCCATGGCGCGCGGGCTCGGTCGTCGGCAGCTCGCCCATCGTCGGCGCCATCGCGTGCAATGCGGGGGACTCGAGATTCGGCGTCGCCGCGCCCGCGGGCAGGGCACTCCAGCACCGACTCCGCGTCGACGCGAACGAGGCGCGCGTAGTTTCGGATGAAGCCGCGGACGAACGTGCGCCCGGGCAGATGGGTGAAATCGTCCTCCTCGATCGCACGGACCTGGCGCGGCGCGAGCTTCAACTGCAAGGCGACCGCGTCGACGGACAGGCCGGAGGCCTCGCGCGCAGCGCGCAGCAGCGTGCCGGCGCTCGCGGGCGTCGGCGGCGCGCCGCCGCCGGCATTCGCGCTGATGTCCGGGTCCGTCACTCGCAAACCCCGCTGGGTAGGGCTTTCGTCTCGGCGGAATCGGCATAACGGTTTTTGAGCTGCGACGTGAACGACATCTCCGCCTGCCGGTCGCCCAGCTTCCGCTCGAGGCAAACGCCGAGATAAAGCGCCTCGGGCGCGGGGTTCGCCTGCAGGACTGCGGGTCGCAGCCAGCCGCGTGCCTCGTCGTAGCGCGATGCCCGGTAGGCGATCAGCGAGAGCCCGTAGGCCGCATTGGGATTGCCCGGCGACACCGCAAGCGCCCGCTTGAAATACTGCTCGGCGGCCGCGTTGTCCCCGAGGGACGCGCTGCAGCGGCCCGCGTTGACGAGCGCGATCTCGGGAGTCTTGTAAAGCGGATTGCGAACGGCCTGGTCGAATTGCGCGATCGACTCCTGCGCCCGCCCGTGCGTGCAGAGGTACCAACCCCAGTTGTGGCGAATCTCCGAGTCCTGCGGGGCGAGTTGCAGGGCGCGCTGGAAATTCTGCTCGGCCTTGGCGTTTTCGCCCATTACCGCGTAGACGAGGCCATAAATGTTGAAGACGTTCGCGTTTTCCGGATCGAGTTTGGTTGCGTCGCCGAGTTCGTCCAGCGCGATGTCCATCTGGCCGCGCTCGTAGTAGCCGGCGGCGAGCTCGGCGTGGAGCTTCGCGCGGTCCTTCGGGCTCACTTCGGCGGTTTTCGGCGGAGGCAACTGCGGTTCGGGTGCAGGCGTCGAGGACTTTGGCGCGGACTGGCATCCGGCGATGAATGCCGCGAGGATTGCGGCTGCGGCAAGGCGGATCGTGGGCGGCATGATGCTCTTTCGACGGAACGTCACTGTGCGGACGGCTCGGGTGTCGCCTGACGCATGCGGACGACGCGCCGCGTCTTGTCCTGTACGCGCCCGGCAAGCTGGCCGCACGCGGCGTCGATGTCGTCGCCGCGGGTCTTCCGGATCGTCGCCACGTATCCGGCGTCGGTCAGCACCGTCTGGAATGCGAGGATTCGCGACCGCGGGGTCGTCCCGAACTCGGTCCCGGAGAATGGATTGAACGGAATGAGATTGAACTTGCAAGGGACGTCGCGGACTGCATGAGCGAGCGCGCGCGCCTGCTCAGGCGCATCGTTCACGCCGTCCAGCATCACGTATTCGAAGGTGATGAAGTTGCGTGGCGCATGCGCGAGATAGCGCCGGCACGCGGCGAACAGCTCGCCCATCGGATACTTGCGGTTGATGGGCACCAGCGTGTCGCGCAGCGCGTCCGTGGGCGCGTGCAGCGAAACGGCCAGCGCAACGGGGCAGGCGTCGGCGAGGCGGTCGATCGCGGGCACGAGGCCGGAGGTCGACAGCGTGACGCGGCGCCGGGAGAGACCGTACGCGTTGTCATCGAGGAAGACCGAGAGCGAGCGCACGACGGCCTCGAAGTTCGCGAGGGGCTCGCCCATTCCCATCATGACGACGTTGGTGATCGGCGCACGGCCCTGCGCGACCCATGGCGCAGTGACACCCTCCGCGACGAGCGTCCGGTTCGCGTGCCACAGCTGGCCGACGATCTCCGCGGTCGTCAGGTTGCGGTTGAAGCCCTGCTTGCCGGTCGAGCAAAACGCGCAGTCGAGCGCGCATCCCGCCTGCGACGAAATGCAGAGTGTCCCGCGGTCGTCTTCGGGAATGAACACCGCTTCCACCGCATTGCCGCCGCCGACGTCGAGGAGCCACTTGCGCGTGCCGTCGGTCGCGGTCGTGTCGCTGACGACCACGGGTCCGCGGATCTCGGCAGCCGCGACCAGCTTCTCGCGCAGCGGCTTCGAAAGGTCCGTCATCGCATCGATCGCGCCGGCGAAACGCTGGTGCACCCAGCGCATCACCTGCTTCGCGCGAAACGGCTTCTCGCCCAGGTCGGCGAAAAACGACGCGAGTCCGGCGGCATCGAGGTCGAGGAGATTGATCATGCTGCCGTCGGCGCCGCAGTCATTCGGTGAGCAGCAATGGCCGCGAGCACAGGCACGGCGGTTGCGAAGAACGACAAGGAATCATTTCGGTAGGGGTCCGTCCGACCCGAGGATTCGCGGCGAGAGGGGTGCCGGCGGCCCCTTGCTTGCCCCGTCCCTCTCTGTGCGCTTCGCGCATCCTGCGGTTCCGGTATTCCCGTCAGCGGCCGTAGATCGCCAGCGTCGGGAAGAAATACGCGATCTCCTGCGTCGCGGTGTCGGGACCATCGGACCCGTGGACCGCGTTCGCGTCGATCGACGCCGCGAAATCGGCTCGGATCGTCCCCGCCGCCGCCTTTTTCGGATCCGTGGCGCCCATGAGGTCGCGATTCTTTGCGATGGCGCCTTCGCCTTCCAGGACCTGGATCATCACGGGGCCCGACGTCATGAAATCGACGAGATCGCGGAAAAACGGCCGATCGCGGTGAACCGCGTAAAAGCCCTCCGCCTCGGCGCGGGAGAGCGCCCGCATCTGCGCCGCGACGATCCGCAGTCCGTTGGTTTCGAATCGGGAATAGATTTTCCCAATGACATTCTTCGCCACGGCGTCGGGCTTGATGATGGAAAGCGTGCGTTCTGCGGCCATGCTCGGGACTCCGACTGAATAAATCCGAGTAAATTCAAAATTATAACACGTCGGGCCCGGCGATTTTCCCTCTCGACTGCCGCGACGGAATGAGCGGGGAATGGCCCTCCGTTGGGCCCCCGGGGTCCGAACCGGACCCGGGTATGCAAACGGGCGCCTCGGCCAGGCAGGCTGTACACCTGCCCTCGGCCGGGCGCCCGCGGTGGCGCGGTCGCAGGGTCCTGCGCTGCAGCTACATCATGCCGAGCGTCTTCGGCAGCCAGATCGACATCGTCGGCCAGTACGTGACCATCACGAGGAAGACGAGCATCGTGACGAGCCATGGCCACACGGCAATCGTGAGCTCGGTGATCCCCATCTTCGTGATCCCGGAGGCGACGTAGAGGTTGAGCCCCACCGGCGGGTGGCACATGCCGACCTCCATGTTGACGGTCATCATGATGCCGAAATGCACCGGGTCGATGCCGAGCTTCATCGCCACCGGGAACAGGATCGGCGCCATGATCAGGACGATCGACGACGGCTCCATCACGTTTCCCGCGAGCAGCAGCACGACGTTGACGAACAGCAGGAACGCAACGACGCCGAGGCCCTTGCCGAGCATCCACGCAGCGAGCTCCTGCGGGATCTGCTCGGAGGTCATCAGGTAGCTGAACATCACCGCGTTGGTGATGATGTAGAGCAGCATCGCGCTCATGTTCGCCGAGTCGAGCAGCACTTTCGGCACCTTCGACAGCGACATGTCCTTGTAGACGTAGACGGCGACGAAGAACGCGTAGACGGCGCTCATCGCGGCCGCCTCGGTCGGGGTGAATATGCCCGTGTAGATGCCGCCGATGACGACGATGACGAGCAGCAGCCCCCAGATCGCGTCGCGGAAGGTCTGCCAGCGCTCCCGCCACGTCGCCTTCGGCTGTCGCGGGTAGTCGTTCTTGCGCGCGCGCCACCAGGTGGTCAAGCCGAGCATCGTGGCAAGGATCAGGCCGGGAATGATGCCGGCGATGAACAGCGCGCCGACCGAGGTGTTCGTCGCGACTGCATACATCACCATCACGATCGACGGCGGGATCAGGATGCCGAGCGCGCCCGACGTGGTGATCACGCCGGCGCCGAAGCGGGCGGGGAAACCCTGCTTCACCATCGCCGGCAGGATGATCGACCCGATCGCGACGACCGTGGCCGGCGAGCTGCCGGACACCGCGGCGAACAGCGCGCAGGCCATGACGCCCGCGAGGGCGAGCCCGCCGTGCCAGTGGCCGACCATCGACGACGCGAAGTTGATCATCCGGCGCGCCACGCCGCCGTGCGTGAGGAAGTTGCCGGCGAGGATGAAGAACGGGATCGCCATGATCTCGAACTTCTCGATGCCGGTGAAAAGCTTGAGCGCCACCGACTGGATCGGCACGGTCGTCATCGTGAACAGGTAGGTGAGCACCGTCAGGCCGAGCGAGATCGAGATCGGCATCCCGGTCAGCATCAGCCCGAAGAGCAGCGCGAAAATGATCCACGCGTTGGCGATGGCGATGCCGGCCAGCTTGAGCGCCACCGGGATCGCGATCAGGATCGGCGGGATGAGCGCCGGCCAGCGCGGCGCGTTCAGCGGGACCGGGGGAACAAGGGTCGTCATTTGCGACCCTCGGCGACATCGGCCGGATGCAGGTTGTCGGGCATCGCGTAGGGGTTGATGTCCTGGACCGTCTCGATGCCCTCGACGTGCGCGACGTCGTGGTGCGGCAACTCACCCGTGCGCGCGAACGACCACGCGACCTGCAGGAAGCGGAAGCACATCAGGTACGACCCGAGGGGAATGCAGAGATAGACGATCCACTTCGGCAGTTCGAGGTCGGGCGAAACCGAGTCGGTGTGCCCGATGTCCCAGACGAACGACGCGCCCAGCGTGCCGACGATGGCGGTGAACAGGGCGCCGGCGGCGAGCCCGAACAGCACGTACGCCTTGCGCGTGGGCGCCGGCAGCCGGTTGATCATCACGTCGACGCCGACGTGAATGCCGGTGCGCACGCCGTAGGCCGCGCCGAACTTCGCCATCCAGACGAACATGTAGATGCAAAGCTCCTGTGCCCACGACAGGTCGATCTTCAGCAGCGCGTCCTGGACGCCGGGGATCGGCCAGCCCGCCGCATAGCGATGGACGACGGCGACGAAGATGACCAGCGTCGCCGCGCCCATCAGGAACGCGATCAGCCACTCCTCGAGGTGGTCAAGAATCTTCAAGGCTCTCCTCCCTCATGCCGCGACGGCGCAGGCCGCCGCGGATGCACTGCTTCGACGGCCGGAAGAACTACGGCTTGAAGCCGGTCGCCTTGTACACCTCGGCGATCAGATCCTTGGTGACGCGCGTCTCGTTCTTCTTGTGCACAGTCACGAGCGCCTTCTTCATCGCGGCCTTCTCGTCGGGCGTCAGCGTGATGATCTGGGTCTTGCCGCTCTTCCTGACCGCCTCCAGCGCATCGTCGTTCTCCTTCTTCGCGATGTCGTTGGCGTAGGTCGTGGCGTCCTTCATCGCGCCTTCGAGCGTGGCGCGGATGTCGGCGGGCAGGCCGTCCCAGAATTTCTTCTGGACGATCACCGCGTACTCGATCACGCCGTGATCGGTCATGGCGAGGTACTTCTGCACTTCCTGCATCTTCTGCGTGTAGAAGTTCGACGGGGGATTCTCGGTGCCGTCGACGACGCCGGTCTGCAGCCCCTGGTAGACCTCGGAGAAAGCCATCGTCTGCGGGATCGCGCCCAGTGCTTCCATCTCGTCCTTCAGGACCTGGGACGACTGGACGCGCATCTTGAGGCCCTTGTAGTCGGCCGGGACGCGGATCGGCTTGTTGGCGCTCATGTCCTTGAAACCGTTGTCCCAGTACGCGAGGCCGACGAGGCCCTTGCTCTCGAGCTTCTTGAACAGCGTCTGACCCACCGAGCCCTGCGTCACCTTGTGCAGGTCGTCGACGTTGTCGAATATGTAGGGCAGGTCGAACACCTCGAATTCACGCACGCCGAGAGGTCCGAACTTGGCGACCGAGGGGGCAAGCATCTGCACCGAGCCCAGCTGCAGCGCCTCCATTTCCTCGCCGTCCTTGAACAGGGAACTGTTCGGGTACACCTCGACCTTGACCTTGCCCTTGGTGCGCTCCTCGACCAGCTTCTTGAAGTACTCGGCACCCTTGCCCTTGGGTGTGTCGAGGGCCACGACGTGGCTGAACTTGATGACGATCGGCTGCTGCGCAAGAGCGACCCCGGCGGCCGCGATCATTGCCATGGCCGCAATGGCGACGGCGAAGCGAAACTTCATGGAACCCTCCTCGAAATGCCCGATTTTCGCCGGCAACGAACCCGCTTCCGGCATTCTGGTTTTCTGCGTCGGTGCCAAAGATTAGGCATCCAACCGCCAATGGTGTCAACTGAGGTGTCAACTGAGCCTGCGATCCAGGGACCCTCGCGCGGCTGTGGCGCCTTGCGATGGCGCGCAGACACATCGGACTGCGGGGTCCGGCGAGCAGCGCTCACCGGAGAATGCCGTTTGCCGGATGCCAGTGGATTTCGATCCCCGGTTCGCCGGCGGTGGCCACGAACGCGATGTCCACGCCGACGCCCGGTACCGCGGCCAATTCGTCTCCGCACCAGACGAACGGCAGCGCATCGCGCTGCCAGTGCGGAACGCCGGCGGCCTGCAGCAGCCGCTTCACGGATTGCCGGGGCCGGTTGCGCTCGACGCGGATGCGCTCTCCCCCCGACCGGGGCCGCACCGCGACGGTTGCCGCGGCGAGCGTCGCGGCGGCGAGTCCCGTTCCCGCGGTTGGCGCGAACTCAAGCGTCCCGTGCGGGAGTGCGAGCGAAGATTCGCCGTGCCAGTCGGTTGCATAGGGCGGGACCGCCGGCGGATGGACGACGATCCGCCCGCGGTGAACGCCGACCTCGGCGCCGTCGTGCGCCAATTGCACGCGCGCATCGTCAGCCGCGTGCGCGAGCTGACGAAGCATCTCGTCGAGGCGCGCGGCCGATGGCGCCCGCAGCCCGTGCTGCCGAAGAAACCAGCGCAGCAGGTTCTTGGCGCGGTGCGGCGCGCGCGCGGCGAGCAGCGAAATGGCGCGCCGGTCGAGCATCGCGCCCGGGTCCGCCGCATCGACGATGGCGTCGCGCGCGTCCAGTGCAGCGAGATCGTCGAGCAACATCGCAGCATCGGCCTGATGGCCGGCGGCGCGGGCCAGTGTCGTCGGGTAGCCGGGAAACCGGGCGGCCAGTCGCGGCGCGATCTCGTGGCGCAGGAAATTCCGTTTCATGGACACGTCCGCGTTCGACTCGTCCTCGATCCACGCAAGTTCGCGCGCCTTCGCGTACGCGCCGATCGCCGCCGGGGGCAGCCCGATCAGGGGACGCATAAGCGTGCCGCGCGACGGCAAGTCGCGGACCGGCGGCATCGCTGCGAGCCCGTGCGGGCCGGATCCGCGAAGCAACTGCAGGAGCAGCGTCTCGGCCTGATCGCCGGCATGATGCGCGACGACGACGAAATCCGCGTCGATGGCGTCGAACACCCGGTAACGTGCCTCGCGGGCGGCCGCCTCGATCCCGAGGTCGGCGGCACCTTCCACGCGCACTCGGTGCACGGTCAGGGGCACCGCGCGCCGGGCGCACTCGGCGGCGCAGAAATCCGCCCACTGGTCGGCGTTCGGCGAGAGTCCGTGATGAACGTGGACCGCCGACAGCGCCAACGGGCGTCCACTGGCCGCGGTCGCCATGGCGTCGAGCAGCACCATCGAATCGCGCCCGCCGGAAAGCGCGACGGCGAAGGTCGGCGCGAACGGCTCAAGACGATGCGGGCGCAGGGCGACCAACGCGACGGCGAGCGCGAGCGCCTCGTCGATTGCGCGCGACACCGGCAGGGTTGCGGTCGATTGCATCGGCGGTGCCGGGCACCTCGCGGACGGTCGCGCTGCACGCCTCGGGCGGGCGCCGGGGCGAGCAGTCAGTCCGCGGCGAGTTCCTTGAACTTGCCCCAGGAGAGGATCTTGTCCTCCCGGGTCTCGAGCAGAGTGTCGATCGGCGTCTCCTGCGCCTGGCGCAGCGCTTCCGTCAGCGCCTTGCGCAGGGTGACCATGATCGCGGCCTGATCGCGATGCGCTCCGCCGAGCGGCTCGCCGATCACCTTGTCGACAAGTCCGAGCTGCTTCAGGCGCGGCGCCGTGATGCCGAGCGTCTCGGCGGCCTCGGCGGCGAAGTCCGCCGATTTCCAGAGAATCGACGCGCAGCCTTCCGGCGAGATTACCGAGTACGTCGCGTATTGCAGCATCATCATGACGTCGCCGATCGCGATGGCGAGCGCGCCGCCGGACCCGCCTTCGCCGATCACGGTCACGATGATCGGCACGCGCAGGCCGGCCATTTCGTAGAGATTGCGGCCGATCGCTTCCGATTGGCCGCGCTCCTCGGCGCCGATCCCCGGGTACGCGCCGGGGGTGTCGACGAAGGAGAAGAGCGGCAGGCCGAATTTCTCGGCGAGCTTCATGAGCCGCAGCGCCTTGCGGTACCCCTCGGGCCGGGGCATGCCGAAATTGCGGAAGATCTTCTCCTTCGTGTCGCGACCCTTCTGGTGCCCGAGCACCATGCAAGGCTGTCCGTTGAAGCGCGCGAGGCCGCCGACGATCGCGGGGTCGTCGCTGTAGGTGCGGTCCCCGTGCAGCTCGCGAAAGTCGGCGAACAGTCCGCTGACGTAGTCGAGCGTGTAGGGGCGCTGGGGATGCCGGGCGACCTGCGCGATCTGCCACGACGTGAGCTTCGAGTAGATGTCCTTCGTGAGCTGCTGACTCTTCTTCTGCAGTCGGCTGATCTCGTCGGAGATGTCGACCGCCGAGTCCTCGTGGACGTAGCGAAGCTCGTCGATCTTGGCCTGCAGCTCGGCGATCGGCTGCTCAAAATCGAGGAAGGTCTGCTTCATGGGGTCGTCGTTGGACTGGCCCGCATCATAGCAAAGGCGCCTGCGCGCGGACGGTGTTCGTCGCGTGCCGGTCAGGGTCCCGGGGTCAGTGTCCGCGTCGCTTCGTCGCGCGGATTGCCGCCGCGCCATGCGGCGAACGCCTCGTTGGCAATCACGGCGGCGAGAACGATGGCGCCGCCGGTCAGCGCGGCGCGCCCCGGCTCCTCGCCCATCAGCGCCCAGACCCAAAGCGGGCCGAGGATCGGCTCGAGCAGCGCGAGGAGACCGAGCTCGGTGGCCGACAGCGACCGCGACGCCGCGGTCGCGAGCAGGCAACCTGTCCCGAGCTGCACGCAGCCCATCAACGCAAGGATAAGCAGGTCGCGAGCGGTTGCGGCAAAGGGTGGCGCCATGGCCAGCGCGACCACCAGCGAGAAGAGACCCGCGACCATCACCTGCGGCAGCATGTCGACCTGCGCGTGGTACTTGCGCAGGACCGTCACCTGTCCTGCGAAGCAGCACGAGACGCCCAGCGCGAGGAGGTTGCCGGACAGCCGCCCGGCGTCGAGCGAGTCCGCGAACATCACGACCATGCCCGCGAACGCGACCGTCATCGCCACCCAGGTTCGCGCAGGAACCTTTTCGCGCAGGAACAGGCGGCCGGCGATCGCCGCGAGGAACGGCGAGACGCTCATCAGCACGAACGTGTTGGCGACCGTGGTCCGCGTGAGCGAGCCAATGAAAAAGAAGAATGTGCCGGCGAGAAACAGGCCGGAGACGAGCCCCGGGCGCCCGACGGCGATCACCGCCTGCGGCATTCGCCGCCCATGCAGCACCAGGAGGACGCCGGCGACGAAAAGCGCCATGAACAACGACCGCCAGAAGACGATCTCCCACGCGTTCGTGATCGACAGTGCGCGAACGAGGAGGCCGCCAGACGACCAGCAGATCGCTGCGATGACCATGAAGAGAATCGCGCGGCGATGACGGGCGGCGGGGTTCATGGGGAACGGTGCGTGGCTCTTCGCGGGGCCAACAAAAAACGCCGGCCCGGGCCAGCGTCGAAGGCTGCAATTCTAGCAGAACGGCATTCGCCTTTCGAACTGCGCGGAGATGGGAATCGTCCGTCGCATGTCGGCGAGCGTCGTGGCATCGGAGGATCGACGCCGGTAGCCGATGTGGGGCCCCTGTTGTCCGCGATGCGCGGCGCCGACCGGCTATCCGGCCCTCCGCACCATGTCCACGTGCGGAATGCCGTCCTCGATGTAGGGAGCACTCGCCGAGCGAAAGTCGAGACTTGCGTAGAACGCTTCCAGGCGCGCCTGCGCCGCGATGCGGATGTCGCGGCCGGGCCACACGGCACGGCAGCGCTCGACGCCTTCCCTCATCAATACGCGCCCGAGACCGGTACGGCGCCACGGCGGGACGGTCAGCACCCGACCGATCGACGGTTCTTCGAATTTCGTGCCCGGATCGAGGACGCGCAGGTACGCGGCCAGCTTCGGAATTGGCGTTGTCCATCGTCCAGCCCAGCAGATGCCACGCTGCGAAATCGTGCCCGTCGGCATCCTGGTACGCGCAGTGCTGCTCGACGGCGAAAACCTGCTGCCGCGCAGCGAGCACCGCGTAGAGGTCTGCGGCGGCGAGCCCGGGCAGCCGCGACCATTGCCAGCGCGGTGCAATCAGCGGTATGGAACGATCGAGAGGCGGCGCGCGGTCCATCCTGCCGAACATATCGCAGGTGCGCCACGCCGTCGAGAGCACGGTCCGTGCTTATGCAACGACCGGGAAATCCTCGGCGAAAGAGCGCTTCATCGCCGTGGCGATCACCGCGAAATCGGCGGCCGGGACACGGACGACGCCGAAGCGGAACGCGGCGCCCCAGTGCGTCTTGCTGCGAATGAACGACAGTTCCGGCAGCAGGGGCTTCACCAGCGCGGGCTCGGCAGTGAGGAACTCGACGTCGAGGCGGAACGGCCGGAATCCTTCCGCCATCTCGGCCTGGTAGACGGCGCCGGTGCGCACCCGTCCGATCGCCGTGAACGCCTGCAGCGGCTCGCCACCGGGATGGCTCGCGCGCGGAGAATAGTATGCGAATCCGTCGCCCGCCCGCATGCGCTCGAGCGGGCCGGCCTTGCCGTGATTCACCTGGGCAAAACCGCCTGCCGTTGCGCGATCGACGTGATCCTTCGACACGACGGCGATCCAGAACTGACGCTCGCTCATGTTGGTCCTCATCGAGCCTCGTCCACCGGTGCGTCAGCCGACGCGCGTGGCGAGTTCCGGCGGATGCGTGACCTCGATTCGAGGCGGTGAGGAATCGCGCGGTAACACGATGACGCGCGGAATGCCGACGCTGCGGCGAAGGATCTCGGCGCACAGTACGCCTGCCGCCATCAGCGCGAGCCCCGCATTTCGCAAGGGACGCGCGGTCAGCGTGGCAGTCGAGCGGATCGGCCGACGCAAGCAGGGCAGCCGACGCCGTCGAGGATGGTCGCGAGCAGGAATATTGCGGTGCCCGCGAGCGCGAGCGCGACCGGCCATCGCGGAACACCATCGAATCTCGAGCCGCCGCGCTGCCTGTGACGAAGCAGTGCGATGCCCGGATACGCAAGCGCGAGCGCGCTGCCCAGGATGGCAGTCACCGAACTTGCGATCTGGAGAACGGCGAGAGGCCCGTCGGGAAATGCGCCGAACGCGGCATCGTTGCTCAGCGCCTGGGCGAGCGGCTGCGCGACGTGCAACAGCAGTGCAATCTGCAACGCGAAGAGGGTGACCTGATACAGACGGCGGATCATGCATTCGCTCCCGGGCGAGATTGACGGGACGGACGGCGCTGACCGGTGGCAGGGCGTCGCGACCGCACCTGTCGCAACTGTAGGAAGAGCGGCCCGCGCGCGCCATCGTCCGGATGGTCGAGACGCCGGCGGCGCATTGGCGTGCGCCCATGATCGTGGTGGCGCGAGGTTAGAATGCTCCGCAACGAGGAGGGGACGATGGACACCTATCGGGTCGCGGTCATTCCGGGTGACGGCATCGGCAAGGAAACGGTGCCGGAGGGCGTTCGCGTACTGGAGGCGGCGGGGCGCCGGTTCGGCATCGCATTCCAGTGGCAGGAATTCCGAGTGGGACTGTGATCACTATGTCAAGCACGGACGGATGATGCCGGAGAACTGGTACGAGCTCCTCCTTCCGCACGACGCGATCTTCTACGGTGCCGTGGGCTGGCCGGCGACCGTGCCCGATCACGTTTCGCTCTGGGGCTCGCTCATCCAGTTCCGCCGCCGCTTCGACCAGTATGTGAACCTGCGGCCCTGCCGGCTCATGCCGGGCATCCCGTCGCCGCTCGCCGGACGCAATCCAGGTGACATCGATTTCGTCGTCGTGCGCGAGAACACGGAGGGTGAGTATTCGTCGGTCGGCGGTCGCATGTACGAAGGAACCGAGCGCGAAATCGTGTTCCAGGAATCGGTCTTCTCCCGCAAGGGGGTCGACCGGATCCTCAAGTTCGCGTTCGAGCTCGCGGGCAAGCGCGCCGCGAAGCACCTGACCTCGGCGACGAAGTCGAACGGCATCTCGATCACCATGCCGTACTGGGACGAACGGTTTCGCGCAATGGCTGCGCAATATCCGTCCATTCGCACCGACCAGTTCCACATCGACATCCTCACCGCGCATTTCGTGCGCTTTCCCGATCGCTTCGACGTCGTGGTCGGCTCGAACCTGTTCGGCGACATCCTCTCCGACCTGGGACCGGCGGTCTGCGGCACGATCGGCATCGCGCCCTCGGCGAACATCAATCCGGAACGTGACTACCCGTCGCTGTTCGAGCCGGTGCACGGCTCGGCGCCGGACATCGCCGGCAAGGGGATCGCCAATCCGATCGGCCAGATCTGGTCGGGCGCGCTGATGCTCGATCATCTTGGCCGTGCCGACGCGGCGGCGGCCATCGTGCGGGCGATCGAAGGCGTCCTCGCGGATCCGAGCGCGCCGCGCACGCCCGACATCGGCGGCAAGGCATCGACGTCGGAGGTCGGCCGGGCGATTGCGTCGGTGCTCTGAACGAGTGACGGCGCGCCGGCGGGGCCCCGTGTCCATCCCCGGCCATTCCGGTGGGCCGAAGTACCGCCGTTGGCGGGTACGGGCGAATCGACGATGCGGGCCGCCTAGACCGCCTCCCACAGCGCGGCAATGACGTCACCGTCGCCGCCAAAGCGCGTGTGCAGCCAACGCATCGCGACGTGATCGACGAGCTTCGCCGGCACGGCGTGCTGGAACAGTTCCCAGCCGCGGGACACGACGATGCGGTCGAAGCCGAAGGCACGCGGCAGATCGAGCAGCACGTCCTCGCGAATGGGGGCTTCTTCGCTTTCTTCCATCGGCATCAACGCCGCGCGCGTCGCCATCACCGATCTCGCGTTCCAACGACGGACCGCGGCGGGCGGCGATCGGCCCTGCGTGTCGACGGGCTCGGCCAGCAGCAGCTGACCGCGATGCGCAAGCCGCGCGCGCACCCTCTCGAAGAACACGCCGAACGCGTCCGCCGGGAGATGGTGCAGGCAACCGACGCAGGTGATCAACGCGTACGTGTCGCCGCACGTCTCGAGATAGTCGAAGAAGTCCGACTTCACCAGCGTGCAACGGCCCTCGGCGGCCATCGGCGGGGTCTGCCGCGCGAGCGCGAGCATTTCGTCGCTGTGATCGACGCCGACGGCGCGGCGGAAACGCGACGCGTAGCGACGCAGCATCTGGCCGGTGCCGCAGCCGAGGTCCAGCATCGCGTCGCCGGTCGTGACGCGACGGTCGAGCGGTGCGAACAACAGGTCGTTCGCCAACAGCCGCGGCTCGGTGTTGACGTGGTCGTAGATCGCCGCGGTCTTCCGGTGAAAGGAAATGTCGCGCTCGAAGTGCGCTTTCCAGTGTGCGTTCACGGCGTGTGCCCCGCGGCGCGCCAGTGTGTCGCAGCATTGCGCAAAACTCAAGGGCGGGCGGCCCCGACATCCTTTCGCGGGTGCCGGGCGAATCAGTGTATTGATGTGCATCACGACTTCCGGACGCGCGCTCCCCGCGGGTTTGTGGCAGGATTACGCGAATTTCACCCTTCCGGCGTCACGTTGCCGCCGTCCGCCATTCCCGGGATTCCGCTGTGCCGATCGGCAGCGCACAGCGTGACCGGGTGATTTCGTTTCAGGGGAGCAGCGAATGTCATTGCTGATCGGAGTTCCGCGGGAGACCTTTCCGGGCGAAAAGCGGGTCGCGACGGTGCCGGACGTCGTCGAAAAGCTGATCAAGCTGGGTTTCCGGGTCGCCGTCGAAGCGGGCGCCGGCGACGCGGCGCAGATCAGCGACGAAGCCTATCGCGCCGCCGGGGCCGAGATCGTGCCGGATCGCGCGAGTGTCTGGTCGACGTCCGACATCGTGTTCAAGGTGCGCGGCCCGGGCGACGACGAAGTCGCGCTGCTGCGCGAGGGCTGCACGCTGGTGAGCTTCATCTGGCCGGCGCAGAATCCCGACCTGCTGAAAGCGCTCGCCGCGCGCAAGGTCAATGTGCTGGCGATGGACAGCGTGCCGCGCATCTCGCGGGCGCAGAAGCTCGACGCGCTCTCCTCGATGGCCAACATCGGGGGCTACCGCGCCGTCATCGAGGCGGCGCACGAGTTCGGCCGCTTCTTCACGGGCTCGATCACCGCGGCGGGCAAGGTGCCGCCGGCGAAGGTCTTCGTCATCGGCGCCGGCGTGGCGGGCCTCGCGGCGATCGGTGCCGCCTCCGGCCTCGGCGCGATCGTGCGCGCCAACGACACGCGTCCGGAGGTCGCCGACCAGATCAAGTCGCTGGGCGGCGAATACGTTCCCGTCGATTACGAGGAGTCGGGGGCGGGCGTCGGCGGCTACGCCAAGGTGATGAGCGAAGGCTTCCAGAAGGCGCAGCGCGACGTGTTCGCGAAGCAGGCGAAGGAAGTCGACATCATCATCACGACCGCGCTCATTCCGGGCAAGCCCGCCCCGCGGCTCATCACCGAGGACATGGTCAAGTCGATGAAGCAGGGCAGCGTCATCGTCGACATGGCGGCGGAGCAGGGCGGCAATTGCGAATGCACCGTCCCGGGCGAAGTCGTCGTCAGGCACGGCGTCACCATCATCGGCTACAAGGACCTGCCGAGCCGTCTCGCGAAACAGGCGTCGACGCTGTACGCGACGAACCTGTTCCGCCTGATGGAGGACATGGTCAAGACGAAGAGCATCGACGGCGATGCCGTGAACATCGACATGCAGGACGAGGTCCTGCGCGGCACCACCGTGATCAACAAGGGCGAGATCAGCTGGCCGCCGCCGGCGCCGAAGCTGTCCGCCGCGCCGCCCGCGCCTGCCGCCAAGCCGGTCGCCGTGCCAGCCAAGCCAAAGGGCCACGGTCACGGCGGTGGCGGCCCGATGTCGCCGACGAAGACGGCCGTGCTGTTCGGCGTCGGCGCGGCGCTGTTCCTGCTGATCGGCCGCTACGCGCCCGCGAGCTTCCTCGCCCACTTCACGGTGTTCGTGCTGGCCTGCTTCGTCGGTTACATGGTCGTGTGGAACGTGACGCCGGCCCTGCATACGCCGCTGATGAGCGTGACCAACGCGGTCTCCAGCATCATCGCGATCGGCGCGCTGGTCCAGATCGCGCCGGACCTGACGAAAATCTCCGCCGACCTCGCGCGCCCGAACGAGTGGATTCGCTGGCTCTCCGTGGGCGGCATCGGGCTCGCCACGATCAACATGTTCGGCGGCTTCGCGGTGACGCGGCGCATGCTGGAAATGTTTCGCAAATGAGGTTCCGCAGGTGAGGAAGACAAAGACCATGACCTCCAGCCTCTCGACCGTCTCCTATCTCGGAGCCACGATCCTGTTCATCCTGTGCCTCGGCGGGCTCTCCAATCCGGAGACGTCCCGCCGCGGAAACCTCTACGGCATGATCGGCATGACGATCGCGGTGCTTGCCACCGTCTTCGGCATTCAGGTCACCGCTGCCGGCCTGCCCTACATCGCCGGCGCCATGGCGGTCGGCGCGGTGATCGGCCTGTACGCCGCGCGCATCGTGAAGATGACGCAGATGCCGGAGCTGGTGGCGCTGATGCACAGCCTCGTCGGCCTCGCGGCGATGCTGGTCGGCTATGCCAACTTCATCGACCCGACCGTTTCCGTCGGCATGACGCCGGCCGAGAAATCCATCCACGAGATCGAGATGTACGTGGGCGTGCTGATCGGCGCCGTCACCTTCTCGGGCTCCGTGATCGCCTTCGGCAAGCTCTCGGCCAGGATCACCGGCAAGCCCGTGCTGCTGCCCGCGCGGCATCTGCTGAACCTCGCCGGGCTGCTGGCGGTCGTCTACTACGGCTACGTCTTCATCAATTCGCACAGCGTGGCCGAAGGGCTGACGCCGATGATCGTGATGACCGTCGTCGCGCTGCTCTTCGGCGTCCACATGGTGATGGCGATCGGCGGCGCCGACATGCCGGTGGTGATTTCGATGCTGAACAGCTATTCCGGCTGGGCGGCGGCGGCCACCGGCTTCATGCTGTCGAACGACCTGTTGATCGTCGTCGGCGCGCTCGTCGGGTCGAGCGGCGCGATCCTGTCGTACATCATGTGCTCGGCGATGAATCGAAATTTCATCAGCGTGATCGCCGGCGGCTTCGGCACCGACAGCGGCGCGCCGGCCGCGGCCGGGGCCGTGCAGCCTGCGGGCGAGGTGAACCCGATCCTGGCGCCCGAGACCGCCGAGCTCCTGCGCGAAGCGAAGAACGTCATCATCGTTCCCGGCTACGGCATGGCGGTCGCGCAGGCACAGCACACGGTCTGCGAGATCACCAAGGCGCTGCGCGAGAAGGGCATCAACGTCCGCTTCGGGATCCACCCGGTGGCGGGCCGCATGCCGGGCCACATGAACGTGCTGCTGGCCGAAGCCAGGGTGCCCTACGACATCGTGTTCGAGATGGACGAGCTGAACGCGGACTTTCCGGACACCGACGTCGCGATGGTGATCGGCGCCAACGACATCGTGAATCCGGCGGCGCAGGAGGATCCGACGAGCCCGATCGCCGGAATGCCTGTGCTCGAAGTGTGGAAGGCGAAAACGTCGATCGTCATGAAGCGCAGCATGGCCTCCGGTTACGCCGGCATCGACAACCCGCTGTTCTACAAGGACAACAACCGCATGCTCTTCGGCGACGCGAAGAAGATGCTCGACGAGGTTCTCGCGGCGCTGAAGGCATGACTTCGGGCTGACCCTTACATAGAAGCGGAATTGCACGCGGGGCGCCCGCCTGCGCGAGGCCGGCGTTCAGGAGTGACCGCAGCGCGTGCGTGACGGTCCGCTAAAATGGCTGCTGCCGCCGAAGGCCGCCCGTCGCTGCGCTCCATGTCCGGCCCCCTTTCCCACCTGACGGTTCTCGACCTCTCCCGCGTGCTCGCGGGACCGTGGTGCACGCAGCTCCTCGCCGACCTTGGCGCGACCGTGATCAAGATCGAGCGGCCCGGCAGCGGCGACGACACGCGTGCGTGGGGGCCGCCTTACCTCAAGGACACGCAGGGGCACGACACCAGCGAAGCCGCGTATTACCTGTGCTGTAACCGCGGAAAGCTTTCGGTCGCGATCGACTTCACCACGCCCGAGGGCCAGAACATCGTTCGCGATCTTGCCAGCCAGGCGGACGTGCTGGTCGAGAACTACAAGGTCGGCGGGCTCGCGAAGTACCGGCTCGACTTCGCGAGCGTGGCCGCAATCAACCCGCGTCTCGTCTACTGCTCGATCACCGGGTTCGGCCAGGACGGACCGTACGCCGATCGCGCCGGCTACGATTTCATCATCCAGGGCATGAGCGGATTCATGAGCGTGACGGGCGAACGCGACGACCTTCCGGGAGGCGGGCCGCAAAAGGCCGGTGTTGCGATCTCCGATCTGATGACGGGCATGTACGCGACCGTCGCGATCCAGGCGGCGCTCGCGCACCGCGACCGGACGGGGCAGGGGCAGTGGATCGACACCTGCCTCCTCGACTCTGCCGTGGCGCTCATGGCGACGATGTCGCACAACTATCTCGTCACGGGGACTCCACCGGGAAGGATCGGGAATGCCCATCAGAACATCGTGCCGTATCACGTGTTCGCATGCGCGGACGGCCACGTGATCCTCGCGGTCGGCAACGACTCGCAATTCGCGAAATTCTGCGACGTCGCCGGGAGGTCGGAATGGGCGGCCGACCCGCGCTTCGCCAGGAACGCCGACCGCGTGCGCAACCGCGAAACGCTGGTGCCGCTGGTCGCTGCCGTCGTGCGGGAGCGGTCGCAGCGTGCATGGCTCGATGCACTCGAACCCCTTGGCATTCCCTGCGGCCCGATCAACCGGTTGGACCAGGTCTTCGCGGATCCGCAGGTCGTCGCGCGCGGCCTGCGCACGGACCTCCCGCATCCGCTGGCGGGGACCGTGCCGCAAGTGCGTGCGCCTCTCGGGTTCTCGGCGACGCCTCTCGTCTATGACCTGGCGCCGCCGCTGCTGGGCGAGCACACCGAGGCGGTCCTGCGCGACCGGCTCGGCATGACGGAGGACGCGATCTCGGCGCTCGCGGCGCGCGAGGTGATACAACGGCGGTCGAGATGACATCGTTCCATGGGGCCGGAAGCGCATGCGCGTGCCTTGCGTCGCAATGCCATCGACCGAGAAGCCGGTGACGTGGCGACGCTCGCACTGACCCGTCGGCCCGCATTCTGGATCGTCTACTGCCTTGCGGCCGCGGTGGCGCTTTTTGTCGCGTGGCGCCTCTTTCCGCTGGCGATCCCGCTCGTCAACCTCGACATCAAGCTCGGGCGGGCCGAGGCGATCGCGAAGGCAGTGGATATTGCGGGGCGCCTGGCGCTCGCTCCGGCCGACGCGCGCTCGGCCGCGCGGTTCTCGCATGACCAGGAGACCCAGAATTACGTGGAGCTCGAAGGCGGTGGCAAGACCGCCTTCGCGGCACTGGTCGCGGGCGACACGTTCGCGCCTTACTGGTGGGACGTGCGGCTCTTCCGGCCCGGCGAGGCGGACGAGGCGATCCTCCGTTTTCGGCCCGATGGTGCCCCATGGGGATTCGTTCGGAAGCGCCCCGAGGGGTTCGTTCCCGTTGGCAGCATGGCGGTCGACCGTGAGTCCGCGCGCCGAATCGCCGAAGCGCGCGCGCGCGACGATTGGAACGTCGATTTCGGCAATTTCCGATTGCTCGAGGCGACGCAGCAGACGCGCACGACAGGCCGCGTCGACCACGGCTTCGTCTACGAGCGCACGGCCGGCAACATCGCCGACTCGCGATTCCGGCTGCGGCTGTCGGTCACCGGCGACGCGCTCACCGAAGTCACGCACTTCGTTCACGTGCCCGAGTCGTTCGAGCGGAGGTACAGCGAGCTCCGCAGCGCCAACGACGCGATCGCGCGCGCGGCGGGCCTCGTCGCCGGTGTCCTCTACGGCGTGGGCGGCTGCATTCTGGGCGTCCTGTGGCTGCTGCGTCGCCGCTTCCTCCTGTGGCGGCCGGCAGTATTGGCCGGATTCGTGGTGGGCGGATTGCTCGGCGCGGCCTCGCTCGCCAATACGCCATCGGAGTGGTTCGACTTCGACACGGCGCAGTCCGTGACCACCTTCTGGCTGCGCGCAGCGGGCACCGCCGCGGGCCTCACGTTCGCAGGCGGCTTGGCCTATTCGCTCGTGTTCATGGCGGCCGAGAGTCTGTCCCGCCGCGCCTTTGCCGACCATCCGCAGCTCTGGCGCGTCTGGTCGCGCGACGCCGCGCCGACCACCGCGGTGCTTGGGCGCACCGCCGGCGGCTATCTCTTCGTACCGATTGCGCTCGGCCTGATCGCCGCGTTCTATTACGTGACGAACCACTTTCTCGGCTGGTGGCAGCCGTCGGAGTCGCTGACCGATCCGGAGATCCTGGGCAGCGCGGTGCCGGCGCTCGGGCCGATCGCGATCGCGCTGCAGGCGGGATTCATGGAGGAATGCCTGTTCCGCGCGGTTCCGCTTTCGCTGGCGGCGCTCATCGGCGCGCGTTACGGCCATCGCACGGCGGCGCTCGCACTCGCCGTCGTCGTGCAGGCGCTCGTGTTCGGCGGGGGGCACGCCAATTACCCGGGCTTCCCGTCGTATTCGCGCCTGGTGGAGCTCTTCGTTCCGGCGATCCTGTGGGCACTCATCTTCCTGCGCTTCGGCCTTGTCCCGACCATCCTTCTGCATGCGCTGTTCGACCTCGCACTGATGTCGATACCGATCTTCCTTGCGGATGCGCCGGGGGTGCTCCCGTCGCGCGCGCTGGTCATCGCTGCGGGACTGGTGCCGGTGGCCATCGTCATTGCGCGCCGGATCGCGGGAGGATCCTGGCGCGAGTTGCCCGATCGTCTTCGCAACGGGGCATGGCGGCCGCCGGCTGCCGCGGCGCGCTCGGGACCGCACCCTTCCGCTGCGACAGAGTCGCGGATCACCGGCCGCGTCGCATTCTTTCAGCGCGCGCTGCCCGTGCTTGGCGTAGCCGGCTTCGTGGCCTGGGCGCTGGCGACGCCGTTCCATGCCGACGTTCCCTCGCTGCAGATGTCGCGTGGGGAGGCGGAAGCGATCGCCAACGCCGCGCTCGTCTCCCGCGGTGTCGCGCTCGGCCCCGAATGGCGACAGGCGTCCATCGTGCGGCTTGCGTCCGAGGATCCGTCGCGCTGGGAAGGCCACAAGTTCGTCTGGCGCGTCGCAGGCCGCGACGCGTATGCGAAGCTCATCGGCAATACGCTCCCGCCGCCGTTGTGGGAGGTCCGCTACGCACGCTTCGACGGCGACGTCGACGAGCGCGCGGAGGAATGGCGGGTGACGGTCGACGGGCGCCGCAACGTCCGCCAGATCCGGCATGCGTTGCCCGAATCGCGGGCAGGCGCGCGCCTTGTGCGCGAGGAGGCACTGGTTCTCGCGCGGAAAGCGGTCAAGGATCGCCTTGATCTCGATCCGTCGACGCTGACGGTCGTCGGCGCCGAAGAGCAGCAGCTGCCTGCCCGCGCCGACTGGGCCTTCACGTTCGCCGAGCCTCTGGCGGACGTCGGCACGGACGGCGAAGCACGGATCCTCGTGACGATTGCCGGCGACGAAATCGCAGGTTACGGTCGCTATGTCCACGTGCCCGAATCGTGGCTGCGCGCCGAACGCGAACTAAGCGGCAATACGCTGCTCCTGCGCATGGTGCTCGCCGGCGTGCTGGGTGTCGCCGGCCTCGTTGCGCTGGTCATGGCGGTGCAGGACTGGACGCATCACCGCCGCGACCGCCGCGCGCTGGTGGCGAATGACATCGATTGTGATGGTGATGAGCGCGATCGGCGTCGCGAATTCGTGGCCGGTGCTCGCGATGAACTTCAGGACGACCGAGCCGATCGCCACACAGGCCGGATTCGCGGTCGCGGCCGCCCTTGCCGGCGGCGTCGTCGCCGCGCTCCTGCTGGGGCTTGCCGCGGGTGTAGGCTCGTTTGCGGCCGCACACGAGCGGCCGCTCGTTCCGGCGTCGCGTGCGCCCGCCTGGGTGTCCGGGATCGCAGCGGCGATGCTTCGTGGCGGGCGTCGGCGCGATCGCGGCAGCGCTGCTGCCGCAGTCGATCCCTCTATGGCCGGCATTCGGCGTCGAGTCGCTCGCGCTGCCCTGGCTGGGTTCGGTCCTCGCGGGCATCCACGTGCTCTATGCGACTGCGGTCGCGGTGTTCCTGCTCCACTGGTTCGGTCAGCTGACGGCCGCCTGGCAACGCCGCGGCTGGCTGACCGCGTTCATCGTGATCGCGATCTTCGCGACGCTGGGACTCGGAGGCTCGCGCGACGCGGTCGTCGCGGGTGCGGTCGGCGCGCTCGCCGGAGCCGCGCTGGTGGCGGCGGTTTACGGCACGCTCCGGTTCGACGCGCTCGCGGTCCCGGCGTTTGTCGCGACGGGCGCCGTGCTCGAAATCGCGGAGGGCGCGCTGCGCGCCGGCCATCCCCGCGCGATCTTCAATTCGGCGATATCGATCGGCGTGACCGTGGCGGTCGCATGGGCCGCCACGCGCTATCTGCGTCGCGCCCGGGAAGTCGCGGCAGCGACCATAGAAGAGACGACGGGGCCGGCTACTGGATCGTGACCCAGTAGGGAATGACGTTGTTGTCGGCGCGGTGCACGGCGGTGACGTTGCTGCGCGCCGCCCACGGGATCACCTGCCGGTGCAGCGGCAGGTGGTTGACCTCCGCATTGTGCGCGAGCAGCGCCTGATGAATCTGGTCCAGCCGTTCCGTGGCATTCACGTTGGTCTTGATCTTCGCGGTCAGCTCGTCCAGCTTCGCGTTCGTGTAGCGGCCGTAGTTGTAGTCGCCGTCGCCCTTGCCGTTGAACGTCGACAGCACCGGCTGCAGGACGAAGATGCCGTCGGTCGTGGCGCCGCCCCAGCCCAGCATGTACATGCTCGTGTCGGTCTTCTCGAGCTTGGGGAAATAATTCGCGCGCGGCATCGCGTTGACACGCGTCGTCACGCCGATCTGGCTCCACATCGCGGCCAGCGCCTGACAGATCTTTTCGTCGTTCACGTAGCGGTTGTTCGGGCAATCGAGCGTCACCTCGAAGCCGTTCGGGTAGCCGGCGTCCGCCATCAGCTTCTTCGCCGCCGCCCTGTCGAACGGGAGCCGCTTCTCGAGCTCCGGCGTCGTCTGCAGCGGCGAAGGCAGCAGCGCGCCGGACGGCTGCGAGAGGCCGCGCATCGTGTTCTTCTGGATCGCGTCGATGTCGATCGCCTGGTAGAGCGCCTGGCGCACGCGCTTGTCCTTGAACGGATTCTTGCCCTTCACGCTCGAGTACAGGAGCTCGTCGCGCGCCTGGTCCATGCCGATGAACACGATGCGGTTCTCGGTCCCTTCCAGCACCTTGATGCCGGGCGTTTGCGAAAGCCGCGGAACGTCCTGCGGCGGCGGATCGTTGACGAGGTCGACCTCGCCCGAGATAAGCGCGGCGACCCGCGTGCCGTCGGAGACGATCGGCGTGTAGACAACCTCGTCGGCGTTGCCCTCGAAGCGACCCTCCTTGATCCCCCACCAGTTCGGATTCTTGACGAGGACCGTTTTGATATCGGGCTCGCGCGCCTTCAGCATGTACGCGCCGGTGCCGTTCGCCTGGTGCGCGGTGATCATGTCCTCCTTCTGCGTGTAATTCTGCGGCTTGGTTGCGCGGTTCTTCTCGCACCACGCGCGGCTCATGATGTTGATCGTGTTGATGTGCTCGAGCTCGACCGGATTGGGGCCGTTGGTCGTGAACTCGACGGTGAGGTCGTCGATCTTCTTCGGGATCCCGGAGGCATTGGCATAGGCGCGGAGCTGCGAGGTCTCCGCCCGCGCGCGCTCGAAGCTGAACACGACGTCGTCGGCGGTGAACGGCGTGCCGTCGTGGAACTTGACGCCCGGACGGAGCTTGAAACGCCAGGTCGTGGGATTGACCTGCGTCCACGACTCCGCGAGCGCTGGCTTGATGCCGAGCGTCTTGTCGCGCACGACGAGGAATTCGTAGACAAGCTGGTTGATGTTGTTGGTGAGATTTTCGTTCTGCGAGTGCGGATCGGTCGTCTGCATGTCGCCGCGGCCGGCCCAGCGGAGCGTCTTGGCGTCGGTCGGCGGAGCGAGTACGGCGAATGCGGTCGCGAGCACACGGCGAGCACGGTGGTGCGCACGGGACGGGCCATGGAATTTCCTCCGGTTTCGAATCGTCGTCGGACGGACGGCACGCGGCCGCCGCGTCGCGATTGGGCCGCATCATAACCCCGTGTCGGGTCGACACGGTAGAATCGGCGGCGCCGCTCGGCCCGCCCGCACGGTTCCCGGGCCGTCGCCGCGCTTCGCCTCCCGTCCGTTCCGCCGTATGGCCCCATCGTCACCCGCCGACCGACTCAGCGCCAACTCGCCGGGGCGATGGCCGCGGACGCGCAGACGCTGGCGCGCCGCATCGAGCGTGCGCGAAGAGGGCGGGCCTCCGCGTCCGAATGGGAACGCATCGCGATCGCGGTCACGCGCTCGACCGAGCTCCGCGCGGCGCGTGCGGCGCGCCGGCCGGCGATCTCGTATCCCGCCGAATTGCCCGTTGCGCAGCGCGCGGAGGAGATCGCGGCGGCGATCCGCGATCACCCGGTGGTCATCGTCTGCGGCGAGACGGGGTCCGGAAAGACGACGCAGCTGCCGAAGATATGCCTGGCGCTCGGGCGCGGGGACCGCGGACTCATCGGGCACACGCAACCGCGCCGCATCGCCGCGCGGACGGTCGCGGCGCGAATCGCGCACGAGCTCGGCACGGCACCCGGCGACGCCGTCGGCTACAAGGTGCGCTTCGCCGACCACACGAAGCCCGGCGCCTACGTCAAGCTGATGACCGACGGCATCCTGCTCGCGGAAACGCAGGGCGATCCGACGCTCGCGGCCTACGACACGATCATCGTCGACGAGGCGCACGAGCGCAGTCTCAACATCGATTTCCTGCTGGGGTACCTGAAGCAGCTGCTGCCGCGGCGGCCGGACCTCAGGGTCATCGTCACCTCGGCGACGCTCGACGCGGAGCGCTTCGCGCGGCATTTCGGGACGCCGGATGTCCCGGCCCCGGTGATCGAGGTTTCGGGGCGGGTCTTTCCGGTCGAGATTCGCTACCGTCCGCTGACGACGGCCGGCGAGGAGACCGACGACGAGGAGGAACTCGAAGATTCGATCGTCGCCGCGGCGGAGGACCTGTGGCGCCAGGGGCCGGGGGACATCCTCGTGTTCCTGCCGGGTGAACGCGAGATCCGCGAGACCGCGCTCCTGCTCGGCAAAGGCCTTGCGCGCCGCCCGTATGCGTCCGCCATCGAGATCCTGCCCCTCTACGCGCGGCTCACCGTGCAGGAGCAGCAGCGGGTGTTCGCCCCGTCGCGCGGCCGGCGGATCGTGCTCGCCACCAACGTCGCGGAGACGTCGCTGACGGTGCCCGGCATCCGCTTCGTGATCGATTCCGGGCTCGCGCGCGTCAAGCGCTACTCGGTGCGCAACAAGACGACGCTCCTGCAGGTGGAAAAGATCTCGCAGGCCGCGGCGAACCAGCGCGCGGGCCGCTGCGGCCGTGTCGCGGCCGGCATCTGCGTTCGGCTCTACGGCGAGGACGACTTTGCCGCGCGGCCGAAGTACACCGAGCCGGAGATCCTCCGCTCGTCGCTCGCTGCCGTGATTCTGCGGATGGCGGCGCTGGGACTGTCCGCCGTCGACGCATTTCCGTTTGTCGAGTCGCCGACGCCTCGCGCGATCGCGGACGGCTACCAGCAATTGCAGGAGCTGTCGGCCGTCGACAACGATCGTGCGCTGACGCCGCTGGGCCGCGAGCTCGCGCGGCTGCCGGTCGATCCGCGCGTCGGCCGCATGGTCCTCGCCGCGCGGTCGGCCGGGTGCCTTGCCGAGATGCTCGTCATCGCCAGCGCGCTCTCGGTTCCCGATCCGCGCGACCGGCCGCTGGCGAAGCAGCAGGCGGCCGATCAGGCGCACCTCATGTTTCGCGACGATCGCTCCGATTTCCTGTCGTTCATCGCGTTGTGGGAATTCTTCGGCGCGCAGCTCGAGGAGAGGCTTTCGCACCGGCGGCGTGTCGACGCCTGCCGTGCCCGCTTCGTTTCGTACCTTCGCCTCGCCGAATGGCGCGACGTGCACGCGCAACTCGCCGCCGAAATCGCCGAGCAGGGCTGGAAATGGGAAGCACGGCTGCCGGCGACGATCGACGCGGCGAGATATCGCACCATCCACGAAGCGCTGCTGGCGGGATTTCTCGGCAACATCGGCATCAAGGATTCCGAAGGTCAGGCCTACCTCGGCGCGCGCGGAATCCGGTTCCAGCTGCATCCGGGATCCGGTCTCGCCAGGAAGGCGCCGAAATGGGTGCTGGCCGCCGAGCTCGTCGAAACCACGCGGCTGTATGCGCGGTGCGCGGCGAAGATCGAGCCGGAGTGGATCGAAGCGGTCGCCGGCGATCGCGTCACGCGCGAGCATTTCGAGCCGCACTGGGACGCGGAACGCGGGGAAGTGGTCGCGAGCGAGCGCGTCGCGCTCTATGGACTGACGCTCGTGCCTCGTCGCCGTGTTTCCTACGGCCGCGTCGATCCCGTCGGCGCCCGAGACGTCTTCATCCGCGAGGCGCTGGTTCCGGGCGCGCTCGCGACGAAGGGTGCGTTTCTCGCGCACAACCTGAAGCTCGTGGCCGACATCGCGGAACTGGAGCACAAGGCGCGACGCGAGGACGTGCTGGTCGACGACGCCGTCATTGCAGCGGTTCTATGCCGAACGTGTACCGGATGGCGTCCATTCGCGGGTGACTTTCGAGCGCTGGCGCGAGGAGGCCGAGGCCCGGAATGCGCGTCTCCTGTTCCTGTCGCGCGAGACGCTGATGCGGCATGCGGCGTCCCAGGTGACCGAGGTGCTGTTTCCCGAGTCGCTCTCGATGGGCGGCACGAGCCTCCCGCTCAGGTACCGTTTCGCGCCCGGGCATCCGCTGGACGGTCTCACGCTGACCGTGCCGATCTCGCTCCTGAACCAGGTCGACGCCGCGCGCCTGACGTGGCTCGTGCCCGGAATGATCCGCGAGAAGGTACTGCTGCTGCTGAAGGCGCTTCCCAAGGCCGTTCGCAACCGGCTGACGCCGCTGCCCGATGCCGTCACCGCGTTTCTCGACGCGAATTCGCCGGGCGGGGAGCCGCTGGCGGACGCGCTTCGCGCGTGGCTTGCGTCGCGCCTCGGCGCGGCGCTGCCGCTGCATTCGTGGGATGCCGTCGCACTGCCTCCGCATCTCGTCGTCAACGTAAAGGTGGTCGACGCGGCGGGCGAGGAGCTGGGCTGCGGGCGCGACCTCGCCGCGCTGCGCGTGCAGCTGGGGGAGGCTGCGCAACTGTCGTTCGCGCAGGCCGGCCCCCCGGTCGAGCGGCGCGGTCTGCGGGGCTGGGACTTTGGCGATCTGCCGGAATCGTTGACCCGCGTGAACGATGGCCAGCGGGTCACCGGCTATCCCGCGCTGGTGGACGAAGGCGATTCCGTATCGATGGCCCTTTGCGACACGCGCGCGGTGGCCGACGCATCGACGCGCGCCGGCGTCGTCCGTCTCATCGGATTTGCGCTGAAGGATGCCTGCACCCGCCTGGAGAAGGGCGCGCCGGGATTTTCGCAAGCGGCGCTGCAGTTGAAGACGACCCTACCCACCGACCGTCTTCTCGCGGACGTCATCTCCGCCATCCTCGATCGCGCGTTCGTCGGCGACGATGCGTTGCCGCGGACCGAGACCGCGTTTGCCGACCAGGTCAGGCGGGCGCGTACCCGGCTTCCCGCCGTCGCGGAAGGCGCGTTCCGGCTCCTCGGCTCCATCGCGGCCGAGCATCACGCGCTGACGCAACGGATTGCCGCTATGCCGAAGACTCATGCACCCCTTGCGGCAGACGTCCGCGCGCGACGTGACGGCCTCGTCCACCCGGGTTTCTTCGGGGCGACGCCATGGGCCCGTCTGGGTCACCTCCCGCGCTACCTGAAGGCGCTCGATCGCCGGATCGCGAAGTTCGCCGACGAATCCGGCCCGCGATGCGAAACATTCCGGCGCCGTGAGGGACTGGTGGCGGCGTTACGGGGAGCGGGTCGAGCGAAATCGTGTCGCCGCGCGGTCCGAGCCGAAGCTCGAGGAGTTCCGTTGGCTCCTCGAGGAGCTTTCGGTGTCGCTGTTCGCCCAGGAGTTGAGGACGCCGTTTCCGGTGTCATATAAGCGCGTGGAACGGGCGTGGGCGGACCTTGACCGGTAAGACGGGTCCTTTGTGGTGCTGGCAAGCGGAATCCGCCCGTGCTACAGTAACTTAGCGGAGTTTGGTCCGAAGAATTCTAGCTCGCGCTTCGGGCAGATGGCCGCCGCAGTTCCGTGCCCTGCGGATTCGGCAACGGGTGGTATATCGGCGCAACGAGGATGAATTCACCGACCACCGAATCGGCCGCCCGACGGCCCGTGTCGCGCGAGATGGCGAAGATCCTGGCCGACTGCCGGGATCTCGCCATCCACCGCGTCCTGCTTGCCTTCACCACGCTGCTCGACCGCGTGTCCGACATGCTGATGGAGCGCGCCGGCCGGACCGACGAGCGCGAAGAGCAGCAGATCTACATGGACGCGCGCGTGGCGCTCCGGATGGACCGACCGACGCTGATGGGCGAGTTCGAGCGACGGCTGCGCCAGCGCGTCAACGACGGAATCTCGGGGAAGGAAGTCGCCAAGGCGGACTTCTCCAAGCTCGATGGCGACATGCTGACACTGGTCGATACCTCCGCGATGGAAGAGTCGGTGGTCACCGGCAACATCACGCGCGTCGTGGAGAACGGATGCTTTGACGAATTGCAGGTGCTGAATCGGGCGATCGGGCACCTTCTGGGCAAGCCGGAGCTCGAAACGGGCCAGAATCCCTTGGCGCCGGCGTCCATCGTCGACTCGTTCGCCGAAGCCCTGAAGATCATCAAGGGCGAGGAACGCATCAAGTATGCGATCTTGAAGGAGCTGAACCAGGCGCAGCTCGACGACATCAACGCCATCTACGCCGATCTCAACAAGCACCTGATCGAGCTGCACGTCGTTCCCACCGGATCCCGCGCGTCGATTCTCAACAAGCGCAGGCCGGCCGAGCGGGCCAAGGCCGCCGCCGCGCCGCCGGAGGCGCCGCCCCCTCCGCCGGTTCATCCCGACCATTCGCCCGCCGAGGTCGACGTGATGTCGCTGTTCCGGCGGATGTTCGCGGGCCAGTCCGCCGCTGCGCAACCGGGGTCCATGCCTCAGCGCATGCCGCAGGGCGCCGGCGGCGACTACCCGCAGATAGACGCCGCGCCGCCGTCGCCGTACATCCCGAGGGGTCCGCTTGCCACGACGTCGTCCGGTTATGTGCCCGGCGCGCCGATCATCGCGACTCCAGCACTAGGCGAAGGCCTCGCGCGGCTGCAGGCCGGCGAAAGCGACTTCGACCTGGGCGAAGGCACGTTCGTCCAGTTCTCGGGAATCCCGCAGGGCACGCACAACGTCCTGCGCGACCTGCAGGAATCGCCGCTGGGCAAGAAGGCGAACCAGCTCGAGTCGATGACGATCGAGCTGGTCGCGATGCTGTTCGATTTCATCTTCGAGACCAAGGATCTGCCGGACGGCATCAAGGCGCTGCTCGCGCGGCTGCAGATCCCGGTGCTGAAGGCCGCGATGCTGGACGGCGCGTTCTTCGCCAAGAAGGGCCACCCGTCGCGCCTGCTCGTCAACGCGCTGGCCGAAGCCGGGCTCGGGTGGTCGCCGGTCATGGGCCAGGAGGACCCCCTCTACCGCAAGATCGACGTCATCGTCCACCGGATCCTCGACGGATTCACCGACAACCTCGAGATCTTCGACGAGCTCCGCGTCGACCTCGAGACGTTTCTCGCCGAGGAGGAAAAGGCCGCCGAGGCCAATATCCAGACGACTGCCGAGGAGATCAACCAGAACGATCGCCGGCAGATCGCCACGGCCGTTTCGAAGGTGGAGGTCGAGCGGCGCATCGAGCAGTACCCGATCCCGAATTTCCTCGCGTCGTTTCTGCGCGTGCACTGGCAAGCCGCCCTCGAGCACGTCTACCTGCAGCAGGGCGACGAGAGCGATGCCTGGGGCCAGGCCGTCGCGACGCTCGAGGATCTCGTCTGGAGCGTGCAGCCCAAGAAGACGAACGAGGACCGCCGGCATCTGGTCGCGCTCCTGCCGTCGCTGCTCAAGCGGATGTCGGCGGGAATGCAGGGCGTGACGTGGCCCGCGGAGGACCGCGAGCGCTTCATGTCGAACCTGGTCGAGGCGCACGCGGCGGCGGTGAAGCCGGCGCTTGCCGCCGTGTCGCTGCCCACGGCGGCCGTGGCAGAGCAGGCGAAGGCCGAGGCGGTCATTGCGAAGGCGGCCGGCGACGATGTCGCCGCCGCCAAGGCCGAACTTCTCGCGGCGGCGATGGAGCAGGCCGAACCGGCGCCGGCCGAGCCGGAGGCCGAGGTCATCGAGGATCAATTCCTCGAGATCGCGGAGAGCCTCGAGCGCGGCACGTGGATAGAGTTCGAGGCCGACGACGGTCAGCTCGCGTTCGCGAAGCTGGCGTGGATCAGTCCGCTGCGCGGTACGTATCTCTTCACCAACCGGCAGGGTCAGAAGGCGCTTTCGATGACCGCCGAGGAACTCGCCGAGCGCTTCCGCTCCGACCGCGCGCGTCTGGTCGAAGCCGAGCCGCTGATCGACCGCGCGTTCGGCTCGATGATGCAGCAGATCGGCACCAAGTATCCCGAAGAGGAAGCCGCGGCGTAGCAGACTGCCGGATTCCGGTGACCGTGGCTCTCCGCATCGGCGCACTCGTCATCGGCGACGAGATACTGTCCGGCAAGCGCGCCGACAAGCATCTCGCGCACGTCATCGAAACGCTCGCCGGCCGCGGGCTTCCGCTCGCGTGGGCGCGCTACGAGGGCGACGATCGCGCCCGGCTCATCGCCGTGCTGCGCGAGTCGTTCGCCTCCGGCGATGTCGTATTCGCGTTCGGCGGCGTCGGCGCGACCCCGGACGACCATACGCGACAGGCCGCCGCCGCCGCGCTCGGCGTGCCGCTCGCGCGACATCCCGAGGCGCTTGCGGAAATCGAGGCGCGGTTCGGCGCCGAGGCATGGCCGCACCGCGTTCTGATGGCGGATTTTCCGGAAGGATCCGCGATCATTCCCAACCCGGTGAACCGCGTCGCGTCGTTTTCCGTTCGGGACCATCACTTCTTTCCCGGCTTTCCGCAGATGGCGTGGCCGATGCTCGACTGGGTGCTCGATACGCGATACCCGGCGCTCGCGGGGCCGCCGTCGGCGGAGCGCGCCATCGTGGTTTACGGCGCAGGCGAAAGCCAGCTGCTGCCCGTGATGGACGACAACGTCGCTCGCTTTCCGACGCTCAAGCTCTTCAGCCTTCCTTCGTTCATGCCCGACGGCGGCCGCCGGATCGAGCTCGGCGTCCGCGGCGATCCCGCGCAGGCCGATGCCGCGCTCGCCCATCTGGTCGCCGGCGTCGAGGCGGGCGGCTTTCGCTGGGAGCCGCTCGGGGTCGCGCCTTCCGGGGAAATGCGCGACGCATGAAGTCTCCCGATTTCGTGTTCACCGGAAGGCGCGCGTGCGGCGCCGCTCGATGCGGGCGCATCGCAGTGAAGGCGAGCCTGGGCATGGATGCCAGCGGTCACGCGTTCGACGACGTCGCGATCGGGGACACGTTCAGCCGCTCGATCACGATCACCGACACGCACCTCGTGCTCGGCGCCGGTCTCATCGGCGACTTCAACCCGCATCACGTCAACGACGAGTACGCGAAGGGCTCTCGCTTCGGCACGCGGATCCTGCACGGCATGATCACCAGCGCGCTGATGGGCGCGCCGGTCGGGATGTACTTCCACGGCACCGCGATCGCGTACCTCGAGCATGCGGCGCGATTCAAGGCGCCCGTGCGCGCGGGAGACACGCTGACGACGACTTGGACCGTCACCGAGAAGCATGCGAAGCCGCATCACGGCGGCGGCGTTGTCGTGCTGGCGGGCACCTGCCGCAACCAGAGCGGCGTCGTCGTCGCGGAAGCGGACGGAAAGATGCTGGTCCACGCGCGTGCCTGACCGGCCTCGTCCGGTGTCGGCCGGTCAGCGTTCCAAAAGCGCCTGCGCACACTCCGCGACGAGGTCGGGGCCGCGGTAGATGAGGCCCGTGTAGATCTGCACCAGCGCGGCACCCGCGTCGACCTTTTCCCTGGCATCGGCACCCGAAAGGATCCCGCCGACGCCGATGATCGGCAGCGCGCCGTCCAGGGCTTTTGCCATCGTGCGCACCACCTCGGTCGCCTGCGCGCGGAGCGGGCGTCCGGAGAGGCCGCCCGCTTCGTCGGAGTGCCGCATCCCGTGCACGGCATCGCGTGAGACCGTCGTGTTGGTGGCGACGACGGCGTCGGCGCGATGGCGGACGAGGAGCCGTGCGATGCCCGTGAGGGCCGCCGGGCTCAGGTCCGGCGCGATCTTGATGGCGATCGGCGTGTATTTGCCGTGCGTGTCCGAGAGCGCGGCCTGTTCCTTCTTGAGCGCCGTCAGGAGTGCGCCCAGTGCGTCGTCCGACTGCAGGTCGCGCAATCCCTTGGTGTTCGGCGACGAGATGTTGACGGTCACGTAGGACGCTCGCGCGTAGACGGCGCGCAGGCAGGCGAGGTAGTCGTCGACCGCGTGCGCATTGGGCGTGTCGAAGTTCTTGCCGATGTTGATGCCGAGGATGCCGCGCGGCGACGCGCGCGCCGCGTTCGCGAGAAAACGCGCGACGCCGTCGTTGTTGAAGCCCATGCGATTGATCAGCCCCTCGGCTGATGGCAGGCGGAACAGCCGCGGCCTCGGGTTGCCCGGCTGGGCGCGGGGGGTCACCGTGCCGCACTCGAGGAAGCCGAATCCGAGCGATGCCAGCGCGTCGATGTGCGCAGCGTTCTTGTCGAGCCCCGCGGCCAGGCCCACGCGATTCGGAAACCTCAACCCCATCACGTCGACCGGAGCGTCGGGGACCTGTGGAGCAAATGCTCGCGCGAGTCCGACGCGCGCGGCGGCATCCATGCCTGCGAGGGTCGCGTGATGCGCGGTCTCGGGGTCGAGCGCGAACAGGAGCGGGCGCAGCAGCGGGTACATCATCCGGGCGAATGGGTGCCGGAACTACAGGGCATCGCGCGGCAAGGCGCGGCAAGCGTGCATCGCACGAGATGGAAACACCGCGCGATGATACCATTCGCGCGCTTTCGCTCCCGGACCCGCACTCCATGCATCTTGCAACTCGCGCCATGCTCGTTCTGCTGTGCGGAGGCATTGCTGCGTCGTCGCCGGCGTTCGCCGCCGGCGCAAAGGCTGCGCCGTCCGCAACCTACGCCGGACGCGCGGACGTGCGGGCGTTCATCGACGAGATGGCAGCTGAACACGGCTATGATCGCGCCGGATTGACGCGCGCCTTCGCTGCCGCCCGCTACCGCCCGCAGACCGTCGAGGCGATGCAGCGACCGCTGCTCGCTCCGCCGAAATGGTACGAATACGCGCCGCCCTTCCTGTCGAATGAGCGTGTGGGCGGCGGCGTTGCCTACTGGAATGCGCACGCCGCGGATCTGGCTCGCGCGGAGGAGCAGTTCGGCGTTCCGCCGGAAGTCATCGTCGCGATCATCGGTGTCGAGACGTACTACGGCCGCAACACCGGCAACCACCGCGCGCTCGATGCGCTTGCGACGCTGGCGTTCGACTACCCGCGTCGTGCCGCGTTCTTTCGCGGCGAACTGAAGGAGTATCTGCTGCTGGTGCGCGACCAGCACGTGGACCCGACGTTGCCCAAGGGGTCGTTCGCCGGCGCGCTAGGCGTTCCCCAGTTCATGCCGGGCAGCTATCGCCGATACGCCGTCGATTTCGACGGCGACGGCCGCATCGATCTCTGGTCAAGTCCTGCCGACATCGTCGGCAGCGTCGCGAGCTACCTTGCGCGGCACGACTGGCAGCGCGGACAGCCGGTATTGCTGCCGGCCGCGATTGCCGACGAGAGTCTCGTCGCCCTGCAGCGGCGTCTCGACGGCGGGATCAGCGAGCGACGCTCGGCCGACGCGTGGTCGTCCGACGGTGTCGCCGCGTCCGGCGCGCCGCCCGACCTCGCACCCGATCCGGTCGCATTGCTGATGCTCGAGGAAAGGGATGCCGACGGCGTCGAGGGCGCGAGCTACTGGATCGCCTGCCACAATTTCTACGTGCTGACGCGCTACAACCGGAGCAGGCTCTACGCGACCGCGGTCCACGAGCTGGCGACGGCCATCCGCCTCGCCCGCTAGGGGTTGCTAACGCGTTTCGCGCGCGCGGGCCGCGAGCGTGCGGACGTGCGCGACGAGCCCGCGGGTCGACGCGTCGGTCGCCTCCGGCAACGGGAAATCCTTCGCCAGCGCCGCCAGGATCGGCGTGGTGAGCGTCTTGCCGAGCTCGACGCCGAACTGGTCGAAAGGGTTGATGCCGAAGAGCACCGCTTCGACGAACGTTCGGTGCTCGTAGAGCGCCAGCAGCTGGCCCAGCCGACGGGCATCGAGCTCGGGCATCAGGATCGTCGTCGACGCGCGATTGCCGGGGCAGATGCGCGCCGCGATCGCGGCGTCGAGCGACGCGCCGGTCAACCCCTTGGCGGAAAATTCGGCGCGCAGCAACGCGTCGCCGCGGCCATCCATCAGCGCCTGCGATTGCCCCAGCGCGTTCGCGACGAGCAGCGACTGCTGGTCGGCGAGCGGGTGAGCGGTGACTACCGGGACGATGAACTCGACCGGCGCTTCGCGCGTTCCCTGGTGCAGCCACTGGAAAAAGGCGTGCTGGCCATTGGTGCCGGTATCGCCCCAGAGCGAGGCGGTGGTCGGTCCCGCAATCGCACTGCCGTCGCGCGCGACGCGTTTGCCGTTGCTCTCGAGGACGACCTGCTGCAGATACGCCGGAAGTCGCGCGAGCGCCTGCGAATACGGAACGACCACCCGTTCGGTGTGTTTCAGCAGCGCGGCGTTCCACCAGCCGGTGAGGCCGAGCACCACGGGCAGGTTGCGCTCGAACGGTGTCGTGCGAAAGTGATGGTCGACGCTTGCCGCGCCGTCGACGAGTCCGGCAAATTTCTCCCAGCCGAGCGCGACCGCGATAACAAGCCCTGCCGCCGACCAGAGCGAAAAACGGCCGCCGACCCAGTCCGGCAGCGGCAGCACGTCGATTTTCGCGATGCCGAATGCCTCTGCGGCCGCAGCGTTGCCGGTGGCGGCGACAAAATGGATGCCGACGTCCCTGTCGCGGCCCAGTCCGGAGGCGAGCCATTCCTTCGCGCTCGCGGCGTTGGCGAGCGTTTCTCCGGTGGTGAACGCCTTCGAGGTGACGATGAACAGCGTCGTCGCGGGATCGAGCGGGGCGAGCGCGCGCGAGAGATGCCAGGGATCGACATTGGACACGAACGAGATGTCCGGACCGGCGTTCGGTTCCGTGCGGCCCCGCACGCGATGCGGCGCAAGCGCCGCGCACACGAGATGCGGGCCGAGATCGGATCCGCCGATTCCCAGATTGACGACGGCGCGGATCGGCTGCCCCGAGGCGCCCAACCGCAGTCCTCCCCGGATCTGCTCGGCAAGCGCCTTCATCCGCCCACGTGTCGCGCGAATGTCGGGCATGACATCGCGGCCGTCGACGACGAGCGGCGCGTCATCCCGCTGCCGCAACCCCGTGTGCAACGCGGGCCGCCCTTCCGACAGATTGACCTTTTCGCCGGCGAAGAGCGCCGCGATCCAGCCTTCGAGTCCTGCCGTACGCGCCCGTGCGACGAGGAGCGCGAGCGTCTCGGGCGTGAGGCGCTCCTTCGACACGTCGACCAGCCAGTCGTCCCAGGCGAACGAGAGGCGCGCGAACCTTTCGGAGTCGCGGGAAAAAAGTTGCGAAAGCGTGGCGCCCGCCATCGCGCGGCGGTGATCGTGCAGATCGGAAGCGGCTGAAATAGGCATCGGAAGTCGGTTGGCGGGCGGTGCGGTCGAGCATAATCGATTGCGCCGGTGTTGCAAACACGTGTCGCCTTGCGCGCAGGACGCGCAGCGCGGGCCATCCATGATCGGTACACTGGCAGGCGTCACGGAACCTTCGGATGCATTGCGCGATGGACACCTCCCACGACAAGGATTTGCCGCTGCGCGAAGACACGCGCCTTCTCGGACGCCTGCTGGGCGACGTCCTGCGCGCGCAGACGGGCGATGCCGGATACGAGCGCATCGAATCGATCCGCCAGACCGCGATCCGTTTTCGTCGCGCGGAGCCCGGCCACGCGGAGAGCGTCAAGGAAACGCTCGCCACGGTACTGAACGACCTTTCCATCGCCGACACGCTCGATGTCGTGCGCGCGTTCAGCTATTTCTCGCACCTTGCGAACCTCGCCGAGGACGTGCATCAGAACCGCCGCCGCCGCGCCCACGCGCTTGCGGGCTCGGGGCCGCAGCGCGGGAGCATCGCCGACGCGCTCGATCGCATCGCAGGTCAGGCAACGCCGATCGAGGCGGTGGCGCGCTGGCTCGGCGACGCGCTGGTGAGCCCGGTGCTGACCGCGCATCCGACCGAGGTCCAGCGCAAGAGCATCCTCGATTGCGAACGCGAGATCGTGCGGCTCCTGCAGTGGCGCGACCGCATGGCGCTGACGCCGGAGGAGACGGTCGAATTCGAGAGCGGGGCTCTACCGGCAGGTGCTGGCCCTGTGGCAGACGGCGATGATCCGCCTTTCAAAGCTCAAGGTCCGCGACGAGATCGACAACGGTCTTGCCTACTATCGCTACACGTTTCTCTCCGCGGTTCCGCGACTGTGCCTTGCGCTCGAAGCCCGGCTGTCCGCAGCGGCGGGCGGGAAGGTCCCGCGCGTGCCGCCGACGTTTCTTCGCCTGGGCTCGTGGATCGGGGGCGATCGCGACGGCAACCCGTTCGTCACTGCGGAAACGCTGAATTACGCCATCATGGCGCAGGCGGGCGTTGCCTTCGCGCATTACCTCGAGGAAATCCATCTCCTCGGCGGCGAGCTGTCGCTGTCGACGCGGCTCGTCCACCCGACCTCCGCGCTGGTTGCGCTGGCGACGCGGGCGCGCGACGACAATCCTCATCGCGCCGACGAGCCCTATCGGCAGGCGCTGATCGGGATCTACTCGCGCACGGCGGCCACCGCAAAGTTGCTGGCCGGATACGCGGCACCGCGCGCGCCCCATGGCGATTCGCCTCCCTATGCGACGCCGGGTGATCTCCTCGCGGACCTCGCGACGATCGAGGCCTCGCTCGCGACGCATGGCGCGGCGATGCTGTCCGCGGGGCGCCTGGCGCCGCTGATGCGCGCCATCGAGATCTTCGGCTTCCATCTCGCCACGCTCGATCTGCGACAGAACGCCGACGTTCACGAAGCGGTCGTCGGCGAGCTGCTGGATCGCGCAGGCGTGAGCGCCCTGTATGCGCGTCTGTCGGAGCAGGACCGCGTCACGCTGCTCGTGGGCGAGCTTTCGAGTCCGCGCCTTCTGCACTCGCCGCATCTCGCATACTCCGAACAGGTCGCCGCCGAGCTGGCGATTCTCGAGACGGCGGCGCTCATCCACCGGCGATTCGGGCCCGACGCGCTGCCGAACTACGTGATTTCCAAGTGCGCGTCGGTGTCCGACCTGCTTGAGGTCGCCATCCTGCTGAAGGAAGCGGGGCTGCTGCGCGGAGTTTCGCTCGCAGTGAACATCGTTCCGCTGTTCGAGACCATCGACGATCTCGCGCGGTGCGCGTCCGTCATGGACGACGCGTTTCGCGTGCCGTGCTACCGCGCCTGGGTCGACGCGCGCGGCGGATTGCAGGAAGTCATGCTGGGCTATTCCGACAGCAACAAGGATGGCGGCTACGTCACGTCCAACTGGGCGCTCTACCGGGCGGAGCAGACCCTCGTCACCGTCTTCGGCGCGCACGGTGTCCGGCTGCGGCTCTTCCACGGCCGCGGTGGCACCGTCGGGCGCGGCGGCGGGCCGACGTTCGAGGCGGTTCTCGCGCAGCCGGCGGGCAGCGTCGCCGGCGGGTTGCGCGTCACCGAGCAGGGCGAGATCATCGCGAGCAAGTACTCGGATCCCGATCTCGGCCGGCGCAATCTCGAAACGCTGGTCGCCGCGACACTGGAGGCGAATTTCCCGGGCACCGGTGACGAAGGTGATCGCACGCCGCGCTTCCACGACGTGCTGGATGCGCTGTCGGCGCGAGCGCACGGTGCCTATCGCGATCTGGTCTACGACACGCCGGAATTCGTCGCCTATTTCCGCGCGACGACGCCGATTGCCGAGATTGCGTCGCTCAACATCGGCAGCCGGCCGGCATCGCGGACGGTGTCGACACGGATCGAGGACCTGCGCGCCATTCCCTGGGTGTTCAGCTGGGGCCAGTGCCGGCTGATGCTGCCCGGGTGGTTCGGCTTTGGCGCGGCGGTCGACGACTGGCTCGCGGCGCACGTCGACGGCCCGTCTGCCGGATTGGCGCTCCTGTCCCGGATGCGCGAGCGGTGGCCCTTCTTCCGGACCGTGCTGTCGAATATGGCGATGGTGCTCGCAAAGACCGATCTCGCCATCGCGTCGCGCTACGCGGAACTCTGCCCGGCGGCCGACGTGCGCACGGCGATCTTCGGCCGCATCGCGAACGAGCATGGCCGAACGGTTCGTCACGTGCTCGCGATCACCCGACAGGCGAGCCTGCTCGAAGATAACCCGACGCTCGCGCGCAGCATCCGCAACCGCTTTCCGTATCTCGATCCGCTCAACCACCTGCAGGTCGAGCTGCTGCGACGGTTTCGCGCGGGCCAAACCGACGAACGGACGCAGCGGGCGATTCATCTGACGATCAACGGGCTTGCCGCCGGCTTGCGCAACAGCGGCTGACGCTGCACGCGCTATAATCGTCGTCAGCCGTGCGCCGGGCGACGGCGACGGTGTAACGATCAACCCGCGCTTCCTGTGCGCATTCTCCTTTCCAACGACGACGGCTATTTCGCGCCGGGCATCGAGCGGCTCGCGGCGGCGCTCGCGCCGCATGCCGAACTCACCGTCGTCGCGCCGGAGCGCGACCGCAGCGGCGCATCGAATTCGCTGACGCTCGACCGGCCGCTGACAGTGCGGACGGCGGCCAACGGCTTCCGCTTCGTCAACGGGACGCCCACCGACTGCGTCCACCTCGCGGTGACCGGCCTGCTGGACACGCTTCCGGACATGGTGATCTCCGGCATCAACTACGGCCCGAACATGGGCGACGACACGATCTACTCCGGAACCGTCGCGGCGGCAACGGAGGGCTATCTGCTCGGCATTCCCTCGATCGCGATTTCGCTCGCGTCGAAGAAGGGCGCGCACTTCGACACGGCGGCAACCATCGCGGTCGAGTTGCTCGAACGCCACCGCCGGCGTCCGCTCGGCGGATGGCTGCTCAACGTCAACGTGCCGGATGTTCCGCACGCCGAGCTCAAGGGCTACCGGGTGACGAGGCTCGGACGGCGGCACAAGGCGGAGGATATGATCAAGTCGAAGAGCCCGCGCGGCGAGACCGTGTACTGGGTCGGCGCGGCCGGCGCAGCTGCCGATGCGGGAGAAGGCACCGATTTCGACGCTGTCGACCAGTGCTTCGTGTCGATCACGCCGCTGCAGATCGATCTCACGAACCGTGACGAGATGCCGCCGGTCGCGGACTGGGTCGGTAGCTAGCGAGTCGCGCGTGGCCGGGGCACGCCGCGCGCACGTCGCCGGCGGGGGCAGGAGGGCGGATGGCAATGCAGGGCGGAAAGCACGCCGGGATAGGCATGACGTCGACGCGCACGCGCGACCGGATGATCGAGCGCCTGCGTTCCGACGGCATCCGCGACGAGGTCGTCCTCGCCGCGATGAACGCCGTGCCGCGCCACATCTTCGTCGACGAGGCGCTTGCCGGGCGCGCCTACGAAAACACGCCGCTTCCGATCGGCGACGGGCAGACCATTTCGCAGCCGTGGGTCGTCGCACGGATGTCCGAGCTCGCCCGCAATGGCCGGGAGCTCGCGCGCGTGCTCGAAATCGGCACCGGATGCGGCTATCAGACCGCGGTTCTGGCGCAATTCTCCGGAGATGTGTACACGGTGGAGCGGATCGGCGCGCTGGTTCTCAAGGCGCGGCGAAACCTTCAGGCGCTCAAGGTGAAGAACGTGAGGCTGATGCATGGGGACGGCTCGGCGAGACCTCGGCGAAGACCTCGAGGTCGATGCAATCGTGGTGACGGCCGGCGCGACGCACGTTCCGACCGCGCTTCTCAAATACCTGAGGCCGGGCGGCCGCATGGTGCTCCCGCTCGCGCAGCCTGGCGAGCAGGGCGATCGCGTGCAGCTCCTCACGGTGATCGAAGCAGCGCCCGGCGGCCTCCGTGAGCAGACGTACGATGCGGTAAGATTCGTGCCATTGCTGCCCGGCCTCGCTTGATGCCGCACGCGGCGAACCGCTACCGCGCAATGTCACGATTCACCGCCGCCGCCCCGACCTCTCTCCCCGGATCTGCGCGACTCGCCGCACTTGCGCTGGCGATCATCGTCGCCGGCTGTGCGTCGCGAGCGCCGGCGCCGGTGGAGGAGCGCTCGACGGCCAAGCCCGCGCGGCCCGCGCCGGTTGCGGCGCCTGCACCGGCACCGCTGCCCGAGTCCGATGCACGGGCGCCGACCTACACGGTGAAACGCGGCGACACGCTGTACAAGATCGCTCTCGACAACGGACTCGACTACCGCGAGCTCGCCGCATGGAACGCGATCGAAAACGTCAACGTGATCCGCGAGGGCCAGACATTGCGGCTCACGGCACCGGGCGAGCCCGCGCCGGCGGCGTCCGGCGTCACGACGACGCCACTGCGCTCGGTACCGCCGGTGGCCGCCGGCGACGTGCGGACTCCCGCGTCGCCTGCGACAATCGCCCCCGCGGCTCCGGGCGCGCACAACACCGAATCGCTCAAGACGCAGCCCAAGGCGCTGAAGGAGCCGTGGTCCGAGCAGGCGCTGCGCGACGTCCAGCGCAACGCCGTCGCAGCGTCGCCGGCGGCACCGCCCGCTCCGGAACCGCCGCCGCCGGTGGTCGCGCGCGCGGAGCCCAAACCCGAGCCGAAGGGCGACGCGAAGCCGGCAATCGCTGCGCCCGAGGACGACGACAAGCTGGCGTGGATCTGGCCCGCGAACGGCAAGCTCGTCACCGGCGTCTCGGAAAATCCGAATCTGAAGGGCATCGACATCGCCGGCAAGGCCGGGCAGCCGGTCGTCGCCAGCGCGGCGGGCAAGGTCGTCTACGCGGGGTCCGGAATCCGCGGCTACGGCAAGCTCATCATCGTCAAGCACAATGCCACGTGGCTCTCCGCGTACGCGCACAATCGCGAGATTCTCGTCAAGGAAGGCCAGCAGGTCGCGAAAGGCCAGCCGATCGCCGAGATGGGGAACACGGATGCGGATCAGGTGATGCTGCATTTCGAGATTCGCCGGCACGGTACGCCGGTGGACCCCCTCAAGTTCCTGCCGCCGGCATGAGCATGCGCGGACTTGCCCGCTCCGCGGGCGCGCAGATTACGCTATACCAAGACCACGAGCCTGCGATGCCCGCGCGCCCGAAAAGCGAGGGGGTACAAATTTGACGAGGTCGACGCGGCGCACCGAGGTCGTCGAGGCCCCGGAGCTGCCCGGCATCGAGCATGCGGACCCGCTGCAATCCGATGCGGGCGTCGATGATGATCGCGAAGCGCGCGCCGCTGCGCCCGAGCCGGACCGCTGGACGCGGGAGCTGCCGCTCGCCGAGCCGGAGCCCGGGCTCTCCGCGGATTTCGTCAACGACATCGCGCAGCTCTACTTCAACGAGATCGGCCAGCACACGCTGCTCAGGGCCGACGAGGAACTGTCGCTCGCGCGGGCGATGGCGAAGGGCGATTTTTCCGCACGCCAGGAGCTGATCGAGCGCAACCTGCGCCTCGTGGTCAGCATCGCCAAGCACTACACCAATCGCGGACTCGCGCTGCCCGACCTGATCGAGGAAGGCAATCTCGGCCTCATCCACGCGCTCGGGAAATTCGACGCCGAGCGCGGTTTCCGCTTCACCACCTACGCGACGTGGTGGATCCGGCAGTCGGTCGAGCGCGCGATCATGAGCCAGTCGCGCACGATCCGCCTGCCCGCGCACGTGGTCAAGGAACTCAACGTCGTGCTGCGCGCGATGCGCCACCTCGAAATGCACGGATTGCCCGAAGGTCGCGAAGCGACGCTCGACGACGTCGCCCACCTGCTGGGCAAGCCGGTCGAGCAGGTGCGGCGCGTGCTGCGCTACAACGAGCACGTCACCTCGCTCGATGCGCCGATGGACCGCGATCGAGGCGTGTCGATCGCGGAAGGCGTCGCGGACGAGAACGCGCTCGCGCCGGAGCTGCTGCTGCACAACTCGGAGATCGAGGCGTGGGTGCGGTTGTGGCTCTCCGAGCTCAACGATCGCCAGCGGACGGTGATCGAGCGCCGGTATGGGCTCAACGGGCGGGAAGTCGCAACGCTCGAGGAACTGGCGGGCGAGCTCGCCGTCACACGCGAGCGCGTGCGGCAGATTCAGGCGGAGGCCCTCGACAAGCTGCGCGAGCGGCTGAAGCGCCGCGGCCTCGACCGCGATTCGCTGCTCTGATCAGGACGGCGTCGACCGCAACGCCGCCGGTGTCGGCAGAACTTCGATCGCGCGCGCAAGTCGCGCGAGCGCGGCGACACGCCGCTCCGACGCGTCCGCGGTCGGCGGAGAGGGGCCGTAGCGAAGCAGGGCGTACGATTCCGCGATGATGCGGAAAGCGACCGCGAACTCCGGCCAGCGCTCCGAGGCGCGCGCCCCGAAATCGAGTGGCCCCTCGTGCGGGTGCCGCGGCAGTCCCGCCTGCGAGAGGCGGCGGCAGAGCGAATCCCACAGGAGGCGCGCGCGATCGCTGCTGCGGCGTCTCCACCACGAGATGAGCCCGAGCAATCCGGCGCCCCAGAGGCCGACGATCGTCGCAGCGATGGCGGTGACGAGCGCCGGCGACATCCCGTCCATGTGCCAGTTGCGCCACAGCGACCGCTGCTTGTCGTAGTTGAACCCGATCACCTGTCGGCGCCAGTCGTGGTTGAACGCGTCCCAGCTGAGCTGCACCTCCTGAAACCAACCCCGGTCGAGCCGTGCGAGGAGGGGCACGTATTCGCTTGTCGGCAGCGCGCCGCCCAGTCCCCGTTCGATGCGCGACGGCGCGACCGCGCCGGTCGGGTCGTAACGGCGCCACGTTCCGTCGATCAGCGCCTCGGCCCACGCATGGGCATCGGATTGGCGGACGATGAGGTAGCCGCCCGTCGGGTTGATCTCGCCGCCCTGGTAGCCCGTGACGACGCGCGCCGGGATGCCGGCGGCGCGCAGCAGCACGACGAAGCTGCTCGCGTAGTGCTCGCAGAATCCGCGTCGCTGGTCGAACAGGAACGCGTCGACGGGGTCGGGGCCCAAGAGCAGCGGCGGGGCCAGCGTATAGAAGAACGGCTCGGCGCGAAACCAGCGCAGAACACCTTGGACGAAATCGGCGTCGTCCGGATGCTGGGCACGAAGTTCGTGCGCAAAGGCGACCGCTCGCGGATTGGCGTCGCGCGTCCCTTGAGGCAATTGCAGGTTTTCCATGCGCTCCGATTCGGACGCATCGCCGCGCGCGGCGGCGAACGAGTCGCCCGGAATCGACGCCTGGCGGTACCGCACCGGCTGCGCAACCGGCGCGCTGGCGACGAGACGCTGGTCGCCGGTGAGTATGCCGATCGCCGATGGCACGGAACCAGCGTCGGCAACGACGTCCGTCGTCGGCGGGCCCACGGGCAGATCCAGCGCGAACAGCCACGATTTCCAGTGGGGCTCGAGCATGACCCAGTACACGATCTCCTTTCCGAGGGGCCGCGGCCCGGGGGGGGTGCGGCGATCGCTGGCGACCCATCCGCGACCATCGAAACGGGACATCACCGGGCCACGCCAGTATCTCTGCGCCCGGGGCGGCACCGTGCCTTCGAAATCGACGCGAAAGGCGACGGCGTCGCTCAGCGAGAGTTCGCTGATCGATCCCGGCTCCATGTGCTCGGACAGTCCCGAGCGCGAGCCCGCGTCGCTGGGGAGGCCCCAAAGCGGACCCGCCAAGCGCGGAAACAGGACGAACAGGAGGGCAGCGAGCGGAATCCCCTGTGCGAACAGCTTCGCCGTCCGGGCAAGCGGGATCCGCCAGTCGCGAAGCTGAAGGTCGCGTAACGTCGACCGTGCCAGGACCTGCAACGTTGCTCCGAGCACCACGAGCGCCGGCAACGCGGCGAGCGCTGCCAGCAAGGACTGGCTGAAGAAGAACGGCGTGATGATCTGGAAGCAGGCGAGGCAGACCAGCAGCGTGCCGTCCCGCGCATTGCGCGCCTCCAGATACTTGATGCCCGCCAGCACGAACAGGAATGCGACGCATGGATCGCGACCGAGGAAGTAGCCGAACGACTGGCGGATTGCAAAACCGGAAGCGACGGCGAAAAGCGCGAGCGCCCACGAGGAGATCCGCGCCGGCTTCGCATCCGCCCGGACGCGGTCGCGGCGCAGGAGCAGCATGCGGAGCGCAACCAGCATGATTCCGAACCCGGCGACCCAGATCGGGACGTACGGCGCCTGCGGCAGCATGGTGGCAAGCAACAGGACGCCAAGCCAGCGGACCTGCGCAGCCGACAGCGGAGACCGTGGCGGTGCGGGCGAGCGTCGCGTGGCGATCGCTCCCGCTCGCGTAGCGGGCGCGACGGCGGCGCTCATTGGAGAGTCCTTCGCGCTCGGGGCGGCCCTTCGCGCTCATGCCGGATTCTCGGGAAGCATTGCGAGAGCCGTAAGCGCGGCGCGCCGGTGCTCGCGACCCTGTCCGGCAGACAACGTCGTCCCCGGAATGCGCAGTGCGAACGGGCGCGCGATGCGCTCCGCCGCGAGCACCCACGCGGCGAGACGCGCAATGCGGGCATCGTTGTCGAGCGCGGGCGGCAGACCGCTCCATGCGAGCTCTGCCGGCCCTTTGCTGCCGCCGCCTTCAAATTGCTTCGTGTGCCACCCGGCGCCGCGCGCGACGGCCTTCCATGCGACGCGTTGCAGCGGATCGCCGGGCTGGTAGCCCCGCAATCCCGAAAGGTCGGCGTCGCCTTCGCGCGACGCCGCATGATCGTCGTCGCCTTCCTGTCCCGACGGAAGCGGCGGTGCGTCGGCCTCGGGAGACGGAAACACGACGCCGGCGAGCGGAAAGTGAACGTAGGCCCAGGCGCGCCAGAGTCCCACCGGGAAATCCGACGACAGCGTCACCCTCCCGAGCGCCACGCGTCCGCGCCTCGGCGCCGGGACTTCGAGCGTCACCGGAAGCGTCGCGTCCGGAATGATGTCGACCGTGACGGGGACGCTGCCGCCGGCGGCGATGGAGATGGAATGCCGCGACGTGACGGTGCCCCCCAACGCCAGCGTGAACGGCAGCGCGCCTCCGGCGAACGTCTCGCCGGCGGCGAGCGGCGTGAGCTCGATTCCCGCCATGTTGCGGAACGTGTGCAGGAGCGCTGCCGCCGAGAGTCCGGCCAGCAGGAAAGTCACCGCGAAACCGAGCGACAGCGAGTAGTTGAGCGAAGTGAGGAGCATGAGCACGATCACCCCGGAGACCGCGATGCCGCGTCGCGTGGGCAGGATGTAGATGCGGCTGTGCCGCAGCACCACGGCGTCGTGGTCGCCGGGCTGCATCCGAAAGAGGCGCTGCCGCCATCGCGCGCCCCAGGATTCGCGCGGCGGCCGCGCGGTGTCGATGGTGCTCGCGGTGACGGACATCTCGCTTGTGCGGACCGAACGAACCGGCGGCTGGCGACGGGATCGCCGGACCGGACTACGGTAGGGTGACCGCGCGCAACAGCGATTGCGCCTGCAGCGCGCCGCTTCGGGCGCCCCCGGCGAGCCGGTGGCCCGCGACCGAGGGAAAGACCGCCTGCACGTCCTCCGGCACGACCATCGGCCGGCCCGCGACCAGCGCCCATGCCCGTGCCGCGGCCAGGAGCAGGATGCCGGCCCGCGGAGAAAGGCCGCGACGGGCGCCGGCATCCGCGCCTCCCCCGACGTTTCCGCGGGTGGCGGCAAGCAGCGCCTGGATGTAGTCGAGCAGCGCGGGCGCGACGTGCACCTCCGCGGCTTCGCGCTGCCATTCGAGGAGCGTGGGAGGATCCGCCAGCGGCGCCAATGTCGCGATCTGCGCGCGTCGGTCACCGCCCGTCAGCAGCTCCCGCTCGGCAGCGGGATCGGGGTAGCCGATTTCGATCGCCATCAGGAAGCGGTCGAGCTGCGACTCGGGCAGCGGGTAGGCGCCGATCTGCTCGACCGGATTCTGCGTGGCGATGACGAAAAACGGCTCGGGCAGGCGGCGCGTCTCGCCGTCCTGGGAGACCTGCCGCTCTTCCATCGCTTCGAGCAGCGCGCTTTGGGTCTTGGGCGGCGCGCGGTTGATCTCGTCGGCCAGGAGAACCGAATTGAAGACCGGCCCCGGATGGAACTTGAACGCCTGGACGGACGCATCGTAGATCGACACGCCGAGCACGTCCGCCGGAAGCAGGTCGCTCGTGAACTGGACGCGTGCGTACTTGAGGCCGAGCGTTGCGGCGAGCGCCTGCGCCAGGGTGGACTTGCCCACCCCGGGAATGTCTTCGATGAGCAGGTGCCCGCGCGCCAGCAGGCACGCGAGGGCGAGCTTCAGAGGTTCGGACTTGCCGACGACGATCCGGTCGAGCTGCGCCAGGACGGCAGCAAGCCGTTGCGCGAGCGGGACGTTGGCGTGGCCTAGGGAGCGGACGGTCATGAGGGGAGGAATCCGGCGGTTGTCTGGGGGAAGGTCGGGCTCGCGCCACTGTACGGGGGACCGGCCGTCTAGTCACGACCGACGGGCACCGGCTACACTCCATTCAGCGGTGCCGCAGAATGGAGTGGACCCCGCTTCCCCGAGCGCCGATTTCGGTCCCCCAAGCCCCGAAGTTCAAGCAAACCCCGTGCCGACCGCCTTCATCACTCATCCTTCCTCGCTGCTGCACGACATGGGGCCCTATCACCCCGAGTGTCCCGACCGGTTGCGGGCGGTCGGAGACCGCCTCATCAGCGCGGGCCTCGACGGTTACCTGCAGCACCACGAAGCGCCCGCGGCGACCCATGAGCAGCTCGCGCGCGTGCACGGCGAGGGCTACCTCGCGACGCTCGAGGCCGAGAGTCCGGTCTCCGGATTGCATTACATCGATCCCGACACGGCGATGTGCCCGCATTCGCTCTCAGCCGCGCTTCATGCCGCCGGTGCGCTGGTGCTCGCGACGGATCTCGTTGCAAGCGGCCGGTGTGCGCGGGCGTTTTGCGCCGTTCGCCCTCCGGGGCACCATGCGGAGCGCAACCGCGCGATGGGGTTCTGCCTCCTCAACAACGTTGCCGTCGGCGCGGCGCACGCGCTCGCCGCGCACGGCATCGAGCGCGTCGCGCTGATCGATTTCGACGTCCACCACGGGAACGGCACCGAGGAAATCTTCGCCGGCGATCCGCGCGTGCTGATGGTCTCCACGTTCCAGCATCCGCTCTACCCGTATTCGGGTGTGGAGCCGCTGGGGCCCAACATGGTGAACATTCCGCTGCCCGCGGGAAGCGGAAGCGACGCCTTTCGTGCCGCAGTGCGCGAGCACTGGCTGCCTGCGCTGGAGGCGCACCGGCCGGAAATGCTGTACGTCTCGGCGGGCTTCGATGCGCATCGCGAGGATCCGCTGGCCGGGCTCAAGCTCACCGAGGCCGACTATGCGTGGGTGACCCGCGAGCTCGTCGGCGTGGCACGCGCACATGCGTGCGGTCGCATTGTCTCGACGCTCGAAGGCGGCTACGCGCTGGGCGCGCTCGGCCGCAGCGTCGCCGAGCACATTCGCGAACTCCTCGTCGCGTCCTGACCGTGCGCGGCGGCCCGGGCATCGCGCAACCGTGCTCGAGACCGAACGCCTGCGCCTGCGCGAACTCGCGACCGATGACGCCGAATTCATCGTCGCGCTGCTGAACGACCCCGGATTCATCCGAAACGTCGCGGACCGCGGCGTGCGTACGCCGGCGGCGGCCCGCGCCTACATTCGGGACGGGCCGGTCGCGAGTTACCGCCGGCACGGCTTCGGCCTCTACCTCGTCGAGCTGAAGGACTCGCGCACGCCGATCGGCGTCTGCGGGCTCATCCGGCGCGACGCGCTCGACGCCGCCGATCTCGGATACGCGCTGCTGCCGGCCTTCCGGTCCCTGGGCCATGCGCACGAAGCGGCGGCGGCGGTGATGGCGTTTGCACGATCGCGCGGAATGACGCGCGTCGTTGCGGTCGTGTCGCCGCACAACGTGGAGTCGATACGGTTGCTGGGCAAGCTCGGATTCCGGCGCGAACGGCGAATTCGGCTCGCGGACGGCGAACCGGAATGCGTCTTGTTCGCGTCAGTGCCGTGATCCGTCGACCCGCCTGGCAACGGCGGCGGTCGAAGGCGACGAAGCGCGACGGCAACAGACGTCAGTCGACCGAAGTTGCCGCGAATCATTCGCCGACTGACGGAAACTTGTGGCCGAGCAATGACGCAGCAGAACAGTAGGCTATTCGGGCGGAGGGCGACAACCTTCCCGCCGTGCAATCTCCCTATGCGTACAGCGGCGCGGCAGCAGGAGGTTTCGGAAAATCCGCACGGACTTTGTGGCATGACAAATGCTGCGCTGATGACGCGGCCGATAATCCGAGCGGTGCGCTGCGGAATGTCTCCGCCGCAGCTTCGATTGGGCGTTTTGTTTGGCCGCAAGTGTCGCAGAGCATGGATTCTCGAACGAATTCGACCGTCATCGAGTCGGTCGGCCCGGATGTGCGCGGGTCGACGCTGCTGATTGTCGACGACGTTCCGGCTAATCTGGCCGTTCTGGCGGACATCCTGCGCAACGCAGGGTACAAGGTGAAGGCCGCAAACTCAGGACGCGCCGCGCTCCGGTTGGCTGCGCAGGAGCCGCATCCCGATCTCGTTCTCCTCGACGTGATGATGCCGGAGATGGACGGATATGAGGTCCTGAACCGCCTGCGCGCGGCTCCCGGCACGCAAACCATCCCGGTGGTCTTCCTCACCGCCCTGCTCGACCCGGCTGACGAGGAGCGCGGCCTCGAGCTGGGCGCCGCCGATTTCATCACGAAGCCCATCGTGCCCTCTGTCGTTCTCGCGCGCGTTCGCACGCAGCTCGAGGTGAAACGGGCGCGCGATTGGCTGCGCGGCAAGAATGCCTTTCTGGAGGCGGAGGTGAGCCGCCGCATGAAAGAGAACCACCAGATCGAGGACATCGGAATACGGGTGCTTGCGAGCCTCGCGGAGACGCGGGACCCGGAGACCGGGGATCACATCCGGCGCACGCAGGGGTACATGCGTACGCTCGCCGCAAGACTCCGGGACTATCCCGGTTTCCGCGCATTTCTCACCGACAGGAACATCGAACTCCTGACCAAGTCGGCTCCGCTGCACGACATCGGCAAGGTCGGAATTCCCGACCACATCCTGCTGAAGCCGGGCAAGCTGACCCCCGAGGAATTCGAGGTGATGAAGACGCATGCAAAGCTCGGCTCCGATGCGATCGAGCATGCGGAGCGGGATTCCGAGGGACCGGTGGACTTCCTGGTCATCGCAAAGGAAATAGCCCATTGGCACCATGAACGATGGAACGGGACGGGTTATCCCGACGGGCTTGCGGAAGACGCGATCCCCATATCGGCGCGCCTGATGGCCCTTGCCGACGTGTTCGATGCTCTCATCTCGCCTCGCGTCTACAAAACGCCAATGTCCTTCGACGAGGCGCGGGAGGTCATCCGCTCGGAGCGGGCTCGCCAGTTCGACCCCGACGTCGTCGACGCATTTCTCGCCAACTTCGATGAATTCACCGCGATCGCGCAGCGCTTTCGCGATGACGGCTGAATGCATGGCGACGCTTGGCGCACCGGCCCACGACGCATGACACCCGAGTCGCCGCCCGCGATTTCCGGCGGATCATCGTCCCGCATGCCGCGCTCGATCAGTGGGATCGTTCTGCTCTATGCCTCGTTTTCGGCGCTGTGGATCCTGCTCTCCGACTATGGGGTTGTATGGCTCTTCACTGATCCGTCGCAGATAGCGTTCGCAAGCAGCGCGAAGGGCTGGGCGTTCGTGGTGGTGACGTCGCTGCTGCTTTATAGATTGATGCGCCGCCTGCCCGAGGGCGCCTCCCGGTCTCTCATTTCGTCTGCCGGATTGCGCTCGATGCGCGTCCCCCTGGCATTTTTCACGCTGGTCATCACCGTGATCACCGTGTTTGCCGTGGTGCACGATTACAAGCAGGACCGGGAGAAGGAAATCACGCGAATTCGCGCGATCGCCATGCTCAAGCGCGAGCAGATCCTCGACTGGATGAGCGAGCGGTATGCGAACGCGCGTTTCGTGAACACCAACCGGTACTGGTCGGAGCTCTACCAACGTTGGCGTGACCGCGGCGATGCGGCGAGCCTCACGGTGCTTCAGGGGTCGTTGGACGATTTCGGACGAGTAAACGGATTCGACTCGGTCCTGCTGCTGAACGATGACGGCGCGCCGATCTGGGCATCGGCAGCTGCGAGTCTCGACATGCCTTCCGTGCTGCGCGGGGCCACGCGCACGAGCGACTCGAAGAACGATATCCGGCACGTCGGGCCCTATCGCGATGAAGTTGGCCGCATCCACCTTGACTTCATCGCGCAGCTTCCGATTGTCAACGGAGAATACGGTCCGACGGTCGTGCTGCGCACCAACCCCGAGATGAAACCCTTCGCGCGGCTTGGGAAGTGGCCGGCGCCGAGTGAATCGGGCGAGGCGTTTCTCATCCGCCGAGCGGGCGACGAAATCGAATTCCTGAGCGACCTGCGGCACTGGGGCGATCACGGTGCCGGGTTGCGCATGTCCGTGCAGGGACGCGGCCTCGCTGCGCAGGTGGCGCGCGGTGCGGCGGATGCCGACATGGTCCTGGAAGGAAGCGACTATCGCAACGTGCCGATCATCGGCACGGTCCTTGCCATTCCCGGAACCGATTGGTTCCTCGTGGTCAAAATGGATCGGTCCGAGATCTACGCGGGCGCGGTGCCCGACTCGATGTGGATCGTGCTGACGGGCCTTTTGTCGCTGATCTGCGTCGGTGCCGGAGCGATGGCGCTGCACCAGGCGCATTCCCTCTCCGCATCGGTACGACTGGCCGCGGTGCAGGAGGAAAAGCTCACCGCGTTGCGCTTGCTCAACGCCATTGCCAATGCGTCGACCGACACGATCACCGCCAAGGATGTCGAGGGCCGTTACCTGCTCTTCAACCGCGAGGCGGCACGGCTCGCCGGTAAGGAGGCATCTCTGGTGCTCGGGCGCGACGCCAACTACGTTTTCGGCCCTGAAGAAGCTCGCCAGTTGGCGGCACAGGACCGCCGGGTGCTGGCCGACGAAACCGCAATGTTGAACGAGGACGTGCTGACCACCGCCGACGGCGTCCGGACGTTCTCCAGCACGAAGGCGCCGTTGTACGACAGCGGCGGCAAGCTGATCGGCGTGTTCAACATTTCCCGGGACATCACGGAGTACAAGCGGGCCGAGCAACGGCTGCGAGACAGCGAATCAAGTCTCGCGCGCGCGCAAGCGATTGCGCAATTGGGAAACTGGCAGATCGACCTCGAGACCGGCGAGACGGTCTGCTCGGACGAGATCTTTCGGATCGTGGGTGCGGCCAAGGGAACCGCGATGAGTCTTGCACGGTTTCTCGCCCGGGTTCATCCCGAGGATCGTTTGCGCGTTATTGCCGCAAAGGATGCGTCGATCGCCGGAGCGCCGTGTGACATCGAATGCCGGATCCTGGTGGACGACAGGACCAAATGGGTGAACGTGAAAGGCAGCGTGGCGGAGTCTTCGGAAGGTCGTCCGGTTTCCGCGTTCGGCACGCTCCAGGACATTACCGAGCGGAAGGCAATCGACCTGGCGCTGCGTGAGATGGAGGCGAAGCTGCGTCTATTCATCGAGAATGCGCCCGCGGCGATCTGCATGCTGGACCGCGAAATGCGGTACGTCTTCGTCAGCCGTCGCTGGCTGCAGGATTACCGCCTGACGGAAATTGACGTCGTCGGGCGCAGCCACTACGACGTGTTTCCAGAAATCCCCGAGCGCTGGAAGGACATTCACCGGCGATGCCTCTTGGGCGCGACCGAATCCTGCGACGAGGATCCGTTCGTGCGCGCCGACGGAAAAGTCGATTGGCTGCGCTGGGAAATCCGGCCGTGGTACGGCGCCGACGCCTGCGTCGGTGGCATCACCATAATGTCCGAGCTCATCACGCGGCGGAAAGAAGCGGAAATTGCGCAGGGCGCGAGTGAAGTGCGGTTCCGGCAGCTGTTCGATGCCGCGCCGCTGCCGATGGCATTCATCGGGATGGATGGAACGATCGGCGGCTATAACGAGCGGTTCGCCAAGACGTTCGGTTACACCGGCGACAACGTGAAGACCATTGACGACTGGTGGCGGCTCGCCTATCCGGAGGAAGACTACCGGCTCTATGCGAAAGCGACGTGGAACGCCGAGTTGCGGAATGCGATCAAGGACAAGAGGCCCACCGAGCCCACCGAATACCGCGTCTCCTGCAGGAACGGCGACGTGCGTACGGTGGAAATATCCGGGACGTTCGTCGGCGACCAGCTGATGGTCACATTTGTGGATGTGACGGACCGGGTTGCGGCGGAAAACCAGCTGCGCAAGCTCTCGCTCGCGATCGAGCAAAGCCCGGAAAGCATCGTCATTACCGATCTCAAGGCCCGCATCGAATATGTCAACGACGCGTTCGTCCGCATCACCGGATACACCCGCGACGAAGCGCTCGGCCAGAACGCCAGGCTGCTCAATTCCGGCAACACGCCGCGGGAGACCTACGACGACATGTGGAAGTCGCTTGCGCACGGTCAGTCCTGGAAGGGGCAGTTCCACAACCGGCGCAAGGATGGCAGCGAATACATCGAGTTCGCGCATGTCGCGCCGATCCGGTCGCCGTCGGGAGAGATCACCCATTTCGTTTCGGTCAAGGAGGACATTTCCGAAAAGAAGCGCATCGGCGAGGAGCTCGACCATCACCGGCTCCACCTGCAGGAGCTGGTCGAAGCGCGAACCGCCGAACTTGCCGAGGCGCGCCAGCGGGCCGATGCCGCGAACAGGGCCAAGAGCGCCTTTCTCGCCAACATGAGCCACGAGATCAGAACGCCGATGAACGCCATCGTCGGACTCGCGCACCTGCTGCGGCGCGACGGCCTCACGCCAAGGCAGCGCGAGCAGGTGAAAAGCATCGACCACGCAGTCAGTCATCTGCTGTCGATCATCAACGACGTACTCGACCTGTCCAAGATCGAGGCCGACCGACTGCAGCTGGAGGAATCCGATTTCTCGCTGGAAACGCTCCTCGACGACGTCCGGACAATAATCGCGGAGCCGGCACGAGCCAAAGGGCTTCAGATCGTCGTCGACATCGAGCCCGCGGATTTCTGGATCCGAGGCGATCGTATCCGCCTGCGGCAGGCGCTGCTCAATTACGCCGGCAACGCCGTCAAGTTTACCGAACGCGGCTCGATCCATCTTCGGGCCCGCGCGACCGAGGAGGCGCTTGGCGCTGTCGTGCTGCGCTTCGAGGTCGAGGACACCGGAATCGGAATCGCCGCGGACACGCTTCCGTTGCTGTTCGAGCCGTTCGAGCAGGCCGACGCGTCCACCACGCGACGGTATGGCGGGACCGGCCTCGGATTGGCCGTCGCGCGTCGGCTCGCGGTGCTGATGGGCGGAAGCGCAGGTGCGACGAGCGAACCCGGTCGTGGCAGCACGTTTTGGCTTACGGCGCGTGTCGGTCGCGGACACGTCGTGGCTGCGCTCGCCGACTCCGGAAACGCCGGAAACGCCGGGGACGCCGAGATCCGGCTGCGGGGGCGCACCGGCGAAGCTCGCCTGCTGCTGGTCGAAGACAACGAAGTCAATCTCGACGTCGCGCTCGAACTGCTTCGCGACGTCGGCCTGCCCGCGGACGTCGCGCGCGACGGAGAAGCGGCAGTCGCGCTTGTCAGGATGCATTCGTACGACCTGATCCTGATGGACATTCAGATGCCGCGGATGGACGGATTGCAGGCTGCGCGTGCGATACGCGCCATCCCGGGCCGGGAGAACATCCCGATTCTGGCGCTCTCCGCCAACGTATTTGCCGACGACAGGGAGGCTTGCGCCCGCGCCGGCATGAACGGATTCATCGCCAAACCCGTGAATCCGCAGGATCTCTACCGCGCGCTTCTCGAGGCGTTGCCGCCCTCAAGGGAGCCCTTCGGGAGCGCGCGCACCGAAACGACCGCCATGGAAGTCGTCGTCGATGCGAAACGCCTTGCCGAGGTCATCGCTCGTCTTGCGAGGCTGCTGGACGCCGGCGACGTGGGCGCCGCGGACCTGGCGCGCAGGGAGACCGCGCTGCTGCGGAGTGCGCTCGGCACGGCGGGTGACCGCGTGCTGGAGAGGATCGCCGCATTCGATTTCGAAGCCGCGTCTGCCGCGCTGCGTTCGAAAGCCCGCGAAACCGAAGCCGCGGGCAGCTGAGGGAGAAACGAAGTCCGCCTGCCCGAGCTGCAACTCCGATGACCACGCACGACTTTGCCGGCAACCCAGGATCAGGGCATGCACAGTACGCGACCGGCATGTGCGTCCGGCGCTGGTTCGCTGCGCGCATCCGTGCCCGGGGTCGCAAGAACCGACGTCAGGGCAGGCGGAGGCGACCTTCCGGATTTCACGCGTCCGGCCCCGATGATCGTCGACGGGAGATTGCCGCCGGGGGCCTCGCTTTCCGGCTGCTCGAACGTGCCGGAGGCCATGAACATTCGCGCATCGTTCGTTCGCCACGTTCCCGAACCGCGTTCGAGATAGACGACCGGCGGAATGACGATCTTGAAGGTGAGACGCGCCGACGCACCCGCGCGCCCCGTCTCCCGAACGCCCACTGCGGACTCCGCGTGTTAGGCACACCCGCGCGCCCACGCGCGCCGTCAGAATTGGCGGACGGCCGCAGCCACATCACCGACTCATTTCGACGGCCGCGCCGCAATGAGCATGCACGCAAATCCGACGCACAGTCGTCCCCAAGGCTTCATTGACACGGGCCCATCTGCAAACGAGATTCATTCGCATGACTGGAAAGACGTGCGCAGGTGCGATGCGGCGCACGTTCGCTTGACGATCATTTCACTGACGGATCATCGCCCGTCCGGCTGGCATGTTGCTTGCAGCGTTCGGAGCGAGCCCGCCGCCGCGATTTCGATTGCCAGGCGGACCGCAGGAACGCATAGGCGTCGAAAATAGGAGATTGCCATGATCGAGATGCTCATCGTCGACGACGAGCCGAATGTTCTGAGCGCGTTGCGCCGGATGTGCCTCAACCGGGCGGCGACGCCGCCAATGCCGGATCTTCACCTGAACACGTTCACTTCGCCGACGCAGGCGCTTGCCTTCGTGCGCGACCACCCGGTCGACCTGGTGATTTCCGATTTCCGGATGCCCGAAATGGACGGTGCCACGCTTCTGACGCGCATCAGGAGCCTGCAGCCCGACACGGCTCGCGTGATGCTGAGCGCCTGCGCGGACATGGAAGGGATCGCGCGGGCGATCAACGATGCCGGCATTTTCCGGTTCGTGAGCAAACCGTGGTCGGACCCGGAGCTCCGGACCGTCATCTGCCAGATCATCGAGCACCGGTCGCTACTGCTTGAGAATCGCCGATTGGCGGACGAAGTGCGTCAGCAGAGGGGCGTCATCGACCGTCAGCGGCACGAACTCGCGCGACTTGAAGACGAAACGCCCGGGATCACCCGCGTCCGCTGGAGCGATGACGGCGGCGTGCTGCTGGAGGAGTGAATGGGCGCGAAGTCGAAGACGCCCCGTTCCCGAACGTCCGGGCAGCTGACCGATTTCACCTGGATCAGCGCGCTCTACGAGCTGGGACAGGCGGCGGCCAACGGCGCCGAGCCGGGACAGGTGCAACAGGCGATACTCGAGCACATCGTGACCGGGTTCGGGGCCACCAGCGGGTCGATCGCGCTTTGCGTCGACGGTGCGGAGGGCCTGCTCGAGATCGTCGCCGGCACCGATCTTCCGCCGGGGGTCGTCGGCAGCCGACCGCCGCGGGGAATCGGCGTCTTCGGTCACGTGGTGGCGACGGGCGAACCGATCCTGATCAACGGCGACGTCGCCGAAACCGGTTTGCCGCTGCGGCGAAACGAGCGCGGCGATCGGCAGTCGCACTCGGCGATGTGCTGGCCTCTCGAGGTACAGGGTCGGATCATCGGAGCGGTTGCCGTGAATCGCGCACCCGGAAGCCTGCGGTACCGGGTCGACGACCTCAATCGCGGACAGGCGCTGACCAGCCTGCTCGCGCTCGTGATCGCCAACCACCGCATGCACGTGGAGCGCGATACGCGAATCCTCGAGCTCTCGACGCTCAATGCGTCGATGCAACGCATCAACACGCTACTCTCCGAAGCGCAGGACCAGCTGATCCAGTCCGAGAAGCTGGCGTCGATCGGCCAGCTTGCCGCCGGAGTCGCGCACGAGATCAACAATCCCATCGGCTTCGTGCTGTCGAATATAGGCACGCTCGAATCGTATCTCGGAAGTCTTTTCGGCCTGGTCGAGATCTACGCCGAGGAAGCTGGCCGGCTGCCCGCGTCGAGCGAGCGTGCACGCGAAATGCGCGAACGCATCAATTTCGACTTCATGCGGGAGGATGCGCTCGCGCTGATCGCCGAGTCGCGGGACGGCCTGATGCGCGTCAAGCGCATCACCCAGGACGTCAAGGGCTACTCCCGTGGCGGTCCCGACGAAATCTGGGAGCATCTCAATCTTCGCGAGGCGCTCGAGCGCGCGCTCAATATCGCGCACAACGAGATCAAGTACAAGGCGTGCATCGAGACGCACTACGGCGACGTGCCGGACATCGAGTGCATGCCTTCACGCCTGCAGCAGGTGTTCCTCAATCTGATCGTCAATGCTAGCCAGGCTATCGAGGGCAACGGAACCATCCGCATTTCGACGGGCGCTTCGGCCGACGAGGCGTGGGTCACCATCCAGGACACCGGGTGCGGCATCGCCCGGGAGAACCTCAAGCACATCTTCGAGCCTTTTTACACGACGAAGCCCGTCGGCAAGGGGACCGGGCTTGGCCTGTCGGTTTCGGAATCGATCGTGCGCCGGCATGGCGGGCGCATCGATGTCGAATCGGAGCTGGCGCGCGGATCGAGCTTTACGGTTCGCCTTCCGCTGCGGCAACCGCGAGCGGAATCGGATCTCGACGAACCCGTGAAGGACCTGTCACTCGGCAAGCCGGAGACCGTCAGCTGACCGCGCCGGGGGCGTCGTCGCGGCCCAAGGTAGGGAAAGGCGTTGGCGGAGGTTCATCCTTCGGGTCGGAGTGCTGACGGCTGAACCCTGACGAGCGGATCTGCGGACAGCAGGACCGCAGCGCTGCGCAACGGCGACTTCTCGGTACAATGCAGCGGCTACAGAGCGCGAGTCGGCTCGATGCCGACACTCTGGAATCGGAGGCATGGACCGTGGAGCGGCGAAAATTCCTGGAATCCTGCGCCGTCGTTTCGGGCGCTGCGGGCCTCGGCGCGCTGCCCGCGCATGGGCGGCGTCGCCTCCCCGACTCTACGAGCGCACGCGTCTCGTCGACCGGCACGGTGCGCCGATGCAGGTCGCCGCGATCGCCGCGGAGACGAATTACGTCTTCCACTACCCGTTTGCCGGAACCCCGTGCTTTCTCCTGAAGCTCGCGCGCCCGGTTGCCGCCGCATCGACGCTGCGGCGCGAGGATGGCGCGACCTATGAGTGGGAGGGCGGCGTCGGTCCGGGTCGCGCCGTCGTCGCGTTCTCGGCCATCTGCGCCCACAAGCTCGCCTACCCGACGCGCGACATCTCGTTCATCCGCTACCAGCCGCAAAAATCGGCGACGTCGGACGCGCGCGTCATCCATTGCTGCGCGGACCACAGCGTCTACGATCCGGCGAGCGGTGCGCGCGTGCTGCAAGGCCCCGCGCCGCAGCCGCTGGCCGCGATCCTGCTCGAGTACGACCCGGCGACGGACGGGTTGTCCGCGGTCGGCACCGTCGGCGCCGAGCAGTTCGACGCGTTCTTCGCGAAATACGACTTCAAGCTCAACATGGAGTACGGACAGGGCAGGGCGAAGGCACCGATCGGCCCCACGTCCGTCGTGCGCGAGCTTTCGCAATTCTGCCGGCAGACGGTGCAGTGCTGATCGATGATTCCGATCGTGCCGACGTCGACTTGACAGCCTCGAGACCTTGAATCCCGCAGACGCGGCCATCGTCGTCGCCGATCTCCGGAAGAACTACGGCAAGGTCGAGGCCGTCAAGGGCGTTTCGTTCTCGATTCGTCGCGGCACCACGACAGCGCTGCTCGGCGGAAACGGGGCCGGCAAGACGACGACGCTCTCGATGCTGCTCGGCGTGCTGACGCCTACCGCGGGACGGGTGACGGTGCTGGGCGCGGAGATGCCGAGGCAACGCCATCGCGTGCTGCCGCGGCTCAATTTCACGTCGCCGTACGTCGACCTCCCGAAACGGCTCACGGTGCGCGAGAACCTCGCGGTGTTCGCCGATCTCTACGGCGTGCGCAACGCGCGCGATCGCATTCTCGCCGTCGCCGCCGAATGCGATCTGGTCGCGCTTCTGCAGCGGCCGTACGGCAGCCTGTCGGCCGGCCAGCGTACGCGCGTGTCGCTCGCCAAGGCCGTCATCAACGAACCCGACGTGCTGCTGCTGGACGAGCCGACGGCGTCGCTCGATCCCGACATCGGCGACCGGATGCGCACCTACCTCGAACAGTACCAGCACCGCACCGGGTGCACGATGCTGCTCGCGTCGCATCACATGGGCGAGGTCGAGCGGATGTGCGACGACGTGATCATGCTGCGCGAGGGCCGGGTCGTCGATCAGGGCTCGCCGCAGGCGTTGCTGGCGCGCTACGGGCGCGCGAACCTCGAGGAAGTGTTCCTCGACATCGCGCGCGGCCGCGTCGGCGATCCCATCGCCGGCGGCGCAGCGGAAGAGATCGCGACACTGTGATCACGACGGCGCCGGCGGTGGCGCAGCACACGGGCACTGCGGCGTCGCTGCGCCGCGTCCGCGCGGTGCTGCGGCGCCATGCATACCTCATCCTCAAGTCGTGGACACGCATCGTGTCGATGATGTACTACCCGACGGTGACGATGGTCGTGTGGGCGTTCGTCACGCTCTACCTCGCGCCGACCAACAATTTCCTGAAGGACGCGCCGGGTTTCTTCATCGGCGCCGTGCTGCTGTGGGACGTGCTCTTCCGCGGCCAGCTCGGCGTCTCGCTGACGTTCATCGAAGAGCTCTACGCGCGCAATCTCGGCAACCTGTTCGTGTCCCCGTTGACGCTGCCCGAATACATCGCCGGCCAGCTCGCGATGAGCATCCTGCGCGCGCTGATCGGCGTCGGCGGCGCGTGCGTCTTCGCCTGGCTGCTGTTCCGCTATTCGATCTTCTCGCTCGGCTTCCCGCTGCTCGCGTTCTTCGCGAACCTGCTCGTGTTCGGCTGGGCGATAGGGCTCGCAATGTCGGGAATGATCCTGCGGCTCGGCCTTGGCGCGGAGGAGCTCGCGTGGGCCGCGATCTTCATCGTCGCGCCGGTGTCGGGAGTCTATTATCCGGTGGACGTGCTGCCGGGATGGATGCAGGGGATCGCGTGGGCGACGCCGTCGGCGCACGTGTTCGAGGGAATGCGCGGCGTGCTGCTGCAGGGCGTCTTCCGCTGGAACGCATTCTGGGCCGCGGCGCTCCTCAATGTCGTCTACCTCGCGCTGGGCGCGGCCTTCTTCGGATGGTCCATGCGCTACGCGCGCGAACACGGCATGCTGTTGCAGATGGGCGAATAGCGTCACGCAGTGTCGCCCGGCCGCACGCTTGCGAATCGTCGGGTGCGCGCCTAAGCTCGAACGGGCATCGTCCGTTTTCATCGGCTCGCGGTGGAGGTTTCGATGGCCAGGATCGATCTGACGAATATTTCCGCCTGCGTCGAAGATTCGCGCCTCGCGTGGCTCGATTCGGATTCGGGGCCGGACGAACCCGCGGGATATGCGGACCTCGTCGCCCGACTGGATGCCGCGCGCGGCAAGTTGCCCCCGGTGTACCGGGTCAATGCGGCCGACCCTTACATTTCGGCGATCAAGGAACTCGGCGCCGATCGCTACGCGCAGGTGCTGGAGCGGGATCCGCATCGCGAGGGCGCGGCAGGTCTCCTGCTCGACGTGGCGCAGTCCATCCTGCAGAACGGCGAGGGCTATGAACAGCGCGCTACCGACGGCTTCCAGGAGGTGATCAGCGATCTCTACGACGGTTTCCTTTCCGCCGAGGACAGGCGTGGCATCAAGGAGCCGGACTTCGAGACGATTCCGCCGCTCGTGAAATGGGGCAATCCGGCGTCGGGACCCTATACCTGGCCGGTCGATGCGACGGCGTCGTTCGGCATGGACGTCGGCATCGTCAATCTCCCGCCCGCGAACGCACGCCGTGGTCTCTGCGCCTGGGCCGCGCTGGGCCACGAAACGGGCGGCCACGACATCCTGCATGCCGACGACGGATTGCTGACGGAGCTCGCGGACAACGTAGCCTCGGCGCTGATTGCCGCGAAATTCGGAGGGAGGCTCGCCGACTACTGGTCCGAGCGCATCGACGAGACGGCCTCCGACGTTCTCGGCATCCTCAATCTCGGGCCGGCGGCCGCGGTCGGCGTGCTCGCGTATTTCCGCGGCATCAACGCCGCGCTCGGCTGGGGGCCGGTGCTGTCGAACGAAGGCAGCGCCGACGACGTTCATCCCGCGGACATCGTGCGAGGCTGGCTCGGCGCCGAGACCGTGCGGCTGCTCAAGTTCAAGCGGGCCGACGCGTGGGCGAGCGCGCTCGTGAAGGAAGTCGATCGTGACGCCGGCAAGGTCGTGCTCGGCGGCGTCCACGTCACGATGGCGCGGGCCAAGGCTTCCGCGACGATTGTTGCGAACACGATTGCCGCAGGCAAGCTCGCCGCGCTCGACGGGCACGCATTCGACGAAATCCAGAACTGGCGCGACCGCGACGAAGACGTGGTCGCGAATTTGAGCGGCCCGCTGACGAAGGCGGCCGACCTTCCGGCCCGCTACACGGGCGGAACTTATGCTGCGCACGCGGTGGCGGCAGCGGTGATGACCGCGCTGCACATGCCGCAGGCGATTCCCGTCATCTTCGACCGCATGCTGGGCCTGCTCAAGGTGATGCACGACGCCAACCCGTCGTGGGGTCCGCTCTACGTCGTTCACCCTGGTGACGTCGTGCGCGATCTGGTCGTCGGCGACAGGCGACCACGCCGCGAGGAATGAAGGAACCAGCGCGCGGATCGCGGCGCAGGCAGCACTCACGCGTGTCCCACGCGACGCGGTATCCGTGCGTCGAGTATGCTGCCATTCGCCGGTCGTCCGGCTTGCATTCGCGACGCCGCGCAACCCTGATCGCTCCCGCACTTGGCCAAGATACCCGCCCCGCGCACCTACGACCGCCGGCGCTCGAGCGCGAAGCCGTCGCTCGTGCAGTGCGTGCTGCTGTCGCTGCTGCTTCACGTTCTTGTGGTGCTGCTCTTCGGCAGCGCGGAGGGCGGAGCGGGCGGAGCGGGCGGAGGCGGCGCGCGTTCCGGCACGAGCGCACCGCCGCTGACCGTGGCGCTCGTTCCCTACGTTCCCGAAGCGGCAGGCGTCGCCAGCGCCGTGCCGGGAGCTCTCGCGGGCCGTAGCGCTTCGGCAGCCGGTCGCCGCGCGGGCAGCGCCTCGCGGCCGGCCCGCACGCCTGCGCCCGGCGCGCCCAGGGCTTCCTCCCGCAAGGAAGAAATCAGGCCGGCGGCGCCCGCTCGTGCGTCCGAAACGCCGGCCGCCGCGGCGCCTCGCGAAGTGCCGTCCGCCGAATCGTTGCCAAGAATCGACCTCGCTGCACCGGAAGTGGTCGACAAGGCCGTGGAAACGCGCGTCGACGAGGCATCGCCACGCATCGAGACCCCGGAAGCGATACCGCGGGTCGAACTCGAGACGCCTCGCGCGTCGGAGCCCGCGTCGTCGTCGGTGCCTGAAGCTCCCGCGCGAGCGGAGCCCGCGCTGCCACCGGCCGCCGGACCGCCCGTCGAGCGCGCGCCGGTGCCGATTGCGACGCCGGCGCAAGCGGAACCCGTGCCGAGAACCGGATGCCGAAATCCCGTCAGCCAAAGCGCCGATTACCCGTGTCGAACCGCCCCCCGTGGTGCAGCCTCTGGAACCCATTCAGCCGCTGCCGCCCGTGCCGGAGTTGCCGGCGATAGTGCTGCCGTCGCTGCCCCCCGTGCCGCCGCCACCGATCGTCGCCGCGCCGCCGGTGCCCCCACCCCCGCCCGCGATTTCTCCGATCGCGCCGGAATCCCCGCCGCCAACGGAAGCGCCGGTTGCCCCGGTACGACCCGCGATCGTGCCAGAGCCACCCCCGCGTGCCGTTCCCGAATCTCTGCCGCGCGTCGCGCCGGAACCGACTCCGCGAATCGTCCCGCGACAACCCCCGGTCGTTTCACCGCCCCCGCTACAGGAGACTCCGCGCGAGACAGTGCTGCCTGCGGCACCGCCGCCCATCGAGCGAGAAGCAGTACGCCCCATCGACGCGACCCCGACCCCGGCACCTACACCGGCACCTACGCCGGCGCCCGCAGCGCAACCCGCACCGCCGTCGGCTTCCGCATCGCAGCCGGCGCGGAGCGAGGCCGTCGCAGCTCCTCCGCCGGCTTCGGGAGTGCCGCGAGGAACTGCGCCCGCCGAGCCGTTGCCGCGACTCAAATTTGGCGCGCCGGACGATCCGGACGACATCTTCAAGCCTCGCGCCTCGCCGCCGGTGGGCGTCGTGCCGCCGCCGGGCCAGGCACCACGCTTCAATTTCGACGCGGCAAAGAAGCCCGACCCCGAGATCGGCCGATCGGACGGACGCAAAGGGATATTCAATCTCAATCCGCCGCCGCGTGACGCGGAATCGAAACTGGGACGCGCGATCCAGAAGGCCACGCAGCCGGATTGCCGCGATGCCTACGCGGCCATGGGGCTGCTCGCCGTGCCGTTCCTGCTGAAGGACACCATCACCGACACCGGGTGCAGGTGGTAGCGGCGCGAGCCGGGAAGCAGGGGCCCCGCGCGCGGATAGCGCGTGGGGATGCGACCGGGGCGAGTCGCCGCTGGAGGCCGACAACTCGCCCGGCGCATGGCTCTCCCGACGCGGAGGCCGAGGCGCGAGCCGGGGAGCAGGGGCCCCACGCGCGGATAGCGCGTGGGGATGCGACCGGGGCGAGTCGCCGCAGGAGGCCGACAACTCGCGCGTCGCATGGGTTATCGGGGGCGGAGGCCGAGGCGCGAGCGGGAAGCAGGGGGAACGCGTGGACGGGGCGAGCGGCGCCGCGGCGCCTTTCGCGATGACAGCTTTGCCACATCACCTTCGCCCGGAGTAGGCTAGACGCGCGTTTCGCTACCCGACGCACCTTCTCAAGGCCGCCTCATGAACGATGCCGCAGTCTCGAACGAGTTCACCGCGTTCTGGAACGACGTCCTCGTCGCAAAATTCGAACGGTTCCGCAACATTCTGATGGACGGGCTGGCCCATCACAGCACCGTCCCGTTCCGCACGCTCGATGTCCCGCCGGGCGCCAGGATCCTTGACGTCGGCTGTGGCTGGGGAGACACGGCGATCGAGCTCGCGCGAAAGACCGGTCCGACGGGGTCGGTCCTCGGGCTCGACTGCTGCGACGCGTTTCTGCAGAAAGGTCGCGTCGACGCGAAAGCGGCGGGGCTCGCGAACGTGACGTTCGTCGAAGCCGACGTGCAGACGTACCGTTTCGCCAGGGAATTCGATCTCTGCTTTTCGCGCTTCGGCATGATGTTCTTCAGCAACCCGGTGGCGGCGATGCGCAATGTACGGACCGCGCTCAAGCCGGGCGGCAGGCTCGTGTTCGTCACCTGGCGCCCGATCGCCGAAAATCCGTGGCTCGGCCTCCCCAAGGATGTCGTGCTCGAGTTCCTGCCCCCGCCCGGCGACGATGCCGCGACGTGCGGTCCCGGACCGTTCTCGATGGCGAATCCCGAAATCGTCGGCGCGCAGCTCAAGGCGGCGGGCTTTGGAGATGCGATGTTCACGCGCGTCGACGGGCCGGTGATGGTGGGGCGCGATGTCGAACAGGCCGTCGAGTTCCAGCTCGCACTGGGCCCGGCCGGAGAAATCGTGCGCGAGGCGGGTGCCGTGGCCGAGGCAAAAAAGCACGAGATCGGGAGCGCGCTCCGCAGCGCGCTCACGCGCTATCGGCAGGCGGACGGCTCGGTCGTCCTGCCGTCGAGTTCGTGGACGATCACGGCAATAAATCCCGGATAGGCGGCAAGCCATGATCCACGAGGAACTGCTGCGCGATCGCGGAATCCTGATCGTCACGCCGACCGCTCCGCTCGAAAAGGCGGACTTCGAGCTGCTGGCGCGCGAGGTCGATCCCTACATCAGGGAAACCGGCGGCTTGCGCGGCCTGATGGTCTACGCGAAGGCGTTTCCCGGCTGGAACGACTTCGGTGCACTCGTCTCGCACCTCAGGTTCGTGAAGAACCACGAGCGCTCGATTCGCCGCGTCGCTGCCGTGTCGGACAGTGCCATTCTGACCATCGTCCCGAGCATCGCCGCACATTTCCTGCACGCGGAGGTGCGCCATTTCGAGTTCGACGATCGCGATGCGGCGCTCGCGTGGCTCGAAGGTCATTGATCAGCGATTCCCATCCGGAGGCGACGATGCGCACGAAGGCCGGAGAACGATTCTCGACCGAGGTGACCCTCACTCCGGAGATGGTGGCCGGATTTGCCCGCGATGTCGGCGACGACAATCCGGTGCATCACGATCCGGAATTCGCCGCCGGAACGCGTTTCCGGCGACTGATCGCCAGCGGCACGCACACGACGGCGCTGCTGCTCGCGCTGACGGCGAAGCACTTCTCGAAGCGCGGCGCGATGCTCGGACTGGAGTTCTGGCAGCGATTCAGGAAACCCGTGTACGCGGACGAGACGATCCGGCTCGAATGGCTCGTCGTGCGGGTGACGCCGAATACGGCACTGCGCGGCGATGTCGTCGAGTTGCGCGGACGGATCCGGGGCGCGGACGGACGAACCGCGGTCGGCGCGAAGGGGCGCGTGCTCGTCACCGACGCGCTGTAGGCGGGCAGTCGTCCGCCGCTTTCGTCGATCGGACCTCAGGCGACGATCAGGGCTGCGACGACCTTGCGGCCCTCCGCCGCGAGAATATTGAAGGTGCGGCACGCCGCCGGCGTGTCCATCACCTCGACGCCGACCCGCGCCTCGGCAAGCGCCCGCGTGAGGCGCGGATGCGGAAATCGAAGTGTCGCTCCCGTGCCCAACAGGACAATTTCCGGCGCGTGGGCGAGCAGCCCGGCGAAATCGGCGTCGGTCAACGCGTCGAAGCCGGCGGCGGCCCAACCGGGAACCGTGGCTTCCGCCGTCAGCACGATGCCGGCACGATGCTCTTGCGCGCCGATGCGAATCCAGCCGGGTCCGAAACCGGTCACGACATTGCCCGTCGGCGTCGAGAGATGAAACTTCATAGGATGATGCGTTGCGGTAAGTGCCTAAATCGGCTACGATTCTAACCGCGTTTCCGCAGTGACGTCGCTCGGACGGTTCCGGGCGCTTACGCCTGAAGGCCCCGCATGCCTCCCTCCCCGCAGAAAGAGTTCGCGCGCCTCACGCGCCTGCCGCCGTACGTCTTCAACATCACTTCCGAGCTCAAGATGGCCGCGCGCCGCCGGGGCGAGGACATCATCGACTTCGGAATGGGCAATCCCGATGGCCCGACGCCGAAGCACATCGTCGACAAGCTGATCGAGACCGTGAGCCGGCCCGATACGCACGGCTACTCGGTGTCGAAGGGCATTCCACGGCTTCGGCGCGCGATCTGCCACTGGTACGCGCGCCGCTACGGCGTCGAGTTCGATGCGGAGACGGAAGCCATCGTCACGATCGGCTCGAAGGAAGGCATCGCGCACCTTGCGCTCGCGACGCTGAATCGCGGCGACACGGTGCTCGTTCCCAATCCGAGCTACCCGATCCACATCTACGGGCCGGTCATCGCGGGCGCCGACATCCGGCACGTGCCGATGACGCCCGACGGCAACTTTTTCGCGGAACTCGAGCGGACGATCCACACGAGCTTCCCGAAGCCGAAGATGCTCATCATCAATTTCCCGTCGAACCCCACGGCGCAGTGCGTCGAGCTGCCGTTCTTCGAGAAGATCGTCGCGCTCGCCCGCGAGCACGGCATCTACGTCGTCCACGATCTCGCCTATGCGGACATCTGCTTCGACGGATGGAAGGCGCCGTCGATCATGCAGGTCCCGGGCGCGCGCGAAGTCGCCGTCGAATTCTTCACGATGTCGAAGAGCTACAACATGGCCGGCTGGCGGATCGGCTTCATGGTCGGCAACAAGGATCTCGTCTACGCGCTCGCGCGCATCAAGGGCTACCACGACTACGGCACGTTCACGCCGATCCAGGTGGCCGCCATCGCGGCGCTCGAGGGTCCGCAGGATTGCGTGGCCGAGATAGCGATGCGCTACCAGAAGCGGCGCGACGTTCTGGTCAGGGGGCTGCACGAGGCCGGCTGGCTCGTCGACAACCCGAAGGCGTCGATGTACGTGTGGGCGAAGATTCCCGCCGCCTACCGCGACGCCGGCTCGCTCGAGTTCACGAAGCGGCTCCTCGCCGCTGCGAAGGTCTCCGTTTCGCCCGGCATCGGCTTCGGCGAGTTCGGCGACGATTACGTCCGCTTCGCGATGATCGAGAACGAGAGCCGCACGCGGCAGGCAATCCGCGGCATCAAGCAGATGTTCCGCGACGACGGTGCCGGCATCGAGGCGGCACGGCCAGCCGATGCCGCCAGGGCAGTGGACGCCGAGCGTCCTGCCGCGTGATGGCCGGTCGCATGACACCGTCGATGAAGCCGCTGGAAGTGGGCCTCCTGGGTCTTGGCACCGTCGGTGCCGGCCTGTGGACGGTGCTGCGCCGGAACGAGGAGGAAATCACGCGGCGCGCGGGACGTCCGATCCGGATCACGTGGATCGCCGAACGGGCAATGGATCGAGCGCGCGAACTGACGCGCGGGGCGACCGGAGTCAACCTGACCGGCGATGCCGCGACGGTGCTCGCCCACCCCGACATCGACATCGTCGTGGAGTTGATCGGCGGCCTCGAGCCCGCGCGGACGTTCATCCTGCAGGCGATCGCGAACGGCAAGCATGTGGTCACGGCCAACAAGGCGCTTCTCGCACGGCACGGCAACGAAATCTTCGCCGCGGCACACGCGAAGGGCGTGATGGTCGCCTTCGAAGGCGCGGTGGCGGGAGGCATTCCCATCATCAAGGCGTTGCGCGAGGGACTCACCGCGAACCGCATCGAGTGGATCGCCGGCATCATCAACGGCACGTCCAACTTCATTCTCTCGGAAATGCGCGCGACCGGCGCGTCGTTCGCCGACGTGCTGAGGGAAGCGCAGGCGCGCGGCTATGCCGAAGCGGATCCCACGTTCGACATCGAGGGCGTGGACGCCGCGCACAAGCTGACGATCATGTCGGCGATCGCCTTCGGCGTTCCGATGCAGTTCGACAAGGTCTACACGGAAGGGATCTCCAGGCTGACGCGCGAGGACATCCGCTATGCCGAGGAATTGGGGTACCGGATCAAGCTGCTCGGCATCACGCGGCGCACGAAGACGGGCATCGAGCTGCGCGTGCATCCGACGCTGATTCCGTCGAAGCGCCTGATCGCCAACGTCGAAGGCGTGATGAACGCGGTGCTGGTCAAGGGCGACGCCGTCGGGCCGACCCTCTACTACGGCGCGGGGGCGGGCGCCGAGCCGACGGCGAGCGCCGTGATCGCGGATCTCGTCGACGTGACGCGGATGCACACCGCGGATCCGGAGCATCGCGTTCCGCATCTCGCCTTCCAGCCCGACCAGCTGTCGGACGTGCCGTTCCTGCCGATGGGCGAGGTCGAGACGAGCTACTACCTTCGCATGCGCGTGCAGGACCGCCCGGGCGTGCTCGCCGACATCACGCGGATCCTCGCCGACCGCGAGATCTCGATCGACGCGATGATCCAGAAGGAGCCTTCCGAGGGCGAGGAGCAGACCGACATCATCCTGCTCACGCACCGCACGATCGAAAAGCGCGTCGTCGACGCGATCGCGATGATCGAGGCACTGCCGACCGTCAACGGCAAGGTCGTGCGGATCCGGCTGGAAGAACTGAACTGATGCGCTACGTCAGCACGCGCGGCGCGTGGACGTCCTGTCCGCAGCCGTTCTGCGCGATCCTTCTCGAAGGTCTTGCCCCCGATCGCGGCCTCACGGTACCGCTGGCGTATCCCGAGTTGACCGCAGCGGAGCTCGCGTCGATGCGCTTCGCAAGCTACCGCGAACTCGCCCATGCGATCCTCTCCCGGTTCATCGACGACATTCCCCGGCCGGATCTCAAGGAGCTCATCGACCGAACGTATACGAAGGAAGTGTTCGGCAGCGCGGACGTCACGCCGGTCACGCTGCTCGAGCCAGGGATGCACATCCTCCATGCGTCGAACGGGCCGACCCTCGCGTTCAAGGACATCGCGATGCAGCTCCTTGGCAACCTGTTCCAATACGTGCTCACGCGGCAGGGCAGGCATCTCAACATCCTCGGCGCGACCTCGGGCGACACCGGAAGCTCCGCCGAATATGCGATGCGCGGCAAGCGGGGGGTTTCCGTCTTCATGCTGTCGCCGAAGGGGCGGATGAGCCCGTTCCAGATGGCGCAGATGTTCTCGCTTGCCGATCCGAACATCCATAACATTGCGATCGAAGGCGTCTTCGACGACTGCCAGGACATCGTCAAGGCCGTCAGCAGCGACGGCACGTTCAAGACGCATCACGCCATCGGCACCGTCAACTCCATCAACTGGGCGCGCGTCGCGGCCCAGGTCGTCTACTACTTCAAGGGATACTTTGCCGTGACGCGCAGACGACGGCGATCCGGTCGACTTCGCGGTTCCGTCCGGCAATTTCGGAAACATCCTCGCCGGGCACGTCGCGAGGCGCATGGGACTTCCCATCCGCCGCCTGATCCTCGCCACCAACGAGAACGACGTGCTGGATGAATTCTTCCGCACGGGGCGCTACCGGCCGCGAAACGCCGCGGAAACGCGCGCGACGTCGAGCCCGTCGATGGACATCTCGAAGGCGTCCAACTTCGAGCGTTACGTGTTCGACATCGTCGGACGCGATCCGGAAGTATTGCGCGGTCTCTGGGACCGGATCGGGACCGACGGTGGCTTCGAACTCGCCGGAACGCCACACTGGCCCGAAGTCGCGGCCTCCGGATTTCTCTCCGGCACGAGCACCCACGCCGACCGCATCGCGACAATCCGCGACGTCCACGCGCGGCACAATGTCATGGTGGACCCCCATACGGCGGACGGCCTTCACGTCGGCCGCAAGCATCGCGACAGTGCCGTGCCTCTTGTCTGCATCGAGACCGCGTTGCCGGCAAAATTCGCGGCGACGATCCGCGAGGCGCTCGGTCGCGATCCGGACCGCCCGTCGGCGTACACCGACCTCGAGGGGCGCGCGCAGCACTTCGATGTGCTGCCGCCCGACGTCGACAGGGTGAAGGCGTACATCGCCGCCCACGCCAGGACGGCGGCCTGAGCACGGCCGGTCGCGCGCCGCGCAGCGTCGAATCGCCCGGCACGGCGAACGCCAGCCCATGAACCACGCCCTGTCCTCGCTCGGCCGCAACTTTGTTGCCGGATTGCGTCTTGCGCTGTTCCTGCGGGTGACCCGCCTCGCATTCCGGATCGATCTCGGGCAACTGCTTCTGCTCTTCGTCGCCTCTGCCGCGATCGACGTCGCCACGGACTGGGTCCGCTCCGGGCCGGACGCGTGGTTTTCGTGGTTCGGAACCGGCGGTGAACTCTTCGCGATGGGCATTCTGCTTCTGTCCGCGGCGGCGCAGGCGCTGCTGTTCCGTCAGCGCACGCTCGCCCTTGCAATACCCGTCCTCGCACTGGCGGCCTATCCCGTGGTCCAGATCGTCCATGTCGTGCCTCACGCAATTTCGTCATTCGGCGACGGTGCGGCATCGAGTTTCGCCGACGCTTTGGAATGGGCATTGGCGGTCTGGTCGGTCGCCGTGCTCGTGCGCAGCGTCGCGGTCGCGCTCGTACCGTCGCGGCCGCATTACATTTTCCGTGCGCTGGCCGGCGGATTGATGCTAGCCGTGCCCATCGCACTGTGCGCCCGTCCTCACGCCGACCACCTCCTGGTGGCAGTCCGGCCCGGGATCCGTCGACGGCCGCTACCCGAACCCCGCTTCCGAGCCGGTGCTCGCGGCGCAGCAGACGCTGCTCGACGATGCGCTGTCGAACCTCGATGACGAATCGCCCGGTCGTGCCGATCTCTATTTCATCGGCTTCGCCGGCGACGCGCGCGACGACGCATACCGGCAGGACGTCCTGACAGCCCAGAGCGCGATGGACGATCGCTGGGGCACGCAGGATCGGTCCGTCGTGTTGGTCAACAGCCCTGCGACATTGCTCGACACGCCGATGGCGACAGTCACCCACCTTAGAGAATCCCTCAAGGAAATCGCGGCTGCGATCAATACGGACGAGGACGTCGTGATGCTCTACCTCGCGGGACCTTCCGACGCCGAGGGGGTGCTCGAAATCGCGCAGCCCCCGCTGGAGCTCGTGTCGCTGTCGCCGGCGGTGCTGCGCTCGCTGCTGGACGAGGCCGGCATCGTTTGGCGCATCGTCGTCGTATCGTCGTGCCGGTCGGACGCGTTCGTCGAGGCGCTGAAGGGCAACACGACGCTCGTCCTCGCGGCCACGGGCGGCGACCGCGCGGGCGGTTGCGCCGTTGCGGAGGGATCGACCCGTCTCGGGGCGTCACTGTTCGGCGACGCGCTTCCGCCCGCGGAATCCCTGCAGCAGGCATTCGAACGTGCGCAGTCGGAACTGACGCCGGGCGCGCCCGCGATCGCGCAGCTCTCGATCGGACCCGAAATCGAGAACAAGCTGAAGGAGCTGGACCGCGAACGTGCCGCCCGCGGCGCGGGCCGCACGATCTAGGCGATTGACCGCGCCCGTGCCTGCGCGGAAAATGGCCGTAGTCAAGCGCCCACTCGACGGCGCAATACTCCCGGAGGATTCCATGCGTCGTCGAACCGTTTTCGCTGCGGCGCTTGTCGCCTGTCTCTCGGTTGCCGCTCCCACCCTGCACGCGCAGGCACTGGAAAAGGCGAAGGTCACCGTTGGCGTCGGTGGCAAGACGCTCTTCTACTATCTGCCGCTGTCGATCGCCGAGCAGAAGGGCTACTTCAAGGCCGAGGGTCTCGACGTCGAGATTCTGGATTTTCCGGGCGGCGCGCGCGCACTGCAGGCGCTGCTGGGCGGCAGCGTCGACATCGTGTCCGGCGCCTATGAGCACACGATCACGCAGCAGTCGAAAGGCCAGAACATCGAGGCCGTCTTCCTGCAAGGGAAGTACTCTTCGATCGTGCTCGTGATGAACAAGGCGAAGGCGGCGCAGTACAAGTCGCCGGCCGACCTCAAGGGCATGAAGATCGGCGTCACCGCGCCAGGCTCGTCGACCAACATGTTCGTCAACGTGCTGCTCGCCAAGGCAGGGCTGAAGCCCGATGACGTCGCGATCATCGGTGCCGGTGCAACGGCAGGCGCCGTCGCGATCATGCAGCGCGGCGAGCTCGACGCTCTCGCCAACCTCGATCCGGTGATCGCCCAGCTCGAGGCACAGGGATTCCCGGCCGTCATCGACACGCGCACGGCAAAGGGCATGCAGGATGTCTACGGCGGCGCCTACGCGGCCGGCTGCATCTACGTTCCCGTCGAATTTGCGAAGAAGAATCCGAACACGATGCAGGCCTTCGTCAACGCGATGATGCGCGCGCTGCGCTTCATCCAGACGTCGACGCCCGATCAGATCGTCGCGGCGGTGCCGGCCGACTACTATTCCGACAAGGCGCTCTACAAGGCGGCGCTGGAAAAGAACATCGAGACCTACCGCCACGACGGCATCATCGGCGCCGAAGCGACGCGCAACGTGTATCGCGATCTCAGTTCGTTCGATCCCGGCGTGCGTACCGCAACCATCGATCTCGCGAAAACGATCGACATGTCGTTTGCGCTGAAGGCGGCGCAGAAGTACCAGTGATGCGGCCGGCGACGCCGGTGCCGGAGGTGGCGCTTGCGCTCGACCGGATCACCTGCACGTTCGCGGCGCGCGGGGACGTTTCGGGAAGCTACACCGCGGTCAAGGACACGTCGATCTCGATCGCGGGCGGCGAGTTCGTCTCCGTGGTCGGCCCGACGGGCTGCGGCAAGTCGACGCTGCTGAACGTCGCTGCAGGGCTCCTCGCGCCGTCGGCCGGCAGCGTGCGAATCCACGGCACGCCGCTTGCCGGCATCAATGAGCACGCGGGCTACATGTTCCAGGTCGATGCGCTGATGCCTTGGCGCAGCGCGCTCGCGAATGTGATGGCGGGGCTGGAGTTCCACGGCGTCGCAAGGGCCGAGGCGTCCCACCGCGCCCGCGAGTGGCTTGCCCGCGTCGGCCTCGCCGGCTTCGAGGACCGCTTTCCGCACCAGCTCTCCGGAGGCATGAGGAAGCGCGTCGCACTCGCGCAAATGCTCATTCTGGATCCGCAGCTCCTGCTCATGGACGAGCCGTTTTCGGCGCTCGACGTCCAGACGCGGCAGCTGATGGAGAACGAGCTTCTCGACCTGTGGAGCGCCGATCGCAAATCCGTGCTGTTCATTACGCACGACATCGAGGAGGCCATTGCTCTATCCGACCGCGTCGTCGTGCTCTCAGCGGGGCCTGCGACCCGACCGATCGGTGAATTCGCGATCGACCTGCCGCGTCCGCGCGATGTCGCGGAAATCCGGATGACGCCGCGCTTCATCGAGCTGCACAGCGCGATCTGGCGCGCGATGAAATCGGAAGTGCTGAAGGCCTATGCGCAAAGCAGGCACTGAGTCGCGGTCGCGGCTCGCGCTCTACCACGCGTTCCTGCTGGGCGCGGTGTTCGCGTTCTGGTACGCAATGACGACCCCAGGGATCGTATCGGCGGAGTTCGCGAAGAACACGGCGTTCTTCTTCGGCAGGCCGATCGAGGTGATGAAGGTGATCTGGGTCTGGTTCACGGGCGGAAAGATCTACCCGCATCTCGCGGTGACGCTGATCGAGACGCTGCTGGCGTTCGCCGTCGGCAGCGTGCTGGGGCTCGTGGTCGGGCTGTGGCTCGCGCTCTCGTCCATCGCCGCGTCGCTCGCCGACCCCTACATCAAGGCGGCCAACGCGATGCCCCGCGTGATCCTTGCACCGATCTTCGCCGTCTGGTTCGGACTCGGCATCACGTCGAAGGTCGCGCTTGGCGTCACGCTCGTCTTCTTCATCGTGTTCTTCAACGTGTTCCAGGGAATCAAGGAGGTGAGCCCCGCGGTGCTCGCGAATGCCCGCATGCTGGGCGCGTCGAGGCGGCAACTTCTGAAGAGCATCTACCTGCCGTCGGCGACGTCGTGGGTGTTCTCGAGCCTGCACACGTCGGTGGGCATGGCGTTCGTCGGCGCCGTGGTCGGCGAATACCTTGGATCGGCGAAGGGAGTGGGGTACCTGATTCTGCAGGCGGAAGGCGTGTTCGACATCAACACGGTCTTCGCCGGCATCCTGGTGCTCACCGCATTCGCGCTCGTGCTCGACGTCATCGTCACCCACGCCGAAGCGCGGCTGCTGGTCTGGCGACCGAGGGCGGCCGAGACCGAGGCACTCTGAGAGACGGCAATGCATTGACCCTGGGCGGCCCGCCGAGCTATAATCCGCCTCCCAATCGCGGGGTGGAGCAGTCTGGCAGCTCGTCGGGCTCATAACCCGAAGGTCGAAGGTTCAAATCCTTCCCCCGCAACCAACACAATCAACGGCTTGCCACTAGGCGGGCCGTTTTCATTTCCATTCGGGGTAGCGCCGGGGTAGCACAAGGCCCGATTTCGCACGGCATCGGTATCATCCGCCGACGCATTTCCGTTAGCGTCCGACCGGCGTTACCCTTCGCCGATGGACCCCGCCGAAACGCTGCGTCCTTGCCCGTTCCCCGCCCATGCCGGGCCCTATCCACTTCCCGCCCAAGAGCGCAGACCCCGCGCTGTCTCGCCCGAAGGAATCCGTTGCTGTGATGCTCGGCGCGAGTTACATCTGCGACCCGGACTGGAAGCCTGGGCCAACGGCTCCGCCCTCAACGCACCCCTACCCCAACGTGTGGGCAATGAAAAGGAAGAAACGACGACTGTAGCCGAGGCCCCCAAGCTGCTTGCCATGCTGCCGGATGGCGCGCGACTCTGCTACAGCGCGGACGAGACGATCTTCGAGATCGGCCAAATCGAACTGGTGCCGGTTACGGCGCAGGGTGATAGCTATATCGCGACGTTTGACGGCGCCTCCGATGGAGCGACCCGAGTCGCCGTCGTCAGCTAAAGCCCACTAGGGCGCCACGATTAAGGCCTCGATGGCCGCCAACTGCTCGGCCATGTGCAACGCCAAGCCGCGCGCGTGTTCGCCCGCTTGCGGGTCTGCGGCGAGGGTCTCGTTTGCAAGGGCAACCAAGTCGCGGGCGTGATGCAGCAACTCTTCTAGCGGCTCGACAAATTCACCGGACTGCGCGAGCGTGTATGCCTTGCGGAGGGCATCCACCAGCGCCCCGGAAATGTTGTTGAGTTCAAGCAGCGTGTAGTCGGACGCGGTGCAATCATTCTATAACCGGGGTGATCCGGCATCACCCCAGTATGGGCATATCGCAAGTTAGTGCAAATCATTGCCATTCCTGACCACTGCGTGGATTGATTGACTTGAATCAAAGTAAGGCCGAGCCCCAAGCGTAGCCTGCTTGGGTAGCGCCAGTCGGGGAGGACTGATGCGCAATCTAATCTTCGCGTTTGCCACACCCGCGCGCGGTGACTTACAGAGGTCAACGTGAAGAATTCCTCTGGTCCACGCGAATTGCAGTGGCAAGCATCAGGGAGCCCATAATGAACTTAGAGCGGACCATAGTAGTGGCCGTAAGTATCGCGCTTTCGGTCTCAGGTTGCGCAACCGCATCCAAGGACATCGCGTCCACATACGTTTCTCCGGTGCAATACAGTACCTACGATTGCGCACAGCTTGCCGCGGAAGCGCAGCGCATCCAGGCCCGGGTGATACAACTCGGAGGAAGACTTGACCAGGCCGCACAAAACGATGCCGGGATCATGGCCGTCGGCATTATTTTGTTCTGGCCGGTACTTTTTGCCCTTGGAGGCACTAAACAACAAGAGGCCGAATTTGCTCGACTGAAGGGCGAATATGATGCCGTGGAGCAGGCGTCGATAGCGAAGAAGTGCGCACACGTTGTGCCTTCGGTGCAAGCCAACACCCAAACACCAGCCGCTTCGTCGCCGACAGCGCCGGCTTCACCTTCCGCAATTCTTTCGTTGCCTAGTGAGCCTACCGTACCTTCTCAAGCCGCTGTAGGGCAAGTGTCCGCAACCTCGCCAACTTCTCTCTCGCAGATGACACCAGCGGCAACGTCAACAATCGGAGCGGTGGCTGGCACATCGAAATATCTAGTCAACGCGGAACGCTATTCGAAAGACATGGGATGCGTTAGCGCAGGCGCAACCATGAACATTAGTGCCCCGACCTATGAGACATTCACCGTCACTTGCTCCAATGGCGACCCAAGATCAATTCGATGCGAAGATGGTGGTGCTTGCCGAGAATTGAAATAGGATCAGAAATGTAAAGATATTCATTGAAAGGGACATAATGCGTTTCGAAAAACTCGCCGCGATTGTACTCATTGCATCGATGCTCCTGGCGGGCTGCGCGACTCCGGCTCGCGTCGATCAGATGACGGTGGCGCCTGCGACTATGGCAGTCGCGGCCGCGCCGGAAGCATTGCGACAGAACATAGCAATAAAGGATGTTACTGGCGGTCAAGAGACAAACCCTCTTTGGACATCGCAAGTTAGTAGCGCCGAGTTTGAGCGAGCCCTGGAAGCGTCCCTACGCGGCGCCAACCTGTTGCAAGCCAATCGACAGGCAGGGCGTTTCACACTTACAGCCCAATTGGGGAAGCTGGATCAGCCCCTGATTGGCATCAACATGACTGTCACGGCGTCAGTCCTCTACATTCTGGTTGAGCGATCGACGGGTAAGACTGTTTGGCAAGAAACCATAACTACGCCGTACACCGCCAGTTTCGGAGACGCGCTCCTCGGAGTCGAGCGCCTCAAGTTGGCCAACGAAGGAGCGGTACGGACAAACATTGCCGACCTCATCGGGAAACTAGTACGCTTGACCGTATAGCCTGCGGTCCCCGAGGATTGGGAAGATGCGTCTGTTTGCCCTAACATTCGCATTTGTGCTCGCCTTCGCGAGCCCGCTCACTTTCGGCGCAGAGGGCCGCGCATATGGCGGCTATTCCACGCGCACTCACAGCAAGACCGGACCCGGAGTCCCGCGCGACTCGCACGGCAAGATCGCACGCTCTCCCCAGGCCAAGCACGAATTCCAGAAATCGCACCCTTGCCCATCGACCGGCAGGTCTAGTGGCGCGTGCCCTGGCTTTGTGATCGATCACGTTACGCCGCTCAAACGCGGGGGCGCGGACGCACCGAGCAACATGCAATGGCAGACCGAGGCGGCGGCGAAACAGAAGGACAGATGGGAGTAGTCAGGCCAAGCCGCCGCCGAGCGGATCGTGAAGTAAGGAAAAGGGAGAGTCCAATGAAAGCCACTACATCATTGCGTCGATTTAGCAAAATTGTGTTCGTATCGACGGCGCTGTTCGTCTGTACGTCGATTGGTCAGAACGCTGCGGCGCAGGGCACCACGGGCACGATGTTCTCCGATCTCTGGTGGAATCCGAGCGAATCGGGGTGGGGTGTTACCGTAGAACATTCTGAAAGCTTCATGTTCTTGACCTTCTTTGTTCAGAAGTCCGATGGCTCGCCTTACTGGGTAACTGCTTCACTAAATCGGACAACACCTGGCAACGGAATTACGTTTCCGATTAGTTATTCTGGTAACGTCTTCGAGACTCATGGCACTTATTTTGGCTCTCCTTGGAATCCTGCGAATGTCGCCAATCGTATGGTGGGAGCCGCGACGTTTACCGCAACTTCAATCGGCGGTGTGACGCTCATGTATTCCGTAGACGGGGTTCCCGTCACGAAGTCCCTAGTGCGACAGACCTTGTTGCCGCTGAATTTTAGGGGAACTTACTTGGGTGGCATTCTTTACCAGACATTCAATTGCAATCCGTCGTCGTTGAACGGCCAAACTATTAGTGAAGGTGGTTATCTGACGATCACCCAGAACGGCAGTGCAATTTTAATTAGTAGTCAGGGACCAACCTCTGGCTCGTGTGCATTTAACGGCACCTATTCCCAATTTGGCCAGATTGGTCAAACCGGCGGGACTTTCGTTTGCGCAGATGGAACTAACGGACCATTCTCTTTGCTCGCTATGCAATGGACGACTGTGGGCTTCACCGGGTACCTCACTGGGACAGCCAATCTCGCCGGTCAATCCTGTTCCATTACTGGCGAAATCGGTGGCATCACCGGAAATCACTTCCTACCGTAACCAAGTGGCTGCGAGGTAGCCCGCTGCAAATTACGCCGAAGGACCGGGCGCAAAATTGCCGGCTGCGGTGTGATCAAAAACGCCGAAAGGGGAGGCTGACCTGAGCCGTGGCCGAACGGCGCCCCGACTGCTCTGGGCCGCGCGCTTGGTACATGCATCGGCCAACGACTGGTGACGCCCCAAAACGGAAGTAGAAGGCGCGACGAAGCAGACGTTCCGTGCCGCCGTTGCAACTTGCGTTTGGGTGCCGTCCGCTGCCACCGGTTGTTAGCCGGCGATCGGGTGTTTAGCTCGCCTTGCCGATGTCCGCCAAGCTCCAGTTCTTATGCATGATCGCCTTCTCCGGGCCATACACTTGGAACCACGGGAACCATTTCTGACCGACAGGCGTGTCAAGGAGGCCGCGCGCGTTCAAAGGCTCTGATTGGGAGCCAGATCCTTCGGCACCGGCGACACCGACTTGAGTTCGGTTAGCGCCTTGACGCAGATTCCGGCCCAAAGATTGAAGAGCAGGCGAAAATCGTAAATGTTGTTCGCCGTGGTCGCTATCTGCCGGCCAAGCTCCTGCGTCGCGCGCCTGTCCGCGACACGCCCGAGCAACGCGTTGGTGATCGTATCGCGGACTTCGACGATCAGCGCGGCGTCACCGGCGCTGATGATCCATACAGTCTGTCCGGTGCTCCCCCCGAGCGGCGCGTTGACGTTGAGGTCCAGGATGCCCGAGTTCACTCGCAGGACATCGGGTCCAGGAGTCGTGACCACTTCGTACCCGGCTTTGCGAAACGCGTCGCGAAAGATGTCATCGAAGTTGGTCTGCGCCGCCGCCATGATCTTGGCCGCCTGTTCCTGCGTCACCCATTGACCCACTTGGGCGTTGAGGTTGTAGTCCTTCAGCCAGTTTTGCCGGAAGGCGACCTGGGTCCGGTCGATGATCACCTTGGTGTACGGCCGAAAATCGGCGCCCGGCAGCAGCCACGCCATTTCCATCTGCCGCGGTTTGACCCGAACCAGGCTGTCCGGCGATTCGGGTGTCTCGCCGAAAGCGGCGCTCGAAAGGAAACAGAGTGCCACGAGCGCAATGATGCGAAGCCAACGGTTATCGTTCATGACCGAATCTCCTGTTTCGCCCGCCAACGTGGGTCTGCCGCGCGACGTATCCCTCTCGTAGCCGAGTGTTGGATTCTAACTCCGTCATGAAAGCCGGCTTGCGGACCGGTCGGTTTGCTGACCACGCGGGTCACCCCCTCAAGGGTGGCCCGCGCGTTTTGTTCACGAGGCGACGACGAAACCGGTCAGCACCTTGTCTTTCATGTGGCGCGCGCCACGAAGAAGCCGTAAGACGGTTCGACCGTTGTTGACCCACTGCGGGCAATCCGATCAGCGAAGGGAGGGGGCTTGCCGATAAACGATAAATGAGATATCGTTTATCGATATCAATCGGAGGGCCCTTTGGTGAAAAACTCGTCGATGCTACCTCTGGCATGGGCCGCGCTGCGCATCCTGATCATTCTCAACTGGCTGGTCGGCGCGGCGATCCTCGCGCTGCTGATCGCGACCATCGTCGCCGAGCAATGGACACTCACCGCGCTCGGCATTCCTCCGGCTTCTGCGATCCCTTCGATGATGACCGGGTTGCGCGCGATTGCGCTCCTCGGCCTGGTTGCGATCCCTCTCAATCATGCCGTCCTCAGGCGGCTGCTCGCGATCGTCGAGACCGTGCGCGGGGGCGATCCGTTCGTCGCCGCGAACGCCCACCGCCTTCAAGTCATCGCCTGGGTGCTGCTCACTCTCCAGCTCCTTAGCTTCGTCATCGGCGCCATCGGCACGGCAGTTTCGACGCCCGCCCATCCGCTTCACCTCGATGCCGGCTTTTCCCCCAGCGGCTGGCTTGCCGTCGTTCTGACCTTCGTCCTCGCGCTCGTCTTCGCCGAAGGAGCGCGGATGCGGGAAGACCTCCAAGGTACGGTGTGACGTGGCGATCATCGTCAAGCTCGACGATCTTCTTCACGCTCGGCGGATGACCCTGACGGAGCTCGCCGACCGGATCGACATCACGCTTGCCAATCTGTCGATCCTCAAAACGGGGAAGGCGCGCGCCATCCGCTTTTCGACCCTCGAGGCGATCTGCGAGGTTCTGCAGTGCCAGCCTGGTGAGTTGCTTCAATTCCAGCCGGACTCGCCCTCTCAGCAGGCGCCCGAGCCCATGCGTGCCGCTTTCTAATTCACAGGAATCGAAGTGACTTCGACTGCCGCATCCGTTACACGTCCGGGCGCGGACACCGCGTGCGACGTATCGCTGGTGCGACTCTATGTCCTGCGCGCCACTTACCTTTTGCTCGTGGTCGGGTTGGGCGCGACGATCGTGCCCGCCCTGTTCAGTCATGAGCCGATGGCGCGCGGCGTAATCCCCAGCCTGCTCGGCGCCGTGTGGCTGCTCGCGTTCGTCGGCCTGCGCTACCCGCTGCAGATGCTTCCCTTGCTGATGTTCGAGTTCGTGTGGAAGACGATCTGGCTGATCGCTTTCGCGCTGCCGCAATGGTCCTCGGGACAGCTTCCGCCGACCTTCGCCGAAGACTTCAAGGCCATCGCCGCCGGTGTGATCCTGATGCCGATCGTGATCCCATGGGTCTACGTCTATCGCCACTACGTCAAACAGCGGGCGAACCGATGGCAGTGATCTGTGCGCTGGTGGTGGTTGTTTGCTTGTGTCCGGTTCTGGCCGAACATGAAGATACCCACGTTTTATGGACACCTCAATCAGAGCAATACTGACGCGACGATCCGAGGAGCCACGCCGAACACTTGTGGAATGGCCGCGTAGGCTACGACCATAGGTATCGCGTGGATTCTGGGTAATCGGGATAACACCTACTCGAATCGCCACTATTTCACAGAGGAGCGACATCGTGAAGCGCCTAGACCTTGATCCAATCATGGTTTCAACTTCAATTGTGACAACCGGCGGATTGTGGCGGTGGCAGTCGCCGCACCATCAATGGAACGGCTCGACCGAGACGCGGAAAATGCGTATCGTTCCGCTCTCGGCACCGCGTCGTCCCGCTCCAGGCAGTGAGTTTCGCTGTGGGTACACCGTAGTGTGCGGCTGAAAGTTCATCAATACCTTGGAGAACCTATGAGACTTAAACACCTGTGGACCGGACTTATGGCAGGCGGCGCGATTGCGCTGGGCGCGGCAACCCCAGCATTTGCCCAAGCCCCGGCCAAGCAACCCAACATCGTCGTCATCATGGGCGACGACATCGGCATGTGGAACATCGGCGCCTACCATCGCGGCATGATGGCGGGGCGTACGCCCAACCTCGACAAGATCGCCAAAGAGGGCATGCTGTTCACCGACTACTACGCTGAGGCGAGCTGTACGGCGGGTCGCGCGAACTTCATCACGGGCGAACTGCCGATCCGCACCGGCATGACGACAGTCGGCCAGGCCGGGTCGAAGATCGGCCTGCCGGCGGAAGCGGTGACCATCGCCACCGTGCTGAAGTCCATGGGCTACGCCACGGGCCAGTTCGGCAAGAACCACCTTGGCGACCTGAACGAATTCCTGCCCACCGTTCACGGTTTCGACGAGTTCTTCGGCTATTTGTATCACCTCGATGCGATGGAGGACCCGGCGCATCCCAACTATCCGCAAAACCTGTTGAACGTGGTCGGCCCGCGCAACATGGTCCACAGCTGGGCTACCGACAAGGACGACCCCACCGAGATGCCGCGCTGGGGCAAGATCGGCAAACAGAGGATCGAGGATGCCGGCACGCTCTACCCCAAGCGCATGGAAACCGTGGACGACGAGATCCGCGACTTCGCGATCAATTTCATGGACAAGGCCAAGAAGGACGGCAAGCCGTTCTTCGTCTGGTTGAACCCGACGCGCATGCACATCGTCACCCATCTCTCCCCGAAGTACGAAGCGATGCGCAACTCGGAGAACGGCTGGTCGGAAGAGGAAGCCGGCATGGCCCAGCTCGACGACGATATCGGTCTGGTAATGAAGAAGCTGAAGGACATGGGCGTTGACGACAACACGATCGTTCTCTTCACCACCGACAACGGAACCGAGGTCTTCACTTGGCCCGATGGCGGACAGACACCGTTCGCGCAGAGCAAGGGCACCGTCATGGAAGGCGGTTTCCGTGTGCCCGCGATCCTGCGCTGGCCCGGCAAGGTCCCGGCGGACTCGGTGCAGAACGGCATCTTCTCGGGCCTGGACTGGCTGCCTACCTTCGTGGCCGCGGCCGGCAATCCGAACATCACCGAAGAATTGCTGAAGGGCAAGACGATCGGCGACCGCACCTACAAGAACCATCTGGATGGCTACAACCAGTTGGCAGCGATCACCGGCAAGGGGCCGTCCGCGCGTCACGAAATTTTCTATCTTGGCGAAAGCACCGTCGGCGCGGTGCGCATCGACGATTACAAGTACCGCTTCATTGACCAACCTCGGGGGTGGCTGGGCGAAAAGACGCACGTTGACGTGCCCTATTTGATCAACCTGAGACTCGATCCATTCGAGCGCACGGGCTGGCCCGACAGTGGGACGAAAGAGGGCGCGCAGCAGTATTTCGATTGGTTCAAGTACCAATTCTGGCGCTTCGTGTTCGTCCAGCAGGTGATGGGCAAGGCACTGCAGACGTTCATCGACTACCCGCCGATGCAGCGGGGCGCGAGCTTCAACCTCGACGCCGTGAAGGCGGAGATGGCCAAAAGGATGGCGCAGGCGGCGGCCGCGGCTAAGGGCACCAGCCAGTAACCGGAGGAGCCAAACTGAAGGGCGGCCCGTTATGGGCCGCCCTTCGGGCGTGTCACCGCGCTTGATTGGTTCCTGAGAATCCTTGGCGTCAAGGGAGTCCGAACGGCTGCTTCTCTGGCAGCGAGCGTCGTGTTTCCGCATTAACGACGGACTGCATCGGGTCTATTAAGTTGAAGAACTACTAGAACCTATCTCAAAATCGGTTGAAATTTGAATTTCATTGCCTACAATCGGATGCATGCAGCGATTGAGCGACGTTCAGTGGGAGCGGATTCGGGAGCACTTTCCCGAGGAGAACATTCCCGACGGTCGTCCTGGGCGCAAGCCGGTGCCGGCACGACAAGTCTTGGATGCCGTGCTGTGGATTCTGAACACGGGTGCGCAGTGGCACATGCTGCCGCAGTGCTATCCGAACTACAAGACGGTGCATCGCCGCTTCCAGCAGTGGTGCCAACAAGAAATTCTGCGGGCGCGTTCTTACTGACTTGGCCAATGCGCTGCGTGACCAAGGCGACATCGACGAGCGCGAGTGCTTCATTGATGCGACGTTTGCTGCGGCGAAAGGCGGCGGCGACGAAATTGGGCCGACGAAGCGCGGCAAGGGCGTCAAGATCATGGCCATTGTCGATCGCCACGGCCTGCCGCTGTCGGTGAGCACGCATGCGGCGAATCATCATGAAGTCACGCTGGTGCAGCTCAGCTTCGACTTCTACATGATCGAGGCGAAGCCGGAGAACCTGATTGGCGATAAGGCTTACGACAGCGACGAACTCGATGCGTCGCTGAAGAAGCAAGGAGTGGAGATGATTGCGCCGCATCGCTCGAATCGGAAGCTCAAGACACAGGACGGACGCCGCCTGCGGCGCTATGAGCGACGCTGGCTGGTTGAGCGCTATTTCGCATGGCTGCAATGGCAACGCCGCATCCTCATTCGCTGGGAGTACTACTCCGAAAACTTCCTGGGCTTCGTCCAGCTCGCCAGCATCACGATGCTCCTGAAACGAATTTGAGATAGGTTCTAGTCAACATATCCGTTGGGGCTTTTCGCGGGGCTTCGATGGTCGACCGAGTGACGAGCTAATTGCCGTAGAGAAGTTGCGGCAGATAGAGCGCGATTTGCGGTAATAGCATCAGCATCGCAATGAGAAGGATCGGCGCAATTAGGAAAGGAATTGTTCCCTTATAGATGGAGAGGATTGGCACTTCGGGAATTTGTGCCTGGATCACGAACAGGTTCATGCCCACCGGAGGATGGATCAATCCAAGCTCAACGACGATCACGACGATTACTCCGAACCAGATTGGATCGAAGCCGCTCGCTATGACCGCGGGGAGGAAGACGGGCACGGTGATCAGTACAAGTCCGATGCCCTCGAGAAAGCAGCCCAGCACGATGTAGGCGACGATCAGGGTCAGCATCAGCATGGTCGGCGAGAAGTGCATCCGCTGCGTCCATCCGACCAGAACCTCGGGGAGGCGTGCCTGAACCACAAAATAGGAAAAAATGATCGCGCAGACGATGATCATGAACAGCATGCAGCTCGTTTTCAACGTCGCAACGAAGCACTCCCATATCGCAGGGCCCTTCAGCTTTCTTTGAACGACTCCGACAACGAGGGCCAGGAACGAACCGATGGCGGCTGCTTCGGTCGGACTGAAGAGGCCTGCATAGATGCCTCCAACCGAGACACCAAAGAGCAGAACGAATTCCCACATGCCGAGTACGTCGCGTAGACGCTGTCCCCACGGCAGCGAAACGCCTCTCGGCGCCCAGCCTGGCCTGCACAGAACGACCAGCGCGGCTACGGTGATGTACAAGGCGGTCAGCACCAGTCCAGGTAACAGACCGGCAGCGAATAGCTTGGGCACGGATTGCTGCGCGATCAACGCGTAGATGACAAATATGAGGGACGGCGGGATCAGGATTCCAAGGGTTCCCCCCGCCGCTACTGACCCCGTCGACAGGCGGTCGTCGTAGTTGAGCCGTCGCATCTCCGGCACGCAAATTCGAGTCATCGTTGCCGCCGAGGCTACCGACGAACCGCATACCGCGCCGAACGCCGCGTTGGCGCCAATCGAGGCATAGGCCAATGCGCCGCGCGTTCCGCCAAAGAGCGAACTGGTTCCGCGAAACAAGCGAGACGACATGCCGGACGCTGACCCCAACTCACCCATAAGGACAAAGAGCGGCACCACGGACAGCGCATATCCCGACGCCATGTCGAAGGGCGTGGACCCGAGTACGGCTGCCGCACGGTGCCACCCGTCGATCGCGGCGTATCCGAAGAAGCCAACCAGGCCCATGCAGATCGCGACCGGTACCCGCAGAAAAATGAGGCACAGGAGCGCAAGCATGCCAACGACGCCGATCCATTGGACGGACAAGATCAGCCTTTTCTTCTGACAACGCGATGGAATCCACAAATCAGCGAAGTGAGCACCGCGATTGCCGACATCAGCACCCCGACCAATATCGGAAGCCATAGCACCCATAGCGGGAGGCCAAGCTCCTGCTTCTTGACGCCAAATTTGTACGCGTCCAACGCCGGGGTAATCATGTTGAAGAACAGCAGTACGAGAAAGACCAGGGTCAGGAACTGTGCCAGTTGCTTCAGCCGCTGCACCGCTTCCTTGGAGACGAAGAAATCAACCACATCGACGACGATATTTCCGTTTCGGAGGAACGTCGCTGGAATCCCCAGAAAGACCGAGAAGACCAGCATGGTCTCAACCATGTCGTAAGCGCCGATGATCGGCCGCTTGAACAGAGTGGCCATCACAACGTCCGCGACCGTTGTGAGCATCATGGCAATCAGCGCGATTGCCGCGGCAAATGACGCGGCCTTCACGATCCGAGCCACCCACGAGTCGTCCCTCGTCGCCATGCTCCTATTTGTACCGGGTGGCGACACGAGAGGGTGCTTACCGCTTCGGTGAGCCAGCGCGCGCGATAGTCGTCAGCGTGCTTTCTGCAGCCCGTCGTAGATCGCTCGGGCTGGCTGGCCCTTCGCCTCGAGCTTTCCGATGGTCTCGTCGACGATTGGCCGAACCGCTGCTTGCATCTCGGCTTGTGTGGCCGCGGAGAAGGGGTTGATCTGGACGCCTTTGGAGGTCATATACGCCCGACCTTCTACTTCCGCGTCGTCGAGGAGCTTTCCCATCCTCTCGGCACCGGCCGGACCTGTGGTCTGGTCGATCAGCGCGCGAAGATCGGGCGGCAATTTTTCATAACTGCCCGGATTCATCACGAAGAAGAAGCTCGCGGCGTTGACGCCCGGTTCGTAGGAATATTTGGCGACCGTGCCGACTTGAAAGCTCTGCGCCCCCTCGAACGGAAACAACGCTCCGTCGATGGTGCCCTTGCTCATCGCGTCCACGACATCACCGGGTTGCACCGCAAGGGGGACTGCGCCAAATGCCTTCACGGACTCCGCAAAGACTTCGCCGGCATACCGGATACGAAGTCCCTTGAAGTCTGCCATCGTATTGAGCTGCTTTGACGCCATGTGAAACTTGAGCGGCGTGGTGGTCATGAGATAGAGAATCTTCACCCCGGCAAATTCAGAGGTCAGGTACTTTGGTGCCAGTTCTGTTAGCGCCTTCGATGACTTGGCGCTTTCGTTCACCATGAACGGGAGGTTCGATAGCTCCGTGAGTGGGAAACGGCCAGGGGTGCTTCCCGTCAGACCGATGGCAATATCTGCAACGCCCGTTCTGACAAGATCGAACTGGCGCGGGGGAGGCCCCATCTGTCCGGCGGGGAACACCTTCAGGACCAGCCGGCCGTTGGACTTCTTGGCAAGGTCGTCGCCCCAGCGAAGCAATTCCTTGTGAAACGTGTGATTGGGCGGAAGAAAGTGCGACACCTTCAGCTCAAATTCCTGTGCTTGGGCGGTTCCGACGAGCAAGCCAACGGCCAACGCGGGTCCGGCTATCCAGCGCAACGGTCGGCTGAAGGGGCTAATCTGCATGATCACTTTCTCCTCGAAGGTATTGACGGGAGCGGGTTGGTCCGCTCCCTTGGACACTCAGTTGCGCCAGCATTACCCGAGTTCGAAAATCTTCTGGGGGAGTTGGTGAAACTTCTCGACCACTCCACTTTCGCCAATGAGAAAGTTGTCGCTAACCCAGCTATAGGTACCTGCAGTAGTGTAGGACGGGTGTGCTGACAGCACCATGTTTTTCGAGAGAGGCATGGATTCGTCAAAACGCAGCAGCGGGCGTTCGACCATGTCGTAACCCTGGCCGTGGCAGTGCAGCCGCTTTTCCTCGGGTTTGCCATGCTCTCGCATATATTGGTTGTACGTCTCCCAGGCATCTTTGCAGGAAGCGCCTGGCTTCAAGAGGCTCAGCGTAAATTTCTGCGCCTCCAGCACAAACTCAAACTCGTCTTTCATTTCCTGCGAAGCCTTGCCAAGTACACAGGTGCGACCAAGCTCGGTATAGAAGCCACCGGCTCCGCTGTTTTCGATGAGCAGCGTGAACGTGTCGCCCGCGCGAACGGTCCGATTCTGCAAATGCCGATTGCCGAAGAATGTGGACGTGCCTACGGGACCCGACGCGCATAGGAATAGTCCCTGCTCGCTGCCGTGGCTGTGTCCGTATTGCTCCGCAATGCCCGCAACCTCCAGGTCAGTCATGCCAGGTCGGATGGCGGCGAACACCGCTTCCATGGCGGCATCCTGCATGTGTGCAGTACGGCGCATGAAGCCGATTTCCTCTTCGCTTTTTACTGCTTTGATAACGTCCACGAGGTCGGAGGCATCCACGAATTTGGCGTTGGACAGCTTGCCTCGCCGAAGATGGTCGATCAGCGCGAATGAAATGGCTGCGGTACCTACCAAGCCGACCGTGCCGCCTGCAAATCGCCCCAGGTACTTTTCCGCGAGCGCCGCGTCGTATCCCGCAGTGTATGGGCACGATGCGTAACTCGGCGTGCCCATGAACCTGGCGACGCCTCGGCGCACGCCATCTCCCTCTGCCGGGAGTTCGCGCACCACACCTGCGGGACCCTGTCCAACCACCGTCATGCGCTCATCCCGCGGAAACACTACGGTTACCGAATAACCGTTTGTCGCAGGCAGGTCGGTGAAGTATTTGACGTAACCGCCCATGAAATCGTTGTTTGCCTGCATCAGCAGCACGTCGACGTGTTGTTCGGTCATCGAGGCGCGCACAGCCGACCACCGTCGCTCGAGCTCTGCCGTAGAGATCGGAGCATTGATGCGGTCGAAGGTTTCGGCCATGGAATCGTCCGATCAGCTGCGTCGACTCACGCCGGGCGCCTGACCAGATTGGTCATGCCGGTGGTATCGCCCGCGAGGAATTTTCGCAGGTTTTGCTCGATCACCGGCATCGCAAAATCAATGTAGACGTCGCAAAAGCCGCCCTGATGGGTGGTGACAATTACGTTCTCCATGTCCCAGAACGGATGGTCTGTCGGCAATGGCTCCTGCGAAAAGACATCCAGCGCCGCCCCGGCGATGCGCTTGTTCTTCAGCGAATCAATCAGCGCCGCCTCGTCCACCACGCCGCCGCGCGCCAGGTTGATGAGGTATGCGCTCGGTTTCATTGCCGCCAACACGCTGGCATCAACGCTATTTTGCGTGGCGGAGGAGAGCGGCGTCAGAAGCACCAGGTAGTCAAGGCCGCGCACGGCGACACCAAGGTCGTCACGCGCATACACCCTATCGAATCCAGCCACATCTCGCTTTGCCGACGAGATCCCGACTACTTTCATGCCAAATGCCTTGCACTTGGGCGCCAGCTCCTCGGCAATGACGCCGATGCCGTAGATCCCGACAGTCTTGTCTTTCAATAGACGCGCGGGGAAGCGATCCCACAAATGGGCGGCCTGATTGCGCACCGAGCGAGGCAACTGGCGGCTGAGTGCGAGCATGGACATGAAGGCCGCCTCGGAGACAGGCGGGCCGTGCACGCCGTGGAGATTGGTGACGATGACATCCTTTCCGAGGGAAGCGCGATCAGCGATGCCGTCTACACCGGTGCCCAGAGCCTGGATCCATTTGAGGTTGGAGGCTTTCTCGAGGACCCGTTCGGACATCATCGGTCCAAACGTCATCAGGATGTCTGCCGAATCAATGTACGGATCGACCTTGCTGTGATGCTCGACGACGTTGACTGTCAGCTCCGGAAAACTCGCCTTGATTCTGTCGCGATACTGCATCCGGACGGCTTCCGGCATTGACAGCAAAACGAGCACTTGGGCCATCGTTGCGCAATCTCGTGATCGTGGCTCACAAATGCGAGCGTCGAGTCCGAAGAAGCAGTCCGGAACACGCGGGAACTGCTGCCATCAAATGGTAAAATACGAACATGTTCAATTTATAAGTTGCGCCTATTCTTGTCAAGGATGGACCCTGCTTTGGAACACGCCAATCGTGATGCGTTGCAACAAAATGTCGGAAATGAAGGCGCGATTCTTGCACCAGCACTTGCGCGACCAATTTCGCGTGCGGCAATTGCCGCAACCTGGCGCCTCCCGCGAGGACGAATCGTCGTATCATCCGCCGTTCCGTGCGAAGCGGCTTGGCGTTGTCGGCTATGGCGCTGCGCTGGCCAATCTGCCGATGAATGTCGAACATTGCTTTTATGAAATCTCGCTCGACCGGTCGCAGGCGCACTGCGTCCTCTCCAAATGGCGTACAGGGCCTCAGAGAGCAGAACAAACTGGAAAAGATGCAGCGCATACGCGCCGCAGCGGCCGACCTGTTCAAGCGCCACGGTTACACCGCAGCGACGATGAGGGAAATCGCGCTGAAAGCTCATGTCGGCATCGGCACACTCTTCAACTATGCGGATGACAAGCGCGACCTGATTTTCCTGATTTTCAACGAGGAACTCGCGGGGGTCGCCGCCAATGCGTTGCGAGAACCGCGGATCGACGCCGCGCTATCCGAGCAGGTCCATGCGGTTTTCCGGCCCCACTATCACTTTTTCGCGCGCAATCCGGTGTTATCACGCATCCTGCTGCAGGAACTTACGTTCTACTCGACGGGGAAGCAGGCGGAAGCCTTCATGCGCATCCGGAAGGGATTGATCGACGGGATCGAGCAATTGGTCGAATCCGCACAGCGCGAACGCCGCATTCTGTCGAAGGAGTCGGCCGCTTACATCGCGCGCCACTTCTTCTTCGTCTATTCGGCGGCGGTTCGTTCCTGGATCGTCAGCGACCGCCCCAAGCCAGAAGCAGGGTTGGAGGATCTCAAGCGAATGCTTGATCTGCAGATCAATGGCCTGTACCCGGCGGCACCGCGGAAGCGCGTGTCCCGACCCTAGTCGGCTCGTTTTGCCGTTGCCGGAAGGCCAAGGATGCGGGCCGCGTTCCCGCCGGCAATCATGGCGAGGTCCGCACCACCAACGCCGGACTCTCGGAGCCAGCCCACGGGATCCTTCTCACCAACAGGGTAGTCGCTGCCCAGCACCAGCCGATCCGCGCCGACGCGTTCCATCAGCACCTTCAAAACCTGTGGATCGTAAACGCAGGTGTCGTAGTAGAACGAGCGCAGGAATGAGCTAGGCGTTTTGCCACCGGTATTGCGCACCGTGTCGGGCCGATTCTGGGTGTTGCGGTCCATCCGTCCCATGTAGTGAGGGAAGTAGCCGCCACCGTGGGCCATCACGACTTTGAGATTGAGAAATCGAGTCATGATTCCTTCATAGACCAGCGAGGTCATGCACTTGGTTTCCTCAATCGATTGTCCTGCGGAATTCCACAGAGCGTAACGCTGGAACCAGGGATCGCGCACGCCCTCCGGGTGTATCCAAACCGGCACGTCGAGATTGTTGATCTCCTCCCAGAACGGAAGGAAGACCGGATCGCCCATGTAGATGCCGTTGTAGCTGGACGACACGTTGCCGACCTTCAGCTTCAATGTCGTGACGGCACGCAGGAGTTCGGTCAGGGCAAGCTCGACATCCTGCAAGGGCAACACGAAGGAGCCGACGAAGCGATCAGGGAATTGCGCCACCCATTCGGCGGCTTGATCGTTGCAGTGCCGGCAAAGCTCGAGATCCGTTGCCGGATCGGCCCACGAGGTCCCCTGCAGGACGGTACTCGCGCTGATCACGCTGATGTCGACGCCGCGCGCGTCCATGTCTTCGATTTCTGCCCTGGGATCGAACATCCTGCCCATAAGGTTCTGCACGCCGGGTCGTGGCGCCCCGGCCGGACTTGCGCCGAAGCCGGTGAATACGGTCTTGTTGGTCGACGCCGCGAAGACTTCCTTCACAAGCATGTGAACGTGGAAATCGACAACCAGGGGTAGGTCACCTCGACGCATTGATTTCGCCCTCAATGTTGTGAACAACGCACGACCTGGCGACCTGTCGCTTGGGCGCTCCTCGCCGAGGCGCTGACCTTCGACATTGCAGCTTGAATTGTGCGTCGGAGTCGCCTATAGGCCGAGCACGCGCTCCGCGTTCCTGTGCATGATCTTTTCCATGATCTCGTCCTTGTAACCGAGCTCGCCCCACTCACGGAGGATGCGTTCGTACGGCATGCTCGGGTAGTCGCTTCCGAACATGATCTTGTCCTGCAGGCGAGCGCGCATGTCGATCTTCAGGTTGCCCGGGAAATATTTCGGTGCCCAACCGGACATTTCCCAGAACACATTGCCCTTGTGGAGCGCGACGGCGGTGGTTTCGTCCACCCACGGCCAACCAGGATGCGCCATGACGATCCTGAGACGCGGGAAATCTGCGGCGAGATCGTCGATGGCCGAAGGATGCGCGTGACGGATTCGCGCGCCCATGCCACCTGGCATGCCGGCTCCCATGCCCGTTGTGCCCACGTCGATCATCACCGCCGCGTCCATTGCGCTCAATTCCTCAAAGAGAGGGTAGTAACGCGTATCGTTGACCGCGAAGTGCTGCATGATGGGATGTAAATGCAGCCCGAGGAATCCCAAGTCCTTGATCGCTTTGCGCGCCTGTTGAATGGCGATCTCGCCCTTCGCCGGCTCCACGGAACCCCATGCCTGGATGATGCGCTTGGGATGACGCTTCCACATCGCGTGCACATACTCATTGGTGCAAGGGGGAGTGGCGATGGTCGTCTCGAGATCGAGCGCCACCAATACCGCCTCGACGCCAGCACCGGTGAACTCTTTGAGCACGTCATCTTCCGATTTGGGTGCCCAAGTCTTGTTCCAGTATTTGGCAAGCGCGTCGACATAGGGTCCCTGGGCCGTGATCCATTCGCTTGTCCCGGGATAGCAATGCAAATCGACAATTCTCACGTTCTCTCCATTTCCAATTTCTTGCTGACCATTTCGACCAGGGTCTTCTTCGACACCTTGCCAAAGGTGGACACAGGAAAATCGGACATCAATTCCAGCCGCTCCGGCAGTTTGAACCTGGCGATCTCCTTTGCATGCAGGAATGCGGCGAGTTGCGCAAGCGTAAGCGTGTGACCGTTGCGGGGGATGACGCAGGCGCACATCTTCTCGCCCAGGTTCGGATCGGGCATGGCGACGCAAGCGACGTTCTGCACCGCCGGGTGCATGAGAATCAGGTTCTCGATTTCCTCGGCGCTGATCTTTTCCCCGCCGCGGTTTATCAAGTCCTTCTTGCGTCCCTCGACCACGTAGTTGCCGGTGGGATGCAGGCGCATCAGGTCGCCCGAGCAATAGAACCCGTCGGCGGTGAATTGCTTGGCGTTGTACTCCGGCACGCCCAGATAGCCTCGCAGCGTGTAGGGACCACGGCAGGTCAGTTCGCCCACCTCACCCGGCGCCACCTCATTACCCTCGTCATCCACTAACCGTACTTCGTCATCAGGGCAGATGGGCCTTCCGCAGGTCTCGAGGCGCACTTCCTCGGGATCGTCGAGGCGAACGAAGAACAACATCCCTTCGGACATTCCAAAGTTTTCCTGCACGGTGACGCTCGGTATCAGTTCCTTGGTACGGAGGCGCACTTCGGGTTGCATGCGCTGGCCGCCGCTCTGGATCACTTCCAGTGTGGACAGATTGAAATTGCGGAGTACCGGACTGTTGATCAAGCGAATCAGCAGCGCAGGCACGACTTTGAGGTGGGTCACGCCATGCTGCTGGATCAACCTGAATATGTCCTCAGGCTTAGCGCTTGCCGAAAGCACAACCTTGCCGCCGTTGAAGAAGAAGCCCTGGATGCCCGGGCAGGCCAGTGCGAGGTTGTGCGCGATTGGAATCACCAGCAACAATGTGGAATTCTTCGTCACGCCGACTATGGGCGCTGCGGTCTTCGAGTTGTAGGCGTAATCGTTGTGGGTGCGCGGGATAAGCTTGGGCACACCGGTCGTGCCGCCAGAAAGTTGATAAATAGCCGGATCGCTCGGATTGAGCATGATCTTGTCCAGCGACGAGCGCTGGAGCGTCGGTTCGCGTTCGATCAGATCGGCAAGGGAATGCTCCCCAGGTGCCGCGCGGCCGAGCACAATGCGCCATCTCAGCGATGGCGATTCGTCCTGGACCCGCGCGACCATTGGCCCGAACTGGAAATCTCCCTGACTCTCGGGATAGAAGCAAGACGTGGCAGAAGAAATGCGCACAAATTGACTTAGCTCTCCATAGCGGTGCGTCGACAGCGCTGCAATGGGAATGACGCCAATCTTTTGCAAGGCAAAATACAGCAGGACGAATTCGGCCACGTTGGGCAGTTGCAGTACGGCTGGCTGGAGTGGTCCAAGACCAAGCTGCAGCAGGTTCAGCGCCAGTCGATTGCTCTGCCGATCCACGTCAGCGTAGGTGTACTGCACATCGCCATCGATGACGGCGACGCGGTCGGCGAATTGCTTGAATACGACGGCGAATTCCTGGGCCAGCGTCTTGTCCCGCCAATAGCCCTTCGCGCGGCACATTGCCGCATATTCCGGCGGGAAGGGAACGACGCCTTCAATCACTTGTGGACACTCCCTCAGGTCGAGGCGGTGAAACCGCCATCGATGACAATGATTTCGCCGGTGACGAAGCGGTTGCCATGTACCAGACTCAACATCGACTCGGCGACGTCGTCGGCCGTGACGCAGCGCTTGAGCGGGGTCGCTTTCGCGCGTTTTGCCATCAGGTCTTCGTATTTGTCCTTGAGCATCCGCTCCATCCAATCGCCTTCCATCCAGCCCGGGGCAACGGCGTTTACACGGATCTCGGGACCCAGGTTCCAGGCCAGGGTCTTGGTCATGTTGACCACGGCTGCCTTGCTCGCGGCATAAGGCAGAGGCTGGGGTCCGGGGCGCAAGCCGACGATGCTTGCGGTATTGACGATGCAGGGGTGCTCGCCCTTCCTTAACAGTGGGACCGCAGCGCGCGTCACCTGGAACATGCCGCGTACGTTGACATTGAACACCCGGTCCCAGTCGTCCAACACGAGGCTTTCCAGATCCTTCGGCTTCCACGGGGCAGTCGTGCCAGCGTTGTTGATCAGCACATCCAGGTGACCAAACGTTTCCTCGACAGATCTCATCATGGCGCGCACGCCGTTCTCGTCGCTCACGTCGCACTGCAACAGTAGCACCTGGGCACCAAGCGCTTCCGCCTCAGCGCCGGTTTGACGCGCCGCTGCCACGCTGGAGCTGTAGTTGATCGCCACGTTGTAACCGGCCCGCGCAAGTGCGAGCACGGCACTCCTGCCTATGCCGCTCGAACCGCCGGTCACCAATGCTGCCTTCTTGTGGGTCACTATGGATCCTCGCTCATTTGCCTGGCGCACGACCGGGTTGGATTTCGGCGCTTTTCTGTGAGAATATATTCGAACATGTTCACTTTCTGACATCACCACACGCTTGTCAAGCCGACGATTGGATTGCTGCGGTGTAGCAAATTGTTGCGCACGCACGGTGCTTTGCGACCCCGCGGTGCAGCGACTGTGGGCGACTGTACCCCTGCAAAAAATGAAGCGGATGGAGGCACCGTGGGACGACTGACGAGCTGTCGGTTGGCGATCCCGATCATGTTTGCGTGCGCCGCGCTTGGCGCACACGCGCAGACCTATCCGAACAAGCCGGTGCGGATCATCGTGAGCCAAGCGGCCGGCGGCGGCATCGACACTCTGACACGCCTGGTTGCCCAGAAAATGTCGGAGAGCCTCGGCCAGCCGGTCGTCGTTGAAAACAAACCTGGCGCGGGCGGCATCATCGGCACCACGTTCGTGACCAAAGCGCCGCCTGACGGCTACACACTGTTGATGGCGCCGATAGGCAACATGGTGTTCACGGAGATTCTGTACACCAAGTTGCCGTATTCGGCGCAACGCGACTTGGCACCGATCAGCATGCTCGCCTCGTTCCCGTTGATTCTTGTCGTCAATGCGGCGCAGCCCTACCGCACTGTCCAGGAACTCATCGCCTTCATGAAGGCCAACCCGGACAAGGCGAACTACGGCGGTTCCGGGCCGGCGTTCCAGTTCGCGACTGAACTGTTCAAGATCAAAACTGACACGAAAGCCGAATTCATTCAGTACAAGAGCACGAGCGAGGTCGTTGCCGCACTCATTGCCGGCGACCTTCTTCTGGCCTTGGCCGACACCGGACCCGTCCACGAGGCGATAGCGGGCGGAAGACTGCGCCCACTGGCAGTAACTTCGCCTTCTCGTCTCCCTTCATTGCCCCATGTGCCGACCATGGCCGAAGTCGGCTTTCCGGATTTGGAGTTCCAGTTCTGGGTGGGGCTGTTTGCGCCGACCGGAACGCCGCAGCCTGTCGTGAAAAAGCTCGAAACGGAATTCGTTCGCATCGCCGCGTTGCCTGAGATTGCCAATCGAATGGTCTCGATTCAGGTAAGTCCCGTGGGCAGCAGCGGCGAAGATTTTGCAAAAGTGCTGACCACGGACCTCGCGCGCTGGAGCGCGGTAGGCAAAGCCGCAAATATCAAGCCCAACGACTGATCGGAGCGCGGCAATCTACGCATGATCTGATCGGCGCGGCAGACAGGCGACTTGTCGGATGGCGAAGCGGTCTTTCAACGCAGTAGACCAACAGAAGGAGGAATTCCATGATATCGATGCGCCTCGTTGCCGTTGCTGTTCTGTTTGCGGTATCGCTCTTCGCCGGCCCGAGCCACGCTCAACAGACACCGGCATCCAATCCGCTTGATGTGGTGCCGGACAAAATGCCATTCGATCTGCCCTATGGCACTCCCGTATCGCTCGAACGTGCCGAGGCAGCGATTGCGGCAACCGTCGCAGAAGCCAGGAAACGTGAATGGAAATTGACTGTAGCCGTGGTGGACTCAGGCGGAAACCTTGTTGCCCTTCAACGCATGGACGGAGCGTCCCTTGCCGGGATTCCGATTTCGGAGCACAAAGCCAGAGCTTCGGTAGGCTTTCGCCGCGAAACCAAGAATTTCGAAAGTGGTGTGCAGCAGGGTAATTTCACCTATCTCATGACGCTCGATGGGGTAATCGCGGCGCGAGGCGGAATTCCGCTAATCGAGGGAGGAAAACTGGTTGGGGCAATCGGATGCTCCGGAGGCACCGGTGCGCAGGACGAGCTTGCGTGCAAGGCAGGCGCCGCACTTTTCAAGTAGTACCTGACTCGGGATGCGAACTCCGGTGCGACGTAGGGACCATTGTCCAGGACTTGCTGCACCTCGGTTCGCCGTGGGTCCGCGATTCACGACGTGAACCCGAACAGTTCGCGCGGGTTGTCCCACAAAAGCCTGCGCCGGTCCGATGGATCGGGAAACAGAGCGAGCGCGAGCTGAAGCAGCACGCCGTAGTCGACGCGCGCCGGTGCGCGAAGATAGGGCCAGTCGGACGCCCACAGGCAACGGTCGAGCGTGAAGGAATCGACCAGCGCGGCGACGAAGGGCCACGCATCCTCGTGCAGCGCGGGCTCGCCGGAAAATTTCACGAGGCCCGAGAGCTTGACGAAGGCGCGTCCCCTGGTGCCGAGATCGAGCAGCGCGCGGAAGCCCGGCTGATCGAGTCCGGCGGCGACGGTGGGGCGCCCGCAGTGGTCGACCAGCACCCGCGCGCCGCCATCGGAGAGCAGCGGCATCATCGACAGGAGTTGGTCGTGCTCGACCTGGATGTCGACGAACATGTCGAGCGCCGCGAGCTTCTCGAGGAGAGGCGCGGCATCGCGGTAATAAGCCACGCCATGGTGCGTGACGTTCCACGCAACGCCGACGACGCCTTGGTCCTTGAGCGTCTGCAGTTCGTCGACACTCGTGTCGTTTCCGACCACCGCCACACCCTTGTAGCGCCCCTGGCCGCGCGCGATCGTGTCGAGCAGGCAGGAATTGTCGATTCCATAGCCCGAGTTGGGGCCGACCAGCAACGCGTGCCGAGTGCCGTACGCGGCCATCACGTGCGCGAGCTGCGACGCGGTGCCCATTTCCTGGCCGGCCGGAGCGTAGTGCGTGTCCGTGCGGTACGGGAAGCGTGCGGGATCGAGCACGTGAACGTGGCAATCGATCTTCGGCTCCTCGAAGATGCGCGTGTTCACGACGCCAGGGCCTAGAAAGTTGCGGCGATCGCCTGCCGCAGCGCGGGTGTGATCTCGGGCATGACGCCAAACCACGCATTGAACGCAGGACGCGCCTGGTTGAGCAGCAAACCGAGCCCGTTGACGGTGACGTTTCCGCGCATTCGCGCGGCCGCGAGCAGGGGTGTCTCCGGAGGGATGTAGATGAGGTCGCCGACCAGCGCTTGCTTCGGAAGGCGATCGAGCGGTATTTCGAGCGGCGGCTTGCCGGACATGCCGAGGCTCGTCGCGTTGGCGAGGAGGAGCAGCCCCCTCCAATGCGTCCGCGCGCCGTTCCCATGGCAACACTTTGACGACGCGGCCCACCGCTTCGGCAATCTCGCGAGCCTTGTCCGGCGTGCGATTGGCAAGTCGAATCTCCGTTGCGCCTTGCGCCGCGAGGCTCGCCACCACCGCGCGCGCCGCGCCTCCCGCGCCGAGGACCACGATCGGACCGCTGTCGGGACGCCAATTTGGATCGGCGTCGCGCAGGCTCTGGATGAAACCGTTTCCGTCGTTGTTGAAACCGGTGAGCGTTCCGTCCTTCTCCACGACGACCGTATTCACTGCGCCAATCCGGCGCGCAAGATCGTCGACGCGGTCGAGCAGGGGAAAGATCGCCTGCTTGTGCGGTGTGGTGACGTTGCAGCCCCGAAGGCCGAGCGCCGCAATGCCGCGCACCGCGGCTTCGAGTTTTTCGGGCGGCACGGGAAACAACACGTAGCGGCCGGAAATGCCGTAGTGGCCGAGCCAATGGTTGTGAATGACCGGCGAGCGCGAATGCGCCACCGGCCACCCCAGAAGGCCCGCAATTCCGAAGGTGTTCCGGTCGGTGGTCACTCGTTGCTCCCTCGCAGCGTCCTTATTGCGGTTGCCCCCGAGCAGGTCGGTGGTTCGCGCATGGTGTCGGTCGCCAACGTGGCACCGGACGAATTGGCAGCGACGGGTGCATTGCGCCGCACCAATTCAGTGGGCCGTCGGAGTCCGTCCCTGCGTTGGCTCGGCAGGAGTGTACGGCAACGCGGAATTTGTGTGAACGCAAGTCCAACGGTATTCTCCCGCGAGTCCGGTCAGGCGTCGGCCCGCGGTTGACAACAAGACGCCAATTGCGCTTGCTGCCTTTCTCGGCAGCGGCGATTCCCAATCGAGAGAGGAGGCTCTGATGTCATACCGCACCCGTGTTGCCGCCGCGACCACCCTGCTTGCCGCCGGACTTGCGACCGCCGCGCCGCCGAAAGTGGTGACGCTGCCCAATTCCGATCCGCAGTGCTTCGCGCCGTGGGCCGCCAGCACCAAGCTGTTCCAGTATCCCGCGAAAAAGGGGCCGTACCGCATTGCGCTCGCCAACGGTTACATCGCCAACACCTGGCGCATCCAGATGATCAAGACCGCCAAGGCCTATGCGGCGCAGCCGGAAGTGGCCGCCAAGCTGAAGGAGTTCAAGGTCGTCTCCACGGGCGAGGACGTCGCCGCGCAGATTGCGGCGATCAACAATTTCATCGACTCCGGTTACGACGCGATCGTGGTGAATGCGCAGAATCCGGCGGCCTTCAAGCCGGTGATCAAGCGCGCGAACGATGCAGGCGTCGTCCTCGTCGCGTTCGACAACATCCTCGACACCGAGGAAGCGGTCAACGTCAACGTCGACCAGAAGGGGCTCGGCAAGTACTGGGCCGAATGGCTGGTGAAGAACGTTCCGAATGGCGGCAAGGTGCTCGAGGTGCGGGGCGTTTCCGGTACCTCGGTCGACCGCGACCGGCACGAGGGAATCCAGGAGGTATTCAAGGCCTCGGGCAAGAAGTGGGACACGGTCGAAGTCATCGGCAAGTGGGACGACCCGACGGCGCAGAAGGTGACCGCCGACGCCATCGCGGTCCACAAGAAATTCGACGCCATCACCGCCCAGGGCGGGGACACCGGGGTCGTGCAGGCGATGATCGACGCGAAGCATCCGTTCGTGCCGTTTGGCGGGGAAACCGAAAACGGATTCCGCAAGTTCTGCGGCAAGTACGGCGCGCAGGGGTTGAAGTGCGCGTCGGCAGGCACCGGTCCGGCCCAGGTTGCCGTGGCGATCAAGACGGCGATCGCGGCACTCGAGGGCAAGGTCGTGCCGCAGTCGGTGAAGCTGCCGCTCGCCAAGGCAGAGTACCCGAACATGAAGGAAGGTTCCGACTTCTATCCCGCGCAGAGCGACAACTTCTTCGTCGGCAACTCCTTCCCGACCTGCGGCATCAACTTCACCGCGCAGGAAATCATGGGGCAGAGCGAAGCGAACAAGTGATCACGGGCGCGGGGGCTGCGGCCCCAGCGCCGAATCATGAGCCTGTTCGTGATGCAGGGCGTCTCGAAGCGCTACGGCGGAGTGCGCGCGCTCGAGGACGCCGCGCTGGTGATCGAGGCCGGCCGCATCCATGCGGTGCTCGGCGAGAACGGTGCCGGCAAGTCGACGCTGATCAAGATCATGTCGGGGGTTGTGCTGCCCGACGAAGGCCGGATGCTGCTCGACGGGCATCCGGTCTCGTTCGCGTCGCCGGCTGCGGCCCACGCGGCCGGCATCGCCTGCATCTTCCAGGAATTGTCGTTGATTCCCGATCTGTCGGTGGCCGACAACATCGCGATCAGCAATCCGCCGTGTCGCTACGGCCTCATCGACCGCAGGGCGCAGCGCCGCATGGCCGAGGACGCGCTCGCTCGCGCCGGCGCCGACAACATCCATCCGCTGGCGCTGGTCAAGGACCTGTCGCTGTCGCGGCGGCAGATGGTCGAGATCGCCAAGGCGCTTGCCCGCAAGCCGCGCATCCTGATCCTCGACGAAGCGACGTCGGCGCTTGCCGCCGCGGACGTGACCCGGATCTACGGCGTCCTGAAGCGGTTGCGCGCGGAAGGCCTTGCCCTGGTCTACATTTCCCACCGAATGCACGAGATCGCCGAACTCGCGGACGAGTGCACGGTGTTCTGCAACGGTCGCAGCGTCGCGAGCTTTGCCGCGGGAACCAGGACGGACAACGAGATCGTCGAGCTGATGATAGGCCGGGAGTACAACGCCGCATTTCCGCCGCGTACGAAGCGCGCACCGGGCGATGCGACACCGCTGCTCGACGTGCGGCATCTCTGCTGGACCGACCGCCTGAACGACATTTCGCTTCGACTGAGCGCAGGCGACGTGATCGGCCTCGGCGGGCTCGACGGCCAGGGGCAACGGGAGCTCCTGCTGGCGCTGTTCGGGGTGCTGAAAGGAACGACGGGCGAGGTGCGCATCGACGGTCGCCCGGTCACCATCACCGGCCCCGACGTTGCCAAGCGTGACGACATCGGCATGGCGCTGATCCCGGAGGACCGCAAGACCGAGGGCCTGATGCTGCCGATGTCGGTGCGCGACAATCTGTCCTTCGCGGCGCTCGGCAAGCTTTCGCGCTGGGGCATCGTCGACAGGGCGGCGGAACGCGAAGCCGTAGAGCGGATCGCGCAGTTGCTCGCCGTGCGCAGCGGCGGCACCGACATGCCGGCGGCATCGTTGTCCGGGGGCAACCAGCAGAAGCTCGTGATCGGCAAATGGCTGTTGGTGGCGCCACGCATCCTGCTGCTGAACGATCCGACGCGCGGGATCGACGTCGGCACCAAGCAGGAGATGTACCAGCTGCTGCGAAATCTCGCGGACGCCGGGGCGGCGATACTGTTCTATTCGACCGACTACGACGAGCTCATCGGCTGCTGCGACCGCGTGCTCGTGATGTACGACGGCGCGATTCTGCGCGAGCTGGCGGGCGACGAGATCACCGAGCATGCGCTCGTCAGCAGCGCGCTCAACATCGGAGCCGAGGTACGGAGCGGAAAACCACTCGCCGGCGGCCTCGCCGTGAACGGCGACTGGTCCTACCGACTGCGCGAGCACAAGGGCACGCTGCTCGCCTTCGCAGCGTTCGCCGTGATGTTCGCGATCTACGCGACGAACCATCCTGCCGGTCTCAACGCCAACGTTGCCACGACCGCCGCGAACAAGGGCGTATTGCTCGCGATCGTCGCGATGGCGCAGACGCTGGTCGTGCTGACGTCGGGCATCGATCTGTCGGTCGGCATGGTCATGGTGCTCGCCAATTGCCTCGCATCGGGCATTGTCGTCGGCACGCCGCTGATGACGGTGGCCGGCGTCCTCGGCGTGCTTTTCGTCGGCTGCCTCTGCGGCGCGATCAATGGAATCATCGTCATCTATGGACGGCTGCAGCCGATCGTCACGACCATCGCCACCGGCGCGATCTATTATGGAGTCGCACTCGCGCTCCGGCCCGTTCCCGGCGGCGACGTCAATGCGTCGCTCGCCGATGCGCTCACGGGTCAACTGCCCGGCGGCGTGCCGGCGAGCCTCGCAGTTCTGCTTGCGCTGGTCGCCGTCGTCTGGCTGCCGTTCCGCCGCTCGGCGGTCGGTCGCGCGGCGTATGCGGTCGGATCGTCCGAGGTCGCGGCATTCATGTCGGGCGTGCCGATCCGCCGCGCGAAGTTCGTCGCCTATACGCTGTCGGGGCTGCTCGCGTCGGTCGCCGGACTCTTCCTCACGTTCATCACGTACACCGGCGAAGCGTCGGCCGCCAACGGAGGCGCGTACACGCTCTTTTCGATTGCCGCGGTGGTGCTGGGCGGAGTATCGCTTTTCGGCGGCTCGGGCAGCGCGGTCGGCGCGATCTTCGGCGCCCTGATGTTCCGCACCATCGGCGACCTGCTCTTCGTGTTCAACGTCGAACCGTTGTGGCAGCCGCTGTTCCAGGGCATCGTGCTCTTCGTGGCGGTCTGCCTGGGCTCGGCGCGGCTGCTGCGGGTTCGCAACCGGCTCGACCTGTATGGCTGACGCGCCCGCCGCCGCAGGGCGTTCCGGCAGCATCGTCGGCGGCATACGCCGGCACATCGACCCCGCCATTGCGTGGGCGTTCGGTTGCATCGTGGCCGTGCTCCTCGTCGGCAGCCTGTATTCGAGCAGCTTCCTGTCCCCGGAATACCTGCTGCAGCAGCTCAAGGTTGCGTCCTTCCTCGGCGTCATCGCGACCGGCATGATGATCGTCATCCTGCTGGGGCAGATCGACCTTTCGGTGCCGTGGGTCGTTGCGGCGGGCGGAATGATGGCGACGGCGGCGACCGGGTGGGGGCCGCTCGGCGAAATGCTGGCGATCCCGGTGGGCATCGGTTGCGGCATCGCGTTTGGGCTCGTCAGCGGCTTCGGGGTCGGATTTCTGCGCATACCGTCGATGGTCATCACGCTGGCCGTCAACGCCGTCGCGCAGGGACTGATGGTCGTGCACACCGGAGGCTTCTCGCCGCAGGACTCGTCGTCGCCGGCGATGCGCTTCATTGCGACCGGCCACAGCGTGCTGGGCATTCCGAACGCGCTCCTCGTGTGGGCGGCAGTCGGCGTCGCTGCCGTTTTCCTGCTGACGCGCACGACGTTCGGCCGCACGGTTTACGCCATCGGAAATCGCGAGCGCGCCGCCTACCTCTCGGGTGCGCGTACCCGCGCGGTCGTCATGGCGGCATTCGCGATCTCCGGCGGGCTTTCGGCATTCGGCGGAGTGCTGCTCGCCGGCTACGCGAGCAAGGCCGCACAGGCAATGGGCGATCCCTATCTCCTGCCGGCGATTGCCGCCGTCGTGCTCGGCGGAACATCGATCCTCGGCGGGCGCGGCAGCTACCTCGGCACGGTGGCCGGCGTCATCCTGATCACGTTGCTGCAGTCGATCCTGTCGGTGATGCAGATGGAGGAGTTCGGCCGCCACATCACCTACGGCGTCGTGATCATTGCGATGTTGCTGATCTATGGCCGCGGCCGGCGGCATGTTGACTAGCCTCCGGCCGCACCTTCTCGATCGGAGTCCGCCATCATGAGTCTCAAGCTCTCGTCCAGTTTCGAAGTCGTCGACCCGCGCTTTCACGACGTGGCCCTTCCTTACGTGCATGTCGAAAAGCTCTACACCGGTTGCCGCTGGGCGGAGGGGCCGGCGTGGTTCGCGGCGGGGCGTTACCTGGTCTGGTCCGACATTCCGAACGACCGGATCCTGCGCTGGGACGAAACCGATGGCGGCGTCTCGGTGTTCCGCCAGCCCGCGCTGAACAGCAACGGACACACCGTCGACCTGCAGGGTCGCCTCGTCTCGTGCGAACACCGCAGCCGCTGCGTGTCGCGCACCGGGTTCGACGGCAACCGCACGGTGCTCGCCGACCGGTACCAGGGCAAGCGCTTCAACTCGCCCAACGATCTGGTGGTCAGGAGCGATGGCAGCGTCTGGTTCTCCGACCCGAGCTACGGCATCGACTCGGACTACGAGGGCGACGCCGCTCCCGGCGAAATCGGCGGCTGCAACGTCTATCGCCTCGATGCGGCGGACGGCCGCGTCACCGTCGTGGCTTCGGATTTCGTGCAGCCCAACGGGATCGCGTTCTCACCGGACGAAACGCTGCTGTACATCGCCGACACCGGCCTTACGCATCGGGTGGACGGGCCGCACCACCTGCGGCGCTTCAGGGTGTCCGCGGACGGCCGCTCGATTTCGGGCGGCGAGGTGTTCTCCGTCTGCCCGACCGGACTGTACGACGGATTTCGCGTCGATGTGCACGGCAACCTGTGGTCGTCCGCGGGTGACGGCGTGCACTGCATCGCCGGCGACGGCGCGCTGCTCGGCAAGATTCTGGTTCCGGAACCGGTGGCCAACGTGTGCTTCGGCGGTCCGAAGCTCAACCGGCTGTTCATCTGCGCCACGACGTCGCTGTATTCCGTGTTCCTCAATACGCGCGCGGCGCCGCGCGGGGGCGTCACTGCCTGACGAACGTGAGAACGCAGGGCCGCAGTTGCAACCGGAGACCCGTTCCGCGCGAACCCACGAACCGCGCCGCCACCTGGAATTCGTAAGGCGCGCCTTTTCGCACGCTCTTGAGGTTGTACTTGGGATCGCCGGTCAGACCTTTGGCGTCGAATCTGGCGGTGCCGTCCGCCTCGATCTTCCCCTGAAGCCTTAGCCAGCCCGCGGTTCCTTCGGTGCCTTGATCTCCCCGAAGCAAGCCATCCTTCACCTGAGCCATGAATTCATACCGGTAGCCCAACGCGCCGTCGTCGGCCTTGGGGCACTCGACCGCGACATTCCACACGCCGTCAAACTGGCCGGCGTCTCCGGCGAGCGCGCGCGGACCCTTGTCGGGGACGCGTGTCTCCTGCGCCGTTGCCGCTGAAGTCCGCGCCGCGGCGTCCGCTGCCGGCCGGACCTGCGCGGGCACCGCGGCCTGGAGCTGGATTGCGCGCGCTGCCGCGTCCGCTTCGCTCCGGGTTCGCGCCGCGGAAGATTCTGCCTCGGCGCGTATCCGCGCGGCATCCGCGTCGGCAAGCGCCCGCGTCCGCGCGGCTGCCGCGCTGGCCTCCACGTTCATCCTTGCGGCCTTGGCGGCATCGGCATCGGAGCGCGCGCGGGCGAGCTCCGACTCGGCCTGACGTTTGATCGCATCGGCTTCGGAGCGCACGCGTAGCGCGTCGGACTCGGCCTGCGCGCGCAGTGCATTGGCGTCGACCGCAGCGGACGTGGGAGCCGTGCTCGTCACAGCGGGTACGGGCAGCCCGCGATTCGGCGGGCACCGTCGCGGCTGACCCGCTCGCATCGTTCGGCGAGGGCGCGCGCAGCCACCCGCCCTGCCACGCGACCACCGCGCCGATCGCTATCGCGGCGATCGCGCCGACGATCCATGGAAGCGGGCTGCCTCCGCTCGGGTTCGAGGCTGCCGGCGGCGCATGCGGAGTGGCGGACGAAGGGGAACGCACCGGCGGCGCGGCGCCGGACACGCGATAGACGTGGATGGGGCGCGAGATGTTCTTCAGGGTCTGCTCGCCGATGTCCTGAAAACCGAGATCGAGCTTTCCCGTGATCTGGTCGTAGACGGACGACGAGATGCAGATGCCGCCAGGGTCGGCCATGGTCTCGAGGCGCGCGGCGACGTTGACGCCGTCGCCCAGCAGGTCTTCGTTCTTGACCACCACATCGCCGAGATTGACGCCGACCCGAAAGTGCATCTGGCGATGTTCCGGCAGCGAATCGTTGCGCGTCTTGAGGGCCTCCTGGATTTCCACGGCGCAGCGCACCGCCTCGACGACGCTCGTGAACTCCGCGAGCACCGAATCGCCCGCGGTGCTCACGATGCGGCCCTGATGAAAGGTGATGATCCCGTCGATCACCGCGCGGTGAGCGGCGAGCACCCGGATCGTGCCTTCTTCATCGTCGCCCATCTGCCTGCTGTATCCGGCGGCATCGGCCGCAAGGATGCATGTCAGCCGGCGCTTTACGCTCGATGGATCCACGGTTCCCTCACTGCCCGATTGGGTGCCGCGCGTCGCAGGGCACCGCGGAAAGGATGCGCCGATAGATCGGTCGGAGCAACTTCGGCACAGGTGACGATGCGGAAACTCGCGCGCGACATTGCCTGCGGGTTCCGACGTCGAAACGCCAACTTCTGAAAATTCGCACGCGACGACGCGCGGGGGGCGCGAAGCTCCGCTGCGAAACCGGCGTCGCAGGACCAATCCGCAAATTGACGCCTTTTTGATCTGCGGCACATTGACGCACGTCAACAGAGCAGTGCTTGCGCAGCCCTTGCCGAATCCGGATTTGCGGCAACGCTCATCGTCGACACGATGCGTGCAGGCGCGTAGAATTTTTCGATGCTCGAGCGGCGTGCGCTGGCGATACTCGAATGACGAAGTCGAGTCCACCGGGCAAATGGCGTCACCGCGTATGTCTCGTCATGCGGTCGCGGTTCGCCGTGGTCATCGGCCTGATTGCGTTGACTGCGTGCGATCCGTCGTCACCGCCATCGGACAATCGATCTCCGCGCGGCGAATGGCAGGAGTTCCAGGGAACATGGACGGCGGCAGGCAACCGTCACATGCTTGGCCTCGGCGGCGACCGGCGGGCATCGATCGCCGATTTCAATGGGTCGCTGCTGCTCTCGGGACCGGGACGTCCGGGCATCGGTTTTCGGGCGGAGGCGATCGTCCTCAACGACAGCGCCACGGGCACGGTGGGCCGTTCCGTCTGGACCGACGAGCGCGGCGACAAGGTCTACAGCGAACTTCGAGGCGACGGCACTGCGACGGGCAGCCGGATCGTCGGAACGTTCCTCGGCGGCACGGGACGCTACGAAGGTGCGACGGGAACGTACGAGTTCTCGTGGCGATTCGTCCTCGTCACCGATGACGGGGTGGTGCAGGGCCAGTCCGCGGGTCTCAAAGGCAGGGTACGCCTCGGCTCGCCGCAGCCCGCCCCCGAAGCGGGAGCCACGCGGCCATGATCCGTCCCGCTCTCGTCGTGAAGAGCGCGTTTCCGTTCGCGCTGGCGCTCGGCATCTGGTTGGTGCCGGTCCCCGCAGGACTGACCGCGCCGGCGTGGCATCTCTTCGCCATCTTCGTCTCGGCGATTGCATCGGTGCTGGTCGGTGCGTTCCCGCTGCTCACTTCCACGATGCTGGCGGTGGCAGCGGCGGTCCTCACCGGCACTGTTTCGCCCGCAAAAGCATTCAGTGGATTCGCCAATGCGAGTGTCCTGCTGGTCATCATCGCCTTTCTCGTCGCGCAGGCGGTGGTGAAATCGGGCCTGGGGGCGCGCATCAGTCTCTTTATGGTCAGCCGGTTCGGCCGCTCGTCGCTCGGGCTCGCGTACAGCGTCGTGATCACGGATGCGCTCATCGCGCCGGCTTTCCCGAGCAACACCGCGCGCGGTGGCGTGCTCTTCCCGATCGTGCTTTCGGTGGCGCAGGGATCGGGCTCCCGCCCCGACGATCCGGAGGGTCGCCGTCTCGGCGCCTACCTGATGTTCTGCACGATGGCGAGTCTCGCGGTCTCGTCGGCGCTCTGGATGACGGCGACGTCGGCCAATCCGATCGGCATCCAGGTCGCGCGCGAGTTCGGAGTGGAAATCGGCTTCGGCAAGTGGCTCGTCGCGGCGTCCGTGCCCGCGATGACCGCGATCCTGCTGCTGCCGCGGGTCGTCGCGCGCCTCTTTCCCCCCGGGATAGGCGAGACGCCAGAGGCCCCCGTGGCGGCGCGGGCGGCGCTCGCCTCGCTGGGGCGGCTGACGCGCGACGAGCGGATCACCGCCGCCGTGTTCGTGCTGATGGTCGCGGGATGGATTTTCGCCGACGCGTTGCAATTGAACGTGACCAGCATCGCCTTCGCGGGACTCGGCGTGCTGCTGATGACCAACGTGCTGACGCTGGACGACATCGCGGCGCAAGGCGATACGCTGACGACGTTCCTCTGGCTCGCGGTCCTTTTCGCGCTGAGCGGGCAACTGAACGAGCTCGGGTTCATGGGATACGCGGGGCAGCGCCTGGCGTCGCACATGGGCGGCCTGTCGTGGCCGGTGACCTATGTGCTGCTGGTTGTTCTCTACGTCGCGATCCACTACATGTTCGTGAGCCAGTCGTCGCAGGTTCTCGCCCTCATGGGAGTATTCCTCGACGTGGGAATCCGCGGGGGCGTCCCGGCGCCGCTGATGGCATTCGCGCTGCTCTTCGCAAGCAGCTATTTCTCGGTCATCACGCCGCAGGGCGGCAGCCAGAACGTCATCTTCGTCGGCAGCGGGTACCTCACGCAGCGCGAGCTCTACCGGCTCGGCTTGCTCATGACGCTCTTCTTCCTCGCCGTGTTCATGGTCGTCGGAACGGCGTGGATCCTCCTGGTGACCTGACGGGCGGTCGTGTTCCCGCCTCGGAATTGTCGACAGGCGACCGTTCCGTCGCGAGCAATGGGCACCGCGGATCGGCCCGCGCGCGTCACGAGTCGAAAACGGGTGTGCGATAATCCGCCGTCACGCCGACCGACGACGAGAGGCGCAGTCACTGCCGGACGTCGATCAATCGACAGGCAGGCAGCCGTTCCCCGCCTCCTGCCCCGACGGTCGACGGTTCGGCTCGTTCCCCGCCCCGTGTACCGCGAGGGCCCGCAGCGATGCGGGCCCTTTCCATTGGCAGGGAACCGACGCCGCAATCCGGATGTCTCCAAGGATCTTTGTCCCGGGCGCAGAGCGAGCCGCAGATGACTGACCGGTCGGCTGGATACCGCTACCGCAGCGACGTGGTGATCATTCCACGCATCCGCGTCACGTTTGCGCTGTCGGTATTGATCCACATTGCCGCGCTGTGGATCCTGCTGCCGCGGCTGCCTCTGCTGCGCCCCGGCGAAGCGCGGGACCAGGCCAGCGATCGCCTGCAGGTGGAACTCCAGGCGTTGCCGCAGCCGGAGCCGTCGCAGCCGATCCCGCCAGCGTCTCCACCTCAGCGAGAGACCCGCGCGATCCTTACGGCGCGCGCGCGACCGCGCAATGCGCCGCCGCGAGAGACTCCGCCCGAGTTCGTGGTGCCAAGCGCGGAGCGGCCGGAGATCCCCGAGCCTGCGCCACCGTCACCCCCTGCGGTTGTGGAGCCTCCAAAGAGCTTCCCGCCCGTCGCGGGCGACATGGCGTCCTACGTCGAGGCGCGGCGTCGCGAGCGCGGCGAACCGACCGCGTCGTCGGAAGAAAGCGAGACTGAGCGTCGCGCACGCATCGTCGCCTCCAATCTGCCCGTTACGCAGAGCCCGATGTCCGGTCAGCCGAAGAAGCGCGGCGGCGGCGTCTTCGAAATCACGCGGATGGCGTATGACGACGCCGAATTCCGTTTTTTCGGGTGGCACTCCGAGGCGGGAAGGAAGCTCCCGAAAGTCTACGAGGTCCGACTGGGCAACAACGGCGACATGCGCACCGCCATCGTGCGCAGGATGATTGCGCTCATTCGCGAGACGGAGCAGGGCGACTTCAGCTGGGACTCGTTTCGCCTTGGCCGGATCGTCACGCTGTCCGCGCGTCCCGCGGACACCGCGGGCCTGGAGGAATTCATGCTGAGCGAGTTCTTCGACTCGCCCTCCGGCACATCGCGGCGTTGACTTTCGTGCCCGTTCTCCACGCGCATTGCCGCCGGCACCGGGCAGCCGGTTCGCATCGACAGGCGCTAGAATCGGTCCTGCCGCCCCGTATGCCCTTCGCGACGGGGAGTGGCGATCCACCGAAGGTCAACCGTTTGCGCGACCGCGAATCAGTGACGATCCCCCGGCGGGGCTTTTCCATGCTGGAATTGATGGCGGTCGTGGCCGTGATCGGCATCCTCGCCGTGCTCGCCGTCCCGACCTACATGGATCGCGTGGTGCGCGAACAGATCAAGTCCTCGCTGTCGCTTGCGGACGTTGCCAAGCCGCCCATCGCGGCAGCCTGGGCGCTCACGCAGACGTTCCCGGCGAGCAACGCGGCTGCGGGACTGCCGGTGGCGGAAAAAATCGTATCCAACTACGTCTCGTCGGTCGCCGTGCGCGACGGAGCCATCCACATGACGTTCGGCAATCGCGCCAGCGGTGCGATCAACGGCAAGATTCTCTCGCTGCGTCCCGCTGTCGTCGACGATGCCCCAATCGTGCCGGTCGCCTGGGTTTGCGGAAACGCCGAAACGCCCGGCAAGATGACGTCCGTGGGCGAGAACCTGACCAACATTGCAACCGACTTGCTGCCGCTGGAATGCCGCGCGCTCAGGCGCTAGCCTGTTTGCAGGAATCGGGCGGGGGCGCGGCGAAGGGAGGCACGCTTATGACCGGCGACGCCATCGGCATCGGGGGTCGGCTATTTGTGCGGAGGCGTGCGGGCGCTTATGCTTGCGCGTTTCGCCGTCCTCGGAATCAGCCTTCCTGAACGACTCACTGAAACGAATCCGGAGAACATCGTGACCCACTGGTTCGAAGACAACTCGCTGTCGATTGGCCGTACGCCGCTCGTCCGGCTCAACCGCGTCACCGACGGCGCGAAGGCGACGGTGCTGGCCAAGATCGAAGGCCGCAATCCCGCGTACTCCGTGAAATGCCGGATCGGTGCGGCGATGATCTGGGACGCCGAAAAGCGCGGGCTCCTCGGCCCGGGCAAGGAACTGGTCGAGCCGACGAGCGGAAACACCGGCATCGCGCTGGCATTCGTCGCCGCCGCGCGCGGCATTCCGCTGACGCTGACGATGCCTGAGACGATGAGCATCGAACGGCGAAAGCTGCTGATTGCCTACGGCGCGAAGCTCGTGCTCACGGAAGGCGCCAAGGGCATGAATGGCGCGATCGCGAAGGCCGAGGAGATCGTCGCCTCGGACCCGCGCAGGTACGTGCTGCTGCAGCAATTCAAGAATCCCGCCAACCCGGCGATCCACGAGGCGACGACAGGCCCGGAAATCTGGGACGACACGGACGGCAAGGTCGACATCTTCGTCGCCGGTGTTGGTACAGGTGGCACGATTACCGGCGTGTCCCGCTATTTCAAGCACAAGCGCGGCAGGAACATCACGTCGGTGGCGGTCGAGCCGGCGGCGAGCCCGGTGCTGACGCAGACTCGCGCGGGCGAGCCGCTCAAGCCCTCGCCGCACAAGATCCAGGGAATCGGCGCCGGTTTCGTGCCCCAGATCCTCGACCTGTCGCTGGTCGATGCCATCGAGCAGGTCACGAACGAGGAGTCCGTTGCATTCGCGCGGCGCCTTGCCAGGGAGGAGGGCATCGTGAGCGGAATTTCCTGCGGCGCGGCCGCGGCGGTCGCCGTCAGGATCGCCCAGCGCCCGGAAAGCGCGGGCAAGACGATAGTCGTCGTGCTGCCGGATTCGGGAGAGCGTTACTTCAGTTCAGTCCTGTTCGAAGGCATCTTCGACGCCGCCGGTCTCCCCGCGTCCTGAGTCCGATCGAGGCTGCCACAACGCGGCTGGACACGTTGATGAGCGATAACCTTGTCGTCGAGCACTCGTCGGCCGTCGTCCCGGACAAGGGGACACCGGCAACTCGGATGCAGCAGACGTTCGCCGCCCAGCGCGCGGCGTTCCTGAGGGAGATGAATCCGCGATACGACGTGCGGCGCGACCGCCTCGATCGCCTCAGCCGGCTCACGACGACCCACCAGGACGCGATCATCGGCGCCATATCCGCTGATTTCGGGCACCGCTCGCGGCACGAAACCGATCTTGCCGACATCTTCGTCGTGCTCTCGGCGATCCGGCATACGCAACGACATCTGCGGCGCTGGATGAAAGCGCGCCGCGTGCCGACGCCTCTCCACCTCCTGCCCGCGTCGAGCGAATTGATCCGCCAGCCGCTGGGGGTGATCGGCGTCATCAGCCCGTGGAACTATCCCTGTCAGCTTGCCCTGCTGCCGGTCGCCGCCGCGCTCGCCGCAGGCAATCGCGCGATGCTGAAGCCGAGCGAGCTGACGCCGCGGTTTTCGGAGCTGCTGCAGCGAATCGTCGCCGAAGCGTTTGCGCCGCACGAATTCGCGGTGCTGCCCGGCGACGTGGAATTGGGCCGCGCTTTCTCGCAGCTTCCGTTCGATCATCTCTTCTTCACCGGATCGACGGTGGTCGGCCGGCAGATCGCGCTGGCCGCGGCCGAGAACCTGACACCGGTCACGCTCGAGCTCGGCGGAAAGTCTCCGGCGATCGTCGACGCCGATTGCGACATGCCGACGGCCGCCCGGCGCCTCGCCTTCGCGAAGCTTCTGAATGCCGGACAGACCTGCGTCGCTCCGGACTACATGCTGGTGCCGCGCGCGCGGGTCGACGAGTTCGTCGCGTCGATGCGGCAGGCGGTTGCCGCGATGTATCCGGAGATTGCCGCCAATCCCGATTACACGAGCATCGTGAGCGACCGGCATTACCGGCGGCTCGCGGAGGTCGTCGCGGACGCGCAGGCGAAAGGCGCGACCGCCATCCCGATGACCGCTGCCGCCGATCCGGGCGCGGAACTCGCGAGAAAGTTTCCGCCCACGCTGCTGACCGGCGTCGACGACCGCATGACGGTGATGCGCGACGAGATCTTCGGCCCGGTGCTGCCGATCGTGCCGTACGACACGTTGGACGAGGCGATCGACTACGTGAACCGGCACCCGCGGCCGCTCGCGCTCTACTGGTTCGGCCGCAGCGCGGAGCACCGCGACCGTGTGCTGCGCGGAACGATATCGGGCGGCGTCACGACCAACGACGCGTGCTGGCACGTGAGCCAGGAGTACCTTCCTTTCGGAGGTGTCGGAGCGAGCGGCATGGGCGCGTATCACGGCGAGCGCGGCTTCCTGACGTTCACCCGGGAGAAGGCGGTGTTCCATCAGGCGAGGGTCAATGGCCTCGCGCTCTTCCGGCCGCCTTACGGCCGCCGTTTCGAAGCCCTGCTGTCGATCCTCAAGCGCCATTTCTGATCTGTCGTTGCCGTCCCGCCGGGGAAACGCCGCCATGCTCGAAGGACTGATGCAGGACCGCCCTCTGCTGATCTCGTCGCTGATCGAGCACGCGAACGCATTTCATCCCGGCGCCGAAATCGTTTCGCGAACCAGCGAGGGTCCGATCCATCGCTGCACCTACGGCGACATCCGCCGCCGCTCGAAGCAGGTCGCGAAGGCGCTCGTCGCGCGGGGCGTCATGCCGGGAGACCGCGTTGCGACGCTGGCCTGGAACGGCTACCGGCACATGGAGCTCTATTTCGGCGTGTCGGGGATGGGCGGAGTGCTGCATACGATCAACCCACGGCTCTTCCCGGACCAGATCGGCTACATCGCGAATCACGCCGCGGACACGCTGCTGTTCTTCGACCTCGCGTTCGTTCCGCTTCTCGAGAAGCTCGCGCCGACGCTGAAGACGGTGAAGGCGTTCGTCGCGATGACCGACCGCGTGCACATGCCGGATGCCGCGATTCCGAACCTGCTGTGCTACGAGGATCTTGTCGGCGCGCAGGATGACGACTACGAATGGCCGGCGTTCGACGAACGCACGGCGTCGTCGCTCTGCTACACGTCGGGCACCACCGGGCATCCCAAGGGCGTGCTGTTTTCGCACCGGTCGACCGTGCTGCATACGTTTGCGGTATGCGCGGTCGACGGAATCGCGTTCTCCGCCGCCGAGTCGGCGCTGCTCGTCGTGCCGATGTTCCACGTCAACGCCTGGGGCACGCCGTATGCGGGCGCGATGTCCGGCGCGAAGCTGGTGATGCCCGGCCCGGGGCTCGACGGCAAGAGCGTCTACGAGCTCATGCGCGACGAGGAGGTCACGCTCGCGCTCGGCGTGCCGACCGTGTGGCTCAATCTCTTCAATCACGTCGACGCGGCCGGGCTCGACCCGAAGAAGGACCTTCGCCTCCGGCGCGTCGTCATCGGCGGCTCGGCGGCGCCGCGGGCGATGAGCGAGCGTTTCGAGACCCAGTTCGGAACGTTCGTCGTCCACGCGTGGGGCATGACCGAAATGTCGCCGCTCGGCACGGTCTGCAACCTGCTGCCGAAGCATCGCGGCGCGAGCGCCGCGCAGCGGCTCGACGTGCAGGGCAAGCAGGGGCGCCCCCTGTACGGTGTCGAACTCCGGATCACCGACGACGCGGGAAGGCCGCTGCCGCATGACGGCAAGGCCTTCGGACATCTGATGGTGCGCGGCCCATGGATCACCCGGGGCTATTTCGGAGGCGAGGGTGGCAAGATCCTCGACGCCGACGGCTTCTTCGACACGGGCGACGTCGCGACCGTCGACGCGGATGGCTACATGCAGATCACCGACCGCTCGAAGGACGTGATCAAGTCGGGCGGAGAGTGGATTTCGTCGATCGACCTCGAGAACGTCGCGATGGGCCATCCGGCCGTTGCCGAAGCCGCCGTGATCGGCGTTCCGCACCCGAAGTGGCAGGAGCGCCCGTTGCTCGTCGTCGTGACGAAGCAGGGCAGCGACGTCTCGCGCGACGAACTGCTGGGATTCCTCGCGGGCAAGGTCGCCAAGTGGTGCGTGCCTGACGACGCCGTCTTCGTCGACGAGCTGCCGCACACGGCGACCGGCAAGCTGCAAAAGATGAAGCTGCGCGAAATGTTCCGCGACTACGCGCTGCCGACGACTTAGCCGCCCGTACCGGCCCCGTCAGCTGCGCGCGGGCCGGTGCTGCGCGAGCTCGAGGCGCGCGACCTGGTTGCGGTGGACCTCGTCGGGACCGTCGGCGAATCGCAGCGTGCGCGCCTGCGCGTAGAAGAAGGCGAGCTGGAAGTCGTCGCACACGCCCGCCGCGCCGTGGGCCTGCATCGCCCAGTCGATCACCTGGCAGGCCATCGTCGGCGCCGCGACCTTGATCATCGCAATCTCCTTTTTCGCGGCCTTGTTGCCGGCGACGTCCATCTTCCATGCGGCGTGCAGGACGAGGAGCCTCGCCTGGTCGATCAGAATTCTCGCATTTGCGATTCGCTCCTGCGTCACCGTACGGTCCGCGACGGCACGTCCGAACGCGACGCGGCTTTGCGCGCGCCTGCACATGGCCTCCAGCGCCCGCTCAGCCTGGCCGATGAGGCGCATGCAGTGATGAATGCGTCCCGGACCGAGGCGCCCCTGCGCGATCTCGAAACCGCGGCCTTCGCCGAGCAGGAGGTTATCCGCCGGCACGCGCACGTTCTCGAAGTCGAATTCCGCATGGCCGTGCGGCGCATCGTCGTAGCCGAACACGGTGAGCACGCGGACGAGGCGGACGCCCGGCGTGTCGACGGGAATGAGGATCATCGACTGCTGGCGATGCCGGTCGGCGTTCGAGGCATCGGTCTTGCCCATGAAGATGAGAATCCGGCAACGCGGATCGGGGCCTCCCGTCGTCCACCACTTGCGGCCGTTGACGACGTAGTGATCGCCGTCGCGGAGGATCGATGCCTCGATGTTCGTCGCATCCGAAGAGGCGACGTCGGGTTCCGTCATCGCGAAGCCCGAGCGGATCTCGCCGCGGAGGAGCGGCTCCAGCCATCGATGCTTCTGCTCGGCTGTTCCGTAGCGGACCAGCACTTCCATGTTTCCGGTGTCCGGCGCATTGCAGTTGAACGCCTCCGGCGCTATCCACGACCGGCCCATGATCTCGCACAGCGGCGCGTATTCGAGGTTGGAAAGCCCGGCACCCAGATCGGACTCCGGCAGGAACAGGTTCCACAGGCCCGCGGTGCGCGCCTTGGCTTTCATCGTCTCCATGGTCTTCGTCGCGACCCAGGGATTGCCGCGCCGGCGATTCTCCTCGACCTCGGCGGCGAACTCGGGCTCCGCGGGATACACGTTCTCGTCCATGAAGCGCGCGACGCGCGCCGCAAGATCCTTCACCTTCGGCGATTGCGAAAAGTCCATTTCATCGCTCCCCTTGTTCGAGCTGTTGCGCCATGTCCCATGCGACATCGGCGACCAGCCGTGCGCGGCTCCCCTGCTCGAACGCGTTCTTGCTTGCAGCGTTTCCCTGCAGCGCGCGCGCAAGCACTCCGTGAAGAATCGCGGCGATTCGGAACATGTTGAAGATGAGGTAGAACTCCCAGTGCGGGATGCCCGCGCGGCCGGTGCGCCGGCAATAGGCCGTCGACGTATTCAGCCTCGGTCGGGATGCCCAGCGTCGCGAAATCGGCGCCCTTGAGGCCGCGAAACTCGCCGGGAGCAAGTCGCCACGCCATCACCTGGTAGGCGAAATCCGACAGCGGATGTCCGAGTGTCGCAAGCTCCCAGTCGAGCACGGCGAGCACCCGCGGTTCGGTCGGATGGAAGATCACGTTGTCGAGGCGGAAATCGCCGTGCACGATCGATGTCTCGTCGCCGGGCGGGACGTGCTGCGGCAGCCAGGCGATCAGCGCGTCCATCGAAGGGATCCTGTCCGCGCCGCCGGCCTCGTACTGCTTCGACCATCGGGCAATCTGTCGCTCGATGTATCGGCCCGGCTTGCCGAAATCGGCGAGTCCCGCCGCGGCATAATCGACCTGATGCAGCGTCGCCAGCACGCGGTTCAGTTCGTCATAATGCGCCGCGCGCGCCTCTGCGGTCATCCCCGGCAGCGTCGGGTCCCACAGGATGCGGCCGTCGACGTATTCCATCAGGTAGAACGCGGTGCCGATGACGGCGTCGTTTTCGCATTGCGCAATCATCCTCGCGACGGGGACGCCGGTCCCGGCGAGCGCCGACATGACCCGGTATTCGCGGTCGATCGCATGAGCGGAAGGAAGCAGCGGGCCCGGTGGCTTGCGCCGCAGGACGTAGCTCCGGTCGCCGGCCGAAACGCGATAAGTCGGGTTCGATTGCCCGCCCTGGAATTGCTCGACCCGCAACGGGCCATTGAAACCGGTGACGTGCGCGCGCAGAAACTCCGCAAGTCGCGATTCATCGAACGCGTGCAGCGGAGCGACGAGTGTGGCCCCCGGATTTGCGGCACCGCGCATCAGACCGCCGTAGCGCCGCCGTCGATGGCGATCGCCTGTCCGGTGACGTGCCGCGAGGCTTCGGACGCGAGAAACACCACGCAACCCTTGAGGTCCTCATCGCCGCCGAGGCGCCCGAGCGGCGTGAGGTCGAGCACGTCACGATCGATCCGATCGAGCGTCGCCTTCGTCATTTTCGACGGAAAGAAGCCCGGGCAGATCGCGTTCACGTTGATGTTGTAGGGTCCCCACTCGGCGGCCAGTGCGCGCGTCATGTTGACGAGCGCCCCCTTGCTCGCGTTGTAGGCCATCGTGTGCATCTGCCACTTGGGCGGATTGCCGAACAGGCCGGCGATCGACGCGATGTTGACGATCTTGCCGCTGCGCCGCGGGATCATCGAGCGGCGCCCGACTTCGCGCGTGATGAAGAACTGTGCGTCGACGTTGAGGTTCATCACCTTGCGCCAGCCGTCGTCGGGGTAATCCTCGGCAGAGGCCGCCCAGTTGCAGCCCGCGTTGTTGACGAGGATGTCGATCTGTCCCCATCGCGCCATCACCGCCTCGACGATTCCCGGAATCGATTCAGTGCGAGGCGAGGTCGGCCGCGACAGCCAGGCACTCGACGCCCTGGCCTTCCAGGTGAACGCGCGCTTCGTCGAGCTCTCCCTGCTTGCGCGCCGTGATGGCCACGCGCGCGCCCATTTCGCCAAGTCCCTCGGCCAATTGCAATCCTATTCCGCGCGAACCCCCGGTGACGATCGCCGCCTTGCCGCTCAAGTCGAGAAGTTTCCTGACGCTCACGCCGCCTCCCAAACGGTTGCACCTGACGACCAGGTGCTCGAGGACGTGTCCGGCGCTGCCGACGTCCTGCGCCGGAGTTTCTCGGCTCCGATCCCGCCACGATACCGGGCCGCCGTCGTATCCGGCCATTCTAATGATTGCGGCGCCCGGACACGTCCTTTATATTCGGCGGCACTCGCCGCGTCGCGTTCGCTCGTGTCGCGGCAATCCAACCGTGCTGGCCCTCTTCTTCCGCTTCCTCGCCGTTTTTCCGCTGCCGCTCCTGTATCCGTGGGGCTGGTGCGCGTACGTCATTACGTATTACATCCTGCACTGGCGGCGCGACCAGGTCGAGCACGACGTGTCGGTTTCACTTCCGGATCTCTCGCCCGCGGCGCGAACCAGGGTCGTCCGGCAATCGTACCGGCGCGCGGGCGATCTGCTGATGGAGATGATCTGGGGATTCGGCGCCAGCGGGAAGGCGCTGTTGCGCCGCGTCTCGTTCGAGAACCCCGAGATAGTGGAGCATTACGAGGCGGCGGGCCAGTCGGTCGTGCTGCTGACGCCACACTACTGCAACTGGGAGTGGTTGTTCCTTGCCGGCGGACCCCGCTTCGGGTTCCCGATCGACACGGTCTACCAGCCGCATCGGATCAAGTCCTCTCGACCAGTACCTGGTCGCGTCGCGTTCCCGCTTCGGCGGGCGGCCGATACCGCGCAAGGAGTTCATCTACGAGCTCCTCAAATCGGCGGGCGTCCCGCGCGGATATTCGCTGATCGCGGACCAGATGCCGAAGCGCAACGAGCGCAAATACTGGACCCGTTTTCTCGGCCGCGAGACGGCTTTCTACGTCGGCGCGGACCAGATCGCACGATATCTCGATGCGCCGGTCGTCTACGTGGCGATGCGCCGCGTGCGTCGCGGACACTACTCGGTCCGCTTCGAGGTGCTGGCGGAGCCACCCTACGACAGCGGGGGGACAGGAAGTCATCATGGAGCGATTCGCGCGGCGGACCGAGCAGGCGGTCATCGAGAGCCCGGCGGATTTCCTGTGGCTCCAGAAGCGCTGGAAGTATCCGCGGCCCGCCGATGAATGAGCGGACCGGGACTCCAGAGTGCGACGGTCGCGAAGTGGCCGTCGGGAACGGGTGCCGCGAAAAGCGTCCACGCGGCCGGCACGTACGGCGCCGGCCCGCCGACCAGCCGCAGTCCGTCCCGAAGGTCGACCTCGATGTTCCGGAACGGCGCCAGCAGGCCGTCGCCGGTCGCCTTGCTCATCGCTTCCTTGCACGTCCAGTACCGCAGGAACCCGCGGCGGCGATCGTCCGGGTCGAGATCCGCGATCGTCGCGAATTCGTCGCGGGTGAGGAACTTTCGCGCGAGACGGTCGGCACCGACTTCCCGCGCGGTACTTTCGACGTCGACGCCGATGCGCACGTCGCGTCCTTCCCGGCGAAGGACGCCGATCAAGGCGACGGTGCCCGTGTGCGAGACGTTGAAGTCGAGGTCGGCGGCGATGCCGTGCAGCTCCGGGCGCCCGCGGTGCCCACGCACGATCGGTATCTCGCCGGCCGGCATGCGCAGGACGCCGCCGAGAACGCTGCGCAGCGACGTGCGACCCGCGATCCAGCGGCGCCGCAGGGCGTCCGTGCCGAAGCGCGCGGCGCGCGCATGCTCGGCGGGGGAGAGCGTCGCGGCGCGGCGCTCGATCTCGGCGACCGGGCGATCGAGGTCGCACCACCAGAGCGCAATGTCCTCCGCAATGCGCGCGAGCAGGCGCGGCTCGCTTCCCCGGTCGATGCCGGCGGTGCTCATTGAGCGCCCGCGACATTGCCGGCCAACCCTCGCGATTCCCCTCTGATGCGCTTCTTCTTCAAGCTCCTGTCCCGGCTTTCGCTCGATGCGCTCTACCGCATTGTCGGCCGCCCGATCTTCGACTGGGGATACTACATCCTGCGCTGGCGCCGGAGACTCGCCGCCGACAACATCGCGCGCTCGTTCCCGGAGCTTTCCGCAGAAGCGCGTGCGGCGATCCTGAAGGAATCGTACCGCAACCTCGGTGACATCGTGGCCGAGATCATCTGGAGCTATGGCGCGTCGCCCGAAGAGCTGCGCAAGCGCGTCGACGTGGTCAATCCCGAAGTGGTCGTCGACCGTACGCGGGCGGGGCAGTCGATCCTCCTGATGACCGCGCACTACGGCAACTGGGAATGGCAGGTACTCGCGGGGAATACGTGGCTCGACGAGCCGATGTTCCCGGTCTACAAGCCCCAGCGCGTCGCCGCCATCGACAATTTCCTGCGCGAGGCGCGCGGGCGCTTCGGCGGAACGCCGATTCCGCATACCAAGCTGACCCGCGAGCTGCTCCGCCGCCGCAGCGAGACGCACGTCTACGCCATGGTCGCGGACCAGACGCCGGCGCACGACGAGCCCAAGTACTGGACGACCTTCCTGCACCAGGACACGGCGTTTTTCATGGGCGCCGACGCGATCGCGCGCATTCTCCAGGCCGTCGTCGTGTTCGTCGAGATGCAGCGTGTCCGGCGCGGCTACTACACGATGAAGGTCTCGGTGATCGCCGAGCCGCCGTACGATCGCGGCGCCGACACGGTTGTCGTCGAGCGCTACGTGCGCGCGCTGGAAACCGAAATCCGCAGCAATCCCGCGAACTGGCTCTGGATCCACCGCAAGTGGAAGTATCCGAAGCCCCCCGACGCGTGATGCGCTGCGATCCCTGAAGCGTGGCGCGACACACGCCGCAACCTGGGTTACCGCCGTTTCGAACCGCCGAAGCAGCGACCCCAGCACGCCGCGCACGATCTCGCGACCGACCGTCGAGCCGACGGTGCGCGCCGCGCTCTTGGCCATCGCCTCGACCATGCTGTCCTTGCGGCCGCTGCCGCGCATGAGCCCGCCCAGCGAGTCCTTGATCGAGTCCATGAAGCCGCCGCCGGGCGCACCTGCGGTACCCGGTCCCGCCGCAGGGGCCGATTGCCCGGCGCGGGCGCGCAGTTTTTCGTACGCGGATTCCCGGTCGACGCTCTTCTCGTAGGCCCCGGCGACGGGCGACGCGGCCATCGTCGCGCGGCGCTCGTCGGACGTCACCGGGCCGATTCGGCTCGCCGGAGGAAGGACGAAGGCGCGCTCGACCATGCCCGGGCGGCCCTTTTCGTCGAGCAGTGAAATCAGCGCTTCGCCCACGCCGAGGTCGAGGATCGCCTTTTCGGTATCGAGCTTCGGATTCGCGCGCATCGTTTCCGCCGCCGCCTTGACCGCCTTCTGATCGCGCGGCGTAAAGGCGCGCAGCGCGTGCTGGACGCGGTTGCCGAGCTGGCCGAGGACCGTTTCGGGCACGTCGAGGGGGTTCTGGGTGACGAAGTACACACCGACACCCTTGGAGCGGATCAGCCGGACGACCTGCTCGATCTTGTCCAGCAGCTGCTTCGGCGCGTCGGTGAATAGCAGATGTGCCTCGTCGAAGAAGAAGACGAGCTTCGGCTTGTCGGGGTCGCCGACCTCGGGCAGCCGCTCGTAGAGTTCGGACAGGAGCCACAGCAGCATCGTCGAATAGAGCTTCGGCGAATTCATCAGCTTGTCGGCGGCGAGGACGTTGACGACCCCCTTGCCGCCAGCGGCGGTCTGCAGCAGGTCGTCGATGTTGAGCATGGGCTCGCCGATGAACTTCTCCGCCCCCTGCTGCTCGAGACCGAGCAATCCGCGCTGGATCGCGCCGATCGAGGCCGCCGACACGTTTCCGTAGTTGGTCTGGAATTGCTGCGCGTTGTCGCCGACGTATTGCAGCATCGCGCGAAGATCCTTGAGGTCGAGAAGCAGAAGCCCGCTGTCGTCGGCCACCTTGAACACCAGCGCCAGCACGCCTTCCTGCGTCTCGTTGAGATCGAGGATCCGCGCGAGGAGAAGCGGTCCGAGGTCGGATATCGTCGCCCGTACCGGGTGGCCCTGCTCGCCGAACACGTCCCAGAGCACGACCGGACAACCGGCGAATCCGGGCACCTCGGCCCCGATCGCCTTGAGCCTGGCCGTGAGCTTTTCGGACGGGGCGCCGGGCTCGCTGATTCCCGCCAGGTCTCCTTTCACGTCGGCCATGAACACCGGCACGCCGATTCCGGAGAGGCGCTCGGCGATCACCTGGAGGGTTACCGTCTTGCCGGTTCCGGTGGCCCCGGTGATCAGGCCATGACGATTGGCGAACCCCGGCAGCAGCGAGAGCTCGCCTTCGGCATTCCGGGCAATGGGCAGGGGGTCGGGCACGGCGGGCCTTTCGCGGACGAAATCGGCCCCAATCTTACGCTTCGCGGGCCGACCGCCGGTCGCTGCCGGGGCCGCAGGGGGGCGGTCCGACCAGCCGGACCGCCCGCAACGGGCAGATCCTTCGATCGGGATAGGCCCGCCGGGGCCGAAAAGCGGACGCCCCCCTTCAAATTTGCGCGATTTTCTGCTATATTTGCCGGTGGTTACGCGAAGAAATGGGCTGGGCACAGCCCATTTTTTTTTGGCGCGACGATTTTCGCCGACAAGAGACGATGGACCTTGCCGAATTGCTGGAACGCACGCTTCCCCCGATGGGGTACGAGCTGGTCGACTGGGAGGGAGCTCCCAGGGGTCGTCTCGTGCGCGTTTTCATCGACAAGCCGGACGGCGTAACGGTTGACGACTGCGCTCGCGTCAGCAATCACCTGACGCGGCTGTTCGCCGTGGAAAACGTGGAGTTCGAGCGCCTCGAGGTGTCGTCGCCGGGGCTCGACCGGCCCCTCAGGAAGCCGGCCGATTTTGTCCGTTTCGCGGGAGAGGAAGCCGAGCTCCGGCTCGCCAATCCGATCGCGAATGCGAAGAAGCTGAAAGGCGTGCTGCGCGGCTGCGAAGCCGGCGCGGTGGTGGTCGAAACCGCCAAGGGCGCAGTGACGGTCCCTCTGGCCGAAATCGACCGCGCGCGGCTGGTGCCGAAGATCGAGTGGAGAAAAGCGAGATGAACCGCGAACTGCTGCTGCTGGTTGACGCGCTCGCGCGCGAAAAGAACGTGCCGAAGGACATCGTGTTCACGGCGCTGGAATCGGCGCTCGCCTCGGCCACCAAGAAGCGTTTCCCGAACGAGATCGACGCGCGCGTCTCGATCGACCGGGAAACGGGCGACTACGAGTCGTTCCGGCGCTGGACCGTCGTGCCCGACGAGGAGCATGAGGAGCCCGCCTATCAGCTCGCGATCACCGATGCCGCCGAGCGCGACCCGAATCTCAAGCTGGGCGACGTCATCGAGGAGCCGCTCGAGCCGATCGAGTTCGGGCGCATCGGCGCGCAGGCGGCGAAGCAGGTCATCCTGCAGAAGATCCGCGACGCCGAGCGCGAGCAGATCCTCAACGATTTCCTCGAGCGCGAGGACAACCTCCTCACCGGAACGGTCAAGCGGATCGAGCGCGGCAGCGCGATCGTCGAGTCGGGGCGGATCGAAGGCATCATCCCGCGCGACCAGCTGATCGCGAAGGAAATGCTGCGCGTCGGCGACCGCATCCGCGCGTACGTGACCAAGGTCGACCGCACGGCGAAGGGCCCGCAGCTCATCCTTTCGAGGATCGCGCCGGAATTCCTCATGCGGCTGTTCGAGCTCGAGGTGCCCGAGATCGAGGAGGGCCTCATCGAAATCCGCGCCGCCGCGCGCGATCCCGGCATCCGCGCGAAGATCGCCGTCAAGTCGAACGATCCGCGGCTCGACCCGCAGGGCACCTGCATCGGCATGCGCGGCTCCCGCGTCACCGCGGTGACCAACGAGCTGGCCGGCGAGCGCGTCGACATCATCCTGTTTTCGGACGACCCCGCGAAATTCGTCATCAACGCGCTGGCGCCGGCGGAGATCTCGTCGATCGTGGTCGACGAGGAAAAGCACAGCATGGACGTCGTCGTCGACGAGGAGAATCTCGCGATCGCGATCGGCCGCCTCGGGCAGAACGTGCGGCTCGCCTCGGAACTCACGGGGTGGGAGCTGAACCTCATGAGCATCGAGGATTCCGCGAAGAAGCACGAGGAGGAGGGCGAACGGCTGCGTCGCCTGTTCATGGACAAGCTCGACGTCGACGAGGAGGTGTCCGACATACTCATCGCCGAGGGATTCACCTCGCTCGAGGAAGTCGCCTACGTGCCGATCAACGAAATGCTCGAGATCGAGGGCTTCGACGAGGACACGGTGAACGAGCTGCGGAGCCGCGCGCGCAATGCGCTGCTGACCGAGGCGATCGTCCGCGAGGAGTCCGTGGAAAACGTCGAGGAGGCGCTGCTCAATCTCGAGGGAATGGACACCGAGATCGCCAGCGCGCTGGCCGCGCACGGGATCTCGACGCGCGACGCGCTGGCGGATCTCGCCGGCGACGAGCTGGTCGAGCTGACCGGCATTCCCGCGGAACGTGCGCAGGACCTCATCATGAAGGCCCGGGCGCATTGGTTCGAGGACGCGCCGGCGGAAGCCGCGCCGGCAGCGGCCGCCACCGCCCCCGCCCTGGGGACCCAGCACTGACGGGGCAGGAAAGAGCGAAGGGACGCGGGAGAAGTCTATGGCGCAAACGACGATCGAACAATTCGCGACGGAGCTGAAGATTCCGGCGGGCGCGCTGCTGGAGCAGCTCGTCAAGGCCGGCGTCGCCGGCAAGAAGGAAGGCGACAAGCTCTCCGAGGTCGACAAGACCAAGCTGCTCGAATACCTGCAGAAGCAGCACGGCGCCGCCGGCGAGCCGAAGAAGAAGATCACGCTGACGAGGAAGCAGACGACGGAGATCAAGGCCGCCGGAACGATGGGCAAGGCCCGGACGATCCAGGTCGAGGTGCGCAAGAAGCGCGTGTTCGTCAAGCGCGACGAGACCGAATCGGCGCCTGCTGTCGAGGAAGCGCCGCCGGTCGCGGCGCCCCTGATCACGCCCGAAGAGCTCGCGGCGCGCGCTGCGGAGGAAAAGAAGGGGCAGGAACTCATCGCCCGGCAGCAGGAAGAAGTCCAGCAGAAGCAGCAGCAGGCGGCCAAGCGCAAGACCAAGAAGGAACGGGAAGCCGAGGAGGCGGCGGCCAAGGCGGCGGCCGAAGAGGCGGCGGCCGAGGCGGCGAAAGCGGCCGAAGCTGCGGCGAAGGCCGCTGCGGCGGCGCCGGCGGCGAAAGCCAAGGCGCCTGGCGAAGGCACGCTGCATCGACCGGCCACGAAGCCGGGCGAGAAGGCGCGTACCGTCAAGAAGAGCGGCACCGCATTCCAGGAGGAAGCGGCGCGCCGTCGTGCGCTCAAGCTGCGTGGCGACGTCACCGGCGGCACCGCGGCGACCGGCTGGCGGCAACCCAAGGTCGGCGGGCCGCGTCGCCACGACGAGGAAGGCGGCGAAGCGGGGGCGACGGCGGCGGCAGGTCCGATCATTCGTGAGATCGCCGTGCCGGAGACCATTTCGGTGGCCGACCTTGCGCACAAGATGTCCGTGAAGGCCGCGGAGCTCATCAAGGCGCTGATGAAACTGGGCCAGATGGTCACGATCAACCAGGTGCTCGACCAGGAAACGGCGATGATCCTCGTCGAGGAAGTCGGTCATCGCGCGATTCCGGCCAAGCTCGACGACCCGGATGCGCTGCTCGTGGAATCCGAGGCGTCGACCGTCGAGGCGGAGCCGCGGCCGCCGGTGGTCACGGTCATGGGCCACGTCGACCACGGCAAGACGTCGCTGCTCGACTCGATTCGCCGCGCGCGCGTGGCGAGCGGCGAGGCGGGGGGCATTACCCAGCACATCGGTGCCTACCACGTGCAGACGGCGAAGGGCGTGATCACGTTCCTCGACACGCCGGGCCACGAGGCGTTCACCGCGATGCGCGCGCGCGGCGCCAAGGTGACCGACATCGTCGTGCTGGTCGTCGCGGCCGACGACGGCGTCATGCCGCAGACGAAGGAAGCGATCGCGCACGCGAAGGCCGGCAACGTGCCGGTCGTCGTCGCGATCAACAAGATCGACAAGCCCGAAGCGAACCCCGAGCGCGTCAAGCAGGAACTGGTGGCCGAAGGCGTCATTCCCGAGGAATACGGTGGCGAGACGCAGTTCATTCCCGTGTCCGCCAAATCCGGCGCCGGCATCGACGGGCTGCTCGACGCAATCCTTCTGCAGGCGGAAGTGCTGGAGCTGAAGGCACCCAGAAATGCGCCGGCGAAGGGCATCGTCATCGAGTCGCGCCTCGACAAGGGCAAGGGGCCGGTGGCGACCGTGCTCGTGCACTCCGGTACGCTGAAGCGGGGCGACATCGTTCTCGCAGGAGCCGTCTTCGGCCGCGTGCGCGCGATGACCGACGAGAACGGCAAGAGCGTCGCTGCCGCGGGGCCGGCGATTCCGGTGGAGATTCAGGGTCTCTCGGACGTGCCCGTGGCCGGCGAGACCGTCATGGTCCTCGGCGACGAGCGCAAGGCGCGGGAAATCGCACTGTTCCGCCAGGGCAAGTTCCGCGACGTCAAGCTGGCGAAGCAGCAGGCGGCCAAGCTCGAGAACATGTTCGACCAGATGGCGGAAGACGCGGTCAAGTCGCTGACCCTCATCGTCAAGGCCGACGTGCAGGGGAGCTACGAGGCACTGACGCAGGCGCTGACCAAGCTGTCGACCGACGAGGTCAAGGTCAACATCGTGCACGCGGCGGTCGGCGGCATCACGGAGTCGGACATCAACCTGGCGCTCGCCTCCAAAGCGGTCGTCGTCGGGTTCAACGTGCGTGCCGACGTGGCCGCGCGCAAGCTGGCGGAGCACAGCGGGGTCGACATCCGCTACTACAACATCATCTACGACGCGGTGGACGAAGTGAAGGCCGCGCTGTCCGGCATGCTCACGCCCGAGAAGAAGGAGACGCAGACGGGCCTGGTCGAGGTGCGCGAGGTGTACAAGATCTCGAAGGTCGGCACCGTTGCCGGCTGTTACGTGCTGGACGGCACGATCAAGCGCGGCTCCCGCGTTCGCGTGCTGCGCGACAGCGTCGTCATCCACGACGGCGAGCTCGAATCGCTGAAGCGCTTCAAGGACGACGTTCGCGAAGTGAAGGGCGGATTCGAGTGCGGGCTGTCGATCAGGAATTTCAACGACGTGGAGAAGGGCGACCAGCTCGAGGCCTACGAGATCGTTGAAGTGTCGAGAACGCTGTAGCCGTTGCGCCGCGTGACCGATGCGGCGCCGGAGCGAACATGAAAAAGACCAGTCAGCGTGCGCGGCGCGTCGGCGACGAAGTCCAGCGCGAGCTGGCCGACCTCCTTCGCACCGAGGTCAAGGATCCGCGGGTCGGACCGGTCACGATCACCGCGGTCGAGGTCTCCGGGGATCTCTCCCATGCGAAGGTCTTCGTGACGCATTTCGGCGGCCGCGAGCACGCGGACGAGGCCGTCAAGGCCCTGCAGCACACGGCAGGATTCCTCCGCTCGGCGCTCTCTCATCGATTGAGCCTGTACTCGGTGCCGCAGCTCCACTTCGCGTACGACGATTCGATCGAGAACGGCATGAAGATTTCGCAGCTGATCGACGAAGCCGTGGCGGCCGATCGCAAATTCCCGCACGAGTGAACGCGCGGGGCGAAGCCCGGGAGCGAGGCGCGGCGTCGAGATGTCCGCCGGCGGGTCGACGGCGTGCTGCTGCTCGACAAGCCCTCGGGCCTCACGTCGAACGCCGCGCTGCAGCGCGCGAAGCGCCTTTATCGCGCCGAGAAGGCCGGCCACACGGGCACGCTCGACCCTCTGGCGTCGGGACTGCTGCCGCTGTGCTTCGGCGACGCGACCAAGTTCGCGCAGTCGCTGCTCGATGCGCGCAAGGAGTACTTGGCAACCGTCCGCTTCGGCATTGCCACGTCCACCGGCGACGCCGAAGGCGAAACGATCGACGAGCACGACGCCAACTTCTACCCGCGTCGGAGCTGGAAGCGGCTGCCCGTTTCCTCGGACGGATCCGGCAGGTGCCGCCGCGGCACGCGGCGTTGAAGCACGAGGGCCGCGCATACTACGAATACGCGCGCGCCGGCGTCGAGATTCCCCGCCCTGCGCGCGACGTCGACATCGGAGTTCGATCGACATCGTGACCGTGGCGCCTGCCGATCGTCGTTCTGCGTGTCGAATGCGGCAAAGGGCACCTACATCCGCGTGCTTGCCGAAGACCTGGGGGCGGCGCTCGGCTCGTGCGCGCACCTGGCCGCGCTGCGGCGGATCGGGAGTCGGCGCCTTCCGGATGGAGCACGCGGTGACGCTCGACGCGCTCGAAACTCTCGATTCCGTCTGAGCGCGACGCTCTGCTGTCTGCGCGTGGATGCGCCGGTCGCGGACCTGCCGCGTGTCGACGTCGCGGAGCCGGAATCGCGCGCGCTGCGCAAGGGCAGACGTGGATGCCGGCCCGGTGGCCGAGGGCCGCTATCGCTGCTACGGTGCCGACGCATTTGTCGGCATCGTTGACGTCGCCGACGGCCGGGTGCGCCCGTTCGACTGGCGCGAACGGACTGACAAGGGGCCCGTACCCAATAAAGAACCCCGCGCACGGCGGGGTTCCTTTGCGGCAGGCGCGCTGGAAAACGCGTCAGCGACGCCGTCGACGCAGGAAGAGTAGTGCGGAAAGCGCGAGCAACGCGCTCATCACCACCATCGACCACTCGCTCAGCGTCGGCACGGCCGTCGAGCCGGCCTTGGCGCAGATCGTGCCGCCACAGATGCTGCCGCCGCTGACGAACAGCGTCTCGGCGAGACCGGTGCTGTCGGTTTCCGCAACGATCAGCGGGCTCCCGACCGGTGGCAGCGTGAACGAGTTATGCGTTGCGCAGCAGTTGGCGTCGCCAAGGGTCATGCCGAGCGCGAGACCGGCTGCGGTGAGCGTGAACGGCGCCGCCACCGCGGCAGCCGTCGCCGCAATCGGTACCGACGCGTAATACGTTGCCCGATTGGCAGCGCCGGAGTTGTATAGAATGCCCCCCCCAGCGGTGAAGAACGCCTGCAGTTCCGGGGTACGCGCATTGATCGCGGTGATGCTGGCGACCGAATTGTCGCATCCGCCGCAGGTGCTGTCCGACGCGATCACGATGGCGCTATAGTTGGCCGTCGAGATCACCGTTGTCGCGAACGCCGCGCTCGTGGGGTTGACGACTACCATTGGGAACGCTACGCCCGCGCCTTCGACGGCATTCTTCGCCTTCGCGGCCGGGTCTCCTGCGCCCGCCTGAACCTGGGTGCCCTCGTCGAGGACCAGGATCGGCAGCGTCTTGGTCGGCGCACTCTGGCGGACGAAGTTGAGCGCGATGCCGTACGTTCCGCAGCCACTGCCCCCCGAGCAGTGGAAGTCCATGTCGTGGCCGGTGAGCCACAGGTTGCCCGCGATCGCGGGGAGCGGCGCAAGGCACAGCGCCGCGAGTGAAACGATGCAACTGAGTATTTTACGGCACATGCGTGTGCTCCTCTGGCTTGTTGGCGAAACTGCGCATGCCGCTCCCAAGTTCCGTGGCGCAAGGCGCTGAAACGCGCTCAAACTTTAGGTGATTGAAGGATGCTGCGCAAGATAACCATGCCGCGAGAGAGTGATCTAGGTCCATGAAGCAGGAGGAACTTTTTGGTGCAACGAACGTGTTCGCTACAAAACATGACATTCATGATTTCGAAAAATAATGACAACGTGCTAAATAATGACAAAGTTAGTAATTAAATAAAGGTATTGCACGCATCAATGCGCGCGCGACAACTGACATAGTTCAAGGCGCTAACCGGTGTTTTGTAGGTAACAAATGACAATCCCCGGTGATGCATTTTTGCACCAGCGGCGGATACCGAATTCGCGGTTGCGAGCGGCCGGTTAAATTGTTCGCGCCGGCGCGGGCGGAATGCGGCGCGGACGGGCGCGAGCGTCATCGCTTGAATCCTAAGCACATTTCCGCTATAATCCGACTCTTTCCCAGAGCGAAAATCGCGGCCAGCGCGCCGAATGAGACGAGGACGACCGTCAATGTCAGTCACCGTGCAAGAAAAGGCGAAAGTCATCGCCGACTACCAGCGCATCAAGGGCGACACCGGCTCGCCGGAAGTGCAGGTCGCATTGCTGACCGCCCGCATCAACGGCCTGAACGACCACTTCAAGGCCAACGTCAAGGACCATCACTCGCGGCGCGGCCTGCTGCGCATGGTCTCGCGCCGTCGCAAGCTGCTCGACTATCTGAAGTCGCGCAACTCGGACAGCTATCGCACGCTGATCGAGAAGCTCGGGCTGCGCAAGTAGGCAGGCCCGGATCGCAGAACCGATTCCGATCGACGCCATCAGTTTCGCGCCAGCGGAAGAGCGATGCGTCGCCGCGGATCCGGCCCATGGCCAACGCCGATGCGCCCATTTTCGAACGATCCCGGTGGCTGCGCCTGTCGAAGCGCGGCCATTTTTGTTTGAAGACCTGAGGACAGGACAACGTGAAACCCATCAAGAAATCGATTCCCTACGGCCGTCACACGCTGACGCTCGAAACAGGCGAAGTCGCCCGACAGGCCGGCGGCGCGGTCATGGCCAGCCTCGACGACACCGTCGTTCTCGTCACTGCCGTGGCCCGCAAGGAAGCCAAGGCGGGCCAGGACTTCTTTCCGCTGACCGTCGACTACCAGGAAAAGACGTTCGCCGCGGGCAAGATTCCCGGCGGCTTCTTCAAGAGGGAGGGGCGTCCGTCGGAGAAGGAGACGCTGACCTCGCGCCTCATCGACCGGCCGATCCGGCCCCTGTTCCCCGATGGCTTCTACAACGAAGTGCAGATCATCGCGACCGTACTTTCCGTGGACCCGGAGATCGACCCCGACATCCCGGCGATGATCGGCGCCTCGGCGGCGCTGATGCTGGCGGGCGTGCCGTTCAACGGCCCGATCGGGTCCGCGCGCGTCGGCTACATCGATGGACAGTACGTGCTGAACCCGACCAAGGCGGAGCTCGCGACGTCCTCACTGAACCTCGTGGTCGCGGGAACCGAAGCCGCGGTGCTGATGGTGGAATCGGAGGCGAACGAGCTGCCCGAGGAAGTCATGCTCGGCGCCGTCGTGTTCGGGCACCAGCAGCAGCAGGCGGCGATCGAAATGATCCACTCGCTCGTCGAGGAAGGCGGCAAGCCGTTGTGGGACTGGAAGCCGTCCGCGACGGACGAGACGCTGATCGCGAAGGTGACCGCAGCCGCCGACGCGCCGCTGCGCGAGGCCTACCAGCTCCGCTCGAAGCAGGCGCGCCAGCAGCGGCTTAAGGAAATCTACGCCAAGGTCGCTTCGGATTGCATTCCCGCGGACGCCGGTCCCGGCCACGCCAACATCGTCAACAATTTCGTCTTCGAGCTCGAGTCGAAGATCGTGCGCAACCAGATCCTTTCGGGCGAACCGCGCATCGACGGCCGCGACACGCGCACCGTGCGGCCCATCTCGATTCGCACCGGCGTCCTGCCGCGCACCCATGGCTCGGCGCTGTTCACGCGCGGCGAGACGCAGGCGATGGTCGTCGCCACGCTGGGCACGGCGCGTGACGAGCAGATCATCGACGCGCTGATGGGCGAATACCGCGATCGCTTCATGTTCCACTACAACATGCCGCCGTACGCGACCGGCGAAACGGGTCGCGTGGGGTCGCCGAAGCGGCGCGAGATCGGCCATGGCCGACTCGCCAAGCGCGCGCTGCTCGCGGTGCTGCCGACCGGCGAGGAGTTCGCGTATTCGATGCGCGTCGTCTCGGAGATCACGGAGTCGAACGGCAGCTCGTCGATGGCGTCGGTGTGCGGCGCGAGCCTCGCGCTGATGGATGCCGGCGTGCCGACCAAGGCGCACGTCGCCGGCATCGCGATGGGCCTCATCAAGGACGGCAACCGATTTGCGGTGCTGACCGACATCCTGGGCGACGAGGATCACCTCGGCGACATGGACTTCAAGGTCGCCGGCACCGACCGCGGCGTCACGGCGCTGCAGATGGACATCAAGATCCAGGGCATCACGAAGGAAATCATGGCGGTCGCGCTGTCGCAGGCGCGCGAGGGGCGCATGCATATCCTGCGCCTGATGCAGGAGGCGCTGCCGCACGCGCGCACCGAGGTCTCGCAGCACGCGCCGCGGATGATGACGTTCAAGATCAATCCGGAGAAGATCCGCGACGTGATCGGCAAGGGCGGCGCGGTGATCCGCGCGCTGACCGAGGAAACCGGCACGACGATCGACATCCAGGACGACGGCACCATTACGATCGCGTCGGTCAACGCGGACGCCTGCAACGTCGCGCGGAAGCGCATCGAGGACATCACCGCGGAGGTCGAGGTCGGCCGCATCTACGAAGGCACCGTGCTGCGCCTGCTCGACTTTGGAGCGATCGTGCAGGTGCTGCCCGGCAAGGACGGCCTGCTTCACATCTCGCAGATCGCGAAGGAGCGCGTCAACCAGGTCTCGGATTACGTCAAGGAAGGCCAGGTCGTGCGCGTCAAGGTGCTGGAGGCCGACGACAAGGGCCGGTTGCGCCTGTCGATGAAGGCGGCGGCGGAAGACGCCGCGGCGCCGGCGCCCGCACCGGTGCCGACGGAGCCGACGCCCGCGCAGTAGGGGCACCGCCGTCGCAGATCGAGGGGGACGCCGCGGCGTCCCCTTATTTTTTCGCGGCGTTTGGTGAAACAATACGGCGGCAGCGGCAAGCCGCTTCCACGGGAGCATCGCGATGGCATCCACGGCAACGCGCGTCGAGCGCGACACGTTCGGCCCGATCGACGTCCCCGCCGAGCGGCTCTGGGGCGCGCAGACGCAGCGATCGCTCCTGTATTTCCGCATCTCCGGCGAGAAGATGCCGGAGGAGCTGATTCGCGCGCTCCTCATGGTCAAGCGCTCGGCGGCGAAAGTGAATGCCGAGCTCGGCGTGCTGGCTTCGAGGACCGCAGAGGCCATCGTCGCGGCTGCGGATGAGGCGCTGGCCGGCCGGCACGCGTCCGAGTTCCCTCTGGCCGTCTGGCAGACGGGCTCGGGAACGCAGACCAACATGAACGTCAACGAGGTGCTCGCCAACCGGGCCTCGGAAATCCTCGGCGGACCGCGCGGCGAGGGACGCCTCGTGCATCCGAACGACGACGTCAATCGCGGCCAGTCATCGAACGACGTGTTCCCGACGGCGATGAACGTCGCGGCGGGCGTCGCAACGGCGAAGCAACTCCTGCCGGCGCTGGCAGCGCTTCGGGCAACGCTGGCCGGCAAGTCCGCGAAATTCGCCTCGCTCGTCAAGATCGGCCGCACGCACCTGCAGGATGCGACGCCGCTGACGCTGGGGCAGGAATTCTCGGGTTATGTCGCGCAGCTCGCGCACGCGCAGCGGCACGTCGAGGCGGCGCTCCCGCACGTGTTCGAGCTCGCGCAGGGCGGCACTGCCGTCGGCACGGGACTCAATGCGCACCCGGAATTCGGCGCGCGGGTTGTCGCCGAAATCGCCGCGGCGACCGGACTGCCGTTCGCTTCCGCGCCGAACAAGTTCGAGGCGATGGGAGCGGCGGACGCGCTCGTGTCGCTGCACGGCGCGCTCAAGACTCTCGCGGCGGGGCTGTTCAAGATCGCGAACGACATCCGCTGGCTCGCGAGCGGGCCGCGGTCGGGCCTGGGCGAGCTCATGCTGCCCGAAAACGAGCCGGGCAGCTCGATCATGCCGGGCAAGGTGAATCCCACCCAGTGCGAAGCGCTGACGATGCTCGCCGCGCAGGTGATGGGCAACGATGTCGCGGTCAACATCGGCGGCGCCTCCGGCAACTTCGAGCTCAACGTCTACCGTCCGCTCATCATCCACAACGTTCTGCAGAGCCTGCGCCTGCTTGCCGACGGCATGGCGAGTTTCGAGGCACACTGCGTGCGCGGGATCGAGGCGAACCGGGCGCGCATCGACGAGCTCGTCGCGCGATCGCTGATGCTGGTCACGGCGCTCACACCGCACATCGGGTACGACAAGGCGGCGGCCATCGCGAAGAAGGCCCACCACGAAGGGACCACCCTGCGCGAGGCTGCGCTCGCGCTCGGGGACGTCACCGCCGAGAATTTCGACGCCTGGGTACGACCGGAGGGAATGGTCGGGCCGATGTAGGCGTCATCTTCCGGCGCCGGCACGCCGGCCTCGATCTGCTGCATCCCTCGTCGACGGAAGTCCGGCGAACTCCGGGTTCCTCAAGGCTTGCCCTCTTGCCGAACGCGCTGCGGCAGCAGCAGGATCGCGTCGCGGTTCGACCACGAGAAACACTTCGCCGCGGCGTCCGCGCACGGCAGCCAGGCGTGCCGCAGGTGCTCGCGCGGGTCGAGCGTGACCGCGACGTCTCGCGGAACCTCGAGCCCGAACACGTGCTCGGTGTTGTGCGTCGTGCCGGGCGCGTAGCGGTGCCGCCAGCGCGGAAAGATCTCGTAGACCGTTTCCGTGTTCCAGTCGGAGACGCCCCCGAACCGGGCCGCGTCGATGCCCGTTTCCTCGTGCAGTTCGCGCACCGCCGTTTCTGCGAGCGTCTCGCCGGGCTCCTGGCTGCCGGTCACCGACTGCCAGTATCCGGGCGCATCGGCGCGCTCGATCAGCAGCACGTCGAGGCCGTGATCGTAGACGACGACCAGCGTGGATATCGGGACCTTGTACGGCAATGCGGCTTCAGCTCACGAACGTCCAGAAAGGTTTGTGCCGCTCGCGCCAGTAGTCCGCGGCTTCCGCGAGTATGTCCTCGAACGTCGTCCAGTCGACCCCGTGCGCCCTGCGGTACGCTGCGGCGTGGGTCAGCGCGATCACGCAGCCGTTCCTGCCGACCCAGTCGCCATCCTCGAGGGAATCGGCGAGCGCATCCCAGTTGTTGCCGAAGTGTTCCGGCAGCTTGAGACCCTTGGCGACGGCCGCGAGCAGCGTGGCCTTGCTGTCGACGCCTCGGAGATCCGCGGCGAAATACCTGAGCTTGGCGGAGGCCGTCGCGGTCGCGAGCGAATGCGTATCGCCGGACCACGCGTGGACGCCCGACAGTTCCAGATCGTGCAATTCGGGAATCTTCATTCGCGGATCCTCCGGAACGACGCGTAGTGGTCGTCGCTGTAGAAACACGCATCCGGTGACCGCTTCGGTCCGCCGCAGACGATGCGCCGTGCGCCCCGGTCCTTGGCGTGCGGTGTAGGCACCGTGTACTCGTGGTAATAGCCGCGCGGTTGCGGTGAGAGCAGTTTCTCCCGGTTGCCGAATACGACACCGTCGCGCTCGTAGCGGAAAGGGCCGCCGCCGTGTATCAACCGAATGACTTCGCGTGCCTCCGATGGAAGGTCTGCGAGGGTGACCTCGGGCATTCCGCGAGCGATGGAAACCGGCGCCACGAGCACCAGCGTTGCCAGCGCCAGCGCTGCGGCGGCGATGAAGGCGCGTAGGGGCGCGATCCGGGCCATGATCCGGCAAGAGTCTACTGCAACTCAGACGTTCCTGACCGCGTCGCTTGGCCTCACTTTGATGTGAAGGTCGCGCAGCTGCTGCTCGGTGACCGGCGTCGGCGTGTCGATCAGAAGGTCCTGCCCGCGCTGTGTCTTGGGGAAGGCGATCACGTCGCGGATCTGTTCGACGCCGGCCATCATCGCCACCATGCGGTCGAATCCGAACGCGATCCCGCCGTGCGGCGGCGCACCGAAGGAAAGCGCGTCCAGCAGGAAGCCGAATTTCCTGCGCTGCTCCTCGGGGCTGATCTTGAGTGACGCGAAAACCTTCGCCTGCACGTCCTGCCGGTGGATTCGCACCGAGCCACCGCCGATTTCCCAGCCGTTCAGCACAACGTCATAAGCCTTGGCCAGCACCTTGCCCGGGTCGCTCTCGAACATCGCCTCGTGTCCGTCCTTCGGCGCGGTGAACGGGTGGTGGCGCGCCGCCCAGGATTTCGTCTTCGTCGTTATACTCGAACATCGGGAAGTCGACGACCCACAGCGGCTTCCAGCCCGTTTCCGCAAGGCCGCGCTCGTGGCCGACCTTGGCGCGCAGGGCACCGAGGGCGTCGTTGACGACCTTTTCCCTGTCGGCACCGAAGAAGATGAGATCGCCGGACTTCGCGCCCGTCCGCGCGAGGATCGTCCTCAGTACGTCGGCGGAAAGGAACTTCACGACCGGCGACTGCAGACCTTCCTCGTCCGGTTTGGCGGCGTCGTTGACCTTGATGTACGCGAGCCCGCCGGCGCCGTAGATCTTCACGAACGCCGTGTAGTCGTCGATTTCCTTGCGCGTCAGCGTCGCTCCGCCCGGCACGCTGAGCGCCGCGACCCGCCCATTCGGCAGATCGGCGGCGGATCGGAAAACCTTGAAATCCACGTTCTTCATCACGTCGGACAGCTCCGTGAGCTTGAGCGGAACCCGAAGGTCCGGCTTGTCGGAGCCGTAGTCGCGCATCGCATCGGCGTACGTCATGATCGGGAACGTGCCCGGCAGCGCGACGCCGATCGTTTCACGGAACATCGTGCGGACGAGCTCTTCCATGACCGCGCGGATCTCGAGCTCGTCGAGAAACGACGTCTCGATGTCGATCTGCGTGAATTCGGGTTGCCGGTCGGCGCGCAGATCCTCGTCGCGGAAGCACTTCGTGATCTGGTAGTAGCGATCGAAGCCCGCGATCATCAGCATCTGCTTGAAGAGTTGCGGCGACTGCGGCAGCGCATAGAACTGGCCGTGGTGGATTCGCGAGGGCACGAGGAACTCCCGCGCGCCCTCGGGCGTGGACTTGTAGAGGACCGGCGTCTCGATGTCGACGAAGCCCTGCGCGTCGAGGTACTTGCGCGCCGACATCGCGGCACGATGCCGGAGCAACAGGTTCTTCTGCATCTGCGGCCGGCGCAGGTCGATGACGCGATGCGTGAGCCTCACCGTCTCCGACAGGTTCTCGTCGTCGATCTGGAACGGCGGCGTCTGCGCGACATTGAGGATCTCGATGTCGTGCGCCAGCACCTCGATCTCGCCGGAGACGAGGTCGGCATTGACGGTACCCTCCGGTCGCGGCCTGACGAGACCGGTCACGCGCACGCAGTACTCGTTGCGAAGCTTCTCGGCGGTCGCGAAAGTGGCGGCGCGGTCCGGGTCGCAGACGACCTGAACGAGGCCCTCGCGGTCGCGCAGGTCGATGAACACGATGCCGCCGTGATCGCGGCGGCGGTGGACCCAGCCCGCCAGCGTCACGGTCTGGGCCAGGAGGCGGCGGTCGATGCGGCCGCAGTAGTCGGTGCGTTTCACGGGGCTCTCCGGAAATCGATGCGTGGAATGTCGTTGATCGGCAATGTTCGGGGCGGGCCGTGCGCGCACACCGGCCGGGTGCGTCCGGCGGCGCGGCGACACCGCCCGCTCAATTTCGGTTTTCGGTGGCGCTTGGCGCGGAGACGGGGACCGCGGGCGATGCCGGTCGGGCCGGGGCGGCGCGCGGCGAAACGACCCCCATCGAGATGATGTACTTGAGCGCTTCGTCCACGGTGATGTCGAGCTCGCGCACGCTTGCTTTCGGCACCATGATGAAATAGCCGCCGGTGGGGTTTGGCGTGGTCGGCACGTAGACGCTGATGTGTTCGCCCGGAAGGTGGCTCGCGACTTCGCCTGCAGGCGCGCCGGTCAGGAAGGCGATCGTCCAGCACCCGGGCCGCGGAAACTCGACCAGCAGCGCCTTGCGGAACGCCGTGCCCTGGTCCGACAGCACGGTGTCGCTCACCTGCTTGACCGAGGAGTAGATCGATTTCACGAAGGGAATCCTGGCCAGCAGCGATTCCCAGTAATGGATGAGCCGCGCTCCGGCGAAATTGGCGGCGATCGCTCCGGTGACGAGCAGGATCACGAACGACAGAAGCACCCCGAATCCGGGGATGTGGTAGCCGAGGAGCCGGTCGGGCCGAGCGTTTTCCGGAAGCAGGCGCAGCGACTGGTCGAGCGTCGACACGAGGGCGTCCATCACCCAGATCGTGATGCCGAGCGGCACCCAGACGAGGAGGCCGGCGATCAGGTAGCGCTTCATGGGGGCGACGTGCGGTCGTGCGGATGCGGAGTCAGGGGTTCGTGCCGCCGGCTCCGCCGGTGGTGGACGTGCCGGTGGAGGGCGTGGCCGGCGTGCTTTTCGTCTCGGACTTCGCTTCGGACTTCACCTCAGATGCGGATTCCGCCTTCGCTTCCGGCTTTGCTTCGGACGTGGTCTCCCCGGTTGGTGTCGGGCTGTCGCCGGATTTTGCGGCCGCCGGTTTTGAGCCCCCCTTGAAGTCGGTGGCGTACCAGCCGCTTCCCTTCAGCTGGAACGCGGACGCGGACACGAGCTTGACCAGCGCATCGGCGCGGCACGACGGGCACGCAAGGAGCGGCGCGTCGGCGAGTTTCTGCAGGGCCTCGAGTTCGTGGCCGCAGGACGAGCAACGATATTCGTATATCGGCATGGGTACCGGCTTCGGTTGGCGCACAGCGCAAAAGCGCTTGATTCAAAAGAAATAATTATAACCGATTCGCGGTCGTCATGGCACGAATTCCCTGTCCGGCCGCGCTCTGTCAGGAAAGGCATGATCGGTACACCGTGCAACCCCCGGAAACTGCTTTATGCTTGTGTGTCGCGCGGCGCAGCGGGAAGGACACGAAGATGGGTGCCTATTGGACTTGGTGGATCGTCGCGGCGGTCCTCATCGGCATCGAGCTCGTCGTCGGCACCTTCTATCTCCTTGCCGTCGGGATCGCCGTCGCGCTCGGCGGCGTCGCCGCACTTTTTGGCGCGACCGAGCCCATGCAGTTTGCACTTGCCGGGGTGCTGGGTGTCGTGCTGACCATCATCGCGCATCGCTGGCGGCTCGCGCGCGCGACGCCGCCGGCCCAGCCGTCGCTCGACTTCGGACAGGCGGTCCAGATCAGGACGTGGAACGCCGATGGCACCGCGCGCGTCGCCTATCGCGGTTCAGAGTGGGACGCCGAGCTGGCGACGCCCGATACGCCGCGCGCAGAGACCATGTACATCGTGTCGACCCGTGCCAACGTCCTCATGCTTTCCGACCGGAAGCCCGCGTCGTGAGCGGCGCGGGTTCAGGTCGGTGAACGCCGCTTTTCTGGAGAGCTACGCCATGGGGTACGGATCGTCGTTGTTCACCGTTGTGCTGTTTGTCGTCGCCCTCGTCGTCATCGCGAAGGCGATCCGCGTCGTTCCGCAGCAGCATGCGCTGGTGATCGAGCGTCTCGGGCGCTTCTACGCGGTGCTGCAGCCGGGGCTCAATTTCGTGATCCCGTTCGTCGACCGCGTCGCGTTCAGGCACGATTTGCGCGAAATCCCGTTCGACGTGCCGAGCCAGATCTGCATCACCAAGGACAACACGCAGCTGCAGGTCGACGGCATCCTGTACTTCCAGGTCACCGATCCGAGGCTCGCGTCCTACGGGTCCAGCAACTTCATGGTGGCGATCACGCAGCTCGCGCAGACGACGCTGCGCAGCGTGATTGGCCGGATGGAGCTCGACCGCACGTTCGAGGAGCGCGATCACATCAACGGCCTCGTCGTCGCGGCGCTGGACCAGGCAGCCGGAAACTGGGGCGTGAAAGTGCTGCGCTACGAGATCAAGGACCTGACGCCGCCGAAGGAAATCCTGCACGCGATGCAGGCGCAGATCACCGCCGAACGCGAAAAGCGCGCGGTGATCGCGACCTCCGAGGGCAAGCAGCAGGAGCAGATCAACCTCGCCAACGGCGCGCGCGCCGCGGCGATCGCCAGGTCGGAAGGCGAAAAGCAGTCCGAAATAAACCAGGCACAGGGCCATGCGGCGGCGATTCTCGCGATCGCCGAGGCGAACGCGAAGGCGATCATGCAGGTGGCCGACGCGACCAACGTTCAAGGCGGACTCAATGCGGTCAATCTCAAGCTGGGGGAACTCTACATCGCCGCTTTCGGCAATCTCGCCAAGACCGGAAACACGCTGATCGTGCCGACCAATCTTTCCGATGTCTCGACGCTGGTTACGTCGATGACCACGATGTTCAAGTCACAAGGAAAATAGGGGAGAGCGAAAAGATGCGGTTGCAAGCCAGCACGTTCATTGTCACGGGGGGCGCGTCCGGGCTCGGAGGCGCGACGGCGCGCATGGTCGTCGACGGCGGCGGCAGTGTCGTCATCGCCGACCTCAAGGACGCCGAAGGGCAGGCGCTGGCGAAGGATCTCGGCGCGAAGGCGAAATTCGTCCGCACCGACGTGACCGACGAGGCGAGCGGGAAGGGTGCCGTTGCCGCGGCGGTTGCCGCATTCGGCGCGGTTCATGGGCTCGTCAACTGCGCGGGAATCGTCTACGGCGAGAAGACGGTGGGCAAGGAGGGCGCGCATTCGCTCGCCGGCTTCGTGCGCACGATCAACATCAACCTGATCGGCACGTTCAACATGATCCGGCTCGCGGCCGAGACGATGTCGAAGAATGCCCCGAACGACGAGGGCGAGCGCGGCGTGATCGTCAACACGGCCTCGGTCGCGGCGTTCGACGGGCAGATCGGGCAGGCCGCCTATGCCGCGTCGAAGGCGGGTGTCGCGGGAATGACGCTGCCGATCGCGCGCGACCTGTCGCGCAACGGCATTCGCGTGATGACGATCGCGCCGGGGCTCTTCCAGACGCCGATGGTCGGCCAGATTCCGCCGGAGATCGCCGAATCGCTCGGCAAGATGGTGCCGTTCCCGCCCAGGCTCGGGCGCCCGGCGGAGTTTGCGTCGCTCGTCGCCGAGATCGTCCGCAACGTGATGCTCAATGGCGAAGTGATCCGCCTCGACGGCGCGATACGGATGGCGCCGAAGTAGAACGCTTGTCGGTCGCCATTGCAAGGGCGACGAGAGTGAATCGTCGTCCCGTGTAGCTAATCCCGATCGATGAGCGCGATCGCCGCCGCGATCATCGCGATGAAGAACACGAACGTCCACGACGGTATTGCGAGACCCATGAACAGCCAGCCCTGTTCCGCGCACTCGCCGCTGCCCTTCAGCACCTTGCTGATCACCTCGGTCAGCGGCAGCGTTTCCAGCATGTAGTTGAGGCCCATCCCGCACGCGGCGACCGCGCCCTTCGGCTGCGCCTGGATCCAGACGTGCCAGGCGGCGAGCGCCGCGCCGATGCCCGAGGCGATCACCGTGAATCCGGCGTAGACGGCCGCCCCCGTCCTGCCCGGATTGTGAATCGCGGCAACGAGGAAAACGACTCCCGTGGTGATGACCGCGACGCGCTGGAAGACGCACAGCGGGCAGGGATCGAGGTCGAGACCGTACTGCAGCCACAATGCCCACCCCATCAACCCCGTGCAGACGAGAAACCCGAGGAGATACGCGAGTCGCCGCGGCGGCAGCAGGAGAAGCGAGAGCGACGTGACGCCGATGGTCCACACCAGCATCCGGTAGGCCGTCTGCATGAGCGACGGGTTCGTGCCGAGCGCATTCAGCAGCGCTTCCTGGCCGACCAGCGCGACGGCGACGAAAAGACCGGCAAGCGGCCAGGGAATGGGGGCGTAACGCATCATGGTGCGGCGATCTCCGTTGTTCTCAGCGCTGCGATTGTGCCAGGGCCTGGTCGATGTCCCACAGGATATCGTCCAGCGTTTCGAGCCCGATGGACAGGCGGATCATTTCGGGCGTCACGCCGGCCGAACGCTGCTCGTCCTCCGACAGTTGCCGATGCGTGGTCGATGCCGGGTGGATCACCAGCGTCTTCGCGTCGCCGACATTGGCGAGGTGCGACAGGAACTCCACGCCTTCGATGAATCTCTCCCCCGCCTTCGCTCCACCCTTCACGCCGAACGTGAGAATGCCGCCGGCGCCGCGCGGAAGGTACCGCCGCGCGAGTGATTCGTACCGATTGCCGGCGAGCAGCGGGTAGTTCACCCAGTCGACCGCGGGATGCGCCGCCAGATGGCGCGCGACCGCCAGCGCGGATTCGCAATGGCGCGGCATGCGCACGTGCAGCGTCTCGATCCCCTGCAGCAGCAGGAACGCGGACAACGGCGAAAGGGTCGCTCCGAGCGTGCGCATCGTTTCCATTCGCGCCTTCATCGTGAAGCCGAAGTCGCCGAAAGTCTCGTGGAAGCGCACGCCGTGGTAGCCGCGCGAAGGCTCCGTCATTTGCGGAAAGTTGCCGTTGTCCCATGGAAACCTGCCCGACTCGACGACGACGCCGCCCATCGTCGTGCCGTGTCCGCCGAGGTACTTGGTCGCCGAGTGGACGACGATGTCGGCGCCGTGCTCGAACGGCCGGCACAGGAACGGCGAGGCGAGCGTGTTGTCGACGACGAGCGGAATGCCGGCACCGCGCGCGACCTCCGCGAGGGCGGCGATGTCGCAGACGTTCAATTGCGGGTTGCCGATGGTCTCGGCGTACACGGCCTTCGTGTTCGGCTTCAGCGCGGCGCGAAACGCGGTGGCGTCATCCGCATCGACGAAAGTCGCTTCGATGCCGAACTGCGCGAACGTGACGGCGAGCTGCGAATAGGTGCCGCCGTAGAGCGTGCGTCCGGCGACGATGTGGTCGCCGTTCCTGGCGAGCGTCAGCAGTGCCACCATCTGGGCCGCCATGCCGGTGGACGCGGCAAGCGCGGCGCGCCCGCCCTCCAGCGCCGCGACGCGCTCTTCGAGCGCCGCCACCGTCGGATTCGAAATCCGCGAGTAGACGTTGCCGAAGGTCTGCAGATTGAACAGCGAAGCCGCGTGATCGGCGGAGTCGAACACGAACGACGTCGTCTGGTAGATCGGTTGCGCGCGCGCGCCCGTCGCCGCGTCGGGGATCTGGCCGGCGTGCAGGCACAGCGTGTCGAAGCCGAATTTGCGGTCGGGCACGCCCGGTCCCCGTCAGCGGCCCGCTCCGGGCCGCCGGGCAGAGATAACGCCCGTGTTGACGCCCGCCCAGTTGAGCCCCCCCATGATCCGCGCGTGCTCGATCTTCACGCAGCGATTCGCAACGACATCGAGTCCGGCTTCGCAGGCGATGCGCGCCGCGTCGTCGCTGCGGATGCCGAGCTGCATCCACAGCACTTTCGCGCCCTTGGCGACGGCGTCGCGCGCGAGGGCGGGCATTTCCTCCGGTTTGCGGAAGGCGTCGACGATGTCGACCGGACCGGGGATCGACGCGAGGTCCGGGTAGCAGTTTTCGCCCAGCACGTCCGCGTAATTCGGATTCACCGGAACGATCCGGTAACCGTGCTCCTGCATGTACTTGGCGGCGAAGTAGCTCGGCCGGTACCAGTTGGCCGAAAGGCCGACGATCGCGATGACACGCGACCGCGCGAGGATCCTGCGCAGTCCGGCGATGTCGTCGACGATTGCCACGCTATCGCGGGTTCGACCAGTTGGGCGTCGAGTTGTACGGATAGGTGCCGTGCACGCGCCGACCCGACGAAATCCGGTTGTCGAGCCCCCACGGCAACGAGGGGTAGTCGCCCGGGCCGAAGGTCTGGCACTCGCCGCCGAAGTTGGCGTCGCTGCAGAAGATCCAGTATCCGCCTTCGACCCGCAGCGACGACGCGCGATCGTTGAACCCCGTGCCGTTCAGGTTCGACACCACCTGGCCGCTGACCACGTACGTGCGGCCGGACAGGTTGGCGCCCTCGTAGAGAATCGCGCGCGAACCGCCGCCCCAGCCGCCGTCGCCGCCGGAGTGAACGGGACGCATCGAGCTCAACTGGCCGGACAGGGCGCCGAGATTCGCATGCCTTCCCTGGCGAAAGGTCTGGCAGTACCCGCCGAACTGGGCGTCGACGCAGAGCTCCCACGAGCCCTCGTTGACGATCATCGAGCGAGCGCGGTCGTTGAATCCGGTCCCGTCGAGATTGACGACCGTGCCGTTGACGTCGAAAGATCGGCCGGTGAATTCGCCACCCTCGAAGAGGACGGCCCTGCCCCCGCGACCGTCGCCGGCGGCACCGGGCCAACCGGTCAGATCCCGCGCCGACGAGATCGCGTTGGCAAGGCCCATGCTCGCAACATTGGGGTACTGCCCGGGACCCAGAGTCACGCAGGTTCCGCGGAAATAGGCATCGCTGCACACCTGCCATGTGCCGCCCCGGATGACCACGGAGACAGCGCGGTCGTTATAGCCGACGTCGGCAAAATTGGGAACCGTCTGGTTCGCCGTGAACGTCCGTCCGGCGAATCCCGGAGCGTCCCAGAACGTCATTTGTGCGCCTGCCGTCGTCACCATGGCGAGGGTCATCGAAAAAAGGAGGGAAGGCAGGAGCTTGCGCATGGTCGATCGTTGTCGTGCAAGGTAGATATGGGTAGGGCGTCCCGGGCGACGCGGAATCCGTGAGTCTAGCCGATTCGCGAGGCGGCCCGCACCGGGCCACGGCAACCCCTCCGCCCACGGTTGCCCGCGGCGCGCTCCCATGGGATACCGGGAGAACGACCCGCGTGCGGCTCCCGCCTCGCCCGTCCCGGCGGGCGCCGACGGCACCACGAAATGGCTGCCTCGGGCGCTGATCCCGTGCGTCCTCCGGGTAGAGCGAGCGCCGCGGGCCGATGGTTCCCGAGTACGGCAGGTGTGACTGGTTGCGTGGGCCCGATACTTGCTTTGTAAATGCAAGTTTAAAGGGCGCCAGGCGCGAAGTGGAGGCCCGGCGCCCGATTCCGGGCACTTGAAGCGGTTCTTGCCGGCATCCGAATTGCTCAGTAGGGCTGTCGCACTGCCGGATTTTCGATCGTCGCCATGGCCTTGCCGCGTTCCTTGAATCGAGTCGAGTTCGCCACCGTCGCCAAGACGGTCTCGGAGGCGCTCGAGCGGGACACCCTGAGCGCGCTGTCTCAGCGCAAGCTGAACGCGCTCGGGCTCCCGCTCGCCTACATCGATCGCAGCCAGCGCTACCTGTTCGCGAACACTGCTTTTCTGGCATGGATAGGCAGGCGTCACGAGGACGTCGTCGGCAAGGAGGTGATCGAGGTCGTCGGGCGCGACGTCTACGCGCTGTACAACGCCTACATCGAAGCCGCGCTCGAGGGCGAGCGGACCAATTTCGAGCGCCAGCTGGTGGCGTCGGGACGCCCGCCGATCTGGATACGCGTCGATTATTACCCCGACCGCACGGCCCAGGGCGAGGTGCGCGGATTCCTCGTCACCTATGCCGACGTCGACAATCTGAAACGGGTCGAGCTCGAGGCCGGCCAGCGGGAGCACCGGCTTCGGCTCGTCACCGACAGCGTCGGGGCGTCGATCCTCTACTTCGACCGCCAGCTGAAGGTCCGCTTCGCCAACAAGCCGTTCGGCGACTGGATCGGCGTCGCGGCGGACGACCTCCTCGGCCACCCCGTGCGCGACGTGCTCTCCGGCGAGGCGTTCGCGGAGCTTCAAGGTTACGTCGAACGAGCATTCGCGGGAGCGTCGGTTTCGTACGAGCGTCGCGACAAGCGGGCTGGCGGCGAGATGCGCTGGGTCCGCGTGTCGCTGTTCCCCGATCGCGATCCGGGCGGCCGCATCGGCGGCGCGTTTGCCGTGATGATCGACATCGAGGAGGACGTCCGCACGCGCGACGCCCTGAAGTCGCAGGAAGTCCAGCTTCGGCTGTTCGCGGACAACATCCCGGGGCCCATCGCCTACCTCGACCGCTCGCTGCGCTACACCTTCGTGAACCAGGCGTTCGCGAACTGGGTCTGCAAGCCGCAGGATGAAATCTACGGACGGTCTCCGGGCGAAGTCCTGACGTCCGACGTGTCGTCGTTCCTGCGGCCGATCCTCAAGCGCGCGCAGTCGGGCGAGCACGTCGATTACGAGCGCATCGGCAAGAACGCGAACGGCGACCGCCGGTGGATGCACGGTCGCGTGGCGCCCGACCTCGACAGCACGGGCAAGGTGCGCGGGCTCTACTGCACCGAGTACGACATCCACGATCTCAAGTCGACCGAACAGGCGCTGGCCGCGCGCGAGGAACAGCTGCGCCTGTTCACCGACAACATCCCGGATCCGGTCGTCTACCTCGACGCCGAACGCAAGCACACTTTCGTCAACGAATCGTTCCTGCAGCTCAACGGCCTCATTCGCGAGGACGTGATCGGCCGGCACTCGGAGGAAGTGATCGGCTTCGAGGCGGCGCAGGTGCTGACGCCCTTCCACGACCGCGCGTTTGCCGGGGAGACCGTGACCTTCGAGCAGGCGCTCGAGGACGCGAGCGGCCGCACGCGCTGGATCCGCGGCCGCATGGTGCCCGATCATGCCTACGACGGCCGCATCCAGGGCGTCTACGTCGTCAGCCACGACATCACCGACCTCAAGGACGCGCAGGACGCCCTGGCGGCGCGCGAGTCGCAGCTGCGCGTCATCATGGACGGCGTGCCGGCGCCGGTGGCGTACATCGACCGCGACGAGCACTGCCACTACGTCAACCGGACGTTCCTCCAGTATTTCGGACTGACCGCCGAGCAGGTCGGCGAGCTCCGACTTCGCGACATCGTCGGCCACGGCATCTACCAGAGCGCGCAGGCGATGCTGACGCGGGCGCTGGAAGGCGAGGCGACTGCCTTCGACCGTCTGGTGCCCGGCGCCAACGGCGTCCGCCGGTGGATGACGATACGCGTGGTGCCTGACGCAGGGCCGTCCGGCGAAGTCCACGGCGCGTTCGTGCTGATGAACGACATCCACGGCCTGAAGCAGGCGCAGGAAGCGCTGCGCGCCTCGGAGGCCGAGCTGCGGCTCATCATGGACAACGTCCCGGCACGGGTGGCCTACATCGACACCGAGAACCAGTTCCGCTTCCTCAACCGGCACAACGAGGAGTGGCTGGGCGAGAACCGGAAGGATCTCACCGGACGCAAGGTTGCCGAGGTGATCGGCGAGGAGCGGTTCGCGCAGCTGCAGCCATTGCTGGCGCGGGTGCTGAAAGGCGAGGTCGTCGCGACCGAGCAGATGCTGGTGCAGCCTGCCGGCGAGCCGCGCTGGGAGGCCATCCACTATGCGCCCAATCGCGACGGCGAAGGCAAGGTCATCGGCATCTACGCCGTGCACACGGACATTCACGACCAGAAGAACAACGAGGACGCGCTGCGCCGCGCCAACTGGATGCTGTCGTCGCACATCAGCAACACGCCGCTCGCGGTGCTCGAATGGGACCGCGATTTCCGGCTCGTGCGCTGGTCGCCGCAGGCCGAGAACATCTTCGGCTGGGTTGCCGACGAAGTGCTCGGGATGCGCATCGAGGACAACGCGCTCCTGCACGAGGCCGACCGCGAGGCGCTGGCCGACGTGCTGTCGTCGCTGACGAGCGGCGAGGAGCCGCGCGCGACCGGCCTTACCCGCAACAACCGCAAGGGTGGCGACACGATCTGGTGCGAGTGGTACCACTCCGCGCTGCTCGACGCCGACGGCAAGATCGCGTCGATCCTGTCGTTCGTGCAGGATGTCTCGTCGCGGATCCAGGCGGAGGAACGCCTGCAGTACATGGCCACGCGCGACGCGCTCACCGGTCTGCCGAACCGCCTGCTCCTGCACGAGCGGCTGACGCAGGCGATCGCGCAGGCGAAGCGCGGCGGCCGTCGCGTCGGCGTGCTGTTCATCGACCTCGACCGGTTCAAGAACGTCAACGACACGCTCGGTCACCGCATCGGCGACGAGCTGCTGAAAGGCGTGACGAAGGCGCTGTCGGCGGCGCTGCGCGAGACCGACCTGCTCGCGCGCCTCGGCGGCGACGAGTTCATGGTCATCGTCGAGGACTTCGACGAGCCGGGCGTGCTCGGCCGAATCGCGCAGAAGCTGCTCGATGCGATCGCGCAGCCGTTCAAGATCGAGGAGCACGACATCTACGTGACCTCGTCGATCGGCATCAGCGTCTATCCGGACGACTCGGACGACCCCGAGGAGCTCCTCAAGCACGCGGACGTCGCGATGTACCGCTCGAAGGAGCTGGGACGCAACACCTACCAGTTCCTCGACGCCGACCTCGCGCAGCGTCGGTTGAAGCAGCACACGCTCGAAAGTGCGCTGCGCGCCGCGCTGGGCGAGGGGCGGCTCGAACTCCACTATCAGCCGGTCGTGCGCGTCGCCGGACAACGAGATCGTCGGCGCCGAGGCGCTGCTCCGCTGGAACGATCCCGAGCACGGGAACGTGCCGCCGCAGGTCTTCATCCCGCTTGCCGAGGAGTCGGGCCTGATCCACGCGCTGGGCGAGTGGGTCCTGAAATCGGCGGCCGCGCAGTGCGTGGCGTGGCGCAGCGCGGGAATGCCGCTCACGATCTCGGTCAACCTTTCGGCGCGGCAGTTCTACCGGGAAGACCTGGCGCAGCGGATCTCCGACATCGTCAAGAGCGTCGGCTGCGAACCGTCGTGGATCGAGCTCGAGGTCACGGAAACGAGCCTGATGCATGATCTCGACGCGATCCGCAAGGTCCTGCACCAACTTCGCGGCGAAGGATTTACGGTGGCGATCGACGATTTCGGCACGGGTTATTCGTCGCTGACCCACCTCAAGCACTTCCCGATCGACACGCTCAAGATCGACATCTCGTTCATCGCCGACCTCGAGACCGACCCGGGCGACGCGGCGATCACGGAGGCGATCATCGGCCTCGCGCGCGGCCTCAACCTCAAGGTCGTCGCCGAAGGTGTCGGGACGAAGGCGCAGCTCGAATTCCTGCAGGCGCGCGGCTGCCACTGCTTCCAGGGGTACTGGTTCAGCAAGCCGCTGCCCAGCATGGCGTTCAGCACGTTCGTTGCGTCGATGCGGGCCTGACGCGCTTCAGCGCGCGCTACAGTGACTGCATCCAGCGCGCGATCGCGCGCGCCGGGACTTCCCACTGCCGTTCGAGCATCATCATGTGCGCCAGCCCCGGCAGGATCGCGGCTTCGACGCCGTGATGGCGCGCCGTCGCGTCGACGTCGTCCGGCGTGCAGATGCGGTCGCCGTCGGCACCCAGCACCAGGATCGGCGTCGATCCGCGCTCCGGGAGCTGCCAGTGCAGCCGGAGCGACAGATCCAGCAGGGCGCGCGGAGACTCGACGCAAAAATGCCGCGTTGCCTCCGCGAGGATGGCGGGCTCCACGTCATCGCTGAAATAGTAAGGTCGCAGCGAATCGAGGACGTGTGCGGAAAGTCGTGTCGGATCGAACTGCATCATGTGCATCAGCGTGTCGGGTCGCTCCGCGGCCAGCCGCGCGGCGATCGACACGAGCCCGGAGGGCGGCACGGGCGCGAGTAACGCCACCGCGCGCACGGGGCGCGTCGCGAGCAGCCGTTCGCAGATCGCCGCGCCCATCGAGTGCCCGATCAGGACCGGTGTCGCCGGCAGCTTGGACATGATGTGTTCGACGTCCGCGGCGTAATCGTCGAGCCCGGCGACGAAAAGGGAGTCGTGACCGCCCGAAACGCCATGCCCGCGCAGCGACAGCGCATGCGCCGCGTAGCCCTGGCGCGCGAACCACGGCAGGAAATGGGCGTCCCAGCACCAGCCGTCGTTGTAACCGCCGTGCACGAACAGCAGCGGCGGCTTTCGCGTCTTGTCCTTGCCGTTGCCGCGGGCAGGCAGGCGCGATCTCAATTCGAGGTGGAGTTCGACAGGGAGCATGGACAAGGCGTGCCGGGTTGCAGCCGAAGGTTGCGCTGGCAGTGCAACCGGCAAATGCCGAATGCGAGCGCGGCAGCGCATGCTACGATGCGCGCGCCATGCGTGCTCATCCCGGCAAGGTCGCCATTCTGCCAGAACCGGCGGCGTCCGCCGCGTACGATCCCGACTGCCGCCGCTGCAGCCGCCTCGCGTCGTTCCTCGACGAGGTGCGGGCGGCGCATTGCGATTATTTCTGCCGTCCGGTGCCGCCCTTTGGCGCGCCCGGGGCGCGACTCGTGCTGGTCGGCCTCGCCCCCGGCATGCACGGCGCCAACGCAACGGGCCGTCCCTTCACCGGCGACTACGCGGGGATACTGCTGTTCGAAACGCTGCATGCGTACGGGTTCGCGTCGCAGGCCGCAGCCACGTCGCGCGAGGACGGCCTCGCGTTGATCGATTGCCGGATCACCAATGCGGTCAAGTGCCTGCCACCCGCGAACAAACCCATGCCCGCCGAGGTCCGGGCATGCAACGGGTTTCTCGCGGCGGACCTCGCAAAGGTGCCGCCCGGAGGCGCAATCCTTGCGCTGGGACGCATCGCGCACGGCGCGACACTGCGCGCGCTCGAACGCAGCTCGTCGAAATTCGCCTTTGCTCACGGTGCGAAGCATCGGCTCGACGACGGCGTGGCGCTCTTCGACAGCTACCATTGCAGCCGTTACAACACCAACACACGGCGTCTGACACCGGCGATGTTCCGGGCGGTGTTCGACGACGTTGCGGCGCATCTCGCGCGCGCGTCCCGGCGCGTGGCGTGAAATGTCCTCGCCCGGGTCGACGGTTGCCGGGGTGGCGCCCTTTGATGCAGGCGAGCTGATTGCCTCGCTTCCGCACCGGCCCGGCGTCTATCGGATGTTCGACTCTGCCGGCGAAACCCTCTACGTCGGCAAGGCGCGCGATCTCAGGAAAAGGGTGTCGAGCTATTTCCAGAAGAGCGCGCACGAAACGCGTATCGCGCTGATGCTCGCGCAGGTCGCGCGCGTCGAGACGACGGTCACGCGCTCCGAAGGCGAGGCGCTGCTGCTCGAGAACAACCTGATCAAGGCCGAGGAGCCGCGCTACAACATCCTCTTCCGTGACGACAAGAGCTATCCGTACGTTTGCCTCACCGGCGACACGTTTCCCCAGCTGCGCTTCCACCGCGGCAAGCTCGATCGCCAGCACCGCTACTTCGGGCCGTTTCCGAGCGCCGGCGCCGTGCGCGAGGGGATGGCGCTGCTGCAGAAGGTCTTTCAGCTGCGCACCTGCGAGAACACGGTGTTCGCCAACCGCTCGCGGCCATGCATGCTCCATCAGATCCAGCGCTGCAGTGCCCCTTGCGTCGGCCTCGTGGCGGAGGCGGACTACCGCGACGACGTGCAGAGCGCGGTCCTGTTCCTGCAGGGGAAGGCGGGAGAGGTGCTGGCGCAACTCAAGTCGCAGATGGATGCGGCGAGCGGGAAGCTCGAATTCGAGCGCGCGGCGCGGCTGCGCGACAAGGTCACGCGCCTGACGCAGCTGCAGTCGCGCCAGTTCGTCGAGAGCGCGACCGCGGGCGACGTGGACGTCGTCGCGGCGGCGGCGGAGCAGGGGCTCCTGGCCGTCAATGTCGTGATGATTCGCGGCGGTCGCCACGTCGGCGACCGCACGTTCTTCCCTCAGCACGCCGACCCCGAGCAGCTGGCCGAAATCGTGCCGGCATTTCTCGAGCAGCACTACGTGGAGCGACCCGTTCCGCCGACGATCGTCGTCCCCGACGCGATCGACCACGCGACGCTTGCCGAGGTCCTGTCGGTGCAGGCAAACCTGCGCGTCGAGATCGTCGCCAATCCGGGCGGCGAGCGCCGCGTCTGGCTGCAGATGGCGTTGCAGAACGCAGGATTCGCGATCCGCCAGAAGCTTGCGCAGAAGGCCACGCAGGATGACCGCCTCGCGGCGTTGCAGGCGGTGCTGGGCCTGCCGGCGTCGGCGCAGCGGATCGAGTGCTTCGACGTCTCGCACACGATGGGGGAGCGCGCGGTCGCGTCCTGCGTCATCTTCGACCGGCTGTCGATGCAGACGGGCGAATACCGCCGCTTCAACGTTTCGCCGGCGCAGGGCGGCGACGACTACGCCGCGATGCGCGAAGCGCTGACCCGTCGCTGCGCCAGAATCGTGGCGGGCGAGTACCCCGCGCCCGACCTGCTTGTCATCGACGGCGGCAAGGGCCAGGTCGCGGTCGCCGCGGAAGTGCTGGCCGAACAGGGGCTGCACGACACGAGGCTCATCGGCATCGCCAAGGGTCCGGAACGAAAGCCCGGAGAGGAGGACATCGTCCTGCCCGATCGCGACGATGCACTGAATCTGCCGCCGGACCATCCGGGACTGCACCTCCTGCAGCAGATTCGCGACGAGGCGCATCGATTCGCGATCCAGGGGCATCGCGCGCGCCGCGCAAAGGCGCGGACGACGTCGACGCTTCAGGAGATCGACGGCATCGGCGTGAAGAAGCGGCGGGCGCTGCTCCAGCATTTCGGTGGACTCAAAGGCGTGCAGGCGGCCGGCGTGGACGACCTCGCGCGGGTGCCCGGCATCAGTCGCGCGCTGGCGGAGAAGATCTTCGCCGTCCTTCATTGAGGTGTCGACGTGCCCGGCGCGGTAGAATCGATGCGCACCAACGGTCGATCGCACGCCCTGCGACACGCCCCGATGCCATTAAACGTCCCCATTCTTCTCACCTGGCTGCGGATCGTGCTGATCCCGGTGTTCGTGGCCGTCTATTACCTGCCCGACGCGTGGCTTACGCCGGCGGCGCGAAACTGGACCGCGATGTGGATCTTCGCCGGGGCGGCGATCACCGACTGGCTCGACGGCTGGCTTGCGCGGCGCTGGGGCGCGACGACGGCGTTCGGCGCGTTTCTCGACCCGGTGGCCGACAAACTGATGGTTGCCGCGGCGCTGATCGTGCTCGTCTGGCTCGGCCGCGCGGAGAGCTACCTCGCGATCATCATCATCGGCCGCGAAATCGCGATCTCGGCGCTGCGCGAATGGATGGCGGAGCTTGGCCAGCGCAAGAGCGTGGCCGTGGCGTTCATCGGCAAGCTGAAGACGGTCGCGCAGATGACCGCGATCATCGCATTGCTGTTGCACGAGCCGCTGTTCCCGTGGGTGCCGACGCCGGTGATCGGCACCGTCGCGCTCTGGATTGCCGCGATTCTGACCCTGTGGTCGATGTTCCACTACCTGCGGCTCGCGGCCCCGCACCTCGGCGAGCCGCCCGGCTGAAGCTGGGGAGCTCGGCGACCCCTCTCCGCCGCTCACGCCGCTAGTCGGCCGCGCCCACGACTTCGAGCCGGCCGCCGTGGTGCCGCGCGCCAAACGCCGGAATCTCCGAGGGAGGTACGGGGCGGCTGTAGTAGAAGCCCTGGATCTCGTCGCACGCCCGTTCGCGCAGAAAGCGCACCTGCTCCGCCGTCTCGACGCCTTCGGCGATCACCTTGAGCCGCAGGCTGTGCGCCATCGCGATCACCGCGGAAACGATGGCGGCGTCGTCGGGATCGATGGCGATGTCGCGGATGAACGAGCGGTCGATCTTCACGCTCTCGATCGGAAACTTCTTGAGCCGCGCGAGCGACGAGTAACCGGTGCCGAAATCGTCGATGGACACGTGGACGCCCATATCCTTGATCTCGCGCAGCGTCTCGGCGGCGCGCTCCGGGTGCTCCATCATCATGCTTTCGGTGATCTCGATCTCGAGCAGCTCCGCAGGAAGATCGGTCTGCGCGAGAGCGTGTGCGATTTCGATGGCGAGCCTCTCGTCGCTGAACTGGCGTGGCGACAGATTGACCGCGACGCGGATCGGCCCCGTCCCCTGGGCCTGCCACGCCAGCGCCTGCGCGCAGGCCGTGTGCAGCACCCAGCGCCCGATGTGACGGATCAGCCCGGAATCCTCGGCCAGCGGAATGAAGGTGTCCGGCAGCAGCAGCCCCCGTTCCGGGTGTTCCCAGCGCACGAGTGCCTCCACGCCGGTCATCGCGCCGGTGCGAACGGAAATCTTCGGCTGGTAGAAGAGCCGCAACTGGTTGGCATCGATTGCGCGCCGGATGCCTGCGCCCATCACGATGCGATCCTCGGCGGGGCGGCTGTCGACATCGGAATAGAACGCAAGACCGTTGCGGCCGGAATCCTTTGCCCGGTACATCGCGACGTCGGCCTTCTTGAGCAGCGCAGCCGCGTCGTCGCCGTCGCGCGGGCACATCGCGATACCCACGCTTGCGGACAGGCGGCATTCCTGGCCCAGCAGCGTGAACGGCTCGGAAAGCGTGTCCAACAGCCGCTGCGCGAAATCGCTGACGTCGCTTTCGCGCGCCACGTTTTCGGCGAGCACGATGAACTCGTCGCCGCCCAGCCGCGCCGCCGTGTCGCAGGCGCGGATCGAGTCGGAAATGCGCTGCGCCATGATCTTCAGAACGTCGTCGCCCGTGAGGTGGCCGAAGGCGTCGTTGACGTCCTTGAAGCGGTCGAGATCGATGAAGAGGAGCGCCAGCACGTTGCCGTGCCGCCGCGCGATCGACAGGGCGTGGTGCAACCGCTCGAAGAACGCGCCGCGATTGTAGAGATTGGTCAGTGTGTCGAAATGCGCGAGGCGGTTGATGTTTTCCTCGGCGAGCTTCTGCTGCGTCACCTCGCGGCCGATGCCGCGATAGCCGGCGAAGTGCCCGCGGGCGTCGAAGACGGGCTCGCCGCTGATCGCAGCGTAGGTCGCGCCGCGTACCGGATGAACCCGCCGCAGGACCACGTCGTAGAACGTCTCATGCGACTGGAGCCGGGCCCGCAGTCGCGCCCAGCCCCCTTCCGGCACCTCCACGCCCTCGAGGTCCCAATAGGTGAGACCCAGCTGATCGTTGACCGGGAAACCGGTGACCTGGGCAAAGTTGCCGCTGATGGCGGTGAAGCGCAATTCCGAATCCTGTTCCCAATACCAGTCCGAGCCGAGCGACGTGAAGCTGCGGAAGCGCGCCTCGCTGGCGGCAAGCGCCGCAGTTCGCTCGCGCACGCGCGATTCCAGGGTGTCGCGCTGCTGCTGCAGGGCGTCGTTCAACTCGCGCATCTCGCGTGTCGAAATGTCCTGCGAGCGCTCGAGCAAGTACCGATCCTGATCGGCGCTGCCGTAGTTCTGGCTGACCTGGTCGAGCAGCGTGCCCCACGCGTCGACGCCCGGCACGCGGCCGGGCGCGAGGCCCAATCGGCGCAATTGGCGGCGCAGCAGGTTATGCAGTGGCTTCACAGAGTGTCGTCAGCGTCATCGTCTGGTTGTGCAGCTCGCACGAGGCGCGCCCGGCGGGCGATATCTCGCCATATGCGTAGTAGCCGATCTGCTGCGAGCCCGGCGGCAGCGCTTCGAGCGCGGCCTCGATTTCCTCCTCGGTTCTCGCGCCGAGGACGAGCCTGCGGCCGACGCAGCTGATGGCGAGCGCCAAGGCGGGCTTTCCGCTCATTCCGGCGGTGGCGTCGAACGCCGCGCGCATCGCCCCGGCGATGAGTCGATCGTGATTCGACCGCATGAGCTGCGCGCGCCAACCGCTCGGGATGTCGCCGGCAAAAGTCATCGACTGCGCCTTTTCGTCGATCGCGAGAATCGTGCGGACCACGGCGCCCTTGACGCCGCGCTCGTCGCGGATCGACAGCGGAAACCGCAGCGCCATCGTGGGCAGGTCCGACGCGAGGTCACCCAGGTAATCCTTGTAGAGCGCGAGCGCCGGCTTGCCGTCGAGCTCGAAGAGAACGTTGCCTTTTGCGCGCGTCACGCGCCGCTCGGGACCGAAGGTATCCCACCCCCCCTGCGACCCGACTCCGATTTCCAGGGGACCGGTCAACGCCACGGCGACGATATGCCCGGTGGCCGGTTTGCCGTCGACCAGGACCCACGTCCGCAGGAAGCGATTGCCGTCGGCCGCCAGTCCGCCCACGATGATCGTGTCCGGCGGAAGCGCGCAGGACAATCCGCGTACGAGGTCGGTACCGTTGACGGCCAGTCCCTCGGAGAACACGAGCACGAGGCGCGGCTTGGCGCCAGTGAGCTTTCTTCCGAGCAGCGTGCCCGCGACGTCCGAATGGGAGGCGGAGTCGATCGGCACCGACGCGACGGCAAGATCGGTCCGCTCGAACTGCGTGATCGCGACCACGAGCGTCCCGTCGGTGACGACGTGCGCGTGGATCTCGCCGGCGCTGGAGCAACCGACGATCGCGCTCCTTGGGAAGGCGGCGGCCAGCTCGGCCAGCGCCTGCGGCGCATCCGCGTAACCGGCCGCGCCGAAGGCGACGATCAGCGTCCGGGCGGAATCCCGGTGCGTCGGAAGGGGGGCGGACCAGCCTCCCTCCAGGGCGTGACTCAAGGTCTCGATTTGCATGTCGTTAACCCGATTTCATCCTACTAAGCAATAAACGGGCCGAAATGGGGCATCTGTCGGAGGTGCGGGGGAGGCGCCGGGGCCCTTCGCCGCGGAAAGTCCTTCGCTGGCCCCCATGCGCTCAGCGCGCCGCGCGCTGTCCGCTCGGGCGTCGCGTTGACCCGAGACGCCTCAAAACAGTAAAATGGAAGGCTTGTTCCCCGATAGCTCAGCTGGTAGAGCGACGGACTGTTAATCCGCAGGTCCCTGGTTCGAGCCCAGGTCGGGGAGCCAAGAATTCAATACGTTAGGTCCGCTCGCACCGACGGACTCAATTGCGGAACACCGTGCGCGGCGTTTCGTTTCCCTCGCGATACAAAGCCGCTCGCAGCGAACCGCAGGGTGGTAGTTGCTCGGCGCCGGCATACGATGCCCACCGGCGATTGACCTTGCCGTCGCCGGCAGTGACCGGACCTTCCGTTTCCAGCCAAGAGCCGTCGGTCGGTGCCGACTCACAGTTTGCTCCAGACCGGTCATTCCACGTTCTTGAACGCGAACGCCGTCCATCAGCGTGAATTTGCCTTGCCGGAATCGACTCAGATGAATGGGCGGCTACCTGCCCACCTGTCCCCGGCCGGCGAGGTCGTGATCTAGGACCGCGGCACGGTGCAGTCTCCACTGTCTTAACTGCGCCGAAGCAGGTGTCGGCGTGGGCCGTAGGCCGGCGGCGCGACCGCCGAGACCCGTTACTGGCCAATCCCCGGCAGCGCGTCCCTAATTGGCGCGCTGGAGATTTCCATCAGTCCGCTGTACGGCCGATTCATCTCCAGGATCAGGAAAATGGCGCCCGCGACAGTCAACGCTCCGACGAACAACGCCGTTGTGGCGGTGGCATTGCGGCGCGCATAGAGACCGAATCCAGCGAAGAGCACGACGAGCCAGAATACCAGCACGATGAAGAAGGGCCAGGACAGTGAGCCTCCGGCCTGTTGGTGCAGCAGGCGGATGGTAGTTCCCATGATCGTCATGAGTTGCAGAGCACGCGCCTGTGCAGATCGCTGGGCGTCGGAATTAGGCGTGAGGCGGTTGACGGTGTCGAACAGGTCTTCCGCCGGTACGTATTTTTGCGGGCTTTGCATGGCTGTGCGTGGGGTGCCCGCATTCGGCCAAAGTCGCTCGACTTCCACCTTAACCATGCGACGTAGCTGCGCGCGACTGTCATTCGCCTCCGGGCCGAAATGGGCGAACACTTGGTCCAGCTGGACAAGTTGCGCGCTCAGTTCCTGCACTTCGCTTGCCTGCCGATCGTACGAACTGTGCGCGGATGCTATCAGCAGACTCAGGACCAAGGCGGCGATCGTTGCGACCAGCCCCATCACGAGTTTGACCACATCCCTCGTTTCGGCATCCTGATGATGCGCCGGAACGCGGATGGCGAGGCCCGCAAGCGCCCCGCCGAAGACGAATACGAATACCAGGGCGGCGATGAGGATGGAACTCATGGAGAAACCCGGTTTGTAGCCGGTGCCGGTTCCATGGTGAACTTTGCGCCCGCGTCTTCCAGCAGCCGCCTCAACTCGGGCGATGAAATGATGATCGTCTTCGCTGCGATGCGGAGGCGATCGACCGCCTCAGGGGGCAGGACGAACGATGTCGGCAGATTATTCAGGTATTCCAGTTCAGCCCTGTCCTTGAGCGCCGCGAAGGACACATCGATGACATGAAGTTCGATGTCCGGCGCCCGGGCAAGCTCCGCGAGTTCGGGATCGCGATTCCCGGGCAGTGTCGCCGATTCCCGAATACGCCGCATGCTTTGCCATCGGGCCGTCGTATCCTTCAACTGTTCGACGGCCTCGTAGGAATAGTGGTCGATCGGCACGCCGGTCGCCTTGATCAAAAGTTCGACGTTGCCGGGCGCGTGCTCGACTTCGTCCCAGCTGGACTTCGGCGAGGATCGCGAGTTGACCACGAAGACGATAATCCTGCGCACATGATCGAGCGGTGTCGGCTGCCCCAGGATATTCAGGGCCTCGGCGGCCTCCAGTTCCTCCAGCACGGCACGCATGCCAAGATTGTCGGCGAGGCCGCCGTCCACGAGATGGATGTAAGGCCGATGATCGCTATCCTGGAATGACTTCAGGTCCTCGCGTGTCCTGAGGGCCCGCGCGGCCGGCCGCGGCGCAGTCTCGGGATTGCCAAATGCTTCGACCCACTTCGGCGAAGCGAACTTGCATTTGCCGCCATAGTTGTTGAGCGTCACCGGCGAGAGCACGAAGGGCACGGCAGACGATGCCGCCGCCGCGCGGGAGAGCGGTACGGCGTTCAGGTCCGAGCAGAGGTAGTCGAAGGCGTATTGCGTGAAGCCCAGTCGGGCACCGGTCGTGATGTCGGTGGCGCTCGAGAGTATCTGGGGGCCCGTGCCGCGATCCAGATCAGCATAGGTGGCGCCATGGAACAGAATCTCGTCGTAAAAGGTCGCGGCCAGTTCCGAGCGGCCCCAGGTCTCAGACGACAGGGCGCCCCAGTTTCCTGGATTGAGGGCGCGGGCGATCAGCGTGCCCTGCACATCGCGTTTCAGGAAACTGGTCTCGTAGAGGTCGAACAGCTTATCCCCATACAGGCCGTAGGCCAGTGCCGTGAAGCTGCCGCCCGAAACTCCGGTGACGAGGTCCACTTCGTCGAGCATGCGGAACTTCCTGCCCTTGGGCCCTATCACCTCCATGTCCCGGAGAGTTTCCAGAACCCCGTAGGAAAATGCGGCCGCGCGGGTACCCCCTCCCGAAAAGGCGAGGACAACCAGATTCTCGGCGTCATAGTTACTACGGTGCGCCCAGCGGGTGTCGAAGCGATAGCCTTTACTTAGATCGACCTGCTCGATTGGGGGATTGATCGGACGCGTGGCGCAGCCGCCGAGCATCATTAGCACGGCAAGGATGATCAGAGATGTAAGGCGTTGCGGGCGCATTTGTCGACAGGCGCAGACCTACAAGAGTTCGACATTTTAGGCTACCGCCGACGCGCCGAAGCACATTTGCGCTAGGTCAACGCTGAGCCGTTCCCGCTCCGAGACGGGAATCTTCGGCCACGCGTTCCGTCTACATTAAGTAGCGTCCTTCCTCGCATTTCGCCAATGCGCCGGCGTCGTGCCGCTCCAACGCCGGAATGCCCGCGTAAAGGCGCTAGCGTCTGCATAGTCGAGTAAAGCAGCGATTTCGGTCACCGCCATTGCCGAGTCGTCAAGCATTTGCCTGGCAATCTCAAAACGGCACTCGTCCGCGAGCGCCTGGAAGCTCGTGCCGAAGCCACTAAGGCGACGGGACAACGTGCGGCGGTGCATCGAGAATACTTCGGCAACCTGATCGACCGCACCGTGACCGGTGACGAGCGCCGTACGCAGCACACTGCGCAGCTGCGCCGGAAAGTCGTCGCCGTGGCGAACCTCAAGTGCGTCGATGTGTTTCTGCAGCAGGCGGTGCAACTCCGGCTCGATCGCAGTTAAACGTCGATTCAACCAAGTGGTGGAGAACACCATGGCGTTCTCTGCGGCGTCAAAGACCAGTGTCGCCCGAAAGAACCGGCGGAACGGCCCGACATCCTTCGGTTTGCGATGGGCGAACCGGACCTCAATGGGGTTCCAATCGGGGCCGCACAACGCTCGCATGATGTTGAACATCACGGCGACTGCGGCGTCCCCAATCTGGTCGGTGGCCTCGACATGCGGTTGGTAGATTTCGTAGCGCAGGGTTGCCACCTCGCCGTCCACCGTCAGGTCCGCCACGGCACCGCGAACATGCAGGTGGACGTAGCGCACGATGATGCGCAATGCGGCCCCTGCGTCCGGTGAGTACTTCCCGAGCAAACCCACGAGCCCCATGGAATGCAGGCCGCCCCGTTGACCGACCAGCAGTCCGAAGTGAGGGCAGTTGGTGCGAGCCGCGCAATGCGCCATCAGGCGGTTCCGCGCTGCGAAGGGGACCAGGGTATCGGGATTGTCGAAGAGCTTGAGGTCGAACCCCGCCTCGGCCAGCACTTCGGCGGGATCAAAGCCCATGCTCCGAAGGACCTCCGGAATGTCCAGCGTGCCGCCGATGCGCACCGTTGCGTCCTTGCGACGGATGCTGACTGTCCGCGGTCGCGTCGCACCTAGATGTCGCATGTTTGATCTATTTCAAGTTGAATCGACCTCATTGTCCCAAATTATCAATTGCGTGTCCCCGATTGTCTAGCACCTGGTTGCCAATTTCCGACAATAGGCGTTCTTGGCGCTGGCCCCGATAACAACAACAAAGTCCGCGCGCCCTCGCCGCGCATGGCCGCCGATCACTCGTTCCCGGTTTGGCAAGGGAATTTCTGCAAGTGTTTGAATTGCGGGCTTCAGAAAACGGAGAATCCACGCTGGTCCGGTCGATCAGCATCGAGTTCAAAATGCGGACCTCTTTGATCAAGCGAGGCGTGTTCGTTGTGGCTGGGCTGCTGCCCTTGGTGGGGTGCAGTGCGGCGCCGTCGACGAATGTCCTGGGCTCGTATTTTCCGTCTTGGATGGTCTGCGTATTGATTGGCATGGGCTTGGCCATTGTCATTCGCTGGATTCTCGTGAAGCTGGGAATGGAGAAGGAATTGCCGGCTCCGATCGTGGTTTACCTGACGGCCACAATTGCCTTTTCCTTTGCTGCGTGGCTTCTGTGGCTGGCCTAGGCGGAGCAAGTTGATGAAATCCAGTGTTACCTGGCGGGGTCGTCTCGTCGCGTTGATTGCGGTGGTTGCCGCCGTCGTTCTCGGATTCGCGACGCTCGCGGCCTTGAGCCGCCGACCCCAGACGAATGATGCCCACCTGTTCGCGTACAGCGCCGCGATGGCCCCCGAGGTCAGCGGGCGCATCGTCAAGCTTCATGTCGCGAGCAATCAGCGGGTGAGCAAGGGCCAACCATTGGTAGAGATCGATCCCCAACCGTTCGAGCTGAGGCAGCGCCAAGCACAGGCACAGGTTCAGGCATTGAAGGCGCAGATCGGCCTGACATCGCGACAGGTAACTTCCCAGATGACCGGCGCGGATGCGGCGGCGACGCAGATCAATCACGCCAAGGCGCAGCTCGCGCTGGCGCAGGAGAACCTGCGCCGCCTCGAGCCGCTGCTCGCGAAGGGCTACGTGACCCAGCAGCAGGTTGACGAGGCACGGACCAACGAGCGAAATGCGGCGGTGGCGCTCACTGTGGCCACGCAGCAGGCCACCCAGGCGCGTGAAGCCGTGGGCGGTACCGCCAATCTCGTAGCACAGCTTGCCGGCGCCGAAGCCGCCGAGGCCATTGCCGCACGCGATTTGGACCAGGCGGTGCTGCGCGCCCCCTTCGATGGAACCGTCGTCGGCCTCCAGATCGCGGAGGGGACCTATGCCGTCGCGGGGCATCCGCTGTTCACGCTGATCAAGGACGCCGATTGGTATGCGATTGCCGATTTCCGCGAAACGGAGATCGGTAGCATCGCTGTGGGCGATCCTGCGACAGTTTGGCTGATGGCCAATGAGGCCCGGCCTATCCGGGGCCAGGTCGCGAGCTTGAATAGCGGCGTGCAGCCCCAGACCGGGGATGGATCTGGCGGCCCGGGATTGCCTGTGGTCGGGCGCACACTCAACTGGGTCGTCGTCGCGCAACGCTTTCCCGTATGGATACGTCTGTTGGATGCTCCCGCGCAAGATATGCGGATCGGGGCCACGGCGTCGGTTCGGGTGGAGCATGACGCAAGGCAATGAATCCGCGATGGGCGGAGCGGGCCTGTTCGACTGGCTCCGCGACGAGTTGGCGCCGCGGCCGGGCAGAGTAGCGGCGGTAGCGCGCATTGCGGGGAGCTGCACCATCGCCGTGGGCATCGCAATGGTCTTTCAAATCCCGCTTGCGGCGTACGTGGTCTATCTGGTTTTCGTGATCAGTCGAGGGGAGTCCGTCGCAACACTGATCACTGCAGTCAGCGTAGCCATTGGCGCCACGCTCGCGGTGGCGCTGTCGCTTGCGCTCTTGACCATCGATGCGGGCGATCCCGCGCTTCGTCTGCCCTTGATGGCGGCAATCACCTTTCTCGGCATGTTTCTCGCGCGCACCTCCACACTCGGGCCGCTCGGCTATCTCGTGGGCTTTGTCATGGTGCTGACGCAAACCCTCGTCGATACCGTTCCCTCCCCGGAGATGCTGACAAGGCTTGTGCTTTGGCTGTGGGTTGTCGTGATGATTCCCGCCGTGCTCTCCACACTGGTCAATCTTGTGTTCGGTGAGGACCCGGCCAAACTGGCTCTGCGGACGGCCTTGCGTTTGCTCGATGCCGTTACGGCAACGCTGGACGAACGCCAGTCCCCGGGCATAGCCCGACAGCAAGCGGACGCATTGGGTCTTGTCGCCCTGCGGAAGGACGCGCAGATCGCCGACCGCCAGTTGCGCGAGTATGCCGAAGTCGACCATCGCTTGATCGAGACACTCGTCGAATTGCTGACGCTGCTCGGTGCGATGCCTGGCGACCTCCCGCGCGAAATCCGGATGCGGCTCGTCGAAGCGAGCGTGGAATGCCGCCACGCATTGGCGTCGGGAGATGCCCGCGCCCCCGAACGACGAGTCGTACCCCCCGCGTTGCTGGACGGCCTGACAGCCGAGACCTTGCCGATCGTCGTGGCGATCGACGGCGCGCTGGGTCGTATTGCCAATGACATCGCGCGTCGTCGCGCCGCCAGTGAGTCGCCGCCTGTGCGGTCGCCGAACAGTTTGTTCGTGCCTGATGCCTGGACCAATCCGGAGCACGTACGCTTTGCGCTGAAGACGACGATTGCGGTGATGTCTGCTTATTTCATCTACAGCGTACTCGATTGGCCAGGCATTTCGACAGCCGTCCCCACCTGTTTTGTCGTCGCATTGGGAAGCATGGGCGAGACAATCCAGAAGATGTGGCTGCGAATCTCCGGAGCCTTGATCGGCGGGCTCGCCGCCGGTCTGTGCATTGTGTACCTGCTTCCGCACATGACGGACATCGGCCAGCTCTGCCTGCTGATCGCGGTAGCGTCGGCCATATTTGCCTGGGTCGCGACCAGCAGTGACCGCCTTTCCTATATGGGCATGCAGATGGCGCTCGCCTTTCTCCTCGGCGTGTTGCAAGGCTATGGCCCCAACACCAGCCTTACGGTGTTGTGGGATCGCGTCGTCGGGGTTCTCCTCGGCAACTTGTTGATGTCGCTCGTCTTCAGTGTCGTCTGGCCGATTGGCGCCCTTGACCGCGCGCGTGCCGCCATCGCGCAGGCACTGCTTGCGCTCGGAAATCTGATGCGGGATGCGGCTCATCCCCCAGCCGATGTTCGTCTCGCCGCGGTGCAAAGGCTTACCGAGGCACGGCATTTCACGTCGGTCGCCGCATTCGAAAGGAATCTGCTGCAGGGAGGCGCGCTGCGCAAGACTTTCGAGCAAACGGCAATCGGTCACCTGGAGCGCCTCGCCACGGCGGTGTTCGTCGTCGTCGGCCAATCTCACGACGTAGACATTGGCGAGGGTGGCCGAATGCAGGACGCGGCGGCATCAGCCTGGTTCACCGACACCGCGGAACGCTTTGCCGTTGCCCGTTCGGCGCCCGCAGCGCCCGGCCAGGACAGTATCGTAGAGGCGCAAGCTGTCCAGCCAGGCGTGGATCGCGCGCACCTTCGAGCAGCCATGGACGCCAGATTGCTGCTGCAACGAGAAATCGAGCATGTCGCGACCCTTCCCGTCTAATTTCGCCACGCACGTTTGCCGCGCCGCTGCGTGGCTGATGCTGCTGTCGCCAGTCGCGTGGGCGGCCGATGTCCTGCAGCTCGCACCCGAATCGCCGGACAAACCGTGGGCCATTCCGTCGGTCTTCGGTACCGCCGACCGTGCGGGGCCGTGGGTACAACGCGATGCGGTCTTCGGACAAGGCAAAGGTGTGCCGATCGAACAGAATCGACGTTACAGCCTTGCCGAGTTGATCGACATAGCGCAGCGCAATAATCCTGAGACGCGCATTGCATGGGAACAGGCACGACGGGCCGCGCTGGCTGTCGGTCTGGACGAAAGCGAATATGCGCCACAGGTTTCGATCGATGTGATCGGCGGATACCAGCGGACACCGCTGCCGATCCCGACGACGACCATTCCTGCAGGCTATTTCATCTCGGACACGCGCGAGATCTTTCCGGTCCTCGCGCTGAAATGGCTGCTGTTCGACTTCGGGCGCCGCGAGGGCCAGGACCAGGCGGCTCGGGCCAATTCCTTCGTCGCGAACGTCACGTTCACCGGGGTTCACCAGAAGCTCGTCTACACGGTGAGTCGCGCCTATTTTTCACTCGGTGCCGCGCGGGGCCGGCTGAGTTCTGCCCGGCGGGCGGTGACGGCGGCCGAAACCGTGCAGGACGCCGCAGTGTCACGCAGGGAGCGCGGTCTGGCCACCGTGGTGGTGCCGGCCCAGGCACAGCGGCAGACCGCGCAGGCCCGGTACTACCTGACCAAAGCCACTGGCGACGAACGCACCGCCTACGCGAACCTCATCGCGTCTCTGGGCGTCGCGGCCGATGCGCGCATCGACATCGTCGACAGTTCGCAGCAGCCGCTGCCTGCGGAGCCGCCGGAAGACATGGATACAGTGCTGCGCGACGCGCTGGCGCATCGTCCCGATGTGATCGCCGCGATTGGCAAGATCGAGGCCGCCGAGGGTGCGCTGAAGACCCGACGCGCGGACTATTATCCGAAGATTGGGCTTAGCGCCCAGATTTTCGAGAACATCGGTGGATTCAGCACCGACGGCGGCCCGTGGTCCACTGTGAACAAACCCGGTGGCAGTATCCTGCTGACGTTGAGCGTCCCTTTGTATGATGGAGGAGGGCGCGATTCCCGCGTTGCCTCGGCGCAATCCGAGGTCGCCACTGCGCGCGACAGCCTGGCGCAGGTACGCGATGCCGCGACCTTGCAGGTGGTTAGCGCGTACAACGACCTGAAGACCAGTCTCGCCGCGTATTCGGCGGCGGTGGCGTTGCGCGAGGCTGCGCAAACGGCGTACGAAGCCGCCCTGGGCGCCTTCAATGGCGGTGTCGGGACGTACACCGACGTTGCGAGCGAACTGAGTTCACTCGCGACGGCCGACGCACAGAAGGAGGATGCCCACGCCAATGTCTTTACGGCGGCCGCCGCCCTGGCCTTTGCGTCGGGCGTGGTACAGACCAGATGACGAGGTATCCGCGCAATGCATCGCTGCTCGCGGTCGTTGCGCACTGACTGCCCGGTGAACGCGCCATTTTCGCTGCAGGCGGGGCGATCCGAAACATCCAACTGATGGAGATGTTCATGGGGAAGAAGAGCGTGAAGGCCAAGGACGCGCCCAAGGGCAAACCGGGGAAAGACAACGGCGCCAAGGCCGCCGCGGCGGGGTCCAATGCCGCGCCTCCCGGCAAGTCGCTGTCGAACAAGGACTACCAGCGCGAACTCAAGAAGCTCCACGTCGAGTTGGTGAAGCTGCAGCAATGGATCGTGCACAAGGGTCTCAAGGTCTGCATCGTCTTCGAAGGCCGCGACGGCGCCGGCAAAGGCGGCACGATCAAAGCCATCACCGAGCGCGTGAGTCCCCGAGTATTTCGCGTGATCGCGCTACCCGCACCGACCGAGCGCGAGAAGACTCAGATGTATGGGCAGCGCTACCTGCCGCACCTGCCGGCGGCGGGCGAGGTTGTCATCTGGGATCGCAGCTGGTACAACCGCGCCGGTGTCGAGCGCGTGATGGGGTTTTGCACTGAGGAGCATGCAAGAGGTTTCCTGCAGGTCATTCCGCTGTTCGAGCAGTTGATGATCAAGTCGGGGATCATCCTGCTCAAGTATTGGCTGGAAGTGAGCCCGGAGGAGCAGACGCGCCGCTTGAAGGGGCGCATCGGCGACGGCCGCAAAACGTGGAAGCTCTCCCCGATGGACCTCAAGTCCTATGATCGTTGGGATGACTACACGAAGGCGCGCGACGAGATGTTCGCCGCCACTGATACCCCGTGGGCCCCGTGGTTCGTTGCGCGCTCGGAGGACAAGAACCGCGTGCGCCTCAACGTGATCAGCCACGTGCTGAAGCAGGTTCCCTACAAGGCAATCCCGGCACCAAAGGTCAAGCTCCCTGAGCGAAAGGTCGGCCGCTACAAGGCTGCCGACATTCCGTTCAAGTATGTGCCCGAGCGCTTTTGAACGACGCGTGGCCGCGTGGGTGAAGTTGGATAGGTTGCGGTTGCCGCTTCGGTTGGGCGCGGCGGCCATCGGAGGTAGGCAATGACCGAACCGGATGGCGAGTCCAACGCTGCACGCGCACCCATCCTGAGCCCGGTCGATCGCGTTTCGGAGTTGCTCTTCGGGCTGTTCATGGCGCTTACCTTCGTCGGCGCGGTGTCCGTCGCAGAGGCAGGGGACGTGGAGATTCGCAGAATGCTGGTCGCTGCGCTCGGCTGCAACCTCGCGTGGGGACTGGCCGACGCGGTCATGTATCTCGTACGCACGATCACCGATCGCGGCCGATCCCTCACACTCGCACGCTCCGTTCGTGCGGCCGCGAGTGCAGAAGCCGGGCGCAAACTCATCGAGGACTCGCTTTCGCAGACCGTTGCGGGCCTCGTGTCCCCCGGTAGAGACTGAGGCAATCCGCGGGCGAATCGTAGCGCAGTCGAACGTGCCGTCGCGACCGAGGTTGCAGCGGGACGACCTGCTGGCGGCCTTCGCCGTTTTCCTGATTGTCACCGCCTCGACCTTTCCGGTCGTGCTGCCCTTCATGCTCATCGAGAACGTCGCCCTGGCCAAGAACCTGTCGCGGGTGATCGCGTTGGCGATGTTGTTCTTCGGGGGGCTCGCGCTCGGCCGTTTTGCCGGCTACGGCAGTTGGCGGGCAGGACTGCTGATGGCGGGGCTCGGCACGGTGCTCGTGGCCGCGATCAGAGCACTCGGCGGGTGAAGGTCAAACCAGGCACGTTCGCCGCTGTCGCGGCCGTCGTGGCAACGACAGCGCTCGCCGGTGAAGTTGATGTCGCCGGGGTCGCCGCCGTGGCTCCCGAGGACAAGTGGGAGTTCGCGCTCACCGCCTATCCCACGGTCGTTCGTGGCGGCGACAACTTTACGTCGGCGATCGGGACTGCGGATCGGGGTCCACTTCACTTCGAGGCGCGCTACAACTACGAGTCGGTGGGTGCCCGGTCGGTCTTCGTAGGATGGAATTTTTCCGGCGGCGAGATGATCACCTGGGAGGTGACACCGCTGATCGGTGGCGCCTGGGGAACGACACAGGCTTTCGTGCCGGGACTCGAGGCAACATTTACGTGGGGCAAACTCGACA